>NZ_WJNG01000009.1 GCF_009649745.1 Aquibacillus halophilus | reverse complement strand
GGAATCACCATGAACTTTGCTTTCTTGTTCAGTGGAACAATTAGCACCAACGGACAAATGATTTTACTTACAGTATTCTTACTAGCAGCCGGAGCAAATGCAGGCAAGTTCGGAATGGACAGATACGCAATGCCTTACCTCAAAGGCCTTTTTGCTAAAAAACTAGGTAAAAAAGAAGTAAAAACAACGATTGAGGTATAAGAATTATTTCACTAAAGCGTATGACCCTCACCGGTTATACGCTTTTTTTTGGAATCTTTATTTCATTTTTTCAAACTCTTGAACCATCATTTCATAATTCAATGGACCAAAGGCTTTATATTGAATTATTCCATTTGAGTCAATCATATAAGAGGTTGGAATAGGGCGTATTTTATATTTCGATGCTACTATATTTTCTTTGTCCAATAAAATAGGAAATGATAAATTAAGTTCCTTTACAAAGCTTTCTATATCCTGTGTTGATGTTTCCAAGTTAACTGCCAAGATTTGCACATCTTTATCTTGATGGAATTTTTCCATATCGGGCATTTCCGCACGGCAAGGAGGGCACCACGTAGCCCAAAAATTCAACATAACACGCTGACCTAGATAATCTGATAATTTTACAGTTTCGCCAGATAACGTTCGAAGTTCGAAGTCTGGTGCTTGGTCGCCTGTGTTTAATCCAATTACAGAATTCGCTGATACCTTATCAGCAATGTTAAATGCTGTTTCATTCGAATTTTGATTAAATGAGTTCTGTGACAGTTGATTATAAATAATCCATCCAAACATTCCCACAAGAATTGCTATAGAAATCACCTTTTTCATCAAATACTACCTCCTTTGTTTTCCGTACTTAATGTAAATTATTACAGTAATACTAATTAGAAAAACAGATAAATAAAAGCCACGATCTAAGTAAAATTGAAATACCGTTGTAGTAAAAAAAACGGATAGTAACAGTTGACCTAAGCTCCAAACAATCAGGGCTAGTAAAGTAAGAGTTTCTGTTGATAATATCCCTTGTAATAGAATAATACTGACCAGTAGGAAGAAGAGTAGTCCAGAATAGTACCCACTTGTCATTACATTACTTCCCCAAATCACTTGAATAAATTCATACACGAACGAGGAAGTTATAAAAATTATCATCCACGAAAAAAGCAAATGAACTAGGTGCTGTATATCAACAATAGCTTTGTATTTAAGATAAATGGCTGAAAAGATTATTGCGATATAGAATGCTTGAGAACCACTAGGATAGGCAAGTATGGCAATAGGATCGTTTATGAATGTGGAAAAGTTTACTAGAATTTTGCCAATCCAAACTGAAATAACAAACACAATTAACAGGTTACCCACATCGTCTAATCGCTTTTTTGTTTCTGAGTAAGAAAAAGGGCTAACTAACCGGAAAAAGATTACTCCGATGATAAAACTTGCAATCAGAATTACCAGTGAACTTTTAATAACAAAAGGACCAATTATCCAACCTGGTGGCATGTTAGCTCTCCTTTATTTCTATTTTAGTTAATTAACAATAACCCTAATCAGTATACTATTGATAGGAAAAAAAATAGAACAATCAAGTTTTTCTAGACACTATCGTTCTATCAAAATGTCCATTTAGATACTTTGATCAATACAAGTAATTAACCTTCTTTCAATATCTCTCGCTAGCTCCTTTATTTGATCGTCATTGACCATCTGAATTAATGCGGTCGGTTTCGGCATACCGATTATGATTTTCCCTGCATCCTCATAAACAACGATTTTGCATGGCAAAAAGTAACCAACCATCAAATTTTGTGATAATACCCGTTGTGCCTCATGGGGATTACATACCTCTAGGACCAGGTAGGGCTGATTAAATTCTAATCCTTTTTCCTGCAGTTTTTCCTTTATATCAAATTGCCATAGGATACCAAACTTTTCCTCCCTAAGGTTTTCCTCTAAAGACTGAATTGCCTCTTCCATCGTTTTGTTCGTTTCAACTGTATAATCAAACATCCCACCATCTCCTTTTATTTTTTTCTATCTTAGGTTAAATTAATAAAGTTTAAGGGTTACCGAGTATATTACGAATCCTGTTCCTGCCAGGAACAACAATTTTTGTGAGGGTCATAATATTTTCCAAAGCAGTTTCATAACTAAAGCCTCCTTAAGTTTTCAATTTTTAATCTTGGAAAATAACACTATGTTAGTACGTCAACATTTCTTATTTCTCTAATGAAAATATGCTAAATTATTTATTCCTACCAACTATATACCCGCATAGGTATATAGTCAACCTTTTGAATTTTGTTCTGAATCATTTCTACATTTTAAGAAATTAATGTTGGAGTTACCGAGTCACTACATATAAAATTAAAAACTCTTAAAACAAACCATTAAATTTGAACTTGTTTGGCTTTGCTACGATATATTTTTTAAAAAAGTCTTAATACTTTAACCTTATTCATGTATAACCAGATAGAAGTTACCAGACCTTCCAGCCTGGTAACTTCTATCTATTTTAGCTTTTCTGGCAAGGAAAGTATGGATTCTATTAGAGTATTCAGTTTTCCTTCCACCCTGTGTAACAAATAAAAGGTCACCGCAACTGGGAATCCAACATCAGTCATTAACGCCACCCATGTTTCCTCCATTTTCTATACTCCTTTCCATCTAATATTTATTAAATAAGAAAGGGAGCGATTAACGCCCCCTTTCTTATTACACTTCTATATCAAAGACATTACGTTCTACTATTCTAGCGCTTTTTTTACTTATTAAATCACCGCCAGATGAGTAGAAAGCATTTTGAGCAATAATCACGTCCATAGCCTGATCAATCGCCAATGCATCTGCTGGTTCCACTGGACTGTCAAGTGTGATAGTTACAATCTTGTCTTGTGTATTAAGGAACTTAAGCTCTAATGTTTTCATAGGGTTTACCTCCTCCCGTTGGTCTAGTTAATAATTAGTCTTCTGTTACTAGTTCTGTGTCACTTCGTTTAATTGTGTATAGTGGATACTGCTGCAATGGAACCAAAGCGTTTGTAATAGCTAAAAGTTGATCTGGTGTTACTGTGGTCTTGATGTTGTTAAAGCTTTTGTTCTTTAAAATTGGTCTTCCAGTTAATGCGTCTACATCCACCTCAAAAGCTAATTGAAGATTAGAATTGATTAGTTGTGCTACCGCCATGTCTCTCACCTCCCTTCACACCTATAATCGATGAGAAGGCAAGATAGGGTGTCTATGAAATTTTTAAATGGACGAAATAATTAAAATTGGACGTAAAAAAACCAGGTAATTTATACCTGGCTTATAAACTAGTTGATTAATTTTACTACTTGTCAGTCACTCCCTCGACCATTGTTTTTAAAAAAGATAATCCTCAGATTTTCATTGCGTTCCCATACTTCTATCCTAAGCTTTGGAAACGATTATTGTCTTTACAAAACACTAACTTCTTTAGTCACTATTAAACTCGATTTCCTATGTCAAAGTTAGTTACAGTTCATATAGAGGTTTTCAAACTTTTTGACAAAAACCTACAAACAGTTCTTTCAAAAAATTCTCAATTTAAGAAAAGTCCTGAATCATTCGATGCACTTTTTCTACTTCTCGATCTGGCACAATTAGATACCAAATATCACCAATGAAAGTGCCATTCCCGTCTATTTGATAAGTTTTATTATTTTTTCGAGCACTGCTATAGTCGGTTGCAAGTCGACGCATATCTGAAAAGTCCATGTTCGTGCTAACATTATCACCTAATACATCCATAATATCACCAATTTTATTAACCACTCCAAGACTTGCACCTTTATCAATTACGCTCTCGATTACTTGACGTTGCCTTTCATTGCGGCCAGCATCACCTTGAGGGTCTTCTTTTCGCATTCTTACATAGGCTAATGCCTCTCTCCCATTTAATTCTAGTTCTCCTTCTTCAAATTGAAAGCTACCATTTTTAAAAGCAAGGTTATTATTTACCGTTACCCCACCAACTGTATCTACTAGCTGTTGAAGGCCTTCCATGTTAACACGTACGTAATAATCAATTTCGATATCTAGAAAGTTTTCAACCGTATCAACTGCCATATTACTACCACCAAACGCATAAGAGTGGTTAATTTTATCAATAGTACCGTGTCCGATAATTTCTGTACGGGTATCTCTTGGGATACTCACCATCTGCATACGATCATTGTTCGGGTCCAAAGTCATGACAATCATCGTATCTGAACGTCCTTGATCATATTCTCTCTCGTCGACACCCAATAGGAGAATATTTAGTGGTTCTCTACTCTCGACCTTTTCTTTAGTCAATCTATTATCAATAGAAGTAACTGATTTATGTACATCATTATCTACTGTACTTTTGACATTATCATATATGGAATATAGGTATGCTCCTCCTACTAATAAAAGTAATCCAACAACTAATAAACCGATTTTCCACCAGCTTTTTTTAAACTTTTTCTGATTCATACATCCACCTCATTATAAATACAATGCTTCGATCCCCAATTAGACCACAATCCTGTTCTTCCAAAATCCATATTCATAAAGTTACAACAAATAAGTACACCATAGTCCTTTACAAAGATTATTCAAATAATAAACTATAATGTTTAAATTAATAGTATATTTTTCGCTATTACTTCTCCAACAATATACTCAATAGAAAATAAAAAGCCACGATCTTCTTAAAAAGAAGGTGCCTTCTCGATTACAGGTCCGATCCCATCATTCTCTATATGGACAATTTTCTTTTTAAAACAGAAGGAAAAGATATTAACTATAATTTTCACTTTTCGTTCTTTTAAAAAGTTCAAAATAAAATACTAAAGCAACTGCAAGACATACTGTTCCGCTTATCAGGAAGGTAATCGTAAAAATTCCTCCTCCAATAGTTGGCGATTCGGAAACTGATCCTATTAACATCAATAAAAGAATACCCTTAACTGCTAGAAATAAAGAAAAATGCTTTAGATTACGTTTTACCATCAAGTACACAGAAACGTTAACTAAGTACATTAGACTTATAATCATTAGAACCGGAAATATAGGTGTGAATTTACCAGAGTAAATAAAAAAGTCTAATTGTGAAATATCACTTGATATTTCTACTTGTTGATTGAAAAGATGCGAAAAAGGTGTTGAGTATTCCCATTCCCAAGGGTTATTTAAAAGTTCGCTGCCTTCATACCACGCTGCAATTGTAGAAAACATTAGAAGAAAAAAAGCCAGTCCTAATTGAACACTATGTTTAACCGACAATTCAACATCACCTCTTTTTTATTGTTTAAATAATTACTATTCGTGTCAGACATTTACCTGACATCCCACCGTTCATTATTTAAATGTGATAATTCAAGTTTTTCAACAAAACTAATTACGTTTTTATACACTCCTATACAAAAACTAGTACTCTTTTCTTTTTAAAAGGATTGCAATTCCAAAGATAAGAAATACAAAAGAAATTGGCAGTGTATAAAAACTATTTATAGGTGTTAACATACCCACCAAAAACAATAAAAATGCCAATAAAATCAGCAAAATAGCCACATAAATCCCCCTCTAAGATCACATGTCCTCTTAAATCCGGAATAGCGACTTTGACTTATACAATAATCTCTCTGATACTTAAAATCTGTAAACCAGTTTGTAATCCGGCATGGAAAAATACAATTGGATCTCCATCTCCAAGGACTTCAGTATGTAGTAATAAAGTCATCGCCTTCTATCGATTAATAATCTACTTTAAGAGTGACTAGTTCCTTTTCCAACAATTGTTTTTTTATCTAAATCAAGATACACAATTAGATTTCCTGAAGTACTAGTGGCAGTATGATTGAACTTAACTGAATATACCTCTTTTCCTTTCCAGGCAATACCGATTTTTCTAGCTAATTTGGTATCAACAGTCACCTTGTTGACAGATGAATCATTGGGACTCACAGGGACTCTATCTTGTTCTGATTTAGTAAGACCATTATAAGCAACCATCTCAATTGGTTTATTAATGTACCTGTAAATACTTATAATAATTGGTAAACCAACTACCGAAAGCAAAAGAACATTAAAAAGAAAAGTTTTCTCGAACTCAACTATGTTATAAATAATTACAACGACTACTATTCGAATAAAGGTCTTAATGATTAGATTGTACTTTTCTGATTTAAACATTCGCCACGCAACTTTCATTATCTGATTTCTAATTAATTCTTTATTTTGATCCTGAAGGGGTACCCTTACCTATCATTGGAACGGTCCACTATCCTTATTTTACCATTCATTAGGTTGTGTTCCTACTTCTTAAAATTTAAAACTAATTATGGGAATAGTGCTATCTCGCCGTTCCGGAAAACCACTCCCTTTCCATGGGGAACTCCTCAGCCTCCTCGCTCGTCAAGAACACTCACTGCGGGGTCTTCAGACTGTTCTTTTCCCATAGGAGTGTCGCATTTTTCCGCAACTTAGAATAGCTTCCTGTTTAAGTTAGAAGAACACAAAAAACGTTTATTTCATGAAACATCACTACTCATTAATTAGAAATTTTCATCGCGCGAAGGTTTCTAATTTTTTTTGAGTCTTCATGTATTTCCAACGCTAGTATAGTGTTGTGTTGGATTAATAACTACACTATATGATGGTGATTGGAGCGTGGGGCAGCCGACTCCAGCGGGAAAAGCGACGACTGAAAATCCCGCAGGAAGTGGTTTTCTTCCGAGGAAGTTGAAGCGTTGCCCGCGGGAAGCGACTGCCCGAAGCGCAAATCAACTAGTAGCTACTTTACGACGCATTTTATATCAAAATGCGACAATTAAAAAGCAACAAAACTTACAAAAATGCCTAAATTAATTACTTGTTGTTTTTGTTCCTTGATGAAAAGTCATTTGCCATTTCCCTTCGTTTAACTGCCAAATGGAGCTTCTCAACGAATGTGTCATGTCCTGTCGCCTAATAACACGATACGTTGTTAACACAACTTTTGAAGCTAATTGTCTTGCTTCAAAGTCCATCAAAGAGAATTCAGGATCCTCTTCATTCGGAAGTCTACTTAGTATATTTGCTTTATCAAAAATACGACCTGAACTTCCATATTCAAGAAAATCATCTGCTAACAATTCATTTAACTTTTCTTTTGATTGTCTGGTATCAGTTTGTAAAAGTAATTTATCCAATGAATGTAAGTGTTCCTTTAATTTATCCTCCATGTTAAACCTCCCGCTAATTCAATCCTTATTCCATTATACAACTGATGCATCATCACATCTATTTTTCTTCTGCACCCAGTTCAACAGCTAGCATGACAATCGATTTATTGACTTTCCAAACATAATAAAGATGATGGATCAGATCGCCCTGAGATTCTTCTTGTCTAGTTGGGGCAAGTCGTTCGATTCGTTCTCGTTGTTTAGATAGGTTATGAACGATGCCCTGATGCTCCGTTCCTGTAATTAGTTCACTCAATACTTGAATGTTTTGTTCCATTGTTTCTTCAATTTGTTTAAAATCCACTTCTAATTCCTGTGGATAATCAAAATTCTTTTGATAAGAAGAAGCAATCAAATGCTTTGCATAATAGTTAATTGCCGTGAAAACAGTAATTAAACGAGCAACACCTGAGTCACTAAGAACACCGGGGCGCTGAAGTAGAGATTGAGCAGAACCTTTAATTGCGTAAAGCTTCTGATCCATATCAAAAGCACTCTCCGATAGACTTTTGACATTCACATTTTCCCTAAACCTTCTCAAATAATCCTGAATAAACGGATTTAATTCAGTTAAATAGTCTGCAAAACTATCAGATACCTTATCCTTTGTTTTAGTTGGCAAAATAACCATCGAAGCAACTAGAGCAATTGCTGCCCCAGCAATTGTGTCAACTACACGTGCAACTAATAAATGATAACTAATTCCACCCAACAAAATATCATACATGAATGCAATTAAAATCGTAATAAATAGACTCATAATCGTATAAGATACTGTAAAAAAGTAAAAAGCTAAAAACACAACAGCAAACAGCAAAATAATTTCTATTTCAGAATGACCGGATACAATCCTTGCTAGAAAAAAGCCGATTATTGCACCAAATATTGTTCCGAGTGATCGCTGAAAACCTTTAATATACGTTCGACCAACTGATTCTGTTCCAAGCAAAACTATAAAAGCCGTAAGAATTACCCAGTATGGTTGAATAGGCGATATAACATAGCCAACAAAAATTGATACCGTCCCTGCTGCTAAAGCCTGATAAGCTTTTTTGGTTGTGGGTTTCACACCTACCTCTTCGTCCTCAGAAATAGCTGTTCCTTCTTTTTCCACCTCTTGGAATTCTATGTCAGCATTTTTTCCTTCAAGAAGGGACTGCTGGATAATTACAGCACTTTTAATAACGTGATTAGCAATCGATTCAATCCGCCTGACCAGGAACAACCAGCTTCTAGACTGGTTATTATCATCTTGAAGATCAGTTAAAACAAGACGAAGACCTTGGACTGCTTGTTCTGCCTCCTCTAAATTCTGTTTCTTGTAGCTTTGGGCTAACACCTCGGCATCCCGAAGTGACTTTACCACCCACGCTAAGATTCTCCTTAGCTCCTCTGTTTCTAATGCATCAGCCATTTTTAGTTGTTCAAAGGAATCAGTCAGTGTCTCGACAAGCATTGCTGTGTCAAAAACATATAATCGTAATTGTGAAGCGTCCAAACCCGGCCAGATTTCCTGCACATCCTGTTCACTTAAATCAACAGATACATTTCTCGCATACTCATTGAGTTTGCGAACGTTTTTTTTAAGGCTATTTTTACGATGCTGACTATTAATAGGGTCTCTAATTAAATGGATTAGGATAGTTAATGTCAAATTGGCTTGGATATGATAGGACCGCATACTCCGTCTTAAAATATGAGCGGAATCTTTAAAAATAATAAAATTGTAAAGATATGCAAAGACCACTCCTATAAATATACCTAAATAAAACCATGGAAATTGACTAGTTGAGAGCTGCAAAAAAGAAGCTATATACACGTTCATAAAACCAATCATACCAAGGGAAAAGTAACGAGAACCAAATTTTGAGAAGTAAAAGGCACTAAAAATAACAACAACCATTAATGCACCAACAAAGTAGGGATTCCCAGCTAATAAGGAACCTAACGTAATTCCAAATATAGAGGAAACACCAAGTAATAAGGTAGTTACTCGCTTTTGTTTTTTCGTATCATCTGTAACGACCATAATGCTAAGCAGACCAACCATCCCAGCAACGATGGCAGGTGTGAATAATTCATTTCCCGCTATATGCAAAATTAAGAGCATAGCAAACACAGATGACATTAAACTTATCGTTGCTTTTCCTGCTTGTTGAAATCTTTTTCTACCTGGATCTGATGCAAGCAGTCTTCCAATCCAATGTCTTATATGTAGATGTTTCATCCTATCAACCTTCTTCATAAACTTCATAAAATATTAGCTTAGACTATCCTCACATTTATTTCAAACTAAGCTCAGATTCTTTATCCATTTTTCCCTTCTCAAGCTACTATAAACCGTAGCTAAGTCATTGCTATATTGATTAGTTCAATAGATGGTTATTGACATCCACATAATGTAGCCTTACTATTATGCTATACGATATATTGTCACGCATAATAGTTAAAAAAATAGAAGGTGATCGAATGTTAGACAGCCAACCAACACCTATGACCGAGGCTATGTATTATGTACTTCTTGCATTGAATCAGCCGCTCCATGGCTATGCAGTAATGGATGTTGTCAAACAAGTATCCAATGACCGAGTACTAATGGGGCCCGGTACACTTTATGGAATAATAAAAAGATTACAAAAGGACAGACTCATCGTACTAGAAGAATTGGATGGAAGAAGGAAAGTCTACCAATTATCTGAGCTCGGACGGGAGGCTTTGCTAAAAGAATATCACAGACTACAACAGATGGTTGAAGACGGGAAACTCATGTTTGGGGAGGGAAAGTCTAGTGAAAGATAAGTTAAAAAAGAAAATACTGTGGCTAGACCTATGGGATATTGAGGAACAAGAGGCATGGTTTTCAGACATGGCTACCCACGGATGGGAACTTATAAAAATAAATAAATTTACTGCGACATTTATTAAAAGTGAGCCACAAAGGATAAAGTATCGCTGTGATGTCTTTAAATTACCTTATTCATATGAAGATGAGAGAATCGAAATATATCGACAATCTGGATGGGAACACGTAGCTTCCCGTGGATATTTGCAGGTATTCAAACAAGTTAACAAAAAAAATACAAATGAACTCCATACGGATCCATTCGAACAAGCAGAAGCACTTACGCTCCTAAAAAAGGATATCTCAACCAGAGGAGTAATTTCTTTAGTATTATCTATTCTGATGTTGTTCCTGTCGTTTTTCATGTTACAAAGTAGCCCTGTTAGGAATTTTTTAGAGGACGAATTTATCGCGCCATTTATGATTATTTTGTCTATCCTTCTTATTATTTTTTCTATGACCACAGGCATGGTACATATGTCAAAATTGATGAAGAAATTACATTCTGGGACCCTACTAAATGAAGTGAATTATAGGAAAAAATTAAACCGAAACAGATGGCTTGGTGGTAGTTTCATTTTTATCCTTTCTTCATGGATTTTATTCAACACAGCGCAAACTATAGCACTTTCAGGCGAGCGTTTTCCAGAGATTCCTGATAAAGAACTTCCTGTTGTGGAGATTTCCGATATTCTCAATGAAACAAATTATACTAGAATTCCAGACATGGATGATTTCCCAGGAAGCATCGACAATTATTATAAAGAAGAAGCAAGTATCTTAGTGCCAAAACAATATGAATTATATGAAACTGTAGAAGTTCCCGGTGTGATGTGGGATGACAATAGTGGTTCATATCAGCCAAGCATTCAATCATATCGATATGATGTAAGAAGTGAGTGGCTTGCAAAGCAATTTTTACAAGAGTTAATTGAAGAGAACCAATACTTGGATGAGAATTACCAGCTCACAATCACTCAATTTGATGAATTATGGCTGAATCAAGAAGACAATAAGACAGATCTGATTGCAAGAAAAGATAATGTTGTCTATCGAGTGGTACATTACGGAAAAGAAACGGCGGACGAAATCATTTCGGAGGTGGAGATTAAGGCAGGGTATTAACTGTCAAGCTTATACTAGCGCACTTCATATATAATAGAATTATAGCCTTAGACCTAAACGAGTGATAGTGCATGCTATTTATTTAGGATCTTACAAGTATAAAGGAGTGGTAGTATGTTTCCTGTCCTAACAACAAACAGACTCTTATTGAGAGAAATAACAGATGAGGATGCTAAGGATGTTTTTACATGCTTTTCAAACAATAAAGTAACACGTTTTTATGGTCAAGAAAGTCTAGAGAACATAGAACAAGCGAAGAATATCGTTGAGTTTTTCGCAAACAGTTATAAGGAAAAAAGAGGTCTAAGATGGGGCATTGAGCTAAAAGGTAGCAAAGGATTAATTGGAACAATTGGATTTAACGCCTGGGTGCCAAAGCACAAACGCGCAGAAATAGGGTATGAAATTAACCCTAATTATTGGCGAAAAGGGTATGCATCAGAAGCAGCGACGGCAGTTATATCATTCGGATTTGAAAATATTGATTTAACACGTATAGGTGCTGTTGTTTTTATGAAGAATGAATCATCTACTAACTTATTAACAAAATTGGGGTTTCAACAAGAAGGTATTTTAAGAGATTATATGTATCAGAACGGTAGGGCAAATGATACATATATTTATTCAATGCTAAAGCGAGACTTTAAGTATAAGTAAGGGGCTTCAACTCTAGAAGCCCCCCTTACATAACTTTTACCTATAATCAACATGGAACTGCTTATGCACTCACCTGTTCTGGGAACAATAGCTTCAATTGTTTCCTTGCTCGATAGATCCTTGTTTTAACAGTCGCAGGCTTGAGTTCCAGAATACGTGCAATTTCACTTTCCTTTAACCCTTTCTCTAACTTAAGCCAAAGAACATCCTGATAATCAACTGTCAATGTTTTAATAGCACGATTCACTTCTTCATTTAATAATAAAATTTCTACTTCTTCTAGCACGTTCTGGCTCACTTGTTCACCTAGTATCTCAAGGATTTCTTCATCAAACAGGACACCTTGATTTTTCTTTTCTTTGCGGACAAAATCAATCGCAGTTCTAGTTGTAATTGCTGATAGCCACGCACCCACCTTACTTTCATCTTGGATAGAGGAAACATGCTTTATCGCCTTAATAAAAGTTTCTTGAACGACATCTTCGGCCAGATGTGCATCTCTAACAATCGAATAACTCAGATGAAATAGCCGCTTAAAATACAAATGATATAATTCTGTGAAATCTATCGTAGTCACCGTTTTCTCCCCTATCTTGTCATCACACTAAAAATGGAATAAACAACTTAATTACTCCTCTAACTTTAGAGATATACACACTTTAAATAAATCACCATCAGTATCCATATCAAGACTGCCTTCATGGAGGTCGACGATTGATTGTGCGATCGCAAGCCCAAGTCCTGAACCTTCCGTTTGCCTAGATGTATCTCCACGCTTGAATCTTTCAAATAACTCATCACTATTTTCGCCTAGCTCATATTTTGAAACATTCTTAAATGTAATAATTGCTCGGTCATTCTTTGTAGATAGATTAATATAAACCCTTGAATACTCCAAAGAATATTTAAGGATATTTCCTATTAAGTTATCAAAAACACGCCATAATTTCTGACCGTCGACCAGAGAATATACCGGTTTATCGATGTTCGTAATCCTAAATTGGAGACTAGAGTCGTTGATTGTGTCATCATATTCCGCAAGTGCCTGCTGCAATAACTGAACAAGATCAACCTTTTCCTTTGTTAATTGAATATTGCCACTAGCCATTTTTGATACCTCAAACAGATCATCAATTAACACCTTCAAGCGCTGTGATTTCCTGTCAATTATTTCAAGATATGCTGCACTCTCATCACTTGATACATCACCAGATTTTAATAGCTCGGTATAGGTAATAATTGATGTCAAAGGCGTACGAAGATCGTGACTGACATTGGTAATTAACTCTGTTTTAAGACGTTCACTCTTTGCTTGCTCATTCTGTGATGCTCGTACACCTTGCTTTAGTACATTTATATTACTAGCCAGTTGGGCAAAAACCGATTTTCCTGTTACCTGCAGATCGTTCCCCAAATTACCTTTTGCCAATTCGTTGGTTTTCTCGACAATTTGATTGAAATAACCGATACGATTAACCAACACCATCACCAGAGGCAATCCCACAGCACCAAGCAATATAATATAGAAAATAACAAAAATTGGATGTACGATCGTCATAATTACTGAAATTCCTAATAGGAATATCAATCCCAAAACAATAAATAACTGTGTACCGGTCGTTTGGTCTAAAAATGCTGTTTTCAGACTGTAGACTACTTTTCGAAAAACTACCTTTAGTCGCTTTGTCATTTTATTCAAGAGTGATTTTTCTAATTGACATTTAAAGTTTTTCCAATCTTTTAATGTTCCTGCTAGAAACTTTCCCTGAATAAAAGTAAGACCAATACCAACTGTCCCAATGAGCAGCCCTACCGCTATGAAAAAGCCCTGTATTAAGGAATGATCAAATATATAAAGTAGCCTACCAGCTGCTAACAACGTAGTTATAATGGTAGCAATTCCTGTCAGTCCAAAAAGTACGGCTCTTACATCGATCGAAAGCTTATTATAATAAGTCTCCAAGTTAGAGACTTCAGCCTTAATTCCTTTTGATTTAAAAATGATAATAAGAATTAGTATAAAAGCAAGCACACTTGCTGCTACATAACTCCAAAATAGTATTTGTTCCTGTCGATAGTTATGATATTCTTCCATAATTGGATTCGACCACGAAAAGGATTTTGGTACGGCAATTTCACCTTCAACCGTACTATTTGTCGGGGTTATTGAGTCTATTAACTCTTCTGCATATCCCCCGACATAAGCATACTTAACATATTCTCCGATCGAATAATTTGTAACATATAACATATCGACTGGATCTATTGGGGCCAATTCATCTTCTGGATAGTCTAAATTTGAGTAAACTTCACCTGTAACTCTATCTGTAAAATAGTATTTAAAATTCTCTTTTAATCTTAAAAAATCAGAGCGATAATTTTCTCGTTCATTATAATATTCTCCTAATAGTTCTTCCTTCTCCTTAATAACCTTTGCCTCAACATACTCATCACTTTCAAAATTCTTGGTAATGTCCTCAATTTTAGCATCTCTTTCAGCAATGTAGGTATCAGCTACCTGTTGACTACCCGTATCCAATGCTCCTTGAATTAAGTGTTCATATTGAGAATTTATGCCATTGATTTGTTCTGGTAGATCACCATATCGATAACGGTGTTCGTTGATTTCCTCTTCTGTAACAGTTAACGACTCTTTTGCTTCGTCTAACGGAACACTATTTAGCTCAAACATACTTAAATATCTTGCAAACTCGTCAATTTCATCTTGGAATTTCGATGTATGGAAATAATCCTTTTGGGCGTAATAAGTACCGTAGTTAGCAAGGAAAAGGATTCCACTTAAGTTAAAAGTAAATAAGATAGCGATTATACATATGATAACTTTACTTTTCCATTTTGTAGCCAATGCCCCATACCACCTTTAGATATCTTGGATTTTTCGGGTCTATTTCTATTTTTTCACGAATTTTGCGGATGTGGACTGCTACAGTATTTTCAGCATTATAGCAAGGCTCATTCCAGACCTGCTCATAAATTTCATTAATTGAGAACACCCGACCGGCATTTGTCATAAGTAGCTCAACAATCTTATATTCAATTGGCGTAAGCTTAACCGTTTCTCCATGAACGGTGACTTCTTTTGCGGATTTTTCTAATGTAAGACCATTTAAATCAATTACTTTGTTTATTCCTTCATATGTACCGAACGTTACATACCTTCTTAATTGAGATTTCACACGCGCCACAAGCTCCATGGGATTAAATGGTTTAGTTATGTAGTCATCTGCCCCTACCTGAAGGCCTAATATCTTATCTGTGTCCTCAGCTTTAGCACTCAAAATTATAATTGGAATGTTTTTCTTTTCTCGAATTTTATATGTGGCAGAAATTCCATCGAGTCTAGGCATCATAATATCTAAAATAATCAGATGGACCTGGTGTTCATTTAAAATCTCCAATGCATCGATTCCATCCTTGGCCTTTAAAACGGTGACTCCTTCATTTTTCAGGTAAATTTCAATACCGTCTCGGATTTCCTTTTCATCATCTACTACTAGTACATAATAATTATCCATTTCCACCCAACTTTCTATTAAGCCTCTTCTATATTTTTATACTAAACTACATTTCTTAATATTCGGTTACTATAATTCTTAAGAATTTCTTAAGTTTGATGCAAGTTTTAATTATAAAACTAGCTCTAGTATATTAGATTTTGCGTTAGTAGTGTAAAATCACCCTAAACTGTAGAATTAAATTTAAATATATCTATTAATATATCGAGCGAATCTAGTTCTAGGAGAGCTCACTATTATTAGTAATTTTTAGTCTGGACTTCTAGCAGTCATGACCTTGGCTAAGATATAATTTCACCATTCCCTAATTCATTTCTGAATTTATTCATCAAAAAAACCACCCTTAACCTTCACAAACACTGGATTGGAAGTTTCTTCTTAATAAACTTTTCGTTATCCTCTACCACTTTTGTTGAATCACCTTTATAATAGGTAAAGTCTGAACTTATTAAAGGAAAAGGTGTTTTAATTATGAGTTTACTATCGGTTAGTAATTTAAGTCACGGATTTGGCGATCGAGCCATCTTTGATGACGTATCATTTCGTTTGTTAGCAGGGGAACATATTGGGCTTATCGGAGCTAATGGCGAAGGTAAATCCACTTTTATGAATATTATCACCGGCAAACTAGATCCTGATGCAGGTAAAGTTGAATGGTCTAAAAATACAAGGATTGGTTACTTAGATCAACATACCGATCTAAAGCAAGGCATGACAATTAGAGATGTGCTAAGGACAGCCTTTAAATACTTGTATGATATCGAGGAAGATATGAATAGTCTGTTTGGGAAAATGGGTGAAGTCGAACCAGAAGAATTGGAACAACTTCTTGAAGAAACTGGTCGTATGCAAGATTCCCTCACAAACAATGATTTCTATATGATTGATGCAAAAGTTGAAGAAGTTGCTAATGGTCTTGGGCTAAATGAATTTGGCTTGGACCGTGACGTTAACGACTTAAGTGGTGGACAACGAACAAAAGTGTTGCTTGCCAAGTTGTTATTAGAAAAACCAGATATTCTATTACTTGATGAGCCAACAAACTACCTTGATGTCGAACATATTGAATGGTTAAGGAATTACCTATTACAATACGATCATGCTTTCATTTTAGTTTCCCATGATATTCCATTTTTAAATAGTGTTGTTAATTTAATCTATCATATGGAAAATCAAGAAGTAACACGTTATCCAGGTGATCACAATGAATTCTTACGTGTTTACGAAATGAGAAAGCAGCAATTAGCATCAGCTCATAAAAAGCAACAAAAGGAAATATCCAACCTAAAAGACTTTGTGGCAAGAAATAAAGCCAACGCGGCAACGAGTAAAATGGCAATGTCACGTCAGAAAAAATTGGATAAGATGGATATAATCGAACTAGATGCTGAAAAACCGAAACCACAATTTCGTTTTAAACAAGCAAGAACGCCTGGTAAATACTTGTTTGAAACAAAGGATCTCGTAATTGGATATGATGAACCCCTATCAAGACCGCTTGATTTAGCAATGGAACGCGGACAAAAAATTGCCCTATCGGGAGCAAATGGCATCGGGAAAACCACTTTACTTCGAAGTATTCTTGGAGAAATCAATCCTATATCAGGTTCTGTCCAGCAGGGTGAGCATCTGCATCTTGGCTACTTCGAACAAGAACTAAAGGAAACAAGCAAAAACACATGTATCGAAGAGATCTGGGACGAGTTTCCTCACCTAACCCAACAGGAAGTTCGTTCTTCCTTAGCAAAGTGCGGCCTTACAAGAAAACATATTGAAAGTAAGGTGCAAGTACTAAGTGGTGGAGAGAAAGCAAAGGTACGACTATGTAAATTAATCAATAGTGAAACAAATTTGCTAGTGCTAGATGAGCCAACCAATCACCTAGACGTTGATGCAAAAGCTGAATTAAAACGAGCACTTAAGGAATATAAAGGAAGTGTTCTTCTTATCTCACACGAGCCTGACTTCTACGACGGTGTTGTCACTGACGTGTGGAACTGTGAAAATTGGACTACAAAAGCATTTTAACTATTAAAAGCCTATCTTCCCTTCAAGAGAAGTTAGGCTTTTTATTTTACTTGATAATGAAGGAAGGAACCTTTACAAGCGTACTATCTTCAATCCTATTCCCCTTAACTACCAAGGCTCCATGATTATTGGAATGAAGTGAAACTTTTATTTCTTTTTCCCCTGGTTTAAGCGATCCCAGGTTATAATACTCCCCATATAAACGATTTATTTTAATGCCATTTATAAAGAGATGGGCGTGACCCTCATTATAACTTTCTAGATTATCTCCCACTTTCTCGGGGGCAAATTCAAAGTTCTTAACTTCCAATTTTAAAAGCCAGGTAGCTGACTGATCTTGTTGAACCAAAATTTCGACTGAAGGAATTAAATATCCTTCTGGAATATGTACTTGATCATGATCCATCCCAGTCGAAGATGAATGCATGTGTTGATTCTGATTTATAAAGTAAATAAATAATATCAAAAATAAGGCTAAGAAACTTAGAAAACTTTTCACCTTTTTCATCTTCTAACGCGCTACTTTAATCTGTTTAGATTTTCTTATAATCATCCATCCAACAATAATGAGCAAAATGCCCAGTGCTAAAAACGCCAAATCATAGACTAAAGGATTTTCAGCAGTTGGTTTTACGCGATGGACCTGTAATATATGGTGATTAACGATTCCTTCGACTAGATTGAACGTCCCACCACCAATAAAAACGCCCCCAAAAAATATACTCCAATTATACCCGAGCTTGTCATTTCGGGTATCCTTGAAAATTTTAATTCCACCCCAAATGAGCAAAGCAGAGAAAGCAGCAGTAAAGAAACCATCAGTTAGGATCTCCAGCTGAATATTAGTACTAAGTACCATGTGATGCCATTGCAACAACTGATGAAAAACAATTCCATCAATAGCACCTAGCAAACCTAATCCAAGAATAAACGCAGCTACAAACAAATTTTTATCTTTGATACTCAACGAAATCACCCTTTTAAATCTATCATCACCTCAATTAATATCCAAATCTTGCAATATTATACTTACAAAATCAAAACACAGATATAAGAACTTTTGTTAATACTGGGTAACTATACTTTTAAAACTTTCAAATTTAGAATGTAACAGTAACTAATTAATTTATTTCCGGAAATATTTCGCAAAGAAAAACGGAGAATATAATAGAAAAAACGTAACTAATGCTATGACCTCAAGCAAGAGAATATATGTTGGCCACGGACCTAAATAGTCGAAGATAGATGGGTTAATCGGCTTCCTCATGATATACATGTAATTGCCATCTATAGCTTTATTGATAATAAAAATAAGTGCTGCATATCCATTCAAATACAACACTGCTTTAAAAATAGATTTGAAAGTAGGACGATATCCTTCAACGAACACCATAAACATATTAGCAATAACAATCCCTCCATGGGAGATGAAAAAATGGACATATCTAAAGTGAGGGAAAGTATATGCATGGATGTCTGGTGTAATCATTGCTTGAATAGCACTTCCTATCCCCGCAAAATAAGTAAATTCAAATAGTTTATAATTTCTTGTTAATAATAAGACACTAGATAATAACAAGGAAATACTACTTAAGTGAAGAGGAAGAGAATACCTAACTGTCCAAGTCCCTATATGGCTTTGCCACCAGATCAAGCTTATTTCAGAAAAGAGCAAAATAATCGCCAATGAATACCTGAAGATTTTATTTGTCAACCGCTGCCTTAGCTGTTCTCTGAAAAAATACATCCCAATACAAATAACGAGAATGACCACCAGAGTGAACAAATGAGTATGAGAAAACAAAACAAAAGGTTCACTTCCGTCTTTAATGAACAAATCGCTCATAATTTCCTCCTCCTTTGTCTTATATAAAATATCTAACAACGATACTACAACACTAATTGGTATGTTAAGTATAAACCAAAAGCCTAAGTTCTCAAATGAAATAAAGCTCAGATCATTATCATTGCATATCATTTTCTGAAAATGTACTCTATAAGAAAAGGTGGTGTGTTAATGAGTAACCCAATTGAATTAACAAAAATTACGATTGTTCAAAAGGATACTGCTAACAAAATCCGACAAGCTTATATAGGAGATTTCGAGGAACCTGTGTACTATGGTGTTCATGGGGGAGTAAAGGATTTCTATGGCACTGAAACTGAAGTCGAATACCCTTCAACACTAGATCATATTGTGGCTGCAGCTGGTGGCTGACTAGTTGGTACTCTTTCTGGCGCGCTGGAAGCGCGTAAAATACCAACTTCACCAGACAAAGTAAGTGCGGATATTCAAGGTACAATTGAAGCACCTGAAGGCATTTTAAAAATCACTAAAATAAAGTGTCATTATCATGTTAAAGTACCTGATGGAAAACAAGAAACAGCTGAGCGAGCCTTATCTGTGTTTGATAAAAAGTGTCCAGTGGCTCAAACCCTAAAGGGTGCGGTTTCATTCGAACATACTTGGGATATTGAAGCATATTGATACTGAAAATAATTAAGCTTAAAGTACCCACCTGTTAATTAACAGGTGGGTACTTTAAGTTAGAGACTTTTCCCACGCTAATAGCCGAACAAAAAATGGTCTAAATTTCTTGTAAACTTCAATCTAAAAAATATTAGTAACAAACTAATAATTTATAACCTATTCACGAATAATACCTCAAAAGGATACTTTAGGAGGAACAAGAATGGACAAGGATGCCTCAACGCATGTGGATAAAGACACACTTGAGAAAATTCGAGAACACCAACAAAATAAAAAGTTGGTGTCATCTGAACTAGGAGATTTATTTGCAAACTATCTCGGTGACTCCTTATTTAGTTGTGTTTTTGAACATCACCTTCAGGTTGTCCAAGACGATGAAATAAAAGATTTTCTTGAATATGCCTTAGCTACATCAAGCAAACACGTACAAATGATTAAAGAAATTTATTTAAAGGAAAAGATTCCTGTACCTGTTGGCTTTGGAGAACAGGATGTTAGAAAAGATGCACCGCGGCTTTTCAGTGATATATTTATGGTTTTTTATATTACAGAAATGTCAAGAGCAGGTTTGATGACTTATGGAAGTGCACTATCGAGTTCGTCAAGACAAGACATTGTCGATTACTTTAAAATGTGCATCGATGATACAGTAATCACCTATGAAAAGGGATTGCATCTATTACTTTCAAAAGGGATGAATACTTTCCCACCTACTATTCCTTACCCGAAGAAGGTAGATTTTGTTGAAAAGAAAACATTCATTTCGGCTATAGCAGGCAAGCTTAGACCATTAACAGGGTTAGAGATTAAACATATACAAGTTAATATTAATACAAATACATTAGGAAAAGCGATGATGCTAGCATTTAGTCAGGTTGCAGCATCAGCTAAACTAAGGGAATATTTCCAGGATGGCGCCCAGGTAGCAGATACACAAATCAAACAATTAGGTTCCTTCCTACTTGCTGATGACTTGCCTGCTCCAAGTTTAATGGATGCACATATCACAGATTCTACTACCCCTCCCTTTTCTGATAAGTTAATGCTTTATCATACAGCACTTGCTAATGCTATTGGCATTTCGAATTATGGATTAGCTGTATCTAAAATAATGAGGCATGATTTACATAGCCAATTTGTTACACTTACAGCGGATATTGGAAAATACGCAAACGAAGGTATAAACCTTATGATAAATCTTGGATTGCTAGAAGAACCTCCAACAGCCACAGATCGAAAAAAACTTTCAAAAGAATCACACGGGAACAATTAGAGAATTAAAAGCCACCTGAAATAGTTGATTTCAGGTGGCTTTTAATTTCACATAAATTCAAAATAGTACCTAATAATGTGGAAAAATATTGGTGACGTATAGGTTAAGCTATCAATCCTATTTAGATAACTTCCCTTTAGTGTTTCGAGTTTTTTGCTGTCATCGATTAGTAAGTCTCGCTTTAAAACTGAAATAGTCAGGGATCCTAAGTATCCAGCTATACTAATTATTACACCCGATAATATTCCAAAAGTGAGCCCAAATGGAGTCAGAAATGGGTAAAGAAAGTAAGAAACCAGTGTTGTGACTAGCATTGCACCAATGAAGCCTTCCCATGTAATATATGGATTTGCCGAAGGAACAACCTTTCTTCGACCAAAATATAAGGATATCAGATAATGTGCGACGTCATTCAACTGGGTTAGAACGATTAGGAATAATACTAGACTCGATCCAAACTCTGGAGATGCAAATTGATAGTATGCTAGATGACTTAATCCGAACACCATCAGCATTAATCCCCATTGTGTCGTACTAACAGAACGAAGAAAACCCAAAGTCCCCTTATTAATAATCCTGGGTAAAGGCAAGAATAAAAAAACGTAAACAGGGATGAACACTATAAACATTCCGTACCAACCAATGTAAATCCAATAAAACTGAACTGGAATTACTAAATAACACCAGAGATACAAGCGCCTGTCGGATTTCTTTGACTTAATCATTGAGAAATACTCTTTCAATGAAAAATAGCATAAGACCATTATCGATAGTAAGGAAACAACAGGGTTAAATAAGGTTGCAAAACAAAAAACTACGAACATCCCCCACCATGTTTTAACACGGAGCAGGATACCAGAAAAATCCTTGGTACGCTGTTGTTTTTTCAAAACAACCAATACAATTGTAGCCGACAACAATCCAATGAATATAATAGCTAACGTCCATAGTGTTTCAATCACATGAATCACCCATTCTTTATTAAAAACTGCATTCATTTTACTAAATTTACTATATAATTGAAAGAAGAATAAGAATATTTGAAAAAGAGGTACTTGAAATGACTGCAAATTCTTACGTGTATATCATGTTATCAGACACAGGAACCATGTTCACGAATGTAATTAAAAAATATACAAAAGCCCCTTACAACCATGCCTCCCTCTCATTTGATCCCGAGCTAAAAGAAATGTATAGCTTCGGACGCAAAAACCCTAAAAATCCATTATACGGAGGTTTTGTTAAAGAAGATATTTTCACAGGAACCTACAGTAGGTATAAAGGGACAACCTGTGTTATCTATAAGCTTGAGGTAACCGAACGTGAAATTGTAAAGATGAAACGAGTTCTTGATGTATTTATAAGAAATGGCGATAAATTTCTATATAACCTTTTAGGTGTCATTGGTGTGTCATTAAAAGAACCTGTTGAATTTAGCAATTCCTACTTTTGCTCTCAATTCGTTGCAGAAGTTCTTAATCGATCTGGGATTAAACTATGGGATAAGCTTCCGGCTTTGGTAACTCCTGAGGATTTCAGGAAAAGTGACCGTCTTCACCTTACCTACGAAGGGAAGCTTTTTGAGTTTGAACCAATCAAACGACAGCTCTCAGAGTAAAGAATGAATTACAATCTGAATGTGAATAGTAAAAAGCCGTATAAGATGCACGGTGTTTAATGTGAACTCAAAGGGGAATCTTACCATCAGAAGAACCCTAAAGAGGAGTGCATAAGGATGGAAAAAGAATATGATTTGATTGTAATTGGAAGTGGAACCGGAGGATCGGTCGCAGCATCAAAGTGTAATCAAGCAGGCTGGAAGGTAGCAATGATTGATGAACTTCCTTTTGGTGGAACATGTGCATTAAGAGGTTGCGATCCTAAGAAGGTATTAGTAGGAGTATCGGAATATCTAGACGGAGCTCAACGATTGAATGGGCATGGAATAAATGGAGAAGTTACGATCAACTGGAGTGACCTAATGCAATTCAAAAAAACGTTTACAGCTAGTGTTCCTGAAATGAAAGAAAAAGGGTTAAATGACCAGGGAATTGATACTTATCATGGACGTGCGAAATTTATTGATGAAGACAAATTGCAACTAAACGATACTACTCTTAAAGGAAATTATATCCTAATTGCTACAGGAGCAAGCCCGGCAAAATTACCTATCGATGGTAGTGAGCACTTAACATATAGTGATGATTTTCTAGAACTTGAGCAACTACCAAACCACATAGTGTTTGTGGGTGGAGGATATATTTCTTTTGAATTTGCTCATATTGCCACTAGAGCCGGCGCAAAGGTTCAACTCCTTCACCGCGGTGATCAACCTTTAAAAGCTTTTGACTCCGATTTAGTAAACAAACTAGTCGATTATTCAGAGGAACTGGGTATTGACATACAACTCAAAACAGAAGTTAAAGAAATTAGAAAAACAAACAACGGCTACTTAGTTGTTGCAAAACAAGGCAATAAAACTCTCGAGTTTGAAACAGACATGGTAGTCCATGGTGCTGGTAGAACTCCAAACATAGATTCCCTAAATCTTGATAAAGCAGGGATAACTGCCAGCAATAAAGGAATAGAAGTTAATGAGTTTCTCCAAAGCACTAGTAATCCAAAAATCTATGCGGCGGGGGATGTTGCAGCAACCAATGGAAAAGCCCTTACACCTGTAGCTGGAACGGAATCACACACCGTGTCATCGAATCTTCGGAAAGGAAACCACCGTTCCATTGAAGAACAGGTGATGCCAACCAATGTGTTTACACTTCCTAAACTTGCCTCGGTTGGTTTAACTGAAGAAGAAGCATCAACAAAAGTTAGTAACTACACAGTTAATGCTATCGACACAACTAACTGGTTCACCTACAAACGAACCAATCAACCTGTAACATTTGCGAAAGTAATAATAGATCAAGAAAATGACAAAGTAATTGGGGCTCATTTTCTTAGTAATGAGGCTGATGAATTAATCAATCATTTTGCCACCGCAATTCAATTTAATTTAGCAACCAAAGATTTAAAAAAGATGTTGTTCGCTTACCCCACGGTAGCATCTGATATTGCACATTTGATATAGGGTACCAATTAAATTGTTTTGAAATAACCTCTGTCTAAGTCTAATGAATAGACAGAGGTTATTTTTTAATCAATTAGTTGTATCCCTATTAATAACCCTGATTAAGCTTAATTGACTTGGATTTAAAAACCGAATTGGCAATATACTTGTACCAAGTCCGCTATCAATATATAGATATTGATTCTGGCCAAGTTTATACTTTCCTTTGTCTAACTTTGGAAGGAATCCTTGATCTGGAGCTACTAATGCCCCAATAAATGGGAATCTCACCTGTCCACCATGTGTGTGTCCACTTAAGGTTAGTTCCGCTGGTATATGATAGTTTTCTACGATACCCGGAGAATGGGAGAGTAACACAGTATAGCTGTCATCGCTGACACCCGAAAAAGCTTGTTGGACATCTTCATGATTGGTTGATGAATCGGCAACCCCAACTAAGTTAAGTGTTACATTATTCTTGGTAATTTGAATATTTTTGTTATCCAAAATTGTTACATGGCGGTTTTTGAGGCCGTTAAAAAACTCTTCAGCACGAGGGTTTTGCCACTCATGATTACCGGATACAAAATAAATGTCCTGATTAATGTTCTTCAAATTATCGATAAAATGAAAGACATCATCAAATTCAACTGTACCACGGTCGATTAAATCACCAGTTATAACAATGATATCTGCATTTAACTCTCTTACGGTGCTAATTAATTTTTGATTGTTTTTTCCAAAAACTTTATTATGTAGATCACTAATTTGCAAAATCAGCAAATCCGTATCCGTTGGAATTTTATTACTATTTACCTCAACACTGTTAATTTGAAAATAATTTGTGTCAAAATAAATCTTCGCAGAAACTGCTAATATAACTACTATAAAAGTTAAAAGAGCCAATCGTTTTTTATTCATACATACCACCTAACGTACAATTCTTTTACATTTCGACTTTTTTATGACTATTCCTGTTAATAAAAAAGACACCATCCCTATATCTGCGGATAGCGTCTGCTTTAATGAAAAGGATCTATTGCGAATCAACTTACCTTATATATTTTCTAGAAACAATCGGATGACATCTGCTCCACCAACTACAGTTCCTAATACACTTCCCAAGTTTGCTAAGACAACAATAAGTAAAATACGCGTTACCTTATTATTCCAGAAGCCTTTTACATTATAAACATCCTCAGAGAGCGTTTCAAAGTCCGCTACATTAGGCTTACGTACCAATGCTTGAACAATTCCAGCAAACCAACCAGCCGCAATTAATGGATTTAAAGAAGTTATTGGTGCTGCAACAAATGCTGTTAAGATAGCCAGTGGATGTCCTAATGCAATCGCCGTTCCAATAGCTGAAAATGATCCATTCCAAAGTATCCAACTAACGGTCTGCTGAATTCCTGCAGAAGGATTTGCTAAAAAGGTATAGGCAATAATTGAAATAATCAGGAACGGAATCGCCCATCCAATTATTGTAGGCATCTTAGATTTAGGTGGAATTTGGGATAGTTGATTAAGGTCCTGTTCTTTTTCTATTTCTATTTTAATACCCGGAATATGAGCAGCACCTAAAACAGCAACGACCTTGTTTCCTGGAGCATTTTTGATTTTGTGAGATAAATACTGATCTCGTTCATCAATTAAAGGCACTTTCAATCTAGGAAAATTAACTGTGAGCTCATCTAGCATAGCATCCAGCATATCTTGGGATTTCATCTTTTCAAGTTCTTCTTCCGTAATAGTCTCATTACTAAAAATACTAGCAACAATTTGCATAAGAAGCTTGGTTTTGCCCCATAATCCGACACCATGCCATATACGGGCAAATGTTATTTGAATATTTCTGTCAGCAAGTACTAGATTGGCACCTATTTCCTCTGCTGAATTTATTCCTTGAATCATTTCTTGACCAGCACTAATCCCTAATTGTTTTGCCATCCTTTTTTGGAAAGAGGATATGACCAAATTCATTAGCAATAATGTAGCTTTCTTTTCTTTCATCACCTTAAAAATATCCATCTCTTTCCAACGATTTCCATCAATAATAGATTGATATCTTTGCTCGTCCAATTCTATGCAAACAGAATCTGGTCTTTCAGATTCAATAACTTCCTTTACTTGTTCGGCACTTTGTTTGGATACGTGAGCAGTTCCGATAAGGATAATTTCCTTACCATCTAAATTTATTCTTGTAATATTTTGGTTTGACATAAACTACCTTCCTTTTGAAGATTCTTATTAATACTCAACTTATCCAATACGTTGTTATTAACAGCATATGAGTAACTTTTCTACATTAAACTATTTTTTATCTGTCCCTCAAATAATATACTCTATCAACCTAAAAAGCCACCATGAAAAATTGAAAAGTTGTATTTCATCGTACAGGTTGTGAACTATTCACCTTAAGTTTATGACTTGTAAAAATAAAAAAAATAGCATATACTACACTTGTAGAACATATGTTCCTTAGAGGTGATGGAATGACTAATGTGAATGACCGCGGGAGTATCAAGTGGACTCCTTTCATGATGCCGGAACACATTGAAATGCTAAATAATTATTGGAAATCACAAAACAATGTAGAGAAGCCTATTTTAAGTGAAGATCATTACGAAGAAATGAGTCGGACGATAGAAGAAGCTATTGAACACATGCTTAAAGTTGCTATCCAGTATTATAAAAGTCAAAGAATTAAGGTGGTTGAGGGGATAATTAAACGACCTGTAATGGATCGATTAGAAATTCAAACTGCAGACGGTATAGACTACATAGCCTTTACGGATATTTTGGATGTATCGATTATTTAATAATTAATTGATGTGTCATATTCCATAATGCAAAAAAAGTATTGTATAATTTTATAAAGTCTAGTTAAGGTTGTGGCAGCCAATGGACAAGAAAAAAAACACTATTGACGAGCAAATAGAACAATTAAGATTAGCAATGTATGAAGCATACTCTAGAGATCCTTCTGGAGTAGAATTACTTTTGATATCGCAACAACTCGATAAAATTTTAAACAAAGAATTTGCAGAAAAAAATAGATCAAAAGAGAAATCTTCTTAAAATGAGGATTTCTCTCTTCTTGACCTAAGCCCTAGAAAAGTTTCAGTACTTTGGGATCAGTTCGATAACCTATGATCCACTATCTAATACATAACAATAATTTATTGAATACATTTTTTTGTATCACATGAATCTTTTGGTTTACTAAATACGTAGTAAATATAGAACGCTATTAGTGGATAGTGAGGTGACAAACCATGTTTATGAGAATTTTCCATAAATCAAATCGTTTGACCCAGACGGCTCTAATCACAGGCTCGATTCTGTTACTAGTAGGTGGCATAGTTATGCTTTTTTTCTAGAATATAACTGCCACCACAAAAGACAGTGCAAGGTATAAACAAAGTGGACTAAAATATTTTGTATCGTATTTAGCGAACTTAGTTTGTCTAATTCTTTTAAAGAAACCAAGGTATTTAAAGTCTCCTATTGCTCTTAAAACAAATACAGAAGCAACAATATAACTCCCAACCTCACTGAAAAAATTTGCTTGAAAAAAAGGTACCATATTTGCTTGAATAAGTAGAATACAACAAGCAGCTAAAATTAAAATCGCAACTGATACTGTTTCAAAAACTCGAGGGGTAAAAATAGGCTGTTCCCCTCCCTCTTTTTGAGGTAAAACAACACTACTTCCCCAAGTCCCGCCAAAAGCCCAGTAAAAGTGTACGCCACTTATTAGCAAAAGGATGGTGATTGCTGACAATAAAATGAGTGTATCTGTCATATCTCAGTCCTCCTTTTTTTTACAGAACTACCAGTATAAAAAACCAAAACAATTTAAATTAAGCTGATACAAGAAAAGAAAATTAATGTGACCAATCGAAATGATTACATATCAGAGATACACTTATATTTATGATAATTATCTCCCCCATTATTTCAATTCAACGACTGCTTAATCACAAAATTCAAAAGAAAAAAAAAGAACTTTGATCCTTAGATTAAATACTTTAGGACGCTATTCTATACAATATAGACATTATCTCTGTTACTTTTCACCATTCTCAATCCCCTCCCAGACAACCTCGAATTGTTCTTGGAAATATCTTGTAATATCATTCACCGTCATATCAGTTGATGCCCAAGAAACAAGTGATTGGAAATAAATAGCAACTAAAATAGATGCAATGACTCTAGGGTCTCTGTCACTAACAAAGGATTTTTCCTCCAATGCTTCAACTATGATCTTTTCAATCTGAGACTGAAGTTTCACTATATTATTAGACTCATCTTTCATTACGATCGCCGATCTGATTGTTTCTGATATAGCTGTTTTTAATAGAACTGAGTACTCAACATATATCGATAATAGGTCTGCAAAAATAAGCTGTAATCTCTCTTTAAGTTTTTTCTGGCTGTGTTGATGAACAGTAGTCTCCAAGAGTTCTAGTTGGGAATTACCCAACTGTAATAGAATATGTTCTTTCTTTTTAAAATGGTTAAAAAATGTTCCCTTTGCAATTCCACATGCGGATGTAATTTCCTCTACTGATACATTTTCATACCCTTTTTGTTTGAATAACTCAATAGCCTTAAGAAATATTTGTTCTTTTAATTCTTTTTTTCTATTGCTTCTTAACACGATTTTCATCTCACCTCGTTTATAATGACCTTAGTCAATTATTGACTAAGGTCATTATAGTGCAGTAGTAAAAACATTGCAATGCAATTGTCTGATCCAGCTATTGTAATAAGTAAAGAGTAACTATGGAAGCAAAAATTCCCATTGTAAATCCCTATTTTTGTTATACTAAATTAAAGAGGTGATTAAAAATGAGTCTAAAGTCTAACATTTATAAGATTTTACGCATTTGGAATGATGTTGATTCCGTTCGTAAGGGGCGAGTGGGTAAAAGAATTGGAAGGCGTGCTGCAGGAAAGGTGACAGGAAAAATGATGAGAAAGTTGTTTAAATAGGAAGCCTTGCCATATTGGCAAGGCTTCTTTGATGCTCTGGCTACTGTAACTCCCCCATCTCCATTTAAACTCCAGCTAACAAAAAGAATATTGTTTGTGCACAGCGATCACATGAATAGTTATATAATTAACATCCTCAAAAATACCACTGATAAAGCAGAGTTACTCCTATTAACTATTGCACATCTAATTAAATTTCCACTAATACCCTGATTCACCTGTCCTTTACGTTCATTGAAGTCCATACATAAAATACTTTATAGGTCAAATAGATATGGGGGTGACGAAATGTCAGTTGGACATTATCATGAACTATGCCACAAATATAGAGGAAAAGCTGTTGAAATTAGAACACATGACGGAAAAACCCATAGAGGAATCATTCACCACGTTGTAAACGACAGAGTTATTTTACATCCTCTAAATCGCCCTAGCAATTTAGGGGGGTTTAGTTATGGTGTCTACGGTCCGGGTTACGGTTATGGTGGTCTTGGCTGGGGCGTAGCTTTAGGTTCTATTGCGACATTGGCTTTGCTTCCTCTATTTTTCTGGTAATTTAATTGTTGTTGAGATTTTGTTTTTTCCCTCGTTGAATAGTAGTAGTTGAATGTAAAAACTGGTAGTTAATGGTCAAAATAAAAACAGACGAAACATCGTCTGTTTTTATTGCCATTATCCATGAAGGCATATATACATACATCTCCCAAACATTAGGTTAAGTGGATTAAATACGTATTTGAAAATCGTTATTTATTTAATATACTTTAGCAATTTCTTCTGTTTGAACATCCAATAAATCTTTACTTTTTAAGCGGTTAGTTTCCATATATTTTTTTACTAAGTAATATCCAACACAGTACCCAGCCATTTTTGGATAATGGCGTAAACCAAATAAGATGTCTTGGTGTTTACGGTCTGTTTTTAAAATATTACGATTTGGTTGTAATAGGTTAATCCACATCGTTTCAAGTTCATCAGGTGAGTAGTAAGCAGTCCAGTCAGCTACAAATTCTTCAGTAAATCTTTCTCGGACCGCATTTTCAGCCAATCCTTCTAAAATAATTGTGTCTAGCAGTACGTAATCAACTTCAGTTTTTTTGAACTTAGATAGCCGGCACACATGATTATATTCATGTGTGAACATTGCCTTTACTTCTTTTTCTGAATTATCCTCTGATAAAAAGAGAAAAAGCTTATCTTTAAAGGCTATACCTGATTTCCCGTTAAAGTCTTGCATTAAATTTAAATTATTTATATCTGATGGAAATATAAAAGTGGGGATAGTTGGACCCTCCCACATTTTTTTTAGTCGTTGTTCTTCATTTGCCACTATTCTCCAAACTTTGTTCTCCTGTAACTTTGTGACTTGTTCCTTTCCATTCCTTAATGGAAAATACATTCCATGTAGGGTTAAGTAATTATATATCTCAGAAGCCTGAACATCGTCAAATAGAACCTCTAGCTTCTCACAAATTTCTATTGGTTTATCATATAAATCTAGTAACCACTTATCTGTTCTTATTACACTCATATTGGACACCTCTGATTTTACAGTAATCTAATTTACGATATGTATTTTATCTGATATACGTTACATTCCTTATTATGTTTAATATTAAAGCTAACTTTTTATTAAGAAAGTGACCAATTGTTTCTAGTTACATAGAATATCATAAATATTAACAACGGGGCGGGGCTAATTTTGGAATACACTTATCTTGATTGTTTGGCATTATTCGGGGTTGGGGGAGCCCATCCTGGAGGACTTCAACTTACAAAAGATATGTTATCAAAGGAAGTTATCGACGAAACAAAGTCAGTTCTTGATGTTGGTTGCGGAACAGGGCAAACCTCTGCATTTTTAGCCAAACAATATGGATGTGATGTTACTTCTATAGATTCCAACACAATTATGTTAGACAAAGCAAAAAAAAGGTTTTCATCCCTACAACTACCAATCAATACTGTACATGGGAGTGTTGAGTATTTACCTTTTGATGATGGAGTATTTGACATTATCTTATCAGAATCGGTTACGTCATTTACAAATGTGTCGTTAACAGTTCCTGAGTATAAAAGAGTGTTAAAGCATAGTGGGTTATTACTTGCAATTGAAATGGTAATTGACAAAAAAATTTCTGAGGACGAATCGAAACCAATTATCGATTTTTATGGAATTTCCCAATTACTAACTGAATCTGAATGGATCAATCTATTTAAACAAGCTGGTTTTAAACATATAAGCATAGATACTTTCGGACAACAATTTGACGAGAATAATGTACAAAATGCTGCTGATTTCTCGCTTTCCGAAAATATAGATGAGGAACTAATTCAAATTCTCGAGAAACATGAACAATTAACTGATACCTACAAGGATATACTAGGTTATCGTATATTTAGGTGTTGTGTTTAGCTTAAAATGAGATGTTAAAGTGGGTAATGTCCAGTTAACATCTTTGAAAAATTAATGGTAACCATTTTCGACTACAATTAAATTGAATTGTGGTCACTATACACTAGAATACTGTTCCTTTAGTTGGCACATAATATCTTAATGATGTTAACTTTTTATGGCAAATATAAGTACTATTACATCAGTCAAAAGTTTACAAGCATCAACCATTAAAGCTGTGTTTATACTCGATAAACGGAGATAATGCCTTATCTTAAGGATTGGTATCATGTATATTTTAGTGAGTGTGTTCTATATTATAGCGGGGTTCATTTGGGGCGATTGGAGAAATTGGAGAAGGTATTATCCCACATTTCTCTTTTTTATGATTGGAGATTTATTATATAATTTTTTACTTTTTAATAAACCAATGTGGCTTTTGAACGATCTAATTCTCCCTAATCATACAATAATATCACTTTTATATATGACTACTATTTACTTTGCAACAGTATTGATTTATTTAGGGAGGTTCCCTAACGGTTGGAAGCAACGTTTTTTTTGGTTTTTGTTATGGTTAATTATATATTTGGCAACCGAATACTTAAACTTTAGATTAGGTTTTATTAAATTCTATAATGGTTGGAATATATGGTGGTCTGCTTTATTTTCAGGTATGATTTTCTTTATTCTACCGACTCACCATAAAAGACCTCTGTTAGCTTGGGTGATATCTACTATTTTTATAATCACATTGTTAACTATATTCAATGTGAACATTAGTGACATGAAATAAGTACCAATAAAAAATGCTAAAACCCACTTTTACATAGGATTTAGCATTAAAGTGGCTAGTCTTATAACGTCTAACCTGACAGATCTATTTTTCTTTACAATTTGTTATACATATTGAAATTCTAATTTCTTCTTCAACTACCACTTTGCTTATCAACTTCTTCTTTCTTCCAAAGCATACCTGGCCAGAAGGCATATTTTCCAAGTACAGTTGTTATAGCTGGAACAAGTAACGGCCTTACAATAAAGGTGTCCAACAAAATCCCGATGGCTGTTACAGTACCAAACTGCACCAAAACCTGTAGAGGAAGTACAGCCAAGACGGAAAATGTACCTGCTAAAATTAAACCGGCTGAGGTAATTACACTGCTCGTTTCACCAACGCCTTCAGAAATAGCCTTTTTCAGTGGCATATGCCTTCTGTTTTTCCAGATACTTGAAATCATAAAGATATTATAATCTCCTCCAAGTGCCACTAAAAATACAAATGCATAGAGCGGAATCAAACCTTGCATAGCTTCTGCACCCATACCATAATGTATTAGCAACCATCCTAGTCCTAATGCGGACAAATACGAAAGGACAACAGTTAGGAGAAGATAAATCATTGCAATAATCGAGCGTAGATATATCAATAATAAGGTGGCAATGATAACAAGTACAACTGGGATAATAATACTTTGATCACGACTCGTTATCTCTTCCGTATCATACAAAGTAGCTGTTTCTCCACCTAACCAAACACGTTCACTTGCATTTTCAATACCCGCTTGGTCAAGCACTTCAGTAACAGTAGTTCTTAACTCTGGAATCTGTGAAACAGCTTGATTCGAGTAAGGATCAACAGATAGCGTGATTGTGTATTCGATAACATTAGGATTACCTTTACCAGTTCTCAGATCACTGATATTTTCTACTATTGAATTAGATGCAAGTATTTCCTTTAGTTCAATATCCTTATCACCTGTATCAACAATCAATTGAACCGGTGCTATTTCACCAGCTGGATAATGTTCAGCAATGATTGCAAACCCTTCACGGGACGGCATATCCTCTGGGAATGAGTCGAGCACACCGTATGTGTACTCAATTTTTGGAACGAATAACGCAAGCCCACCTAAAAATATCATACATATTATGATAATCTGCCAAGGTTTTTCCGTAACCAAACGTCCAGTAGCTATGCTGAACCGACTCCTCTGCTTCGGATGTCGGACAGGTTTTCCTTTCTTTTTCTCCAATTCCTTTGTCATTTTCTCAGTTCTCGGAATGAAAGGGAAAAAGGCCACCCTACCTAACAATGCAAGAATTGCAGGTAACAGAGTCATGACTGCTATCGCCATCATAAATATCGCCAGACTAAATGGAACGGCAAAACGATCATAGGAAGCATACTGAGCAAGCGATAAAGTTAATAGTCCCAACATTGTCGTTAGAGCACTCATCATAATTGCACCGCCAGAATTAGCGATAGCAAGTTGAAGTGCTTTGTATTTATTAGGTTCTAGTTGCAATTCATCTCGATATCTAGAAACTAGGAACAAGCAATAGTCAGTTCCTGCACCAAACAATAGAACTGTCATAATGGATATTGCCTGTGCATCAACAACAATCCAACCTCTACTTGCCATAAACCCAAGCATTGGACTAATTAATCCATACGCAAATCCGACCCCGACAAGCGGTACTACGGCCAAAATTGGGGAGCGGTACAATACGATAAGAAGTACCAAAACTAGCAATACAGTAGCAATGAGTAATGTAACATCTGCTTGGCTAAACAATTCAGTTGAATCTGTCTGAATTCCTATCGGGCCCGTAAAACGGACGTGTAACCCTTCATCTGAAACGTCTCCATTAAAGGGATCTGTTTCCATTAGACTTGTTATGTTTTCTTTTAGAACTACCAGTGACTGTTGTAGTTCTTCTGTTGAGGCGCTTTCTTTAAAAAACACAGGTGTTGTCAACGCTTCCCCATCACTAGATGCAGATTGCATTAATGCTTGAATAGGAATATTCCCAAAGTCAGGAACCATTGACTGATGATTTAATGAATCAGATTTTAGTTCTTTGTATAGGGTTTGTACGGACTCAAAGTCAGTTTCAGTTAACCCACCTTGGCGTTGCCATACTAGTAATAATGGCACTCCACTATCATCTGGAAACTGTTCTTCCATAATCTTTGATGCCTCCACTGACATGGCATCATCTGGCAACAAGTTGTTCGAACCAGACTCTTCATCATTTACTTGTGGCCAAACAGTTGATAACAGAGCAACAAGCCCAATCCACAAGACTAATGTAATCCATCGACTTTTAGAATTTGCGACTATATTTCCCCATTTATTCAATAAATTATTCACAGATGTCTCCCCTTCACAACGATTCAATCGTTTTTACTAATTCATTATTATTGGAAAATTTCTATTACTAACAAATTATATATACTAGTTAGTTAATTATCAAGAATAATCGATTAAAGCTCAAATATGATATACTTAAATCTAATGAATCAACAAGGAGAGAATAATTTTGAAAGCCAAAAAAAAACGTTCACTTGGTAGACCTCGTTCTAGTGAATTGAAACAGCCAACCAATGAAATTATTCTCCAAACTGCTACCTATCTTTTTTTAGCTAATGGTTACCAGGACGTATCTGTAGACGATATTGCAAAAAAATGCAACGTGACAAAGGCTACTGTATATTACTATTATGATAGCAAAGCAGAATTATTTACAGAAGCCATGGTTCAGATGATGTTTAGGATTCGTGAACGCATGCGAGCTATGTTATTAGAGGATTCCCCGTTGTATGGACGCCTGCTAAAAGTTACCCAAGCACACCTCAGGGCTACTGTTGACATTGATCTGGATGGATTTATGCGTGAGACGAAAAATTCTTTATCCTCTGATCAAATAAAAAAAATGCAAGAAGCAGAAGAAAATATGTACAAGGCAATTGAAGAAGCATTTGTAAATGCAATCGACAATGGAGAAATTAGTGAGATAAATCCAACCTTTGCAGCACACACTTATATATCTTTGTTAAGAGTAGGTAATTATAAAAACACAGATAACACGACAATTTTTCCATCTATTGATGAAACATCAGAACAAATTATGACTTTCTTTTGGAACGGTCTATTTAGTTAAATTTATAGATGGATAGGTTTTGTAAAATCTTTCCCGATGATTAGAATTTTGCTATGACTCAAGGGGCGATCAGCCATGCTAAGTGAAAGATTTCCTCACCATTTTTATCGCAATCAATCTATATAAGGAATATTTATAGCAATTAACCTTGCCTAAAAAAAGAACGATGAAGACTTTTCAGCCTTTATCGTTCTTTTTTGTTAGATGCTATTATCAATGCAAGTAATTAGTCGTTCTTCAATGTCTTTGGCTAATTCTTTAATCGATTCGTCATTGACCATTTGAATAAGTGCAGTAGGTTTTGGCATGCCTATCTTCGTCTTTCCTGAATCTTCATAAACTACAATCTTGCAAGGTAGAAAATATCCAACCATCAAATTTTGAGATAATACGCGTTGCGCCTCATGTGGATTACAAACCTCAAGAACCATATAGTTTTGATTAAAATCAAGCCCTTTTTCTTGTAGTTTATCTTTTATATCAAATTGCCATAGGACCCCAAACTGTTCCTCTTTTAAGCTTTTCTCCAACGATTGGATTGCATTTTCCATTGATTTATTAGTCTCGACTGTATAATGAAACATAATTTATCCTCCTTTTTTTATAAAAACTAAGATTCAAGATAGTTACCACAAAAGCTACTCCTGGCAGGAACATATTAATTAGTTGGGATAGTCCATACAATTTCCGTTCTCTAATACTTCATTTGTAAAAGCCTTCGCGACATAATTTGCTGGATTTAACTGAATAATTTCTGTATCAACCCATATTCCCTCACAATTTCACTCATTTTATCAGAAGGAACTTTCATGGAGTGGTCGTCCTGCTTCAGTATCAATAACTTCCCATTCAAATAAAAGCAGTTGACCACTAGGTTGTAAAATCCGTTTCATTTCCCCCAAAATACGTAGAAATACTAATTTGAACATGTATTAATGATGATTAAATTCATTAATCTAGTTTGATGTTTCATCTTACAAAATATCCATCCAGATTTTAATCGCTGTTCCAGCAATTAAAACAGCTAGAATTACCTGTAATGCTTTTGTATTTACCTTTTTACCAGTCACTGCTCCAAGTGGGGATGCTATGATACTAGCGATAATCATAATAACAGCTGGAAAATACTCCACTTGCCCAGTGCTGACCTTTCCTACTGTTGCACCTATCGACGAAATGAAGGTGATTGCTAAGGATGATGCAATGGTCATTCGGGTAGGAATTTTTAGTACAACGAGCATAATTGGTACCAGTAAAAATGCACCTGCTGCTCCCACAATACCCGCCCCAAGACCTACAACTAGAGCGAGGGATGTAGCCAGCCATTTGTTAAACTTCACTTGATCAAAAGGAATATCGTCAATTCCCTTTTTAGGGATAAACATCATAACTGCAGCAATTATCGCTAATATTCCATACGTAAGATTAATACCTGCCTCCGGAAGTAGTCTTGATCCATATCCTCCTACAAAACTTCCAATTAAAATGCTGGCCCCCATACAGATAATCAACTGCTTATTGAGGTAACCACCTTTTCGATATGCCCATACACCACCAATTGATGCAAAAAGCACCTGAACAGCGCTAATACCTGAAACCTCGTGGGCAGTAAATGCCGCTAAACCAAATAAAGGTGGAATATATAAGAGCATTGGATATTTTATGATGGATCCACCAATACCTAACATTCCAGAAATATATGAACCAATAAATCCGATTAAGAAAATAGTAATAATAAATCCAAAATCCATTTCCTTCCCTCCTTCATAAAAGTGGCCCGTCCTGTCAGTTATACAGTGCCACACAAAATGGTTTTCTTAACCTGTATTTCTGCAGACGAGCCAAATTTAAGAATATTATCCTTTCTTAATCCAAAACATTAATACACCATTCTCCTCGGAATCTTTCAACAATTCATGTCCACCGGACTTTGCCCAAGCTGTTAGGTCGCTTTTTGCTCCTTTATCGGTTGCATGAATTTCTAATATTTCACCAGGCTCTAAGTCATTCATTGCTTTTTTTGTTTTTACGATTGGCATTGGACATGCAAGTCCTTTTGCATCTAGTAATTTTGCTATTTCCATTCCAACTTCCTCCTCAATTTTTATAATTTAACGAACCGCACAACGATTTGGTCCGATTTCCATTTCTCTTTGTTTCTCTTCTTCAGGTCTAATCTTACCCATGTTAGTTTCACGAATTTCTTGATAAGCATTTGGTTGTGGAGGTAGATTCTCCGTAACTAATTTTCTGAATTCATTTTCATCTTTAATATTCAAACCATGATTTTCCGCAAATAGCGCACCTAGTTTTACTGCTACAGTACCATCATCATTTAATTCACTGATGATCATAAAGTGTGCTGGAAGAACTACCAATTCTTCAGATAATTCTTTATAGCGAGTGTATAAGCTTTCTCTTAGATCTCCCACCCAATCATCTGCCATTCCAGCAAGATCAGGCCTTCCAATCGAATCAATAAATAAGATATCCCCAGAAAGTAAGAACTTTTCATCTATAACAAATGATGTTGAACCACTTGTGTGTCCTGGTGAGTATAGTGCATAAATATCAATTGCAGTGTTACCAATTGTAACAACATTTCCACCTTCTAATGCCGCATAGTCAAACGTTACTTCTGTTGCATCTTTTGGAGGTAACCAGTATGTTGCATTTGTTTTTTCTGCGATTTCTCTTCCTCCTGAGATGTGATCGGCATGAAGGTGCGTATCAAAAACATTTGTGATTTTTACAGCTTTACTTTCAGCAAATTCAAGATAAATATCTGTCATACGTGTTGCATCAATAATCGCTGCTTCACCATCTGAAATAACCATGTAAGAAAGACATCCTTTTCCGATACGAACAAATTGATAGATCTCTCCACCATCAGTTAAGTCCCCTACTTTAATAGGCTCTAAATGTTCACTCCAAGCTTTCATACCACCTTGTAGATAAGAAACAGTTAAACCTTCCTCAGAAAGCATGTCAGCTATCATTTCAGACGAACCTTCCTTAGCACATGCAACTAATACGTCCTTGTTTGAAGGGATCTTTCCGATAATTTCTTCCACCCCATCTAAAAGTTCAAAATAAGGAATATTGAAATGTTTGAAGTTATCCCCTTCAATTTTCCACTCATCAAAAGCATCTTCGTTACGTACATCTAAGATAAACAACTCTTCCTTATTAATAACTTTTTTCGCTACATCTTTTGCTGTCATTATATTTACGGTCACCTTTATTACCCCCTAAGGTATTAATTTTTTCAAAAAAAAAAATGCGGTTTAATAATTACTTTGGACAAATTCGAGAAGAATTAACCATTCACTTCTTTAAATTCCATATTATTAGTCTTCAATACTAGTAGTTTCTTTAGACCATTCGCTCATACCTGGTACTACATTGATTACTTTAGTAAAACCTAATCCAGCTAATTTTTGAGAAGCAAGATCACTTCTACTACCAGTACGACAAATAACAAAAATTTCATCTTCCTTGTTTAATTCCCCAGTACGTTTTTCTAATTCCCCTAATGGAATACTAATTGCATTTGGAATGTGATTAAAAGCAAATTCTGCAGCTTCTCTTACATCCAGCACAACGATGTTTTCGTCAGATTTTAGTTTCTGTTCTAGCTCTTCATTATTTGACACATTTGGATGTTTTTTTTCAATAGTTTCATCATTTGAAGACTTTCTCAGGTAATGCTTTAATACATCCGCTTCTTCAATTGTACCTAAATATTGATGACCTGAGCTTTTCGCCCATGCTTGAATATCCGCCTTTGATCCTTTGTCTGTTGCTTGAACTTCAATAACTTGACCCGCTTCTACATCCTTCATTGCCTTTTTCGTCTTTACAATCGGCATTGGACAAGCTAGTCCTTTAGCATCCAACACGATATTTACATTTAGTTGTTCCATGCTAATCCTCCTCGTATATTATTTAATAATGATTACTCCATGTCGCCTTCCCAAGCAAGCATTCCACCCGTCATGTTTATGACTTTGAAACCTTGATTTTCAAGAAATTGAGAAGCACGACCGCTTCTACCACCAGAACGGCAAACCATGACATTTTCCTTTGATTTATGGAGTTCATGCATACGAAATTCGAGCAAACCTAGAGGAATATGAATGGAACCAGGTATTTTACCTGTTGCAACCTCATCCACTTCTCGAACATCAATAACATTTACTATTTTTTCTGTGTTAAACAATTCTTTTAGTTCAGTTGATGTTATTTTTTTCACACTTACCCCTCCTATTATCTCCAGGCGTTCATTCCGCCTTTAACATTCGTAATGTTTGAGAATCCCATTTTTTTTAAAATTTTACTAGCCTTCTGACTCCTCATTCCACTCTGACAGATGACAAATACTTCTTTATCCTTAGAAAGTTCTTTCTCGGCTTTTTGAGAAAGTTGATGTACAGGTATATTTTTAAATCCTCTAATATTATTACCCTTGAATTCACCCGTGTTCTAACATCAACAAATTGCTTGTTCCCATCTTTTAGTTGATTCTTTAATTCAGTTGTTGATATATTTTTAATACCCTTTGTTGGCACAAAACGTTTAACTACCAAGAATAAAAATAGTGCAATAATAATGTAATTTACATAGTCCATCTAAATTTCCTCCTAATGAATAGAGAAAAGAGACTATCAGCCCCCAATCTTGTTATTAGATAAATAAGTTTACATTGCCGTCTTCAGCATCACCTAAATAAGCTGCTACCCCTGCATATTCAATATCATTTAGCAGTTCTTCTTTTTGTAGTCCTAACAGATCCATTGTCATAGTACATGCAACTAGCTTAATCTCTTGTTCTTGTGCCATCTCAATTAAGCTTGGTAAACTCATAGCATTATGTTTTTTCATCACACTTTTAATCATTTTTGGTCCCATACCGGCAAAATGCATTTTAGATAATCCCATTTTTTCTGCGCCTCTTGGCATCATTTTCCCAAACATTTTCTCCATGAAGCCTTTCTTCACTTCTATATTTTCATCTTTACGAAGAGCATTTAATCCCCAAAAAGTGTGAAAAATTGTTACTTCATGGTCATATGCAGCTGCACCATTGGCAATAATGTAAGCCGCCATTGCTTTATCGTAATCTCCACTGAATAATACTATTGTTGTTTTTTTCTTGTTTGTCATGTTAATCCTCCTCGTTTTTTTACAAAATAAACACAATACCAATACGGGTAATGGTATTAAAATAACAAAAATTTAAAAGGCTGTTAACCTTTTGTTGTTTTTAACAATATGATCTTTTAAAAATCATGTTCAAAAGAATCATAAGAATACTATATACTTTCGATGCCCCAATTAATTTAACAGAACATGATTCATCATATACCCCTTCAGGTATATTTGTCAATATAAAAATGTTAAATCTTCTATTGTCTAGAATTAACTATTGATACGTGAGCAATGGGAGTAGTTTTTCTCATGCCTAACTATTTGTATTTGTTTAGAAAAAACAATTGCTGTCATGTTTGCTAGGAACTGGAATTGTGATGGTGGGATCTCATTGATTGTTCGAGAGCCAAATGGAAGAGGTAATGGATATATAGAGGACAATTAAAAAACTGTGCTGTTCCTATTAAAATAAGGAACGCACAGTTTTTATTATACTTATTCTACCCAAGCACTCGGATGCTCTAAAGGCACCATATCTAAGTCTGCAGCTCTAGCATTGGCCTCAACTTGTTCGGGACTCTTACAACCAGGAATAACACACGTAACTGCTGGATGTTTCAAACACCAAGCCAGAGCCCACTGCGCCATCTCCACACCCTCTGGTAACTCTGTTTGTCTAATTTCTTCTACACGTCTTAATTGCTCATCGATTTTTGCTTGTTCCCTACGCCCTCGAACTTTATCATCAAATACAGAACCAGGTTTGTATTTCCCACTTAAAAAACCACTTGCTAATGGTACTCTAGCCAGTACACCCAGATCTTGTTCAAGACAAGAATAGAATACTTCTTCTTCAGGAGATTTATCTAGTCGATTGTAGACAACTTGAATTGCCTTTGCATTAAATTCTGTTGCTCGCGACGTCTGATGAATATTCGTATTGGCCCCAATTGAAATTCCTAAATTACGAACTTTTCCTGCTTGCACCTGTTTATCAAGCATTGTCCATAAGTCATCATTATTAAAGTCCTCGTCAGAACCAGAATGAAACTGGTAAAGATCAATATAGTCTGTTTTTAACGCCCGTAAGGATTCATCTAGCTGTTGCCGTACCTCATCAACACTCCATGCATTTCCCCATTTTTCATGCCAATGATGACCGAATTTTGATGCAACAACCCAATCTTCACGCTTATCTCGAGAAAGAAAATCCCCAATAAAGCTTTCAGATAGATGATCGGGACCATAGCATTCCGCTGTATCAATTAAGTTAATTCCTAGTTCTTTTCCTTTTGATAAAATCGCATCAACTTCCGCTTGTTTAAAATCTTTCCCCCAGTCGCCACCAAACTGCCATGTACCAATTCCTACAACAGAAACTTTTAAATCAGTCTTACCTAAACGTCTATATTTCATTATAAACACCTCTTTTTTATATTGGTTCACAAACTATAAACACTATCAACAGTTCATATGGGGCGATGTTGAAACGAGTTGCATGAACTCAATTCGATTACCATCAGGATCCTTTGCCCAGCACTGAAAATTATCATCCGCACCTTGCTTTGGTCCATCATCAATCGTAATACCTTTAGACTTTAAATGATTTGCAATTTCATCAATATCAACTACCTCAAGGCAAAGATGATCAACCCCGATTGAATCACCAACAGCTACCGGTTTATTTTCTCCTCCATAAAATAGTTCAATGAATTGACCAGGTGCTACTTTGACATATTCAATCCAAGGATTACTGCTCTCGTCTCGAATTTCAAAGGCGTGCTTCAAGCCAAGAACCCCACAGTAGAAATGAAGTGACCTTTCCATGTCTTCTACTTTTAATGCTAGATGCCCTATTCCTTTAATCAAAATTATTCCCCCTCATAATCTCAAGCTAAAATCGTTTCAATCTTCTCGTGAATGTCTGCAGAAATGTGTAAATCAATTGCCTTTACATTTTCTTCAACTTGACTAGGTCTGCTTGCACCGATTAAAGCACTTGATACATTCGATTGTCTTAATATCCATGCTAAAGCCAATGTAGGTAATGTAGTATCTAGCTCCTTAGCAATCTCCTTCAGTTTCTCCACTTTGCTTAAGACTTCCTCATTCAACATGCCCGTAATGAATCTATTAATCGACTGATTAGCGGCACGGCTATCTTCAGGTACTTGATTTGCATGATACTTACCAGATAAAATTCCCTGAGCTAACGGAGAAAATACCACTTGCCCAATTCCATACTTTTCACTAACAGGAATAACTTCCGATTCGATATAACGATGAAACATATTGTATTGTGGTTGGTTAACGACAATACGATCTAGTAGATATTTATCAGCAACACCAACGGCTTCTTCAATCTGAGCTGCACTCCATTCGCTAACACCTGCATATAAAATCTTACCCTGGCGAATAAGATCATCAATTACTCTCAGGGTTTCATCAACCGGTGTTTCTGGATCATAGCGGTGGCAATAGAATACATCTACATAGTCTAACTTCATTCTTTTCAGGCTTGCATGTAACTGCTCGGTTACGTGTTTTCGTGATAGACCATGATCGTTTGGGCCATCACCCATTGGCCAAAATGCCTTTGTAGTGATGACATAGGACTCTCTTTCATACTCTCTTAATGCTGCTGACAGTACACGTTCTCCCTCGCCACGCTCATACACATTGGCCGAATCAAAAAAATTAATACCTAATTCGTATGCTTTATGTATTGTCTTTGCTGCCACATTATCCTCAACCGATTTCCCGTAGGTTAACCAACTACCCAAACTAATTTCACTCACTTTTAAACCAGATCTTCCTAGTCTTCTATATTTCAAGGTCATCTTCCTTTCTCAATGTAAACGCTATATTGATTGTACCAAATTTTTCTATTTTCGTTTATATAAAAGGCTTAGCATGATTGCTTTTAATCCCCCCAATGGTTAACAAATTGTGAACATTGTCTCATCACACTAGTTTTATTTTCACTTTCATTTTTAAAAAATTGTAATAAAGGTTAGTCCAACGATAACAATATAGCCAACTCTTTATTTTAATTATGAAGGACCCTTTTTAAAAAAAATGTATTTTGCTATCTATCGTTACCTCGACTGATAATTGAACGTCTACCATTTTAACTTGCTCCATTGTTCATATTATGAATCTCCACCAAAGTAAAATCATCCACCTCAATACACCCTCTCGCAGTTGTTAAAACAGACAATCCATCTTTCTCAATTTTCGTTCTAGAATGATTCCATCCTGAATAATCTCAGTTGATAGTGCACTTGAAATACGAATAAGGTACAAATCCTTTTGCTTATAGGAAGGTTTTTAGCTTGTTGAATACTAATAATTTACCGTTTGTTTCAAAACAGCATTTTCGATTTTTTTTAACATCAAATATATTTTTATAACTATGAAACATCATCAACTCAACTATTTATACAGAAGTCACTAAGAAAGCTATCAGACTTATTATTTTTCAATAATAATTACTTAACTTTTGAAAGGGTTTTAAAATATGTAAGCCGAAATAAACAATAGAAAAGCTTTTTATTAACTTTACATAATCGTCATTATTAAAGGCAAAAAAACATAGGAAATTCAGGAGGAATGGCCCACATGGAAAACGAATACATAAATATCATAAAGCAAATAGAGGCAAATCTAGATCATTGCATCTTAGGGAAAACCGATGAGGTAAAACTTATTATAACTGCACTCTTGGCAGATGGACATGTACTAATCGAGGGTGTTCCTGGTACAGGTAAGACGATGCTCATTAAGGCCTTGGCTAAAACAATTCAGAGTCAATTCAGAAGAGTTCAATGCAACCCTGACTTACTTCCAACCGATATAACAGGTTTTTCAATCTATCACCCAAAGAAAGAAGAGTTTGTCTTTAGACCAGGACCTGTTATGACTAATATTTTATTAGTTGATGAAATAAATCGAGCATCAACGAAAACACAATCAGCTCTACTTGAAGCAATGGAAGAAAAACAAGTAACTGTTGATGGCAAGATACATCATTTACCTCAACCTTTCTTTGTTATGGCAACACAAAATCCAATCGATTTTGAGGGTACATACTTTTTGCCTGAGGCCCAACTGGACCGATTTATGATGAAAATCAACTTAGGTTATCCAGATAAAAAAACGGAGAAGGAATTACTTTACGCACAACGTTTGAATACTCCCTTAGACGACTTGAAGGCTGTTACTGACATAGAAACTGTCGAAAAAATTCAACAATATGTTAGAGAGGTGCACATTGCTGATACTGTGATTGACTATATATTGTCAATAGTTGAAAAAACTAGAAGTCATTCTTCCATCTTTCTTGGAGTTAGTCCAAGGGGAACCCTAGCGTTAATGCGTGGAGTAAAAGCGCTGGCTTTTATCAATCAACGAGATTTTGTCACTCCAGACGATGTAAAGTTTCTAATTCCTTATTTTTTTAATCATCGAATTATCTTACAAAATGAAGCCCAAATGAATGATGTAATGATAGAAACTGTCGTACAATCCATTTTAGCAGATGTGGACGTACCGTTAAGACTGGAGAAGTGATTAGATGTTACAAGTAATCAAGCAATCAATGCCCAAAGACCAGCAGCCATTATTTTGGGGAGTAATGGTTGTTTGGTTATGTAGCTTCCTGTACCTTTTATTTTCAGGCGGGAAGCTAGCCCTTATTATGGTTATAATCACGACAATAATAACTGCTTATCTTCTTTTATTGGCTAGATGGAGTGGAATCAATGACATTACTGGTAAGAGGGTTTTTAGTAATACAAATGAATTGAATCGATTAGAGACTGGGGACACCTTTCATCTCAAAACCTTTTTCAAGATTCCTGGTTTTTGGCCAATTCCCTATGTATTGATTAAAGACCAGTTAATCCATCATCAGTTAGGTACGGAAACATATGAATCATCATTCGTACCCGACTTTTATAGAAGTGGGGAAATTGATTACTCAATTTATGATCTAAAGCGTGGTAGCTATAGGTTTGGGGAAACAGAATGTTCAACAGGGGATCTTTTAAATTTGTTTGAACATAAAAGTTCACTCCAACTTCCTAGCGAATTCAAGGTATATCCTAAGACAATACGTATCAAGGATTGGCCTTATATTTCAACATTTAGAAAAGCGATAAGTATTTCTTCTTCTACTATCTATAAAAAGGAAACAACAGAAATTAATGGGGTGCGAGAGTATATTCATGGGGACCGCCTTTCTAAGGTTCACTGGAATGCATCTGCCAAAACAGGCGACTTGAAATCGAAGGAATTCACACCGGAGTCTGTAACAAAAATACTTATTATAATTGATCAATACAAACTTTTCTATAACGATGATAAACAGTTTGAATTAGCTGTATCAATAGCAGCTTCCATCATTAGGTATGTTAGCAAACAGCAAATGCCCATCGGATTGTTCTCTCCCGGCAAACAAGTCAGCTTTTATCAACCCAAACCTGGGGTAACTTATAGCCATCGTTTGGAGGAACATTTGCTTTACGTGGGGATGGATGGCAATCTTACAATCCAAAAGGCACTTCTTGATCAAAGGCTGAAACGATTACAAGGAAGTCTTGTTATTATCATTACACCAGATGCGAGTGATCAATTGTTTCATAGATTAAAATGGTTGAAGAAAATGAATCTCCATCCATGTTACATCTGGCTATCATCAATGAAGAATCCGGAATCAGAAGAGTGGGAACGCAGGTTAAAAGGGGAACAAATCACTTTTTATCAAATTGATTCTCTAGCTAAGCTACCAGTGGCGTTAGAGAGGGGCCGCCCATGAAAGAAGTAGATTGGCTCCAGCGCTGTGTCATTTTCTTAACTGGTGTTTTCTTATTTTCTTTTTTAACTTGGCTTTCTGCATATTTGTTACCCGAAACAATTCAACTCATCACATGGGTACTGGTAATCACTTGTACTGTAGAAATGTTCTTTCCATTCAAAAAATGGGGACGCTGGATTATTGAGCTACTTGCTTGTTTTATTTTGATTCTTTTTATCCTAAAATGGAAAATCGTTTTTCCACATGAAAACACATGGGCACATCTTATCGAGTTCTTAATTCAAAACATTATTAGATTAGATGTACTTTTTCCCTACCTAAGCTTTGGTCTAGGTTCATGGCTTGTTTACTTGATAATGGTTAGATGGTTTGAATCAAAATGGAGAGCCCTTGCAACAATACTAATTTGTGCTATCACCTTAACAATCATCGATACGTTTACCTTTCACAATCTTTGGGGTGATATTACTCTTATGATTAGCGCAGTTCTCTTGCTTCTTATCGTAGACCACTTTAAGGTTCTAAGAAAAAAAAGTCCTGAAGGGTGGAATCATCTGAAGGACTATCCGGCAACAGTTGTCGTTCCAATCATTATTTTCTTTACTGTAGTAGTTATTTCAACAATTTTCGTTCCAGAAAATGTACGTCCATTGCTGACAGATCCTTATACTGCTTGGAAAAAGTACCTTGGAGAAGAACCGGAAATATCCCGTTATACGGAACGAGTTGATAATGGACATATAGATAAAAAGGAAAGATTATCTGGTTACAGTCGTGATGATAGTCAACTAGGGGGCGGGTTTGAATTTGACTATTCTCAAATCATGTCCGTGGAAACCTCATACCCCACTTATTTTCGAGGAGAAACACGTTACTTTTATAATGGAACAGGGTGGGAGGAACAAGATTTAAGCTATCATCTTGAGAACCACGAGTTACTCCTTGATCAAAAAAGTGAGGCGTTGACTGGTCTAGAACACTCGAAAATCAACCGTTCATTATTACAAACAAGAGAAATCGTACAGACCATTAGCATTTATCCAAATTCAGTCTACTCTGGTAGCGTGTTACTTGGATCATACAGGATGGATTCGATTGAGATTATTGATCAGACAGAACGGGACGATGAAATATTGATTGATAGTATTGTAGATAACTCACAAATTGAGATTAATACTAGTACCCCATTACTTTGGTTACCGAATGTAGGAGAGTTGCATTATATCGACGATTCAGGAATGTTTCCTCAAAAATATCAAGTTACTTCAAAGGTGCCACTTATCGATAAGACTGGATTACGAAATGCCCCTCTGATTGACCGAGAGGATGCCTTTTGGGAGAGATATTTGCAACTACCAAGTAACTTACCTACAAGAGTATCAGAGCTTGCCAAAGAGGTTGTTGCTAATCAAACGAATCCCTACGACCAAGTAAAAGCAATTGAATTTTATTTAAAGGATACATTTCCATATACAAACGAACCAGACGAAAGCCTTGGAAAAAGCGATGATTTCGTTGATCGGTTCTTATTTGAAATACAGGAGGGATACTGCGACTATTATTCCACTGCTATGGTTGTCTTAACTAGAACACTTGGTATCCCTGCCAGGTGGGTTAAGGGATATACACAAGGCAATAGAAATGACGACTTAGATCCACATTATTTAGTAGACCGAAATCAATTAGGCCCTGGTGTCTATATTGTACAAAATGCAAATGCACACTCCTGGGTTGAGATTTATTTTCATGGGTACGGCTGGATACCCTTTGAACCAACGGCGTCTTTTTCTGCACCTACATTAGAGGTTCAAGAGGTAACGGTTACACCCGAAACAGATGAGAATGAACTTGTTGAAGTAGAAAAATCTTTATCTTTAGCAACAATTGTTCAAAATCTATTAATAGTTTTGGGAATTGTAGTTATTTTTAGCGTTTCTTTAATCTTGCTTTTGAAACGGAGAAAATGGTTATACTGGCATATTTTGAAACGTCATAGGGTAAAATCGGTAAATCAGAAAATTATTATTGAAATTGAAAGATTACTTAATTATGGTCACAGACGTAGCTATCAAAACTTCAAAAATCAAACGCTAAAGGAAACTTTTAAACGATGGATCCATCAGAATAAATTATTAGAAATGGATTTGCAAGAGTTGGAAATTCTTTTCGAACAAGCAAAATATGGTGTTCGGGATATGTCTGACAAAGAATTACTACTAGCTCAGGAAAAGATAAGGAGCATAAAGAGGATAATGAGAATTAGAATATAGCCAAAAAATTATTGTGACTATTAGACAATAAAAATTTTAGCAAAAAACAAATGCAGTACACTGCCGTAGTTTATGACAGTGTACTGTTCTTCAAGGTATTCCCTAAAAACGTAGCAAGCTCTAGCATGCCGTATTTCCCCGCTTTAGCTTCTGCATCTGAATTATAATTTGTGTTTGTATTAACATCATAGGTGAAAATTTCACCCGTTGCATTACTAATAAACTCAATTCCTGCAACTGCAATATTATTTGCTTGAAGAAAAGATTCATATTTTTCAATAAGCGAAGAGTCAACGTTATCGGTAATTTCAAACATTGGCCTTTCCTCTCCCACTTCTTCACCCACCGGACAAAATTTATCATCAATACGGCAAGCATCAGCAGGACATAATTCGAACCCTTCAGAAGTATCAACCCTCACTGCATATAAAAATTTCCCACCGACAAATTCAGCCCTAGTAATAAATGCTTCAGTCGACTCAATATACTCTTGAATCAGTGTGATACCATCTATGGGTTCTTCAAAATCTGGTCCGTCTAGATAAGACTCTAACCCCTCAATAGAATAAAATAATTGAACTCCTAATCCCTTACCAGCTCGATTGTGTTTGGTAATAAAAGGTGTTCCCCCTAATTTTATGGCCGCTTCTAAAACTTGATCACGACCAACTGCACCAATTGTTCTTGGTGTTTTTATACCACTTAACTCTAGCGCAGAATACTGATTAATTTTACTAAGCTCTAGGTTCAGCGCTCGGCTTCCGTTAAGAACAATACGATTATGACTTTCTAGCCAAGTAAGAATACCACCTGTCAATTCTGGTGCATAGCGATGTCCTCTTGTATGAGAAGAAGCACTCATTCGATTATAAAAAACACCATCAGGAGGTGTAGAAGTTAAATCTACTATTCCTTTGTCTAAATGCCATGATTCATAAGGGAGAGTTAACTCTTCTAAGCGCTTCGTTAAATGCTGTGTCCAATCATCATTTTCATGAATGACAAATATTTTAGTCATATTATGAAAAACCCCTTTTTATTTAGTTGTGAAACACTTTTCCTTTAATAGCAACTGTAGTTATCATAATATGTATTCTCAATGAAAGATAGTGATAAATACATCTATTAATTAGTGATGTATGCTTAGACTTAAGGCAAACAATAGACTTCCAACCTAGTTAGTTTCTAATATAGACTCATCATTTTAGAAAGAATGTTCTCTTACAAAAGAAAAGGCACCTCAATAGGTGCCCGTGTTAAACTTTATTTAACTCTCTCTTGAACCTCAAAGCTTACAATTTTGTTCATATTAAAATACTTTCCAGTTTGTTCACATCTAATCCAAACATTCTTTGTTATATATTCTTCTAGATTATTACTTGAATCAGAAGTTAATATAATTCCTTCAAACCGACCGTTTTCTAATCCTAAATAAACATCGAACATTTTTTTCAAGTGAAATCACCTCCTAACAAATTACTACACCTACTTAGAGATTATACACATTTTTCGGGTTCTAGTGTTCTTTTTAAAATAACCCCTAGTGACTAATAGTATCTTACTATCAATATTTTTGATAGACAGGTAACAAAATCGTTACGGTTGTCCCTTGACCTTCTTCACTATCATATTGGATTTGCCCATGATGTTCTTCGATGATTTTGAAGCTAACCATCAATCCAAGGCCTGTACCGTCTGACTTTGTTGTATGAAATGGGGTGCCTAATAACTCATGATTCTCTTTTGAAATTCCATTACCCTCATCTGTTACAGTGATCTTAATAGTATTATCCTTCCAGCTTTCTGCCTTAATTACTAGCTTTCCACCCTCAGGCATCGCTTCCATACCATTTTTAAAAATATTAATTAACACTTGTTTTATTTGTTGTGAATTACATTCTATCTCTGGAAGACCATTTTCAATTTCCTTAGTAACCGAAACTGTTTGTTCCATTCCATTATGATTTATGATCGAGCTGACATATTCAATCAGCTCTTGTATGTTGTTCTTTTCATATGTCATTTTTTTCGGTACACCAATTGCCATTAGATCATCGAGAATCGAGTTAATTCGCTCTAGTTCATTCATCATGATGTTATAATACTTGCTATCTTGTGGATGTTTTTCCTTTTGCAGCTGTGTTAACCCTTTGAGAGAAGTTAACGGGTTTCTTACCTCATGTGTAATCGAAGTGGCAAGCTGACCCACTATTGCGAGTTGTTCCGATTGTCGAAGCTCATTGTTTACTTTCAACTGTGCTTTAAGATTGGATTGAAACCGAGTTAAAAGAATGTAAGATAATATTGATAATAGACTATACAATCCAATGGGTGACAAAACAATCAATGAATTCAAAGCTAAACCTACAACAATATATTTACCTATTACACCGAATAAAACAAACCAAAAAAACCTTTTATTAATGAAAAGTGGGGAAAAAAGGATAAAAACTAATTCCACCGCATTTCCAGTATTAAAGTCATTATTTGTTCCATAATATATTAAAAAATTATTAATTAGATCAATAAAAATATAACTAAACAAATACAGATATTTTACTGTATATACATTACCTCTTTGCTTTATAAAATAAAAAGATACGAAGAAAATCGGGATAAATATTAAGTGATACCAAAACCCTAATCCCTCTGAAGGCAAGCCAATTTGTTCATTATTGTAATAGGGAAACACATAGTAGTAAATTAAATCAAATCCAATAAAAAACAAATAAAACAATGTCAAAAAGAGCTTTAATCCTTTAAATTCTTCTTTTAATAGTAAATTGTGATTATTTTGCTTACCCATAAAATTACTCCTCTAATGCCATAGTTTATATAATGATTCTGATATCATCATATCGCAAAATGGGTAATAAGTGGGATAAATATCTGTATTTATTTGTCGTTTTTTGTCATATATCGACAAATACTATCCTAAACCGATTTTTTGTTGGAGTTTTACTTCCATAGGCTGACTTATAATGACTGTTAATTTTAAAATAAGATCACGTAAAAAAAAAGCCCTATTAAGGGCTCTTATGATTTTATACTATTAATAATTAGCAAAATTATTAAAGTTGTACAAGCTATGAATCCCTTGTACAGCCCAAAAATCAACTGTACTACGCTATCGATTATTTTGTTCGACAGGCAATAGGATCGTTACGGTTGTCCCTTGACCTTCTTCACTATCATATAGGATTTGCCCATGATGTTCTTCGATGATTTTGAAGCTAACCATCAATCCAAGGCCTGTACCGTCTGACTTTGTTGTATGAAATGGGGTGCCTAATAACTCATGATTCTCTTTTGAAATTCCATTACCCTCATCTGTTACGGTGATCTTAATAGTATTATCCTTCCAGCTTTCTGCCTTAATTACTAGGTTTCCACCCTCAGGCATCGCTTCCATACCATTTTTAAAAATATTAATTAACACTTGTTTTATTTGCTGTGAGTTACATTCTATCTCTGGGAGGTCTTCCTCAATATCCCTGTTAACTGTAACTTTTTGTTCCATTCCATTATGATCGATGATCGAGCCGACATATTCAATCAGCTCTTGTATGTTGTTCTTTTCATATGTCATTTTTTTCGGTACACCAATTGCCATTAGATCATCGAGAATCGAGTTAATTCGCTCTAGTTCATTCATCATGATGTTATAATACTCGCTGTCTTGTGGATGTTTTTCCTTTTGCAGCTGTGTTAACCCTTTGAGAGAAGTTAACGGGTTTCTTACCTCATGCGTAATGGAAGTGGCAAGTTGACCCACTATAGCGAGTTGTTCCGACTGACGAAGCTCGTTGTTTACTTTCAACTGAGCTTTAAGATTCGATTGAAACCGAGTTAAGAGAATGTAGGATAAAATTGATAATAAACTAGACAATCCAATAGGTAGAAAAACTTCTTCAAATTGAAATATCAAGCCTATAGCAGCATATTTAGTAATTATTCCGGTCAATGCAAGCCAAAAAAACTTTTTATTTATGAAAAGTGGGGAAAAAAGAATAAAAACTAATTCTGCAGCATTTCCTGAATGAAAAGTATTTTTAGTCTCAGAATAAATTAAACAAAGATTAGTAAAATCAATAATAAGATAACTGAACAAATAAATATATTTAATTGAAAGTACATTTCCTCTTTTTTTAACTAAATAAAGCGATAGGAAGAGAATAGGTATAAATATTGAGTAAAACCAAAAACCTAATCCCCCACTTGGTAAGCCCGCCTGTTCAACACTACCATAATAAGGAAACGCATAGTAATATAAAAAATCAACGCTGAAAAGAAACAAATAGAAAAAAGTTAAAAAGAGCTTCAACGCTTTAATCTCTTCCGCTTCGAATAAATTGTGAATAGTATTTTGCTTACCCATTGAATTGCCCCTCTATATGCATAATTTATATAATGATTCTGATAACATCATATCGCAAAATAGGTAATAAGTGGGATAAATTTTTGTATTTATTTGGTGTATTTTGTCATATAGAGGCGAAATGGTTCTCCTGACTCGAATTTTAAATAATAATTGGTCACTAGTAATAGTACTGGCTATACACTATTGTGTAATAAGATCTTAGAGATAAAACGATTATTGCATAAAAAAAGCCCTCATTCTTTTAGGGCTTTTTAACTATACACGACTCAGCTAAAAAATAGTTGTTTATCATACAAATTTTTTTCGTTTAAAAATCCAACTATACCCCAAACCGATAAGTAACAACATTCCACCATAACCCACTGCAGGATAAAGATATTCAACCATTGTTGAAAACCCCAATTGACTAACACCAAAAGCAGCAACAGTTGCCCCTATGATGATAGGTTTTCGAAAACCTTGCTTAATATAGGATATCCTTGAAACAAATCCGTAGAGATTACCAACCGCAGTTGTATATACTTCAGCGAAAAGTACAACTGCAAAGACTAATTGAACTATTGGAGAGATTTGATTTGCAATGGCAATCATCGGTACCTCTACAGATGCGGATTCTGAAATACTAGTTAATATGCTAAAGTTAATAGCTAAGACACCAACACCTAGTCCAAGTCCACCTAGTAAAGCACCCCAAAAGATTGTTTTCCCAGGTTTTGCTTTTGCACCTAATGGAGCTAATATGGCAATAGCAATAACCAAATTATATGAAGCATAATTGATTGCTGAGATAAACCAATTTGGAGCAACTCCTCCAAACTCACTTGCTACTTGAATCTCTTCCTGGGTTAAAGGATTCTTAGTCAGGCTATAAATGGTTATAAACAACACTGATCCCAGTAAAACAGGGACGACATAACTAATTGCATTGATAACACCAGTTATCCCTGTTAAGACGGTCAATAATGTAATAATCCCCATAATCAACGTTCCAAACAGTGGAGAAATATTAAATTGTTGTTGAAAAATAGCACCCGCTCCGGCTATCATTGCTGCCAAAGCACCGAAAAGGAACACAGTAATGATAATATCGATTATTGTACCAATGATTTTTCCGTTCGAAAATCTAACTACTTTAACATGGGATTCAGCTTGAAGTTTTAATCCTAAAAGTAAGATTAGGTATCCATAAAAAAAGAAAAGTAACGTTGCTAAAAGAATTCCCCATATCCCACCCATTCCATAGGAGGTGAAAAACTGAAAAACTTCTTGTCCTGATGCAAATCCTGCACCAACTATTGTCCCTATATAAGTGGCGGATATTTTGAAAACCCCTACATTTTTAGTAGTAGACGATTCATTCATCATTCACACTACCTTCGTTTAATTTTCTATAGGTTTTACTGCTTATTAAGGATTATGTATTTTTGTTCTTAAAAGCATGTACGGTTTGAGAAATGATTTAGAGAATTTGTTCTTTAGGGAGAATGGTTTTTATTAGGATACTGAGGATCTCGGGATGTTTAGTTTAAATAATGATACCTTAATAACATTGGTAGCTATGGGATAAAATTAATTTTGGCATGAAAAAAATCACCATGTCTACATGTCACGTGGTGATTTTTTCATGCCAAACAAAACGAATCTTTTGATTTCTGAATAGACTAACCACGTCGTGCAGCTTGCTGTAACGGATCCCATGTACTGTTGTATGGTGGAGCATACCCTAAATCAAGATCTTCTAATTCATGAAGACGCATGCCATGATATAACGCCGTTGCAAGTACATCTATTCGTTTATCAACGCCACTCTTTCCAATAATCTGTCCCCCAAGAAGTCGTTCATCATCTTTACGGAAAACTAATTTCACATGCAAGGGTTCATTATCTGGATAGTAGCCCGCTACATCTGAGGACTCGATAAATACTATATCATAGGGAAGATTGAGTAGTTGAGCTTCTTTTTCAGAAATACCAGTACGGCCGAGCGTAAGGTCCATGAATTTAATTATCGAAGTGCCTACAATACCCTTAAATGTTTTTGGAATTCCTACCATGTTTTTTCCTGCAATGCGACCCTGTTTGTTAGCTGTCGAACCTAGTGGGACGTAATCGTACTTTTCCTTCACAATATGAAATTGCTCTGCACAATCACCCGCCGCATAAACGTCAGGGACGTTCGTTTCCATGTAGCGGTTCACGCGGATAGCACCTTTTATGCCAGTCACGATGTCTGTTCCCTCAATGAATTTTGTATTGGGATTAATACCTGTAGAAATTAAAACCAAGTCGGATGGATAAGATGCTTTGTCAGTTTGAACGAATTCTACCCTGTCTTCTCCCTTCAGTTCCTCGACCTGTTCATTCGTATGAACCGTGATACCATGTTTTTTTGCCTCGTCGTGAATCAGACCTGCAATATCTGCATCGAATATTTTTGCCAAATGATCCCCTCGCTCGATGATTCTGACTTGTTTACCTAACGAGTGAAAGGATTCAGCCATTTCTAGACCAATATAACCGCCACCAACAATGGTTACCTGTTTAATATCACGATTCAAATAATCGATAATTTTTTTTGCATCAGGAATTGTTTTTAAAGTAAATACGCCTGGTAGATTTACACCTTTAAAAATTGGAACAAACGGACTTGCACCCGATGCAATTAACAGCTTATCATACGTATATTCAAAAAGTTTGCCACTAGCGGTATCAGTTCCAGATACTGTTTTTTTAACTGGATCAACCTGTTGAACATGATGATTAACCTTGGCGTTAATCCCATATTTTTCACGAAATGTCTCTATCGTTCGAGCAATCAATTTGTCAGTCGATGAAATCACCCCGCTTACTGTATAAGGGAGGCCACATTGCCCATAAGAATAGATTTCACCTTTTTCAAGTGTTATAATTTCTGCATTCTGTTCTTTTCGTACAATTTGCATCGCGGCGCTCATGCCCGCTGCATCTCCGCCAATTATAATGTACCTGATACTCATCACCCTCCTTTTAATCTATATACAAAAGTGTCCCATATATTGATTGACTTCACGAATAATCGCATCAAGCACTAAGGGACACTTGTTTATCTTATGATTGAGCAAATTCAGTTACTTGTTCTTCATGAATAAACCCAGTGGAACGTTTTGCCTCTTCTCCATCTTTAATTAAAATTAATGTAGGAATACTTTGAACCCCAAATCGCTTAGCAAGATCTGAAGTTGATCAATATCCACATAATAAAAATCAACTGCACTCAATTGTTCAGCTACGCTTGAGACAACGGTCTCAGGCAGACGACAGCCCGGTCACCAAGCTCACCAAATTCGAGCACAAAGGGCTTTTCCATTGTTTTTGCAAATTCTACATACTCTTCTAAAGTAATAGTCCTTACCATTTATATACCTCTTTATTAATTTATAGTTCTTTTTCGATTTCAGTATAATATACCCAATTATACATCATTTAATTGTTTATAATACTGAATATATAAACGAGATTATTGAAACTTTCTACATTGGAATACCCCAATTTTCCCAAAAAAACCTCTCAATAAAAATATAAATTCCAAGAGAATTGTATGAACAGTACAAACTCTTTACCTTAAAATTCAGAATCCCATACGAGATTAGGTTCACGAAAAGAAATATCATTTAAAAGCTACTATTTTCTATTATAATGAAGAACAAGGGATGTAAGGACATTAGCGCCTAACCCAAACTAAATCAAGGATTTTGTATGGGATAGGCGCTAATTTTAGTTCACAGTCATCAGATAATTTGAACAGTATCTTCTTTTTTTGTTGTGTACGAAATAACTATTTACTTCTTTCCAGTCATTTTTGTAATTTCTGATATGTCTTTTGGCACTTTATTATTTAAAATTGCGTGAATGATTTTATCTTCTTTTTCTTTAGAAACGGGTTTCTTGGCAAGGGATGATACTTGCTTGATTACTTTTCTTATTGTTTCTTCATCTTTGAAATTTGCGTGTTTTAAAGAATTAGATAATTTAAACACATCTTCCATTTTTACACCTGTTTTCTTCTCAATATTGCCAAAAAGTTTGTTATTCATCGCCATTCTCCTCTCTCCATTAACTTAGGAAAAGTTACTTTTATTTTATGGAGAAAGGTTGAATTCGTAACATCATATATCACTACTATTTGGAAAATAGTAAACTAACCTATAAAAAAAGGTAATTAAATATAATGAATAGTTACCTTCTTGCTTTTCTAGTTATTTAGCTATCTTAGTAAGCTTCACTACAAAAACGCAACCCTTATCTTTCAAGGGTCACGGTTTTTGCTTCTAACACTTAAATCTGACTAACTAAGATAGCTGGATTTACTGAAAAACATTACTATGATGATATAAGCCTTATCTTATAAAACGGAACCAACCAAAATCAAAATTACTTCCTGGTAGGAATATAAATGTCACTTTTTGTTCGCCTGTAATTTTTTCTAAATCTACACTATGTTCAACGTAGTCATCCGACTGTGTGAATTCGACTAATTGATTACTTTCTCCTTCCTCATTTGCAAACCGCACATGTATAGTATTTTTATCAATCGGTGATCTACCACAAATAACGAGTTTTCTAGCACCCTTTTCAAAGTCTAGATGATTGTACTCAAGTGAAACATTGTTTCCAATTCCTTCTACACTTTGATCCTTAATTTCAAACGTATCTCCATAAATATGGTCACATTCTGTCGCCATATTTTGTTCAAAGGCTCTATTCTTTTTCTCAAAAGAAAATCCTTTAATATGCACCTTCTGGTTAAGCACAAAACAAATCGACGTAATCCCACGAAGTCTCTTCGGTAAACGATAAGTTTCTTCTTGATATACATTCCACTTAGATTCTTTTTGATAGATGACGTCCGCTAATAATTCGCTTTCCGCTTCCTCAGGTATTCCTTCCCAGATTTGCAAGGAATACTCCTCACTAGTAAGAGCGAAAATTGGAATGGTTATTGTGTCAGATCCATATTGGCCAAAATCAATTCCGCGAAAGCCTACTTGGGTCTGGCCATCTCTACTTGTCGCAATGCCTCTTTCGTTTCCGTTGCTAACTTCCCCCTTACTATAATCATAGAGTCCAGCTGAAATAAATCCATAAGAGTCTTTATAAGCTGTACCAAGACCTTCCACCTTAAACTCTAACTCGGATATTAGTTTAGTCTTATCCGTTCCATTCTTACTTGTACACCGAACTCGAAAGTCTCCATCACCTAGCGCGATTACCTTTGCTTTATGTCCATTCGATTCAATCTTAGAAATATTGGACTCGATCCCTACATCGTTCACAACACTCCACTCTAATTCCTGATAGGAAGTATTCTCAGGATATAATTTTGCTTGCACACTAATTTCCCTTTTCGCTGGATCAAACACTTGACCGGACCCACTAGAAATTTCAATCTTACGAAGGGGAACTTCTGCCTTATTTCCCATTACGGTTGGTACGTCTTTATTCTTAGTATTCACTGCGATACCCATTAAATCTAGATCGTTTGCTCCAAGCGATTCAACTGTCAGTCTAGCGTCTTCCATCCCTAGTGAGGTTACTTCAAGTTCAATTGGTCCGGGTTCTAACGTAGAGCCAATAATCGCCATTAACTTACCACTAAATAACCTTCTACTTATTCCTTTATATTGATCGTAATCGGTACTATCCCCATTATCGAGACCAAGCAAACGACCTGCTCCTTTAACCCGGACAGAAACACGATTTGTTGCATTTTCAACTAGATTACCATCTTGATCTTCCATATTAATTTCGGCAAAGATTAAATCCGTACCATTTGCAATCAGCTTCTCTTGATCTGCTTCTATACGAATCTTCTTTGCATCACCAAAAGACCTTTTTACCTCTGTTGCTATTACCTTGCCTGTTTCATCATAGGCAATTGCTTTTAGTTCTCCTTTTTCATAAGGAAGCTTCCACCATCCTACAAGTTCTGATTCCTTCCCGTGTTTATGGTCAATATCATGTGTTCCGATCGTTTTACCATTTAGCTGTAGTTCGATTCTAGGTGCATTTGAACATACGCGAACATCAATCATTTGCCCAGGATTAAAATCCCAATATGGGAAAATATGAACCATGGGCTCTGTCTTGTAATCAGTCCAGGCAGATTGATAAATAAAATAGGAATCCTTCTTAAATGTTGCTGTATCAATTTGGCCTAAATAAGCATTTTTCGTATGATATGGTGTCGGTTCACCAATATAGTCAAAACCAGTCCATAAAAACTGCCCAAGTGAAAAAGGTGTATCTCTTTCAGCTATAATGCATGCTTCGGCTGATTTCGCTCCCCAGCTCGTTGTACTATTTCCTAGCGCAGAGCATTGTTCATCATCGTCTGCAAGAATAGATCTTTCAAATGGGAAATGATAGATCCCTCTACTTTGCACGACTGATGATGTCTCACTTCCATAAATAATCCAGTCTGGGTGTTCCGCATGGTGTTTCTGATAGTACTTTTCCGCATAATTATAGCCTGCAACCTTAACAATATCCGCGCATTTTTGGGCATTTTCCCAAGGCATAAAATTGGACCCAATAGTAATTGCTGCATTTTTCTTCGAATCATATTTAAGCACTTCATCCATCAGCATTTTCGTTATAGCTTGGCCTCGCTCATCTGCGTGTGTATCATAAATTTCGTTCCCAATACTCCACATCAGTAAGCTTGGATGATTACGATCGCGCATCACCCAACTTTTCACATCGGTAGCAGCCCATTCCTTAAAAAATCTCGCATAATCATAAGGTGTTTTTGATCTTTCCCACATATCAAAAGCTTCTGTGACAACGATCATTCCCATCTCGTCAGCTAATTCCATTAGTTCTTTTGCAGGCATATTGTGCGCTGTTCGGATTGCGTTTACGCCCATATCCTTCAAGATGATAAATCTTCTTTTTAGCGCAACTTTATTAAAAGCAGACCCTAATGCTCCCAAATCATGGTGTTCACAGACTCCATTTAATTTAATTTTTTTGTCATTTAAAAACATTCCCTGGTTAGGATCAAGAATCATTTTTCGAAACCCTAGATTCTGAGATATCGATTCAATCTGGTAATTGGTCCCATCATCTAACTTTAATCGGGTAATAACTTTGTACAGATTAGGATCATCTGTGCTCCATAGCAGAGGATTTTCCACAAATAGCTGTTGTCGATTTTGTATATTAGATTTAGGGACTGAAATAACCATCTCAGAAGATGTTGCAACAATTTGATCCTTGTACATGATAGTATGTGAGAGTTGAACACTTTGATTAATGCTAATTTCCGTATCAACTTCTATTTGCCATCCATCCTCTTTTTGTGTTGTTGCTATGTAAATGCCGTCCGTTACAATATGATTTTCATCCCTTGTTTTAAGCCAGACATTGCGGTAAATACCAGCACCTGAATACCATCTACTGTTTGGGGCTTGGTACACTACTTTAACAAGAATTTCATTTTCACCAGCTACAAGTGCATCTGTAATCTCATGTTCAAATGAAGAATATCCATATTTCCATTCACCAACAAATTGGTTATTCACATACACGGAAGAATCCATGTACACACCATCAAAGCAGAGAATTGTCTGTGCTTCTTCTTTTCTATAAATAAAGCGCTTACGATACCAACCAATGCTATTTTCATTAAGGTCTGATGTATCGTATATTTGCCAATCATCAGGGAGATCAACCGATTCAAATTGTAAATGTACATGATCTGTAGTTTCTAAGTTACTTTTAGCAAACTCCCAACCATCATTAAAAAGTTTTTTTGTATTCATGCTATACTCCTCACTTTCACAATCTATTGATTAATTTCTTTAATTGTCCTGGCAGGATTACCACCAACTACAACATTATCTGGAATATCTTTAGTAACTACTGCACCCGATGCAATAACAACATTATCTCCTATCGTCACTCCCGGATTTATTACTGCACTTCCCCCAATCCAAACATTATTTCCAAAAGAAATCGGTTTTGCATATTCTTTTCCTGAATTACGTTCAATTGGATTAAGTGGATGAGTTGCTGTATAAATTTGCACACCAGGAGCAAGCATGCAGTTATCTCCAAATCGTACTTCACATACATCTAGGATGGTACAGTCAAAATTCGCGAAAAAGTTTTCTCCTACATAGGTGTTAAACCCATAATCAAATCTTATATTAGGTTCCATGTACACGTTTTCTCCAGTTGAACCAAGTAAATCCCTTAACAATTCAGTGCGTAGATCACCTTCTGTTTCCAATGTTTGATTATAAATCCTAACCTTTTTTCTTGCTTCTTCACGGTCCTTAACTAATTCATAGTCAGCAGGATCATACATTTCTCCAGCAATCATTTTCATCTTTTCAGTTCTCATATGATACACCCCTTATTAGGTTTAAAAAGTATGTTCTGAAATATCAAACTAACTAGATGCTAAACTTCCAGTTTCATATATGTTTCAAAAGCATAGAGTGCTAGGGCGATTTATATAGGTATTATAACAGTTGACGGAGTATAACGTTGTCGAAGGGTTTCAATTTGTTAACTTTTTAATAGTTAATTTACACCCCTACTCATTTTGAAAAAAGAACAAAGGCTTGTTTTAAAGGGGGATTAGCAATCTACTAAGTAAAGTGTTTAATTTAATAAAAATATCCCCCTTAGTATATGAAAATCGACTAAATTCCGGGGACTGTGATCATGCTGCACAAATTAATCAATTGTTTAAAAGCAGAGACGATTGAACAAGCATTTCATATAAGCCTCCATAAACTATAATATCCTAACATAGAAAGGGGGGATTATTTTGGCAGCTATACTTCAGGAATTTGATCAATGTGTTTGTGATGTTGTACAAAGTATTGTCAATGCTCAAGATGCTGTAACAGATAATAACTGCTGTTCATCTAGTTGCGAGCAGTCAATTAGACAACTGTTGTCACCACAAGTACAAAATGTGACTAACACAACTATTCCTTTTGTTCTTTATTGTAAAGATTGTCAACCTTTTATTGGCAGTGGCGTGTTCCAGGATGAATTAGGTGCATCCAACAACACCTACTTTGGTTGTGTTGAATCTCCAATATTCCGGGCAAAAGAATTTGTGGAAGGAAGTGACTGTTGCGTTAAACTTGAATTATTACTTCCGGTTACAGAAGGTGGGTCCACTCCCGGACCAACTAACAGTGGTGTCAGTGATGTATGTAGGTTCTTTCCGGGTAGAAGCATAAGAGACTTTCAAGCAACGGGTATTTGTTTGATAGTAGACTTGAATTGTTTTTGTGGTATTACTTGTCTAGACCCTATTACACCAATACCATCTTCAGAATTTCCAAGCGATGATAGTGATTAAGTAAAATCCTTAGAGGGTGTATTCATTATTATGAACACCCTCTTTTTTGTTGTTTTACCTAAAAAAGTAAATCCCGTAGATACGCAAGTTTAGTTTTAGAAAGTCTATTAAGTGGAACAGATTTTCAGATTAAATCCCCTATAATTGCTATTTATATAAATGGGGAAAAAGATAATTAACAGCCAAAATAAAAGAACCCTTGATATCAAGGGTTCTTGGGTATGATTCCGACTGGGCTCGAACCAGCGACCTCTACCCTGTCAAGGTAGCGCTCTCCCAGCTGAGCTACGGAATCATGGTAAAATAGTAAACTGGATAAGTATTAATATAATAGTTAACCACTGCTTTTGTCAATAAAAATTCTTTTTCTATTGAATTAGTAGAAATCTAAATACCCACACCTAAAAGGTGAGGGTATTTTTAGAATGCTTATAGCTTATTTAGGCTAACCCTTTATAGGTTGAGTAATTAATCTCGCTTGAACTAACCGTCGTCTCACTGTTATTCCAAGCCAGCTTGCCAAAAATGCTTTGATAAGCCCCACAACTATAAACGGATATACCCCAGTTACTAATGCCTGTCCCCATGTCATATCAAGAACAATTTTCAGTTGAGTGGCGCCAAAGATCAATGTAATAAACATTCCAATAGTATTAGCAATCATTGCCATAGGCACTGTAAATCTCGTTTTTTCAAGAATTAACCCTGTTACATATGCTGTTAAAATAAAACCGATAATATAGCCTCCAGTAGGGCCTATTAACACTTGCACTCCACCTTTAAAACCAGCAAATACAGGTAAACCAACTGCACCTATAAGCGCATAGCATATCATTGCCACTGCACCATACCTACTTCCAATAATGGTTGCCGTTAAGCCCACTGCTAAGGTCTGTCCGCTTATTGGTACAATTGGCAATGGAATTTCAATCTGTGCCAGTATGGCTGTAATAGCTGCGAAAATACCACAAATGATAATAACTCTTAGTTTTGAATTACTGTTATACATTATAATCCCCCTATTGTTAACCTAACATAAATCAGGTTAACATATTTATTTAAGTTCTGGTAGTATTTTTTTATTTTGGGGGATTTTTGATTTTCATAGATTTATCTTCTCTGTTACAATCCATCCTTTCTATCCCATTAACACCAATATCCACCAACTATTTACCTATGGTAATTATTTCCGGCAACCTACCTTCTCCTTAATCTATATAGAATAACTAGACTATTAGATTAATAGTCATTTTTTGGTTAATGAAAAACTATGTTACACCTGATAGCCTTTTCAGTAGACAACAAGTTTACTAGGAGGATATCAGACATGAATAAATTTAAAAAAGTGCTACTAGCCGCATCATTATCTATCAGTTTTATGATCGCACCCTCTGTAGCTGATGCTGCATCCTATACTGTTCAAAAGGGAGATTCCTTTTGGACTATTTCAAATAAATATGGTGTGTCGCTATCGGGCTTACTAAAAACCAACAATCGTACTGGAAGTTTGTTATATGCCGGAGAAACTCTATCAATTCCTTCTTCTATTACTAACGCAGAAAAAGAGTTAATGGCGAGACTTGTACATGCGGAAGCAAAAGGGGAACCTTACGCAGGGAAGGTTGCTGTAGCAACAGTAATTCTTAATCGAGTTGATAGTAGCTTATTTCCAAACTCGGTTAATGGGGTTATTTATGAACGTTCTGCTGGTGGTTACTATGCCTTCAGCCCTGTTCAAAATGGTGCGATCAATTATACTGCCAATGCTGAAGCAAAGCGTGCAGTAAACGAGGCATTAGCTTTTAGAGGACAAGGAGCTGGGTCAATCTATTTCTATAATCCTAAAACAGCAACTAGCACTTGGATTACATCTAGAAAAATGACAGTAACAATCGGAAACCACCGCTTTGCTAAATAAATAGAAATTAATTTAGTAAAAGCGTAGAGAACCTTATTCTTATTCTCTACGCTTTTACTAAATGGTAGATTACTGATACTAGTACTATTTCAATCTATTAATTATGATTCTTCGATACATACCTTTAAACAACGCTGGTTGATTATCTTGAACTTGCAAACTTTTCGCATGACGCTGAAGTAGTTTTTCAAAGCTTAGTCCAATATCAGTTCCTAAAAAGGCAATAATAGGTCGAGCAGTCTTTTTCAAAAAGGATATTTTTTTACCTTTTGGAACAAACTTATCAAAAATAATTAATTGTCCTCCAATTTTCAAAACACGAATCATTTCATCAAATCCCCTTTCTGCCTTAGGAACAACCGAAAGAATTAAACTAGCGACTACATAATCATAGCTTTCATCGTTAAATGTCATATTTTGTGCATCCATCTCAAAAAAATCAATTGGATAATTTTTAAATTTTTCCTTTGCTTTTTTTAACATATCAGGTGAGAAGTCAATTGCGGTTATAGTTATCCTTGAACAATTTACTTGCTCCAAATCGACTCCTGTTCCAACACCTACAAATAGAACCTTACTATTTTCTTTAAATATAACCTCTTTAAACATTTCCTCTCGAGCTTTAAGAAATTTTCCTGAATTAAAAATCTTATCATAAACTGGTGACCAAATTTTATAGATAATTTTGTTCCATGAGTTATTCATATAGTCGTACCCACTTTTATCATAATGAAATTCAATTTAATTATACTATAACTTTCTGTTAGTTAATTTAATTAAATAAATAAAAAACTACTGGATAAGATAACATTGTGCATTTAGGAAGGTGGCACTTTACATGAACATAATTAGGAGGATTAAAATGGGAATCTTAAGTGGAAATCCAAAGGATGAACCAATGCACTACGGTGAAGTATTTGCTGCATGGTCATTTTTAATGGCATCTCAAGACGGAATAGCAGGTTACCAAACAAAACTCAATCATGCCGGTGATGAGGATTTACAAAAACTACTTCAAGAAGCAATTCAACAATGCCAACAAGAAAGTAAACAAATAGAAGAATTATTAAAAGAGAATGGTGTAGGCTTACCGCCAGCGCCACCTGAACGTCCGAATGCTTGTGTAGAAGACATTCCAACAGGAGCCCGCTTCCAAGACCGAGAAACAGGAGCTGGACTATCAGCAGTAACTGCAGCAGGATTGGTTGCTTGTAGTCAAATTATTGGTCAGTCGATCCGAGAGGATATTGCCATGATGTTTGGACAATTCCACACACAAAAGGCAACTCTAGGCGCAAAAGCTTTACGCCTTAACAAAGAAAAAGGATGGTTAATTCCCCCTCCATTACATCATACCAATGCAAAGGATTGTTAGATCTATTTTTGAACTAGATTTTCTATAAAAATAACGAAAAAGACGCATGTGATTTTCAAAATGAAAATCACATGCGTCTATAATACCTTAGCTACCCATTTTTCTACGGGTATTGCTAGGTTTTTTCGTTTGTTGACTTTTCATTCTTTGACTAGAGCCCATTCCATTCATAGCTTGCTTACCATTTCCCTGAGCTTGTTTTTTTCGCTCTAGCTGTTGTTTTACTAATTCCTGCGTACTTAGTTTCTTACTTTCTTCTGGCTGTATAGGTTGGTCATTGTTATTTTCTACATTAGACATAGCTTGTCTCCTCATTATTAACTCATACGTTCAAAATATATTATAATACATTACGTGAACAATTACACCTTCATTTTTTTAAGATTGTTTTCAACACTATTTTCTCCCACCATTTCCAAGGAATTAAAGCCTTCATAAGGATGGTAGCTTTTAATCCTTTTCCGATTGGATACCGAAGTTTCTTAAGTTCTTTCATACTAGCAATTTTGCTAATAAGATTGGCCACAAGTACAGGATCTCCATGATTTTTCTTTCCTGATTCCAGTGCCGAAGTTATTGCTGTCATATAGTCATAGTATGGAGATTGTTTATCTGCTGACCGCTCAGAGATTTCCATTCCTGACGACCAAATATTTGTTTGAAACGAACCAGGCTCAACAAGGGCAACTTGAATACCGAATGGTTTTAGTTCTAACCGCAAACTTTCTGTATATCCCTCCAGAGCATATTTTGATGAAACATACGCAGACAAACCTGGGAAAGCTGTTCTGCCACTTACACTACTAACATTTATTATTGTACCCATTCCTCGCTCATGCATTTTAGGTAAAATTGCTTGTGTAACTGCGATAACCCCAAATAAATTAGTTTCAAATTGCCTACGGTAATCATCTATTTCCACATGTTCAGCAAAACCACCAATTGCAAAGCCTGCATTATTGACTAGAACATCAACACGTTCTAATCCTTTAACATACTCAGAGAACTTGCCTATCGAAACTTTATCGGTGACATCTAATTGACGAGGCTGAATTCGGTCAAATACATCCTGCTTCTTAATCAGTTTGTTGAATATTTCTGCTTTTTTCAAATTACGCATCGTTGCAATCACATGAAAACCTTGCTCAGCTAGTTTGATTGTAGTTAATAATCCAAAACCACTTGATGATCCCGTTATAATTGCAATTCGATCCAAGCTATCCCCCCCTATTCTTGTCACTTATGAAAGACATTCTTGTCCTGACCTAGAAATAACCCAATCATGTTGAATATTTTAAAATCCGGTGTACTAAATGAATCCATTATACCATTCTTCCTTTATTTCCTCTTTGGTTCATTTATTGCTGATAAAAACAATTAACAATTTTTTTAACTTACTTGTGATAAACTAAACTTATGGTTTATTGTATTCACATCGGGTAGTATCGTAACAACAACGATTGATAAGGGGTGTCGAAAATGGGTAGAAACGGAAAAATGTTAGATAAAGATATAGATAGTACCTATTTAAAAGAAAAAATTAAAGTGAAATGGTATCAACCAGAAGCTTTTACTCCTCTAAAAAGTTATCATATTTGTATCATGCAGGATGGCAATGATTACTTTCAGATGGGAAAGGTAGCAACCTTAAGTGATCAACTACACGAGGAAGGAGTCATCGAGGATACTATATTTGTCGGAATTCATTACAATGACAAGTATGATCGACAAGATAAATATCATCCAGATGGGGCAAAGCAAGCTGATTATATGAGTTTCCTCGTTCATGAAGTAATTCCAATGTTAGATGAAGTTATCCCAACCCATCAAGTTGGTGGAAGCAGAACATTGATGGGTGATTCCCTTGCTGGGACGCTTGCATTAATGACAGCATTGAAGTACCCACATACGTTTGGAAAAGTGATCATGCAATCCCCATATGTCGATGACACTTTGATACAGGTAATAAAAGATACTAAGACGATTGATACCATTGATATTTACCATACAATAGGTAACAAAGAAACAAAGGTACAAACTACCTCTGGGAGTATTGAGGATTTTCTTACTCCGAATCGAGAGCTACATAACCTGTTAAAAGCCTATGGTTCTAGCTACGTATATCATGAGTTAGATGGCATTCATACGTGGAAATACTGGCAACAGGATCTAAAACGGGCAATGATTACTATGTTTGGTTACTAATCAATAAATGGAAAAATTTCTTTTTCAAATTACGTTATTTAGCGTTTTTTTGATATAATAAAATACAAACAATTGAATTAGCAGTGCGTTTGACTAATTCTCAACTACGCCAAACAACTATTAATGAATAGGAGGAGTAAACATGAAATATGGTATTGTTATTTTCCCTTCAAAAGAAATTCAAGATGAAGCAAATTCCTATCGAATGCGCTATGACCCACATTATGCTTTGATTACACCTCATATCACAATAAAAGAATCGTTTGAGGCTGACAAAGATGAGATTCAAACAATTATACAAGAACTAAAAAGCGTCGCGCAAAAATCAAAACCGTTCCAAATAAGAATTCAAAAAGTAAGTTCGTTTTTTCCGGTCACCAACACCATTTATTTAAAAGTGGAACCTGCTCAAGAATTAATTGACTTAAATGAAAGACTACACACTAAAAATCTGCCGAACAATCAAACATATTCATTTGTACCTCATATAACCATAGCACAAAAGCTATCAGACGATGAGTTTGCTGACGTTTTTGGCAGTCTAAAGATACAGGAATTTAACTTTGAAGAGGAAATAGATCGTTTTCAACTAATGTATCAACTAGAAAATGGTACTTGGACAGTATATCAAACTTTTACATTTGACAAGGAGTAATGCAGGATTATGGAAGTGAAAATTGCTAAAACGGACGAACAACAACAGGATGCCTATCGAGTAAGACATACAGTTTTCGTCCTTGAACAAAATGTACCACCAGAAATAGAGATTGATGAGCTTGAAAACGATTCAACTCATTTTATTGGGTATGATGGCAATCAACCAATCGCCGCTGGCCGACTTCGCTATGTTGAAGATTATGGAAAATTGGAGCGAGTCTGTGTTTTGAAGGATTTTCGTGGACTACAATTTGGTAAGCAAATGATTGCTGAAATGGAAAATGTTATTCGATCAAAAGGGTTACCAAAAGCTAAGTTGAATGCACAAACACATGCCGAAGATTTTTACAAATCCATTGGATATCAGACCATTTCTGAACAGTTCATGGATGCAGGTATTCCACATGTGACAATGATAAAAGAAGTTTAAAAACTAGGGACTGTCCACTATTGGACGGTCCTTTTTTTTAGTTTATAACCCTACTTCCATTAGTATGAATAAAAAAAATCTGGTAAAGATAATTAAGGAACTTTAAAAAGGGTAGGGGTTAGTATGATTGGTTCAATTTTTGTTGATACACTTTTTGGATTCATAGCTTTATTTGTAATTGTTAAGGTTGTTGGAAAAACTCAAATTTCTCAACTGACTGCGTTTGATTTCATTGCAGCACTTATTTTTGGGGAGCTAGTTGGAAACGGTATTTATGATGATAAAGTAGGATTTAAAGAAATAGCATTTGCCGTCTTCCTTTGGGGACTATTATTGTTTATTACAGAACAATTAACGCAAAGATTTAAAAAAACACGTGCCCTACTAGAGGGGCAGCCAGCAATCATTATACATAAAGGTCAACTAAGTAGAGAGGCAATGAAAAAGAACAAATTGGACATTAACCAGTTACTACATTTACTACGGAATAAAGGTGCCTTTTCAGTGAGAGAAGTTGATTACGCTATACTAGAAACCGATGGGTCCATTTCTGTTTTAAAGAAAACACTTGATCAATCTCCTAAGAGAAAAGATTTAAATCTAATGGCTGAAGACGTCATGCTTCCGATGATACTTGTTAATGACGGAGAACTCATTTGGGACAACTTGAGAGAAGCAAACCTTGATGAGAATTGGCTTGAAGCAGAGTTGAAGATGCAAAACATAACTTCATATAAAGATGTTCTTTATGCCGAATATAAAAAAGGAGAAGCTTTGTTTGTGCAAAAATACTAAGCTTCTCTTTTTTCTAGCATGCTTTGAACACCCAACGGGCTCGTTCAATTGTGTTTTTGACCATGTTGCGTTTTATTAATGCTAATAAATAACTCGTAATAGCTGTTCGGAACAATAAAAATTGAGATAGCTGAGGAGGATTCACCTGATAATGAGCACACATATCAGCTACTATTGTCTCATGAGTAATGCCTTCAGGTTTCGAAGAAATCTTATCATGCAACCAATCAATTAGCTCTTCATGGTATTCAATGTTATCGTCGACTGTTTGATGGAAACCTTCTTGGTACACTCCATGTCCAGGAATAGCGCCTTTACAGGGGATTTCTTTTAGTCTCTTTAAACTCAGAATTGCTTGATCGGCATCAGTCAAAAACGGTATTTTGTGTTTTTTCAATTGTTCCTCACTAAAATAGGCATCACCTGCATACAGTATGTCATTTATTCGAATTGCCAGTTGGTAATAGCTATGGCCTGGCAATAAATAGGTATCAAACAGAAAGTTATCAATTTTGTGCAATCCTTCTTTTACCACCTTATCTATTTGTATTGGGTTACCTTCTAAAAATTTATTTCGTAATTCGGGTAATGGATCATTCCCACCAAACAAATAGAGAGGCTCAAGGATTGGATACCGCATAATTGCTTCTTCTAAATAAGGAGCTATTGTAAATACACGATGTTGTTCCTGTAAATATTGAGCCCCGCCAAAATGATCGGAATGCGCATGGCTAATAAACAAATGTGTAACGGGTAGATTTTTGGCCAGTAGATGCTTCAATATCTTCTTCATAGTTGACTTATCAATGCCCGCATCAATTAGCATTCCTAATTCTCCATGATGTACATATCCAATATTGACTGGACCCCGAAAAGCATAACAAGATTCCTTTAACTGTTGAAATTCCATGATTATTCTTCTCCTTATTTTAGCTTACCTATATCTTTTCGTTAAAGTACCTTCCTAATCCTGTTAAATCCGCGTAAATTTTATCTGTAGCTGATTTGTGAATATTGCTGGGAACATACAAGTTCCTTCCACTGCTTTGCTGTTCTTGTTGCTTCATGCTATTGTACATCATACTTAGTTGAGTTTTATGCAATCTTTCAATTGGGAATGGATCCTGTTCTTGTTTAACCGAGCGTGTATGATACTGCTCATATTGATAGGTTGAGACTGGAAGTATGTAACCCATAAACCACCCCTCCTAATTTTACTTAATGGTTACCTATACCCCTTTTCAATTAAGACTAAGCGCTCGCACTATTTGTCTACTAGTTTATCAAATTCAATCATGGTTTTTTCTAATTCTTTGATACTATTAACAAATCCTTTATCCCACCGCTTCATTTCTTGTTCAAAGTGCCTCATCTTTTTTTCTGGACGTTGAAACCATTTTTCGTTTTTTCCTAGATGCTTCTCAATATCTCCTAAATGTTTCATCATTGATTGATTAGTTGCCTTTCTATTATTCATGTTAATATCACCCCTTTATTTCTTAAATTCAATACAATTATTATTCCTTTCCAACAGAAAGAAAAACGAGACAACCCTGGGAGCTGCCTCGTATCATTTCAAAAGTTGACTATTGTTTATTTATGTCCTTTATGATGATCATCAGAAGATGATTCAATATCTTCTATTTTTTCTTTATGATCAACGGATTCTTCAAATACTGGTTCTCTTCTAGGTCCGAAGAATGGATCGAAAGGACGTGGACGTGGCTGTGGTGCAGGTTGCTCAATCCGCACATTCTCTGCTTTTATTACTAGGTCTTTCACGTAAATCACTTTTCTCTTTTTTTCAGACATAAAGATTTTCACTCCCTTATTATGAGAACTTCATCGCTATATTCTATGTAAATGTCCTATGAAAGTTATGGACATCCGCCCGTTTTTCTGTTAATTTACATGATATTTATCTCAATTTTGCTCAAGAATGGTATCTGCCCACACAATGATTGCAGTAAAACATACTCTAGTAGAGACTAATAAGTCAACAAATACTGAAAGGGGTTAGATACAATGGCATGTGGAACTAAGAACGATTCAGGAAACTGTGTAGCAGATATCCTAAGAGAGATAGCCGATGCACAAACAGATATCATTGAAAATGGTTGTGTAACTAGCTGTGAACAATCAATCGCTGATTTACTAGGAGATACTTCACCTACAGCTAACAATTTAGACACTGTACCAGTACTACTTTACTGCAAAGGTAACTGTGAACCATTCAAGGGATTTGGTATTCCGGTCGATGACCTTGGAAACGCACAAGCAAGCTATTACTTCCGTGTTAAGTCTGTAGATGAAGACAACTGTGCAGTAGTAGAATTACTACGTGAAGAAAATGATGAAGCTAATCCAGACTCTCCAGTCGACCAAGATACTAGTGATTTAATGGTAACTGGGATCTGTATAACTGTAGATCTAGATTGTTTCTGTCACGTAACTTGTTTACCAGCAATTAGTGCTCTAGCTAACAGATAATTCATCTTAATCAAAAAGGTCTGCCTATCTTATGGGCAGACCTTTTTTGATTAATTAATTTGTTATTAAAAACTAATTAATCTTATATTACTAATTTGATTTATATCAACCTTTTTATTTCTAGGCCTTTTTACTGTTTCCATGTACACGAAGCCATCTCGATAATCAGTGATTACACCCCGATGGCGTTCTTCTTCAGTAACCACTTCACACCTCATCCTAGGTACCTGAGATGGTAGTCCAACGAAATAATTCACCTTTTCTTCATTACTCATATCCGCAAATTTTTTACGTTTGACTCTTGGTCCAGCCAATACATCCTGATTTTCCGATTCGATAACGTCCTCTAATTCATCATTTTTCTTTTCAGATTCATCATAGTGAGTACCATCAACTAGTTCCTCAATAATATCTTCTTGACTTCCATACACAATATCTTTTTCTTCTTTCTGTACTGGTTTTGATTTAGGTATTCTCTTTTTTATTTTGTTTGGTCTTTCTGTTAAATCCGGAATCACTTCGTTTTTTGTTTTTTTCTTTTTAGGTGTTCTATAATTTGATTGCATGGAAGCTTTTGGTCTTTTCAATTCGGGTTGTTGAATATAGAGCATTGGATTCTCGGCATCCGTTTTCCTTTTTTTCATAAATTGCATTCTCCCCTTTACTCAAAACTCTTCAAAACATTATATGTAACAGAATATGAATTGTGCCCATTGTTTCAATGTTTTCGAAGCCAAAAAATTCAGTTAATTTCTTATTTTTATTTCAAAATTTTAGTTTAAAACATAAGCTATCTTATCAACAATAAGCATGGTGGGGGAGATTTAATGATTTCAAAAGCAACAAGTAAAGAAATGAGCTTTATTTACTCTAAGATTGCTGAATCAGCTAGTGAAGGAGCTGCGATATTCAATTCGATAAGTATTGATAAGGCATATCAAATAGTTTTACCTGTATTAAACAACGGTGGCTATTATGTTGTTTATCGTAATCCAGAAAACTACATTCTTGGATGGATATTAATTGGAGAAAACTTTGATCTGTTGGAGGAGCAATGGCATGGTTTTATTTACGAGCTTTACGTTCTTCCCGAATATCGAAAAAGGGGTATCGGAAAGTTGTTATTACAACATAGTATTAAAAATTTAAAGCAACAAGGCTATCGTGAGGTTCGTCTAAACGTATATTCTGCAAATACGGCAAAACAAATATACGAAGGTCTAGGCTTTAAATATTTACAATCGGTCATGCAAATTAAAACAAAGGATATTGATTGAGAGGGAGAAAAAAACGCATAAAACGATTAATCGTTTTATGCGTCTTTCTGATTATTAAGACAAGCCTAAAATATTATACCCAGAATCTACATGGATAATTTCTCCTGTTACCCCACGAGATAAATCACTTAGTAGGTAGTAAGCTGTGTCTCCAACCTCTTCCTGGGAAACCGTACGACGAAGAGGTGCCTTTTCTTCAATTTGTTTAAGGACTGAATTAAAATCCCCAATACCTTTTGCAGAAAGAGTACGAATCGGTCCAGCTGAAATGGCATTTACTCGGATAGCGTGCTTGCCTAAGTCGTTAGCCAAGTATCTCATACTAGCATCTAAACTTGCCTTCGCAACACCCATCACATTATAGTTTTGCACAACCCGCTCACCACCAAGGTAAGTCAAGGTAACAATACCCCCGCCTTCTGTCATTAAAGGCTGTGCGGCTCTGGATACAGCAACAAGCGAGAATGCGCTTATGTTGTGGGCTAATAAATAACCATCACGACTTGTATCTTTAAACTCACCTTGCAGATCCTCTTTTTGTGCAAATGCTATACAATGAGCTAAACCATGAATTGTTCCTACATCTTGTTTTATTTGATCAAAAGTTGCTTGTACACCTTCATCACTTGTTACATCACATTCATAAAACAATGCATCCTGTCCATCCAATGTGCTAACTAAATCTTTTACTGGTTTTTCGAAACGTTCGGTTGCATAGGTGAAGATAAGACGTGCTCCCGCTTCATGTAATGAACGAGCTATTCCCCAAGCAATACTACGTTTATTTGCAACGCCCATAATCACATATGTACGACCTTCCAATGAAAAATTCATTTTTTCATCCTCCTAAGGTAAAAAGTTTATACTTGTTATTAGTACCTGATACTATTTTAGCCGATAAGTTAAATAAACTCAATTATTTAAAAAAATAATCCTGCAAATGAGCAGGATTATTATCTTATTAACTATATTCAAGTATAATTTGTAGTTCTTCCACGTACTCATGTGAACCAGTCACAATCAAGCGATCGTCTAGTTTTAATTCTGTATCGCCATGAGGAACAATTGAATCTTTACCTCTGAAAATCCTTACCATAATTACATCACCAGTAAATGGAAATTCTCGTAACATAATTCCGTCATAGCTCGCATTGTTCATATTAATTTCATATAATGCACTTTCTTGTTTCGTCAAAATGTCGACAACACTTGGCGCTTCTATTAGTGCTTTAAGTAGAGTTTTCGTTGAAAGTAGAACTGAGAAAACCTCTATTCCTTTTTCCTTCAATTCCAGATCAAGCTTTGGCGACTCTATTCGGGCTATTACTCGTTCGACACCTATTTGCTTGGCATAGGTTGCGATTTCAGCATTTTGAGACTCATCACCAGTAGATACTACAATTAAATCTACATCAAATACTCCAATTTCTACCATTTTCTCTAGATTGTAATCATTCAATTGGGTAATATCAAATACAGATCGAGTGATTTTCTCATCTATTTTATCCAACTTAGTATGGTAAAGATGTGACTCAAAAGACGAAGAGTCCAATTCACGGACAACTGGTAATGTCGCTTGATTCGAGCCTACAAACGAAACAATTTGCTTATGTCCCTCTTCCACTTGCTTTACATATAGCTTCTTAAAGAATGGTGGAGTTATTAAACAAGTTAAAACAGCAACTAAAATTAATGCACCTTCCATCTGGCTGTTGATTACGCCGATTCGTTCTCCAATCGTCGCAGCAGCAATAACCAGAGAGAGTGTAGACGTTAGAATCATCCCAGAAGCGATGACTGTTTTCCAGTCGTACCATTTTTTAAGTATTACAACTGGAACGAGTTTAGATAGTAATAGGGCAACAAATAATAAAGGAATAAGCGCTATTACCTTCGGATCGTCAAATAACGACCAGAGATCGATTTCCACCCCAACCATTACAAAGAAGATCGGGATTAAGAAACCATAACCAAAGCTATCCATCTTTTGAACAAGTTCTTGATTAGGTGATAGTAAGGATACTAATGCACCTGCTAAAAATGCTCCTAAGATGTTTTCGGCACCAACAGTTTCAGACAAAGCAACCAAGAAAATGATTAAAGTAAATACCGCTCGTGTGCCAATTTGAATCGTACCTTTAGACATTGTTTCAATAAACGTTTGATTTCTGTAGTACTTTCCAACGAAATAAAGTAATATCCCTGCACCAAACAAAATAAGTAGGAGCCACATGTTGCCTGATCCATCTCCATAAAATGAAACAAACACAGCTAGGAGAATCATCGTTGCAAGGTCAGCGATTACTGCAATTAATAATATTGTTTGCCCAATAGCAGTTTTCATTGCATGTGCTTCTTTAAGAGTTGGCACCACGACACCAAGAGAAATCGTTGAAATGATTAATGTCATCAAAAATACATTATCGATGAAGCCTACAAAAACAAAGAAATATGATAAAGCTAATGACAGTATAAAAATTCCTATAAAAACTACCGAGGCCAGTATTACCGGATTAGGAATTCCATTGCTTTTTGGTTTCCTATTTTTCTTTTTATTGGCAAATATAGAAAAGTCTATTTCAAGACCACTTAAAAACATTAAAAATATGAAGCCCAAGGTTGACAGTGTTTCCAACCAGTTACTTTCATCGACCAGGTTAAACCCGCTTTGTCCGATGATAAGACCGACAATAATTTCAGCTACTACAACTGGAATCATCTTTAGCCTAAAACGGTGCATCAATATTGGTGTAATAAAAGCTGCTAGTATAACTATTACTAGTGAGCTGACAGATTCTGCGTGCTCCATCATGTACCTCCTTTATTGGATTAGCAAATTCATAAATGCTGTTGCCATACCAAAATATATTAAAATAGAGAAAATATCATTAATTGTTGTAATAAAGGGCCCAGAAGCTACGGCTGGGTCAATGTTAAGACGATGCATGATTAATGGTATCATTGCGCCAGCGATGGTTGCGACAATTAAGGTTGCCATTGTAGAGAGTCCTACTAACAGTCCTAAATAAAAATCTTCTTTCCATACATAAACGACAATTGTTATTAATATTCCACAAGCTATACCATTTATTAAACCTGTAAATGCCTCGCGTACTAAAATTTTTGATTTCCCTTGTTTCGCTATCTCTCCAGTAGCAATTCCCCTTACAGCTACCGCTAATGCTTGTGTACCTGTATTACCAGCCATACCAGCAATCAATGGAATAAAAATAGCAAGAATCGCCACTTGGTCCAATGTTTCTTCAAATCTCCCAATAATACTTGCTGTAAACATTCCTAAAAATAGTAAGATCACTAACCAAGGCAATCTTTTCTTAGCAGAAGTAAAAGCAGTATCATCTGGTCGATCCATATCTGAGATACCGGCTAGCTTGGAGTAGTCATCACTTGCCTCTTCTTCCATAACGTCCATAATATCATCAACAGTTATAATTCCTAATAAGTAGTTTTGAAACCCTACTACAGGAAGAGCTAAGAAATCGTAGTCGCGCATCATCTGTGCAATTTCTTCCTGATCATCAGTAACCCCAACAGAGACAACTCGATCGCTCATCACATCTGAAATTAACCAATCGCCCTCAGCAATGATCAAATCTCGTAGGGATAGAACACCAACAAGACACTTCTGTTCATCCACCACAAATAAATAGTAAATGGTCTCAGCATCAGGAGCTTCTTTTCTTAAGTGTCTCATTGCTTCTTTGACCGTTTGATTCAAATGGATAGAAACAAACTCAGTAGTCATAATACTACCAGCGGTTTTTTCTTCGTAATGAAGTAGTTCCTTTATTTCACCTGCAGACTCCTTATCCATAATGCTAAGGAAGCTAGCTACTTTATTTTTGTCGAATTCATTTAAAATATCAACAGCGTCATCGGTTGACATCTCTGCCAGCACCCCTGCAGCATATCGAGGGTTCATCTCGTTAAAAAACGGCTCAACATCCTCACTATCGATATTCTCCATCACATCTGCCATTTCCTCAGGTGATAGATAGGTATATATAAGAGAACGTATTTCTTCAGGTTGCTCTTCGAATATTTTTGCTTGATCATACGGGTGTATCTCTAAGAATTCTGCCCGAAATTGATCAATCTGTTCATTTATAAGTGCCTCGTGTATCTTTTCCCAATGCTCTTCTCTTTCGGATTCATCTAAATATTCCATTTTAAGTACCTCCTATCACCGTGACCGTATAATACTAATTGCCTTATTATTTTTTGTCAATAAAGGAAGTGCAGAAAGCTAAATTTTTCCCATATTAATTCTAACCATAAAATCCTGCGGTTCCTTTTTTTTGTAAATCCTAATATTAATTTTCAAATTGTATAGAAACAATACTTATAATATGTAGAATTATAATGTAAACTTAATCTATAATTGTTAAGTTGAGATATCTTAGTTACAACACAGTTCATTATCTGTTATTCTGTTATTTTACATTAGATTAGTAAAATGTAATAAATAATACGTACTATTTTATATTAAAAGATACACTCCAGACAATTATCTGATTTTACTGCGAATAATTTTATTAACATAAAAGCCTATTCTGTTGCAGAATAACTAGAAAGAAAGGTAAACATATGAGTTCAAAAAATACAAATTCTAACATAGATTATTCATTAATATTTATTGTATTGCTTTTAGCAATTGTAAGTTGTTTTACTTTATATACACTCGGCAATTATTTACCCGAAAAATATTCTAATACTAATTTCATGCTGCAACAAATAAAATGGTACATTGTAGGATCAATGGCAATCGTCGTGATCATGTTTATCGACTACGATCGTTTAAGGCAAGTTGTGTGGATTTTATATGGAATTGGAATCATATTATTAACAATGTTGTTCTTCCATTTTCCACCTGGAATCGCCAAAGAAGTCAACGGGGCTTGGGGTTGGTTTAATATTCCTGGACTTGGTACCATGCAACCGGCTGAATTTATGAAGATTTTTCTTATTATTGCTTTGGCGCAAATACTAGTAAGTCATGAAGAAAGGTTTAAGAACCGGACAAACAAAAGCGATATTTGGTTACTTGCAAAAATAATGATAATTTCATTACCTCCCATGGGGTTAATAGCTGTTCAACCGGACTTAGGGAGCTTTCTTGTCCTAGCATTTATTACTTTTTGTATGATTCTTGTTTCTGGAATTAGATGGAGAGTTATTCTAACACTTGTTGGCTTCAGTATCATAATGGTTGGAACAGTCGTCCTGTTATATGTCTATAATCCTGAGGTTGTTGATAATTTTACCGAGGACTTTGGGTTCGAACATGTTGAGAGTCGTTTCCAGGGGTGGTTAGATCCTTATGAGTATGGAAAATCAGGCGGATACCAGTTAATCCGTGCAATGATGTCAATTGGTTCCGGCCAATTATTCGGAAAAGGGATTCAAGGCTTTGAAGTACCTAACATTCCTGAACGTCATACAGACATGATTTTTACAGCTATTGCAGAACAATTTGGATTTATCGGCGCTAGCTTTGTGATCACGCTTCTATTTTTACTTATCTATAGGTTGATTCACATCGCGCTTAGAAGTAATGACCAATTTGGTAGCTTTTTAGTTAGTGGGATGATAGGTATGTTCACTTTTCAAATTTTTCAAAACATTGGAATGTCCGTCCAATTACTTCCGATTACAGGGTTACCTCTACCATTTGTTAGCTATGGAGGGAGTTCCATATTGACCTATCTAATTGCAATTGGAATTGTACTAAATATTAATTATCGCACAAAAGAATATATGTTTGACTAGAAATTATAAGGGTGGAAATGCTATTTATGGGGCATTCACCCTTATAATTTTTTTACTATACTTTCTAAATCTAGATAAGGCACTATTGGAGGGAGAACAATATGCGCATTGATGTAATCGGTGACATACATGGTTGTATAGATGAATTAGAGCATTTATTCAATAAACTTGGATATACATGGAACAACAATCTACCAAGCCATCCAGACAGCAGGGTTCCTATTTTTATCGGGGACTTAACAGATCGGGGCCCAAGCTCGGTTGCTGTCATTCTTTTAGTATATAAAATGGTGATTGAGGAAGAAATTGCACTTTATGTACCTGGTAATCATTGTAATAAACTTTATCGATATTTTCTAGGAAATAACGTAAAGGAACAGCATGGTTTAGAAACTACTGTTGCTGAATACAAAGCATTAGATAGTAAAATGCAAAAAAAAGTCCGTCACGCCTTTATCTCATTATATGAGAAAGCAGATTTATATTTAGAATTACCTGAGGTAAATGCCGTTATCGCCCACGCTGGTATACGTGAAGATTTGATAGGTAAAACGGGGAAAAAGGTTAAAACCTTTGTACTCTATGGAGATATAACCGGAGAGTCACATTTGGATGGAAGACCGATTAGGAGAGATTGGGCAAAGTCTTATGAAGGAAATCGTTGGATTGTCTATGGTCATACACCTGTAAAGGAGCCAAGAATCGTTAATCGAACCATTAATATTGATACTGGGTGCGTTTTTGGAAATGGACTGACTGCTTTTCGATTACCAGAAGAAAAGACAATCACCGTTCCATCTCAACAACCGCTAGTCGAAGAAAAGTTTAAGTATCATGAATAGATAATAATGCTCAGCCTTGTAAAGCCTTTTAACACAATAAAACTCCCCCACTCTTGGAGGAGTTTTATTGTGTTTTAGGCTGTCTTCTAAAAAATAGTTGTTTTGACGCAAAATCTATAAACTGCGACGTAACCTCTTATTAATTTTATTTCTTTTCCTTAATCAACTGCTATGCAAGCCGCTTAAGGCAGAATACTTCGCTTTCCATGGGCACGGCCTCAGCCTCCTTAGAATCAAAGAGCGATTCTTCCGGGGTCTTCGGACACGCGCTGTTCCCATAGGAGTCTACGTATTCTGCCTTAAGCTAGTAATAGTGTTATGATTATCGAGAAATATAACCAATGGTTCTACGTGAAGTAGATTTTCTCCTCTTTAATACAAAGCTAATCTAAGATGACGGAACACACTACCCTAAGATTTTGGCTTTCACCTCTTCTATAATAAGATGATGATTGGAGCGTAGGGCAGTCGACTCCAGCGGGAAAAGCGACGGCTGAAAATCCCGGAGGAAGTGGTTTTCTTCCGAGGAAGTTGAAGCGTTGCCCGCGGAAAGCGACTGCCTGGAGCGTAAATCAACTAGTAGCTACGCTACGCCGCATTTTTCATCAATAGTAAAACTATGCGAATATGTGCCTTATTTTAAAAGACTTCTCATTTCTAAAGGCAGTTGAGATTTAAAATGTAAACGTTGCTTTGTTATTGGTTGAGTAAATTCTAATGATTTACAGTGGAGTGCTTGACGATCCAAGTGGTTAATACTTCCTCCATATAAATCATCTCCTACTAGAGGGTGACCTATATGAGAAAAATGAACCCGAATTTGGTGTGTACGACCCGTCTCTAATCTAACATCTACCAATGAATACAAGTCTGTCTCTTCTAGCACTTGATAATGTGTTATCGCGTGTTGACCACCATCTTTAACCATTCTTTCAATAATTGAGTCATCTTTTCTTGCAATCGGCGCATCAATGGTACCTTGTTTTTGATTCATTGTTCCTTCAACAATTGCAAAATAACTACGATTAACAGACCCCAGTTTTTGCTCTTTAGAAAGAATTGAATGACTAAAACGGTGTTTAGCTACTAATAATAATCCAGATGTATCTCTGTCTAGTCTTGTTACAATATGCACAGTGTAGGTCAAATTATGCTTTTCATAATATCCGAGTAATCCATTGGCAATCGTTCCTGATGTGTGATGAAGTGATGGAATTGTTGCGATATGCGCAGGCTTATTAATTACCATCACGTCAGCGTCCTCATAAACAATGTCTAAAGGGATATGCTCTGGATGCATAAACGAACCTTTAGTTTCTTGGGGAAATGTAACAATTAATTCGTCTCCAATAGTTAGCTTTTTACGAACTGTCGAAAATTCTCCGTTAATTGTTAGATTACCACCTTGAAATTTTACTGCTTTCACAAGGCGACGAGACAAACCTCCCACTACTCGCAGGTATTCTTTTACCATCATGCCATCATGTTCTTCGTTTATCTTCCACTTCACCCTGTTGACACCTTTCTCTTCTTTACGATTTAAGTACTATTAGCGTTCTCCCGAAACAAATGAATCATGCACTCGTTTCCAAAACGGAAAGGAACGAAATCTTGCAAAACGGATTTTTTCATCAGCTACCCTACATTCAATCGTTTTTACATTTGTATATTGTTTTGTTATATGGTCAATAGTCAATAAAAAACTTCGATCATCATGGATCGGTTTTAATTCGCAGACATGGTGCTTAGGCAAGATTAATGGAGAACCTATCGTACGAAACACCCTATTGTTAATAGACGCCATCTCTGTAATCTGAATTGATTCCAAGGAAGGATGAATGATTCCTCCACCTAACGCTTTGTTGTAAGCTGTACTACCCGATGGAGTAGATATACATAACCCATCACCTCTAAAACGCTCAAAATGTTCTCCTTTAATACTTAAATCTAAAACCACCGATCCCTCAGGCGTTTTCACAGAACACTCATTTAAGGCTAGAAACCTATCTATGTGTGTACCACTTTTAGGGTGAATCTTTATTTCAAGTAGAGGATATTCAACGACCTGAAAAGGGTTTTTGGCAATCTCAATAACTAGTTTTTCCACTTCTTCAGGTACCCAATCGGCATAGAATCCTAAATGTCCAGTATGAACCCCAATAAAAGCTGTTTCCTCCAACCGGTGATTGTATGTATGAAAGGCTTCTAGAAAAGTTCCATCTCCACCGACTGAGATGACTAAGTCGGGCTCTTCTTTATTGTAAGACAGCTGAAAGTCCTCTAAATATTGTGTTATTACTGCTTTTAGTTGATTCGATTTAGCGTCACCTTTTGAAGTTACAGCAAAATTCATGTTTAAAACGCCCCTTAGTGTTTATTTTTGTTTTTATAAAATAGACGTTGAGCCTCTTGTACTTCATCCTTTATCTTGGACATTTCTTCATCTAATCTAAAGGCTGCTTCCGCTGCTCTTTTTAACCTAGACTTCACTTCTGAAGGTATTTGACCTTCATACTTATAATTTAAGGAATGCTCGTTTGTCGCCCAGAAATTCATTGCTAATGTTCTAATCTGAACTTCTGCGATAACTTGTTTGACACCATGAATAGTTTCCACTGGATATTTAATTATAATATGATAGGATCGATACCCACTGTTCTTTTTTTCTGATATGTAATCTTTTTCTTCGATAATTTCAAAATCTTTTCTATTCCGCATCATTCTAATTATTGCATGGATATCATCAACAAACTGACAAACCACTCGTAGTCCCGCTATATCTTGTATTTCTTCCTCTATCCTATCCATTGGAATGTTTTTTTTGTGTGCTTTTTCTAAGATACTAGGTACTGGTTTCACACGTCCTGTGACGAATTCAATAGGAGAGTGACTCGATTCATGCTCAAACTGGGCTCTCATGCCCTTTAATTTAACTTTAAGCTCCTCTACGACTTGAACGTATGGCGCAAGGAAAGCTTCCCAATTCACATAAAGCACCACCTTATACTATCAACTTAATATGAGTATAATACATTAACATAATTGTATCATAAAGTGAAACTTGCACCAGTGGAACGTCTTTTCCCACTAGGGTTAGGTATCTATTTAATCCGGAAAAATCGTTAAAAATATGTTTTACCAGATAATGTAAATGGCTTAACTTTTGCAATTTGACCAAAAATTTAACACAATAATACTAATAATTAAAACATTGGAGGGTTTTTAAAATATGTCCCAGGAAATTGAAATAGAATTCAAAAATTTACTATCAAAAAACGAATACGAACTTCTTTTGCAATATTTCAGTCTAGAAAATGTAGTACCAACAATCCAAACCAATCACTACTTCGAGACAAGCGATTTCCAGCTAAAGGAGAAGGGTGCTGCTTTAAGGATTAGAGAAAAGAATAATATGTGGCAATTGACACTTAAGGAACCTCATCCTGAAGGGCTGTTAGAAACACATGACACATTAACACCTGATGAAGCCCAATCATGGATCAACGGGAATATTATTCCTAAACCACATGTTGCTAAACAACTAAATCAATTAGATATTGATTTCGCCCTCTTATTCTATGGTGGGAAGCTCCAAACTCACCGCCTTGAGACAACTTATAAAGAAACAACTGTTGTATTAGATTACAGTACTTACAACAATCAGTTTGATTATGAATTGGAAATCGAAGCGCAAAATAAACTACACGGAATAAATATATTACACGAATTATTGGATAAACATAACATTTCCAAGAAAGAAACACCGAACAAGATTGAACGTTTCTACTCTTCCATTTAATCATAAAAGTTGCCCAACCTTCTTTTCCACTGTTACAATATATTACAAATAAACAATAAAGTAGGTATTGATTGTTTTGTCCAGTATGTTTACAGTCACTATCCATTTTTTTGGTAGGGATAAGGTTTGTTATAAAGATAAAAAATAAAACTACTGAAAAGTGAAAGGTTTTGGTATCCATGTCAGAGCTTCCAGGAACAATCTACGAAGCAATTGGTGGGCAAACAAAAATTGAAGAATTAGTAACAGCATTTTATAATCGAGTAGCTGTTCATCCGGAATTAATTCCTATCTTCCCTAATGATTTAACCGAAACCGCAAGGAAACAAACGCAATTTCTAACCCAATTTTTTGGCGGTCCACCACTATATATGGAAGAACACGGTCATCCAATGTTAAGAAAAAGACATTTTGATTTCCCTATTACCCCAACAAGGAAAAATGCTTGGCTTGAATGTATGGATAAAGCTCTTGAAGAAGTTGGTATAAAAGAACCATACCGAACAGTTATTTTTGAACGGCTAACTATAACTGCACAACACATGATGAATACACCTGATGAACAGAAAGGAGAATCGATGTGAGTTGGAATCCATCTGGGCCATCAAACAATCAGAAGTCAAAACCTAAGGCACAGTATGGTTTTTTTGATTTACTTAAGAAACCTGTTGAGATCTATGTTTTTATCGATCCATTATGTCCCGAATGTTGGTCTTTGGAGCCATATTTAAAAAAATTAACAATTGAATATGGTAGATTTTTTACTATCCGTCCTATTTTAAGTGGGCAGCTCACGACGCTAAACAAAGATAAATTCGATAAACCAAAACAGTTAAAAGAAATTTGGGAAAAAACAGCCAGTCGAACAGGGATGAGTTGTGATGGTGATTTATGGATAGATAATCCCATTTCGTTTCCTTGGATTGCATCGTTAGCAATAAAAGCTGCCGAACTACAGGGAAAAAAGGCTGGCAGAAGATTCTTAAGAAAAATCCAAGAGTACCTTTTCTTAAGTAAAAAAGATATATCTAAAGAAGAAATTCTCTTTGAATGTGCAGTAGACGCTAAACTAGATCTAGACGAATTTAAAAACGATCTATATTCTAATTCTGCTAAAAAAGCACTCCAATGTGATTTAAAGCTAACTAAAGAAATGGATGTTGAATATATTCCCGCAATGGTTTTTTTCAATGAATCAGAAGAAGAAGAAGGTTTAAAGTTATCGGGACTCTATCCTTACGATATTTATGTGAAAGTTTTAAAACAAATGCTTCAAAAGGAACTAGCACCAGCCAATAAGCCTCCTATTGAAGATTTTCTTTCTCACTATGACTTTGTTGGAACGAAGGAAGTTTCTGTGGTCTATGAATGGTCACTGGAAAAAACAGAGAAGGAAATGAAAAAATTGCGTTTGAAACAAACAGTTGAGAAAGTTCCCGTTAAATATGGTTCGTTCTGGAAATATATTAAACCAATTGAAAGAGAATAGAAAATTCTTTAACCCCTTATAAGTCAAAATTCCTTGGGAAGGCTATTGTTGGCACATAGGGGGCTTTTTATAAAAATTGCTTATTAATTGATCCAAAAAGGAATTTTACTCTCATTTTCATATCGCCTGCTGCATTTTGTTGCACAAAAAAAGATATGTCCGTCGACATATCTTTTTTACCTGGTCTATTTCAAGACAAGGGGGGATGGGAGAAAGCTTCAGATCAAACAAAGGGGTTTTGTTTGTTTAACATCTCACAACTAAAATATAACAGGATTTTTCTTTATCCGCAATAACCTTGTGTATTATTTCACAAAAATGTCACACTTCTATAAAAAATAAAACGAGCATATATTAGTAGTAACATTAACTGTAATAGTGATGAGGTTACACCTTTTGTTAAGTTTGGGGGTGTGAAATGATGAATCGCTTTCTTCCTTGGTTTTTCCTATTGTTAACTTTTGTTTCTTTTTTCTTTAATTTATTTGGATTAATGAGATTAATACCATGGATTATAACAGTCCCCATGCTATTAATTTCGATCTACTTAACCGTCTTTTCATTCACTCATCGCAGGACATTTCGTGGATTCAAGTAAGTTATCGTTAAATGAAACTACTAATGCCACTCTTTTTTAGTGGCATTAGTTAGTTCTCCTCTATCTACATGTCTGCTAACAATTGCTCCATTTCTGATAGTTTTTCTTCGAATACATCCAATGCAGAAAGGATTGGTTCTTTACCAGTCATGTCGACACCTGCTTGTTTTAGCACTTCAATTGGATAATCACTATTCCCAGCTTTTAAGAATGTTAGATAACGATCTACAGCAGGTTCTTTTTCCTTCAATATTTGCGATGCTAAAGCAGTAGCTGCTGCATACCCAGTTGCATACTGGTACACATAGTAATTGTAATAAAAGTGGGGAATTCGAGCCCATTCCACACCAATTTCTTCATCAACCATAATTTCATCACCAAAGTATTTTTGGTTTAAATCATAATAGAGCACTGACAGCTTATCAGCAGTTAATGCTTCACCATTTTGTGCTAAGACATGGATATTATGTTCAAACTCTGCAAACATTGTCTGCCTAAAGACAGTACCTCGGAAACCTTCTAAGAAATGATTTAGTAAAAACAACTTCTCTTTTTGGTCTTTTGTGTTATTTATCATATACTCGTTTAGTAACGCCTCGTTACAAGTAGAAGCAACTTCTGCTACAAAAATCGAATAATTACCATAACGAAAAGGTTGATTTTTCCTTGTATAATAGCTGTGTAGTGAATGACCGAGCTCATGTGCCAGGGTAAACAAATTATTGATATTGTTTTGCCAATTCATAAGAATATATGGATTGGTTCCGTAGGCTCCTGAAGAATAGGCACCACTTCTCTTCCCTTTATTTTCCTCTACGTCAATCCAACGATTTTCAAAACCTTCTTCTAACATACTTGCATATTCATCACCAAGAGGAGCCAATCCTTTGACGATATAATCCTTAGCGTCCTCATAAGGAATTTTCATCTCCACATCCTTAACTAGTGGCGTGTAGAGATCGTACATATGAATATTATCAAGCTCTAATACCTTTTTACGTAATGATACATAACGCTGTAATAAAGGTAGACGTTCATTAACCGCTTCTACTAAATTGTCATATACTTGCTCTGGTATATTATTGTTATTTAGAGCAGCTTGCCTTGCCGTATCATATTTGCGAACCTTAGCATTAAAGTTATTTTTCTTAACTGCCCCGGAAAGCGTTGATGAAAAAGTGTTTTTAAATTTACCAAACGTATCATACATTGCCTTAAAAGCACTTTCACGGACGTTTCGATCAGCTGACTCTAGAAAATTTAAATAGCGACCATGTGTAAGCTCAATTTCTTCTCCTTCCTCATTCTTTACCTCAGGAAAAGTAAGGTCCGCGTTGTTTAACATCCCAAATGTTTGTGACGCATTGTCAGTTACTTCTGAAACTTCAGCTAGTAATTCTTCCTCTTTTTCACTAAGAATATGAGGGCGTTGTCTAGTTATTTCATTTAGAGTATGTTTATAGAGCTTTAATTCATCCTTTTCTTCAAGAAAAGAATTTAATGTCTTCTCTTCAATTGTTAATATCTCAGGTACAATAAAACTCATCGCACTAGATACCTGTGTAATCATATTCTCAGCTTTTGCATTCAAGGCCTGGTAGGATGAATTTGTTGTATCTTGATCATATCTCATATGTGCATATGTATATAACTTTCCAATACGTTCGGACACTTCATCCTGTAAGGTTAACAATTCAAATAAATTTTGAGCTGAATCTTGTAATTTACCTTGGTATTGCTTAAAAGATGGAATTTGTTCTTTTATCGCATCGAGCTCTTTCTCCCATTCTTCATCGGTGGGAAAAATATCTTCTAGTTTCCAAGTTTTTTCTACCGGAACTTCCTCTCGCTTTTTCAACTGCTTTGTTGATTGTGTCAAGCTAACATCCTCCTTATTTCCTTTTAAAATCTTATTTCCCTACTATGAGAAACAATCTCCGTCCAGTAATAGACACAGACAAATTCGTTTTTGTATATATCATGCTGCTCTTACTATTATATCTTAATAGCTTGTTAATCATGCGTATAATTACTTGGGACAACATAATCTATTAATAAATTAATAACCTGCTCATCTTCGTTTATTGCAGAATCAACACTACGATGAAATATTGGTCGTTCAATTACCCGAAAAGTTGTGGTGGTATCTACAACCTTAATGACTTTTAATTGGCATAGAAGGGTTAAATATTCTGCAATTGGATCGTTATCGCCATGAACTAGAGGATAGAATGTTTGAGGCTTTATATCGTTTTTTAAAAGAGAGTAACATATTTTCAAATCGAAATAGATGTAGCTACTTAAAATTTCAATGCATAGTTTACTCTGCCAAATGGCTGGAGGGGTATTCATCAGAAACTGACTCGGAACTGGTAAATGTACAATTGAAGGTAGCAAACTCGGATGTGTATGATTTATATAGAGCCACTGCCTCCAGTACTTTTCTATCTTTGTTACGTGTGGAGAAGTTCGCGTTCTGAAGTTGACTTTGTCTGATTTCCAATCAATTAGCAACTGCTTACTATCTGCTTTATTTTTTTTAAACAATTGATAAAAACTAATTTGGTGAAGCTTGGTAAAGTACAAATTACCATAGGTTTTTTTCTTACCTGTTGTCATAACGTTTTGAAATATAGAAAATTGATTTGAATTAGGACAATAGAAGAACATCGTTAGAGGATAGTTATTGTGGAATTGGTGGAGAAAAAGTAATTCAAAACTACTCATTGAAAGGGCACGTGCTCCCCTTCGCTTCATGCGATTACCACCGAGGATCCAAATAGGGGTTATATTTATGCTACGATACCCATGAGACCTGTTTTTGAACTCACTATTTGATATGGTTGCACATTGAAACTCAATCGCAATCAACCTTCCCTTTAATTCAATTAAAATGTCCGCTCTTTGCTGTATTTCGTCGATAAATACTTCTAAATATGCCGTGATTTTTTGTTGTAGTAGCCACTGATATAATTTAAATTTGCCCCGTTCATGATATTCGCCTTCACCTCCTTGTTTAAGTGGACATTGGCTCTTTGCATGATGCGCAAAATGAGGAATAACTTTCTCTCCTGCTTTAATTAACACTGGTTCCTTGCAGTTTGGACAATAGAAGTTAGACTGTATTCTGTGAAAAGCAATCTCACTAGGTGCTAATAAAGCCAGGGTCTGAAGAATACCCTGTTGTTGATTTATTGCTTGAAGCATATAGGCAACACCTCCATTTTCATTAATTCTCCCTTGGATTTTAAAATACCTCTTTTTTACAAACAGTATCTTTTGAAGCCATAAAAAAAGACACTCACATAACGGAGTGCCTACTGCTGTAGTGGGAAATACTTTTTAGTTTCGGATAAAGCATCAGTACTAAAGATTGTTTTGCCATATTCCTCTAAGCGAAAGATGGTCATACTAGATTCATGTCCAAATTCTAACATTTGACTCAGAATATTCTCTTGTTCCTCATCAGTTAACTGCTCCTCATCAAATTGTAATAATAACAAGTATTTATTTTCAAAATGATATAAGCTATCTGTCAAACCTTCAATTTTAGGAAAATAATGACTTAACTGAATAACGTCCTCGAAATCTGCAAAGCTTAAAATAAAGGATAAATCAATTTCATCTTCGTTATCGTTTTCCTCTTCATCTTTATGATCAGAACCGAATTTATCTTCTAATAGTGACTCAATTTTCTCGTCCACTGGCATATCGATTGTTTTTCCATTTTCGGTTGGTAACTCCAAATTCTGACCGTCTTTAGAGATTTGAGCTTTCGTAACAACGATTTCCAATCCTTTATCTAGTGCTTGTACTTGAATCCATAATGGTCCATCTATATTAAAATCATCTTCATTATAATTAACTTCATCCATTACTTGCCAAAAGAGTTGTTCACTTTTCTCTCGGTTATACCATATCTCTTCTCGGTCGAATCCTCGATCCTCGATATCTAAATAAGAAATATAGAATTTCACTGTGTTCTCATTAATTCTCTCTATTTCCATAACCATTCTCTCCCTTCTAAGATAATTAGGTGGAAGGGATATAACTTCACCTAGTTTTATTTCTTATTCTACTCATACCCTATTTGAATCAAAATCAACCATGCAGAAATAAGAAATATTACCTTACAATCATTTTATGACACAATTTAATAATTTGAAACAATATAGCTCATAGAAATTAAAAAAAGGTGTCTGTCATGGTTTTTAAAATGATAATAAGTTTATTAAATATATATTTTAACTTATTTATACTAATTTGTCACCCATAAGATGAGGAAAACGCAGACCTCATAAACAGATCTGCGTTTTACTATTAATTTACCATTCGTTGTGCTTCTCGAAGTTGGAAAGTTCTTACTGTTCTTGGCAAAAAGCGTCTTATTTCATCTTCATTATAGCCAACTTGTAGACGTTTTTCATCTAATATTATCGGTCTACGAAGAAGTCCAGGATTTTCTTGAATAAGATTAAACAAATCCTTTAAAGGTAGTTGGTCTAGATTCATATCTAGCTTTTGAAAAACCTTTGACCTAGTAGAAATAATCTCATCCGTACCGTCTTCCGTCATTCTCAATATCTCTTTAATCTCATCTAATGAAAGTGAGTCTGAGAAAATATTTCTTTCACGGAATGGTATATCATGTTCTTCTAGCCACGCTTTAGCTTTCCTACACGATGTACAACTTGGTGAGGTATAAAGTGTTACCATGAAACTTCACTCCTCAATATACAAATTTAATTTATGGACATTTCATGAACATTGAAGAATTTATTATATTACAATCATTTTAAATAAGCTCTTCTATGTACAAGTATACTACATCTGTCAAATCTAAGGTAGGTCTAATTTAAAATTTATCATAAATTCTTTCATGAAATGTTATGTTATAACTTAACTTACCCTGACACTATCCAAACTAAACATTAAATATAAATTAATTTAGCATTATCTTTAGTAAATTAAATTTATCATATAGAAATCCTTTGTTACTTAAACAGTACCAAAGGATTTCTTGCTACTTCTTATACAACTCGTTCTCTTCTTCTTTTAGTGCAGCATAAATATTTTCCGCTTTTCTTTTATCATCATATGAGAGTACTTCTTCAACTGGTTGATACGATCTACCATACAGTTGTTCATCTTTATAAGTATGGATATCCTCATACATTTTTTTCATTTTTTTATAGATTGTTTCTTCATCTTCATCTTCAGGTGTCCAGAACAAAATTTCCATAGGGTTATCTTTATTTGTTGCTAATGACCGTCTATTGTACCCAATTGATTCTGCGTGAATAAAGCCTTCTCTTTGATAGAAACGTAACCTTTTTTCAGTGTCTGTTTCTTCATAATCTACAGGCTCTACTTCCAATATAATTGGTTTTTTCTTTTGCTTTAATTTCTCCATGAGTTTATGTCCTAAACCTTGACCTCTAGATTTAGCCGACACATATACATAATCGATGAAAATAAATGAATCAAACTCAGCATACATAAGAACATGATGAGGTCCTTCGTCCTTATAGTATACATCACCTTTTTCTTTTAAAAGCATTTCCATGTGTTCTCTAGACTTCATTTCTTCAACTGGAAAGTACTTATTTAACTTCTCATACCAATTCATAAATCTACTCCCTTATTTTCGTCTTCATTCTTATTATAACGAAGATTGGTTGTTTTGTTAAACCTATTTCTTATTTTATCTATACCCTGTTTAATGATATTAATTCTTTATTCCCACCTGTCACTATACTCGGATTTTATTTGTGTCATGGATTGTTTTAATAGGAATAGCCTCTCACCTTATTGGCTAAGAGGCTACTCCTATTTAAAAAATTAATTCAAAGGTGTAAAATCTACATTTTCTGTATAAGTGTTCCCAGCATTCCATAATAGAAACTCATTAATATTATGTTCATTTAAAGCCCTGATTTGAGCCTCTACCTCTGCTTTACCATATTGCTTCGTTGCTCCACTATATAACCAAGGTGCCTCGAAGTCTTGAATCCACGGTCGGGATGTTGGTTTGTTTTCTAATTTTCCAAGTACTTCATTTTCTACTTTAGCGTACTCACTCACTAATCGGTAGGGTTCCATATCAGGTACAGCAATACCAAAATAAGAAGTCCAATGACTTGGATAAATCATTGATGAGATAACATCTACATTTTCTGATATTTTAGAGAAGTTCTGCCCAATTCCAGGTGTTTCCTCTATTGTTGCAGCATATCCAAAAATATCAACTGAAACATCTACATCGTAGAAATCCAATTCTTCTTTAGCATATTTAACAAAATCTGTAACTGCTTCAACCCGTTTTTTTACATCATCTAACTCTAAATCTTTGTATTCTCCAAGATCATAGCCTAACTCTTTATCTCTTTTTTCAAAGCCTTCAGGGAATCTTACGTAATCAAACTGAATTTCCTTAAATCCAAGCTCGGCAGCCATTTTAGCAATACCAACGTTGTATTCCCAAACTTCCTTTTGAAATGGACTTACAAACGAATCCCCTTTGTTATTTGCCCAAACATTTCCATTCTCAGTAAAAGAAAGATCAGGTCTCTTTTCAGCAAGAATGGTGTCCTTAAAAACAACGATTCTAGCAATTGGATATATTCCTTTTTCCTCTAATGTCTCAAGCACTTTACGTGGATCCTTTATAAAGTTCCGGCTAATATCAGCATATGGAGAACTATCATCAACTTTATAGGTTAAGTATCCATAATCATCCTTGATATCAATAACCATCGCATTAAGTTCTGTTGAATCAACCAGATTAAGTAGTGTTTCAAAACGACTACCGCCTGCCGAGTGTCCTGTTAAATAAATTCCTCTGACTGCGTCCGGATACTCAAAATCCAATCCAGAATCATAGCCAAATCTTTTCAAAGTATCTTCAGGCAGTTGATACTGTGTTAGCTGCATTACCCGTTTTTCATGCATATTGGCTGTCATTACTTCAGTTTCTGCTGCTTCAAAGGTACTAGCCGGAAAGACTAGGCTAAGAAGTAAAATTGTAACGAAGATGACGATGCTAAGTTGTTTTTTCTTCATTATTAATCAGGCTCCTAAATCTTTATTTCTCTCTATTATATAAGAGTTTGTCCCTGAATAGTAATATAATTTATAAACTTTTTATGTATTTATTTGGTTAATATCTATTGACAATTTTCTTAGCACTAGAATAAACCCTCTCCTGGATAGGCGAGGGTTTATTAGGTATTTATCTTAGAAAATGCACTATTAATCGTTCAGTTCTAATTTATATGCTTCAAATTCTTTAGTTGTACACAGCACCCAATGTTTTGGCCTGATTTCTCTAAATTCAGGTTCTTCACTAGAATCATGTTGAGCTGGGTCATAAGATGTACGTACACGGTTTCTCTCATAATCAGGGTCCGGTAATGGAATTGCTGATAAAAGAGATTTCGTATAAGGATGAACTGGATTTTTGTATAATTCATCACTATCCGCTAACTCTACCATTTTGCCAAAATACATTACGCCTATGCGATCACTAATATATTTAACCATGGAAAGGTCATGCGCGATAAACAGGTACGTGTACCCGTGTTCTCTTTGTAGATCTTTTAAGAGGTTGACTACCTGAGCTTGAATAGAAACATCAAGTGCTGAAATTGGCTCATCAGCGATAATAAACTCGGGATCAACTGCTAATGCACGAGCAATACCAATTCTTTGGCGCTGTCCACCACTAAATTCATGAGGATAACGATTCGCGTGCTCTTTATTTAGTCCTACTCTTTCTAATAGATCTTCCACTCGTGCCTTGCGTTCAGCGTTATTTGATGTTAGACCATGTACATCAAGGCCTTCTGCAATAATATCTAGCACTGTCATTCTCGGATTCAACGATGCATACGGATCTTGGAAAATCATTTGCATTTTTTGGTTAAACTTTTTAAGCTCTGCTTTAGATTTTTTTCCGTGTACATCCTCACCTTTAAATTTAACATCACCGTCTGTAGCATTGTATAAGCGGATGATACTGCGCCCAGTTGTTGATTTCCCACAACCAGACTCACCTACTAGGCCAAAGGTCTCTCCTTGATAAATATCAAAGGTGATGCCATCTACTGCTTTAACGACACTATGTCTGCCAGTTTTAAAATGTTGTTTTAGATTAGTAACTTCTAATAATTTTTCTTGGCTCATCGCTTATCACCTTTCTTATCCGATGAAGCAGCAAAACCCTTCATCCGTCTTTTAACGGCTGCAGGTGGCTCCATTTTCGGTGCATTTTCATGTAATAGCCATGTAGCCGCATAATGAGTATCAGAAACCTTAAACATAGGAGGCTCCATCTCATTATCAATTTCAAGTGCATATTCATTTCTTGGAGCAAAAGCATCACCTTTTGGTGGATTTAACATATCCGGTGGTGATCCAGGGATAGCAACTAAGCTTTCTTCATCATTATCAAGTGTAGGCATCGATCCTAAAAGCCCCCAAGTATATGGGTGCTTAGGGTTATAGAAGATTTCATCTACTGTTCCAATCTCAACAATTTTCCCAGCGTACATTACAGCTACACGATCTGCTACGTTGGCTACAACTCCTAAATCGTGTGTAATAAATATAATTGAGCTATCTGTTTTCTTTTGGATATCCTTCATAAGTTCAAGGATTTGAGCTTGAATGGTTACATCTAATGCTGTTGTTGGCTCATCGGCAATTAAGACTTTGGGGTTACAAGCTAACGCTATAGCAATAACAACACGTTGGCGTTGTCCACCTGAAAACTGGTGTGGATATTGATCCACTCTATCTTTTGCATTTGGAAGTCCTACTAAATCTAGTAGTTCTATCGTACGTTCTTTTGCTTTAGAACGACTCATTTTTTGGTGTTTAATAAGACCTTCCATGATCTGTGCTCCAATTTTCATAGTTGGATTTAGTGAAGTCATTGGGTCCTGGAAAATTGTTGATATTTCCTTACCACGAATTTGTTGCATTTGTTTCTCTTTTAATTTTGCTAAATCTTTTCCATCTAAAAGTATTTCTCCTTCTTTGATTCGTCCAGGAGGTGAAGGTATTAGACGTGCAATAGCTCTTGTTGTTACTGATTTACCAGAACCAGATTCTCCAACAATGGCAAGTGTTTCTCCTTTTTTAAGATCAAAGGAAACACCTCGAACAGCCTTTACTTCTCCTCCATACGTATCAAAGGAAACGTGCAAATCCTTTACTTCCAATATATTATCCATCTTGTCACCTACCTCCTATTCACGCATCTTCGGATCTAAAGCATCTCGAAGACCATCGGCTAAAATATTAAATCCAATCATGATTAAAGAAATAACGATTGCAGGAAAAATCATAATGTGCGGATTTATTTGTAGTGATTTAAATCCGTCATTAATTAATGTCCCTAGTGATGCATCAGGTGCTTGAAGTCCTAAACCGATAAAGCTTAAGAATGCTTCAAAGAATATAGCTGATGGAATTGTAAACATAGTATTTATAATAATCATCCCTAATGTGTTAGGAATAAGATGTTTCGTCAAAATTCGAGAATTGGATGAACCAAGCGTGCGTGATGCTAATACAAATTCCTGATTTTTCAATTTTAGAACTTGACCACGGACAATACGTGCCATGCCGGTCCAACCTGTTATAGTTAATGCAATAATAATCGACAGAATACCCGGTTCTAAAATCATTATCATTAAAATTACAACAACCAGATTCGGAATACCTACTAGGATTTCTATAATACGTTGCATGATATTATCTACTCGTCCACCATAATAGGCTGAGATACCACCATAGGCAACACCGACAACCATGTCAATTGCAGCAGCAACTAATGCAATTAGTAATGAAATTTGTGTACCAATCCACACACGAGTAAATAAATCACGACCTAATGTGTCGGTACCGAACCAATAATAAATGTCATTCATGTCTTTTTCAGCATAAACATCAAAATTTCCTTCAACTCTTGCTGAATTTTCAGTACCATTACCTTCACTTATAACATCAAACGTAACGTACTCATAATCTGTTTGTGTCCATCTTGAAAGTGCTCTTTCTTTGGCTTCTTCTACAGTTGCAGCTTCAAATATTTCAGATTTATTCCCATTTAAACCTAGCCACGAAATCTCTTCTAAGCCTTGTACACGAGGCGGCATTCTCGAATGCCCTAAGTCCTGATCATCTAATCCGTATTGATTAAAATGTGGACCAGCAAGGGATAGAACTCCAATTAATATAAGCGTAACAATCCCGAATATGGCGCCAGCATTTTTCCTTAATCGGATCCATGCATCCTGCCAGTAAGAAAGACTAGGTCTTCGAATATCTTCACTTGTATCTTTTCCTTTTTTTGCAGGAACAAATAGATCTTTATTTAGCTTTTCTTTATCCATTAATCTTTACCTCCAGCCAGTCGAATCCGCGGGTCAATAATACCATATAGCAAATCGACAATCAGTATGATCAGAACGAAGAAAAAGGCGAAAAATAGGGTTGTTCCCATAATAATCGCGAAGTCATCAGTCATTACAGATGACACAAATTGTTCCCCTATTCCAGGTATAGAAAATATTTGTTCAATAACCAGTGTACCAGTCATTAAGCTTACTGCCATCGGCCCCATTACTGTTACTAAAGGGATTAGTGCATTACGAAGTCCATGTTTAAATAGTATTCCAGTATTATTCAAACCTTTTGCCCTTGCAGTAACAATGAAGTCTGATCCTAACACTTCAATCATTTCAGTTCTCATAAATCTTGCACCAATTGCCATTGGGAATATTGCTAATGCAATGGTTGGCATAACAGCTTGTTGCCAGGTACCCCAAAACGCAATTGGTAACAGACCTAGCTTCACCCCTACATAATATTGCATCAAACCTGCAAAGATAAATGATGGGATTGAAATACCAATAACTGAGACAATATTAGCAGAATAATCAACCCACGAGTTGTTCTTTATTGCAGCAATTAAGCCTAATAACATCCCTAATACAGTTCCTATTAATAAAGCATATAAACCTAGTTGTGCGGAAATCGGAATTCGACTTAACAGAATATCTGTAACTGGTTGATTCTTAAGTTGGAAAGAAACACCTAAATCCCCTTGTAACAAATTGCCCATATATCTAGCATATTGGACTGGTACAGGATCATTTAAGCCGTACTTTTCTAGGATGATTTCTCTTTGCGCTTCAGTTACCTTCTGCTCAGATGAGAGTGGAGAACCTGGAAGCATTTTCATGAGGAAAAACGAAAATGTAGCTATCAAAAATAATGTGAGAATCATATAGCCAAGACGTTGTAAAATATATCTTGCCATCCCTTTACCCTCCTATTCGTGTTTGTGTATTTTTTAGCCGTCTTATAAATCTTCAAACTATTCAAAAATTACGCTTAAATGGAAAAAGAGAGTATATGCCATGAGACGGCAGTACACTCTCTTCCCAAGAGCAATCCCTTGGTTAATCCAATGTTGTCAATTATTCAATATGAGCCCATTTGTAGTTAAAGTCTGCACCCATCGGGTTGAATACAACGCCTTCAACACCTGGTCTCCACAGGTATGCACGAGAACGTTGGTATAATGGAGCGATAGCAGCATCTTCCATCATTACTTTCTCAGCCTCTAGGAAAGTTTCAAAGCGCTCAACTGGTTGTGTTAACAACTCATTGTTAGCTTGCTCGATTAAAGAGTTAAACTCTTCATTATTATAGTTCATAGTCATGTATGGACTTGAAGTAGTCCACATTTCTAACCATGTGTTTGGATCTAGATAGTCAGGACCCCAACCAGAGTTTTGAATATCATAATCACTTGCTTCATCTCTAGCAATACGCTCTTCAAAAGGTACAGAAGAAATAGTAACTGTTAATCCTTCTAGATTACCTTCTAATTGGTTTTTAATGTAGGCATCCATTTCTTGTGCAACTTCACTGTCTCCACCTAGGTATCTAAGTTCAACTGTGTCAGTTCCTAAAGCTTCAAGACCTGCAGCCCAATGTTCTTTAGCGGTTTCTTTATTTTCAACGATTAAATCTCCATTTAATTCACGGAAGTCTTCGCCAGTTTCTGGGTGTGCACTAAAGTTTTGTGGTACTGCACCAGTAGAAACTACAGATCCGTTAGCAAGAATAACATCAACTAGATCTTGTTTACCAATAGACATCGCGATTGCTTTACGGATATCTTGGTTTGCAAGAGCTTCGTTAGACTGATTCATTTTCAGGTAGAAAAGAACAGCTTCTGGCATTGTACGGAAATCTTCAGTACCAGCATATTGTTCAACGTACTCAGCACTTAGACCAGCACGGTCAGTATCACCAGTTTCATATAAGTTAACAGCAGTGCTTGTTTCTTTAACAACACTAACATTAATTTGTTCTAGAGTTACAGTTTCTGCATCCCAGTAATCAGGGTTTTTAACTAGAGACCACTGATCTGGATTGTCACCTGTTGGATTCCAGTCTTGTAATAAGAATGGTCCATTATATATAAGGTTATCTGAACTTAAAGCATAATCAGCACCTTGTTCTGTTACGAAAGCTTCATTAAGTGGTAAGAATGTACCGAAAGTTAAAAGTCCGTAGAAATAAGGAACTGGCTTAGCCAAAGTAATTACTAATTCAGTATCACTTGTAGCTTCTACTCCAAGTTCTTCAACTGCTACTTCACCTTCGTTAACTTCTTGTGCATTTGCAATTACTCCATTCATCATGAATGGACCATACTCAGAACCTGTGTCAGGATTAACTGCACGTCTCCAAGCAAATACGAAATCGTGAGCTGTTACAGGGTCACCGTTAGACCATACTGCATCTTCACGTAATTGAATAGTCCAAGTAAGACCATCTTCACTTATTTCTGGTTCGCCTGCTGCGATACCAGGAGTTGGTTGAGCATTTTCATCTAGACGATATAGACCTTCCATTGATTCACCTAAGAATTGGAAAGCAACAGCGTCAGTTGCATGTGAAGAATCCATTGTTGGAATCTGAGATCCTTCTAAAATATTAAGTACTTGTTCCGGAGCTTCTTCTTCAGCAGGCTCCTCTTCAGGTGTTTCTGTTTCTGTGTCTGTTGTATCTGTTCCTGTATCCTCTTCTTCTGTTGTATCATTACCAGAACAAGCAACTAGAACTGCACTTAGCATTAGAGCTAGTACGATTAAAAGCCAATTTGCCTTTCTCATGTAATAATGACCTCCCCTTATTTTTCTGAATATTGTTGCAGATGAAAACATCCACAAAATGAATTATACAAGTTTTCTCACAATTTTGCATTACTTTTTTTCTATAAAATTTTGGAAATCGCATTAAATCTAGTTTTCCACCCACAAGATAGGTCTATTTACCTATCTAATATTGTGAAATTAAACGGTTATCTGTCATATTACCTCACATAAATTGTACGGAAATATATCACAAGTTATAAAATACCTATGACTGTCAGTCTACCTCCTTCTCCTATTATATCTTCCTATTATTGTGCTATAATAATTTCTATATTATTCAAAGGTAGGTTATGTGTTTGTTAAAGGTTATTAAGAATAGATGGTTATTTTTGTTAATAAATATATTTCTAAGTTTGATGATCTTTCTATTTTCTGCACCTGATCTGAATCTTCATCATTATATTAATGTTATTTTCTACATTAGTTTCTCCTATTTAGTGGTTTGGTTATTATCATACATAATAAAAGGACGTTTTTTCGATGGAGTTGTGTATGGTTTTAGAAGATTTGGTGGACGGATAACTAATAAAGATTTATTGGATGAGTGGGCAGATAAGCCCAACCCCTCTGATAGGATATCTACTAGTTTTCTAGCACTAATTCTTTTTCAGGGGCTCGTATTAACACTAGTAATGATTAGTTTATTATTTTTTTACTACATGTAATCTTGCAAAGCCCATTTTTTTTATATATAATCCAAATCAACAAGTTAAATTAAAGCGATGATAAGGATAGTACATTTTCCAATTGGTTTTAAGAGAGTCTGTGGGTGGTGAGAACAGATACCAAGGAATAATGGAATTGGATCTTTGGAGCTGTGTTTTATCAAACTATCTTCATTAGTATTTTTCCTGATGATAGATACCTACTTATGGCCTTTCAAAAAAACGATTAGCCTAAGTTTGTATGAAAACACCGTATTCAGGCGTTAACTGATACCAGTTTGGTACAAAGTGATCTCTAGCTATTAGAGATAATAAGGGTGGCACCGCGGTTCATTCGTCCCTTTTTTCAGGGATTGGAATGGGCTTTTTTTGTGCGCTAATATAAGTGACTAGCATCAGTTTAGCAATAAAATATAATCAAGAGGTGTAAAAATGAAAACAATTTTTTCAGGAATTCAACCAAGCGGTACATTAACAATCGGAAATTATTTAGGGGCGATGAAACACTTTGTTGATCTACAGGATGAAAACAATTGCTATTTCTGTATCGTAGATGAACATGCAATTACTGTACCACAAGATCGATTAAAACTAAGAGAAAATATACGCTCGCTTGCAGCGCTATACCTAGCTTCTGGAATTGACTCTGACAAATCAACGTTGTTTATTCAATCTGAGGTTTCAGCACATACACAATTGGGATGGATGATGCAATCGATTAGCTATATCGGTGAACTAGAGCGAATGACTCAATTTAAAGATAAGACAAACGGGAAGGAAGCAGTTTCTTCCTCTTTGCTAACATACCCACCTTTGATGGCAGCTGATATTCTTTTATACAGTACCGATATTGTACCGGTAGGTGATGATCAGAAGCAACATTTGGAGCTAACTCGTAATTTAGCTCAGCGTTTTAATAATAAGTTTAATGACATCTTTACAATTCCAGAAGTAAGCATCCCAGAAGTAGGGGCAAGAATAATGTCTCTTCAAGAACCAACTAAAAAAATGAGTAAATCTGATGTAAATGTAAAAGCTTCTATATTTATGTTAGATGATGAGAAAAAAATAGAAAAGAAAATAAAAAGTGCTGTTACAGATTCTGAGGGTATTGTCACATTTGATAAAGAAAATAAACCGGGAATAAGTAATTTGCTAACAATTCACGCGATCTGCACAGGGCAATCAATTAAACAACTTGTAGAAAGATATGATGGAAAAGGATATGGTGAATTCAAACAAGACACCGCCGACGCTGTTATTAAAACTCTTAAACCAATACAGGATCGGTATTATCAATTAGTTGAATCGCAAGAACTAGATGATATTTTAGACAAAGGAGCGGAAAAAGCTAACTTTGCTGCAACAAAAATGCTAGTAAAAGCTAAAAAAGCAATGGGACTTGGAAGAGTTAAGAAGAAAAAATAGTTTTGTCTTTAAAAACTAAATATCAACTAAAAAATGACCAAAAAGCAGGAGAATTTGCTTCTTGGTCATTTTTTGTTAGAGAATTCTTTTGAATGTATTATATTGTTCATGATCCTGCTCTAGCTCCCACATTTTTTCGAAGAAGGGCTGACCCTTTATCATTTTCTCACACAGCTCCTCGTGTGGTTTGCTCCATCCCGTCATTACACCTTGATATAAAGTTTCCCATGCTTCTTCAAAATTCATTTTTCGTATCGCAGGATATTGACTGGGGTCCCATTCTGTTAACCAGTACCTTACCTGTTCATGGTTTTTAGTACCTTCTAATTGGTCCATTGCCATCATTAATAATTGCTTAAGCTGTCTTTCTTTTCTAGTAAGTCCTAACATCGAAGTAGGTGGTAAAGAAAGGATATGATATTCCTTATCTTGGTGCCCTTGTGTAAATGAAATTTCCTGTTGTTTGGTCCCTTCAATCATTTCATAGACAAGCCGCTCTTGTCTTGGAATCAACCTGCTTTTCCGAACTGGAAGCGTGTATCCCATTGTGTCGATAACAATAATAGATTTTCCATTTGTCACGATACATGCATACTCTAATGAAATACGTTCTTGATTTTTCCGTAAATAAGCACGTTTATATATGCTATCCAACAAGGGCTTTGGTAAATCTTGAAGATCATTCTCTATATAATGATAAAGCAACTCACTTATGTACAGAATAGGTACTTGATCCAATAATTCAATCCCATCCTCTTTTCGCCATTCATGGAAATCACAAACATTGTAACCATTTTCTTCTCCCTCAAACCAATTCACCCATACATCGTGCAAATATAACATATGCTGAACCCTCGCTTTATCTATTGAATCATTTTCGAATAAAAAAAGGTACAAAATCTTACGAGAATGTTAAAGTAGCAATTTTTATTAATACTAATTTTCACAATGTCTCATAGACAATGCTATAGAAGATTCTCGATATTTTTTTGACCTTCTTTTTAAGATATATTATGACCAATAAAGGAAAATTTATTCTTTCAATCCTATTATTTAACAAGTATTTGAGGTAATTTAGGAATAGCTATGGAAATAAGGATAATTCCTATTGGGAAAAAGTAACATTCAATCCGACCCTGGATAAATAAAAAGAAATCAACCCATGATAAACCAGCGGGTATAAAATTTAAATATGTAATTATAGTAACACCACCCGACACTGTTAACCCGAAGCCTATTAAAAATAATAAAATATATCCCAACTCTACCACCCAGCCTGTCCATTCTTTTACTATAGATATATGATAGAAACCACTCGAACATGTCTATTAAATATATTCATTACAATACTAGTTAGAGTTTTTATAAGGATAAAAAAAAGCCTTGACCTAAAATTATTCAGGCAAGGCTTTATACTTTATTTAATTAGATTATACTTCTTGGTATTTCTTAAAAACTAGTGCTGCGTTATGTCCACCAAACCCTAAGGAGTTACTTAATGTGTAGATAACGTCCTTTTTTTTCGCTTTGTTTGGTACATAATCAAGATCACAAATTGGATCAGGTGTATCATAATTAATCGTCGGAGGCATAATTCCATCTTCAATTGATTTTATACAAGCTATCGCTTCCACTGCACCAGCCGCTCCAAGTAAATGACCAGTCATAGATTTTGTTGATGACACACTCAATTTATATGCGTGTTCACCAAATACTTGTTTAATAGCTTGGGTTTCAAAAGAATCATTTAATTCGGTACTTGTACCATGTGCATTGATGTAGTCAATTGCGTTCACTTCAATTCCAGCATCATTAATTGCTTGATTCATAGCACGTGAAGCACCTTCACCTTCAGGAGCAGGAGAAGTAATATGGTAAGCATCTCCTGCTGATCCATACCCCACAAGCTCCGCATAAATTTTAGCACCGCGCTTTTGAGCGGATTCTAACGTCTCCAGGATAAGAATCCCTGAGCCCTCTCCCATTATAAATCCATCACGATTTTTATCAAATGGTCGGCTAGCTTTTGTAGGATCATCATTAAAAGATAGTGCTTTGGCAGTTGAGAAGCCTGCAACTGACATATTTGTAATTGGTGCTTCTGCCCCGCCAGTAATCATTACATCAGCATCTCCACGTTGGATGACTTTAAAAGCATCACCTATTGAGTTAGCACCTGACGCACATGCGGTAACTGTACAAGAATTTATCCCTTTAGCACCTAATTGAATCGAAACTTGGCCTGCAGCCATGTCCGGAATCAACATCGGAACAAAGAATGGACTTACACGGCGATAGCCTTTCTCATTGAATTTTTTGAACTGCTCCTCAAATGTGGTCATACCACCAATTCCTGAACCAATCCATACTCCAACTCTAGGGGCAATTTCATCGGTTATTTCTAAATTTGCATCTTCCACAGCCATATGAGCAGCTGCTACAGCATACTGAGTAAACAGATCCATTCGCTTGGCATCTTTCTTTTCCATATATATAGTCGGATCCCAGTCTTTAATTTCAGCTGAAACCTTCGCAGGAAAATCGTCCTTATTTACTCTAGTCATATAATCAATACCTGATTTACCATTAACTAGATTATTCCAAAAAAGGTCTACAGTATTTCCAACAGGAGTTACTGCTCCTAATCCAGTTATAACTACTCTTCTACTTTCCACAGGATTTTCCTCCTTCTGTATTAAATCCAATTTTCATTTGATACGTTAAAGAATTCATTATTTCTTAAACCTTATTTCCCCCATCGCAGAGCAATTGCTCCCCACGTAAGTCCTCCACCAAATCCAACAAGAACCAGTAGATCATTTTCTTTTATTTTACCGTTTTTAACGTCTTCTGATAACGCAATTGCAATCGAAGCTGCAGAGGTATTACCATATTTTTTAACGGAAGTCGCCATTTTGTCTTCTGAAATTCCCAATCTTTCTCTGGCCGCTTCCATAATTCTTATATTCGCTTGGTGTGGAATTAAATAATCGACATCTTCTTTTTTGTACCCTGCTTTTTCAACTACATTCACCGATGATTCAGGCATTTGTCTTACTGCAAATTTAAACACCTCTCGGCCATTCATGCTTAAGTAATCCATGTCCTGAAAGAGGTGTTTACCTCCGCTTCCGTCAGCGCCTAACTCAAATGAAAGTATGCCTTTCCCTTCGCTTACCGGTCCAAGGATTGATGCTCCTGCACCATCACCAAAAAGAACGCAAGTGTTTCGGTCAGACCAATCAGTTATTTTAGATAACTTTTCAACTCCGACAACGAGAACATTCTTATAGACTCCGGTCTCAATAAACTGTTTAGCAGTTACCATACCATACATATACCCAGAACACGCAGCACTTAAATCCATTGCGGCCGCTTTTTTAGCACCAAGCCTATCTTGAATCATGCAAGAAACTGATGGAAAAGGGGTATCAGGTGTCACGGTTGCAACCAGAATCAAGTCTAAATCCTCCGCTTTGATTCCAGCATCTTCTAATGCATTAACCGAGGCTAGATATGCCATATCCGAAGTATCCATCGTATCCTCAGCTATTCTTCTTTCCTCTATTCCAGTCCTTGTTCTTATCCATTCATCATTTGTATCAACAATTTTTTCTAGATCAAAGTTCGTTACCACTTTCTCTGGGACATAATGACCTGTTCCGATAATTCCAACACTCATGTATTTTCATCCTCTCAAAGGCTTGTAATCAAATACTAAGACTTGGTACTAATTTTAATGTATATGTAAATTATAATCAAGTATCTGACTTAAAGTTTTTAAACACCAAGACAATAGCCTTATCTTTTTTTATTACACTAAATAAACTAAATAACAAGGAGGTGTTAACTATGGTTGAAGAAAACAAAGTGGAGGAAGGGAATCACCAGCAATCTGCTGATCAGGATAAAAGCAATCAACAACCAACTAATACGAATTCGATAAACAGACCAATTCCACAACAAGGGAATTTTTTTGACTCAATGATGTTTGGGCAACGCTCAAATAGACCCCCATCAACGGAATCCAAACAGACTACGGAGAATAGTAAGGAAGAATCTTTTGATATCATGAACACTGCGCAAACAATGATGGAAACCTATAATCAGCTGTCGCCATATGTAAAAGGAGTATCCAATATGGTTAAAAAATTTAAAAAATAGCATTAAAAAGGACTAGAATGGATTGATTCTAGTCCTTTTTTTTAACGCTCGTTAGGCAGCAAACCCGTTTCTATATACGCATCTACTTCATTTTCTAACTCTTTAACGAAATCATTAGGTAGATCTGGACTAAATTTCCCGAGTGAAATGACTTCATCCTGAAAGTCATAGGTGAAGACGCCACCAGTTAATTCACCGTCATTAAACTTCTCAGCTGCATTTAAATATAGTTTGTCCACATGTTGAACAGTACTTGTCAGCACCTTTTGCTCATTTAAATTAGATTGGTCAGAAACAAACCCTATTGCATACTTATCTAATTCTTCGATTTTATTTATTATCGAAACACTAAATGAATCACCTGCTGGATAATAGACATCCACATTTTTTTCGTTCATTTGTTCAAATAGTTGAAGAGCCCTTTCCTCATCATCCCAATTGTTAACGAAATTCATTTGGACGTTTGCATCTGGGTTTTGATAACTAACCCCTTCATAGAAACCTTCTATCTCCGGTTGCCATTCATAAGCAGCAATAATCCCTACCTGATTCGTCGTTGTCATTTTACCTGCCACCATACCCCCAAAAAAACCCATTGCATGAGAATTGAAATTTAGACTGGTTAGATTGCTGTCTTGATAGCCACCATTGAAATAAACAAAGTGAATGTCAGGATAAGCTGAGCTAATATTTTCAAACATCTTACCGTATAAACTACTGTGTCCAAAAATTAAATTAACTCCTTTGTTAGCAAACTCTTCTACTGATTGATTGACCTCTTGCTGTGTTTGGATTTCCTCTTTAAAATATACATCTACATCAAATTCTTCCTTTATTGACAATAACCCATTGTATCCAGAGGTACCCCAGGCTTGATCATGTATGGTATTCTCTACAAGCATACCAACTTTTTGGATATTTCCCTGTTTAAAGTAAGAATCACAGCCTGTTAGTGAGAATAAGAAAAAAAATAAAATGATAGCATTAATGTAACTAAATCGTTTTCCCAAAAATACGCACTCCTATTCAGATACGTGACGTGACTTGTCTATAACTATTCTACCTTCTATCTAGAAGCGCGTAAATGTATTTTGGGTTACATCTTTGTTAAATTAATAAAATTTTGAGAATTGTTCAAAGTGGTTGTTCAAATTTAATAGCCTAGTTTCCATCCTTTCTTTTTCTCTAATATATAGGACCTGAGCCGGATCTTTCTCATCCCTTCCTTCTTTTCTCAGAGATTTAAATTTAATTTTTTCTGGCTTTTTTCTCGAAGATAAAATTTGCCACATCGCATCTACAAAATCATCAATATATATCGCTTCATTCTCAAATGTTTCCGAATCAAATTTAATATAGTTTCTTGTATGAAAGATCCCATTGTTATCTCTTGGCATCCATTCTCCATATAAGAGAGGTAGTTCAACATGAATCAAATTATTAGTATTATCCTTAGCTATTTCGTTCTTAAATTGAACCCAATTATCAGCGTGAAATTCTTCATCAGCTAGAAGTTCATCGCTATCCATTAAGTCAAAAACGACATCAACCTGCTTTGAGTTTATTTCTTTCTTCAAATCTCTTTTGCTTGTCACATGAGTAAACAGACTGTTTCTGCCCACCGATAAGTAGAGGTTCTCTTCCTTATCTGTAGATATTTGATCTAATCCGACTACTTCCTCGCTGTTATTTAGTATCTTTTGAAGAAAATGAAAACCAATCCAATTAAAACAATTAGATACTACATACATAATTTTAATCCTCCTTTCTATTTCCTTCTACTATCTATCTGCAACTAAAATTCATCTTAATCAACCATCAAGTAGTATTGGTATAGTAATTTTATTGTCTTTAGAATACTTATCACATTCCTAAATTCATACCACGAAATGGTAGGTACTATCTATAATTATTACGTCATAAAAATTTACTATATAAGGTTATATCAATTTTTATTTATTTTCTTGCAAACTTTTGGTAAACTATAATAAGAATGTGGAAAAATGAGGTGAATATTGTGCGCTATTTTTGGACTATTTTTTGGGCTATAGTAATTAGCTCCTTGATTTCTTATGTATTGACTAGTATGGCTGGTGAAGCCTTAACGCTTCTTCCAATCTTCGTGCTAGCTGTAATATTTTCTGCTGCAGTTATCATCATTGGTGACGGAATTTTAAGAGAAGATACAGAATAAGGATATACTTATTAGGAGTAAACCCTTGCCAATAAGGAATGGCAAGGGTTTACTTTTATTAACGAAGCTCTTTTTAAGTTAGGATAGATATCATTTAATACCAAGGTAGTAAGGATAATGCTGTCAATGCAGTTAACGGGAGAACTAAACGTCTAAACCGTCCTGCTGGAGGGACATAACCTGGGTATCCATAACCATATCCTGGATATCCGTAACCCGGAAAGCCATAACCAAATCCTGGAGCGAAACGTTCATCTGAGCGCTGGACATGATTTGGCACAGCCATATATACGTATTCTTCATCTACCCCTGTAATAATACCGTCGACTTTATTACCATCAACAGTTTCAGCAAGAACATAGGAATGCATATGTTTTTTGCATAAATCATACATATGATGTGTATTATGTGGTCGATTCATATATAACCTCCTCCTTTTCACTAATAGCCTATTCATTTTTTTGTGATATTGTGACAGGAGTGTAGTAAATAACCAACATTAATAAATGTACTAGGAGGAAACAAATGGATTTTATTTCAGAACTATGGATACTTTTAAAATACACTCTGCTTGGTCTTTTTCAGGGATTCACTGAACCAATACCAATATCATCAAGTGGTCACCTCGTTATAGTAAGAAACTTATTTCAATTAGATCTATCCGGTCTAAACTTTGAAATTTTAGTCAATTTTGGTTCATTAATCGCTGTACTACTTATTTACCGCAATGACATATTACACTTAATTCAAAATGGTTTATCCTATATCACAAAGAAAAATCCAGAAGGAAAGTCAGATTTCAATTTTATTTTCTATTTGATTGTCGGTACTGTACCCGCCGGTATTATAGGCATTTTATTTGAGGATCAAATTTCATCTACATTTTCCGCTCCAAAAATGGTTGGAATTACACTAATAATAACTGGTCTAGCACTATGGATAATTCGAAATCTGAAGGGAAGAAAAAGTGATGGAGAGCTAACAATAAAGGATGCAATAATTGTTGGTATGGCACAGGCTGTTGCCTTAATTCCTGGGATTAGTCGTTCAGGTGCTACTATTGTAGCAGCGATGCTATTAGGCATGAAGCAGGAAACAGCCTTACGATTCTCTTTCCTTTTATATATTCCGGTAAGCCTTGGAACTTTGCTTCTATCAATCGAAGAATTAATCGCCGACGAACATTTAGCAACAATGTGGGTTCCTTATTCATTAGCGTTTCTTGCTGCCATTATTGCTACTTATTTTTCTCTAAAATGGTTTATGAATATTATGGCAAAAGGTAATCTGAAATATTTTGCTTTCTATTGCTTTGTTGTAGGTTTTCTAGCATTTTTACTATTATAAATTCAAGCTCTAAGAAAGATAAATTTGAGGTCAGACTAGTAGTTTCACTTTAAGAAGGAGGCTTCAATAGATGGAAAACTTCATGAAAAATCGTGGAATATCTAAGGAATTGAGTGAACTATTAACTAATATTGATCATACGATAAAGGTTAAAAAAAATAGTTTTCTATTCCAACAAGGCGAAGATGCTTCTGAGTTATACGTGATCCTATCAGGTAGAATTCAAATTGGAAAAATTTCTCCTGACGGTAGAGAGTTAACACTTCGCATTTGTTCGAAAGGGGATATTGTTGGTGAACTTGCTTTGTACACGGACAATATCAAATATTTGCTTAATGCCAAAGTACTTGAAGATAGTGAATTAGCTGTTATTAAAAAAAGTCAACTAGAAAAACGTCTTATGGAAAACAACGAATTAGCTATGGAGTACATGAAATATATGGGAGAAAGCTTCCGTCGGGATCAGACTAAATTTCGCGACCTAGTTCTTCATGGTAAAAAGGGTGCCCTGTACTCAACATTAATTCGGTTAAGCAATAGCTATGGATTAAAAAAACAAAACGGAATATTGATTGATATCGTTCTAACAAATCAGGAGCTTGCCAACTTCTGCGGAACCTCTAGAGAAAGTGTAAATCGGCTTCTAAATGATTTAGTACGAAGTGACATAATATCGATGGAAAAGAGCAAAATCTTTATTCAGGATTTGCAACACTTAAAAAATGAAATAAATTGTGAAAACTGTCCAATCGTACTCTGCAGTATAGACTAACTCCTACTTAGTTAGAATTCATGTTCCATTTCATTTGATTAGAGTTCTTATTATAATCGTCAACATTTTTATTAGTCATAGTATAATTTGGAGCCTAACAAAATCGGCCGATTATTCTCAGTCCAATTCGGTACATAATGATTGCCTAGGCTCCATCTGATTAACATAATTCATGTTGCTTTAGACTTTTTCTTTCTCATTGCTTTAGGGGTATAAACGCAGAAAGGCTCACTTTCCATGTAATCACCTGTCATCGCATAGGCCCTCGACCTTGAACCACCGCAAACATGACGAAATTCACAGACACCACATTTCCCTTTGTATTTATCTGGATCCCTCAAGTTCCTTAGAACATCAGACTCACGGTATATTTCTTTTAATGATTGTTCTCTTACATTACCTACTTTAATTGGAAGTAGCCCACTCGGATAAACATCTCCTATATGTGAGACGAAGATGAATCCATTACCGTCATTTACTCCTTTTGGTGCACGTCCTAATCCATCAATACTTCCTGTTGCACCTTTCATTAAAGCATCTTCATAGTGAATAGATAATTTTTCATCCTTACCTTTATTTTCTCGCATTTTATTTTGAATTACTACTCTTCGATAATGCTGTGCTGCAGTAGTTTTAATGTCAAAAGGAACTCGAGTCGAAAGCTGATATAACCATCTAAATACTCGCTCGTGTTCGACAGGAGTGATCATATCTTTCTCTTGTCCTCTACCAATTGGAACTAGGAAAAACACACTCCACAGTACACAACCCAATTCTTCAATCATTGCAGCCATTTCGTCTAGGTAATCAACATTATACCGAGAGATAACTGTGTTAATCTGAAGTGGCATTCCTAATTCATGCAAATGTTTAATCGCGTTCATCGTTAAATCAAATGAACCACTTGTACCTCGAAAATGATCATGAACTTCTGCGCAGTGACCATCCAAGCTAAACGCCCAGCGTGATAAACCAACTTCTTTGGCTTTATTCATCGCCTCCTTCGTTACATTAGGTGTTGCTGATGGTGTCATTGAAACTCGTACACCTTTTTTCACAGCATATTCAGCTATATCAAACACATCGGGTCTCATTAATGGATCACCGCCAGTGAAGACCAACATTGGGTTGTTCATATCATGTATTTGATCGATTAACTTCTTTCCTTCTTCAAAATTTAATTCTCTAGGATCCCGAAGATATTGTGCATCAGCTCTGCAGTGCAAGCATTTTAATTCGCATGCTCGAGTTAGTTCCCATATAACAATAAAAGGATCTTTGTTGTAGTCCCTTTGTTGCATAAGTATCCCTCCAATGATAATAGTTACTATATGATGTTATCCATTCTAAATGAGTTATCGTTTTTTTGATGTGACATATTTCACACCATTTTTTAAAGGCTTTTGCTATCACACAAGCAAAAGCCTTTATCATTCTATTTCTTAAGTATCGATGCGCGCCAAACTAGTGGACCCTTTTCTAAGAATTCCCACTCAAACAAACCATCTCTTTCGATCATGAACTGATAAAAGAGTGGTGTGGGATCATGATCATTCTTTAATTCCATAAACTCTCCTACATTTAACCCATCAAAGATTTCAAAAATTCTTGGGTGACGAAACCTAGGTTCTATATCTGGGGCGTTTACCTTAACAGTGAATTGTGCTTCACTCATCACTATACCTCCTAATACTTTTATTTGTTCTAGCATAGATGATTTTCTAAGATAGTTTTGTGAGTTAAATCAATAGGATAATATGATATTTATCACATTGACTTAAAAAAACGATAAAAATGTCCAAGAGGATTAAAAACTTAATCCCAACGTGATAATATAGTGAGGGGAGATAGAAAGGAAGATTATGATGAATTCACAATCCGTAAAGGAACTATTACAAAAATTCACTATTTTCAAAGACCTAACAAATGATGAAATGTTACCAATTGTCGAACTTGCAAAGTCTCGACGTTATAGAAAAGGTACACATATATTTATGCAAGGTGACCCATTAACTAATGTTTATTTCATAGATGAAGGTGCAGTGAAGATTTACAAAACAGACTTTCATGGAAAGGAACAGATAGTAAATGTCCTTAAACCCGGCCAAATGTTCCCCCATCAAGGCTTTTTTCGTCAGGACAATTGTCCCGCACATGCTGAGGTTGCAGAAGATGCCATTCTAATTTATATCCCTATTAGTTCATTTGAAAATTTCTTATACAATAATCCTGGAATCAGTGTAAAGTTATTTAAGGTATTAGGTGATTTGATTGTCGATCTACAAAAAAGATTAGAAGAGCAAATTTTGCATAATACTTATGAACAAATCATTATGTTATTGTTACGTCTACTTGATAATCATGGTACCGAGTTAAATAGTAATTCATACAAATTAGATACAAATTTTACGAACCAAGAACTTGCTAACATGATAGGTTCTAGTAGAGAAACTGTTAGTCGTACAATTAGCCAACTCAAAAAGAAAAATTTGATAACTGTAAATGCTAAAGGTGACTTTATAGTAAACAAAGATGGATTAGAGGAAGAATTATTTTAATAATATATTACCTTTTAAACATTTAAAACCTGAGCGTGTGTTTTTATCACCCGCTCAGGTTTTTCATTTTTTCTTATTATTGTGATACAAATCACTACACCGTTAATTGATAATGATTATCATAGTGATATCGAAAACAATGGAGGTTAATTTATGAATACAGATAACATGATTGTAGAGATTGATGTACGGGAAGATATTAAACAAAAAATTGAACCCTTCAGCAAAATTATGAATGCAGTTAAAAGCTTAGAGGCTAATCAGCAGCTTGTATTACACGCCCCCTTCAATCCATTTCCATTATTTAAGGTGATGAAAAAGAAAGGATTCACTCATCACTCTGAACAAATAGATAAGAAGCACTGGAAAATAACGTTTTCACCAATGAAGGGAGAATTCCTATGAAACTAGACAATAGAGGATTACAGCCTCCACAGCCTATGATGCGGACCTTGGAAGCATTAGAAGAACTTGGATCAGGAGAGCAATTAACAATTATTAACGACAGAAGACCTATGTTCCTCTTTCCAGAATTAGATGAACAAGGTCATAAATATGAAGTACATGAGCAAAAAGATGGCAGTTTTTCGATAACAATTACAAAGAATGGTGATTAACGATGGTTAGTAACCCTGGTCTAGCTAAAAAATCAGAAACAAACATCAAATTGCCGCTTTCTTTTATTTTATTTGGCTTAGGAGCTTTCGTTCTATCACAACTAATCCTATTTCTAAATAGCGATGCTCTATCTAACGGAATATTTCGGTTGCCCGAGCTACTTATGGGGGCGCATTTTCTTCTATTAGGATGGGTGGTAATGGTTATTATGGGGGCAATGTACCAATTAGTGCCTGTTGCTTTTCTAACCCCTATTTGGAGTGAAAAATTAGGATTCATTCAGTTATTCATTACTGGAATCGGAATTGTTATGTTCTCTTTGTTACTTGGGTTCAATTTAAGTCATGCTGTGTATGGTGGGATTGTAGTAATCTGCGGAATTCTATTATTTCTTTGGCAAATGGTGATGACATTAATATCTCAAGAGCAAAAAAGCATCATGACATTATTTGTTACCACCGCACTCTTCTGCTTTCTAATTACAATAATTGCAGGGTTAATTTTAGCTTGGACAATCTCCTTTGGACTCTCATTAAATTATACTGCAATTTTACACTCGCATATTTTACTAGGTGTTGCAGGCTGGTTTACTCTATTAATCATTGGGTTTTCTTACAAAATGGTACCAATGTTCAGTCTATCGCATGGATTTTCAATGAAGTGGTCCAAACTAGCTTTTTTCTCTTATACAATTGGACTTTTATCGCTAATTGTTTCTTTTTGGTTAGAGACTTCAGTTCTTCAGACTATTGGCTGGCTATTTTCATGGATTGGTTTTACACTGTTCGCTTTAGACATGATTGAAATAATAAAAAAACGTTTAAAAAGAAAATTAGATCGGCCTTTTACTTTTTCTCTTATTGCGATTGGATACGGTTGGCTAGTTCATTCAACTACAGTTTTCCTAAGTATCTTTTCAATAGATCACCAGAATTTATGGAGTTGGCTCACTTTTATATATATTATTAGCTGGGTGATGTTTAGCATTTTAGGTTATTTATACAAAATCGTTCCGTTTCTATGGTGGACATATAAATACTCAGGGCAAGTTGGAAAAACAAAAGTACCTATGCTAAAAGATATGATCAATGAGAAAGCTGGTACACTCCTTTTTGTCCTTTTTACTGCAGGGGTTTTCGGACTAACGATTGCTGGACTCCTACAAAATAAAGTTGCTGTACAACTATTCCAAGGCACAATGCTCGTTACATCAATACTTTACGCATTATCTATATTAAGTGTCTTAAGAAAATAGGGAGGTTTATGGAAATGGATTTGACTAAACAAGTTGAAGAAGTCCTATACGGGGTAATCGATCCAGATCTTGGGATTAATATTGTTGACCTTGGGCTTATTTATAATATTGAAATAGATGAAAAAAACGGGGTTAAAGTGACCATGACCTTGACAACACCTGGTTGCCCTTTGCACGATAGTATTGTTGGTGGAGTAGAGAGTGCAATTTATTTCATTGATGGTATAGACAAAGTAGATGTGCAGCTTGTATGGCAACCAGCTTGGTCACCAGAAAAAATGAGTCCTAAAGCAAAAGAAATGCTGATGAGATAACATTAACTAACGTAGAGAAAGCATTTTTCTCTACGTTTTTTGATAGACTGTTTTATTAAAAATAACTGTTTTTGACAGAATATCCATAGACTCCGAAGTAACTATCTGACTTCCTTACGGTCTTTATGGGAATAGTGCTATCTCACCGCTGCGGAAAAACACTCCCTTTCCATGGGGAACGCCTCAGCCTCCTCGCTCGTAAAGAACACTCACTGCGGGGTCTTCAGACTGTTCCTTTCCCATAGGAGTGTCGTATTTTTCCTCCGCTTAAAGTAGCTTTCTATTCAAATGAGATGAACTCCAAAATACGTTTATTTCATTTAACATTACTACTCATTATTTTGTAGATTTCATTGCGTGGAGGTTTCTATTTTTTTTATGAGTCTTCGTGTATTTCCAACGCTAGTATAGTGTTGTATTTGATAACTACATTATATAATGGTGATTGGAGCGGAGGGCAGTCGACTCCTGCGGGAAAAGCAACAGCTGAAAATCCCACAGGAAGCGGGTTTCTTCCGAGGAAGTTGAAGCGTTGCCCGCGGAAAGCGACTGTCCGGAGCGCAAATCAACTAATAGCTACGCTACGACGCTTTCTTTTTATATCAAGTGTGAAGATTTTAAAACAATAAAGGTTTGAAAAATCCTTTTGAAATAAACAAAACCCTTGCTTTGAATAAGCAAGGGTTGTTTAAAAATCAATCTGGAATTCCTAGTGCAATCTTAGCATATCGAGACATGCGATCTTTCGTCCATGGTGGACTCCAAATAATATTTACTTTTGTATCCTTAACTTCAGGAAGATCCTCCAACACACGTTTTACATCTGCTTCAATGTGAGCGGCTAATGGACATCCCATTGCTGTTAGTGTCATTGTAACAGTAGCTAACCCTTCATCATCAAGGTCAACACCATAAACTAGACCCAGATTCACGATATCTATTCCAAGCTCTGGATCAATAACATTCTCCAAAGCACCCATCAAGTTTTCTTGTAAAGCTTCTTCCATGACATTCCCTCCTTATATTCCTACTCTTATTATAAACATAAACATAGAAAAATTTAAATGATTTACATCACTTACAATTGCATTTCTAACCAATCCACTGTTTCTAATACTGCAAACCGACTTACTTTGTGGTCACGTCCAACTTCTCTTAAAAATCGAATGCTTTCAGGATTTTTATAGTAACTAACCGCTTGACTATAAAAGTTGTAAGAATGATCGAATGGAACAACGGAATCCTTTTCACCATGCCAAAAAAAAAGTGGTCGACCATTTAATTTATCCATGTGCTTGGATAAATCTATTTTTTCTAACGACTTATATATTTTCTCAATTTCCTCATCAGAAATTTGAATGTAAGTATTCATTTGCCTCATGTGATCTACCAACTCTTTTGCATATTCCGAAATCTTGGGAGATCCCATAAGTACCGCCGCTACTTTTATCCAGTCATACTTCGTTAATGCCGCAGCAGTAGTAATACCACCCATACTCGTCCCTGCAACTCCTAGCCTGCGATCTAGTAACATTTTTTTGCTATCAAGTACGTCTTTGATTACTTGCATATCGATTAGATTTTGCTCGACAATATCAAAAAACTGAAGTTGTCGCTCATCATTACTAATAAACTTCTCTCTTTCACCATGTAACATACTGTCAGGTAATATAACTCGGTATCCTCTTTCTGCCAACAAGAATGCTAATGGTAAATTATGTTCTTTGGCACTAGTGTAGCCGTGGAAATAAGTAAGTACGGGTAGAGGCTTGTCCTTTTTTTCGTCCTGTACAACTACTAATACAGGTATGTCTTTCCAATATTCTTTGTATATTCCAATCATTGGTTTTGTTCCTTCCCTCATATAATAATGCTTATAAGCTTATCATATTATGGAAATAGCAATCGCACAAATGAAAATCCATATTTAACCAAAAAAATTTTGTAAGATAAATCAATATAAAATATACAAATTCTTTACAGATTAAGGATTCCCATTTAAACTATACTTACTATAAGAGGTGATTTCACATGAAAAAAAGCAGACATTTAATAGCATTGGACCTTGATGGAACTCTTTTAACCGATAACAAGGTCATTAGCCAACGTACAAAGCAAACAGTTCTAAAAGCAAAAGAAGCAGGGCATATTGTTGTCATAGCTACTGGAAGACCTCACCGCGCAAGTATAGATTATTATCACCAGCTCGGTCTAGACACTCCAATGGTTAACTTCAATGGTGCGCTGATCCACCACCCAACTGATAAAAAGTGGGATGCACTACATAGTCCATTACCTGTCCGTACAGCTAAAAAGATCATTCAAACCTGCTATGAATTAGAAGTTAAAAATATAATGGCTGAGGTTGAAGATTATATTTACTTGGACCGTTATGACGAGGAATTAATGGAAATTTTAAATTTTGAAAAACAAGACAGTCCAGTGACAATCGGAAGTCTAAAGAATGAACTTAATCAAGATCCAACTTCATTACTGATCCATCCTCGGGAGGACCACATTAAACAACTTAGACAGAGCCTTGATGATGAGCACGCTTCAGTAATTGAACACCGAAAATGGGGAGCACCATGGAACGTAATTGAAATTGTTAGAAAAGGTATGAATAAAGCTGTTGGATTAAATCGAATTGCTCATTATTATCATATCGACCAAGAAAACATCATTGCTTTTGGTGATGAGGATAATGATTTAGAAATGATTGAATTTGCTGGTGTTGGTGTTGCAATGGGAAATGGCATTGATGAATTAAAATCAATTGCTACACATGTAGCTGACACAAATGAACGGGATGGTATTGGAGTCTTTCTTGAAGAATACTTAAACTTAGATATTAAAGCAGTAAAATAATATTCCAATATTTTTCATTTATTAAAATGGAACAATCTATCCATACTAGGCTTGAACGTATACTTGCGTTCAAGCTTTTTTAGTTCAAAAAGTTCTAGTGGGAGGAATTTCACATGAGTAAAAAAAGTAAGTCAAAACGTTTTACTCAACAAGGTGCTGAGTCAGTGAAAAAACACGATGAACGCATTCCCTACCATGAGCGCTTTACAGATGTTGAGCGAAAGAAAGAAGAAGCTGACAACCATACTGTAGGAGGTTTTTGACGTTGGCAAACATGGCAAACAATCTATTCCAACAAGCTAGAAATGCTGTCAATCGTATGACTAATGGGCAGAACTTCAACGAACAAGATAAGGAAGCTGCAAGAAATGCTATCCAATCTGCCTATACAAATGCAACCCCAGAAGAACAACAGGAACTACAACAGCTGGAACAACAGTTGGAACAACAAAATGAAATAAAATAACTAACTTCTGTATGATTAATACCCCATCCATTAGGATGGGGTATTATCATCTTCAGTATTTGCATAAAGTATTTGCCCTTGTTTCTCATGTTGCAATAACGTTTGTAGTATTACAGTTGAGAGTTTATTTGGTGGATAAGGTTTAGTTAAATAATCATCCACTCCTAATTCTTGTGCTTTTTCCTTTTCCTCTAAAGCACTTGAAATAAATATTGGAGTATTAACTAAATGTGACTGGTTTTTAATATTTTTAATTACTTCCCAGCCAGTTTTTCCTTTACCTAACATAAGATCTACCACAAATGCATCCGGCTTTAACTCATGCAATTGATTCACAATTGTGTTACCTTCCGAGTATTTTCGAACAAAAAAACCAGCATCCTTTAGCTCATCCTCCAAAAGTCTCGATAAACTAAGATCATCTTCTACAAGAACTATTTCTGGTAGAAAATCGTCTTTTTTATCCTTTCGACTTGTTATCGACAATGGATGTAAAGGGAGGATAATTGTGAATACACTACCTTTATTTAGAGCAGACCGGACAGAGACTCTTCCATTATGAGCTTCCGCAATCTCTTTACATATTGCAAGCCCTAAACCAGTACCACCGATATTTTGCTTGCTAGAATTATCAACTCGATGAAATTTCGTGAATAAACGCTTTAATTCATAATCAGGAATTCCAATACCCTCATCAGAAATATGAATGTATAATTGGTCCTCATTATTATTTAAAGAAACAATAACATCCCCACCGTTTGGAGAAAATTTTATCGCGTTACTTATTAAATTGTTGAATAATTGTATCATGCTTTGTGGGTCAGCCTGTACAAATGGATTACTAGATTGATTTGAAACTTTGAGCGTATGAATTTGATTATTGACCTGAAATCCTTCGACAACTTCTTGAGCAATTTCGGCAATATTTACTTGTTCCTTATGATACTCCTGTCGCCCCGACTCCATGCGTTGTAGATCTAAAAAGTCATTTATTAAGTTAGTTAATCTCTTTGCTTCCTTATGGATTGTTTTTAAGTACCTTTCCTGTCGTTCGGGTTTGAGTTGTTTGTTAATCATTAATTCTGTGTATCCTAAAACACTTGCTAATGGCGTTCTCAGTTCATGGCTAACAGTACTGACAAGATTAGACTTCATTTGATCCACTTCATATTCTGCAGTAATATCTCGATAAACAAACAAAGTTCCAATTCTCTGTTCTTGTCTGTAAATTGCTTCTGAATATGCAACAATCATACTAGTTTCTGAATTTTCCATCTCAAATTGATAGGAAGTACGATTTTTCTCATCTGTAAATATAGCTTTGACCAAATAGTTGTTAAATGCCTCCGTTTTTTTTACGTTCTTGAATGATTGATTTAACCAGACAAGATAATCTTTATTAAATGAGTGACTATCATACTCTATCCCGAAAAGTTGTTTCCATTTTTCATTGTATTGAATAATATTACCTGTTAAGTCAACGAACTGAATTCCTTCATTGATATTATCTATAATATCTTGATTTAACTGCCGATTATTTTCTGTTTGATCAAAATAATTTATTTTTTCAATTGATAAAGTAACTCGTTTTAAAATACCTTCTACTTCTTCTATATCCTTATCAGAAAACTGATTACCAATTCTTGTACAAACAAGAATTGCCATTAACTCACCCTTCGAACTTAAAATAGGTACGTGTAAATCATGACTGACTAGTTGATCATGATATCCTCTTTCATCATCACTAGCCTTCCTTTCTACAACATAAGCAGAAGGATCATTACGGAGACGATTAATTACAGATACATAATGAACTTGAACACCATCAGTAAACTTATTTGATTCAATGCCTAAAGTGGAATAATTATTTGATTTTAACGAGAATATTACACCCTTATCAAAACGATAAATAAATGCCAAATCGCGTAAAACGGTATCAAGCAATTCTTGTTGGTTTTGGGCGATGGAAAGTGCATGGTTCATCTGATTATAGCGTTCTAGTGTCCGCTTGGTATTTTCTGTTACATCTAATGATTTTCGCAAGCGGTTTTCAGTTTCCTTGATTGGTGTAATATCCTTTTGAATAGAAACGTACTGCTGCACGTTCTCATTTTCATCAAAATAAGGGACAATCGTTGCATATACCCAATACGCAGACCCATCCTTCTTAATTAATTCTAGTTCACCGCTCCATACTCTTTTATTATAAATTTTAGAGCGAATATCTGATGAATATTCAGATTGTTTATGATGTGAAATGATACTCAAGAAGTGTTGATTTACTAATTCTTCTTCTCGGTACTGAGAAATATCACAAAAATTTTGGTTAACCTTTTTATAATTCCCATCCCCATCAATCACAGCAACAATGGAAGACTCATTTAAAGCAAAATTCAAGTTTTTTAAATCATTTAGGTAAATTTCCATCTGCGAGCGTTGTTCCTTCAATCGTTCATTTTGACTTGAAAGGTTATCTTCTCTATCTTTAATCTTGTTTGCCATATCCGCAAAGTTGTGTGATAGAACGCCTAACTGATCCAATCGATCTAATCTGTTTATCTTTACTTCCTCTCCCCTTGCTAGTGCTTCAGAAGCATTCGATAATTCAGTAATTGGTTCACTGATTGTCTTTGTTAAACTACGAGCAGCTAAACTTAAGGAAATAAAAATTAGAATTAGAAAAACAATTAAATAATATGAACTATAATCAATTGTGTTTAAAAAAGAATTATGACTATTTTCAAGCTCTGTTTTTATGTTTGATCTAATTTGGCCCATTTCATTTAATATATTGTTTACTTGACTAGTAGAATCAGTTTCCCTACTTTTATCCTTTAATTCCTGATAATTGTTCCCTTCAATTAAGGGCTGCATGGAAGGAAGTAGAACTTTCCAATAGTTATATTGAAATGCCTGTATGGTACCGATAATTTGACGCTCTTGTTCAGAGAGATTGAGATCCCCATATGTGGATAGCTGTTCAGTCAAATTTTGATTTAATCGCTCTGACTCAGCTAGTTCATATTCATTACCAAAAGCGGCATATCCTCGCATATGAACAACAACATTGCTAATAGTCCGTTCCATATCATGAATTAAATCATTTTTTTCTGAGAGTTCGCTTCGTTGCTCTAAATAATCAACCTTGGCGTTATTTTGAAAAACAAATATTCCAGTTATACCGACCAAAGCAATCAATGAAACTGCCATCATTAAAAACAAGACCTGCCGACGGATTGATCGTTTGAAGTAATCAACCATTGAGTATATCCTCCACTAGTAATACAAGCTGAGATGGACTAAATGGCTTTGCCATATAATATGGTATTCCTGCTTGTCGCGATTCCTCTAAATCAGACTTCTGAGTTTTGGCTGTCAGCATCAAAATTGGATTCTTCTTCTTCCATTCAGTGTCTAGTTGTCTGGCCACCTCAACGCCAGTATATTTAGGCATCATATAGTCTAAAATAATTAAGTCAAAAGAATGTTGTTGAATAGACTCAAGCGCCTCTTGACCGTCAGCTGCCTCAAAGATCTCATGTCCTTCATCTTCCAATGTATCTGTGATTAACATTCTCAATACTTCCTCATCATCTGCTACTAAAATTCGCGCCATGTGAAAACTCCCCCTCTAAAACAATCGATGAACTATTCGCTTTATTCTTGCTTCAAGCTCCTGTATGCTAAATGGCTTTGTGATATAATCATCTGCTCCAAGCTCTAACGCTCTAACAATATCTTTATCTTTTTGTCTGCCCGTCAGCATGACAATACCCATATCACTCTCGTTTTCTGTCTTTCTTAACTTAGCTAGAACTTCTAATCCATCCATTCTTGGCATAATTCCATCCAAAAGAATCACATATTTTCCAGGTTGTCGATACCAATCTGATTCTAAAAATGTTTCTCCTTCACGAAAAGATTTAACCTCTAATGAGTAATTTGCGAAATTCAACCTAGACAATTGATCACTGAGCATCTCTTGAATAACTCGATCATCATCAACAATAGCGATGCGCAATCTATTTACTTGTTTCTTCATTTGGTTAACGGAATTCATCTGATTATGATAAACTTGCACACACTTTTTCCCATTTTCCTTACCATAATATAAAGCTTGATCACTCCGTTCAATCAATTGATCCATTGTCTGGGAATCTTGTTCAATTTGGGCCACACCAGCAGTAAAACTCAAATAGATATTTTGATCATTTACTTTATTCTCCAATTGCATAAATGTATTTAATATACCTTCAACCAACGATTTAGCTTGAGCTTGAGTTACATTTGGCATGATTAAAATAAACTCTTCACCGCCATATCGAATCAAGTTGTCCTCTTGACGTTTTTCATTAAGCACTAGCTCTGCAAATTGAGATAGCACTTGATCTCCAACTGAATGTCCATATTGATCATTTACGAGCTTAAAGTTATCCAAATCTATTAATGCCATACTATATGGATTGGATGTCTCCTGAAACTTTTTAAGAAGGCGCTCCCAATTAGCTTTTAAAAATGATCGATTATATGCATTAGTAAGTGGGTCAATCATTATCTGATTGTTTAACGATTGTTTAAGCCTTAGTCGATTGGCAATCAAGCTTTGAAAAACGTCCAAATCTATTGGCCTAACAAGAAAATCTAGTGCCCCTAAATCATAAGCTTCTTTTCTGTTTTGAAGTTTATCTTCTTCACTAATAAAAAGAACCGGTGTAAACGAACCACCAACTGAATTGTAAATTTTATCCAATAATTCAGAGCTGTTTTCACTTCCAATATCATAATCAATAATTACTAAATCAGGATGATAGTCATAAAATAATTGAACAGCTCGATTCAATTGAGTGGCAACAAGAACTATATAATCATTTTCCAAATGTTGCTTCAAAGAATTTAATAACTCAATATCATCGTCCAATAACAAAATGATTTGTTGATTAGCTATTGTGTTTAACTCTAACTGATTTTGTTCTGCCGTCTTCACTACTTCCGCGTGGTTGTTTAATAGTAACGCCAAAGGTTGGACAAAATTGCCCCACTCTTCTTGCCTCCAAATTGAATCATCCTCTTTATCTAACCTCTCTATCAATTGGTGGGAGATTTCTGAAAGATTATCAAGCTCGATAGAAGAAGCTGTTCCTTTTATTGAATGCAAAAACCGATACAACTCTCCTGTTGATATTTCTTCCTTTTGCTTCCATTCATCAAGAATAGTCTTATATCGTTTTAAAAACATGTCTTGGTACTTCTGCAACTGATTCACCCCTGTAATTCGGCTATATTTATCGATACTTTATTAGTGTCGAAATATGATAATATATGCATTATATTGTAAATAATAAAAAATGAGTGTGATTCTAATGAAAAAAGTCTTAATAACGCTAATTATACTATCTACTATTGTAATACTACCCTATCTTTTTTGGAAGATAGATGATTCCAATTTACAAAAAGTAACAATTATTGATAAAACAGTACCGACAAATAATTACCGTGAACACCATGGATTAACATGGTACATGAATTATTTGCGCTATTCCCCAGGTGTTGGCAACAAACCCTTAATCAAGTCTAAAGACTACTATGGATATCATCCAAATCAAGAAACGATAAATGGTGTTAATAGGTTAGAAGAACTAACCAACGCTAGTGATATTATTTATGTAGCTGACACATATGGGGTTTACGAACAAGAAGATTTAAACGATCAAATTACTTCCAATAAAATTACCGGGGGATTTACCCAAGAAGAATTGGCAGTTATTGATCAAAAACTACGCACGTCAGAAACTAAGCTTTTCATGGAATTTAATAGCTTCGCTTCCCCTACTGAACCAGAAGTTAGGAATCAATTGACATCCATGCTTGGAATAGAATGGACTGGTTGGACTGGTCGATATTTCTCTTCTTTAAACATAGAGACAGATCATGAAATTCCGCAATGGGCGATTGCTTATTATGAAGAACAAAATAATCTAGATTGGAACTTTTTGGGAAGTGGCTATATTTTCACCCATGAAGATGGTCGTGTAATTGTAATGGAGAACTCTAGTAAATCAAATGGCATAAATTTCACTTTTACTGAAAAGGGACAACAAATTACCGGTATGACTCAAAGCCAGGAGTATTCCTATTGGTTTGATATCCATGTCCAAATCAACTCAGATAATGTCCTTGCCGAATATAATTTACAGTTAGAAGGCACGCAACTTGATCAGCTACGTTCAGAAGGAATTCCAAGTAGTTTCCCTGCAGTGATAAGTAGCTCATATTACCAGTCAAATCTCTACTATTTTGCGGGTGATTTTGCTGATATAAGTGATGTACCTTCCTTCTACCAATATAAAGGGCTACCATTCTTAAACAAAATCCTTACAACGCTTTCTTCGGATCAACAAAAAGCTTTTTTTTGGAGGACGTATATCCCTATGTTAAAACAATTACTAGAAGAACCACATGTTTCTACTCAATCGGAAGGAAATACCCATTGACACTGTAGAAGGGATTAACCGAACCGCAAAACTAACTAATAATGAAATGGAAGTTTATGTTGATGGTTCATGGGAGTGAATGACAATTAAAGGTGTCAATATTGGAATGGCAAAACCAGGTCATTTCCCTGGCGAAGTAGCCATTACAGAGGAAGAATATTATCGCTGGTTTAAACTGATTGGTGAAATGAATGCCAACACAATCCGTGTCTATACTATCCATCCCCCAGGATTCTATCGCCTCTAGAACGGTATAATCGGAAGTCCAAATCACCACTTTACCTTATGCATGGTGTTTGGGTGGATGAAGTGCCGTTGGAAGAGCATTTAAATGCTTTTAACGAAGAAAGTACAAATTCATTCACACAGAATATTGAAGATACGATTAATGTTATTCATGGAAACGATACAATTCCTGAGCAACTTGGGAACGCTAGTGGTGTTTACAGTGCCGACATTTCTCCCTATGTTATTAGCTATATTATTGGTATTGAGTGGTACCCACTAATGGTTGAGAATACAAATGAATTAAATAGTTATGTTGGGCAATATGACGGTTCATATATTTACACAGATAATGCGAGTCCATTTGAGTACTGGTTAGCAAAGATGATGGATCATACTGTAACTTATGAACAAGAAAATTATCAATGGCAGCGACCACTCCGCTTTACCAACTGGGTTAGCACCGACTTGTTAGACCATCCATACGAGCCTTTAGAAGAAGAGGACCTTGTTGCTGTCGATCCTAACCATATTTACAGTAAAGATAAATTCACACCTAGGTTATTTGCTTCCTATCATGTTTATTCATACTATCCAGACTTTTTTAATCACTCTGATGACTATCTAGCATTCATAGATCATCGTGGAGAGAAGAATAGTTATGCAGGCTATCTAAATGAGCTGGAGCAATCACATCAAATGCCAATTCTAGTTGCTGAGTTTGGTGTACCGGCAAGCAGAGGTAAAACACACACGAACCCATATGGTTGGGATCAAGGTGGGGTAACAGAAGAACAACAAGGACAGATTAACAAGCATCTTTATGAGGACATAGTTAATCAAAACTATATGGGAGGGCTTCTCTTTTCATGGCAGGATGAATGGTTTAAGAGAACTTGGAATACTATGGACCTTGATGATCCCGATCGCAGGCAATTTTGGTCAAATGTACAAACAAACGAGCAACGTTTTGGTATGCTAAGCTTTGATCAACTTAAAATAAATGTCGATGGGGAATTAACCGATTGGAATGAACTAACTGAAGTCACAACAATTGATAGTGAGCAATCAGGTATAGATCAGATTCAACTAACCCAGGATGAAACATACTTATACGCTGCTATTGAATTTGATTCTAAGATCGCAGGATATGATATGCCAAATAGTTATCTACTACTAAACACAAAACCTGATCAAGGGAATACTTCTGTCCCATTTGATAATCAACTGAGATTGAAAGAAGGTATTGATTTTATTGTTCAGTTTGCCAAAGAAAAAGCTAATATAGTAGTTGACGGCTACTACGATCCATTCTACTATCAATACAGAAATAAACTGAATGGCGATGCTGGGCCCATTGCCAATAACAGTGGCGTCTATCACCCAATACGGTATGCTTTAAACCAAGGTTTCACGATACCAGTAACAGGTGAAGTAATACCTTTTGAATATTATGAAACTGGCTCTTTATTAGAAGGAAATAGTAACCCTGATAGTGATAATTATAATTCCTTAGCTGATTATAATTTTAAATGGGGAAAGCGGAGTCCTTGAAATACGTTTACCTTGGTTGTTATTGAATTTCAAGGACCCTAGTCAACGGACTATCATGGGAGATATTTGGGCTAGTAATGGACTTAAAAGTGATCAATCCATTTCTGAAATTGGTGTTAGTTTCGTGAGTTATACCGAAGATGATCAAACAATACTATTACCTAGTCATAATGAAGAAGAAATAACCCCTACACTCTATAAACATACATGGGCAACGTGGAATGAACCACACTTTAAAGAACGTTTAAAACAATCTTATTTTATAATGAAAGACACATTTGCTGAATAGAAAAGGCTGTTTTCTAAAAGATTGTTGTTATTTACGGATAATCCATAGATTGAGGCGTAACTTTTTATTGGGTTTGTTTCTACACTTTTCATTAATCGGCTGCTATGTTGATTTGCGCTCCAGGCAGTCGCTTTCCGCCGGCACGGCTTCAGCCTCCTCGTGGAAAACCACCACTGCGGGGTCTTCAGACGCGTGCTGTTCCGGCAGGAGTCGACTGCCCTCCGCTTCAATCATCATAATAATAAGCGTAATTCTTAACAGCACACTAGCGTTGGAAATACACAAATACATAAAAAATACAAACCTCCACAAAATGAAATCTTCAGAGTAAGTGGTATTTCATGATATAAGTATCTTGGAGTTCATCTCAATTAAACAGAAGCTATTCTAAGCTGCGGATAAACACTCCTTTTCAATTGAAAAAAGCCCATGAAACTAAGACACATGGGTTTTATTCTTCGATAATCAGAACACTACTACTAGTGAAGGCAGAATACGTAGACTCCTCGAAAATAAAGTTCAATTTTCTTTGTATGAAAATCTTCACGTGAAAAGGCAATAAGAAATTAGACCCTACAATAATTATCTTTTTTGAAGAGCCAACATATCCTTAACTGATATTTGTTTTAGATTATGCTACTTCCGGATCAGTACTTGTTATCTC
>NZ_WJNG01000008.1 GCF_009649745.1 Aquibacillus halophilus | reverse complement strand
GGGTTAATATCACCATTAGCAATCAAATTGTCTAAGATATTACAGATGACATAATTACCATCTGCTTCCCCACTTCCGGTTAACCATTCGTTATGGTTACCGCCTACTCCGTGAAGCAAATACAAAACATTATATTTTTTGTTTGTATCTGTTTCCTTGTAACCAGGAGGTAGATATACATTGCATTTCTTTGTAATTGGATCTCCTTCAACTGTTTCTCTTCCCGCTTCTTTAGAACTAATATTCTCAGATGTCACAAGCTTACGATAAGCATTTATATAGTTCCTTACACTGTAGACAACCTCAAAAACACTACCCTGAAGGTCCGTTCCAGTGGATTGTTTGTACCCAGGGGGTACAGCTTTCACATCTAGGTTCATCAACACCACTCTCATTTCCTTTTTTGTTTCTAGAATAGAAATACTTGTATTCTAACAGCAATTCTTAACTACAGAGTAATTTTCTTGCCCGTTTTTGCACTTTCAATCGCACCTAATACCATAGAAATGCTTTTAATGTTATCAGTACAATCTGTTTCTGCTAATCTCCCTTGTTCCAACGCTTCAAACATTTCGTCTAAGCAGCCAAAGTGGCCATCCCTACCGGCCCAATTTAAAGGAACTTCTACAGTTTTAACCGGCCTAATAAAAGCTTCTGGTTGTGATTTGTCAACTACTTCGCAAACCGGTGCGTGATGACCATCCCATTTTGCTGACCCTTTACTTCCTGTAACTCTCCATTCTGATTCCCACGAAGTGTTTAATCCTTCCGCACACCACGAACCATTATAAGTAAAGACAGTGCCATTCTCCATTTCAAAAATACAAATTGCAGATGCATTTCCTTTATACCACGAGCTTTTGGAATTGTATTCGTGACAATAAACAGAAACAGGATCCAATCCTGTGATAAAACGTGCTTGATCAAAGGTGTGAATCGCCATATCTAAAATGAGAACGTTATCCATTACATCACGAAAACCACCGAAGTGAGGTCCAATGAAGAAATCGGCATGAATCGATTCAATATCACCAATTACATCCGCTTTTAAAATGGATTGGAACGCACGGATTTGCTTTAAATAGCGACGATTTTGCATCACGAAATAATGCTTTCCTGTTTCCTTAACTAGCCTTACTTCTTCTCGTGCGTCCTCCATCGTTTCTGCCATAGGCTTCTCACCAAACACATGGCATCCTGCTTTTAGTGCTGTTTCTACTACTTGTTTATGACTAGCAGGGATTGTCGCATCAAAAACTATTTCAGCTCCCGATTCAGTAATAGCTGTGCTCAAACTAGTAAACGTAGGAACATCAAGTTTTCGTTTTTCCGCCATCTTGATTGCACTCTCTTCAAAAATATCCACCAGACCAACAATAGTAGCATTTTCACGTTGCACTGCGTAATCGATCCATGTATTGGCCATACTTCCACAGCCAGCTACTATGATTTTATGTTCATTCATATCATCACTCCCTTCCTCATAGCAAGGGTAAGATTTAAAGATTTAAATGGCGTGTAAACCACCGCTACCAGGTTCCAATTCGGATTTGTTCCGAAGGATTGGTATCAGGCACCAACTGTGAGTACTTGTACATATGAGGTGCTTAGTCACTTTCCGACAAAAAGCGGGAAGTGACATGCATCCCATTGTTCAACGAATCCCGATTGTATTAGGAATTGGAAAGTCTTTGCCAACCCAAATCCCTTCAATTAAATGCTTTGCAAAATGCCCATAAATGTTTTTGTTGTTAATGATACTTGTTAAGAAAAACGAAGGAACTTACACGAATGTGGTGCCAATGTATAGCTAATATTGTTATTACTAATTGGGGCTTCCGTATGATTCCATAAGTCCCTAGCTAGTTTAGACTCACTACCATTCAGTTCTTCTAAATCTACAGAAACAGTTGTCTCTTCATCACTTATATTGAATAGGGCAGCAAAAGTATTCCCGTTCCGATCACGCGCAGACCAGACAACACAATCATTTTCTCGATATATTTGTCTCGCGCCATATGAATGTTGGTGGACGTATAATACTTCTTCATTTGTTAACAATGATAACGTCCATTCATCGTTATCCTGAAGCTCTCCACCAAACATAAGTGGTGAGCGGAAGATAGACCAAAGTGTCATCAGCGTAACCTGCTCGTCTTTGGTAAAACGTGTCCATCTGTCACCACCACCTCCGTCAAGCGAGCGTATTCCGATATGCCCAAGTGGGAGCATATCTGCGTCTGGCCAGTAACCTTTCCCATTATTTTTACTCCATTTGTAACAACGCTCAAACATGTCATACAACAACTCCCATTTATCCCAATAGTCATCGGTCATTCTCCACATGTTTGCATGCTCTTCTAATAAACTCGCATGTTCTAGCGGAGCAGGTCCTGGTGATAAGCTTAGAACAATTTCCCTGCCACAGTTATCGATAGCCTTTCTAATTGCCCTTATTTCTTCTGTATGAGTGCTGTATAATTTTGAATCTGCAATATCGTCCACTTTGACAAAGTCTATTTCCCATTCAGCGTAAAGTTGGAATAAAGAATCATAATACGCTTGTGCCCCTTCCTTTGTCATATCCACTCCATACATATCTGTATTCCACGGACATATGGAATTGGGTCTTGCAATATCACGCGCCCCTTTAGTAGTACCTAACAAATTAGTATTTCGATGAACTGCTTGTCTGGGGATTCCTCGCATTATATGAATGCCAAACTTTAAATCAAGACTATGTATATAATCAGCTAATGGTTTAAAACCCTTTCCACCTTTTGCAGATGGAAAACGATTTTCTGCTGGTACCAACCGTGAGTATTCATCCATCTCCAATGGTACAAACGGACGATAAACAGAAGACTCTGCACCAGATTCTGACCATTGAATATCCACAACGACATATTCCCATCCATATTCTTTCAAATTTTCGGCCATGTATTTAGCGTTTCCTCTTACCTCATCCTCCCTAACTGTCGCACCATAACAATCCCAGCTATTCCATCCCATCGGAGGTGTTAAAGCAAATTGATGATGTTTCATAGAGCCACTCCCTTTTAATTTCTACTATACTACCATCATACCAGTAATGTAAGCGCATTTAATAGAGGGTTGTTCTCAGAAATGTAGGAATTTGTTCTGCTCCCTTTTATGGTAGACTACGACTACCATAAAACATTTCTCCAGAAACTAGAAAACAATTGACCCCTTAAAATTATTGAGATATTCATTTGGTCAATAGAATTGGTATCAGGCACCTCATATGCACAAGTGTCCATAGTTTTGTATATGCTTGTGGTTTCTACATAGATTTTTAGAGATAAACTTATTAATGATGTAAGTGAAAAAAGATTGGGTGAATGTTCATGTTACAGTATGGTATTCCTGAATATTTTATGTAACTTACGACTCAAATAAATACCTATAGATTAAAGCAATAGCATTATTATATTTATAAGTTGAAAAACTTATATTATATAAATATTAGTTATAAAGCTTATACCTATATAATATAAGTTAATAAGCTCATTTTTTATAGCTTATTAACTTATATTTCCTGCTTACCCTTTAATCAAAATCAATAGATAAAATATGTTAATGTTTTAACCATCGAACATCCGAAATTACTTTTTAAAAAGTTTCTGATGCTATCATTACAACTTTCAATCTGTTTAGCAAAAGCACTTTGGCTAATGCCTAGTTCTTTTGCTACTTTCTCTTGCGATTCTAGAATCAATATTTGTTTAAATAACAAATATAAACTGGAATTTGTTTGAGAGAATACAAACACTTATAAGGAGGGGAAACAAATGAGTAAAAGCCAAGACGATTGGGGATTGACAGAAGATGAATTGGATAGATTAGAAGATGCGATTTCAGATGGAATACTACCAAAAAGTGAAGCTTTGTCTAATCGTGAAAACATTAAGAGAGGACTCTTGACAGTTGGTGAACTTATCGATATATGGTCTAATGATGATGACGATGATGAATACTGATCCTAAATAATTAAATGGGGCTGATGTCAGGCACCACCTGTAGACACTTGTGGATATGAGGTTCCTGACACTAATTTTCCATTTTGTGTAACATCCATTTTAGTAGTCCTCCTTCGGTACTAAATTAGAGGTCATGCATGACACTCTCTATCGTACCAAAGGGACTTTTTTTATGCACTTGTCATCTCCGTTGATATTTCCCCAAATTTTCTTCCTAACAGGAATGCTCCTTTAATTGCAAAGTGCTTAAGCACATCATAAACAAGGTGGCACCGCTACGACCACTCTACTTCAAACCTTTCACTCCAGTTTCTAATATTTCCATTTGAAGCAGTGTCTGTTCGTCTGTAATGGTTTTATCTTTGCCATGGATGATGGCTTCATATAGATCATCATATACTCTTCCATAATCGCCATTTACGGATTTCAGTTTTTCTTCGTGGACTGTTCCTTCTTCAACAATATATGTCAGTACACCATAATGTTTGATGGTATCTAGACCAAAATCTTCGTTATCAGGCATGTAAAATAACTTTAAATGCTCTTCCTGACGATCTTTGGTTCCTTTCACAAAGCATCCCTTTTTGCCATAAACGACGAAGCTAGGTCTTTCTATCAGTCTAAAATAACTCGATTTAATAGATACCTTCAACCCTCCATAATATAAATCTATATCAAAATAATCGTTCATTCTTCCTTGTCCCAATAACTGCCTTACATCATAATGGATATGATCTGGCTTGCCAAAATAACTAATAGCCTGATCTAGTGTATGGCAGCCATGTCCAGGAAAAAGGTGCCTGGAACTCCCGGTGGACAGTTGTCCATTCGAAGTACCAGGTACCGTTTCTCCAAGCAGGGGACAGACACTTACAAAAAGACATCTACGATAAATATTGATATAATTGAATTAGTTTTAGTTCATATTTACATAGAAAAATTGAAAAGGAGACGTGACAGATGAGAACAATTAAGCTTGGAACAAGTGATTTAGAAGTACCTGTTGTTGCAGTTGGTTGTATGCGGATTAATTCACTCGATAAAAAAGAGGCAGAAAGCTTTGTACAAACAGCATTAGAAAATGGCGCGAACTTTTTTGATCACGCTGATCTCTATGGTGCAGGTGAATGTGAGGAAATATTTGCTGACGCTGTTCACATGAATGATGATGTTCGCGAAAAGTTGATTCTCCAGTCTAAATGCGGTATTCGACCAGATGTAAGCACATTTGATTTTTCCAAGGAACATATTTTACATTCTGTTGACAATATCCTAAAGCGTCTGAAAACAGATTATTTGGATACATTTCTTCTTCATCGTCCGGACGCACTAATGGAGCCTGAAGAGGTTGCAGAAGCCTTCGATATTCTCGAAAGTTCTGGAAAAGTAAGACACTTTGGAGTTTCCAATCAGAATCCAATGCAGATGGAGCTTTTAAAGAAATATGTAAAACAACCGATTGTTGCCAACCAACTTCAATTAAGCGTTACCAACACAACGATGATCTCAAGTGGGATCAATGTCAATATGACAAATGAAGCTGCAGTAAATCGTGATGGCAGTGTGCTTGATTACTGCAGGTTAAACAACATTACCATCCAGCCTTGGTCACCTTTCCAGTATGGATTTTTTGAAGGGGTATTCCTCGGAAACGAAAAGTTCCCAGATTTGAACAAACAAATTGATGAGGTTGCTGCAAAGTATGGGGTATCCAATACAACGATTGCTATTGCATGGCTGCTGCGTCACCCTGCGAACATGCAACCTGTAATCGGAACGATGAATGAAGGACGATTAGTAGACTGTATAAAAGCTAGCGATGTCCACCTTACACGTGAAGAATGGTATAGCATCTATCGAGCTGCTGGAAACATACTCCCTTAATTTCAAGCACGATTATTGGTCGCACATTATTAATGGCAGTTGTCCACGGATTGTGATTGACCCTTTCTCCTGGTTAAGTCAAAAAGCTTGTCTGACTGTGGGTTTGAAATTATTATAATTAAAGGATGTAGCCGTTACCTTAGTTAAGGGGACGGCTATTTCTTTTTGTTTAGATAACGACAAGTAACAAATAGTGCCTATTACAAAGCCACATTATGTACTTCCCAAATATACAAATCTGTTACATTGCCTTCCCAATCAACTGATTATTCAATAAGACGAGAAGTTAATTCCTCCTCGTCTTGTCTACTACTTTTATAAACCGTTTTTCTTAATAAAATCCTCAAAATCATCTTTTGTGTTATTTTGTAAGCGTTGCTGATTGAATAACTCATCCACATAGGATTTATCTTCTATGTAATAAATAATTTTCTTGAATTTAATCATTTTAGATAGTATAGATGGGATTAGTAATCAATTCTTTATAGGTTAACTCTGGAAAGCTATCATACAACTTCACTAATGTTTTCGCTCCAACCCCGGGTATCTTAGAAAACGTTAACCATAAAGTTTTACTCATGTAAGTCACCACTTTTCCTAGGATTATCTCCTCGTGCGACCTAATACAATTTTTTCTACCCTTTTTGCCCCAGCACGTAGAAGCAGTTCCTGACACGCAGAAATGGAACTCTCTGATGTTGCAATATCGTCCAGTAGAAGGACTTTTTTCCCTTGAAACAATTCTTTATCTTCAACGCAAATTGAATCTAAGTGTGGCTTGATGTATCGCGGGCCACCGCTCGCTACTTTTTCGATGGATGTATGCCTTCGGAGGCAGTGCGTTCCATCAGTCCTTTCCTTTTGTTGTGCTAGCTTTTTCCCTAAGTCACATATGCCAGATTCTATTTTCTTTGCATTGGAGGAAGGTACGATACAGATAATTACCATAGATTTTATACGGTCATTTAACTGTTGATAAAAATAATCAATTGCATGATTTTCCTGATCCTTTAAATCTAAGATGTTTTTGCTATGTGTATCAAAGTCAGGGTTGTAAGTACCATCATAGTTCCGATAGGGATGATAGTCTGCTAAACTTTCTAACACAACAGGTTTTTCTTCATCTAGCTTTTCGTAATATAGTTCCTCGAAAGAGTTGCCTGCATCGCCTAATTTCCCAATTCTAGCAATTAGTTTTTCTCTATCTCCGACCTTTCCGAAAAAATAGATAAGGGAATGCTGCTCCTTTTGTTCAATACAAACACCATAAATGGTTGTCCTTTTTGTAAGGAACCGCATAATTTTTTTGATTTTGAGAGCTTCTTCTACACGGTCTCTCCCATATTTTAATCGGTCTGAGTTAGAAGCGGTATGCTCCCACTTAAACCCCTTCTCCAATAATAGATGGCTGTAGAAATCAACATGATTCCCATAACGGAACTGCTGCACCTTAAATACCTCACCCACTCTTAAATGAGCCTCTATTTCTAGTAACATTACCATTCCCCCAAACACAAATCCTAACTTATAACAAATGGTTGTTTAATTTTGGCTAACATACCTCAACAAAAATTTAGATAAGGAAGTTATAATTAATTTATTTCTTGATATCTAGTTCTTTTTTCAACGCTTTAACTAGAATAGAAGAAAAATTTATATTATTGTTCTTAGCTAAAACATCCAACCACGCAGGTACAGTTAGAGTCTTTTTCACAAAAACCTCTTTGACTTTTGACCTGTGGTATGGCATCCATATATTAATATAAACCATTTGTTGTTTTCGTTTTATTTTTAGTTTTTCGATTTCTGATCTTTTTGGTAATTCTTTATTTTCATTTTCTAAATCTAAAATCGTTAATGATAAAAAGTCCTGTGCTGCAGTTATATAGTCTTCACCCTTACTTACACAGGTCATAACATTTCCAAAATCAGGAAGTATAATATCAATAATTTCATCATCAGAAAAGTCTAATATTATGGGATAGGTGTAATTTTGATCCATAGAAAACTCCTCTTTCTACTTTAATACGCTTATTATAACACGTGTTCAGTACGTGTCAATATCAAGGACGCTTTTTTGTAATGCGGACTCATTTATGGTAAATTATTCTTATTCCCTTTTTATTCATATGTGTCTAACCATAGTCCAGAAAATAAAATACAATATAATAAGCAGAGAAAATTAATAATTAATTTCTGTTAGTTTTATAGAAACATATACAATTTTATATGAATATACAAAATGGACATTTACTTTATATCCACTCTAGTGAGATATGCTATGGGTATGGTTTTTAAAAGCATTCGCTACCAATTGAAACCCTCAAGCAGATTAAAATTCAGTTTTTAATTATGAATTTATTTTCTGGAGGGGAAACCATATGAACTTCAAAAAAGTGGAAAAATTGCTCAAAAAAATGGATGGATTCATGTACGCACATCGGGGTCTCACGCCCAATTTAAGAAAGTGGGAATTAACTTTGTAGCTACTGTTCCAATTCATGGAAATAAAGATTTATCCATTGGGGTATTAAAAAGCTTAGAAAAAGGGACTAGCCTATCTTTAAGAAAAAGATAGGCTAGATTTTTATTTACATTTACAAGAATAACGTTTAATCAACAATTACCTGCTCATGACCAGTACCAAGTATTATTGGAAATATCTAAACATCAACATTAATCTTTTCCTCCGCAAAATCACTTACTGTAACTTCTTCTCTATATGTGATTGGCGAATGAATAGAAGTTGCGTCAAAAAATGTATTTTACATATCAGTTTGGATTTATTCGGAAGTGAGAGGACTGTTTGCCAATTTGAGTAAGAAGATGATGCAAGAACTTAAGACTACTATTTTCTCATACAATAAGTATTTATTCCTCTAATTTACTTACCTTATTTTAGTCCGAACAAAAAAAGCGCCTGTCACTTCCCGAAATATGTCGAGACCGACAAAAAACGGGAGTCAGGCACCACATTGGGTACTATTCTGCTTTTCTTTTGAAAATTAGTTGATTAAAATCTGTCGTTACATCTCCATTGAAACCAGCTATTTGTGGAACTACATTTATTAGTTCCCATCCTTCTTGCCCTAAAGCGTTTAATTGGCTTTCAAGGTCCAAAGCTTCGCGTTCTATTATTTGACCATTCCATGTCATTACGTGATATTCCCATTGAATCATTTTATCTCCACTCTCCTTCTACGGTTATTTTCGACAAAAGTATGTTTTTTCCTGCAAAAGAAAAGTCATCCAACTCCATTACTTACTATGTTCAATAACATTTTTGAAAGTTGATATTTAGGAATTTCAATATTATTAGTCATAAATTCTTCTAAAATATCTTTCGTAGATTAACTTATATTTCCTGCTTACCCTTTAATCAAAATCAATAGATAAAATAAGTTAATGTTTTAACCATCAAACATCAAAAATTAATTTAAAAAGTTTCTGATGCTATCATTACAACTTTCAATTTGTTTTGCTAAAGCACTTTGGCTAATACCAGTTCTTTTGCTACTTTCTCTTGCGATTCTGGAATCAATATTTGTGTGAGAGAATACAAACACTTATAAGGAGGGGAAAAAAATGAATAAAAGCCAAGATGATTGGGGATTGACAGAAGATGAATTGGATAGATTAGAAGATGCGATTTCAGATGGAATACTACCAAAAAGTGAAGCTTTGTCTAATCGTGAAAACTTTAAGAGAGGACTTTTGACAGTTGGTGAACTTATCGATATTTGGTCTAATGATGATGACGATGATGAATACTGATCCTAAATAATTAAATGGGGTTGATGTCAGGCACCACCTGTAGACACTTGTGCATATGAGGTTCCTGACACTAATTTTCCATTTTGTGTAACATCCATTTTAGTAGTCCTCCTTCGGTACTAAATTAGAGGTCATGCATGAGACTCTCTATCGTACCAAAGGGACTTTTTTTATGCACTTGTCATCTCCGTTGATATTTCCCCAAATTTTCTTCCTAACAGGAATGCTCCTTTAATTGCAAAGTGCTTAACCACATCATAAACAAGGTGGCACCGCTACGACCACTACTACTTCAAACCTTGCACTCCAGTTTCTAATATTTCCATTTGTTGTACTGCGCAATACATTAATCTGTTGTTATTTTTGTCTGTCTTATTCAACATTAACGTTCTAACATAAAAGACGCGATATGAGATAAACGCACCAATTACCTGAATAATATTTATAGCGACACTATCTTCACAAATTCTAAAGCATTATGTACAGAAATCGTCACCTGTTCAAAAAAAACAAATTTATTGGTTTCTCTCATATTCAAAACCTCCAAGTTTGCTTAAAATAATGCACTTTCACTGTTTAATTCTTCATTATATCTTCAATAAGCTCCATAGCACCTTTTAAGCGCTTTTCATAATTACCCTTTAAGATTTTATATTGAATATTTTGTTTGTCTAATAATGTCTTTAGATGGTTGTTATTCTTTAGTCTTTCTACTTCCGTGCCATGCTTTCTTAAACCATCATGAACCCATTTCACATCTGGCTCAAGAAAGATCCAGAGATCATAATCCTGTAATTTTGCAATTTCATCTAGCACTGTTTGATGCTCATTATTGTATAAATTTGAATAAAACTGAGTCACGATTGCTTCCGTATCTATAAACAAAAGCTTGTTTGCACTTTCTATCGCTTTTATCTCTTCCATCTTGTGACCATAGGCTATTTGTTGATAATCCTCTTCTGTAATTATTCCATCACACCCAAGTTCCTCATACACAGTCCTTCCATACTCAGCTACGTATGCTGTGTTATATATCTTCGCAAGGTTTCTAACTAATGTTGATTTTCCACAGCTTTCTGTTCCAACAACTACAACTCTCTTAACAAAGTACGGTTTAATTATGTCAGGGATAAAATTCCAATTATGAAAAATCCCTTCTGCTCGGATTTTAGAAGCTGAAATATTAACATGTTTGCGGTTAGGATCAATTAATATATGTTTAGAATCTGGATACAATTCTGCAAAAATATCTTTATAGGATGGTTCTGAACTAAAGACATAATCAATTGGTTTACCAATTTTCTTTTTTATTAATTGACTTCCTTCCCTCCAATCATAATCATCATTTCCGTAATCATCTTCTATGGGTATAACTTTTACATGTGGCATATCTTTTGTTAATTTAGATAGCCAGCGTAATCGAATATAATCGGGGACATAGTTCATTTTAGTATCGTCACATAATTCTTTATCACGTTGTTTACTATGAGATAAAACAATATACAATTCATCTACCATGGCAGAAGCATAAATAATTGCATAAACATGCCCTAGATGAAGTGGAAGGAATTTTCCCCCTATAAATCCAACTGTCATTTATGTCGCCTCCTGACTTTGTTTAATTTGCAGTTTCCGCCAATTGAAATAGCCATAAATACTATTTACTAGAAATGCTGACCACATTACAAGCATTGAGAAATCATTTCCACCTTGAGAAATAAGTGCACTTACCCAAAGTAAAATAGAAAGAATATTAACTGATATCCATAGAAGCCATTGTTCGACAAAACGTTTTAACATTAGAATTTGCGCCGTTACGGACAATACGTTTGTTGCTGAATCATTCCACACATTATTGCCACCTAAAAATTCCAAGAAGGATCCATAGGCAACTGTCAATAATATTACGGATATTATAGTATAGCACCAGCCTGATTTTGAAAGACGTTTAATTAATACATCTTCTCCTTTTACATCGTGTACTGTTTTGTTTTGATTCCATAAATAAATTCCAATAAATTGAACCGGAAAATAAAATAGAGCATTTAACATCGCTTCTCCATAAAGTCCATATCCATAAGCAATATAAGCATATGTGACTGTTTGGACAATACCGAAGTAATAATTCGAAATTTTACCCTTCGCAACTAATACAACACACAACATTCCACTTATAGAAGCTATTAATCCGACCAGGGAATCCGACCATGCAAAGAAAAGATAAATGTTAATCAATGTAAATACTAGTAACCATAACTTCTCAAAACGTGTCCAATCTCTTAGGAAAGCCATCCAATCTTCTCCTATCCTACTAGCCTTTAAGCTTTTTACTATATACGGATGTAATTGGTTGAAAATCATTAAATCGGTAAAGCTGTGCTGGTGTTTTAGAATAGCGATTTGACTTTTTTAGTTTTCCGTTTTCTGAGACAGCTTCTAGAAAAGGCAGTGTAGGTGCTTTTCTAAAAAAAGCGGCATCTGTCTTTATGGAAGGATCATCCAATACTGTTAATAACACACCTTGCAGTTCGGATAATACAAACTCTTTAGGCAAAAAGTGTTTTGCAAGCGTGGTTAATGCCATGTCCTTTTTGATAAACCAAATCGCATCATCGATAATTTTTCGATGGTCAAAAGCAAGATTAATTTCAAGCGCATCTTCAATCGTAAGAAGCTGAATATCCGAAGCATCCTTAGTAGTTTTACGATTCTTAAGAAATTCTTCATTCGCAATTACATAATGAGCATTTGACAAAATCCATCCTCTATCATCTCGACCAGGTGAATCATAGACTCCAAAATGCTTAATGCGTAATCCACCAACTCCGGTTTCTTCATAAAGCTTTCGTTCAGCAGTTTGGAAAGCTGTTTCATTCGAACGAACAAATCCTCCTGGTAATGCCCATTTGCCAGCTTCGATATTTGGATTTCCTTCATGATCCTGGTTACTTCGTTTAATTAACATGATTTTTAAAAATTTTATCGGGGGCTTATACTGCCCGTTACTTTCGGAAGTTATAGTGAATACTGCTATGTCACTTGCATAACCATCAGGTGTAATAAATTTTTTTGAGTTATATTCTCTAGAAACCACTTTAATCCCCCTTGATTAACAATTTGTTAATTGTTAATTAAATTATAATGTATAATTGATTATCAGTAAAGAAATATTTGGTAAATAACATTAGGTCGATAATTAAGCTCTCAACTGTTGAACGATTGATGTCAGGCATTTGCTATAGCTATGTATGTTCTTTCTTTTCTTCGTCAGTTAATTCATTAATTATTTTATTCAACGTAGTAATTAAATGGAAAATATTGTACAATTATTTGATACTATAAAAAAGGTAGTGCAACCATTGGGTACATTAATCGATAATAGTATTGAACTATTAATTGAGGATTTAAGACAAGAGATGTATAAGGCTTACTCAAGGGATCCATATGGACCTGAAGTAATAGAACTATCACAGCAACTAGATGAATTAATAAATATTGCTATGAACAAAAAAGAGCCCACTAATTGAAGTGAGTTCTTTTACATTTGTCTAACATTTGTCAAAGGCTGGCACCGCTACGACCACTCTACTTCAAACCTTTCACTCCAGTTTCTAATATTTCCATTTGGAGTAGTGTCTGTTCGTCTGTAATGGTTTTATCTTTGCCATGGATGATGGCCTCATATAGATCATCATATACTCTTCCATAATCGCCATTTACGGATTTCGGTTTTTCTTCGTGGACTGTTCCTTCTTCATCGATATATGTCAGTACACCATAATGTTTGATGGTATCTAGACCAAAGTCTTTGTTTTCAGGCATGTAAAATAACTTTAAATGCTCTTCCTGACGATCTTTGGTTTCTTTCACAAAGCATCCCTTCTTGCCATAAACTACGAAGCTAGGTCTTTTTATCAGTCTAAAATAACTCGATTTAATAGATACCTTCAACTTTCCATAATATAAATCTATATCAAAGTAATCGTTCATTCTTCCTTGTCCCAATAACTGTCTTACATCATAATAGATATGATCTGGCTTGCCAAAATAGCTGATAGCCTGATCTAGTGTATGGCAGCCATGTCCATATAAAAATGACGAAGCAGGATCAAAAGAATGAACAGACTCAGGTACTTCGGGACGATAATAGTCAAAATGCATTTCCACTTCCAGCAAGTCCCCAATTTCCCCTTCTTCAATGACCTTTTGGACGGTTAAAAAATCACTATCAAAGCGTCTGTTTTGATATGCCTGAACGATTAATCCTTTCTCACTGGCCAATGCAAATATTTCTTTTGCCTGTTCGGAGGTTTCCATAAACGGCTTTTCAACCAGACAGTTTTTGTTATGTTCTAATACCAATTTTGCGTATTGATAATGACTGTCATGTTGGGTGCAAATAACAATCAGTTGAATGTCTTTGTCATGTAACAATTCATCTAAATCAGAAGTATACTTTACTCCTGGAATACTATCCCAACTATCATGGTCTGGATTTCTTCGATAAATGGATTGTACCTTTACACTCTCTCTTTGCAATACGAACGGCAGATGATATCTGTTCGTGCTTTTTCCATTTCCAATATAACCGATAGTAAGCATAACAGCCTCCTAAAATCTTGTAATTATTCCGGTATTCATAACTATCTCCACTGGTAACTTTCTTGTTATTAGTATATATGGGGAATAAAAATTTCTCTATAGCTTTAGCAAAAATGAAGCACTGGATTACAGCCACAAGAATGTACCACTAGTTGCCATGAGATTTACCGTTTGCTGTCAAAGTATTTACCAGAAAAAACTTAGAAATATTAAATAATAAAGCCTAATCCTCTTATTTTGACCGAGGAATTAGGCTTTTGGCTTTCCACAATCTCGCCAGATTGCGGACTATTATCTTTTATTGCATAGTATTGTTGTACTGTGCAGCAAGAGATCCTGTTTTAAATAAAGTTCATCTTCAATTAAACTGCCAAAAAATTGAAGAAAGGCAATACCAGGAGCAATGACCTTGGTGCAACCGGGTTCGTCAATTAACCGACAAACGGCAGAGCGTCCAAACAGCCTCGTCTGAATAGCAAACTAGGGTTGACAAACAGAACTTTTAGATGGAGACCAGTTCTGCGAGCTTAGTCACAACGTCTGCTATTGGTTCTTCTGCAGTGCTCAGACCGGTTCGTGATCCGAGCAAGGGACTGACTTCACGTAGAGCTTCATACGTTGTTTCGTGCACAATCGGAACGAGACGCTCGCGAGAGAGGAGTACCGAAAGTTCTTTGTCGGCGATACCCTCTGCCGGGAGGCGGCGTAGCATCGCAGGAGTCACCAGCACAATCCCAACTCGCGAGTTCGCCAAACCCTTGTCTATTGCGCGAAGTAACGGCACGCCGAGGCTAACGTCCTTCTCGCTGAACCAGACGGAGACACCGCGTGACTCAAGCAGATCGTATAGTTCCTTGGCGACCCCCTTCCGGTCGTCCCACGCATGACAGAGGAAGACGTCCCGAAGGTCAGGTCGCTTTGCCAGGTCTTCGACATTATTACGTATTGGTGTGAGGGCCCTAACTTCTTCAGGCGTGTACAACACGGACGAACCTGCTCCCGACCAACGAGGCTTTATACTGCGACCAGAAACACCGCCGTTGCTTCGACCGCCCCCACTTCTCAGGGCCGAGGAATAAGACGATGGTGAGTACGACCTGTAGCTACTATTATGGCGACCATAACGCCCGCCGCACGCTGGGCAGTTAGCTACGGCACTCGCTGATCGATGTCCCCTTACTGGAGCCGTGCATCTAGCCATGACCATTCCCCCCTACTTGAATGAGCAGTTCTGACCCTTTTACTATATCCATTTCAATTGCCTCCTTAATTTTCGGTTCATTGCAATTTTTCCATTTTATCTTCCTCTTTAAAGCTAAGAAAGACTACACTTGGCATCCCAAAAAATTATCAATATATTCTAAATACTATTTTAACTTATTGTTTTTGTAAAATAAAGGAAATATTTACATCATTTTGCCGAATGTAGTTATAAACAAATTAAATCCAGTATACCTTTAATAAAAATTAAAAGAGTCTAAAGGGTATAAACCTCATCTTTGGCACGTCCATTTATTTCAATTATATATTTAAAGCAACGTTATCTTCGGTTATATGGTCCAATTGTTGAAAACCTTCGTAATCAAAAAAAACATTTGAATAAAGTATTTTACTGCGTAGTATAGTCTACTACGCAATAAAAGAGTTAACTAAAAACAGTCCGTCTTTTGCAAAAGGGGGACTGTTTTTAGGTTTTCTAAGATTTTTGATACTCTGAACTAAGGATTTATTCTCTGATACCAATTAAGGTTGCAGTGGTAAACATACTAGTGTCGAAGGGCAAGGTAGGATATCTCTTATTGATTAGAAAACAATGAATGAGGGATCAGGATTGGTGTCAAGCACCATCAGAGTTTCACCAATGGACTTCTTAATAATATTAATTCAGTCAAAAAAAGCTGGTTCAAAGCAGAAACACTGTTATGAACGAGCTTTTTTAAAACTATTAAATAAGAACTGAGTTATTAAGTTAATACTTTCATTTTACTACACAGTATGGTGATGGGATATTAACTTAATTAGATGATATTAATAGAATTGGTTCTCTAAAAAAAATATTTTTATAAATCTTCAAAACCCGCCGAATACGACGTTTCAAATACTTTGATCTAACTACATAATCTCTTTAAAAAGGTGATATTTTTGGATCAAAAGAAGCAAGAAACCGAATTAAAAAAGCAGTTGGTAGGTAAAATCATAAAAAAGAATAGAGAGGCTGCAGGCATGACTCAACCTCAATTAGCTGAGATATCTTCAATCGATTATAAGTATTTAGGTAAATTGGAGAAAGGAATCTACAACCCTAGCTATTTAAAAATGTTCGAAATTCTTAATGGACTTAAAATAAATCATGACGAATTTAAAAAGGAAGTTGAACAGGAGTTTAAAAAGCACGGTCTTAGCTTACACGGTAATCTTTAAAAATCATTCAATTAATCCCCAAAAGGAGTGTTCACCTGAATGAACGACATCTTCACATCCTATCATGTGAATTACCGAACAATGGCGATTATTCCTGCTACACATTTCGATTACCAAACCATTGTTCTCGAATCAGGTAAGAAGCTTTTTATAAAACAAACACCTCTCGAAATCATCAAAGTGGCCTGCCTAGATGGTGGCGCTAGTTATGATGGAAGGCGAGCAGCAGTGATGTACCAAACCAGTTGCCACCGAAAAGTTCCGATTCCTATCAACCCAAGCAAGAACATTTTCACCTTTCCTACGCATTCACCCAGCCAGTTACAATGCAAATGGATTTTCTACAACCACGTAAAAATAATTAAACCCTATTATTCTTCAAAAAGTCTCATTCCACAATCAATTATCACCTTTAAAGATGGACAACAAATTATAGTAGACGAGTCTTATTATATTCTAGAAAAACAAATGCAACGAACCGCGATTTGCATTTTGCAATTCGCCTCAATTGAAAAACCACTGATGACTGTTTAACAGAGTAACTAAATCCCCGATACCACAACTTGAAAGGAAACTACCAATGAACTATATCAAAGAAATCAATGCCCTATACAATCATCTCGAATTTAACCCTCTATCAAACTCGGCAGTACTCCTGTGGCATGCCTTAATGCAAGTAAACAATAAAACTGGCTGGAAAAAGGAGTTTACTGTAGCAGCAATGGTATTGTGTGTAAAAGCACAGTTAAAAGACAGCACGTTTAAACGTGCAAGAGAGGAACTAAAAGAGAAAGGATATATTCATTTCCAATCTCGTGGTGGCAACCAAGCTGCTATCTATCAAATGATTAGTTTGACCACCTTTGAGGACCACAGTATCACCTGCAACAGTGACTCCAATATGATTGATCTAACCGACGAACCAAAAGATAACGACATTTCTGACCAGAAAGCCGACTACAATCTGGACCACAAATATGACCACACTCCGGTCCCATTAATTAAACAAAACAATGTAAAAATAAAACCAAACAAAAATACAATAATAAATACTACCAACAGTGTTATTTCGTTCTACCAAGAAAATTTTAAAGATACGAATGCCTACTTAGAAAAAGAAATCACTAATTGGGTGGTGAGGTTAGGTGATGTGTTAGTTATTGAAGCAATGAAACGATCACTCATACAAAATAACGTTTGTTGGGGATATGTAAATGGCATTCTCAAGAAGTGGTCTGAAAAAGGTTTTGTGACTTTAGAACAAGTAGAGGCTAGTGAAGAAGCTTTTTATGCCCAGAAAAAACAAGCCTATTACAAAACACCACAAACCGGGAAACAAGAGATTATCCCCGACTGGTTTCACAATCGAAATAAGCACACAGAACATTTATCATCAAACCTAAGCATCCAAGCGGGCGAATCAGATGTTGTTAAGCAATTGACTGATTATCTAGAAAGGAAAAAACAAGTAAAAGCTGAAGTCATGTAAGTTCAAAATCGTGTGGCATATAGAATCGTATACTCGCAAATTATTACATTTTTGTGAACGAACAGGATAATCTCTTATGCTAGTAGAATTACTAAAGCATTAAAGTTAAGGGAGAGATTAACGTGAAAGACAATGATCGTATGTGCTGTCTTTTTTGTGGAAAGTACTTTAACTATAAAGATAGAGTATTCTTTGATGAGATGCATACTGTTTATCACCAAGGGTGCTATAGGTATCCACCCCTATACCCCGTCATTGACAATGGGACTTTCCTGAAAATTATTAAGAAGTATGATTTTTTTAATGAGTTGTTGCCGTTTCAGGTCGTAGAATAGATTGTTGGATTGGGTGGACTTTATTAATATTCTACATTAAAGAGCACATTCCATGTTAATTAGAAATGCGTTATTTTGGCTTCCAATAATTGTTGAAATAATAAACTAATAGTTTAAGCCGACACGTAGTTTAACAGTTTCTATATTTTTAATTCTTAGTCCGAATATATAAGTTGAGAGAACATAACGGTATAGCCTTAAGGGTGCCACCAGATTTTCACAAATGTTTTTTCCTAAGATAAGATTGGGCATAACTACATACTTAGGTTTAGGTGATTACAATAATTATTAAATGATGCCGCCCCCAGGTGAGAGTGGTAATATCTTAACTTAATGTGCTTAATTAAGGTGCCTGTCGTTTCCCGAAATATGTCGATGTCGACAAAAATGGGAAATGACAGGCACCACATTGTTCAGTTCACCTCTTATTACCAGGGCTCACTGAGCTTGCCTATAATGTCACTACGAGATAAAACAGACGCACATCGTTCCCATAATTGTTGCTTAGGGTCTAGGGTCTCACGATACTTCAAGGTAAAAGCATTTTGAGCCTTTTTCCTTTCGTGAATGTATTCGTTCATCCGCTCTTTAAGCTCTTCTTCATCTTCTATCCATTCATCATCGATTGTGTCGGGGAGACTGCCAAAAATGTCATAGGTTTCACGCAGGCGTTCTGACAATACGTTGTAAACTTTCTCATCTTGAGTTTCGCTATAGACAAGATTGAGCATATCGACAAACTTACGCGACTGACCGAACCGCTTGATTCTACCCAATCGTTGTTCAAGCCGAGACGGATTCCAAGGAAGATCAATGTTAATCAAGGTCCCTAGCGTTTGTAGGTTCAACCCTTCGCAAGCCGCATCAGTTGCTACTACTAGTCGGATCTCACGGGTTCTAACAGCAGCCTTGATTACTTCACGTTCGACATTGTTAAACTGCACGTCTCGGAAAAGGCCGCTTTTTCCGACACCGGCATATACTGCCACAGTTTCATCTTTGAAAGATTTTGCCAGTTCTTTGGCAATCCATTCTGCAGTGTCATAGTACTGACTGAAGATAATGCAACCGTGCTCAAGCCATGTTTTCCCATCAGTCGTGAATTCAGTTAAGAACCACTTCACTGTATTGAATTTAGAATCTACCGCTTCAGGGCGTGAGAGCTGCGTCTCTATTTCTTTGAGACAGGCGACTTCTGCAGGAGTCATCTCAGAAAGGATGTGTTCTACTTCTTCAATGCGGTCGTCATCCTCATTTGAAATAGAGTGTGTTAGCATCTTCTGTGCGGTTTTCAAACCAGATGCAAAACTTGAACAAATACGCTGAAGCATTAACGATTTCATAAAGCCGCCAGCTTTGGTTCTAGATTGAAGCAACTTGCTAAACTCTTCGGCTTTTCCATACGCAACCTGAAAGGGCGTATTGGTTGGAATTCCCAAGCCCACAAAGCGAGATTGATACTGGGCAAGATTCCGGGTTAACGGGTGCGTATGAACCCCAACTTTTTCTAACAGACCATCTTCCTCAAGCTGTTTTCTTTTTCTTAAAACAGTATGACGCAATACGGGGTTATTTTCTTTGAAGAATTTGGGATCCAGACACTCAGAAAGCCACATGCTTTGAATCATATAGCCCAGGTCCTCATACCGGTGTCCACAAAAGAAGGACTGGGAGTCAATCCCCAGATAATCACGAATTTGCTGGACAATATGATGTTGATTAGCTGGAGGAAGTGGGTTGCTTAGCCACCGCCAGACCTCGTGTTCAGAAGTTACTTGACTTTTGCCAGTCACCAGTGGAATCGCTTGTGCATGGTCTCGCCAAGGGGATAATGAATCCCCAAGAACAAATTCTGCACCGCTATTCAGGATTCCCAAAAGGTCCCAAAGTTCCCGGACATCCGTCTGGATAGGAGTCGCAGTACCCAGTATCAAATGGCGGCTACGCCTTCCTATTTTCAGCATAAAAGCGAGAAGATTGTTTGGTTGAGATGCTTTATTACCAAGTCCACCTCTTGCTCGTGCTTTATGTGCTTCATCCAAAATTACTATACCAAATTGATTTTTAAGGAGCATTCCTGCTTCTTTGACAAAATGAGATTCCTCTCGTTGGTGCATGATCAATCCAGTCGAAATAATGGCGATTCTGTATGGACATTTTCTTATAGAAGAAGCATCTCCGCGTGGTGATAAAATCTGACCTTCAACACCAAGCCACACCTTTTTTTGAGAAGACCAGACAGCTGAGGGAATCCCCAGTTTATCCATCATCTCAATTTGCCACTGAATCGTTAAAGTGGACGGAGCAAGAATGAGAACAGGACCATCTTCAAGAAGGGCGCTCACCAGAGCACTTGTTGCCATTGAGAGAGTTTTACCAACCCCGACCTCGTCGGCCAAAAGCAAGCGGGCTTTACCATATGTTTCCCGGTGCTCCAAAAACATTGTTACAAAGGAGCGTTGCCATGGCTGCAATTGTTCTCCACCCCTATATATTGGTGCTTCCGCCATTGCAGCAGCCGGGACCTCATTGGGTTTCAATACTTCTAGCTTGATTTCCCGACGATTAGCCACACGATTAATTTCTGCCAAAATGGCTTCTGGTAGAGGAACACCGTCGCTCCACAAGGCCCAGAACTCTTTCTCTATCCAGTCAGCGCTTTCCTCATCGTCATCCTCCCATACTAATTCATAGTTATGGGAAAAGGCACTTTTCGACTCGTTTACAGATCCAATGAACGACTTACGTGTACCATCCAGATAGTGTATAGATCCAGCTTTTCCATGCAAAAACAGGCGTTCTCTCGGCACAACACGGATTTCCACATTACCGGAATGCAATAACTGGTCGAGAATCTGATAACGCTCTTTTTTCAACAGCGCTTCAGCTTCCACATCCACTTCATTCCAACGTTCTTTAAGTGCTGTATTCCTAGCTGTGACTGTTGCTACCTGAAAGTCGGCCAAATCCAGTTCGGAATTACAGATAATCTTCACTTCTGGAATTTGAGCGATTTCCTCGCCAATCAGCTCAAAGATAGAACTTCTGAAATAGCCTGCAATACGGAAATATTTTGATGCACTTCTCAGAGTTTTAGCCAAAAATTCTGTATCCAATTTTTCCGTTCGGGAGGAAAAACGCTTTAACGTCATATCTTATAACCTCTGATTTCTTATAGATTCCGCCAGTACGCGTGCGCAGCTTGCTTCCACTTCAGGTTTAAAGGATATCGTGCCTCTAATACCTTCACGTTTTTCTGCCAAGTAGTCTGCCATTTTCGCCAACAGTGTTTTGTTCGTCAAATAGTTGGGGCAGTTTTCCATCAGGTGCAACAGCACATCATCTACTTCAACCTCTTTGGAGAGTTCAAAAAGAGCATAAAGTAAGGCACGAAGCGGTGTCCCTGCAATTTCAGCATCTCCTGACATTATAGAGCTTTTAAACTCGGTCGATAGCTTCAATCGTGCAGAATTGGCTTTGGAGCTGTCGCTCATCAACTGGTCAAACTGATAGACTTTGAAGGCTTTGGCAAAGTTCTGGTAGTTATCCAGTGTCTTGGCACCCAGATGCTCCATCTCCGCCATTTTAAGGTAAAATCGTTCCACAGCCTGCAGTTTCTGCCATTCCCCTCTTTCAAATCCCACTGGGACAAGAAACTGGACGGCGGTCTGGACCGCAAATTCAATCAGTTCATCAACAAAAGTCTTTTTACTTTTTTGACGAGGCGCTTCGGCCTCTGTGACCATATCCTTACCGTCGATACGGGAATATGCTGTAAGCACTTTCAGAGCAGCAGCATATCCAGCCATCTGTAAGTCAACATCCGTATATAGCCCTTCGGAACCTTGATCCCGCACTTTTTTATCCAGTCCAATCAACGATTCCACCTGCTCTCTAACCGCGTCCTCAATCTCCCAACCCAAATCATCACGGAAGGTTTCTATCTCTTGATGTCGCTTCCGAAGAATCAAAATAATGGTTCCTTTGACATTTGCTCCTTGACGCAAAGCTGAATCAGTTTCCGTTACCACATACCAAGCCGCCGTGACTTGTAAGCCGCTCGCCCAGATAATGTTTGCCATGTCAGCCCAAATAGCCCCACTTTGATGGGTAAACATTAAAACCTGAATGCCATTGTCCGGCATTTTTTGGGCCATCTTACGGTAGGCAGCCACCATGCCTTGCCGGAAACCCTCATCCTCTCCTTTAATTGCAAGCGAGCGTCGACTGTCCCAGTTCCACTGTTCGAATTCCTTAGGAGGATTCTTTCGCAGCCAAGCTATAAAGAACTCTGTGATTTCTTCATATTTTACTGCATCACCATATGGTGGATCTGTAACATATATGTCGTTTTCGACTTCAAGTTCTTGAGCGGGATGGGAGTTGACTCTTGTCTCAAATTGACATGGAAATGATTTAAAGTTATCAGCTGTAAAAAATTCTTCCAACCATTCACTTCCTCTGCATCCATAGCTATAGATGGTATTTAAAGCTTGATTATAGAAAACATTTTGAGTTTTCCCTGCTCGGCCTGGCCCTGGATATGAACTCCACCTACACAATTTAGCATTATAATCAAGAATGCGCCCAAACTGAGGATATTCATATGCTTCCAACCGTTTTCGGAATAAGGCACCAACCAACAACTGTCTCGGATTAAACAAATGGTGCCAATGGGTCCACCCACGCTCGCGAATTGGCTGATCAGTGTTATATCCCTTTTCAATAACCATATCTGGAATATAACCTTTTTCCTGCCACTCCTCGAGATGTTCACGGACATAGTCTATTACTTTTTTCTCTCGAGCCAAATCTTCATCTGTGACCGAACGGAATTCGTATATATCACCTCGTCCACTCTGCCTTGGGCGCATCCACATCACAGCATAAAGCCGCTCTTGAAAGATGTCGTCTGGACGTGGTGAAAAATCAGTCTTCTCCCACATCCGCAAACGATTTTTATTTTTTTTACCTTCTCTATAATCACCACGAATTGTACTTATCTTTGTACGGTATGTAGTACTCCCGTTTGGTGAATGAACAACTTCTCCACCTTGCACAGTCCCATTATCCGCTTCGTCAATTTCTTCTTTATTTTTAACATATTTAACAACTATATTGTATCTTTTCTCTTCTGGAACCGGAATTAAATCGCCTATGACTCCATAACCACGACTAATAATTAAACTTGGAATTAGTGGTACCATCCACCCTGATTCGGGGCACTTGACTTCAACACAATACAGATATGCCTTTGCCCTCCAACCGTTGCCATCAGTTTCAACATCTAACACATCGATTTCCTTTTGAACCTGCTTAACCTTTTTTTTCTGAGCATTATGCAATTCTGCACGTTTCTCATTGGAGGCACCGACAATGTTGAGGCCACTCCAGGTTAGCATACAAGCAATAGGGTTTAGGTCAGAAGCATAAACATCACACCCCAATCGCGCCGCCTCAAAGGGTATCTGCCCTGATCCAGAGAAAACATCGGCAAACTTTGGACGCCGACCAAAGCGAGCGATCCCCATTTGTTTGATCAGATCAGGAAAGGAAGTTGCTGAAGTACCAAGGTGTTTATTCACTCGATCCCAAACATGTAGGAAAAGATGCTCACCAACTTCTTCAGGACGTTTAGCATTCTTTACCTGTTCATTATATGGAAGAACTAATAATTGATCGATTGTATTTCTTTTTGACGTAGGAAGTTTTTCTTCAAGTCTTTTTTTCATAGACCCTAAGTCCATCCCCATTAAAAGTTCAAAAATTTCCAGATCCTTAAGCCGATCCTCAGAGGCAGGAAGCAATGAACCTAGTATGCAAGCCTTATTCAGAATAAGTGGCTTTCTACCTTTCCAATAACTTCCAAGTGCAGTGAGAGTTTTACCTGAACCTGCCATCTGCTCCTTATAACTCTCAGCCGATATCTTCTGCACTGGAAAAAGATGTTCAATCAGTGCCGGTTTGTCTTTCCATTCAAATGGTACTAGTGCCATCAGATATCTCCCTTTTCTATGAAATCAAATAAAGTCACTTTTTGTTCTTGTCTCTTTTTTTTTGTCTTGGCTTCTTTCTTAGGCCCCAACCTAATATTAGTACCATCAGATAAAGCACAGTAGAGTGCTTTACGCCAACCTCGCAAGGACTGATTGTCTTGTCCAGCCTCCGAGGCTGTTTTGCTGTAAAGCCACCAGCGCTCCTCAGGACGCAATGCCATCCACTTTTGGCAAATTACAAGGCACTCCTCGGGTGAAGCGTGCTCTGCCGCCCAGCCAAGGACGCACAACTCTTTGCCCAAAAAGCGGTCAAGCTTAACTTTTCCTGTTTTCCAACTGCCGGTACTTTGCTTTTTATTTTTTAAGCGTGCATTAAAGTCTCGTCTGATGTCATCCCGGATTTTGGTCCAAAGTTCACGAGCCAAAACCAGTCTGCATTCAATCGTTTCACGGTGAGCTTCATCGCCGTCAAAGCCGAAATCTTCAAAAATACGAATAGCATCCCTCGGAGTTGCGGGAATTTCCACATAAAAATGATGCATGCCAAATTCTGTTGGAGCTCCAAAATCTTTAGTTATACTCATTTTTGTTCTACCTCTCCATTGCCTATTTCAATACCGAACTGCTTGGAAAATTGCTCCAAATCATAGCCGGTTAGTGTATAGACTTTTTTAAATGTCATAATCACAGGTGCATCCGGGCTTAGGAGGGTTTGAAGGTGTGCCAGCTCTGTTTCAATAAACTCTGCACTAATCTTAATTTCGCCAAGAGAAAGATTGATTGTCTTTGGTGAAGATCCCAACATCAGCATCACCTGTTCAAATTCGATACCTTTCTCCTTAGCCATCTTCAGACCCTCATACGTTTTCGAGGAACTATCTAAGCGCTTTGGGGATGGGCTTACTAGTATAGCTGGTGCGTCTTTAATAATAGGGACTTCCTTGGATCCGGACTTGGCAAAGGTAAAGTTCCGCTTTTCCTCAAGATCATCACACTCAGCAAATACATAAACTGTTGTTTCTTCATTCCCTAATTGAATGGGATCTGTATAGTCTATTCCGTTCCGGGCTTCTGACCCGTCCAAAGTGTACTTAATAGAACCTTTCGGTGCTACAAAAAGCTCTACTGTTCGGGAATCTTCGTTAAATCTATTGCGCAGTGTTAGATTGTTCTTCCATGTTTTGGGAGCACCGGTCAGGTTTTTTCCAGTTGGATCAACGGCAATGAACTGAACACGCAACGCTTTGGTTGCCAGTGTATTATCACTAAGTACCGGACTGGTTTCAGAAACATCACCGTCTTCTGCATAGTGGATTCGTGGACTTTTGCCTGCATTCGCTACATCAATTTTCAAACGTACAGTACCAGAATCATCTGGAGAAGAGTCTTCACTAAAAATGACCTCTGTTGTTTTTGGTTTCGGCTTTTTCGTAATGTAGCCATTCCCCAAATCTTCCCATACACCACGCTGGTAGGCTTCAATGGTCAGCTGATCAAATCCACGGCTAGGAAGCCACGGCATTTGAGTCTTCTGTTTGATTTTGTCCAGCAAGTCAGTCTTGCGTACCTCATCCTGATAGCCGAATAGCAACGATTCTGCTCTAGCGCGAAGTGCATCAAAGTTTTCAGTGATCTCGGTGTATAATTTCATGGGATCTGAAGTCAGAGTTTTTACAATCTGCCGTTCACCATTATAGGGTTCATTTGACGGATATGTGCTATCGAGTGCTTTCGGTCGAAGCATATCTTCGCCCCGATTGTTTCCCGGAAAGAAAAGTTTATCGAAAATCGAAAGAACGGTGGTATGGAAATCCTGTTCATATTGAGCTTTCTTTTCATCAAGCTCTTTTCGTTGCGGGTGTGAATCAGGAATTTCATTATCTGCTTTTGTTACTGCGTAGACATGGCGGGCGGCTTTTTCAATGCCGGCAATAGATGACTTGTCGCCAGTCAATACTAGTACATTATTTTTGTTAACCAGTCCCTTGAAAAAATTAGTAACAACGCCCGGAGGAGTCTTTCCATCTGGACTTATAATCAAAAGTGCCCGTCCTGTTTTAAGAACAGCCGCTGCATCATCCATTTCAGGCAAAGGTAACACTTTTTCATACGCTTCTTTGGTTACCGGTTTATACATCTCGTTAAGGCTAAGTCGTATCAGTTCATCAACCTTGTTTTGCGGAGCTTTATCCGCATACCCCTGGAGCTTTTTCGTTAAATTTTCCTGATGACTGAAATAGTTACGTCCTTCTTGGGTCTGATGCATATACCAGACGGATTTTTGAAGCTCACTGAATGCAGTCCTATAACCGCTTCCTTGGTGATTAGGATCAATCAAGCATTCAAACATTTCACTTTCAGTAAGCCCTTTTACAGAATTGACGGCAGTTGAAAGACTGGTCGTGAGCAAAAGGGTCCCAACTTGTTTTGCATAATGATTCCCGCTGTTAATATCTATAATCTGCGCATGGGCACTATCAGTGGAATCCCAGAGGTCTCTTGCAATCACATCCCTCATTTCTGAAATTTCAGTCAGCTTATCACGAACATCGTGAATGGAAAGATCAAAATGCTGAGCACCAATCAGATACACGTCCTCGCTGCTTTCCCAGACGGACCTCAAAAGACGTGAAACCAATTCCATCAAACCACGCGTTTGTTTGAACTTCTCGTTTTCCTTAAAAAGGGCAACAATACTCTTAAAGCTTGGATGGAAGGGATATGTTGATTCGATATCATTAGCCAAAGCCTCAGCACTTCTTTCAACCGTCTTTGCCTTTGCTGCTTCTGCCAGCCTTGCCGCATAGATTGAGGCAATCTCTGCTATCTCACTGTTGTCCGGCAACGAAAGAAAGAGACGTTTGCGAAGAATTTCATATATTTCATTAGATTCCAGATTAACAGGAGTAATAGATACTTCTGCACGTCCCAGTTCCTGTGTAGCATCATCTAGAGCGCGTTGGATTAACTTCCCACCAGTATCGTAGGCGGCATCAAGGTCAGATACCACAATACAAACATTTTTCTTCTTTTGAGCTGCAGTCAGCATATTGGAAAATGCTCTTGTAACCACATCAGCAATCGTTCCATGCCCTAAAACCTGAGTGCTGTAATAATGGAAATATGGGGGCAGCTCATCCAAGAGGATTAGAATAGGCTCTTCGCCATCGAAAAGATCTACCCATGACTTTTCATCCGGAGCCTTTGCACCCGATTCCCAAAATTCCTTGAAGAGACTCTCTTTGCCTAGTTGACGTGCAATTTCTCCCCAGAAATAAGTGTTCGGATTGTTACGCCCATTAAAAGCGGCTATCTTTGCCGAATCAAAATCCGACTGATATGGCAGGGAGCCTATTTGTCTCTCCCGAAGGGCTGAATCTTTTGCCAGGAGTCCAAATCCAACCATTAAGTGCGTCTTACCTCCACCCATAGCCTGTTTAAGATGGAAAACTGTATCGTTTGACTTCCCGGCAAGTCGTGCAATACCTTTGGAAAGAAGGTTTTTCATCCCATCTGTGATGAATGTTTTCTTAAAATATTCATGCCCGTTGGTATCATGAATGATCTCATCCAGTTTCTCAATCTGATCTCCTACATTTATTTCAAGTGCCTTTGGTTGTAATTGACATGCTGATTTGACTGTTTTCATTATATATACTCCTCCCTTTTCTCCTTACCCAGCAAGGGTGTTAGGTTTATAAATGCGTGGAGATTATAAAAGCTTCTATTATCAAATGTATTTGCGTGGTATTACGTAGCTATGCTTTTCTATCTGCTGGATTTTGCTCACAACCACACAATAGGAACTCGCTTCTCTGTTTCATCTGTGGCTTTTTAGCGTTCTTTCATCTAACAAACTCAGCAACTATGTAAAACTTCAAAGTTAAAACGAGTTCAAAGGCTTAAGACTAGCTACAATTGCTAAATGCGTCTATACTGTGCTTCGGGCCATAAAGTTGATTTCGCTATGACGGCTTAAATAAAATTACAGTCATAGATCCATTGGAGATTTTTTCTTAACAATATATATTAGCCCAAGCTCTTATCTTTGTTCACCTTAGATAAATTGCTTAATAGTAAAGCTATTTTGAGTACAATCGATAAATATTATTATACTAATTCTATCGTTGTATTAATAAAAGACGCAAGGGAATAGATATATAATAATCATACAATTTTTTCGGGACTTTTTACATAATCTCGTACCCTTATAAAACACTATTTTAAACACCCCTATTAATTGCCTTTCACCAATGAACAAATAGACTGTCAGTCTTAATTTTTCATTAAGTGATTACAGAAGTCTACTATTCACATTTTAGTGTTAAGCCGACGAAATCGTCTTGAAAAATGACCCATCAATTAATTCACGATAAGATCGGTTATTTTGGGGTGAATTGAGTTTCTATGTTTGAACCCTATTTCAAATAAACCACTACATTAGTTATATACAATTCTTCCACAAAGGAACTTAAAATTGAAGATATTTGTAGCGTTGATTGTGTCTACTCCGCAATATAAGTTGACTTATATATTGCAACAATAAAACGTTTTATCTCGGAGTTTTTTATGTATTATCTCACTGAATGTTGAATACTCATCCCTAGAACTTCTTCCCAAAATGGTGTAAAATCTAGACTTAAACGAACTTCTTCAAATTCTTCTTCAAACCTCTCTTGAAATGGGAATTTGTCAGTACTGTGAGAAATTACAACTTGCAACTCATCCAATGCTTTATCTGCTCGACTAACAACTAGGTGTTCAAAGTCAGGTTCCCATCCTTCATCCCATAAAATAAACCCTTCATCTTGCAAAGCATGTAATTTAGCAAAATCCTCTTGCTCACCAACGAAACCACCAATAGATGAACTTTTTCGATAGTGATACAATATAGTAACTACATATGGTGATAATTTTTTTAGTTGTTCCCTTGCACTTTTAACTGATTCAATAAATGTTTCCCATTCGTCCATTTGAGCATAGTCATACCTGAATTTCTTCAGTGTCTTTCATTTGGCGTAATGCTTCAATTTCCTTTTGTGCATGAGCTAAGTCTTTTTCTGTATCCATAATAGCCTCTCTATACTCTGCTAACTCCTCTTCTAATGCTTTCAATTCCTCTAATGTTACAACTTTTCTATCAGACATTTCATTTACAAATGGGATAAGGATCTCTTCATTAAATATCTCTGCTCTAGTATTAAACCTAACCATTTGTACTTTCCCGACACCTTTTTCAATCATAGCTTCAGCTATTCGTTGTAAATCTTTCACATCATCCAAGGTTATGATTTGATTCCAAGAACGGTAAGGTGTGCTATCTAGAGCGTGATAATCTAGTGGCGGAACAATAACTGGGACAAGTGCTTTTTGATTGATCCATGTAGCTCCTAATTCACACAAACAAAATTGGCTCTAAAAAATTTGGTGTAATTAATGGTAAAATTATGTCTGCTTCTTCCATACCTTTTCTAATTTGCTCGATCCAATTTTCTCTGTATGTAAGTTGCTCGTCCGAAGTCAGAAAAAATTTTCTCTAGTTAGGTTGAATTGCGTTTGTAAGAAGTCCATTAGTCTTATTGCAAAATTACCATCGTTTGTAGAGTGACTTATAAAGATTTTTGTCATTTAACCTTTCCTCCAAGTCCTAATATTTCTCATAAAAAAACAGAGTCTAGCCTCTGTAATTTTAACTTATATATATACTTTGTAAAAGGCTTTTTACTAATTTTTCCATGCCAAGTTCCCCAAAGAAGGTTTCAGACGCCCTGTGTGGACACATGTTCACGCAGGGCGTCTGGAACCTTCTTATACAATCCACGGTTATAGGCATACTCATGCGAGAGTATTGATATACAAAAAGATATCAATTTATTTTCTAAGTGAACCGTTTGTGTCATAGTGATATTGAGACAACCTTAAGGAACTATTCTAACGTCTGAATAGGCTACACTAAGTTGGATAGTTAAAAGAGAAACTATTTATACATTTGAGGAAATTGAAATGGTTGGATTAGAGCTAATTTAAAGGAAGGACAGGTAAATATTCCTGTCCTTCCTTTAAATTAGCTCTCTTAATAGAAACACCACTGAAGGAGGATCAACACACTGGTCTTTCTAAGGATTGGTGCCAGGAACCACATTCAGTATAAAGCCAAATTAAAAAACCCCCTACCTTTGAGGCAGAGGATTAACAGTGTTCGACAATTCTACTTTTCTTGTACTTCTTTCAAAGTCTTCCCATTAGCAAGTTTCCACGATGTAAGACCATTTGAACTTCTACCAAATACAAGGCTAGATGCAGCTGATGGACTGCTAAATTCGTAATCTTGTGTGAATGTTAAAAATTCACCATGTCTAACTAATATTTGTTTATCAATCAATTCATCCCTTAAATTAACTGTGCCACTTTTTACTGAATTACTAAATTCCGATGAAACAATTCCACCTTTTTCTACTAGGAATCCAGAATCTGTTGGGTAACCCACTGCCTTCAATCCTGTTATAGTTTCTATATAATAATTCTCATCAGCTAAAACAGATGGTGAAACTTTTTCAACTAATCCCCAGGTATCAACAAGTAATTGTAGAAGTTGGTGTTGCCGTTTTTTAACTACTTCAGGTGTCCATTCATTCATTTGGATAACCTGTGATGTTAATGCGAATGATGTAACACCACTAGAAGCCTGAAAATACGATGCTTTTTTCTTTTCAAAGTCAAAATTCTTAGCTTTGGAATTTTTTTGACGTGTTAGTAACACTAAGTTACCCAGCTTATGCACACAATCCTCAGTTTTATCAAAAACCTTTAACCACTCACTACCCTCATTTGGTTTCTGCGGAAGTACATGTTCTACCGTGATAACAGAATGATTATAATATGGCTGTCCTTTTGTTAATAAAGAGTCTAATCGTAGAAGAATATACCTTTTAGCAGTGTCTTTTAAACTAATATATACATCACCATTAAGTTGACTAATTACATCAATACGTTCCTCATTTGATAACTCAAGTGTGGACCTTTCAGAGAAAACATCTACACCAATTTCCATTTCCTTTAACACCTGTGAATATTTAGACATACGCCAGTTAAAATTACGACGTAAAATCATACTTGTTGCCGCAAATGTCTCTAATCGAAGTAGGAACTCCTCAAATTGTTCTCCGATATGGTATGTATAATACATAGCTACTGTAAGCCAATCTGCATTATCAATCTGATTCATCAAACTCAACATTTTTATCATTTTAGGATCATTTTGGTAAAATGTTTGATAATCAACTAATTTTAAATAAATTTCACTATATGGAATTAAATAATCATCTATAAATTCCTTGCCATTCAATTGCGAAAATATTAAATTATACTCATCTTTAATATTTCTGCTACCCTTTCGTTTCTGAATGATCATACGAATATGCTCAAATAATTTATTAAATCGTTCACGTCCAAGCGCTACTTCCGCTTCTTCCCATTTTGCTGTATAGTCATTCTGCTCTTCATCAGAGACGTCGCCTATTGCACGAGCCTTTATGATGTCACTAGGCATTAAATCCAACCCTCTATCATTTAAAACAGTGAAAATTCGAAAGGCAGAGTCAAAACTAGGTGTGGAAACTATAACCAAATAACAGAGCCCATAAATAATACCAGGTAAAGTCTTAACTACATCGGAATCCGCTTCATTAAGCTGATCAATAAAATAAATAGCATTATCACGTATATATTTCTGGCTATCTGTTTTAACCTCTGTATCTTGTTTAAGTTTAATAGTAGCCCCATCTTCTTGAATATACTTTTGAAAAAAAGATTGATCGCGCTTTCGTAACTCAATACGATATCTATCCTTAGTTTGAAGGAGAAAATTTCCTTGTCTGGCTAACATATTCTTAATACTGTTAGCGTATTCTCCTCCTAAGTAATCACGTAATACGGCCAGTAATATCGTCAAAGTTGTCAATCGTTGTTGCCCATCAAGAACTTCGTAATAAGCTTCTGCTTTTTTTACAAGCACAATGCTACCTAAAAAATAAGGCTCTTTAACTTTCGCAATATTGGCTTCTTTAATAGATTGATGCTCTATATAGTCAAATAGATCATCTAATAATTCACCAGCCTCTTCAGGAGTCCAAGAGTATGGCCGCTGAACTGATGGTATAGTAAAAAGAAAATCATCTGAAAAAACTTTATGTAATGGCATTTCTTCTGCATTAAGTGTTTTTTCCATTATATTCATTCCTCTTTTTAGTTTTGTACATAAATTGTAACACTAGTCCTTTGATCAGGTAATTAAATTAGGTTTAATTTTCTATTATGTTTTTAATCAAGCTGTGTTGATGCTACTTCAGCTGCAGCACTGCTGAGTTCCTTTGCTATTGCAATAAGTTGTAAGACATCATTATAAAGCTGTTTTAGATGATAATCTGATATATCCAATATTGGCTCAAACATAAAAGAATTAAGATGAATGTTTTCAGGTGTCATGATATTTACTCTTTCTAACACCTTTATACTTTGAGAATCGTCTGGAAAAAGGTTTTTATATTTACCAAAAAGTTTCCCAGTTTGGTTCTTCTTTAGATTAGTTACAAACTCATCATCATTAATTATTGAAATCATGTACTTTTCCGCATTAAGTCTAATAGCTATAGACATAACCACCTTATTTTCAAGGTTTGCTATAGACTCTGCTTGCGAATTTACTACATCATTAGCTACTTCCAAAATTACGTCATAGATTGCTCTATCCTTATTTGATAATTCAAGTTCATCTAAATCTCTAAAAACGGACTTGTATATGTCTTCCAGTTCACCAATTGTTAAAGATAATGTTGTTTCTTTTATATGAAGAATCGATGTTAATTTGTTGAAGTTGTCTTTGTCTCCTATATATTCGGCAATATTTCTAGCAAAAGTTACTGAAGCAATTAGTTTTGTATTATCATTCAAATTACTTTTCCAATTTTTTAGTGGATTACTTATATATTTATAACTTAAACTTTCTAATTTTATATGGTCATCTTCTTTCAATGCCATATATGAACCTTCATATTTACTATTGCCACTAATTCTTTCCTGAACTGTCCTAAAAAAATCAAAGTTATGAGTCAATATAATAGAGTAAAAATTATCATGCAGAGATACATCCTTCAAATATTCAATGATTGCATACTTATTCTTATAATCAAAAGAGTCTGCTATATCATCAATTATAAAAAAGGTCTCTAAGCCTTGTTTCTTCCTAGACTCTATTTCAAAAATAATATTTAACAAATATAGAGTTCTTCTTTCCCCTTGGCTTAAAACCCTTAAAAGTAAGTCCTCATCCACATTTTCAGGTCTTTCCTCAAAAAAATACTCAATATTAGGTGCTGCATCATTAAGAACTGTATCTGCTTTATTTTTTATTCCAATTTTATATGGAACATAAAATCTTCTGTTAAATATTTCAATTACATTTTCCCAGTCAGTTTGTTGATTTCTAGCCTTATCAATAATTTCTTTGATTTTTGTTTGTCCTTTTTTATATTCAGCAACAAGGTTTTGGTACTCCTCTATATTATTCCTTAAATACGATATCCATAGCCTCTGCTTGAACCCTTCTAAATCAGCTAATTCAGTTAAAACATCCTGATTCTCGAATAAATACTCTCTGAATTCCCTCAGTTGGTTATTTGAAATTTTCTTATCAATCTTTTCAAAAATGCCTTGTAGTGTTTTATCCTGTAAAATTTCTTCTTTTGCGGACATAATTAACTTTAAAAATTCCTTTGGATCAGATATCTCTTTTTTCTGACCATCTATATTTAAATTTATGGAATGTTCAGCTTTAAAAAAGCCATTACTATTAAGATTCTTTTGAACAGTGGTGGCATGAAAATGATTAAAGTCCTTTTTTAGAATTGCTGAGTTACTAATTAGTTCATCATACTTTTCTATGTACTCTTTTATTTCCCTTTTAAAATCTCCTGTTTCAAGAAAGGAAACTACCTTTTCGTTGAATATTTTATTAAAAATAATATGGGAATACTCAAAATCACTTTCTTTATCTATTTTGTCTTCAAGCTCACATAAAAGTTGAAGTAAATTATTCTTTTCTTGACCAAAAGAACTACTTAGTTCTTCTTCGATATCCTTATTCAACCCTGATGGTATCTTTAAAATCTCAATCAAATTCTCCTTTTCTATTGCAATCTTTTCATGAACTTTTTCATATTGTTTTCTTAAATCATCACTTACTAATAATGTGGAAATTCTGTCTGACTTATACGACTTTTCGTAGGGTCTAATAACAAATACTGATTCTGTAGGAATTTCACTTCCATCATCAGTTATTATTTTTCTTATAGACTTTTTATTAGGATAAATAAGGTCTGAAGATTCCACACTATTACTATAATCATCAAATACATTCGCAAAAGATGTTTTCATCACCCCATTTGGAGCATAGATAACTTGTGTGGATTTACCTTTAGTGAAATCAAACTCATTTTCTAAGCTACTGATACCATAACAATTCTTAATTTCAACTTTTAATTTAACCATAATGCACTCCCTCCTTTTAGAACTTCTTTCTCCCCCTATTCAAGTAATTTCGACATCACAGTCTAATTCCCTTTTTTAACCAATTAAAAGGTTACCTTTAATTTAAGCCAAATTTTCTTGGAGTTTAATATTTGAACTCTAAGGTTGGAGCACCTTAATCGACGTTAATATGATGAGGTATGGTTGTCAGTGGGTATGTTTTTTTATTTTTAAAGAATAACAGGATTTCCCTAGTATATTGCAGAAGATTTCTATTAAGTAATAATTTAGCATAAAGAAGAAAAGGAGAAACTTATATGACTAGAAGTAAAGAGGGGTTTTCAGAAAAAGATATACAAGACATACTCGTTGTTCATCCAGAGATAATTGAAGATGGATTACAATTTATTAAAAAAGAAGAAGTTTTATATGGTAGAAGAATAGATTTATTACTAAAGGATACTAACGGTAAAGAAGTTCTTGTAGAACTTAAAAATACAGAAATAACATACGAGCATATTGGTCAATTAATTTGGTATGCTGGAGCAATGATTCGAGAAGGTCAGAAAATTCCAAGAACAATACTAATAGGTAGAAAGGTTCACCCAGTATTACACACAGCATTTAATCACTATGGTATAGAATGGCGTGAATATAGTCCAGAATATCTTATTAATTATTTAAGAGAGACAAATTCTTTATTGTTTCCTAAATATGAACATATTCATATTAATAAAAAATTATCAACAAAAAAAGTCGGGGTAGCTCCTCCTAAAACACAAATACCCCTAGATTATGCAGAATTAATTTACCATTCCGCACAAAAATTACAAGAGTGGTTTTTTTCTAGTTATATCCCGATACAACGTTTTGATGATTATCACATAGTTTTTAACGACAAAGTAGAAGAATCCATTAGGAATTCAGGTAATTGGATTGGTAATCAAAGACGATTTTCTATTGTCGGTACAGAATACACCTATGAAGGAACAATCTATTTCGGAACATCCGGCAATAATGGGAAAAATAATTATCCAGAAGGGAAAGACCCAGTTTATTTATCAGTAGATATAGGAAGTTCTTCTAAAAGTGGAGAAATATTCATGCCAAAAAACCATACACATTCATTAAAGATACCTTTGCATGATTTTATACAAGAGCATACAGGTAACATCAATATTAATCTTCCAATTAAAGGACCTGGATTGAAAGATAAAAAAGAATATATTTATAGTAAAATTGATGATTGGAATATTGAGCGTTCTTTTATTTTTCTACATGAGAAACCTGATATCGAATTGCTGTGGAACTTTTCTAGGTCAGTTATAGCAATAGCATTCTTAAAACAAAAGGTTAAAAATCGAGTTAAGACTTAAAAGATTTCTAAAAACATAGGCACAATAATTGGTTGTTTACTTTTATTAACGATCCAATTCCGAAGAACAATTAGAGTATAAGGATCAAGCTTTCCAAGCACGGCTTTCATCGTCACAAAGGAAACGCCCCAAAAACTGGCTGCCCTCGTTGCATATAATGCAGCCGGGACCTTCGACTTAAATGAATTCATGTTCATTCCTTTCAGTAAGAGACTAGTAGTCTATCTATCCTCACCCTTTTCTAAGATACTTTTTAGAACATACCAGAGCTCAACCTCTCTCTCCCCCACATCCCCTTCCAACTATCCCTCGCCCTCATTTGTGCACTCACATACCTTTGATAATATTTATAAGGTGGATGATAGATATAAGCAACATGGGCTAATCCTTCTTCCAGTAATAGCTCATTTATCATCATCCCGTCGACCCACACGTAAGCTAGCAATCTACCATAGTCATCATAACGCGGGCCGTCGTATTCCAACTGCACGTGTTTTCCTGTCAGTACCTCTCTCACCCTAGCGACCGCTTTATCACCGAAGGGCTCGTCTGGAATATCGGGGTGGGTGGTCTCGGGCGCATCGATTAATAGCAGCCGCACATCAACTGTATTTCCGTTCAAATACACTTCAATCGTGTCCGCATCAATGACTCGTTTTACCAATGCCATCTCCATCGATTCCAGGTTTAGCACCCCGGTTGCATTCTCATTCGATACCTGCGTTGGTTCTTTTGCCTCCACCTGTGAATCACTTCCCTCGTTCACCAAGCTATTGCTATCTACGATCACGTTAGGCTCCTTCATATTTTTCCCTCTTCTCATTCTTTTTAAAATTTTGGAATCTACCAAATTCCTTTAAAAATCTAACTCCACACTTCACTCCCCATCCTCTCTAATTACCGATGCACTTGCTTTTTCACGAATCCATCCATCAATAGCTTCCATGGAGAAAAGAATTTTTCGTCCGAATCGGATGTGTGGAAAGCTCCCCTCTCGAACTAAATCATAAATCGTATCTGTGTGTACTCCTAAGTATTCTGCTACTTGATGAACCGTGATTGTACAACGTTCCATTTGTTTCATCCTCCTTCATGTGTCTTTCAATTGTATAATCGTTTCACGGGTAGCTATTAGGTGTCTATGTCGGGTGCAATTGGGTGGAGATGAGGATATCGTCAGCCTAATGAAGGTAGAAACTGTAAAAAAGGGGACTGACCCTCCTAATAGACACTTGTCCATGAGAAAAGTCTGACCCCATCAATTAGCATCATTGCTTAATTTAGTTAATAAGCTTTTCAATCTCTGTTAAAATGAACTCATACGGTCAAGTTATCAGGAGTCCTATAATGGTTTAGTAGAGGAGAATTTAAGATGACAAAACAACGAAATTGGGCAGGCAATTATATATACAGTGCCACGAATTGGCATACACCTGAAACAGTTGCCGAAGTGCAGCAGCTTGTGAAAAAATGTAACCACTTAAAAGTAGTCGGCTCTCGTCACTCATTTAACGATATTGCTGACTCAACAGAGAATATGGTCTCCCTTGAGAAACTGAATAAAGTGGTATCTTTTGACAGCAAGCATCGCAAAATTACCATTGAAGCAGGGATGAAGTACAGTGAGGTTTGTCAATACCTTGATGGAACTGGTCTGGCACTCCATAACCTTGCATCACTTCCGCACATTTCTGTTGCAGGAGCTTGTGCAACGGCAACACACGGATCGGGGGATAAAAATGGAAACCTGGCTACCATTGTAAGTGCAATAGAATTCGTTAATGGGCATGGTGAGATAGTTTCCATCTCACGTGAAGAAAATGAAGAAGAAATAAAAGCATTAGCCGTTAGTCTTGGTGCAGCGGGAATTATTACAAAGCTTACACTAGATCTAATCCCATATTTTCAGGTAAGACAAGACGTTTATGAAAACTTATCCTTCCATAATTTCAACGAAAATAATGAAGCGATTTTTTCAAGCGGTTATAGTGTCAGTTTATTTACCGATTGGAAGAGTGAGTGTTTTAGACAAGTCTGGCTGAAGCGTGCTATTACGAACAAGGACACAGTTAAATTAACATCCCAATTTTACGGTGCCCAATTGGCAACAGAAAAATTACACCCTCTTGCTGGTCTCGAACCGGATTCCTGTACGGATCAATTAGGTATTCCTGGACCTTGGCATGATCGATTAGCACATTTTCGCATAAACTTCACACCGAGCAGTGGGGAAGAGTTACAGAGTGAATATATTATCCCTCGGAAATATATCGGTAATGCAGTTGAGGCATTGAGTCCATTAGGTAAGGAAATCGCACCATTGTTACTAGTGTCTGAGATTCGTAGTATCGCCGCTGATGATCTATGGATGAGTATGAACTATAAACAGGAATCGATAGCAATACACTTTACTTGGAAGGATGATTGGGAAGGAGTAAAGCAAGTGTTGCCAAAAATAGAGACAGCGCTTGAAGCCTTCCATGCCAGACCACACTGGGGAAAATTATTTACGATGGACCCAAAGAGGGTGCAATCATTTTATGAGAAATTGCCTGAATTCAAGAATTTAGTGCAGAAGCATGACCCTGAAGGGAAATTCCGCAATGAATTTTTAAATAAATATATCTTTGGATAAACTGATTGGGACAGGGGGACAGGCTCCTTGTCCCGCTTAGCCCTTTGCCTGTCCATGAGGATGGTCAGACCCCATCAACTTGGCACCACATCATCCTATTTTTTTCATAAACCGGATTTAAAACCTAGAAAGAAGCTGTCCGTTATCTTATGCTTGTCCTTTTTAAAGTTGCTTTATAGAACAGACTAGAGCCAAACTGTCTCTCCCCCCATTCCCTTCCAACTACCTTGCTCTCCCTTTGAAAATTCCATCAACTAAAAAAAGGACAAGGGCGCGTTTTGGCCCCTGTCCAGTGAAGGAAGGATGAAATACTTTTGGTGAGTTTCTTAAAAACATTCTGTAGCATTATCCATTGCTAACACCTCATTTAAGGAATTTGCTAATGGTTATCTACATTCACTTGTTTGTCGATCACCAACACCTCATTTGCATGAAGATTGTGATTCCTACCTTAACTTTTTTGGTTAAAGTTCATCCAAGTTGTCTCTCACTGACACCTCATTTATTTCTTTTTTTCCTTCCTACATAACTTAGAATGTCTAATAATGTGGGTTTTATTCAGGATAAGAAGAAGGTTCCTTTCCCTGTTCTTTAAGCTTCTCCTCCAAATAATTACGCAAAGTCGCTACTGCAGCTTCATCAGAGGTAGGACCAAGTTTTATCGTCTCTTCAAACTGCTCATGACTGAAAGCTAGGTCAGCTTGAATAACTTCTGGTGTTAATCCAGAAAGCTTGAAGTTGTCTAATAATTCTTTCCCCACATGGTTTTTTTGTTCAGGAGTTAGACTCATTTTATCACCTCCATTTAGGTTATCTTGTCATCATTTTTCCCCAATTTCTTTTTCTTACTACTGATTAGCTTTTCTTCCGGTCATCTCCCTAAGTTTTGAAAAACATAATAAAAAAGCTACATACTTTCCCCAAAAGCCAACACAAACCCGATGCATTTTCACACATATTTCTTTCAGTAATTCATTTATTAGGATTTGTTGTTATGTTCCACATTTATGACGACATTTCCCTTCTTGTGTCCTTTCTCGACATATCTATGTGCTTCAACTATTTCTTGAAACTCATAGTATCTATCAATGACCACTTTTAATTTTCCTGCCTCAACAAGTTCTTTGAGGAAGTCTAGGGCTTCGGAGGTTTCAGGTGAATTTTGACCCAAAATTAATTTCCTGCTGCTTGTCAATTTAGTCCATAGCATTCTAACACCTGGTAACGGTACTGTGACATTTATATAGGTTCCGTCCTTTTTTAGCGATTTCATACAAGCAGCAAACGAACTCTTGTCTACCGCTTCAAAGATAACGTCGTAAGTCTCACCTTTACTAGAGAAATCTTCGGTAGTGTAATCAATTACCTTATCGGCTCCTAGAGATTTTACCATTTCTAAATTCGTGGTACTGCATACTCCTGTAACTATTGCTCCAAGATATTTGGCAATTTGTACTGCATAGCTACCCACACTTCCTAAAGCGCCATAGACAAGAACCTTTTGACCATTCTGAATGTTGGCTTTTCTAAGATGAAATAATGCTGTGCGCGCCCCTATTGGAATAGCTGCGGCTTCCTCAAAAGATAAATTGTTGGGTTTAATAGATACTGGTCCGTCTTCAGGTAGGCACTTATACTCGGCATAAGCACCAAAACCCACTAGGGAAGCTGCAAAAATTTGGTCACCTTCTTTGAATCGCTTGGCATCTTTTCCTACTGACTCAACTTCTCCAGCTAACTCCATCCCCAATATATCTTTTTTTGGTTGTCTAAAACCCAATGCTATTCGGGCGAGCAGCCACACTGGGAGAGGAACTGTAAGACTCCGTGCACGAATATCTGCTACTGTTACAGTTGTTGCTTTTACTTTTACCAATATTTCATTTTCCTTAGGAATAGGTTTTTCTACCTCTTTCAGTTGAAGGACTTCGGGGGGACCGTACTTTGTGTACACAATTGCTTTCATTCTGATCACCTCTAATATGTTATATTTATTAATATGATACAAATATTGCGTATTACGAATAAATAGACCAACGTTTCACTCTTCAATAAATGTTCTTAGACTATCGTGCGGTTTAGTTGATTGTTAGATAATGAATCGATGGACACATCATTATGCCGCTTGCGGATAGCCCATTCGGCCACGGTCAAATTGATTACCCAGCCCGCACCCATTAATAGCGCTTCGCCGAACTCGCTCGGTGGTCCAATGACCAATGTCCCCCCCAAAAGAGTCAGAACCTGGGTACCAGCACCAAGCCCAATCGCATAGCCTCTAATCATCCATGCACGATGCCGGATCACGTCCCCTCGTAGGATCTTGGCAAAGCCGAGGAGGATGGACACAACCATAGCGGACCCAAACAGGAGCCGCAATGCATAAAGCAGTTCGGTTCCTTCCGGGCGGGGATAGAACAGGGTCAACCACAGACCTGAAAGCCCAGCCAATAGTCCGCATAGAACCAGGAGCCGCCCGGCCGCGCGATGCCAGCCGGGCCTGCGTCTCCGGAAACCAGTTGAGAACTGGAACGCGCCCAGAATGGAAAATACGCTAGCGCTAATGATATGCAACACCACCGGCAGGGGCGACGCAAAGAACCGCGCGTTGTCCGGCGTGATTTCCGCGCCGCCCGCCAGCTCGGTCAGACGGAAGGCCCCTGCGGCGATCGGAACGGCGCTCAACACGAGCAGTGCGACGATGAGCCACTTTGACGATACTGCTTTTGTCGGCGCCTTGGTTTTCTGATGCTTAGGTTTCCCTATTTCATTATGCTGAGGAAAATCGTTGGCTTGATCTAAGTCCAGTTCTTTCCATACTTCTCTTGTGTCCGACCAAACAAAATATCCCAACCAAATTAATGCTATTCCCATCGGCATCGCCAAAATCCGGTCAAACGGATGAGGAATGATTGCAGCAGCGAGAGTCGCTAAAGAAGCGAAGGAAAGCAATACGCCCACCAAACGTGGAAAAACTCTAGCACGTATTGTCGCAATTCCAAGTAAGAGGCCACCAAGCATATAGAGCACTCCGGCTATTGGCGCTAACACTGTGAAAATCCCAATATTAACCTCACTAGCTCCTCCTCCAAAGATTCCTACTATCCCCTCCACAAATTGAGGTGCAGCATTTGTGAGTAACGGCAAAACAAATGCTTCAATGAAACTAAAAATCATTGAAACTAACCAAAAAAGACTAAAGATTAAAAATCCGATTAGACCAAGCCAACCGGTCTCTTCCACTTGTTTAAGATAGATTCCTATAATTCCTATCAAGCTGAAGAGGGACATAGCACTGGTCAAGCACGCAACCATAACCCATTTGCTTGTGTTAACTGATGTTATGCTATCTGAAGGATGAATGAATTGAATGACGATGTACAGAATCCCTGCCATTATTGCAAATATGCCTAAGCAACGGATTAGGTCCATACTTGTAACTTTGTATTTATGTTTCTTTTTTTTGTAATTATTGTTCATTTCTTTACCTCCTTTTTACAAAAAGATCATTACTCCTTAACATTCATTTGTTAAACTAATTAGGAAATTTCCAGAAAAATACTTGGGATAAGGTGATACGATGGAACATTTTAAAGTAATTGAAAAATCTTTAGTCTATATTGAGAATAATATAGAGGAATCACTATCATTGGATTCTGTTGCAAATCGGTTCAACCTCTCTAAATACTATTTTCATAGACTTTTTTCCGCGATGATGGGTTGTTCATTAAACCAATACTTACTATCAAGAAGATTAAATGCATCAGTAGAATTAATTCAAAATGAAAACCGATCCTTAACAGATATTGCATATCAACTTAATTTTGGAACTCCATCATCCTTCACCCGTGCTTTTAAACGCGAATACGGGATCACACCAAGCTTACTCAGGGGAAAAAATGAAACGATACCTCAATTGCCAATTCCATCAGTGGTTCAAAGAATGATAAAAAACATCAATGGTGATATTGTCACCGATTTTACTCTTGAAGAATTCAAAGCTGTTCGAATATGCGGAATCGCATTTGAAGTTGATATAGCAACTGAAGATTATAAGGCAAAAATTCAGGCTCATTCTAAAATGCTTTTAAACAACATAGACAAGACAATTAATGGATCCTGTTATGTCATCTATTCAAACTGTCAACCTAATTCAACTCAATTCAAAGTTTTGTTCGGGATTCCACATGATATACAGATTGAAAAACCCTATTATTTCACCTTTGATGTTCCGCAATTTTTTTGCGCTAAGTTCAAATATTTTGGTGATCTCATCGACATAGGAGATGTCTTTATGACAGACTTTGCTAGATTCCTAAAAATTTCAAGAGAAGATACGGATAATTCAGATATTGAACTTATTCAAGTCTTTGAGAATCTTCACAACCTTGATTCAACCTATCACATATACGTACCCATTAAAAAACACCAAATAGAATAGGTTATTACTATCTGTTTGTCTTTTATAGCCCAGTCCTCCAGTCTATTTTATAAATTTTATTGCTGATAAAAAGATAACATCATACGTTTAAAAAGACTTTCCAAATCTTGCGGTAATGTGTTCTACGTAATATGAAGAGTATTCTGCAAATGCAAAAAGGCACCTCTATTAGATGCCTCGCAGATCATACCTATTGATTACTAAAATAAGAAAGTGTGATTTTTCACCTTTTCTAATACATACTAAAAGAACTCTTTAAAATTGATAGTTTATTTCTAATTGGCTCATTTTTAGGTCCCCTCTTGATTTAGGTACATTCGAACATATGCTGTAGCTATGTCCTCGGCCTTCTTTTTTACGATATCAGTAAAAATACCTATTTCCAGGAGTTCGCTGTCTAAAGTTATAGAACTTACTCCTTCAAGCTTTTTTGCCGAATGAATAATTGTATTTTATCCTCAAGATCAGGATGAATCACATCTAACTCAACTCTTTAAATATATACTCTGATAATACAGTAGCCAACCATTGGATGTCTTACTTGTCCATCTTTATCCGAAGAAAACTGTACCTGGTACCATAAAAGGACAAAAAGGTTAGTTTATCTTTTCACTGTCGACATTAATGTGCCAAGTAGACAAATGTCCTTTTGTAGTGCCTGACACCTTAATTTAAATGATATCTAAATTTTTATATTTCCATTTTCACTTTTAAAATGTCATCAGAAACCATTAAGTAGAAAGCTTGTTCATCTATATCTTCTTTCTTAACCGGTTTACCATTTAAACGATTGCTGTAGAATTCTGCTAAATTAAGTTCTTCATAAAAACTATTGTATTTATTAATTCCCACTCCTTTTAACATCTCATATTGTTGAACCGCTTCGTAGTTCTTTAGTGGTTTATTTCTAGACTCGTCTACTTCTTTCGCTGTTTTGAAAAGTTTACATTCCACAACAGTTGTTGGTTCATTTCTTACTATAAAATACAGCTTCTGGTTGTTTAAGCTATCTATCGTGTCCTCGTTTTCCGACAAATTATATAATTGGTATTTTAGCTTTTCTATACCCTTTTCTTCTAAAATACTCTTTAATTTATCCCCTGAGTGTACGATTACCATATAATCACCTCGCAATGATATCATCTCCGAAAGAAAAAGATACTATTACCCAATACGAAGAAAAAGTCAGTTTTTTTGAAATAGAAAACGGGACAGGGGGACAGGCTCCTTGTCCCCCTTAGCCCTTTGGCTTGTACACTCTTTAAGTGAAATCTTTATGACCATACTTCATTACAGATACCTCGTTCCGGTTGGACTTAGATTCACTATATTATAGTAGTTTTCCCACACAAATAATCTACTGGCGCCAATTTCCAAAGTTACTAAGTCAACTCAATATTATATTCTTTTAATAAATCCTTGAAAGCGGGTCTCTCATTCCCGTCTCTTCCAACAACATGTGTTGCCGTCACTAATGAGTTCAAAATAGCCTCTTCAGTAGCTTCACCAATTGCTCGGAAGGCTAAATCAATATCTTCGTCATGAATCATTGGAACCGAAATACAACTCGATGTTTTGTCATGAGGGATTTTAGTAGCTGTGGAAAAACCAATTACTACTTCCCCACTCCCATTTGTGATAATAGAACCAGTACGAGATAGCCCTGTTACTGATCTTTTTAGTATTCTGTTTAATTGCCTTTCAGATACAGGGAGGTCTGTAGCAACTATTACAATTACTGAACCTTTATCTTTTTCTTCACGCGATTGAAGGATGGCATCCTTTAATTCTTCCCCAACAGCCTTTCCGTTTACCTTTAAGTCACTTAATATACCAAAATTAGATAATACCAAAACACCCATTGTGTATGTCCCATGCTCCATTTTCATTAGCCTTGAGGAAGTACCAATACCACCTTTTAATGAATAACAAAGCATTCCAGTACCTGCTCCAACAGAGCCTTCTTTTGCCTCTTCTGAAGTATTTTCCAATGCTTTAATAACATGTTCCTTCCTAATGTTCCTGGCTCGAACATCATTTAGTAGCATGTCATTACATTCACATACTACTGGATTAATCGTTCCTGTTGTTCTTCCAATTTCAGGGTTATGTTCTAGCATATATCCGATCAATGCATCTGCGGCTGTTCCAATACTTAATGTATTCGTTAAAATAATTGGAGATTCTAATGTACCTAACTCATTAATTTGGATTGTCCCCATTGTTTTACCAAACCCATTAATGATGTGGCTCGAGGCAATTAACTTTTCCCTAAAAATATTTCCTTGATGAGGTAAAATAGCTGTAACACCTGTTTGAGTATCATTATCGCTAAGAGTTACATGACCAACAGTTACTCCTTCAACATCGGTAATTGAATTGTAGTATCCCGTTACTAATTTTCCAATCTTAACTCCATAATCTCTAATTCGTTTTTGGGTAGACATCGTTTTCCGCCTCAAATCTATAGTTCTTTGCTATTTTTGTTAGTTGCATGATAGCACCTGTTAAGCTTACTTGATAACTTATTCATGATCCTTTTTTACATATTTAACAAGCTTTTTTAGATCACCAATTTTCACTCCAAAAAAAGGTTCCTTTACCCCGTGATTTTGATAAATTTTCTTTTGTTTGTTCAGACCCTAAATCTTCAAGCTTTTGCATGATTTCTTCATAAGTCATTAGTTTGCTCCTTTGTACTTCTCGACTTTTTTCTGAATTCTATATATCTAACCACAGTCGGTCTATTATTAGTAAGTTCTCTAAGTATTATCGTAACTCCTTTTCCAAAGGTTTACGAATTTCTTTTCTACTATATTAAACAAATAAATCAGTCACCACCCTTCTCCTAAAAATTCATTCCGTGTTGTTTATGCGTTATTTAACCAAACTTTTTTCATTAAGAATTGTACGCTATTGGACACAATTTCTTCCTCAAAAACTTCTTCTTTTCTTTTAACTAGTGTAGTAATATAAAAGAATCTATTATTTCGTTAGACGAAATAAATCTGACAAGTTTAATCCTGCGTTTTTTAAATAAATTTATTGTTTTGGAGAGTGGTCTTTGTATCATGAGGTCACTCCTTCTTTATGACAATCAAGAATAGGAGATTAAGATGAACAATCCAGATATTAAAAAGTTATCAATCATCGCCATTACCTGGCCGATTTTTATCGAGTCACTTTTGCATATGTCATTGCGAACAGCCGATACATTCATGTTAAGTCAAGTTTCTGATGAAGCTGTAGCATCGGTAGGGGTAGCCAATCAGCTAATCATGTTTATGTTTTTCCTGTTTCAATTTATTTCGACTGGAGCATCGGTTGTGATCGCACAATATCTTGGAGCTAAAAAATACGATGATATCAAATTCCTTACAGGGAACGCTATTTTTCTTAATCTGATCTTTGGCATAATCATTGCATCAACCATCATGATCTTCAGCAGACAATTATTAGGTTTCTTTTCCCTGGAACCGGAACTATTTGAGCAGGCAAATACGTTCTTGTTAATCGTTGGGGGGGCACTTGTGTTTCAGGCAGTCAGTGTGACCATGGCAGCAATCATACAAACACACGGTTACACGAAGGAAACCATGCTGGTAACCTTGGGAATGAACGTTTTAAACATAACAGGTAACTATTTATTTATCTACGGTGCGTTAGGATTTCCACAGTGGGGAGTTCCAGGAGTGGCAATTTCTACAGCAGTCAGCCAATTTTTAGCGATGATTGCTTATGCAATAGTGCTAAATAAGAGAGTGAATTTAAAAATTGGATGGACTGAATTTATCAACTGGCAAAAAGAACGGATAATGAAAATATTACGAATCGGCATTCCGTCATCCATTTCGATGATTTCCTATTCCTTTAGTCAGATTCTTACAACTGGATTTATTACACTTTTAGGTACACAGATGCTGGCAACGAGAATTTATACGTTAAACATCTTATTTTTGGTTATGATATTAGGAATCTCGTTAGGGCGCGGATCACAAATTGTCATCGGCCACTTAATTGGTGCAGGGGAGATGGATGAGGCATATAAACAGGGGTTGCGCAGCGGACGGTGGAGTATCATCGTTGCCGTAGGAATCACTGTTATTGTTACAACATTCAGTAAACCATTACTCAATCTATTTACAAACGACCCTGAAATCATTTCAATGGGTATTCTGCTGCTGTTTCTTGGTTTCTTACTGGAACCTGGAAGATGTTTAAACCTTGTCTACGGAGGTATTTTGAACGGAGCAGGGGATGCAAAATTCGTTATGATCGAATCTATCGCGGTTATGTGGTTATTTAGTGTCCCCCTATATTATTTACTGGGAATCCATTTAGGGTATGGATTGATCGGTATTTGGATTGCCTTTATTGCAGATGAGTGGGCCCGGGGATTATTTGTCTATTTCCGTTGGAAGAGCAAGGCTTGGGAGAAAAAGGCAATCGTCAAACATGATCTACCGATTGTAGAGGAGACGGCTTAATAAAGATCATCAATTCTGTGAGATGATTATTGGTTTTTGGATGAATATAACAAATAGAGTCAGGCACCACATATGACAATTGTCTGTTTGTGGTGCCTGACCCTCTATTCCTTAACCATCAACTCGTTCGTCAACTCATACTGAACAAGCTTTAATTTAAACAATGTTAACGGATCATTATATATTTCCGGGTTTTCTCGCATCGCAGCTAGAGCATCTTTATGCTTTGCAATATCACCCTCTGTTTCCACAGTAACATCATTTAGTTCATCTAACGGACTTGTGAAAAACTTTTTCACATCCCATTCGAGCGCCCCTTCAAATAACTCTAACTGCTGTAGGAACGGATGCATGATGTCCTCTGTTATTTGACTATAATCTTCACTTTCAATGTAGTTTTTATATTTATTTACAATAATATCTTTATTTTTCGATATCGAACCGAACAGTTTTCCAGCACTTTTCAACACCAACTGTGATGGATTGTTACGCAGTAGGATGTTTGCTTTTTCAACATGCGTCATTCCCCTTGAGATACGATCGATATCTCTACTCCAATCATCCAACACTTTGAAATCACAAGCGAGCACAAGCTTCTCTTCCCCATACTGGTTATTAAAGGTTTCACTCATTTCGTTTAAGTAGCTTTGGCTTTCGTTAAATTCTCCCTCGCATTCCACAATCCATTCTCCAACTGCACGCTTAAAATCAGTTGATGCAGTGTTCTCCAGATAATCCGCAATGCGCGTATTCATTTCTTCATTAAGCTTTACATGAAGTTTGCCAAAATCACTGTCTTCCTGAACGATGTCCGAACAATTCCGAATGAGTTCTGGGATCTTTAGCATCATCCGCTGTCTAAACGTCTCTTTTATGTCACAGAATGAATCTTTAATAACTCTCGCTTCTTCCTGTTCCTTATCGCTCAACTGATTTTTTAGCCCATTGAGTCTTGCCAGTAGTTCTTCGTTCCAATTAATAGTTTCGATAATGCTATCTTCCATTTCCACCCGCTTCGCAATCAGAAATTCGATTACATCTTTTATCAGATTTCGGATTTTGAGAGGGCTTGCCACTTCGATGTTGTACTCTTCTATTAAGGGCTTCATATAGATAGACAATTCATCTAATAAACCTTGTTTCTCAGCCCAATTCAAAATAGATTCATAGAGATCCATTCCATCTTGTCTGCTAGTTTGACTCTGACCATTCACAAGCTTAGTTTCTGCTTGATCAACCAATGAAACATCAAGATGGGACGGAAAAATCTCATCCCATGCAAGGATGGCAGATGATGAACATAGCGTCTCTGAAGCAGAGGATAGTTTAAGCCAATTCGTTAGATGACTTTCTATTAGCTTCGAAAAGTCTTTTATTAAAAACTCTCCGCTAATTAATTCCAAATACGTATCTTGAAAGATGTTCGGAAGTTTCTTCCAAGTATAGGAATCTTCTACATTATTATTCTGAAGAAGTTGGTTGATCTCATTAAGCCATAGGAAATAAAAGTCACTTTGTTTATAACTGCTCCACAATACTGCAACGAGGCCTTCAAACCGAAATGTATCTAAATGTAATAAAGTCACCAATACTTGATGTAAATCTTTTGGTTTTATATTATTAGTAAAGCCTTGCTCAGCGTAGTCTTCTAACACTACAAACCAATCAAGTGACCCTGTTCGAATCGCCTCATTTACTGCCAGTTCAATCGCGTTGTCCCAGTCCTTATAACTCTCAAAACAGGAACGTGCTATCTCTGTGACAGTGGAATAATCAGGATTTAAACGAACGGCACTTTTAATAGAATCGACAGCTTTTTCGAGTTTGTCTTGTTTTATGTATAACGAAAACAGTTGCAGGAGGACTTCAGTTTCTAACACAACCGAACTAGATTCAACACGATTGTAGAATTCTTCCGCATCGTCAAACAAATCCATTTCAAAATGGGCATCAGCGATATTTTTATATGTCCAGGGAATCAACAGATCATCGGAGACATTTTCCCATTTGAAAATCGCCGCTTCATAATCATTATTTATGAAATAAACCTCCCCTTGCGCATATCGGATAGAGGATAAATCAATCTTATCTTTCTGCATCTCATCCATGTACATCTCACCCAAAATCTCTATCGGGTGCTTTTGTTTGTTTCCATCTATTATCTTATGAAAATAGGATTTACTAATTAATTCATTCTCATTTGTCACCATGATTCCTCACTTTTTCTATCAATTTGTGTTCTCGGTCACCAGTATCAGTAATTTATATAGTTAACTTCATATTCGATCGTCTTGGAATCGAGTTAAACTAAAACTCCACATTATAGTAATCGTAGCAGCAGACAAATTTGTGAGGGTCTAGCTGGAAAGTCGGTTCTCCGTTTTCCATCTGGTGGATGTATGCAAAACAAAAAGACCCTCCTTGTGAACATTTATTAGAGAGTCTTCTAGCCTATAAAATTAAATCAATTTTCATTACATGTTGGTGTACATGTAGAAGTGAAGCATCATTTTGTTCTTTCTGGCACCTTATGCTAAGGACCTGAAAGCAATCAAAAAAGACGGAGTGACCTTCCGCCTTGAATAAATCTGTTAAGCCCACAAAACTTGGGAAAGACTTACCAACATACTTATGTTTTTTCATGAATCGGTTATAAAACATGGGGATAATCTGTCCGTTAATAAGGAATATTGGTTCATGTAAAATGACAATCGCAGCAATAAAAGTGGCTAATGGTGGTTATTCACTTACAAATTAATTAGGAAAAGTTCCACTTATCAATATCTGGAATATAAGCAGGATTAATCCCCTTATCAAGAAGAGACCAATTAACATCGTTTTCGAATTCGTTATAATCAGGAATTTCCACATCTGTAAATCCATCAGGGGAACTAGCATATGAGTTAATTTCATACATTCCAAAATCTTCATTCCAAGTAAATTCGACCGAAACATTTATTCTATAGGTTTGCCAACCCTCATCACCATAACCCTTACCTTCATATTCATAAGTAAATTCAAAATAATAAGGAGGCTCATTATCCCCACCATTACTTTGATTTGAGGAACCAAAGATTTTATCTAAAAAACCCATAATATACCCTTCTTTCAATTTTATTATTAAGTTCGCAATTAAGTATATTCCTTTATTGTTTGCAGTATAACGAATTTGTTTAATAATAGAGTAGTTTTTCTTTTTTGAAACTCGTATTTAAATATATTTACTCTGCATATTAAAAACACGATTCTTTTGATGGAATATCCAGGAATTTACAGATGATTATTCTAATTTAACAGGACTTTCCTATGAGGAATTTGATAATGAGGGTGGAGATATTCCAATCTTTCATAATACAGCAGGTGAAATGAAATGTATTTTTTCGGTTATTGTTGCAGAAAATACTCCTTATTTTATCCACTTGAGTGTAAATAGAGACTCAAGTGAAATAGATAATGTAAAAAATAAAGATTATTATTCTTATTTTAAAGAAGTAGTAAATCAGACTCATCCTGTGAAATAAGGGGTGGGTTTATGGTTTTTGTAAATAATTCTACTTAGACCGCGGGTGCTTTAGTGAAATAACTCAATATAAAGAAAAAGGGCTTTGCAAAATTTATCTCGCTAAGCCCTTTTGTTAGATTATACTGTGAAGTCAATTGCGGAACAGTGCATGTGAACTAGGGTGCGATTTCCTCTTAAGTGGACCCCGTCCGTCCGAACCAGACTCGTTTGTTTTTTATTAAACTAACCTATTATAATTGTTGTCTATCTAATATTTCTTTTAACACTCTTGCTTGATTGTTTTTTTCATCTTTTGCTGAAAACAGTAACGTTAAATTTTTATTATGCTTTTTTGTTAAGTCCTTTAGTTTCTCTAGTTCTTCTTGCTGGTCACCATCTTCAAGCTCTTGTTTATATTTCTTTTTAAACTGATTATACTTTTCAGGATCATGTCCGAACCATTCGCGTAATTCATTGGATGGTCCAATTTCTTTCATCCAATAATCTAATTTAGCATCTTCTTTTGCCACACCTCTTGGCCATATTCGATCAACCAAAACTCGAACACCATCTTGCTTATTGTCGTCCTCATATATTCGCTTTAACTGTACTGGCATTACAATCACCTTACTTAAAAATTATTCTTACTTATTAATACCCAGCTAAGAAATAGTGAAACTATTAATGTAATGCCAGGCACATCACTTGGAAATTATCCAAACGTGGTACCTGGCGCTATGTAAACAACTATTCAAATTTAGGATTCGGTCCGTATTCATTCTCAAATTGATAACTATCAAGGCAAGTGAATACTAGTAGAATAATAGGACCTATAAAAGGTACAAAACCAATTAGAAACCACCAACCACTTTTTCCGATATCATGCAGCCTTCGAACCGTAACTGCTATACCTGGTATAAGAATAAATAAATAATAAAAAAAGGACAGTATACCAAAAAGACCACTAATTGCTTCCAGGATAGCAAGGACTACGCCGATCATTACATTAATCAGGGTGAACACCCAGTATTCTGTTCGTCTTGCTCTTCCATCAAACACGGCATAATTTTTTATTACTTTGAGATACCATTCCATTGTCATCCCCCCTTTGTCATTAATACAGTATGATAATAGAGTAACATATTGGACGGAAAAAGAGGCTTAAAAAGGAACGCGTGAGTAGCATGTTAGCCGTTCCCATAATCCTTTAAATTTTATAAATACTAGTAAGCACCATTCATAGGGCGCATAATTTCCGTTACCCTTATCTACTTCAGCAATGGCAACTATTTTATAAATTGAAATTGTTACTTTCTAAATGTCGGTCCCGTTTCCATTTGAAGAATATGCCTTGAGTGAAACATTTCCAGACGTAATATCTCTAGAACCGATTTGATAGCACAGATAATTAATAAATTATTGAAGGGAATACACATAGACTTATTAAAGGAGTGAATTCTCTTATGCAACAATCAGTGGAAATATCTACGACAGCTTACTACTCTCTGGAAAGGAGAAATCTATGTCCACATTTATCCCACAAAAATTATCTGTGAAGATAATTCCCCCTGCTACTCATGCACAACCGATCGAAGGGAGGAAATATACGCTCACTCATTCTGACGTTACCGGGCAATTATTTTTAGCGACTGGATATGTGTATCATTATCGCGATATCAACTGGGAAATGCGGGATGAAGTACTGGCTGAATGGAAAAAAGATTTGCAGTGCCGGTTTTCTTTGGTTGGAAATGCATATGTAGATCAGGGAGAATTTAGCGAGGATGAAGCAGAATTCCGTTTGAAGATATTCAAAAAAGAGATGGATACAGCACTAAAAGGAATCCTATATGGAGACCAGCAGTTTTTTTCCTACTACCCTAACCTCCTTGATGCACCAATCTATATCTATTATCATTCTAGTTATCCTCAATATAGACAGCTTCTGTATTATGGCACTCCTCGCGACTATTTAGTTCAGATATATTCGGAAGTGCAATTTCCATGAATATGCCTAACCAAAAGGGGCCTAGTCTCCTCCAAGATATGTCGAAGTCGACAATAACGTGGGAAGTGACTAGGCACCCTCATTTCTATTTATTCAATAAGAGACTTAGCCCTTCTTTTACTGTTGTCGCTGGGCGACCAAGGAGTTTTTCAAAATCACTGTTTTCTACTTCTAGTGTAGCCGAAATGTAAAGGGTGAAATTAAATTAGTCACCTTAAGCATCCATGACACAGCGGAACCCCATATTTCCAGTCGAGCTATCCATTGTATTAGAACTACGAGCAGCAACACGATATCGATTACAATAAGATTTATGACAAAGATAGGAGCCACCTCTCGTTACTTTAGGTGTTTGGTTATTGATTTGTTTCTCGTCCATTTTTCGATCAGGATGATTTGTAAACCAATCTTCACACCACTCCCAGACGTTACCAGCCATATTATAAAGTCCAAAGCCGTTTGGTGGAAATGCTTCAACAGGTGCAGTTCCAAGAAACCCATCTTCCTCTGTATTTTCTCTTGGAAAGTTACCTTGCCATATATTGCAGTACTGTTCATCGTTAGGAGTTAATTCATCCCCCCATGGATATTTTTTCTGTTCTAAACCTCCACGTCCAGCATATTCCCACTCTGCTTCCGTTGGTAATCGCTTACCTGCCCAGTTGCAGAACGCAATGGCATCATTCCAAGAAACGTGGATAACTGGATGATTCATACGTTCTTCTATATTCGATTCTGGACCCTCTGGCTGAAACCAGTAGGCTTCCTCGACTGCAAACCACCATGGCGTACCAGATAATTGTTGTACTTTATTTTTCATTTCAGGAGATATAAACTTATAAAAGACAAAAGACCAACCAAAATTCTCCGCTTCTGTTTTATACCCAGTCTCTTCGACAAACTGATTAAACTCTTCATTACTTACTGTGTGACTATCTATGTAGAAGGGATTGACTTTTATTTTTCTCACGGGGCCTTCTCCGTCAGAGGGGAACCCTTCTTCATCATCCGTTCCCATTAAGAATTCTCCACCAGGTAAGTAAACCATCTTCTTGTTAAATTTAATATCTTGCTTGTCTGATTCATTTATATATGTAGTTATATTTGTTTTTTCAAGCTTGATACTAGACCGACTTACGCTACAACATGAACGTTCATTATTTTCCTTCAATATTCTCCTCCTTGATTATATAGTTACAAACTATGGTTACGATCAAAATAAGAGTTGAAAATCAAAACAGAAGCCCCAATGGAAACGGCATTTTCTAATTGCCCTACTCCAAAAGATATCTTTGCCTCGTCAAACCTGTAGATATATTGCTTCGCTGTTTCAATCACCTTGTCATAGTAGCTTGGATATTCATCAATAAGTTTACCACTTAATATAATTTTTTCCGGATGTATGATATTAATTATGTTAGCTAAACCGACCCCATAAAAATAGGCTGATTTAAGTACGACTTCCTGAATAAGTGTGTCACCTTTTCTAAGTGCGATGAACAAATCCTCAATAGTACTGCCTTTTGTTATGTTATCGCTATTAGTCTTTAGTAAAGAAGTCTCACCATTGAGCATTCGTTTTTTTGTTTCTTCTAAAATTGAATCTAGGGATATAAACGATGACAGTGTATTATTCTTATAAGTATCTGACTGATTCAGATCAATAATCATTTCTCCAAAAGCACTTGCGTCACCGGTATTATTTTTCATAAATTGACCATTTGTTAGTACACCACACCGTAAACCAATTCCGCTGATACAGTATAGATAAGTACTATGATAGACAGACGTGTACACATACTCACCTAATGCAGCTGCATTAGCTCCATTTTCTATTAACACCTTTGTATCAAACGCATCTTGTAATTCTTTTACAAAAGGCACTTGAGTCCATCCAGGCGCTAGGAAAAATTGCGGATCAAGAATAATGCCCTTTTCTCTATCCAACGGACCTACTGACCCAACACCAATTCCAAGCAATTGTTCATTGGTAATATCATGTCTTTTTAATAAATTGGTAATTTTAGTTTTTATTAGACTGATGGTAACTTCAGGAGTATAATCTATCGTCATAAGAAACGAATAGCTATCTACTGTTTTGAAATTTAAATCTAGTAATAAAATATCTGTTTTTGTTCTGGATAAATCAATCCCTATGATGTAGTTAATCCTAGGGTTAACTTGATATAGAGCAGGAGGTCTTCCACCAGTTGATTTGTCGTATTGACTGATTTGAATATAATTACTATTCATTAGTTCTTCTAAATGACGCACCAGCGTGGTTCGTTTAATTTTCGTTAACTCTAGCAATTCACCTTTTGTTAGTGGCCCATACTTATGAATGCAATAATAGACATGTTTAATTGTTTGATATTTTGAAGATTGTTCATGTAAGAAGCTATGCATCAAGTACAACCTCCTTTGTAAGGAATGCTATTTAAAACCATTATATTAATATAATACCATCCCAACAAATCCTGACAAGGCAATTACAAAGAGTGGATGCAGCCGTAATTTGATTAATGAAAATAATGATAATCCAAAAATAATCATTAAACTTGCAGTATGCCATGATAATTCTCCAATCACATTATTTGTTATGGCAAATTTTATAGCAGCATAAACGATTAAGCCTGTAATAATCGGTCGAAGCCCATAAAATGCTGACTTCACAAATTTATTTTCATTAAAGCGAAAAAAAAAGGTTGCAATAATTAGGATTATTAGTAACGAAGGTATAACCATTGCCAAAGCAGATACAATGGCGCCTGGTAATTCAGCAGTTTTATAACCAACAAAAATCGCACTATTCGTAGCAATTGGTCCCGGTGACATACCTGCAATAGCAATTACATCAGTAAATTCCTGAGTAGTCATCCAACCATGGTTAGAAACTTCAATCTCAATTACAGGGATCATGGCGTAACCACCACCGAAAGAAACAAATCCAATCATTAAAAAGGTTAAAAATAGTTCTACTAATACATCCACGTGAACATCACTCCTAAGCCTCTTTTACTTGTTTCTCTTTTTTAACTACATTCAGCTCATCTTTCTCTAACTTTATAGACATTCCAAACCAACTTTTAATTTGAACCGCAACCATACCAGTAAAAATCCCTGATATAATCACTACGACTGGATGAACATGAAGAAAAAATAAAATAGCCGTTGTTACAGTTGCGATGCCTAAAGTCGTCTTATCATAAACTGCTGTCATCCCTATTTTATAGGCTGCATAAACAATCAAAGCAACGATAGTAGCTCGAATCGCAATAAAAGCAGATTCAATATGTGGATTATCTTTTACAATAAGAAATAGCATGCTTAGTATGACAACAATAATAAATGTTGGTAATAAAACACCGACCATTGCTGCAACAGCCCCTCTTACTCCTGCCAAGCGATAGCCAATAAATGTTGCAGAGTTTATAGCTATTGCGCCTGGTACAGATTCTGCAATTGCGAATATCTCCGTAACATCTTTATTCCGAATCCATTTCTTTTTATCTACAACTTCCCTTTCAATCATTGGAATCATGGCATAGCCACCACCAAATGTAGCAGGACCAATTTTCAAAAATGATAAGAAAATTTGTAAAATAAATTTCCAGTCGGTTTTCATATTTTCTCACTCCAACTTTAAACAATAGATAAGTTCTTTTATTATTACTTTATCACACTTTTGACCAAAATGGTTAAAAGTGTGTAAGAAACAATAACACATGGCCGCCTTTCCTATATTCCACATGCCCTAATGTGGTTATATCGAAGGAGCTACTATCCTTTTTTAACATCAATCTTTTAAAAATGACACCATGATTGAGTTGTCTATACCTATTACGTAGTTAGAAAGAATATATAAAGTTTCATCTGTTACTGATGTAAATACTCATAAGTCGAGAACCTTCATTCCTGCTCCCAATACACCAGCATCCCCTCTGTGCTTACTTAAATAGATCCGATTCACAAAGTCTTCTTGCTCTAAAGTGAGATAATCTTGTAAATATTCCTTTAGTTTCTCAACTACAAAAGGCTGATAATTCATTACACTTCCTCCAAATACAACTTTGTGGGGATCAAGTAGACAACAAATACTATATAACCCATGTGCTAAAGAATGAATAGCTGTATCAACCATTTTAATCGTGTCATTGTCCCCATGATGGTACTTATCAAATATTTGCCTCGTCTCTAATTTATTGTTTATTCTTTTTTGAATTGCGCTACCCGATGATAAGAATTCTAATCGTTCCATTTCTGTCCCTTTTATAGATGTTTGCACCGGAAACAGACCCAATTCGCCAGCAAATCCTGACCCTCTGATAAATTCTCCATTATGTATAATTGAACAGGCTATTCCTGTACTAACAGTTATATAAACAAATACTTCTTTTTCCTTTGGATCATGTGCTTGCCATTCTGCAAAACAAGCCATATACACATCATTGTCTAATTTTATATTAGAAACCTTTGTATATTCACTTAACTTCTCCACAATTGGAAAGTTTCTCCAAGGTAAATTATTCTGAAACACAGCAAGTCCATTCTCAACATCAACTTTTCCTGGCAAACCAACTCCAATACCTTCTAATTGGTTGATTGTTAAATTAGATTTTTCCATTAGTCGGTCTATAGATAAAGTTACTTGTTGAAACATGCTATTTTCATTTTCAGGTTTACTTGCAACCTGAATCTTATCTACAATTCTTCCATCGGCATTTATAATTGCACTTGCAATCTTTGTTCCTCCTACATCAATACCTAATGCATATTTCATTTTGGATTCCCCCAATTCCTAGGAAACAATTTTGTATGTTAGTCCGTTAAAACTATCATCACATCTATCCGAAACACGATAACAAAAATTTATAAAAGATTTATAGCTTAAGAGTTCGAACATTTAGCAACACTAAATCAAAAGCACGAAGATTAATATGCCTAGTTGACTGCTCCATAGCATTTGGGGTAGTCCTGGCTAGGTCTATTGAAGTTAATTCGTAGGTGATGAACTCACTAATTTACTTGCCTCTCTACAGATGCACATTATTCAGTAGAACATGATCGACCTTATCCTATATCTACTAATGGATTTAATGTAATAGTTAATATCATCCGAATCACTCCTATGCTTTTCCATCACTCATACAAATTAAAATTTTTTCCTTTACAACTTCCTTCATTTTTTCTTTAGCACCCTTCATATACTTTCTAGGGTCTGATTCATTAGGATGATTCTGCAAATATTCCCTCAAATTCTCCGCAAAAGGAATCTTCAGTTCTGTTGCAATATTAACTTTGGCACACCCTAATGAAATACATCTTCTTACATCTTCTGCAGAAATTCCAGATGCCCCATGTAACACTAATGGAATAGAAACTAAATTTTTAATCTTCTCTAACCGGTCAAAGTCTAAATTCGGCTTTGTTTTATATAATCCATGTCCAGTCCCAATAGCCATTGCAAATGAATCGATATTCGTTTTTTGGACATATTCTTTTGCCAAATCTGGATTTGTATATGCGGCATCCTCCGCTTCCACAATCAAATCATCTTCTTGACCCACTAATGTCCCAAGTTCTCCTTCTACCGTAGCACCATATTGATGTGCTAGTTTAACAACTTCACTTGTAATTTTAATATTATTATCAAAAGTAAAATGGGATCCGTCAATCATAACTGACTTTACTCCTAATACGAGTGATTGTTTAATAGAATCAATATCTTCATGGTGATCTAAATGTAACGCAACAGGAATTGATACATTTTTTGCTGCCACTTCTGCAATTGCTTGTATATAATCTCTTCCAGAGTATTTCATTGTGCCAGGTGTTGCTGCAAGAATAAGTGGTGACTTTAACTCTTCAGCAGCCTCCACTACCACCTTCAAAGTTTCTAGGTTATGAATATTAAAAGCAGGTACAGCATAGCCTTCTTGTCTTGCTTTTTCTAACATTTCCTTTGTATTATGCACATATCCCATTATTATCTACTCCTTCTGATAAATCGGTTCTCCGTTAATGAACGTTCTTTTAATAGCTAAATCTTTATCTATCGCAACGAAATCAGCAAGTTTTCCTCTTTTAATACTTCCTATCCGATCATCCATATTCATGCTTTTAGCGGGACTGAGAGACGCGCGATGCCAAGCTTCATAAAGTGAGATATCAGCCCATTCAGATAAATTTTTCACACTATCTTTTAGTAATAATGTACTCCCCGCTAACGAACCAAACTCTGTCTCCGCTTTACCATTAGTAATGGTTACATTGTACTCACCTAGTTGATAGATTCCATCTGATAATAGACCTGCCCTCATACAATCCGTAACTAATACTAGATGACTTCCTTTTATCGAATTTACAATATGTACTAAATCCGGGTTTACATGATAACCATCACATATTAATTCACTATACGTATCATGGAAGCGCAAGGCTGCACCTACTACACCTGGATCACGATGATGCAATCCTCTCATACCATTGAATAGATGAACAAAAACGGATACACCTTTATCAATTGCCTGCTTACAAATTTCAAACGAAGCATCCGTGTGAGCAATCGAAATGGTTAAATTATCTTTTTTTATAGTTTCTATGAATTCGCTCGAGCCCTTTTTTTCTGGGGCTAAGGCTATTTTTTTAATATTTCCACCTGCTAGCACTTGCCAACGATAAAAATCTTCTGCTTTTGGATCAAGAAAATACTTTGGATTTTGCGCTCCTTTGTGTACTTCTGTGAAATATGGACCTTCTAAAAAGATGCCTTCAATTTTGGCACCTTTTACTCCTTCCTGGATAGCTCCATAAACGGATCGTAGTGCTTGATCAATATTTCTAACAGAAGATGTTAATGTAGTTGGTAAAAATCTTGTTACTCCTAATTCTGCTAGTACGTTCGAAATTACATGGATCGATTTTATTGTTCCATCCATCACGTCATATCCTTTTATTCCATGAATATGGGTATCAAATAAACCTGGAGCAATAATATAGTCTGACATATCCCAAACAAGATCCGTTTCATTAGTAGATGAATAATATCCACCAAACAACCCATCTACCACCTCTAAATAACCACTTTGTTTAACTCCTTCTTCTAACCAAAATTCTTTTGCTTTTATGAAGTATTGACTCATGTATATTTACCCTTTGGCCGTAGTAATTTAGACTAACTCTTTGGGATATATCTTTACACCTTGTACTACTCTATTCACAATTCCATCTGGGCTAGGGTTATCCGGAGTAATACCCAACTGAACCGATTTCTTCAATGCTAAAGTTTGAGCAAAGACAATAAATAATAAGGATAAATAAAGTTCACTGTCAAACTTGTTCTCTTCATGCAACGCAACCGACCATGTTGCCAGTTTTTCGACTTCTTTATCTTCATTTTCCTGAATCACCACCACTTTTACGTCTTCAGAAATTAATTCTTCTAACATATCAAAATCATATTTTCTCGTATAAGAGTCAGAAGAAAAAAACATAATTATAATGGTGTTATTGTTCAATACTGACTTAGGACCATGTCGAAAGCCTAATGAAGATTCATGCATAGCAACTATTTTCCCCGCACTCAGTTCTAGCATCTTTAATGCCGCTTCATGAGCCAATTGACCAAAAGCCCCTGAACCTAAATATACTAATCTTTCAAGGTCGACATTCAAAATGTCATCGACTATATCACCAATATTATTAATCATCGAATTACCACATGTAATTAAATGTTTGATTTGGTTCTCGCTATTCTTTCCATTAGAAGTAAACATAAGATAAGCTGTAAGCATCATGGTGGTAAAGCTACTAGTCATAGCAAACCCTTTATCATGTGTTTCTGCAGGTAGTAGTATTGTCAGGCTATCAGGATCATCTCTCGTATCTTCAGATAGCGAACCCAATTCATTGCACGTAATATTAATTTGATAGAAATTCTCAATCGTTTGTTTACCTAAGTTAACTGTTGCTATGCTTTCAGGACTATTTCCTGAACGTGCAAAGGAAACTAATATGGTTGGTTCATCCTTAATAAAGTAATTGTCTGGGTTGGAAACAATATCTGTCGTTGCAATAGATTCAAAATATAATTTCCCTTTATGTTCCTTTCTAAGAATTGGCAGAAGAATATCACCAATAAAGGCGGATGTGCCTGCACCAGTCATAATAACTCTTACTCGGCTGTGCTGTTCGAGTATTTGTTGAATAAAAGTATTTATTTCTGAAAAATATTTAGAAAAATGTTGAAATTGCTTTTTCCATACGCCAGGTTGTTGAGTAATCTCTTTGGCTGTATTGTTTCCTGATATTTTTTCCCAATTATTTAATGACAGATTAAACATGATTTATCCCCTCCGGTATTTCTAACCTAAGTTAGACGCTTATCTATTGGATCATATTCATTGTACCCCCATAGGGTTGATGGGTCAACCTGATGTGTTAGATTCTTAATTGTTTTTCTAGGAAACCTAAAATGCGAACCAGAACCTAATTAATCGTTTTCAGAAAACAAACATCTTATCAAGATGTTTCTATTGGTTTAACATACTATTTAACCATTATTATGAAAGAAGATGCTTAATCCACTAAAGGAAGGTTGTCATTTAAATTTTGTTGATATTAACTTTGCTTATTAGGAGTAGCTCCTCACTTAGTGATATCAAAATAAAAGTAGTAGCCGAACAAGAATTCAAATTACATTTGAATATGTTCGGCTACTTCTAACCTAAGATAGGTGTATCTGTGAAATTTACTATTTTTTCTTCCGGTGCACTATGAAGGTCAAAAATTATAATCTCGTTTGTGCCTTCTTTTAGCAAAGGGGCAGGAACATATAAAGTTCTTTGAGGACCTATTTCCCAATAACGTCCAATGTTAAATCCATTGATAAATACTACACCTTTTACCCAATTAGGTAACTCAATAAATGTATCACCTTTATCTTGAACTTCTAACGTACCCTTGAAGAATCCTGGTCCTTTTATATTCAAATGTCTTTGAAAATCTAATTTACTAAGATCATCTAATGGTAAGAGAGATATTTCCCAATCATAAAGAAATTGGCGTTCAAATCTTACCCCTTCTGTAATTCCTTTAGGGTCTATCAGTTGTGGACCATAATTAATGCGTCCCATATTTTCGACAAGTATTTCGACGGTAACCCCTTCTTTTGGAACCGCAAATGATATCGAGTTTTCATTCCATCGATCAATGACACCCATATAATTTCCATTTACAAAAACCAAAGCCCGGTCACGAACATCTTGAATGATTAAAGGTTGCTCTTCTTGAGGCCCGTGAATCTTCGTTTTGTAAAGAATAAATCCGTAACTTTGACCTAATTGTTCCATCGTCTCTGGGTGGGTACGGTGTACGACTTCCGATAAGTTCTCTAAATTTTTGAATAGTGGCGCAACTTGAGTCAGTTTGATCACACCATAATTCTTTTTAGGGATAGGTTTCGGTAGTATTAAGTCCCCAATATCCTTATACTTAGCAATCGCTTCTCTGACAGCATAGAATTTTGGTGTTAGATCTCCTGATTCGCTTAAAGGGCAATCATAATCATAACTTGTTACAGTCGGTTCGTATTTATCGCTATGATTAGCGCCATTAAAGAATCCAAAATTAGTTCCTCCATGAAACATGTAAAAATTTACATTATCTCCATTTTCTAACATTTCACCGAAAGTATCTGCTGCCTCTTTGGGATCTCTTTGATGGTGTTCTTCTCCCCAATGGTCAAACCATCCATTCCAATATTCCATACAAATATTTGGTAAGTCTGCTTCATGCTCTGCTAATTTTTCAAAGGACTCCTTTGGTTTGGACCCAAAATTAAGTGTAGCTAATACACCAGGTATTGTCCCACCTTTTAACATTAAATCTGTTGGACCATCTGAAGTGAAGAGTAATACATCTATTCCTCTATTAATCATATTTTCTTTTATATAATTTAAATAGGTTTTGTCATTTCCAAAACTTCCATATTCATTCTCTACTTGCATCGCTATAACTGGTCCATTATGAGTAATTTGCAATGGCTTTAGCTTCTGCAATAAAACATTATAATATTGATCGACTTTTTCCAGATAAGGCTTGTGGTATGATCTAACCCTCATATTTTTGTCAGCTAGTAACCATGCCGGTAATCCACCAAATTCCCATTCTGCACAAATATATGGACTTGGTCTTAAAATAACATAGAGACCTACTTTTTCAGCGATACGTACGAAAGATTCAACATCTGCTATACCTTCAAAGTTGAATTCTCCTTCTTTTGGTTCATGAAGATTCCAAGGTATATACGTTTCCACACAATTAAACCCACATGCTTTCAGCTTCAGTAATCGATCTTCCCAATATTCAGGGACTATTCTAAAGTAATGAATGGCGCCAGATATTACTTGAAAATGTTCATTATTTAATTTAAGGTCTTTACCTTCGACATGTAACTTATTCATCTAAAATACACCCTTTACTAATACGTTGTAGAAATCTTCATGTCAGTCATGTATAGTTGCTCACGTCACTCGAAGAGTCTTTTTTCCTCCATTAAAATCGCAACTATTAAAAAGTTTAAAACGAGACGCCTTACTCTTAAGTCATTAGGTGGCAGATAATAAACCTCTTAGAAAAGTCCACCATCCTATTATCCTTTTAATCCACCCATTGACATTCCTTCAGTTAGTTTCTTTTGCGTTAAAGCATATAACGTGATTGTTGGAATTAAAACCAGTACAAGACCCGCAAACAAAGCTCCCCAGTCTGTTGCAAAACGTTGTACTTCCATTAAATTAGCTAGACCAATCGGAATGGTTTTCTTCTCATCTGTTGTCATTAGCACCAGTGCTAATGCATATTCATTCCAAAAGGTAAAAAAGTTGAAGATTATCACCGTTAATATACCTGGTCGTGCAAGGGGAACAATTATTTTTACTAATGTTAAGAAGTAGCCACACCCATCAATAGAAGCAGCTTGCTCATATTCTTTTGGTATGGATTTCATAAAACCGGCTAATAAATAAATAGAAAATGGTAGAGCCGACGCTGCATATACTAGACTTAACCATAGTCTGTTATCCAACATATGTAGGTTATTCATAAGTAAGAATAACGGTACCATAATATATACTGGTTGAATAAATAAGCCAGCCATATAAAAATTATGGAGTAATTTTCTACCCCTAAAATCAAACCTTGAAATGGCATGGGCCGTCGGAATTACTAACAACAATAGAAAGAACATGGATAAGGCAGTTACAAAGAAAGAATTTAAAATATACTCTCCCATGCTTGCCTCAGTAAACGCTCTTACAAAGTTATCAAATTGAGGTACTGCTGGTAAGGACCATGGACTTTCCAATACCTCTTCATTTGTTTTGAATGATGCAATAACATTCCAAAGTATTGGATAAACAAAAATAACAGTTGCTATAAGTAATAAAATCCTAATTACTAGTTTCCTCATATTAAATGTTTTATTTTTTTTCATTTTAAGTCCCCCATTCTCTATTGAATATCACGTTCTGTTAATCTATTACTTATTAATGCAAGTATAATCGAGAATGAGAACACCACTACCGCAATCGCCATCGCATACCCAAAATTGGCATTATTAAAAGCTTGCTCATACATATAAGTTAAGGCCACTTCTGACGCATTATTTGGCCCACCAGCAGTCATAACTGTTACGATTACAAAACTAATATTTAATACTCCATTAATGCTAAAAATGATGGTAACACGAATAATTTCCCATAACATTGGAATAGTAATTTTTGTGAATTGGACAAAAGAATTTGCCCCATCAATTGAAGCAGCTTCATACAATTCTTTCGGTACACCATCCATACCTGCAAGATACATTACCATATAATAACCTGTTGATTGCCATACTAGTACTAGCGCTATTGCCCATAATACTGTACTTCTTTCACCTAACCAGGTCATGGTAAATTCTTCTAAACCCATGAATGTTAGTAAATCATTGACAATACCCATATTGGGGTGATAAATAAAAGACCATAAGATACCAATCACAACAAATGACAGTATGCTTGGAAAGAAAAAAATGGTTCTATATACGGCTTTTTCCCTTAGTTGGCCAAAAGAAAGAACGGAGGCAAAAATTAAAGCTAGAGTAAGAGAAATGACAGGAACAACTAACATCAGAAATCCTGTATTTTTTAAAGATATCAAAAATGTTTTGTCACTAAATAAATAAATGAAATTCTCAAAACCTACGAATATTTCATTTCCCCCAAAACCAGAACTCTGAAATAAAGACTTATAAAACACCATACTAACCGGATATACTACAAATATAGAAAAAATGACCAAAGTAGGCATGATACAAAATAAAATGAAGCCTGAACGTTGTTTTTTTTCCATGACGACACACCTTACCTTTGAAATTTCCTTTTTAGCAATTCAAGGATTATATTTTATTTTATAAATAGGGATCGGCATTCGACAACAGTGGCCGAATGCCATTATTAATACTGTTACTCCATTTTCGATTGTACTTCTTCATAGGCATCATACATGATAGCAGCCCATTCCTCTGCAGACATGTCGCCATTCATAACATCTGCAACTTGATCAAATAATATGGAACGCGGTTCAATATTTACTCCTTCTGGAACTGGCCCAAAGTTACCTGAAACAGCGTACATTCCTTCTTCAACTGCTTTAAACGACTCATAAGATGATTCAGTAATATGGTCTTGGACCAAATCAGCTGCTCCTTGTACAGCCATGACGCCTTCAGCATGCTCACCATTTAATTTTACTGCTTCTTCTGTGTACATAAATTTCAAAAATTCTTTTGCTAACTCGATATTATCAGAGCTTTTAGGAATATATACTTGTTCGAAAGAAGCTAATGCCATCGAATCTTCCGAACTATCAAAAGTAGGAACACCCGCAAATCCAAATATAAACCCATCTTCCCTCGGTGCTTCTGCCATTTCACCCTCAAACCAGTTTCCATTTGGAACGAACATTGAATTACCTTGCATAAATTCTGTTTGAGATTGTGTATGGTTTAACGCCACGGTTCCATCCATTAACATACCTTCATTTGCAATCTTTTCAAAAATACCTAGAGCTTCTAATGCTGTTTCGCTATTCCAAAACTCTGGGTCATAATCGATTAACATTTGATCCAACGCTTCTTGACCTCCCAAATTATATACAGCAGGTATTAAAATTTCTTCTAAATAACCCGGGTTTGTACCTTGGTACGTAAATAAAGATCGATCTAATTCCTCTGCTTTATCTTGCAATGCATAAAATTCATCCCAAGTGGTTGGCGCTTCAATACCTTCCTCTTCAAAAAGTGTATTATTATACCATAATCCCATGATCGTATAATTATAAGGTGCTAGATACACCTTGCCATCACCATACGGTGACATGAATATAGACTCTAGCGCACCAGGTAATATTTTATCTTTGATAAGTCCATCCCCATCAATGGATTCGCTTTCAAAAATGTCTGTGATATCTACTAACGCTTGATCTTTAATCAAACCTTGTGTAACACCTGACTGATCTGTTTGATTCAAGTAAATAACATCTGGGGCATTACCACCTACAATTTGCGGACGAATCATATCACCAATATTTGGATTCGATTCTAAATTTACAGTAACCCCTGGATAAGCTTCTTCAAATTTACTTTTTAATGCATCCCAAAATGCACTACCATATCCACCTTCGAACGCCGCTACGTCAAGTTCCATGTTTTCAAACTCTGCAGTATCTTCTTCTGGTTCTTGACTATCTTCATCCTCACTACTTTCTGGTTCATTATCTGTTTCTTGTTGTGTCTCTTGAGTAGTATTGCTACAGGCTACAATAAACAACAAACTAAATAAAACCATCAACATAAAGAACTTTTTTAAAAAACTATTCATCTCATTAAACTCCCCTTTTTAAAATATTTAATAATTATTCTAGTAGATAATCTAGTACCACATCACCTCCTAAAACAATAATTAGTAAACTAATAGTTACATCCAAAACACTTAATCCGGTCACACATACCTTTCATCTTGATCAAAACTATAGTTAAAAATGTTATATAGACATCCTGACACAATGTTGTAGGGTCATCTATACCAATATTTTTAATAAAAAAACCTATTAACTCATTATTAATATTAAATACAGCTTCTTTCATAGGATAGGTCGAGCCTACGTTAAGTCGTTAAAACTTGTTTAATAATAGTACTTCAAATCCATTTACAATTTAACAGTATTTATTAACTCTTATCGACTTGGGGTAATGTGATTTTTCCCTCCTTATCTTAGTACACAGTATAGTTTCTTCTCTATTATCATATAAAAGATGACAAAGTATCACAATAACAATCTTGTTGTATATAACCATATATTTGTTATAATATAATCAATTAGATTATACGGGGGTAAAACTTTAGATAAGCTATTTTCTAAAAGATTTTTTTTGTTTTAATGGTCGTGTTATTTTCATTTTTTTTATCCAGGAATATTAAAATTGGGGGAATGAATTATGACGACAGAAAGGTTTTCGATTGATTCGTCAACTAAGAATCTATTTGACTTTGAACTTTTGTTTATTACCAAATCAAAGTATAGTGATGATTGGACAAGCGTCATCCATTCTCACCCCTTCACTGAAATTTTTTATATTACAAATGGAAAGGGCTTTTTTGTCAATCGCAGGGGTAAATTAGAGGTTAGAGCAAATGATATTTTTATTATAAATGCCGATATGGAACATACTGAAATATCATCCGACGAATCACCACTTGAATACATATCAATAGGCATTAATAATTTGTCATTTTCGAGATTGGCTAGAAGTGAAGATTCTTACGATCATTATCACTTTAATGATAGCCAAAAATACTTTTCGGACTATTTTAATATACTTGTCGATGAAGTTCGAAAGCAGCATTATTATTATGAAAAGATTTGTCAGAATTATGCTGAACTACTCATAACCAAAATTTTGCGTAAATATAATTTGCAACTTCAGCTTGAGCCCGGAGGGATTTTAAGTAAGGAAGTGGCGATTGCCAAGCAATTTATCAATCAGCACTTTAGAGAACAAATTACGTTAGATCAGCTTGCTAGTTTAACTAATTTAAACCGTTTTTATTTTTCTCATCGATTTAAAGAAGAATTAGGGAGATCGCCTATTGACTATCTAATTTATCGTCGAATAGAAGAAGGGAAATTCTTATTACGTTCAACGGATTATACTATCTCACAAATAGCAAACATCATTGGCTTCACTTCGCAATCGTATTTTTCAGAGATGTTCAAAAAATATGAGAAAAAAGCTCCAACAACATTCCGAAAAAATTACAAAAATAACCTTTAGAAGGGATGCGTTCTCTTCGTTTTTTTGTAATAGTCGCATTTCGTTTATTAACTCATGCCTATAGCCCTAGCACAGTGGTATAGGTCGTCTACTGAATACTATTATAAGAAGACGGCAAAAAAAAGTGGTTTTCACCTGACGAGAAAACCTACGTGTATGACTCATAAAATGAACTTAAGTCAAAATCTGAAATCTTTTTTTAATCTTCAACTCTATTTGCTTGAAGAAAAATTATGGTTATTTAATATATTCTTTGGCTCTTTTCCTATAAACAGTTGCTCGCCGTCCGTGTAACCTTCTTCACGTCCCGTAAGTTCCTTTATTAAGATATGTCTCCAATAAGTTAACCTATTCTTTTCCTTAGAAGAAAGATTTTCTAGTTCCTTTGAATCATTTTGTAAATTAAACAATTGTTCCTCCCCGGTTTGCGAATACCAAATATACTTTTCTTTTCCATCGGTTAAATAATGGTGTGACAATTTTCCATATGCATGTTCTCCGTGAATATATTTTCTCCATTTATTATTTCCTTTACATAAAGAAAGTACTGATTGACCATCCACTGTATCAGGAACCGGCACATTAGCAATATCTAGTAAAGTAGGCATGATATCCCTCAATTCCACTGGGTTGTTTATTTTCTCATTTTGATGTAATTGTAATAGGTCTCCTGGATCAGACAATATAAACGGGACTCTGACACTCCCTTGATAAGGTAACGCTTTTCGAAAGTAGCAATGATCACCTAATAATTCTCCATGATCAGAAACAAACATGATTACTGTGTTGTCAAGGACACCATATTCCTCCATAGCATTTTTAAATCTTCCAATTTGATAATCGATTTGAGTTATTAATGCATAATAGGCGGCTTGTGCTCTTTTAAATCGTTGATCTGGAACATTCCCTTTTAAGGTTACAGGGTTCAAACCTTCTCTGTCTATATCTTCTCTCGATACCCAATCCCCCACAGGAGGAACTGGTAAATCCAAATCTTTATACATATCATAGAATGCTTGAGGTGGATCAAATGGCGGATGTGGCCTTACAAAAGACATTTTCAAAAAGAACGGTTTACCAGGATCCCTTCTTCTCAGAAAATCTATCGATTCACTTACTACCCAATTTGTTGGGTGAAGTGATTCAGGTAAATGCCAAGGTCTTGCAACTGTTGAAGCATTACAATCTAACCCTATATCAATAAGGTCTGAGCTGGATCCAGCTTTACTTTTTAACCATGGTAAGTAATCATCACCAGTTAGGTTGAATGATTCTAATTCTAAATTCTCATGTTTTTTCCTATTATAATGTAAGTATCCATCATGCAAGACAACGTTATGGAATCCACATAGATTTCGCGCAGGATATACATGCATCTTTCCAATTGCTTGAGTATGGTAACCACTTTTCACTAATTCCCCAGCTAGTGTATGTTCATAATTCCACTCTACCTTCTCCTGATAACCTACTCTACCTGTTTTCGTTTGCGACATTCCCGTCATTATCGAGGCTCTAGCTGGTACACAAGTTGGTGTGGCTGCATAGGCATTGGAAAATCGGATACCCTGACGAGCTAATTGATCAATGTTTGGAGTATCTACTACAGGATGGTCCTCTATACTCATGCAATCTGCTCTCATTTGATCTACCATGATAAGAACTATATTTGGTTTCAAATTATTTACCCCTTTCATTTCTTTTATGTCTATACGCAGAACTCAACAACCCGTTGACCCATCAATTATACCCGTAATTATTTATCACGTTACGGGTATAGCAGCATAAAACCTATTGACTTTTGTATGTACAAAAACAAGCGAATAAAATGCAAAAGTTTTATTAACGAATAAACCACTTTTTTTATAATAATTCTGTATAAAATTTACAACGATCACCTCTAACAATAGAACGACAAAACTCTACTGTTCTTCCAAATTGATCGTATGCCACTCTATCTAACATAAGACTTGGTGAGCCAGCCTCCACTTCTAAATATTTACTTTCATCCTTACTAGTTAAGACTGGTTCGAAACTTTCTTTCGCCTTCATTACTATTATTCCAAAGTTTTTTTCCAAATAATCATATAATGAAACTTCATTTAAATCATAATTCATTAAGTCAGGGACTATAGACTTTGGTAGATATGATGTTTCTAAAATTATTGGTTCATTATTAGCTTTTCGTACACGTTGAAGTGCAAAAACTTCCTCACTAGTTTTAACCCCTAGTTGCTTTGCCACTAATTTACTGGCCTTCGTTTTACTAATATTCAAGACGATATCTTCCGATTTTAATCCCTTTGATTTCATTACCTTACTAAAGCTATAAAATGTAGTTAACGATTGTTCAATTTTGGGTTTCGTTACAAATGTTCCCAAGCCTTTCTTTCTTTCTAACATACCGTCTTTAACTAAATCATCCAAAGCAGCTTGCACTGTGTTTCTACTAATATTATATTGTTTTTGCATAAAAAGCTCTGAAGGAATTTTATCGCCAGGCTTCCACTCACCTGATTCGATATACTTTATAATTATTTCTCTTAGTTGATGGTAAAGGGGGGTAAATGTATCAAAATCCAGTTTTTCATCCATTATATACATTCACATCCTTCTAATAAGTGTTACCACTATTATATGCTTTTTAGTTATAAATTCAATTGTAAATTATTATTATTCGTTCGCCACTCTTAAATAATAATAAAACACACACCTATTTAACACAGTAGAAGCATAACTAGAATATGTACTGACTAAGAAAGAACCAGACGGACAACAATATTGTAAATAGTTAACTTTATTAGAACATTTCAAGCACAGATAATACTCTGTTGAACCATTCTAACATAATCTAAGGGAATCCAAACCTCTTCCAGCAAACGAATCGTTCCCTCTTCATCAACAATAGTGGCTGCGACCTTTGTGCCTCCAAAGCCTAAACCACACTGTATTTCACCTTACCTAATGAACTTGCCTTTGAAATAAATCCACACAGCAATTCTTGTGTTTTTTCCCACTTCCACATGGGCATTGTTCGTTTCGGGTTGGGGTTTTCCCTTTGAAATACCTTGCGACATTTTGTTCGAACATTTGCTTTCGAAGCTTGTCACCCAACTTCCTCATCCGTTCGTCCGCATAGCTATATACTTGCTTATAACTTGAGCAAAAGTAGTCAACCTCTGAAGATGTATGATTCTCGTTCCACTTACGATTTCTCGGACAGCCACCGTGACAGAGGCTCTTCCACTCACACGTCTTGCACTCATCAGGCAATGTTGGCTTCATCGCCAAAAACTTTTGATATAAAGGATGCTGTAAAATTTCTTCAATCGAGTGTGTTGCGACATTCCCTATTTTCCAATCATCGTTCATGTAAAAATCACATGGAAAAGCATCTCCATTTTGTTCAAGGATAATTGTTTGGGGGCAGGTATCACGATGGATACATAAACCTGGAGAACGGTTCACATAGACATTTAGCATTTCATCAAAGAACCGAATTGATGTTTTAGGATTCCCATCGTTATACCAATAATCAAATACTTCACAGAGAAACGCAGCGTATTCCTCTGGAGAAATATCGTACACTCCAAGCTTGTCCACCTGTTGTGACCGAAAGTCCATACAAGGTATAAATTGAATGTAACCAAATTCTTCATCCTCGAAGAACTTCATCATCTCTACTGCCTTATTTACATTTCCTCGATGGATAACGGTTAAAATATTTAAATCAACACGATGATTACGAAGATATTGAATGCCCCTCATTACACGGTCAAAGCTTCCTTGTCCGCGGGAATCAACCCTTCTGGCGTCGTGTATTTCCCGCGGCCCATCTAAACTCACACCAACTAAAAAGTTGAATTCCTTAAAAAATGCTGCCCACTTCTCTGTAACAAGGGTACCGTTCGTTTGCACGGAGTTTCCAATCAATGTATGTTTTGGAGCATATTTTGCTTGGATATAGACAACTTCCTTAAAGAAATCTAGACCCGCAAGCAGTGGTTCTCCGCCCTGCCAAGCAAATGTCGCAGATCCATAGGAACGCTCCATATACTCTTTAATAAACTTATCCAAAATGGCAGATTCAATTTTACTAATTTTCTTACCTGGTTTTCCCCCACAAGTACTATAATAACAATAATCACAAGCTAAGTTACAATCCTCAGACACAGTTTTCCACATTACGCTTATATCGCGGTGTTCCGTTGTCATACAGCCCGTACTCATTGATGCATCCCCCTTTTTGATAAAAAAAGAAAAAGGTAGTTATCCACTACCTTTTTAACATACATATTTCCTATCAGGATCAATGTGGAAATATAGACCCTTTATTTTACAAACTATTTATTTACCTTAAATTCCTTGGCATGCAATGGTCCGCCTTCTTTCATGACTGTCCACAACGGGTCAACATCAAAGTCCATCGTCGACATCATTTCATCATGCCACTCGTTCAGGTAATACACTGCATCTTTGCAAATATCTCGCCGATTTTCTGCAAGATTGCGTTGTTCATGTGGGTCTTCCTTGATGTTAAACAGCATCTCTTTCGGAAACCCGTTATGTCCGTCGTGATAAGTTCGGATATAGAGCCAATCATCGAATCTAACACTACGTTGACATACATGTGCGCATTGTGAAATAACGAGATACTCTCTGCCCTCACTCTCACCCTTGATTATCGAATCCGCAAAGCTTTCCCCGTCCCATGAATCTGCCTTTATACCTCCTAGCAAGCTAGTTAATGTTGGGGCAAGATCTAGATGATAATGCAGCCCATGGTCGATAATACCTTTTGCTCCATTCGGCCAGCGAATAATCATCGGAATACGACATGTCCCTTCATCAGCTGTACCATGTTCTGAGTAAATGCCTAACTCACCCATATTTTCACCGTGGTCTGCACTAATAAGAATCGCCGTATCCTCCATAATCCCAAGCTGTTCAAGCTTTTCTAGCACTTTGCCTACATGTTCATCTATGTATTTAATCGCTGTATCATAATTATCAATAATCAGTCTTAGATCTTCGTAGGTTTCGATTTGCTTCCCATGTCGTGACCATCTGAAGTAGTGAGTCTTTGCCAGTTCGTTCATATGGTCAATGCTATGCTGACCAACCCTCTGTTTATGCTCATTAAAAACCTCCTTTGTAATCCATTCAGGCATTGCATCATCTGCAAAAGGATTTCCAAATTCATCTGGCGTACGATATGGTGTATGAGGGTCCCAGAAATTCAAATGTAAAAACCAATCATCTGAAGAACCATTATCGTCAAGCCATTTAAGGGCAACTGGTAGAACCTTATCAGCTGATTCATGCCCTACTTTTCCAAGATTAAACACTTCGTTGAAGCCTGCATTAAAGGTCCATGCAGAGTGCCTTTCAGCAAATGTACTAATTGTTGTTGTTTTATAACCAAGACTCCGTAATGATCCTGGTAAACTTTCGTGAACTAAACGATCATTGAAGGCACGACTAGGACCTTCATGTCTCATATCAGCGGCTGTACCACCGTGCCCAACAACTCCATTATGAATTCCAAATCTACCAGACATTAATGCCGACCTAGATGGTAAACATGGGGCGTCTGTACAATAATAATTGGTAAACATGACTCCCTCTTTAGCTACTTCATCAATATTGGGTGTCGTATTACGATGATAACCATAGCTACTAATATGGTCAGGACGGAGTGAATCCAAGTCCAAATATAGTATTCTCATAAGGTATTCAACCTTCCTTTGATGTACAATCATTTTTTCCGAGATTCCTATTCAATTCGTTTGATAGATAATTCGTTTTAAAAAACTTAAAAGCTTACCCCTTAACCGATCCTGCAATTCCTTCTACGAAATAACGCTGCAAGCTTAGGAAAATCACTATGATAGGTATAATAGCGATAGTTCCACCTGCGGCAATTCCAGTCCAGTCAACGATATTTTCTCCCCGCAGTGCATATAAGCCAACAGATAGCGGTCGCGCTTCTGGTGCGTTAAGTGTAAGAATGAGTGGCAACAGGAATGAGTTCCATGACCAAATAAATTGCATAATCATTACACTACCAATAACGGGCTTTGAAAGAGGAAGCATAACGGAAATGAATGTTCTGAAAAATCCACTTCCATCCATAATAGCTGCCTCTTCCAACTCCTTTGGAATCTTAGAGAAAAAGGTAGCAAATAGTAAAATAAATATGATATGGTTTCCACCTGATTCTGCCAGAATGACACCAAGCCTTGTATTCATAAGGCCCATTGTTTTAATAAGGTCATAAATTGGAATAATCGCAAACTCCATGGGCACAAACATACTTGCTATTAGTAGAAGATAAACACTCTTCTTACCTTTAAAATTGTACCTACCGAGTACATAACCACAAGTTGATGTCGTAAAAAAAACTATTAACATCGTGCCAACGGTAATAACCACACTATTCACGAAATACTGTTCAAAGTTTGCTTCATTCCAAGCACGAAGAATATTCTCAAAAGTAAAATTATCAGGAATCAAAGAGAGACCATTTTCAAAGAATTCATTTTGTGACTTAAACGACGCGGAAACCATCCATAGAAAGGGATAAATCCACACAAAACAGAAAGCGGTCATGACAATATAAAATATGGTTCTTCGAAAATTCTTCATATATTACGACCACCTTTAATTCGATTTGTGACAACAGCTTGGATAACTGCGATAATAACAATTGTTACCGCAAAAAACAGACCTGCTGCTGAAGCGTATCCCAATTGCGGAAGACCCATTTCACTTGTAAAAGCATAGCGATAGATATATGTTGACACAACATCTGTTGCAAAGAATGGACCTCCGTTTGTCATTGTTTTAATTAAATCGAATGCCTTTAATGAATTGACTACATTTAATAGAAGAATAATTGTTCCAATTGGAATTAGTAGCGGAACGGTTATATGAAAGAATTTTCGAAAACCCGTTGCACCATCTACATCAGCTGCTTCATACAACTCCTGTGGGATTGATTGCAATCCTGCTAACCAGTATATTAGATTAACACCGAGGTTTTTCCAAACAGACACTAAAATGACAGTGAACATACTCCACTTAGCATCTCCTAGCCAATTAATAGACTGATCTAAGAAACCTATTTTTACTAATGTGTCGTTAATCGACCCGTCACTTCCCCAAATAAATACCATTATAATTCCGACTATTGAAGTTGTCGTAACAACTGGAAGAAATATAAAGGTGCGAAATAGATTTGCAGCTTTTAAACCCGGTTTATGTAAAATAACAGCGAGCACTAACGCTAGAAATAAATGAAATGGTATAGTTCCCAGCATGAAAATAAAGCTATTTTTAAAGGCGTTCCAAAAGTACGGATCCTTCGCTACGTTAATGAAATTGTCCATTCCTACAAAGGTAGAGTCAGGCGTTAAGCCTGACCAATCTAGGGTTGCATAGTACCAGCTGGCCACAATTGGCCAGCCCTGGAACATTGCAAATAATACTAACGTAGGAAGGAGAAACACCCAACACCATAATTCTGTTTTCCACTTTGTTTTCTTTTTTGAAGAAATTTTGACTTTACTCTTGGTTTGAATGATTTCCTTCATTTATAATTACTCCCTATTATCTAACTGCTTCATAATCTTCTGCTGTGTAATCTTGATTTGGTTTCCAGTTAGAGAATTTAAAATCATCTATACTTACTTCTGCACCCTCCGCCTTCGCAGCTTCAAGTGCTTGTTCAAGTGAAGTATTTACATTTTCCGATAACATTTCAAGTTGATCTGTTGGATCCTCTAACGCACCCGCCATGACGCCTTGTAATATATCTCCTAAACCTGGTTGTGGATCTTTATAGTTACCAAATACCACACTCGCCTCGGGGTTTCGAATTTCAACACTTGGTGCTAGACGTGAATTTTCCATGGCAATATCGTAATATTGCTTAAATTGTGGAATTTCAGCTGCAGTTTCGTTTACATCTTTTAACATTGTGAAACGATCACCAGCTTTAACTAGAACAGATTGATAGTCCTTACTATAGTATTCCTTTAAATATAGTGCAGCAGCTTCAGGATGCTCCGAAGTTTTCGCCATTCCTAACCAAGGTTGGAAATTAGGTCTTGGTAAGAATCCTTCTTGACCACTATCCGGAACTGGTGGAGCCATTACTCCAAAATCTAATTCTGGATTTTCATTCTGCCAAACCCCGATACACCATTCACCCTGAATGATAAATCCCGCTTGCCCTTGACCAAATAGTGCACGTGCTTCAGGTGCTGAGATATTTAATGTCTTTGGATGGTAGCTTCCATCTTCCATCATACCCTGGAATAGATTCATAACTTCTAAGACTGGCTCAGACGTATAGTCAGCTTCATTTGATACTAAGGATAATGGAGAATGTGGATTTAAGCCACTTCCACCAAGCGCAGACCAGTCAACAATTGGGTTTTTCCAACGTACTATTGTTTTACTGCCTTCAATTATACCGTAAGCATTGCCATCAGACGCCTCTGTAATCTTTTTTGCTGCTTCAGCGAATTCAGTATGAGTTTTAGGTGGATTTTCAGGATCTAAGCCTGCATCCCTAAATAATTGCTTATTATAAAATACTAATGTGTTTGGTAAATCTAATTTCGCTGGAATCGTATAAGTCTTTCCATCCTGCATGGTTAACCCTTCAACAAATACGCCATCCATAAACCGATTCTTAAACTCATCATCTAAGTATTCATCCAATGGCTGATACCAGTCACCAGCAACTGCTGTACCTAGCTTCATACCAGGAGGAATTGGGAATAAGTCTGGTGCATCCCCTGATTTAATTGCAGTTGTAATTGTACTTTGGAACTGATCACTTGTTAGCAATGTGTATTCAATTTTAATATTAGGATGTCTCTTCTCGAAGTCTTCAATAAATTGCTCGCGATATACCTTTTCACTGTCCGCCCAGTCCATGACACGTAGTGTAATTCGCTCTTCTGTATCCTTACTATCAGATGTTTTTTCGTCGTCTTCACTAGAGGTTGAGTTTGAACATGCAGCAAAAACTTGTAAGATAAGTAATGCCATAAGAAAAATACCTATACCTTTAAACTTCTTCTTCATACAATTTCCCCCTATTACTTTTTTTAAAAAAAACCTGTAAAAGGCCAAAAAAATGCATAAACATTGATTTTGAACGCGTTTTCAAATCTACTTATTTATGACTTGTAATTATCTTATATGATTCCTGAACAGTCATCAATGTAGCGATGATTCTTATTATTGTATATTTGATACTTTTTTTAGAGATTCTCGATCCCACCCTGTTGATTAGGTTTTTATCTGTTTTAAGCCAAGCGAAGTAGCTAGGGGTAGTAGGTTTCTACTATTATATAGAAATAAAAAACTCACCAACATAATGGTGAGTTTAAAAATCTTATATCCCTGCCAAGGCAGAAGCAGTTGCAATATTATGCCACAGATTATAACTAGTCACGACTTTATCACTTTCTTTTTCTCGGCCATCAAAGTAAAGGAGTTTTTGCTCAAGCTCTTCTAAATATTCCAGGTCGCCTTCTAGGTATTCATTGATTCGATTGATCGCGGATTGAAGTCGTAGAATAAGTCCGCCCATCCTTAAATCAAACACATCAAGTCCAAATATTTTGTTCTCGTCTGTCCATTGCGCATGGTAAGCTATGTGAAACTCCTCGGCACGTATTTTTAGATCTGGTAGCAGAGTATGACCATATTTTTCTAAAACAACCCTATCGTTGTTTAGATAAGCGTCACGAATTTCAATCCCTGCATCACATTTTAACTCTAGCAATCTACTTAATGCAAGCTGTGTTTGAAAAATCTCCTTAAACGAAGGATTCCTACTTATACACGATTCAAAAGAATCTCCACATTTTTTATAGTGCGCTGCATATTCCTTTGGAAGGACATGCTTATCAAACAGGCCACATAATATGTCCTGATACAATAAGTATTTTGGTGGATTAAGGGAATGAACGTCTAAAGACTTGTTATCAGGTACCATCATTGTCATATCTAGATTCATAAAATCCTCATAACTACCACCAACACAGGTAGAGAATCTTTCTTTCAACCGTTCCTCATCAGCATCATCACGATAACAAAGCTCCGCCCAAAGCTGAAGTGTCGGTAAAATAGAATAGGTGGATGCTTCTGCACCATTATCACCCCACGCTGTAATCAACACCTCAGTTATACCATTTTTCACACAGCTACTATGTGCCATTTTTCCAACGTTAGCGCTAAAGTGATTGTTTGGCGAAAAGCCCATCCATTTCCAAGCACCACCTGCAAAAATAATATTGTCACTCATTTGCTTATGTTTTTTTAGCATTCCATCATATTTCTCTGGTTCGACTGAATAATAATCCCAGTAAACTAAGGAAACATCCGTTGGAATCATATTAATGATATCCTCATTAATTGGACTATTGGTATCATAGTATTCCCCTGAACTTGCAAGGCGGAAAAACATATCGCTCCACATCATCGGTTCATAACCATACTTACGGGCAATCTCCACAACTCTGGTAAAGTGCTTCAGCATGAGTTTAGAACGGTCCTGATAACCATGCTGATCAAGATATTTACCTAACCCCATCATATGTGCTTCATCCATACCAATATTAATTTTTCGACTAGTAAGGTTTTGAGCCATCACTTTAAACATACTTTCAATTAAATCGTATGTTTTTTCATTATCAATTAATAGGATATCATTGCAATCCACAATATCGGAAAAAGCGTTCCATTTAAGTGCAGTCCCTAAGTGGGCTAGTGTTTGTATACACGGAACAAGCTCAATCCCAAACATTTCCGCATACTGGTCCATCTTCTTCATCTGTTCGCTTGTGTATTTCCCTCTCATATAACCGAAATACGGATACTCCTTTATTTCATATGTATCCTCAGTATAAAGTTGGACAGTCGAGTAGCCCATCAACGCGAGCTGCCTAATGAGTTTATGAAATGTCTCAAGCTTTAGAACGGCATTTCGTGAGCAATCAAACATTACACCCAGATTATCATAGAAAGGCGTTTCTTTGATTTCTCCCACTTGATTACTTTTTATCAACTCAAGAACCAAACCTAACCCTCGGTATAATTCGTGCTGCTTATTATATATAATTCGACCTATTGTACCATCATAGCTAACTACTATTCCGGAGCCAGACTTTTCAACTTCAATTAAAATACCATGATTCGCTACCTCAATTCCAAGTTGCCTCGAAATTTCGGTAACCCCGGCGTGATTTTCCAAGCCTTTTAATGTAATTTTCATGTTGGTGTTATCCCTCCTTAAAACGAAAGAAGTAAGCCCATTACCGACATGGGCTGTCTGTTCTTTTCTATTAATTCCTGATACTCGTAAAATAAATACAATAATCAAGCTCTGCCTCGTTATGACCGTGCACTCTTTTGTGTTCAACAAGAGCATAAGTTCTAAATGAGAACAATTCCTCCACCGCTCACATGTAGATCTTCATTCGCCTGAATCACAACATTCGGTGTCGGCACTTTAGGTATAGTTGGGTATATGACTAGACCATATTAATGTTCATGATGAGGCCAAGGAGAATTGACTATATTCCGGTTCAATTATATTTTCAATCAAAACCTGATCAAAGTTTCGGAACTTAATATGGTTTTCCTTCTTGAATTAGTCTCACTAATTCCTGTACTTCCATTTATACCTTTCCTATGAAGGCCATTTACATCATGAACATAAAGATTATTGATGAATACCTTGTCATGCAGCTACATTCTCAGTATCTTATCTGCTAGATAATCCTCAGCAATCACCTCAACCCCAGATCACACTTCCGTTCCATGTGTCGGAGTATATTAACAAAAGTACCCATTACTTCCTGTAGACTTTTATCATTCCCCTCTCATTTACAATTAGCGTTTTCACGGATAAGCAGAACACGGCAGAGTAGTGATACATTTTTGGCACAATGTATTTCGCACCTTGCAAAAAACAGCATCCTTATCAAAACTGGAAACTGGTTTATTTGCTTGATTACGCTTTCAATATTATGTGTCTTTATAATAGTAGTAGACTACTAATGATCTAACAATGTAGGAATGATGTGTTTTTTTGTATTTTTGATACTTTTACGATACTTACTGGGAGAGGTTTTAAAGGTACTTTTAAACACATGTGTAAAATGTGGGGAGTCACAAAAGCCACAGGTTATAGCAATCTCTTCAACCGGTTGAATTGTGGTTTCAAGTAAACGTTTCGCATGTAAAAGCCTTAGCTTACGCACCATTTTCATAGGAGTTAACCCATAAATTTCTTTGAATGCTCGACTGAAATAGACTGGATTTAGATGGTAAATTCGGGCTAAATCTTCCCTTGTAATGACTTCACCTAAATGATTCTCAATATAATGCAAGACATTATTAAAGCGGTCAGTAATATAAGGCTCGTTCGGGGTGCTTTTGCCACCTAGTTTTGAGCTCTCAATAATTTCATGTAGCATTGAGAATGCTAGAAAACTAGACTGAACTGTTCGAAAATCGACTGTTTCCTGCAACCAAATACTTCTCAACTCATCGAACATCTTTTCGTAGCGATCCGGATCCCTTACCGTTACAACTTTCCCTATTGGATAAAGACTAAAAAAATCGATTTCCTCCATAACTTTCAAATCAATATTGAAGAGATAATGTATACCTTCCGTCTTCGAAATGACATTAAAGGGGTTATTTGGACGATGAACCATTACATCCCCAGTCATTGCAACATATTCCTTGCCTTCAAAAGTTGTAATTACTTCTCCTTTTTTAATATAAGATATCGTGCAACAAGACTGCACATAATCAAAAATAACCCGTGATTTGTACCGAATCTTCTTTACATCAAATAAAGTAAAATTAAGTTGATCGCTAACAGCAAATGACATGAGAAGTCCCTCCTTTTGTAATATGTTAGTGGTTTCATTATTTAACATCATCCACCAATTCCAACCTCTACTTATTTTCTGAATGACATTAAGAGACCGTTTATAATTGTTTACGACCTCTTTTGCACATGGTTAAAGAAATTCACCAGCATGTGTCAGATTTAGTCTCACACTTTTCGTCAAAGAACAACGTACCATAGTATATCTAACTGCCTATATTTCTGATCACGATTGGTCAGAAATATAGGCAGTCGAGCAGCAACATTTGTGATATAAGCCTAATATTCTATTTTACAAAAATATGCTTACTTCTTTTAGTTATAACCTATAAATTTATATTATACTACTATCTGATAGTTTATAAGTCAGTAGTTCTACTAGCTAGAGAAATCCTCATCTACTATTTATTCAATAAGCGACTTAATCCTTCTTTTACTGTTGTCGTTGGGCGACCAAGGAGTTTTTCAAAATCACTGTTTTCCACTTCTAATGTACCCTCACGGATGCTTTTTTGAATGTTGACAAGCATCGGAATAAGGAATTCTGGTAGACCTGCGCCTTTCATTTTTTCAGCGTATTTCTCGTCATCTACCTGGTGCACCTCTACCTCTTTACCCAACACCTCGCCAACCGTTGCGGCAAATTCTTCCTGAGTCAGAAGCTTTCCAGAAAGTTCATAAATGGTGTTCTCGTGTCCTTCTCCAGTTAAAACGTTAGCTGCGGCTTCGGCATAATCTTGTTGCAGTGCCCAGCCCGCTTTACCATTACCCGCTGAAGTAACCCAAGGGGCACCTGCTTTAACTCCTTCTATGGTTGGGATTTCATTCTCCAGATACCAGTTGTTACGTAAGAAGGAGTATGGGATTCCTGTTTTTAAAATCGCCGCTTCTGCTGTTTGGTGTGGCGGCGCTAGGAAATTCTTGCTTTCTTTTGCTTTTGCGATGCTCGTATAAGCAATGAATTTAACTCCAGCCCGTTCTGCTGCATCCACTGCATTCGTATGCTGCTTCATTCTTAATTCATTTTCCCCATCTGTTGAAATAATTAACAACCGATCAATACTCGCAAATGCAGTATCTAATGATTCCGGTTGATCGAAGTCACCTTGACGAACGTCGATTCCACGGTCTTTTAATCCTTGTGCTTTTTCTGGATCACGAACACTTACCGCCAGTTGATCGGCTGGAACAGTTTTCAATATTGTCTCAACAATTTTGCTTCCAAGTTTCCCGGTAGCTCCAGTTACTAATAATTTCATAGTAAATACCCTCCATTAAAAAATAATAGTTTTTTTAACAAACTTGTAACTATATTGATTACATGTAATAATTGTAGTTACAGGTGATGCTTTTGTCAAACATTTACGTTTGCAAAACTTTTATTAGTATCCCGCAATTTTAGCGTATAATAGGATTTGTATTAATTATAAATACACGTTTTGATTTTGAGGAAGGTGATTGTTTATGTCCATCAGTAGTCGTTTTGCTGTCGGTATTCATATATTGTCTCTGATTGAGTTTAATAAAGATGGGGTAAGTTCATCGGAGTATTTAGCGGGAAGTGTTAACACAAATCCTGCCTTAATTAGAAGGATCCTTGGTATGTTAAAGAAAGCTGGCTTAATAGAAGTTCGTCCGGGAATTGCCGGTTCTAAGCTTGCAAGAAGTTTATCTGATATTACGTTACTAGACGTCTATAAAGCGGTCGATGTCGTACAGGATAATGAATTGTTCAGTGTTCATGACAACCCAAATCCGAAATGTATTGTCGGAAAGAATATCCAAGATACAATTATTCCGATCTTATCTACCGCTCAATTAGCACTGGAGAAAGTATTAGGAAACGTGACCATTGAAGATGTTGTGAAGGATATAGTCGAAAAAGAAGAAAGACATTCATAAACAGCCTAACGGGTTCGGTTGATGGGAGAAAAGTGCTAGTAACAATGTAAATATCATAATAATTAACCAAACATTTCACCAGTAAACTAACACAATAAATAACAAGAAAAAACGCTCAGGTATCTGAGCGTTTTTTGAATTAAAATTTACTATCCATCTTCAACTAAAGCACCCGTTAGCATAACATCCATTATTTAAACCACAGCTTAGAACAAAATATTACCTACTTACAAGTTCAATCTCTTCAGGAGATTCAAAATCCCAAGACACTGTTACTTCTATCGAACCCTCATAATCCTCCAACATATCACTAGGTATTGGGTGGGTTATTCTTTCATCTTTTTTAATTAGCTCTATCTCTAAACCTATATGTCTCTGCTCACGATCAATGCTAATTTCAATCTGTTTTAAATTTTCTTCGTCAATATTTTTAGGGTCAATATGGATATTAGATAATCCAGTTTCCTTATGTTTAACAATCTCTACATCCCAATGTTTACTTTTCCCACTGAAGATAACTTGATTATCAGAATCTGTACAGCCAGTAAGCCCAAATAAAACGATAATGAGGGCAAAATAAATCCCAAATCGCACTCTTAGCCTCCTATTTATAAAATTTGATTTTATCCATAGTCGACGATAAATACATCGTAAAGAAGAAACCGATCATTATTGACCACCTTGTTCAACTTTCGCCCCCGTTAGCGCAACAAGGAGCAACAACACTGTTTAAATGTCGCCCCGTTAACTGATTAGTTTTAGATTAGTTACTTGCTTAAATTTTCAATAATTGAAGGTACTTCCGCCAAATCATCTACTATGTAGTCTGCATCGACATTATTCCATTGAAAATTTTTCTTCCAAATTCCTTTCATACCAACATTTTGGGCAGCTTTAACATCATTCATTGGATGGTCTCCCATAAATAAGCTTTCATTAGGCGATATATCAAGTTTCTTTATGACTCTGTAAAATATTTCAGGGTCTGGTTTTTTTATACCTTCCCATTCAGATATCAAGATAACATCAAAATACTTTTCAATGCCTAAAGCTTTAATATTATCCAATTGGAATTGTCCATACCCATTTGTAATCATTCCTAAAAGGAGATTGCTACTTTTTAATTTTTCCAACATTTGAGTTAGATTAGCAAAAGGAACACAGTTATTCTTAAACTCACTAATGTAGTCTTGAAGCAGTTCTTTCCAAGTTAGTTTATCAATATTAAATTCATCTACTAACTGTTGATACACTTTATCTTTCCAAACATAACCTCTCTTGTCCAATTCTAAAAATCTTGTCACATACCTCTCTTTAGGGATATGCCCCACCTGATTATTTAACCTTTCGTATTGCCTGTTAATAAATAGTTTTACTGACTCATCTCTGTTTAGTAAAGTTCCATCTAAATCAAATATAGCAGCTTGAATCACTTTTACTCCACTCCCTGTTAAAGAAATACTACTCATATTTTTTGTAGGTAACATAAAGTCCTTTTTCTACTAACCTACTGCGTTAGTGGAACAAGGGGCATTCTCCTTATTAAAGTAAAGCACCCTATAGTTGAACAAGGATTCAACCTTAGATTTCGGACGGCTATTTTGATATTACTTTTCTTCAAGAAGGTATATTATGATTGGCTCGATACTTTGAATTGAATCTATACAAAAATGGCGACAATAAGAAAATAAGCAGGGGATATGCTAATACCACTATAAAGATAATTAGTGATGGTTTGGTCTGACCCAATGAAAAACCAATAATTGGAGCTAGAGAATAAAATAGAGCAACAATAATTTTTGATGTAGTTTCTATCCAATGCTCTGTTCCACATATACTACAATCATAAGTTTTTTCAAACCTTAAGAACGATTTTAAGACCTCTAGCCATTTAAATTTATGTTGACACTTTTCACATTTTTGCATACTTTTAATCCTTCCTTGTCATTCCACTCTTCTGCTCTTTAGCACTATAACGACTGCCGCAACGACAACCCCTTCGTCAACATACGCACCCGTTAGTTCAATAAAGAGGAGTTTTGGTTGGTGAAAAAAAATGATATAAAATATTCAATTTCTTCCACCAACGAATACAACTAGATTAGTTTTATTATCGACAATAAGATAAAGTTCTTTGTAAACTGTTACCAAAAGCCTAATAGCATAGTTATCTATTAAATTTTCATTAAAATAAAGCATATTGGGTTCGGCTCTGAAAGTCGGATTGCATATCCTCAAATACCGTACAAGTTCTTCCTCTTCTATAAGTTCAATATTAGATATACAGCGAGGATTCAGTTTATATATAGAAGTAGGGTGAGTAAGAACAAATGGGAATTCTCTATTACTGTATCCATTATTTAAATACAGTCCTAGAATAAATGGACTTATTTTGTCTTTAGTTAATAGTTCAGAAAATAATTTTATAGAGCTCTCTTTTGCATCCTCCAAAACTATAAACGACCTTTTATTGTTATTTAAAATAAATCTGGCTTTGTTGAAGTGATTCGCATACCTTAATATATATTCCATTCCGTATTTATCCAAAGAACCTATTATGGCTTGAAAATTATAAGGTCCAATCGCAAAATAGTTAGCTAACAATAATTGCTCAACTGTTGAAAGGCTCACATTATTGTTAATGTTTTTTTCATTTGTATCAATAACTTCTCGGTTTCTAGCTGATAATAATTCCTTCTCCTCATCCTGATTTGTCGGTAATAATGCTGAGAGTTTGCCGTTTTCTATAAGTTCAGCCCATTTCAGTGACATAATTTATTTCCTCCGCATTTTTTAAAAATATTTTGCATTAAATAATTCTGTTGCTTTACTTAAAATACATTCATCGTTATCGATGATCACTTGTTAAACTATTGCACTCGTTACTTTAATAAGCTATTACCTTTAGGATAAAAATGATTCTGTAATATTTCACAAGAAAATTTCAGTAATTATAGGTTTATATTCAGATATTATGTCAATATGATGTTCGAAACAAGCTAATGAATAGTGTTTTACATTCTTGTCCTGCAACCTAAACTCCTTTTGGACATAATCAAGATAATTTGATTTTTTATAAATACGAAATGATTCACCTTCAAATATTTGATCATCGTTCCAAACAGTATAATCATCATATACTACAGAATATGTAATATAATTTGGAAAATCAATTTGAAAGGTTGTTATCTTACTATCAGGATGGGTAATGAGTAAATCAGATGCATCCTTACTTCTATTCACGATAACTCTTAACACTACACCTTTCGTTCTTGGCTCGGATATAGCCTCAAAGGAAATATTATAACCTAACTCTTTAACAAACTCTGTAAACTCCAATATTCTTCCTCCTTTCTTCTTCGATACTGTTATTCAACTCTTCTGCTCGTTAGTTTAAGTACAACTATTCACAATCTATAAATTATTTTACCATAAATTTTCCATTTTTCCTTTTTAAAAAACATTCAGCATATCCAATTCAAAACTATTGTAGCACTGGTTTTAACAACACCGCATAATTATGCGGTGTTTCCAATTTGTGTGTGTATTGATGTGCTAGTTAATAAATTAAATCGGGTGAAGCATTGATATAGAAACAAAAAAGGAGGCACCAATTCATATGTGAATTGTGTCCCCAATTAGGTTATTATTTACTGTTTTCTCCTGTTGATGTAAACCCATTTGTGTATATTTCGTTTAAACTGCACCACAAATCGCAGAGAATAAATAAACAGCGTATAGGATATAAATTAGTAAATCGTACATCAGCTTAACTTTCTATATTTAAAGGGGATATGGAAATTTATGTTAAAATAAATATAGAGATTATGAAAAAGTTTTCGTGAAATAACGAATCGGTATAAGTGTAACAGTCGCTCCATTACACTTGGTAAAATTAGGGTCAAAAAAATTAAAGTGGTGATAGAATGAAATATAAATTGTTAGCTCTAGATGTCGATGGAACATTGTTAACTGATGATGGTGTCATCACAACAAAAACAATAGAGGCAGTAAAAAAAGCCGAAAATGCTGGGGTTCAAGTAGTTATTTCAACTGGTAGATGTCTCACTCAAACACGTCCTATCCTAGATAAATTAGGCATTGAAGGAATATTGGTTTCTCATAATGGAGCGACTACATTAAGGACTGATACAAAAGAGATACTTCATGAATTTTCGTATGACATTCGTGACGTAGCGGAGTTAATAAATTATTGCCGAGAACATGACATTCATTTTTATGTATGTACAGCACTAGATTTATATGTTGAAAGAATGGATGACTATCAAACTGAGTTATTTAAAAAATATAATCTGGTTCATACCATCCATGAAGATGTACTAAAACTTACCGATAAAGTTATGAAATTTACCGTAGACGACCAAGAAAGAATTGATGGGTGGAGAAATGTAAAACTTAATAACTTGCGTAAAACTAGTGATGGTTTTTTTCAAGACATCATCCATCCTCAAGCACATAAGGCCAGTGCTTTGGAACAAGTGTTAAAAAAGTTAAGTATTGATAAGTCAGAGATTATAGCAATTGGAGATTTCTATAATGATCTAGAGATGATCGAATTCGCTGGTTTAGGAATTGCCATGGGAAATGCACCAGATGACTTTAAAGAGAAAGCTAACGCGGTTACCTCTTCAAATAATGAAGACGGAGTACACCATGCCTTAGAAAAATACTTGTTTTAATAATGATTAGTCTTTGAATAAAGAAGGTTCAGCGCTACCTTTTTTATAGATTTAACAAGGGTAGCGATTGTTCAATAGGAATAGTCGCTTCTTGTATTAAATGATAGTAGAGTTTAAAAAAGGTGCAACTAATTTACTGATTGGAAATCAGACACTAAGGGGAGTAAAAAGTGGAATACTATAAATATCTTAGGCAATATGTTGGACATAGACCAGTTATTTTACCAGGTTCTGTTGTAATCATTTTAAATGAACAAAACGAAGTGTTATTGCAAAAAAGACAGGATGGGAATTGGGGATTGCCAGGTGGATTAATGGATTTAGGGGAAAGTTTTGAAGAAGTTGCAAAAAGAGAGGTTTTTGAAGAGTCAGGATTAGTAGTTAAAAACTTAAAATTGCTTAATGTCTTCTCTGGTTCAGAATATTACCTTAAGGTTGCAAACGGTGATGAATTATATTCCGTAACAGCTGTTTATTATACCAAAGATGTAAGTGGTGATATGAAGATTGATTATAGCGAGTCAAAAAAGATGCAGTATTTCCCTACTAGCAATTTGCCACATGGATTAACAGATGAGTATAGAGGTTTTATTGAACAATACACAGATTGCAAAACAAAGTGAACTTAAAGTAAGGGATGTTAGAGTTAAAGGAGTTGTCGATGTGGCAGCTCCTTTTGCTTATTAAAATAACGAAGATTATTAGTTGCTCGTCACTTCTTTGAAGGCATGCAATGCTAAATTAGACAGCTATAGCCTATACACATTAAACCCGCTTTTTGAATAGTCTAGTATTGTACGGAAAAGGAGGTTGATATCCATGCCTAAGTACAGAAAAAAACCCATTGTTGTTGAAGCATTGAAGCTTTCAAAATCTATTACAATTGAAACATCCGATGGTACAATGAAGGGGTTGCCAGGAGATTATCTAATCACAGATAAGAACGGAGAACAATACCTTTGTGATAGAGATCAATTTGAGACCGAATATGAGCTCGTAAAAGGACAAATAGATCTAAAAGAATTTTTTCAAAAATCCTTTAGATTAATAAAAACAAAAATATATAAAACATAATTATTTATAATAGGGAATAGCAAAGCAATATGATATTTTTCTCATATCCCAGTAACACTTAATTTAATCTTAAATTATTCATTACTCAATACCATACTTTCCGAATTACCATTCCACTCTATTGTTGCATTGAACTTTTGGAAATCGAATGTAATAGAGCAACCACTACAACTAGAATTAGCCACTTCCGCTACACCGCTTCGTATTAATGAAATTCGGTTACCGCTAGCGATAGTGTTTTCACCATCTTCACCGCTACTAAGTTGATAATCTATCTCCTGTGGTGGAGGGTCTTCCCCAATATATTTAACCAACAAACCGTTTGATTCACTATCTTCAGCGTGAATTGTAACTTCATAAACAACATCCCAATTTTCGCTTGTTCCTACGAATTCAAGTTTTTTATCTACGCAGGAAGTTATAAGTGGTAGTAGCAACAAAGTACTGACAAAAAGAAGGAATTTCTTCAAATCGAAAACACTCCCCTTAATCTTTTTAGATTATATTATTCTACCATTATGACATAAAATTACCAATTTTCTTACAATTTTTCATTGTTAACTCCAAAAACTGAATGTTTTTGTTACCAATTATTTTTAAATAGCAATAAAAAAGAAGTTCAATTTGGAGTACATTTTAATGCTTTGTACTCCAAAATTGAACTACTTATATAACAGCAGAATGTCCTTTTTCTACGTTAAAGAGACAATATGATACCAAAGGTGGCCATTATATTGATGCTGACATACAATCAATAAAGAAAGGTACTTATCCTCCCTGAAGATTAGAACCTGTTTGTTTAAGAACCATGTTATTTTCGTTTTTTACTTATGAACACTACAAAGGTAAAAAAAATAAAATATACAATTCCAATACCTAATAATATGTTAATAATCCACTCCATAAGTCTCCTCCCTTAACACTTTTTGGTTACAATGAACAAAATCGTTTATTGTAGAAAAATATCAATTACTTCAACAACAAAATTTTTCACTCATTTTAACTCAATTTCGTAATTTTATCTGCTATTAATGGTTCCGTATCATTCATAAGGTCTGTGGGAGAATTTAATATAACCTCAACTTCTAATCCTTCTTTAAAATCTTCAAATTTTAGTTTTTTTCCATTCTTGTCTTTCAATAGTGTCTCATCAATGACCTGTACTGAACATTCAAAACCCCAGAGATCATCCGTTTTATTAACTTCATCAGAGCAATCTATAGTAAACACATTATCATTTATCGCATTTATTTCACCGATGAATTTCTCAGTTTTTATTAGGCCCATCTCCAGAAGAACAACCAATCAGAATTATGAAAAAAAACACGAAGGGAATTATTTTTTTCATACATTTTACTCCTTTTAACCTTTTAGTTTCTATTGATGTTCCACCTTTTTTCGCTACAATTGTAAACATTACTCCACTAAAATTGGTCAACAATACTGGTGAGTTAGTGTGTAAAGAGCCCGTTAGCTAACACTATAAAAGTTTTGACATATAATATTCATCAACAAATTCGCCGTCAATGTAAAGCGAATCTCTTTTTGTACCTTCAATATCAAATCCCATTTTTTTATATAACTTCAATGCTGCTTCATTACGATTTACAACGGATAATTCTAATCGATGAATATCATGTTCCATTGCCCACACCTGTAATTGTTTAAATAGTTTTTCCCCTAACCCCAACCCTCTATATTCACTTAAAATCCCAATAACAAGATATACGGAATGCTTGTTTCTTTTAGCATTGCCACCCATAGCAATTAGGTAGCCAACTAATTCATTATTTTCTTCTGCTACAAAAATAGTTGAAGAACCTTCTTCTTTCATGACCTCTATTCTTTTTCTTTGTTGTTCAGGACCAGTGTTTCGTTCCCCTGGTTCAAAAAGCATATATTGTGACTCAATTTCAACTAGCTTAATTAATTTTACTAAGTTTTCAGCATCATCAAATTTTATTTCTCTGATTAACAATGGAATCCCCCCATTTGATTTTTCATCAGTATATCCTATCAAATCCAACTAACCCGATGCTTAAAGACAGTAGGAGTTACCGTATCGACAACTATCTTATTCAATATACTGTATATAAACGCCATTCAGTGGAAGAAGGATTTCTTTTAAACGAAATTAACCTTTATTTGGATTCCCTTAAGCTATCTACAACTACAAATCCGCAAATCAATCCTGCAATGCTTTCTGATGAAAAGTTGGATAAATAAAATCCAGGTAATAAACTATCAATTGTTGGTAACCCTATGATGAAAAAAATAAATGGTCCCATTGCTATTAAGAGTAATGGGAAGCCAATACCGAGAAGCTTTTTCCAGTTAAAAGTCCATTTCTTATCCCTTTCTCTGTCAGAAAAAAAGTAAGAAAAACGAATACTCATGCCTAAAAACAAAGGGAATAAAAAACTAAAAGTAAAATTAGGTAATATGTTATGTGTTGTGTTTTGATGTTCTAGTAAATTGATTTGAACCAAACCACCTGAATATAGAAGTACAATTAACACAATTGACCAACATAAATACATTAATAAATTCTTCATAATTCCTCCCCATAGTATAAAAATTTGAGTACAAACAGCTACTTAGACTCTTCCTGCCTGATAGCTAGTAAAAAAGGAACTGCCGGGACAATTCCTGGAGCTTAAACTCTTGGACCGTTTAACGTAATAACAGCAAGCTACTATTAGGCAGTTAGACTAACATAAATATAATCACTTCTCATGCCACATTTTATAGTTATAGATACAATCGCTTTCAATCAAATTTTAGCATAAAATTCCACTCGACCTTTTTATAAATCAGAAAAAGATCGCTCTATCGACGATCTTTTAACTGTTGTACCCTATTGTTTAACAAGAATTATTTAATGTTATTGTCGTTATCGTTACTATCAATCAGTTTTACTTGATCGGTTTGAGGGTTGTACTTATACTTCCAGTAGCTTTCTAGATTACCATCCTTAGTTTCCCATTCTTTACTTAAAATTACGAAAAAATCTGCTGTTGTTGCTTCTTTCCACCTTTTCCCTTTATCTGTATCAGTTGCTGTGGAACCGTGCGAACTTATCTCTGTAGTTACGGAATACGTTACTGTAACTGTTTTTTCTCCTATAATGACTGTTTCTGTTTTTGATTCATCAGCATTCATTTCGGGGAAATCGGAGTGTCCTTCTAATGCTTTTGGTACCATCTTGGAATCATAGTTATGAAATGAGGTACTAACAGTCGAAGAACTTCCTATTTCATCTTTTTCTGGATTTTCCGCTGAATTGCAACCAAATAAACTGAAGATAATTAACAAGAAAAAAGCTATAAAACTATTCTTTTTTGTCATTACTTCACCCCAATCACTTTTCTAAAGTTTACAGTGTTATTCCACATTATTGCTGTGTTAATTAAAAAACGACTGTCCTTATTGAACAATCGCTTCAGTTCGTTAAATATTAGTGAAACCACGCTATCTATACGTTATTCCAGTTGGTCTCACTCTTAGAAAACCTCAAAAAAGTTTTACTTGAGAATCGTAGTACAAAATAAAATATGAAAAAATTAAATAAAAATCCAAATAAATGAAAAGAAACAGAACCACTCAAATGATAATAATCGAACCATTGTGCAGGAAATCCATAAGAAAGATTACTCTCTTCCATATTGACGCCTATAATGGGTACAAAAGCAGCACCTATTGTAATGACATAACTTAGGAAGTATAAATTTTTGTATAGCCTCATATCTTTTCCGAACAAATATACTCCAATAACCCCAATAACTAACGAAACAATAATAACTGGGACAAAAAAACTAGGTTCCCCAACGTTATACGACCTATTACTGAAAATCACAATTAATAAGAAAACAACGATAATATACAGAATTTTAGGTTTTTTCATGCTATACCTCCTCGAGATCCCAAATCCCCGGCAACGACATAAAAGCAATTACAGTTTGATCCACTATCGCACCCTATAGATTAAGAAGTTCTTGATTGTTCTTTTATGTAATGAACGGCATCCTTAATTGCATCAATTACAACTTTTGGCTCTGATAACTGTGGAAAATGTCCACTGTTCATTGCCACAATGTGTTTACTGTTTTCTGATAAGGAAAGTAATTCTAATTGGTTCTCCTGTCTTTCTTGGCGAGCTTCCTTTGGCATCATACGATTTTCTTTCCCGCCTGTAACAACGTATACAGGTATTTCTGGAAAAGAATTTATCTGTTGAATTTGACTTACAGTTTGCTTAACAAAATTTACTTCGCTAAATTGTTTTTTTGATGATATGGAATCAACTATTGAGAACAACTTGTTAATTGTTTTTGCAATTTTCCCTTGATATTTATCGAGGCCTGTATCATTTGGATGACTAGATTCTAGAAAGATAACACCTGCTACTTCATTTGGATAAAGTCGAGTGAACAAATTTGCATATAAACCTCCCAAAGAGTGCCCTACAAGTAAATAAGGGGGTTCAAATCCAACTAATTTTAATGCCTCACGTAAATTTTCGACGATAGTAATCCCATCTTGTGCTGTCTTTGGCTTGTCACTACCAGCAACACCAAGACGATTATAGGAAAATACAGCTGATGATTTTGATACTTCTGGTAAAACTTTCATCCAACCTTCTATCGGTCCCGATCCGCCGTTAATTAAAACAATGCTGGGTTTACCACTACCACTTATACTATATTGTATTTTCCCTGCTGAAGTTTCCTCTATATTTTTCTGTATCTGCAACCAGCTCACCTCACTTCTCATTTATTATGTATAGAAAAACAACCTATTCTAGTTGAACAATCCTAATCTCTTGTTTTTTCATAAACAGAGTTTACTACTCTTTCGTGAAATTCATCTTTATAAAATAAGTTAGGATAAGAGTGAAAAGTCCTATACCGAAAAGTATCCCTCCAGAAACTAAAAAGTTATTTATATAGCTTTCTACCCTAATCTGATAGATAGAAGTATCCGCTCCACCCTGATTCATAAGCCAACTGTCAGCCATGGATGTTCCAAAATGAGTGCTAAAGAACAAAAGTATAAATCCTATTACAGTTAATGTAGACCCTACAGTTACAAATCGATGAAAATTTTCCTCTGTCATAAAACCCCTCCTCCTAAATCTACTAACACTATCTTATTCGATGATAAATTAGCGACTCCTGCTTATTCAGCAATGCTCCCTTTAGCTGGAATTTCGCATCGTCTACTATGTTGTTTTCATTTATTATTAATGTTCTCTATTTCCTTTTCTAATCTTTCAATCCGTCTTTTTAAATCAGTATTTACTTCTTCTTTATTTACTATTTTAGACCGATTCCTGTTAATGATTAATACCACACTTACTATCACAGCAACCACTGCTAAGAAGATGAACACTGATAATATTAAAGGTAATAATTGATTAATTAACATCCATTTACCCCTTCTTTTTTATTTTGCTACGGAAAGAATCCCTGTAAAGTTCCGTTTACTTTAATTCCCTTATTTAATAATCCTGCCACGTTACTTTAAGTACTTATAAAGTTCTAATCATTTTTCGCCTATATGATAATTCAAAGTATGCTAGTTTAAAACCTTTATCAACCTTTTCATTTGCACCTATACCCTTAGATAAATAGTAAATAATAACAGCGACCAATAAACACCCTTTTAAATTCAAAAAGTTTGATGGCTAGTCTTTAAATTCTTCCAAATCAAATCTTTCTATTTCTTGATTATCGATTATTACAATCAGAAAGGCGTTAAAAGAATGTTTCTTAAGTTCATCTAGCTTTTCTTTTGAAGGTACAAGGAGTGGAACTTGGGAATTTTCTTCACTCACACCTAAATCGTAGTTGAGAATATACTGACCCTTTTGATCAGATTTAAGTACTGATACAAAAGATTGACCAAATCCAACGCCACTATCATAATAATCGTCAGGATTATAAATATTGAAGCCTATTACATCCTCTGACGCTAATTTCAATTCTTCTTTAGGTTCAATTTTAAGTTCGATTCCTTTATCAATCCCTGGAATACCTACTGTTTTATGACCAGTATTTTTAATCGTGAATTCATAAAATAAAGCTGTCGGTACCATTTCCTCTCCCTTTCTCTCCCCTTGAGTTATTCCAATTGAACCAAGTAAATTTTTATCTTTAACAATATCAACATTTGCATCTACTAGTTCCAAAGAGGATTCTGCTGAACAGGCTGAGAAAAAGACTAAAACCATAAATAGACTGATAAAAATAGAACAAAATCTCAAGTTATTACCCCCATTCTTCTTCTTATTGAACATTCGACCATTTAGTCTAGTAGCAGTTACCAAATTGACAACTCCATTATTCAACTCTTTAACCCGATAACCCAATAAGAAAATTCATTTTTTGAAAGCTTTTTAAAAATTATATGGACGATATTTGCATTGAAATAGTCATCACCATTATTTAAGAATATTTCAATGGATATGTAAGCTTAGCTTATAAATCTCAGATACTTCTACCCTTTAGTTCAACAACTATCTTATTGAAAACCCACAGTTTAAGAAGAACTATGGTTTCTCTCTTTCGAAAAATTAAATAATGCTATTACTAAACAAATCATACTCAATGCCCAAACAACTCCAGAAATACCCATCTGGAGCGAAATCTCTTCTGAAGCCATTGGATGATTGTAGTCAAAGGCTATACCTTTTAATGCAAAATATATCGCAACAGAAACTAATAGCAAATGCAGTAATGTCCAGATATATCCCAAACTATTATTTTTATTTTTCACCCAAAGGAACACAGTAACTAACATTGAAATCGCCATAACAATAGAAAACCCACCAATTAACAAACCCATTACTTCCTGTTCTAATGGCAAATATTTCACCTCCATTTCCCGCTTTTGTTTAATGAAAGCTCCAGTTACTTCGATAATCATATAACTTTATCCTAATCCTTCTCGGTTTTAAAGAAACTAGAGAAGATTATATATCCTAAAAGAGCACCTCCTAATTCAATTACAGCTCCATCCATTTGGATCCACCAAGGAATTTCAACAATGCCCAAAACGCTATGATAGTAAAGGGTGTAAGAAAAAGTTAGACATAAAGCAGGAATACCAAAAAATATTATTTTTTTATAATCAAATTTCCAATTTCCATCTTTTTTAAAATTTTTGACTACGTAAGGGAAGGCAAGCGCAAACCCAACTGGAATATACAAAAACTGCTTGATCGTTACCCATTTCCACACACGATAGTCTTGTTTTGCAATTATTTCTAATCTGAAATCAATGTATGACACCAAAAGTAATGTCCCAAACAGTAGAAGAGCATATAAAAAATAACTTATTATAGATTTCATTTTTTCTCCTCCTAATTAAAGTAACTTGCTTCCATACTTGAACAAGTAATTCCTTATTCAAGTACCCATCGTTGAAGAAGTTTATTTGTCTTTTGCAAAACCTACAATTGAAATTATTAAACCTATAAAAAGAATTAAGTATTCAAATCCTCCTAAATCAGAATTCCCATCAATCGCAATAACTCCACCAAATAAAAGAATGCTTAAACCTAACAACATACATTTTGTTCCTGATGCGTTGCTTTTTTTGACCAATAGAAAAACCAAATAAACTGCTAATATAAGAACAGGTATAGTTACTATTAAACTCATTTTTATTCCCCCCCCTGTAATGATTTTAGAATAAGAGTTAAATCCCTTATTAGACATAACTAAGTCGTTAGTGAAACAAGGTTGCATTTTCCCCTTATTAACTATTCGAACATTATGTTGAACTACTATCAACTCTCTTCGGAAATTACCGAACCATCTTTAGCTATTTCTATATAATGCATTGGAAAAAGTTCATCTGTTTCTATTTCAACGAAAAAGAAACGGTTACCGTCCAAAGTTAAACACCTGCTAAGTTACTTTAAGTACATAGGTTCATATATTAATTTTAACATAATATTCCAATAACTCTTCAAATCAAAAAAAAGATCGCCGTAGTCGACGATCCCTTGTTTAATCTATCATCTATTAGTTGAAGTGTACTACTTCACAAAATTGTATTCTGATTCTATAACACTATGTTGAACTCCTTTTATTCTTTTCCACTAAACTCTAAAATATTTAAACCCTCGGATGCTTCTGGTGCTTCAAAAAACTTAGTAACATGAATAAACACCGCTTCCGTGTCAAAGGCTGCTCTTTCGGGTTGTTCGTTACGTCTTTGTGCAATTTGACGTAAGCATTGCTCGTTATTTAGATTAAGGAAAATTAGTTGATGGCTTGCATTGACCTCTAACGCCATATCCAAAAACCACTTTCGCAGATTTTTAGTGTTAGCTGGAAAATCCATCACTACATCTGTACCAACACCTAATATGTTTTGAACATGCTTTTTCATCAACGGCTTGAGCTGCGCTGAAAATTTCAGATAGTCATCGAATGATGCGATCTGATTGGGATAAAGAGCGGAAAGCCATTCATCTTCAGACAACAGTACAGCATGTTTATCTATCGCCAATTGTTTTGATTTAGTTGATTTTCCTGCGCCCATTTTTCCACAGAAAAAGTATAGCGTCCCCAATTGTTTCATATCACTCTACCCCTCGTTAATTAAAGTATTGTTAATCGCCCAATAGATTTCGTTGTCCTCAATGCCAATTCGTTTGAACCCTGCTTTTTCTAGAACCCTCATAGAAGGATAGTTTTCACTTACAATCGAGGCCTTGAGCTTACATGGAAATAAATCCTTACTTATTTTTAAAAACTATAACTATAATAAGCCGAATAAATAAGACCAATAATCAATTAAAAACTCCCATTGCTTTAATAAATTTTCAATGATGGAGGGCTATCAGGAATTGCATTAACCAGAATTATATATATAAGCAGATTAGCAGGTAAGACAATAAAGATTAGTCTTACTGCAAAAGAGGATATACCGAAAAACTCGGCGATGCCTCCACAAACTCCAGATATGGATTTATCTGTTGATGATTTTCTTAATTGATTCTTCAAAGCAATTCTTCCTTTCTATTTAAGTGATGAGCTTCTATTGACTGTTTTAGTTGAAAGACTATATTCGACTTTCTCTAAATTTTTTAATAAATTTGGTACAGAATTTTCTATATATCTCACCAATTGATTCATTTGTTCTAAGAAATCATCACTATCAGGAGAACTAATATTTACAGGTGTTTTTTGTCCGTCTAATACTTCGTTAAATAAAAATATATCACGGTTATAGTGTTGTTTAATATAGTCTTTATGTAATTCACTCATCCCAATAATTACATTGAACTCCTCGAAAAAAGTCTCATCAAATTGTGTTCTTTTAAAGTCAGAAGTATCTATATCTAATTCTTCCATAATTTCAAAATGAATACTTGAGTATTTGCTAATATCGCTATTAGCTCTTATACCGCTTGATGCAACTCTTACTGAATTATTGTTAGTAATTTTCAGATACTTTTTCATACAAAATTCTGCAATCACACTACGAGTGAAATTATCAGTACAAACAAATAGAATCTTCATTGTGCATCCCCCCTATAGAGTATCCATTTATTAATAATTCGCCCCGTTTTTCAATTACCCTCTTAGGCTAACCCGCCCTTTTCACATTCTATTTTAACATAAAATTCCAATTTATCTTTTAGTGTCTGAAGAAAAAGACCGCCGTTATCGGCGATCCGTAGTTAAGCTATTGCAACCCATCTATTCAGTACTTTTAAGTAAATATTTAGTATCGCTTAAATTGACAAATCAAAAGATAAAAACTCAGGTAGCATATGTTCATGCTTGTCGAGCATAATCTGTTCTGGCTTGATGCCTTGTTCAAGTAGTACTTCAATGTTCTGCACGAGGAATTCATCACTGCCTACAACATAGAAGAGTCCATCCTTGTCTGCAGCAAGATTCTTCACTTCTTCATAGTATTCTTTACGGTTATCAACGTACTGTGATGTGAATTTTTTGTCAGGTGCGGATTCAAAAATATTGGTAAACAAGAAATGTTTCGATGAATCAATGTTAAGGGAATGAATTTGATTGACGTTGTCATCACGTTCGAAATAATCAATTACAAGCGGTCTGAAAGTTGCTAGGCCGACACCTGATGATAGCAGGTAAACATTTTTGTCTTCTCTTTTAAGCGGTATATTCGTATGAGTTTTAAATATTGCAACTTCATTCCCGACTTCAAGACTTCTTAAAATCGTTTTAAACTCAGAGCACTGCTCTCTGATGCGTGTTGTGATACCGATAGAATTTTCGTGTGGTAAAGTGGAGATTGACATGTGGCGGATCAGACTGCGATTTGGTTTTTCTCCGGCATTAAAACCTTCCAGTGCGAAGTGGGTATGGGAACCTTCTTCCCATATAAAATCTTCCGGACAGTCGAGCAGGTACGTTTTAACCTCACTCGTTTCTTCAATAATCTTATTTATTTTTGTCCAATATATTTGCATTATATATTCTCCTCATCAATTTTATGTATCGTTACTATACCAATATACAACAATTGATAACGATTCTCAATTAAACAAACTGATTATTTTAAATTTATTATCAAAATTTATTTTATCCTACTTAAATAATAGTCGTTAGAACAGAAAAAAAACGATCATTTGTGATCGCCCTTTTCACTATTTAACCCTTTAGTTGAACAAGTAAAGTCACTTTTTCTCTTTTAATAGTGAAATGATTACGTCGTTTTGTTCGATTAATGTATCGAGCTTCTTACCAACCTCATTTGCCTCATTGCTTCTTATTGAAGAATTTGTAAGCAAACGTCTAATAAAGACAGTGAAAGATATAAAGAATAAAAAAATCAGTCCAACAACTATAACTAAGTAAACAGTTTGTACAAAATCCATCTTCTAACCCCCTTTTGAAAGTTCTCATTTTTTAAGATAAGCACCCGTTAATGGAACAAGCAAGATTAAATCAGTCGCAAGAAACAGACCAATTGAATGCAAGAAAATCTTGTTCAATCTTTGGAGTTTTATTGTTATCAACACAGGCTTCCTTGGCGTATTCAAGGGAGTTGTAGTTCAAAAAAATGGCGACTGTAAGAAGTAGAAAAGTAATCGCAGATGCTATAAAAAAACTTTTGGTTTTTACATTCTTCATATTAAAAACCTCCTTTTAGAAACTCGTAAGCCTTCTGCCACTCTTCTGCTTCTATACTTGAACAAGAAGTGCAATTCCTTTTTCAAGAAAAGCCACCCTTTAGTACCATACCCATACATAAAATAACCCACATCTGCTTCTAAATTTACATTTTAAGAGATTTTACTTTTTACTAAACTGCGGCGTTAGTGGAATAAAAGAAGTAACGCACCATTTGTTTAATAGCATTATTTATCTCGCTTTATCTCTTCAAGTAATTCAATAATTCTTTTATTTTGACTGGATTGTTCTTTCATAAACCCAACAATTGTCCCCACACCTACAGCAATTAGTAGTGTGAAAATCCACATATAAATTCCCCCATTATTATGTCTATTTGCATTACATATTTATTTTTAATCCTTGTTTCACTAACCTGCTACGTTAATTTAAGTACAGCTGTTCACATATTAATTTTAACATAATATTCCAAAAATTATTTAAATCAAAAAATAGGACCATCCTATTCGACGATCCCTTGTTAAACTCTTGCACCCTTTAATACAACAAGAAGGATGTTCAATTGTTTTTATTTCCGTTGCAACTCTAACAGCTCTTTTAACATCTTACTTGTTTTTGAATTATCTATCCCAACCCTCACAGCTATAGATATAATAATAAAAAGAAGGAACAATCCAATTAAGAAAAACACAATTCCAATTGCTAATGGTAATCCCGTAAAAAAATCCTGAATCGTCACCTTATATCCCCCTTAAAACTTTTATATACCCTACGGATATCACCACAAAATAGGGTTATTGCTTGTTAATGATAAGCACCCGTTAGTGTAAGTACATTCCTTCACAATATAAAGAGAAGCTGGCAATAAACTGATTAGCTTTGTTCCGTACCTTTAATCTCCCATCTAAGGGTATTAAAATCACTTTTTATATCTTTGTTTAATGGTAAAAATAATAAGAACCAAAAAACCGATGACATTACCAATAATAAAGTAATAAGATACTCCGAATATTAGATTTTCTTCACCTCTATGTTTTACAAGTCCATCTAACATTATAGAAATCATCACTATAGCAAATCCAACCCATTGCATAATTTTATTTTTTCTCAATTTATTTTCCCCTTACGAGTTTATTTAACAATAGTGATTACTTTATACTTTTCTTGTTGCACTAACCTGCTCCGTTAGTTGAACAAGAGGATATTACTTCTTGAAGTAAAGCTACCCGTTCCTTCAACAAATAACGGGCTAACAGATTTTCTATCATTTAACTTCTATTTTTAAACTACTTAACTCTTTTTCTCCGTCGGTTATACTAAGTTCAACGTTTCCTTTTTCCTTAAATGTATAAAGCGAAGCCTTGTGGATGTCTTGAATTTGATAGTTCTCTGTTAAAGGGGATATTGATGATTGTTTTAATCGGGATAGTTCGGCTTCCCATATGTCTTCTTTTCCTGAAGGATACTGAACAATTATCTCTGCTTTTTCTAAACCTAATTCTCCCCAAGATACAAGGTGCATTTCCGTTTCTGCATCTTTTTTTATTAAAGTGTCCGAATAATAACCAAATTCTCCAACGTCTCCGAATACGGTGTAGTGTTCACCTTCGACTTGTATATCTAAATAAGATGGTTGATAAGTTAGTTCATAATAAACACCGTAAGAGGTGAATGCGATTGTAACAATGGATAATGACACGATTCCTTTCTTAAATGTTCCTTCCTTAAAACTACTCATCATAGCTGAAAAAGGAGTGAATTTATCAGCAAACAGTAAGACTAACAAAATTGCAAGAGAAGCAATACCAAGAGCAATATATACCATTTCTACACTCTCCTTTTAACTCATATCTACGAATAAAATTGGATTTCGTTTCACTTATGCAAATATCCTTTCTTCAACTAACCTACGTCGTTACTTTAAGTACAGGTGTTCACATATTAATTTCAACATAAATAAACTCATTAAATAACTTAACCATTCAAACTAGTAGAAGTGTCAGTAGTTTGGATGGTTAAGCTATTTAAATAAACTATTTTAGAGAACTCTCATTTTTTTATTGCTCAATCAATATGATTTGTTAAATGATATACGTTTTAATTGTTTTTATATTCATTGACAATTTTTTTGATATAGTCAAAAGCATCTTCTTTTGATAATCCCGTACCTTCTCCCTCTAAAGGGATAACCAATGAATATAAAACATCATTAAAAGGCACAAAAGCCCTTAACTGACGAGGCATCGTATCTATTTCCGCATAAGCTACGTTCTGTCCTTCTATTTCTGTTACTTCCCCGCCTGCCTCGATAGCGAACGATTCAATATCAAACTCATCTTTTATAGGTTGAATGGCTACTCTAAAATTGGCATTACCTTTATAAGGTCCATATACATATTCTGTTTTAGACAGCTTTTCCGATTGTTTATCCGATATTTCTACAGCTTCCTTTCCATCTTCCATAACTCCGTATCCCAATCCTACCTCGCGATATTCACCTTCCTCATTTGGGAGAAGAGAGGCGCTGAGCAGAGAATACCCATTTGGTTCCAAAATCCTAATACCAGCTCCTAGTTTTTCGCTTAGCTCTTGTTCCGTATCGTTATACTTCTCCCTTGCGTCAGCACTCTCTTCATCTGTTGTTGAAGAACACCCAGCTACTAAAAGCAAAGCACCTACAACAAAAACGATAAGTTGTTTAATAATGAACCACTCCTATTTGTGTTTAAATATAAAACATCATTAAATGGTGTGTTGACATTTCCAATTTATATTACTATTTAAACATTTTTTTCCATTTTATGAAGGATTTCTTACTTACAGGCAAAAGGTTTCCTTGTTGATTAAACCGACAAAATTTGTACTTTAATTGAAGAGCGAAAGAACACATCCAGTCTGCTTTATTCAACATCCACTTTAGCTACAATAACAAACAAGCTACTATTAAACTGATATGGAACTAACTTTAAAAGTTATTATTATTTACCTGACTACTATAATGGTTGGTTCCACATAAGAAAATACATCAACATTATCCTCAAAACAAACTATTGAATAATGTAGTAACTTTTTGTTTGAAAAGACATCTCTCGAATGAGGTGTCATTTTTTCGGCAAATTCTAATTGTCGGGACTTCGTGTACACTTTAAATGTATTTCCACTAAATCTTTCAGAGTGGTCATATTCAGTAAAATCATCAGGAATAATCGAAAACATTACATTGTGAGCAAAATCTATTTGCAATGTAGTTATTAGATGTTTATTCTCTTGTAAAAATAAAGCACCAAAATCATCACTAATATTTATTACTATTGATAATGTACCTTCTCCTAATATTCTTCTCGGAACTGTAATACGCTCCAATGAAACAAACAAATCCTTTTTCTCAAGAAGTTCCTCAAATTTCACATTAACAAATTCCCTTCTAATTTCACTCTTTTTCTTCCTCAATTAAACTGCTCCGTTAATTTAAGTACAACTGTCCCCACATATTAATTTTAACATAATATTCCAATAATTCTTCAAACACAAAAAAAGATCATCATAATTGATGATCCTTTGTTAAACTATTGGAACCGTTTGTTGAAGAATAATTAGTTAGAAGACTACGCCTACAATCCCCATAATCATCAACCCAACAAAAACTACAATACCTACTGCTACCGCATATAATACAAATCGTTTTACTACTTTGTCTGCTTTATTTTCTTTACTCATTATATTCCCTACCCCATTTTTAAAGTTCTTGTTAAACTCTTCTGCGTCGTTCGTTCAACAATGGCAGCGACAGTTTGTTTCACTAACGTACCCGTTCATTGAACAAGCATTTTCGTGTTTGCACAGTCAAGTTTTTTAGTTTATTTTTTTTCCCCTAACTTTTTTACAAATGCATCTAGTTCCTTTTCCTTGTTCGATTTAAATATAATACCTTTATCATCTGTAATGATATACGTTGGAGAATCGTCATATAACCCTAACAATTCTTGCGTATTTTTATCATTATTAACTTGTCTCATTACCAATGTTTGAAGTTGAATAGTGTTAGTCAAATCTGGAGGACTGAATCCCCCGTTTTCGTCAGGCTTCGGATTGTAAATATAAAGCCCATATTTTCCTTTGTCCACTGTCATTTCCGCAACAATTTCTTCTTTTGAATAAGGAATAACCTCCACCTTTTCTATATCATAGGCGGGTAGTTTTTCGTGGTTTTCAAAAATCGTTCCAATCGTAACCAGTTCTTTATCATAATTCCCGTTAATCTCGATGGATACCTTTTGTTCTATTTTTAAATCATTAAACGAATCTACTTCACCTTTCACCACTGTATCTTCCTCTGTTTGCGACAGAAACGCTTCAATGTTTTTTTCGTTTTCGTCAAAATCCTGTGCTTCTCTTTGATGTTCTGTCAATGTATCCCCTACGTAAACAACAAATGTTTTGTCTTCAGGATTTATCGCGAATATTTCCCCTTCAATAGAAACTGTCTCATTATTTGTACAACCCGTTAGCAGTAAGCCTATAACCATAATGGTTCCAGCATAAGGTTTCACTAAATCCCTCCTCATATTTTAGTCAAAACTAATAAAAATAAATTTGACTAAAATCCATAAAACTATTTCACATCCAAATAAAGAAGTCTAACCTTTCTTCAAAGGTCGTTCCCATTCTCCAAAGAATAATCCAAAGACCACTAACAAGGATAAAGGCGTTGCCAATAATGTTGTTATCACTTTTCTTTTTATCATCTATCTCCCTCCCCTGATCTGTAGCGCACTTTATATTAACCACGAAATGTATGTAGATTTATGCAAAGATTACTTCGATAAGAAAAACAACAATATAATGTGCGGCATTCATTTCGAAGACTAGCAAGCCTATGGTACACTGTTTCAAATGACCCGTTCATGAAAATAAATAGTTATTCTAACATACTTAAAATGGCCCACTTTTCACGAGGAAAATCAAAAAACCAATTTGCTTTACTAAGAGTGCTATAACCCAATATTAAATCCATTCTTATTTTAGCTGTCGAATTAACACGTGATAAATCAACACCTACAACTCTATGAAAAGGGAATCTATGTTTACCTATGATTGTTGAACTCATCAAAAACTCTGGAGTATTAATGGAAGTTCCTGTCGAGTCGGTCCCCATTGAAGTTCCAATCTCTTCAAAGTAGCTAGGGTTATTCTTAATGAAATTTACATCAACTACTGTTATTCCTGCTCCTGTGTCCCAAACAGCACTAGCCATTGTTTCCCCGTAATGAACATTTATATAAGGCTGGTAACCCTTGCGATCAAGAACTAAATCTTCAAGTGTCATTTTTAGTAATTCGGTATTTTGATTTACCATGATTTTGTTTTCATCAAAATAAAAACAGTAAGAATATTCTTTTAAAAAGTCCATTCCGATAAGATTTTTTTTATGATCTAGATTTTCGTTAGTACGACATATTGTGAAATTTTCTTTTATTAGAGGACCGACTTCAATATTCGGAATAACTATCTTTTGCTCACTAAGAGATGAAAAGACACCGTTACTATGACTTTCTCCTATACTATGATATTTTGCTATATAATCATCTGTTTTAACAGATGTTTTAGCTGCACCAGTATCTAAAAGAAAACAATAATTTTTCTCACCTATGATTCCTTCCACAAGAATTTCCGCACTTCCGTCCTCTTCATCTATCTCTAAATTAAATAGTAGCTCCTCCACACACTAACCTCCCTATACCTTCTGCTTTAAAATATGGCTAATTACAATTACCATTTGTATCCCTTATTCAACACTTCTGTTTCGGTAATTAAGTACACAGATTTTTCGGTATCTATTGAGCATAATCAGAAACAAGATTAACCACTTCTTTAACAAATGATTTTGCTGAAAGTATTGAGTAATATTGTTCATTTATATTTGCAAAAGATTGTTTATAATCATCTTTTCTTACAACAAAGAGATCATGATATGGAACATTAATCCCTACGATTCGTATTGTTATCGTGTCATCTGAAGGAAGTCTAGTCACTCCAAAAATGGTTTTCTCCGTATTCCTTATTAGAGTCTGACTATTAACTAAGCTTATAACTCTACTTACTTGTTTCTTATCTGTAATCGCAAAAGATGTATTACCAGTATAAAAAGTTATCGAATAATTTTTAGATGTATCAATATGAGTCTGGGTTGGGGCATAAAAGATACCCAAGAAAATAACTACTATTAAAAGTAACATTCCAGTTCGAAATAGCTTTCTTTTTCTTTTATTTACTAAAAAATAGATTAAATAGACTAAGAAAATCGTAGCCAATAAGAACAATATCCAGATAGTAAAATTTATTAAAGTTACGATAATTCTCCCACCACCCACTCAATAAATCCTAATAAAAGTTGATTTATTTTAAGAATTAACAGATACTCTTCTTTGACTATCCTGCCACGTTTATTTAAGCACAACTGTTCACATTTAATATTAACATAATATTCCAATAATTTTTCAAACACAAACAAAGGGTCATCGTAACCGATGACCCTTCTTTAACTATTACACCCGTTAATTTAATTAGGAATCCCAAAAAATTAACATTGTTTTATCAAATTACTTACTTCGTCCTATTTTTATGCCCATTTGTTATTGTGAAATTTATATGAAATTATTCTTTATTAAACCTCTGTTTTATAAATTTCATAAATAAGTTCTTTTGTCCTTTCCCATCCAAGACAAGGATCTGTAATTGATTTACCAAATACTGTTGGTTCGTCTTGCCGCCCATCTTCAAGATAAGATTCAATCATAAATCCGCGAACATATTTCTTAATTTTTTCATTCCATAAACGATTAATCAATATTTGACGAACGATACGAATTTGTTCTAAATATTGTTTACCAGAGTTATCATGATTCGTATCAATTATGATAAATGGATTTTTAAGCTGCATTTTTTCATAAAATTTGATTGCGTCTAGTATATTTTCTGTATGGTAATTTGGTATATTTTTTCCGTATTCATTTAGCCCTCCACGTAAAACTGCATGAGCAAGTGGATTACCTTCAGTTTCTACTTCAGCGTAATTAAATAGAAAATTTTGTGCATTTTGAGCAGCGTAAATACCATTAAACATTACGTTCAAGTTACCAGAAGTTGGATTTTTCATTCCTGTTGGGACATCAATACCACTTGCAACAAATCGATGTTGTTGATCTTCCACACTTCGAGCCCCAATCGCGTGGTAGCTAACAAGGTCATCAATCAAAGGAAGATTTTCGGGATAAAGCATTTCATCTGCTGTTGTCAAACCGGTCTCCGTAATTACTTTATAATGTAATTCACGAACAGCCTTAATACCGTTAATCAAGCTAGGATTACCTTTTGAATCTGGCTGATGAATTAAGCCTTTATATCCATCACCATTGGTACGAGGTTTAGCCGTATATACCCTCATTACAATAAAAATCTTATCCTTAACTTCCTCTTGTAATTTTGCTAAGCGACGAGCATATTCAAGAACAGCTTCTTCATTATCAGACGAACAAGGGCCGATTATCAAAAGCAAGCGATCATCTTCACCTTTAATAATTGCATTTAATTCATGATCACGTTTTTCTTTATGTTTTAACACTTTTTCTGATAATTTGCCAAGCTCTTTAATTTCTTTAATATTGATTTTAGGGCTTATTTCTTTAAATGTCATAATGTTAATACCTCCTTCTTATTAATACGCCTCAAAAAGTTCATTTTATATTTAACTTGATAATAGACACCTGAAAAATACTTTACGAACAATGTTCAGAATTTATTTTATCATATAATTCTAATAATTTTTGAAATTATTCAAAAAGAAGTAGACCACCAATAAAATATGACGATCCACTTTGTTCTGCGTCCTCTTTAGTTTTGCCTTTTTCTCGTTATTTCATGGTAGTTTAATAAGATGTTATTTATTTTCTTTAGTACTTTCTAAATATTCACCGTTTTTTGGTTTTATGATTTTTGAAGCTATTCTAAATTCTCCTTAAATCTTTCTATTCAGAAAAGAATAAATTCCTATTATAAGTGTAATAAGGGGGAAAGCAAACCATAAGGAATCTCTTTCAAAAAAGTATTTGAACTCAGGTATAAATACCAAATATTCAGAAATAAACATAAACATAAACAAGGAGCTAACTAATAAAATAGATTCAGGAACATTTATAACTTTCTTTTTTTCCATTAAGAACAACCTCCATTTTATATTTCTTTATAAAAAACCACCATATTGTTGGAGTTCCAAAGCTTTGGCATTTTAATAAAGGGATAGAAAATCTTTGCAGCAAACTTATACCCAGCAGGTAACAGTTCTAACAATGGTTCATTTTCAGGATCATTTCCAATAGGATAAAAAAAATCCAAGGCTTTTCCTCCTTACGATTCACTGTAATTCAACATTACTGCTGCGTTAGTTCAACAATGACAGACTATCGCACCCTTTAGTGAAATGAGTATTTGTCTAGCCTTCTACTAAACCTAAATACCGTATTTGCTCTCCGTCAACCACAGCGATTAAAATCCGTCCATGTTTTTCAACAGGGCTATATACTTTTGTTCCTATGGGTAGCTTTGATGCAGTTCCACTCTCGAACTCTTTTGGGTTTGTGCTTTGTTTCGTAATCTCAAAATATTCGTCGCCTAAACTTAATTCTAAATCTTCAACCCAGCTAACACTCTCTGCCTTTCTATACACCACATTTATTGTCGCAAAAATATCGGCATCCTTATTTTCTGACAATATCTCTTTAGCAACAGGATTTCCTTTGTCACTCCCATCTGAGTTTTCAAATGTTTTACTGTTGCATCCAACAATTAAAATAGATATACAAAGCAATAAAGAAAAGAGTGTTACTCTCATGAAATCCCCCCAGTTGTTCACCTAAAGTTTTAACATTTGATTCCAATAATTCTTTATATTAAGAGAGGACCGTCGTTATCGACGCCTCTTTGTTTACTCTAGCATCCGTTACTTAAAGAAATCTCTTTTTAGAATACTCATTCTTAAACGGTCAATAAACTCACCATTTCTTAGTCGGTCTTGTCTTAAAATCCCTTCTTCTACATAGCCAGCACGTTTATAAGATTTAATGGCTTTTTCATTATCCACTTCAACTCTTAGCCAAATCTTATTTAGTTCTAATTCATTAAATCCCCATAATAGCATTTCTTCCATTGCTGCAAGTCCAAAACCTTTGCCCCAATAGCTTTTATCGCCAATTGCAATACCTAATTCAGCATGTTTATTTAATTTATCTATGTTCTTTAAATCAACCCACCCAATATGTTTTCCCTCTTCTGTTAGAATAGCTTTTTGTTCATATCCGTTTGTCTTGTTTATGCACATCTTAATCCAATTTTGAGTTTCTTCCCTGCTAAAAGGTGGATATTTCTCCGGCATATTTAAATGTTTTGTTAATCCTTTATCTAAACACCATTGATAACGGTCCTCCACGTCTTCAAGAGTTAATTCTCTCAATCGAACTATCGGTATTTTGTTTGCTTTCATCTCTCTATCTCCTAAAAAATATTTCTAATTACCTTAATTTACTTTCAAACATGCAGCAATACCTTCTTCACTTCTTTCAGAAAATATATGTTCAAAAATAATAATCTAACTTTTCATTTTCACCTTTATAGATCTTTCTACTATAAATCCAACTATTAAGCCGAAGACAAAAGGAAGAAGTGAAATATTTGCACTAAAAATCAAACCTTTGTTTAACGGCTCGTTTAGAACAAATGAAAACCTTAGTAATGATAAATCAAATATATTTCCAACAATATATAGTAAAGCCATTGTCCCGACTGATGATAATAGTGGAAACCATAAAGTTTCCCCCACGAATCAACCACCTCTTTGACACATTCTGCTATGTTATTTTAAGTACTTAATATTCAAAATCTCCAACTTTATTTTAGCATAAAATGGAAAATAACATTGTCCTTGAATTAACCTCAAATAGCCAAAAACTTAAATAACAATTGAATTTAGATCCTCAGATTAGGATGAGCATATTGAAAAATTCATTCAAAACATGCTTGATTTATACATGTATGATTACTCTTGAATTCTATGTATCTAAATGTGATTAATCAACTAGACTGTCACGTTCAATAGGGACTTCCAAATTGGACTTGTTCCACTTCACACCAAAAAGAACTAAACCTCAAAAGGTAAAGTTCTTTTATTTTTACTATTTATAATAAGGATATGGTGGGTAAGGGTACGGTGGATAAGGTGGATATGGCGGCGGATACGGCGGGTATGGATATCCGTATGGAGGGGGTAATAACGCACCTGCCGCTAGACCTGTCAAAAATGGAGCTCCAAAGCCGAATCCAGGACGTGGGAATATTCTTTCATCATTATGATCATAGACTCTATAACCTAGTTCATTATTATTCACTTTCATCCTCCTTGCTAAAGTGATCTACACTAAAGCATATGAGCGATTGGGTGAATGTTCTTGGGTGATTATCCCCTTTTCCGGTAATTTCCATGATAAATGCTGACAATCACTAGATATTATATATGGGTTTGTTTGGTACTACCTAGCCAAAATAGGAACTACTGTATTGGAATCACTTTCTATCATAAGTAAATTTTCCTGGTGATTTGAAATTTCATTGGAAACTTGAACTACAAATGTTCTGGGAGTTGCATCACTTGTACACTCTTCTGTTTCTGGGGGTAGTGTTAGTTCAAAAGATATAGAAGATAATGCCGCCTTGTTTTCTACCCATTTTAAATCATATGGACAACTCCCTGATTCATTTAGCCCTATGAAAAACACATCATTCTCAGCAAAATTTACTTCCTGAAGTGAAGTTTCAAGCTGATACAGCCTTGAAACTTCTTCATAATCTTGTTGTTTTTCAACTTTATATACCAAATAGCTAAAGTGAGGTGGATATTCTCTTGTTAAAGCCCTCTCATGAAAATTGTTTGGTAATGTCTTCTTCTCGCTAGCTAAAAAATCCACACCATTTTTTTCTTCTAAGGGGATGAGTGTTCTTTCCGTTGCTAAACTTGTTAATGTAGTATTTAATTTATCGTTTATTGCCATAGTTCCCTCTACATAAAAGACTAATAGATTTTTAATCGGATAGGTTTTATAAGCTTCTAAATCTATTGTTGTAGTTTGTTCTTCAAAATCATCCATTCCCTTTTTCCGTGCATCTTCTGTTGGAAATTCATAGATAGATAATGTCCTTCCATCTATAAAATACGCTTTTGGTGACACACCGTTTAATTTTTGAATAAAAACATTTTCTCTTGGCAGATCTGCTTTTTCTAAATTAAACCCTTGTACCGTTATAGCTGCTTCAACATGGCTTAGACTTATAATAGTAGGGCTGTTTGAACTATAACTTTGCTTTTTATCTGGGGCTTCCATTTGATTTATTGTGAAATAAACCAATAAAAATAAGATAAATAACAACGCTGCCAATACTGTGTATCGTGTACGCATCCTATTACTCCCCATTTCTATATCAATTCTACTAAAATTAACTATCAATCCTATCTATATAAAATGTCGAAGTTCTTATACCATATATTTCTTATATAGATATTAACATAGAATTTTAAAGTACTATTAAAAGGCATTATTAAATCAATTTAATATAGGGCAAGGTATTAATATGCAAACGATAATGGCGAATAGTTTATCAAGAAATAGTTCATCCTAAAATATCTGGAATTGTATTGAGGTGAATTATAGGAATGTCACGTGAACAACTTTTAAAAGAAATTGAGAAATTAGATGATTCATTAATGGATCTAATTCTAGAACACTGGATTAGATTTGGAAATCTTGGTACCTGGCAATTCTGGACTAATATAGCCTTTTTTATAATTCCATTGATTATCGTGCTTATTTATATTGATAAAAAAAGAATTTTTCAAATTGCATTCTACGGTTATACCTTTCACGTTATGATTGTCTACTTAGATGTCTTCTTTACCAGATTCAACTACTGGTCCCATCCGTACCACATGATTCCGTATATACCGGTTAGTATACCTGTTGATGCTACTCTTGTTCCAGTATTATTTATGCTCACATACCAATATTCACTAAACCATCATAAAAATTTTTATTTGGTCACTCTTGTTTCATCACTCTTTATCTCTTTGGTAGCCTGGATCTGGAAGATGTTAGATTTATTGGAACTTTATAAAGGTATGAACTTCTTTCATATTTTCCTACTTGATGTGGTTATGGCTATTTTAGCTTATTGGTTCACAGCTTTTTTCCTAAAACTTCGAAGGGAATAGCTTAGGATAGAGTGCCAGGACGAGCTCCATACGTCATACCTGGCACTTTATGCTTATTATGTTTCTGATGATAACTGGCAAGGCCTATGCAACATATGGACCTGACAGCAGGAGGAGTCATTCCAACTATATATTGTGTTGTTGACAATATGCTTCAACTATTTCATCTATTTGACTAGCTTCCGGGTACTTACCAGAAAAGTTAAACTTAAGTTCTTCTTTAAAATCACCTTGATGGTAAACATGAACAGCACCATTTTGATTAATCACACTATATTCCGGTTCGAATCTGAATTCATTTCTTTCAATTGCCCCCACTACGATCACCCTCTTTTTCGTTTATATTTATTCAAACAACAAAATTAAATTCTAATCCTATATCTCTATTGCTCCACCATTAATCCGCTTAAACCCTCGTAATTTAGCTACCTCTTCCACAAGGTTTAATGCTGCTTTATCTTTCGCTTTTGCTTCGATCATGATATCTGCTGATTTGCCATAGTCCTTTAGTGCTTTTATAAAGACAGTCGCAAATTCGATGTCCACATAATCGGCATGTGCTCGTTTTAACTTTTCTGACTTAGGGGAGGATAAGTGAAACTTAGGTGGCTTTCCATTAGCTTCCCAAGTGGCAAAAATTCTAGGTAGTAAATCCTCGAATGCTTGATCCCCAGGATTTACCCAGTGATGATGATAATCAAAAACAAATGGGATCCTTTGTTCCTCACAAACTTGTAGCGTTTCTTCTGCTGTGTAGGTCTTATCATCATTCTCAAGTGTAGTTTGCATGCGAATAATCTCGTCTAATTTCACAAAATTTGTGTTAAATCTAGCAAGTGCTTCTTGTTTATTGCCATAAGCCCCACCAACATGAATGTTGATAGTTGCCCTTTTTTCTAATCCCATCGCTTCCAACATTTGATAATGATAAGTCATATCAATAATCGCATTATCGGTTACATGATCCCGTGAACTCGTGAACAGTGTGAATTGATTCGGGTGGAAGCTGACACGTAGGTTATATTTTTTTACTAATACTCCAATCTCTTCAAAGAGATATTTAAAAGAGGTTAGATAATCCCACCTCACTTCTGGATGTGTGGCAAGCGGTACAAGTGAAGATGACATTCGGTACACGTCAATCCCATGTGCAATATTGTAGTGAAGCATTCGAATCGTAGCTTTTAGATTTTGCTCTGTAAGATGGTGTAGCTTCTCTAGTCTAGTATCTTCATCTTGCTTCTTCCAATTGGTAAACGTTAATGTTCGAGAAGGAGATGCTTCCCATAAAGAAAGCGCAGTTGAGACGTAACCGAATCTGAGTATCATCGTTTCACTCCAGCTTTTAATTGTAGATGGATGTAGTGTTTGTGATTTATGGGGACTTCATACACTTCTATAACAATCGATAGAGCACTTGATTATGGGATATGAAAGGTAATATTAGAAAATTTTTGTGTACTTGGTTAACTCATTCATCCCTTAGTAGTGGCATTTTCCTACCAAAAAAAAGATAGGTATAAGGGAAAACCCCCTATACCTATCTGCGTTACTTAATGCATTCCTTGTTGTGGGGCTTTTGTATAAGCCTGTAGCATTATGTTCATATCCTGCTCTTTTAGTTGTGGAACTTGATAATAACCTTTTTTGTTTTGATACAAGAATAGCTCATAGCTCATTTCAATTAGGTTCGGTACACTATCTGATAGGACACGACGTAAGACTGGATTGTTCATCTCGGCTGCTGCCATTGTAAACGTGGAACAGGTCGCTTTAGTTTGACCTAACATGAATGAAGAATAACATTCATCGGTAAACTCGCTGACAGACTGTTTCGGTTTTTTCGGTTGTCCGGCTTTCACTCCAAATATAACCTCGTTGCTTTGGTTCATCTCATATTGCTGTGTTGGCACCGTTGGATCTTGACCAGTACTGAAGCTTTCTACGATAGTATTATACATTTGCGTCATAAATGAAGATTGACGTTGTAGAATACCCTTTAGTTCCTGATCCTGGATCTGTTGATCGTACAACTGATAGTGCTCCAATACACCGATTAAGCCACCAATTAATTCATGTGAGTCAAGAATCTCGTGAGCACCATGATTATAATTGATTGCTTGGTTAGCCATATTTTGTGGCATTTGCGTACCACCTTGCATTTGGTTTTGGTTTTGGTTCTGATTAGGCAAATTGAAGACCTCCTTCATTTTAGAATCACTTTTATACTTTCCTCGGAGGTGTCATTTATGTAGAAAATTTGTTTTTCTGTTACGTAGTAAGATTTTTAGTATTTTCGGAATCGAATATCCTCGCATGCGTTGATAAGGGTGAACGTGGGATTCAGTCAATAAAGAAGTACGAAAACACACAAAAATGCGACCTCTCAATTAAGAGAAGTCATCACTTTTGTCAACGTTAAAAAATAACGGTGGGCCACTAAAAGACCATTCTTTTTACCTGTTTCACATAGAAAAATCGTACAATTAAGAAGTAAATAATTTGAATCAGAGCGAAACTTCCTAATACAAAGGCAGACTCAATCGTTAAATCATAATTAAACATGTGAGATAAAGCAGTAAGCGCAACAGATCCATGAATTAGCGCGACCACAATCGGCGAGAAAAATAAAATGGCAATTTGTTGATTCACTACTTTATTCAATTCAGACTGTGTCAATCCAATTTTTGCAATGGATCGGAACTTGCGCTTTTCTTCATCTAAATCCGTAAATAATCGGAAATAAAGGAAGCTACCAGCAGAAACAAAAAACACAATTCCGATAAACAAGCCGATAAATAATATTGGTCCAAACGCTTTATTGATTTCAAAAAGTTGGTAGTCAACGGAATACGCTTTATGCTCTACTTGCTCAGTTAATTTTCTTCCCGCTTCTATTAGCTGCTGATCCGTTTGTCCTTCTTTTGCTTTCCATACGACACTCCAATCATTTCTTACCGGTGAGCCAAGTTGCTCATAAGTCTTGTCATTCACAACATAATAACCATTAGACGCTAATACTGAGGATTCCACTATATAACTAGGTTGAATTTCTGTTCCATTCTCTAGGTTGAAGCTAGACTCCATCAAAAATTCTCCGGATCTGGATACCCCCGATAGTGCATCTTCAACCGGTTGTACTACAATTGCTTCATTTTCGCCCGGATGAAGTTCCCTATCTTTTGTAAAAGCCACAAAGCGATTGTAATCAGAGGCTCTCACAATTAACTCCTCACTAGTAGATGTCTCAAAATAATTAAGCTCCATCGCTTCCATTTTCGCTTCTACATTTTCCTCCTGCAAGATGGAGTTAATTTTACTAACATCTTCCTTCATTACTTCTTCACTATCATTCAGCCAGGGAATATATTGATAGGTATATGGTTCAGACTCCTTTATACCCTTTGTTAGGTAAGATTGAAACCCATATAATGCTCCAATTGCAGTAAAAGCAACCGTTGAAATGATTGCCACCATGAAAAATGTCCTCGCATTATCCTTCATTCGAAACGATAGGTCAGATAGCAAAAGCATATTTGTTTTCATCCAGAAAAACGATTTATTACTTTTCAAACGGCGTATGATATACACGCTCAATTGAGTGAATATTAGGTAGGTTCCAAGTGTCACAACGACAATAACCGGCACCATTGCAAAAACAACCTGCATGCCCTTAACATAGAGAGCAGTGCCGTATCCTGCGATGATTAGTATTGTTGCTAGAATGGATAGAATAACAGAAGCTTTTGGCTCTCCTTTTGACTTTTTATCCCCTTTAATTAAATCAATCAGTTTTTTTGTACGAAGAATAAACGAAACAAAAACCGATATACAGAAAAATAGAACGATAAAGCTAATAAATGTCACAGCAATAGCCAGTAGAGGAAAGTAAAAATCCAGTGATTCACTAATAATTAATACATTCTCCGCAACTAAGAGAATGCCTTTTGCGAACACCAACCCAATCAGGATTCCGCCGATTGTAGCGAAAAAGCCAATCAAGATATTTTCCAAAAATACCATCATGCGAATTTGCCTGTTGGAGGCACCGAACATCATTAACAAGCCAAACTCTTTCTTTCTCGACTGTAAGAAAGAACTCATCGAATATAAGACAAAAAAGAAGGAAAACACATAGATAATTCCGCCAGCAACTGCCATACCAAATAGTACGTTCTGATTAATAGCACCATCTGAAAACGCTGGATGGAATGCAAAGATTGCGAAGGTGAAGAAAACCATTACCGTGAACATGCTGCTAAAGAAGTAGGCAATGTACAGTCGTTTATTGCGCAGGACGTTATTAAACGCGAATTGACGAAAAGTCATTGCCATCGCCTCCCATCAACGAAAGCATATCAATTATTTTTTGAAAAAATGCTTGTCTACTCTCCCCGCGGTGAATTTCCGAGTGAAGCTTACCATCCCGGATAAAAACGACTCGGTCTGAATAGCTCGCTGCCTGTGGGTCATGTGTTACCATTAACAAGCTTGTTTTTTCCTTCTCATTGATGGACACAAGCATTTTCATGACATCCTTTGACGCTTTCGAATCTAAGTTGCCAGTTGGCTCATCGGCCAACAACAATTTTGGATCATGAATCATAGCTCTAGCAATTGCTACCCGCTGTGCCTGACCTCCGGATATTTCATACGTGCGGTTATTCATAATGGACAAGATGCCAAGACTCTCTGCAATAGTATGCGCCTTTTCCTTCATTTCTTTGACACGCGCACCATCTAATGTAAGTGGTAATACAATATTTTCTTCGACAGTCAATGTATGCATTAAATTGAAATCCTGAAAGATGAATCCTAGTTCGTTTCTACGAAATTTAGCTAGATCATTTTTCTTCAATTTATGTGGATTTTCCCCTTCGATTTCTACCTTACCTGTAGTAGGTGCATCATTCGTGGAAATTATATTTAGCAGGGTCGTTTTCCCACTTCCAGAGGGTCCCATAATGGTGACAAATTCGCCTTTTTCTATTTCTAAATCGATATCAGTAAGGGCGCGGAAAGCTACTTTTCCTTCATACACTTTACTAACTTTTGTAAGTTTTAGCATAATTAGTTCTCCTTTTTCTTATAACTTATAGCAGAAGTATAGCCTAAGCTCTAATGGCAAACTATCGATTATGCTTTCACGAATCTTACATTGATGTAAGGTTTTGTGTGTTGGAAAAAATGATCCGGATAGTTGTACCTTCCCCGACTATTGATTCCAGTTCAAGGCGGTGCTCCAGCCTTTCAGCGACCTCTTTTACCAAATAAAGTCCCATACCTGTCGATTCCCGGTATCTCCGTCCATTTTCTCCAGTATAAAATTTGTTAAATACTCGCTTTTGGTCGACAACCGGGATGCCAATTCCAAAGTCCTTAATTTCGAGTACCGCTTCTCCTGCCTTTTCATAAATAGATATCTCAAGCCGCTTTGTTCTTCCAGTAGAATAGTTAACAGCATTATGTACGAGTTGTGTTACTAGGAAGAAAAGCCATTTCTCATCGGTCTCTACTATTATTCCTGACTTCTCTTCCTTCAATTGTGGATACACTTCATTACGTATGTAAAAGCGCTTGTTATCCTGGTTCACATCACGTATCAGCTTGGAAAGTGTGATTGGCTTAATTTGAAAATCTTCTGTAATGGTACGGAGTCTTGCCATATAGAGGACAGTATTTAGTCCTTTTTGCATCCTGTCGGTTTCCTCACGAATACTAGAAGATTCTGGCTCGTCAAGTGTTTGTGCAGTTAATTCAATAACAGAGAGTGGTGTCTTCATTTGATGTACCCAGCGGTCCATAAATAATAAGTGCTCATCCTGTCTGTCTTCTGCTTTTAGAAGTTCCTCTTGATATAACCTATACTGTGATAAAAGTAAATGATTGAGCGCTTCTGATATTGGTGTCTGTTCGGTAATCTCAAGTGATCCGTCCAGTGTTTCCATTGGACTTTGCAATCGTTGATAAAATTTTTTTCTACTATTGTATCGATAGATAAGAAATGCTGTTAGTAATACCATAGATAAAAAGATTGCGTAAATACTTACACCTACACCTCGATAGCCATCTAACCAAAATAGGATAGGAACCATTACACATTGGCTGAGTTGGAGCACAATGAGTAACAAATGCTCACGAAGGAATAATCTCATGTTTCCCCCTCTTTCCATGTAATGCGTAAACGATATCCTGCCCCTCGAATCGTCTCCACAGCATTTTCTATCCCTAACTCTTGAAACTTGTTCCGAACACGAGCTATATTAACATTTAACGTATTTTCATCGACATAAACTTGATCATCCCAAAGCTTCGCCAACAAATCCTGCCTTCCAGCAACACGAGGATAACGCTCCAGCAAACTTTCGATAATATCGCTTTCTTTTTTTGTTAGTTGCATCGCTTCATTTTTAAATCGTAGTTCAAATCGTTCTGGATATAAGCTGAGGTCCCCTTGGCTAAGTACTCTTTCCTCATGCTTAGTTGCATATTCCCCATATGCACGGCGCAGCTGACTGCGGATTTTTGCCATGACGATATCTGGATGAAATGGCTTCATAATAAAATCATCGCCACCATTTTCTAGAGCCATTACTTGATCCATCTCACCGATTCGAGCGGAAATAAAAATTACCGGACAAGTAGATTCTTTTCGAATTTGCCTACACCAATAATACCCATCATAACTAGGAAGATTTATATCTAGTAATAAAAGCTTAGGTTGAACTTCACGAAACGTAGTCATTATGTCTTCAAAATCGGTTGCAATGACCGCTTCATAATCGTATTTTTCTATATAGGAACATAAGTATTCCGCTATTTTTATGTCATCTTCAATGATCATAATTTTTTCCATGGTTAGTTCCTCCTAGCTTACTAGTTTAGTTAAGTTTAATTCTACATAAGAATACCTGCAAATCCTACTTTGAGTGAAGGTAAATCCGTAAAAATAGTGATTTACACCAGATTTCCAAATCAATCTTTGTATTATAATGGGGGATCTGACTTCGGTTTTACACATGCACTGATGAAGGTGGTCGTGGAGTTTGAACGTAAAGTTAGAAAACACACAAAAAAGCTACTTCAAAATTAAGAGAAGTAGCTTCAGGTCAAATAGGTAGAGTGATTCTTTTTGCTCTACCTCGATACGATTCTTCTTATTTTCTATGGAAAATCAATCCAAAGTTCAGTTAGTTTAAAAATGAGTACAGGTGATATCCCATATAAATAGCCATCAACCATATAATAATTGCTGAAACTTGGTTCATACGTTTTAATAGCTTACCATTTTCATCAATTTGACCAATCTTCCTGCCTGAGATCGCTAAGGCAAAGAACCAAATCCAAGATACCACTATACAAGCCAAAGTGAACACCCATTTTTCATATCCTGTATAAGCCAATGAACTTGTTCCAATAACTCCAATAGTATCCATAATAGCATGAGGATTAAGTAATGACACAGAAGCAGCGAATGCAACCTGGCGTCGCGCTGAGAATCGGTTTTTCACCTGATTAGCACTTGCTTCTGGTGTATTTTTCCACATAACCCATCCCATATATGCTAAGAATAAGAAGCCTACTGAAAATAACAAGATCTTTAACCATTCAAAACTAAAAACAATAATCGATACTCCGGCAACGGCCAAATAAATCAGTATTGTATCACATACACCGGCTGTGATAATTGCAGGTAAAGCATTGGTGAATTTTTTATGTATCGCACCTTGATTAAAGACAAATACATTTTGAACTCCCAAAGGTAAGATTAAACCAAATGCTAGTATCATTCCATGAATCAATGGTTCCACTGTGATTTCCCCCTATTCTTATTAGAATAACGAAGGATTAGCTATTTGTCTCCAACCAATTGGATATAAGTAAGAAAAATTAAGTGGAGATAGCCTATCTGAAATGGAGTGGAAACCACAAACAAACTCAACGGTTCCTTTACTTCAGCAAATATATTACTATATGAAAGAAGGATAAACCTTGAATAAACGATTAACACCTAGTAAATAATTTAAGGATATTAATTTATCTTAGGAGGTAACAATATGAAAAAATGGGAACTAACAAAACAGTTTGATTCTTCTTATGGTGCAGTTCGTTTTGAAGTGCTTGGGCAAGGACCCCCATTGGTATTAGTACATGGAACACCATGGTCATCATTCAACTGGAGACATATTGTTCCTGCATTGAGTGAGTGGTACACGGTTTATTATTATGACCTTTTAGGATATGGTCAATCAGAAAAAAAAGAGAATCAGAATGTTTCGTTAGGTATTCAAAATGAAATTCTAACGGAACTACTTCAATATTGGGAGCTAGATTCACCAATTATTATCGGACATGACTTTGGTGGGACGACTGCTCTGAGAACACATTTATTAAATAAAGTTGATTTTAACAAAATGATATTGATGGATCCGGTTGCTCTTGGACCATGGGGTTCTTCCTTCTTTTCGCATGTTAATAAACACGAAGAGGCATTTAAAGGAGTTCCTTCTTTTATACATAAATCGATAATATCTGCTTATATTGAAGGAGCACAATATAGTAAAATGAGTGAGGAGACAAAAGAGGGGATCATACAATACTGGTTAGGAGAATATGGTCAACATGCATTTTATAGACAAATTGCCCAAGCAAATCAAACCTACACAGATGAAGTTGAAAATCTTTACAGTAAAATCAGTACCCCAACTTTGATCTTATGGGGAGAAAATGATGAGTGGGTACCAATAGAAAAGGGATATGCCTTGCACGAAAAGATAATTGGATCCCAGTTTAAGTCTATTCCATCTGCAGGTCATTTGATACAGGAGGAAGCTCCCGCTGTCGTATTAGGTCATATCATTAAATTTTTAAATGCCAGTGATAATGGGTGATTACGTTAATTATGTTACTACACATTGAATTTAAAATACGAACAACTTGGTGAGAAGAACATGAACTTTTCTTTAATCCTACAATCTAACCATAGGTCATAACTCTATCTTAAGGAATTTTTTAATTAGTTTTTTTACACTTTCAGTGTGAGGTGTCACAGAAATCATTCTTTTACTATTTTCAGTTGTAAGGAAGCTAGTTACTTATTAAACTAGACGGAGGTCGTTTGTTGAAGAAGTAAAAAAAGACCTAGTAGCTTCATAGGTGCTCTTTATCCTAATGATCATCTCGATCCTTATAGTCAAGTTAATTCCATGAAAAACTATTATTATTTCTGCGTATTCCTGGGTCTTACCTTAACCTGTTTTAATATAACGAAACGTGTCAGTCCCTCTACACGGACTAATGCAGAGGGTCTGACCACGAAACTTTTTCCCCTTCTTTAATTCAAGAACTTTATTGTAACCAAGGAAATGATCAATATATTTCTACCCCTTCAGTATATTCTGCAGGATTTTATCACGTAATAGGATCCGACACCTTACACCGCTTTCAAAAAAGTAAACCGTTCTAGTGATTATTTTGCAAGGTCTTCTGAAATTTGCTTAAACGTATTATCATCTAATTTGTAACCGAATTTAAATATGACAAAACATATAATCCCCGAGATAGCTGGTATAAGTACCATCATCGCTTTTATCCCGATGAGAGTATCAGGTGTTTGCATGACATTTGGAACATAGCCAATTAAGGTTAACCCCATTCCAGCTCCCCAACCCGCTACAGCTTGAGATAATTTACGCATAAAACTGTACATAGAATAAGTCGTACCTTCTTGTCTAACACCTGTTTTCCATTCTCCATAATCGATAACATCAGAAACAAATGCCCATACCAGCGTGTTAGGGATAACGATTCCTAGCATCCCCAAACAAGCAAACAGTATAAACGTAAAGGTAGTTAATGGTATGAAGAACAGTATGGCATAGAAAATGACACTGATTGTAAAGCCAATTAATGTTAGGGCCTTTTTACCAATCTTTGCTGTCAATTTTGGAATAAATAAAATTAAAATAATCATTAAGGACATGTTTACTAAATTATATACAGCAAACATTCCTTCGTTGTCTAAATTATATTTAAAGAAGTATAAGCCGACAGACTGGTTAAGGAGCATTGACAATAATGTAAAAAAAGACATGAATGATAATGCTAAAAATGGGCCATTTTTCAAGGTTCTAGTAACCATATTAAATGAGATTTTTTCTGGATTTTTATGTCGAGTTGGTCTAATTCTTTCCCTTGTATTTCTATATGCTATATAGTAAAAAACAATCGCAAGGACACCAATGATTGCCATCACTGCCGGAAATCCAATTTTCTGTGTCGGGAAAAGATTAACAGCCGGAATGACTAACGATCCTACTACAAATATCCCAATCATCGATCCTAAGCCACGAAAAGATGCTAGTGATGACCTCTCTACTGGATCTCTCGTCATTACAGATGCCAATGAACCATAAGGAATATTTATAAAGGTGTATGCCATACCAAATAATATATAGGTAACATAAGCATAGACTAGCTTACCAGACTCTGATAAATCAGGCGTTATAAACATAACTACTGCTATTACCACTAACGGAATCCCCGCCCACTTTAGATATGGTCTGAATTTCCCTTTAGGGTTACCCGTGTTAACACGGTCAACTAGAGTGCCCATTATTGGATCATTGATTGCATCCCAAATTCTAGCAACTAAAAACAAGATACCTACAGCAGCTGCTGTTATGCCAAAAACATCTGTATAAAATACTAATAGATAGGTGGTTACCATGGAAAATGTTAAATTATTTGCGGCATCGCCCAGTCCGTATGATATTTTTTCTTTAAAGTTTAACCTACTATTTATTTCTTCACTTCTTAACTTTTCATTTAATTGTTCCATTATTGACCTCCTCTGGTTGCAATCGGTTTCAGATGAAATTATAATAGAAAAGAATCAATATCATAAGGATTTTTTTGATATTTAAAGGATAAATATAGCGTTTCCTTTAAGCGCTTTATATAAATTAGGTATGGGGGTAACTTTATAATGGAACAATCCAACATCGTATCTGGCGCTCTGAAACTACACCATATTACGAACTTAAACACGTATATCATAAAAAATGAAGATGACTTCGTTTTTCATAATGAAAAAGAATCTATACCAGAGTTCATGCCCGGTGCTAATGAGAAGGACATCCTTTATTTCTACCAACAGATCTCTTTCTTAGACAAACAATTATATGCTTACACAAATGAGTGGGGGTTGCATTATTTGGCTTGTACTTTTAACGATTATGAAAAATATTTTGTTATTATCGGGCCTTACATGGAACTAACACCTGATTTATACCAGCTGAGTAGAAAATATAATTTAAGTAACAATCAAAGCAATGAATTGAGAAGGTTCTGTAATCAAATACAAGTGTTAAACCCTGACAAAATAAATAGTATCTCTAGTATCCTTCAAGCTTTCGAACAGATTATCGAAGTTGACAACAAGCCGATAAGGATAGAAACAGTCAAAGAAGGTGAAACTGCTCAAGATAATCGGACAAGCCCTTCTCTGGTTGAAGACGGGGAACTAATTAAGATTAGATATAAGGTTGAAGCTGATTTTATTCATGCCGTTGAACAAGGAAATAAATCAAAGGCTCTAAATACGTTATATGCTCATGAAGCTATCTTTTCCTTTTCTGAACGTTTACCGAACCAACCATTACGTCGCTTGAAAAATATAAGTATTGTCTTAGGTACTCTACTAAGATCTGCAGCTGGTCGAAGAAACGTACCCACCATCCTAATACACCGAACATCTGAAAAATATGCACACCAAATTGAAAATGCAAATCAGGTATCAAAATTGCAGAGTATACAGGATGCGATGATTGAGGAATATAGTGATCTGATCATTTCAAATTCACTGAACAAGTATTCTAAACTCACCCAAAAAGTAATCGAATATCTAATGATCTTTTATGATAAAAAAATCGACAAAAATGAGCTTGCTGAACTCTGCTTCACGCACCCAAGTCATCTTTCTCGAAAATTCAAACAGGAAACAAGTATGACGATTACAGCCTATCAACAAATGCTTCGAATCGAAGAAGCTAAATATTTACTTAAGAACGAAAATGTTTCTGTTGAAGAAATTGCTTGGTTAATTGGCTATGAAGATTCATCCTACTTTGCAAGAGTATTTAAAAAAGAAACTGGTTGTACGCCATCACAATATATAGAAAACAATTAACCAATAAAAATGCTAGCTTCAACATCGAAGCTAGCATTTTTATTAGTATTAACCTTTGTAACCAAAGTCTGGAATCTTAGTCCAACGGCTACGCAGCCATTTATTAGTTCTATCATGATAAAGTACGATTAAAAATCTTAGTGTCCTTCCCACTACACTTTTATTTGTTTGGCAAACAAATAAAATTATGGTTGAGTAATACTATTTTTGACCTTTACTTCCTCCTTATATTTATAAGCTTTAGGTGGAATACCATAAAACTTCTTAAAAACCTTCAAAAAATAGCTTTTGCTATCAAAACCTAAGTCTAATGAAATCTGTTCTATGGTTTTCGATGTGATATCTAACATTTCTTTAGCGCGTTCCATTTTAACTCTTGTTACATATTCAACAAAACTCTCTCCAGTTTCCTTTTTAAAGAGCCGGCTAAAATAGCTAGGATTTAAGTGTAAGAAAATAGCAACATCACTTAATGATATTTTTTGATTAATACGAGTTAAGACGAACTTTTGAGCTTTTACCACCTCACTATTGTGGGGGAGTTTATGAATACTTTCTAGATGTGACATTAAAAGTTTACAAGTATTTAAGATCATCTCTTCTAGTTGCTCAAAGGTATCCAATTGATCGACTATTTTATCTGTTATTGTAAGAAAGTTTTTTTCTTCAAAGTTTGCGAGTGTTTGTATGTTAAGTTTTATATCTAAAATAAATTTTATAGCCAAGTCTTGTACAATTGGTGGCTGATGCCCTCTTTGCTTTAATTTTGTTAATTGCTCTTTTAGATAGTCTTCAACTTGTTGTTCATCTTCTTGGATCATTAATTTAGTAGTTTCTTGGACAATTTCCATATGGTTTTGACATGCTGTTTGATCAGAAAACTTCGCTGTTTTCAAGTACTGAATGGAGCAATGAGGGTAATAAAAACGCTGTACTTCATTGTGCAGTAACTCTCGCATTGATTCAGGTAGTTCTTTGCGCAATGGACTTCTTTTACCAATAACGGAAGTAATAGTTATTTTTAAGTAATTCTCTAACTTGAGATGGATTTCACGCAGAGCCCGTTCAATCATCGGATCCAACTCATTAATCTTCTGGTTATCCTGTGGAAAAATAACGAAAAACTTTTGCTTTAAATAAAATATCTGTACATCTTTCTGGATTTTCATTAATGTTTCACTAATAATATTATCGATACTAAATTGGAGTAATGGTTCTTTCTCAAATTTAGTTATTGCATCTGCATGTTTGTCAATGAAACATAAAATGGGTGTATAGTGCTCACTGGAAAAGTTCATACCAAGTAGTTCCCCTTGTTCTTGCAACCATACATCGTCATTTGCATATCTGTCTTCCATTAATTTTTCGATAAATTGAGTTTTTAGCTTCATATTATTTTGTTTTAAAAAGTATTCAATTTTGTTCGTTTTATTTACAGTTTGTCGCTTTTTATCAATAGTCACTTTTAGTCGTTTGAGTAGATCAATAATATTTTCTTGTTCCATTGATTCTTTTAAAATGTAATCGAATACTTCCAATTTCAGCGCTTGCTGAGCATAATAAAATTCGTCATGACATGACAAAACTATTTTAAACATATCCACATCTTTTTTTCTTAATAACGAAATTAATTCAATGCCATTTAAACGTGGCATCCCGATATCTGTTATCAATACATCGTAAGGATGTTGCTTCAAGTGTTCATATGCCACAACACTATCTTTAAATACCCCTAAAACATCAAAACCATATTGATTCCATGGTATCATTTTCTCCATAAACTCAAGTACGAGTACATCATCATCTACCAATGCCACCTTGTACACTATATCATTCCTCCCACTTCCTAGGGATATGAAAAGTATATACTGTTCCTTTTCCTATCTGACTAGAGAGCTTCATTTGAAATGCTTCTCCATAAATGATTCGCATACGCTGATAAACATTTTTCAAGCCAATCCCATTAAAAGAGTGATGACTTTTTAATCTATCCGGTGTAGATTCAAAGAAACTTGTTTCCATTTCCTGCATTATTTCTTGATCCATACCAGGCCCGTTATCGCTTACTTTTATCGTTAAATTGTTAACTTTGTCCAAAACAGCTGAGATTGTTACCTTCCCCTTTATTTCATTATATCCATGAGTAATAGCGTTTTCAATAACTGGTTGTAAGAAGAATCTTGGCACTTCTTCTTTGCCTGCATCCGGTTCAATTTCTAATTCCAGTACCACATAATGACCGTGTCTAAAGTTCATCAACCTTACATAGTGTTGAATAATATCTATTTCTTCTTGTAATGAAATAAACGCATTATTTCTGTTTATCGTCATGCGTAGTAAGGAGGATAGAGACTGAATTAATTTTGCGCTATCTTTGTCGCCATTCATTGAAATATTCAATCGAATTGCGTTTAACACATTAAATAAGAAATGTGGATTTATTTGCGCTTGTAACATTTCTAGTTCTGCAGAACGTTTAGCCTCTTCTTGTACTTTAATCTGTTCAATTTTATTTTCTATTGTATCTAACATAGTATCAAATGACTGGCCGAGCTTTGCGACATCGTTATTACCAATTACACCTGCTCTAACCTCCAAATTCCCTTCTTCCACTTCTTTCGTTACATGGCTTAATCTCGTTAGTGGCTTTGTTGTTTCTCTTATTAATACAATCAAAGCTATTAAGAACAAAAGTAGGAATATACCCTGGATAATGATTGTCGTTCTAGTTACTAGATTGATATTTCCAATTGTTTTTTTATATGGTACGAGACTAACTAACTTCCAATCATTATAAGCTACAGGATACGTTACCAATAAATGATCTTTATCGTTATATTGCACAATTTGATATGCGCTATCTTTTGATAAATCATAAGTGAGTACTTCTCCTATTTCATCGGTAACAACACTTGAAAAAATGACACCTTCTTTATCTGTTAAGTAAAATTTTTGCTCCCTTTCGCTTGAAAAATTACGAAAAATATTACTAATATCTGATTCATGAAAACTAACAATCACATTTGCTTGTACTTGATTTGATTGTTTAATTAAACGTCCAATACTAGATAGATAAGGCTCGTTGTTTACATCTGATTCAATGTATGTGGGATGTGTACCTATCCAATATGTCTCATAAAAGGTCAATTCATTTAGTTCATCGAACCATGGTTCATTATAAAAGGATAATGGGTCATATTCTGATGCAGGATAGTTCATATAATATAATTCGTCATTTAGTAGAATAGTAATATAGGAGGGGCCAAGCAAATCTGTAATACCTTCTAAATAGTTGGTAATCTTAATATTATGCAAAGCTATCTTTTGGCTTACGTTTGGGGAACCTTGATCAATTAATCGATATGATTTTAATAATTTATTAAATTCTGTATCAAATTGAACAAAATTCGATATATACATTAATTCATCCAACGACTTTTTTAAACTCATTTCTATCATTCGTAAAGAATCTTCTGATTGCTTTACTGCTCTTTTTTCCAATACATCTTTAGTGAAATAATTCGATACAACATACGTCATTGCCCAAGGTAATAAAATACATAAAACAACAGCAATTATTAAACGATAACGTAACGAGATACCATTTAACCGTTTAATGTAGTTAATCATATTATTAGTCACCTACTATTTTTTTATAGTGCGTGTTCAAAAAGGTGTCGGATTAGAAGAAAGCAGGTCCTCGGGCGGCTTAACTACGTATCCTTTTAATAGATAAGTAGCATACATAGCTAAGCCAGCGAAGAGATTCACAGCCTAGTATACTAATAGAAAATAATGTAAGGAGAATGACTACTTCTCCCTACATTATATCACCCTTAACTTTTGTTAGATATTATTGATTCGCATCAATCACTGCTTGCGCTCTGTTTTCAATATTTTCCATTGTTGTATCAATGTCTTGTTCATCTAATAAATACATCTCTACTTCGGCATCAAATTCCGTTAAAACTTCTGTAATATAACTTTCTGGTGCAAACGTTTTAGTCGGATTCGAAACCTCTAATGTGTGCTGCAGTGATTCCATATGAATTGCCTCAGGATTTGTCGTGCCACTAGCCAAAGTTTCCAAAATACTTGAAAGCTCAGCCTCCTTCCAGGATGGCACCCATATTCCTTGTTCAGATATCCCTTCTGTTGTCAACCAACGCATGAAGTCATAAGCTTCTTGCTTGTGCTCAGAAGACTCTGCAATGCCAATTAAATCGCCACCCATTACTGTGTAAACTTCATTGTCTGGTTCATTTTTCGGCCATGGAGCCCATGCGATTTCAAAATCAGGTGAAAAGCTTCCCCACTCTGTAATCATAAAACTTGCAATAGGAATCATACTCGCTTCCCCGGTAAAAAATTGCTGACGATAATCTAATTTTTGGGATAATATTTCAGCATATGGAACGGATGATTGATCCTCTTGTTCTAACTGATAACGTAATTCTAACGATTCTCTTAGTAAAGGATTATCAGCATTAGACGTTCCGTCTTCATTTAAAATAACGGTACTACCCTCTGCATTCCCTAACAATTTTACAGATGACTGAAAGTTATGCCATATGTGAAAATAAGAGCCGTAATGTTCATCTGTTGTCATCTTTTCAGCGTATTCACGATAGTCTGCCCAAGTCCAATCTGTTGGAATTTCTAATCCAGCTTCATCTAAATGGGCTTTATTTAGCATGACTAAGTTACTAACGTTTTTCATTGGTAAACCATAGTATTTCCCATCCACTGGTCCATAAGAGTTATTATAAACCTCATTTATATTGATTCCTTCTTCTTCCATAAATGAGTCGATAGGGGACAATAATCCGGCATCAATCCGTTTTACTAGATCATTTACATTACTAAACATAATAACATCCATATCTTCCCCAGCTGATGCAAGCAAGTCAAGTTGCTTAAAATAATCCAGTGAATTCATGTTGTCCACTAATGGCATAGATTCAATTTTCACTCCTGGATTTTCTGCTTCATACTTTTCAATAACAGGTTCCCATTTACCATTATCTTCATTGATCCAATGAACAAAATTTAATGTAACTACTTCATCACCACTACTATCACTTGAAGAATCATCCGTTGATGTACTATCTGAATCACTAGATGTTTCATCGCTACCAGAACAGGCCACTAGACTAAAGGCAGTTATCAATACAAGTAACCATACTAAGCTCCATTTTTTCACCATTACTTATTCCTCCTTATAAAAATTAATTTTATGGTAAATTCAACTTCACCCTTTTAAGTAAAGCCAAGTTATCCCCTTAATTCTCAGCCTAAATCTAAACACTATTCATTAGTTATTAACCTTTTACTCCACCAAGTTGAATCCCTTCAATCACGTGCTTTTGGCCAATAATAAAGATAATGAGTAATGGTATGATTGCAGACACAGATGCTGCCATCATTAGTGAGTAAATGCTACCATGTTCATCGGCAAAGCTTTGTACACCTAACTGTATCGTATATAATGACTCAGTTCTTAAGAAGATTAATGGATACTGAAAGTCGTTCCACGTCCAAATGAACCGTAATATTGCATATGTTGCAATTGCAGGACGAACTAGTGGTAATGCAATTCGGAAGAAAATTGTAAAATGTCCTGCCCCATCCATTCGAGCGGACTCAATGATCTCATTACTAATACCTAAATAAAACTGACGTAGCATAAAGGTTCCAAACACACTAAAGCTATTTAGCAAAATTAGTCCGGTATGTGTATCATATAGACCAATCCATCTATAAAGTAAAAACTGCGTGACTAACAAAGTTTGTGGTGGAATCATGAATGTTGCAAGTACAATTATGAATAGTAACTCTCTACCTTTAAAATTAATTTTTGCAAAACCATATGCAGCTAAACCAGATATTGTCACTGATGTAAGTGTTGTTAACAAAGTTACTTTTATCGAATTCCAGTACAATAGTAAAAAAGGCATCGATCCTGTCCAAACTTCTTTGTAGTTTGCTACAGCATTCCATGATTCAGGTATCCATTGAATTGGAAAGGTTAGTACTTCTTCTTCAATTTTTAGTGATGCGGAAATCATCCAAATAAACGGCATTAAAAAGACTAAGCCAAGAAATAACATGATTATTGTCATAATAAGTTTTCTAGTGTCTAATCGATCAATCACAGTAATTCCTCCTCTCAACTTAGTAATTCACCCATTTTTTCTGACCAAGAAACTGAAAATACGTAATAATTAACACAATAATAAACAGTACAAGCGCAACTGACGAGGCATAGCCCGTTTTCAATTCTAAAAATGCCTGCTGATACAGATACACAACTGGTGTAATAGTCGAATTGGCTGGACCACCATTGGTTAGTACAATAATTAAGTCGAAAATTTTAAAACTAGAAATTGTTCCAGTTACTAATAGTAGAAAAGTCGTTGGCGATACTAACGGAATTGTAATCTTTAAGAATTGATACCAAGCCGAAGCACCGTCGATCTGCGCTGCTTCATAAAGTTCCTTTGGAATACTTTGTAAACCTGCAAGGTAAATAATTAAGTTAAAACCAATACTTGTCCAAATCATTATGAGCATAACGGAGGGCAATGAAAAAGCAACACTAGCAATCCAACCTGGAGGATTTTCGACTCCAATTGCCCTTAAAAATTGATTAATAGGACCATTTGTTGGATGAAACAACACTTGAAATACGACTGCTACTGCAACGATACTAGAAATAAATGGCATAAAATAAATGACTTTAAAAAGGTCTTTGAAGTAAACATACTTATTAATAATTACTGCCAGTGATAAAGAAATAAATAGTGTGACAGGTATCGCTAGTAAAATAATAAAATTATTTGTTAAGGATTTCAGGAAAAGTGGATTTGTAAACAACTTTTGAAAGTTGTCAAAGCCAACGAAACTTGCATTGCGATACCCCGAAACAAAATTCCAATCTGTAAAACTTAATACAAGTGAGGATATAATTGGAAACAGGACTAATAAGGAAGTTCCGAGAAACATAGGTGCTATAAAAATATAACCAGCCAAATTTTCTTTCCACCCACTAAATGGATCACCATTTCTTTTTTTTCTTTTCTTTCGAGTGGAAATTGGTTGCGTTTTTATCCCTGTCTGCATGTTGTTCACCTCTTTTTCTTAATTGTTGTTCCCATTATAGAAAAGGAAAACGCTTTCAACAATGTACTATCTTTACTAAATCGAGAATATTTTTACTACTTACTCAAGAACTTAAACTGCATGAAAAAATCATGGTATATTAAATCTGACAAGCTATTAAAGAATCAAGGAGTCGTTTTTTCTTTTTCAGAGGATAATTTATTAGGGAGGATTAGAACATGCAGTTAGATGCCTTTTCTGGAATAATTTATCAATTTTGCACTTGGTTTGCTAGACTTGCTTACATTAACCTACTTTGGATATTTTTTACAATTGTTGGATTGTTTATATTTGGTTTCTTTCCAGCAACGATTGCCATGTTTGCAACATTACGACAATTTCTAAATAAAAGTAATTCACCAGTCTGCAAAACTTTTTGGGACTATTATAAGAAAGAATTTGTATTTTCAAATAAACTAGGGCTTGTTCTTGTGATAATATCTTTCCTTTTCTATCTTAATATTACTTTCCTTCAAACCGTTGACATAAGGGTATTACAACTGCTTTATTATCCAATGATCATGCTTAGCTTGCTATTTGTACTGTCAGTCTGTTATTTATTTGCTTGCTACGTACATTTCAACCAAAACATAGGTATTTTATTTAAAAATGCTGTATTAATTATGTTTTATAATCCGTTACCAAACCTGTTTATAATTTTTGGTTCTGCAGCTGTTTATTATGCAATGGTTTTTATCCCTGGTATCAGTTTCTTTTATAGTGGTAGTCTAATCGCACTTGTCATCCTATCGTCAGCGACATTTGCATTTAACAAAGTTGAACGCAAACAAAAACATATCGAAATATAAATACTACACAAAATGCTAGCTTCAACATCGAAGCTAGCATTTTTATTAGTATTAACCTTTGTAACCAAAGTCTGGAATCTTAGTCCAACGGCTACGGAATTCGTGGGCAGCCATTTTTGGTTTGCGATCTCGTGTAAAGATCCCCTTTTTATTACCCTGTACACGTAAAATACCTTGGCTTGTACCAAAATCTGCGAAGTTCCAAACTTGTTCACCAATAAAGTTTTCAAACTCATCAAATACTTGATGGTTAGCTCGTAGATATTCTACTTGGTATTCCTCGGTAAACATCACTGGATCGACATCATGTAAACCAGCTACGGTATCTGCACCATATTCGGTCATCATAATCGGCTTGCCTGGACAGCGTTTGCTCCAACCTTCAAATTCTTGGCGCAATTTCACTTTTGCAACTTCCAAATCTCCGCCTTGTACATACCAACCGTAGTAACGATTTAATGCTAGAACATCGAGCAATTCAGCTATTTTATCGGTTTCTGGCGTTGACATTAAATGAGTAACAATGGTTACTGGACGTTTTTGTGGGTCACATTCTCTCGTTAACTCAACTAACGGTTTGAAATATTCATATGCTCCCTCTTCTTCTGAAGCTGGTTCATTTGCGACAGACCACATTACAACAGATGGGTGATTCTTATCACGAGCTACTAGTTCCTTAATCACATCTCGGTGATGATCATATGTTTTGATTTCTTGCCATGTATTTCGTTTTTTACCGCCACCCATTAATGTCGCAGCGAAGTTCAAATGAACACCAACAGCTGGTGTTTCATCGATAACTACTAATCCTTCGCGGTCAGCAAGGCGCATTAAGTCTTCAGAATATGGATAATGAGCAGTACGGAATGAGTTGGCACCGATCCACTTCATAAGATTAAAGTCCATTACGTTGACAGCCTCATTCATACCTCTACCATTAATCGATGAATCCTCATGCTTACCAAAGCCTTTGAAATAAAAGGGGTTATTATTGATTAGAAATTTACTATCCTTGACTTCTACTGTTCTAACTCCAAACGGCTGTTCATAAGCATCAACGGTTTGGCCATTTTCAACCAATTCAACTTTCAATGTGTACAAATAGGCATTTAACGGTTCCCATAATTTCACATTAGGAATACTGATTGTCTCATTCGCACCTTCTGTCGTCGCTATAACAACATCTGATTCATCGACTACACTTGCCTTAACCGTCATTCCTTTCCCAACAACGTCCACTTTGTAATTGACTATCCCAGTTGTATCTTTAAAATCTGTTACAACCGTAACGTCGTTCACATAAGTTGAAGGGGTTGTGTATATTTTTACCGGGCGATGTAAACCAGCATAATTGAAAAAGTCAAAGTTTGGAGAGTTTCGAACAACTTTACCAATCCCCTCTACCATTTCTTCACTATAGTTACCAACCGGTAATGTGGTTTCATCTACTATGTTGTTAACGGCAACAGTTACTCTATTTTTTCCTTCTGTTAAGAAGTCGTTAATTTCCGCTTCAAATGGTAAGAAACCACCTTTATGTTCAACAACTAATTTTCCATTCACATATACTTTTGCTGTATGTGTTGCAGACCCAAAACGAAGTACAACTCGTTCACTTTTCAAATAGGCCGGAACAGTAAAATTACGCTCATACCAAACCCAACCAACATGGTTTTTTATTTCTCCAATTACACCAATATCATTATAGGATGATGGTACAGCCATATTCATTGTATCTGTTAGTTTAGATTCATACCATTTTTCATTAAGTCCATTACCTTTGTCTAATTTAAAACTCCAAATTCCACTTAAATCTATGACCCCACGGGTTTCTGTATTTATCGGATATAACATAGTAGCACTCCTTCAATTAAATTTTATGAAAGTGTTTACATTACTAATTATAATGGAGTTAGTTTAAAGTTGTTAGGATTTAAAATGCAAAAACAGGATTAATTTCACCTGTTGGTTTTATACGATTGACGAGATATTTGGGCAGGTGGACAATTCGAATCATAAACATTAGCTAAACTAAAAAAGACGCAACCAACATTTAGTTAGTTACGTCTTTTGGCTAAAACATATTAAGATAATCCCTCTAACTTGCTTCTGTTTTTTCTGAATCCTCTGGTAATACTTCATTCATACTTCCAGTACGGTAACCTTGTATATCTACCGATACGTAAGAGAATCCGAGTGATTGAAATTTGTTGTATATTTCATCTTGGTATTTTGATAATTCGGTAATGTCCTTGGACGGAACTTCAATCCGTGCAACCTTACCGTGATAACGGACACGGACCAAGTCAAATCCCAACCTGCCTAAAAACAATTCTGCTTGGTTAACTTGATTAATTTTGTATTTATCAATCGTTGTACCATATGGAATTCTAGATGCTAGACTACATGATGCAGGCTTATTCCATACAGGTAAGTCAAGCTGTTTAGAAAGCGCTCGAACTTCATCCTTGAATAGGCTCGCTTCTTGCAGCACACTACGAACTCCCGCTTCTGTTCTTGCTTTTAGACCAGGCCTGAAATCATCGATATCATCCATGATCATTCCATCCAACACATATTGATAGCCAAGTTCTTGAGCAAGTTGTGTTAAATGATTATAAAGCATTTTCTTGCTATGATACCAGCTATCTGGATTGTTGGCCGTAATATCTGGATTTTCTAATTCCTTTATTTTAGTTTGATGGACTTTAACACCGATACGCTCTGCTAATTGAACAGCAGCTTCAAACTCTTCATTTCTAAACAACTCAGAAGATACGACCACAGCTAAGACATTCTCACCTAACTCTTGTTGCGCTCTCTTAAGTAGCAACGTACTATCAACTCCTCCAGAAAAAGCCACTATCACACGATCCATATCTGATAATATTTCTCCAAGACGTTGATTCTTCGTAATGATTGCTTCATTCATGTCAATCGCCTCACTTTGTATATTTTTGTTAATTGCATTCTCCTAAACCAAATCTAATTTAAGACTAAAGGGACTTTCAAGTACTGTCAATCAAAACTAAAAGAGGCTGCGAATTACACAACCTCACTCTTTGATTATTTTTTAACTTTGGTTAATTCTTTATTAAGTGTGTACAACATCTTATCACTAAATTGTTCTGGTGCTACTTGGGCTAAATCTTCGACCACAAAGCCTTCTAGCATTCCAAACATAGAATGGTCTTCAATCCCAGGCAGGTATTTATCAACAACAGCTTTCGTTTCAGTATTGTCTAATAATTCTCTAAATGTGTTACTTGTTGAGTACACATCATCGGTTATAGTTAGTTCTTTAATTTCAACATCATCTAGGTCTGGCATCTCGAACCAGTTAGCTACTGGTCCGCCACCTTCATCTGGAGATACGTAACTTGGATTTGGCTCCTTCACTTTATTAAAGCTAGCCATATCCTGAAATACTTTATTATCCTGTTTAGCTACTGCTTTAACTTCGTTGAGGCCATCCTTAATCGAAACATCATCAAAGATGAAGATACGTTCCGGACCTGTTTTGGTAGCTAACTTCGCACCATTAGCATAAAGTGTTACTTCTTCACAGTTGGAATAAACTTTCACGGTGATGGTATTATCTGCACGATCAACAAACCGTTTGCTTGTAATGTGAACAAATTTCTCATCCGACCAATGTGCTTTGTACATATAGAAAGCATCTTTTTTAACCTTTCTATCGTACGTGATTAATCCTTTATTATTTCTTCCCTTCACGCCACCTTCGTCTCTAATGTTGGCACCGAAGTCAAACATATTCCATACGTATGTTGACCATAGGAAAGGACGTTCCGAGAATATTTTCCAAACCTTTTCATGATATAGTGCATGATATTCTTCTGTGTAGTCTTTTACTTTTGGATCATTAGTATGGAACTGCAAAATTCCCTCAGCACCATATTCAGAGATTCCCATGCTTACATTAGGGTTTGTTTCATGGAATCCATCGATCCATCCAGCGAAATCTTCCGCTTCTCCGTTGTACCAACCATAATATTTGTTATACCCAATCGTGTCAGTCATATAGTTATATTCATCTTTATCCTTCACAAACATTACGTTTGCCATTGTTGTTAAACGTGTAGGATCTTCTTGTTTTGTTAAGCTATCTAATTCTTTAACAAGTTTTCTTAGTTCTGGTCTTTCCCCACTAATTTGAATTTCATTTTGAATTCCCCAGAACATAATGGATGGATGGTTAAAGTTTTGACGAACCAATTCAATCATCTGTTGTTTTGCGTTAATTCCTTCTAGTTCTGTTTTTGACATAATCGTAATAAATGGGATCTCAGCCCAGACAACCATTCCTTCTTGATCACAAAGATCATAAAAATATTGATCGTGCTGATAGTGTGCTAGTCTAATTGACGTTGCGCCTACTTCTTTAATTAGCTCCATATCTTGTTTATGTTCTTTTTTCGTGATAGCCCAGCCCATATCTTTTCTATCTTGGTGCCTGGAAACACCATTCAAATTAACAGGCTCTCCATTTAAGATAAATCCTTTAGCTGGATCAACTTCAAAGTATCTGACACCAAACGGTATCTTAAGTTCATCGATCGTATCGTTAAAACTTTGCATCGTCACGTTTGCTTGATACATATAAGCGTTCTTTGTACCATTCCATAACGTTGGCTCTTCAATGACCGCCGGAACCTCTACCACTTTTGTTTCCCCTGCTGCTAAAACCACTTCTTGTACACCATATGCTACCTTGTTACCTTCCGCGTCTAAAAGATCTGCCCAAAGTCTAACTTTTTCCTCTTGTTCCTTGTTATTTACTAATCTTGATTTGATTATTAATTTAGCTTTTTCACTTGAAACATCATCTTGAACGACGTAAATACCTTTAGAGCCGTAATCCAATAAATCAAAGTGCACTTGGTTGGTAATTACTAGATTTACATCACGATAGATTCCACCGTAGAAAGTAAAATCTGCCATTTGCGGGTACACATCATCAACAACTGTGTTGTCCACTTTTACAGCCATCGTATTCTTCTGCCCAAACTCGATTACATCTGTAATATCAAATCTAAAGATGGAATATCCACCTTTGTGCTGTCCCATATGATGTCCATTCACATACACATCTGTAATGCTATTTGAACCGTTGAATTCAATAAATACTCGATTATCTTGCTCTAAAGTATCAACTGCAAATTCTTTGCGGTACCAACATGCACCTTTATAAAAATCAAACCCATTCGCTCCATCAATTGCATTCCATGTGTGTGGTACATTAACTTCTAGCCATTGTTCGTCGTTATACGTTTTTTCCATGGCTTTTTCTTCATCTTGCTTTATGAATTTCCAGTCTTCGTTAAAGTTAATTAATTTTCTCATCGGTATTCCCCCTTAGTTTTTGTTAACTTTCTCAGTTGATATAAAGTTGCAGACGCAATATAACGCTTTCCGCGGGTGGCTGCTGAGCTTCCTCGTGCGATGAAACACTGACGAAGCTGTTTCTTGTCCTACGGGAAAAAGGTTACGTCACAATCTATTAGTCTTGCGTCAAAACCAATCTAGAATCATAGCTTAGGTTATTCCTTCTTATCGCCTTCATCTGATAGGGAAGGTATGGCATCCTTTTCAACATAATGTTGTTTAACTTCAGCAATTTCCTGTTGAATTTGCTTCATTTTTTCTCCATCAAGTACATAGAACTTCATTGCAATTAATGAAATTATCCAACCAAGTATTGGGATACCAAAGTAAAGGAATAGTGTCATCGTAAAAAGTGAGTCTGTTAATGGTTCATCTATTTGCGGAAATTCATCCCGGAAACCGATTAGCGCCAGAAGAAAACCCACAGCTGCAATTGCTAGAGACGATACTGCCTTATCTATGAATGAAAAAATGGTTGAAATCATTCCTGGTACATACCTTCCAGTCACGTGAGTTTCAAAATCCGATGTATCCGCAATCATCGGAATAACAGCATTTCCTGTGAATCCAGAAAAAGAATAGCCCACGGTATAAAGGGTGAAGAATAGTATCGTTGTAAAGGTTAGGTTAGAGAATGAGATTGTTGTTGTGTCAATCATTAACAAATAACCTAATGTCAGGGCAAAGAATACTAATGCGCCCCAAGTTCCAAGTACAAAAACCTTTTTTAAACCTGTTTTTCTAGCAAAAGCAATTCCTACATAGGTAATGATTAGCGTTGGAACCACTGTAACAAGAGACATGGTACCACTTAAGGCATAATCACCAAGTAAAATACCAAAAAACATAATTGGAACTGCTGGTTGCCTTAGAATCTGGAATGCAAATTTATCTGTACTTGCTGCAATAACTAACATTTGCAAAGGTCTATTTCTTTTTATAACTGGCCAATAATCGCTAAATTTTGTTTTAACTGTTTTTTCAGCAAAGCCAAAGAATTTTGTTTGATCCTTTGACCAAATAGCAATTACTGCTAAAACGGTGAAAATAGCGGATAGAATTACTGCATAGGTGTTCAACTCCACGAAAAGCCCATTGTTGAAACCGCCATACTTTGGGACAAGATAAGAAGCAACCAACACCTGTCCGCCAATAAATACTACAAGATTGTATGATGCATCGAAGGCAGAAAAGAGTGGTCTTTGTTTCGGATCATTGGTTAAAACCGTTTGCGCCGCTCTAGTACAGGCTGTTTGGCACGTATAACCAATGATGTGTACACCATAAATCAAAATAAAAAACAGCAGTTGAAATTCCTCTGGAAGGCGGTGAGTTACATTAAACATAATCAGCACTGATCCTGCTAGAATAATATTTCCAACAATCATATATGGCCTGAACTTTCCTATCTTCGAGTTGGTCTTGTCAATGATATATCCGATAAGTGGGTCAGTGATTCCGTCAAATACCCTCATCGCCATTAAAACCGTGCTAACAATGACAACAGTTAATCCAGCGACACCAGTTGCATAATAAGACACAAACCCAATGATAAACATGTATAAATTAGTTGCAGTATTATTTAATGCAAAAAATCCTATTTGCCAAAGCTTAGCCCTATTCTTAAATTCATTCGTTGCGTTATTCACTGTCTCCATAATTAGACCTCTTCCGTAAATTGCCTTGTCTCCTCTACTATTTGTGAAAATTTCTTTTTTCACTTTAGAAAGAAGATTTTAATTAAACCAAACCCTAACAGGGTTTAATACTTATTGAAAGTGTTTACATAAGTATATTGTAAGCGGTAAACTTAAAAATAATAAGGATAAATATTGCAATTACAGGATATAATCATCAATCTCGTGTGATGTTATTTTTTGAGTTAAAAGCAAATAGGGAGTCCCTAATCGGAACTCCCCTTCTTTAGCAATATTATAATTCTGTTTCTTTTTATTTATACTATAATTTTGACCAGTTAATCTTTAATTAAATCAAAGTCGTTTTTCCTTGGCTAATGCTTGCCAAACTTGCCCATATACCTTTTTCAATGGAACATTCTGGCGCTTGGCTATTGCTTTACACTCTTCATATTCCGGTGAGCTTTGGAAGACTTCTTCATTATTTAACCCTTGCTTAACTGTAACTGCACCCCATTCTGTTTGTACTTTTATAAACTTCCGCTCCATACGATGTACAGTTAAAGGGTAATAGCGAATACCTAGTGTTGTCGTTTCTTTAAGTAAGATTTCTTTCATTTGATCGATATCATTTTTTGAACATAGTAACTGCAGCAGAACTCCAGGCCTATTCTTTTTCATATAGATAGGTGTATAAAAAACATCATTTGCCCCTGCTTCGAACAAAATTTCCATTACGTACCCCAACCACTCGCCCGGAATATCATCAAGGTTTACTTCCATTTTAACCATCTGTTCATCAATATGTTCATGATTTGGAGGCGGATATGAATTCAAAGACAAAACCCCTTCCATACCGTAGTATTTTTCGTACTATTTGTCATTTTTCTGCGCTATCCGATGAATCAATGCAGCATTATAAGCTCCACCAAAACCATTATCAATATTTACTACGCTAATTCCAGACGCACATGAATTTAACATTGTTAATAAAGCAGATAAACCATGGAAATTGGCACCATACCCAATACTAGTTGGTACAGCAATCACTGGATGGGCAACAAGTCCACCTATAACACTCGGTAGCGCACCTTCCATTCCGGCAACGACAACAGAAACGGTGGCATTCTGTATTTCTTCGATATTATCGAATAAACGATGGATCCCAGCAACACCGACATCGTAAAATCTTCTCACTTCACAACCTAAAGCTTCTGCTGTTACAGCCGCTTCTTCTGCTACTCTCATGTCAGATGTTCCTGCACAAACAATAGCGATATATTTTGTAGAGATTTCCTGATCTATTGCTTCCTGCTTCCAGAATAGAATTTCTGCTATTTCATTATAAGTAAACTCTGGAAATTGCTCTAAGGCTACTTCCGCTTTATCTTTTGAAATCCGTGTTACCAATACATCACTTTTTTTTGCTTTCAATGCCTGAATAATGGATATAATTTGATCGGTAGATTTCCCCTCTCCATAAATTATTTCCGGAAACCCTTGACGTTTTTTTCGGTGGTGGTCAACTTTAGCAAATCCTAAGTTCTCATATGTTGCTAACATTTCTTTTGCTTCTGAAACACTTAATGTCCCTGCTTGAACTTGCTTTAAAATATCTTCCATGATTACCTCACCTTAATTTCTATTATATTTAAAGCCATCTAAATTACTTTAGAATCTTATGTTGTAGATTCACGATTCCTAATTTACAAGAACACTATATTGTGAATAAATTATGTAGGTTTCTCCTCCATAAGGACCGGTGAGTCTAGAACGACAAGAATGCCACTTATCACTTGGTGACTTTTTATCTTTAAAGCAACCTCTAATAGCATTATAAATTAAAAGCTTATATATACAAATAAGAAAGGAAACCCCAATTAGTATTGGGACTTCCCTCCATTCTAACTTATTTAGATAATTAATTCTTACACTGCAGGTGGATCCATTTTTGCTTTTTCTTTAACTTCGGCAATAGAATCTTGAATTTCTATCATTATTTTGCCATCCAATGTGTAAAATTTCATTGCAATTAATGATGCAATCCAGCCCAGTATCGGAATTCCAAATGCAAGGAATATCGTCATACCATATAAAGCCGGTGTTAGTGCTTCCCCTATTTGCGGGAACTCATCTTTATAACCAATCAAAGCGACAGCAAATCCAACTAACGCTGGCGCTAAAGATGAGATTAACTTATCAACAAATGAGAAAATTGTTCCCATCATACCAGGTATATAGCGTCCAGATTTGTATGTTTCATAATCGGATACGTCTGCGATCATCGGAATAACAATAGCCGATGGGAGACTACCGAAGCCCATACCCAACGTATATAGTATTAAAAATCCGATTGTAGCAATGCCCATATTACTTAAAGATATTGTAGTAGGATCAATCGTGAATAAAAATACTATTAGAACAGCGAAAGATATCATGCCCAGCCATGTTGATGCTACAAAAGATTTCTTCAGACCGGTTTTTCTAGCATACGCAACACCTAAGAAAGTTATAAGCAGTGTTGGAGCAATAATTATTAGTGAAACAGTACCACTTAACTCGTAATCCGCTAGCAAAATTCCAAAGAGCATTACCATTACAACAGAGTGTCTAAGAACAGATAGTGTTAACTTATCTGTAGCAGCAGCAATAACTAGCATTTGCATTGGTCTATTTCCTTTTAGAATTGGCCAATAATCACGAAATCTTGTTTTTACATTCAAATTGGCTAATCCGAAAAATTGTTTCCGATCCTTTGCCCAAATACCCGTAACAGCTAAAGCTGTAAAAATACCGGCAATAATAATTCCATACATATTTAATTCAGTAAATAAAGGCATTGTAAAGCCACCGTGTTTTACAACTAGATAGGAAGCTACGAATACCTGACCCAACGAAAAAAGTAACGTGTTGTAAACACCATCAAATACTGCGAACAATGGTCGTTGTTTTGGACTATTTGTTAAGACTGTTTGCGCAGCTTTTGTACAGGCTGTTTGAAATGTATAGCCAATAATATAAAGCGCATACATTAAAATAAAGAAAATAAATTGAAAGGATTGCGGTAGTTGATGCGTTACATTGTACATTAGCAACACTGAGGTTGCTAAGATAACATTCCCTATGATCATCAACGGTCTAAACTTACCAAATTTTGATTCTGTTTTATCAATGATAAAGCCAATAATCGGATCGGTTAAACCATCAAATACGCGCATTGCTGTCAGAATCGTACTGACTACCACAACTGAAAGTCCAGCTACACCTGTTGCATAGTAAGTCACAAACATTAGGAGAAACATATAAAAATTTGTTGCAGTATTATTTAATGCAAAAAAACCAATTTGCCATAACTTTGCTGTGTTGTACTCATGACCGCTTTTCATTGTTGTGCTTGACATTTTATTACCCCCTAATAATTAAACGCTTCCATCTTAATAGTTATCATTTATTCCTTTATTACCCATTTGTTTGGCGGGTAAATTAACTATTAAATCCAGTATATTGTAAGCGTTTTATTTCAACTAGCACTGTTTTTGCATTACTAGCATTTTTTTAGTGAAAAAATAAATAAACTAAAAAAATCTAACACATCAGATAACTGATGAGCTAGATTTTAAATAATTTCTTGCGCTCTTTTCGTAAGTCTTGTTGCTTTCTAACCTTCGCAGTTGATGTAAAATACGAAGTAACTGCTATGTGAATTTCCGCTCCGGGCAGTCGCTTTCCGCGGGCAACGCTTCAACTTCCTCGGAAGAAAACCACTTCCTGCGGGATTTTCAGCCGTCGCTTTTCCCGCAGGACAAGGAAGGCTTCGGCAGCGTTACATCGCACGATGAAAATTGGTTTTTATTTTCGAGGAGTCGACTGCCCTGCGCTCCAATCACCATCTTTTTGCAAAAATAAGTAAAGGGAGATAGATAAGATTAAAATTAGCGTAGTTTAGTTCAACAAATTTTAAATAGCTGTGATTTGAAGAGTGGGAAATTACCTCAACATACAATCACGGACTTTTCCCTCGTTAATCAGAACATCACTACCAGTGTAGTCAGAATACGTAGACTCCTCGAAAATACAGTTCGATTTTCTTCGTGCGATGTATTGCTATGAAGCACTCCTTGTCCTATGGGAACAGCGCGTGTCCGAAGACCCCGGAAGAATCGCTTCTTGATTCTGAGGAGGCTGAGGCCCAATGTCATCAAGGTATATAGCCAATAAATACCATTTTATTTTGTTTGATCAAAGATGTCATAAATATTATCACCACCTGCTAGAAAGTGTTTTAAAAAAGGCAATAGGATGCCCGGTCCTTGAGTTATAGTCTTCT
>NZ_WJNG01000007.1 GCF_009649745.1 Aquibacillus halophilus | reverse complement strand
CCATAGACATTTCGAAAATACCTGCGCTTACTCGTCGCATGAGACCTTTGTTACTTTTCACTCTAGAGTCGATTGTCTACACCACAATCAACCATTATAAGTATTTAACTCTGGTTGGTTTAATGTAGTAGTTATCAAACACACACTATACTAACGCAGGAAATACACGGAGACTCCTGCGGGAGGGAATGGCATAGGTGAGACCCCACAGTGCGTAGCACGAGGAGGCTCAACAGCCACCCGCGGAAAGCGTAGTGTATTTCCGTAGTGGTGAAGAGCGTGGTATGTTACGTCGCATTTTATATCAACTGCGAAGCATATAACTTACGAAAAGAGCCAAATATAACTAATCCGCTTAGCAACGTATCATTGCTAAGCGTTTTTGCTATTTAAATCACAAATAACATTAACTATCTATCTGTCTTTTCAAAATAATCCATTATATAAATCAATTATTTTTGATTTAACGATTGACACATGAAAATATTGGATATATGATTAATACATCAAAATAAATTGATGAATAAGGTATGAAGATAAAAACTTCTATTCCCTTAAAAAGTATTCCAACAAAAAGTATGTGCCAAATATGAAAGAAGTGTTAAAGCCATTGCTGACAAAAAAAGGCTTAAAATAAAGAATTTACTTAATCAGAAGGTGGCATGTGTGTTTGTGATCTTGCTCCCCTACTTAATATGACTCAGCCAAAACTAACCTATCACCTGAAAATTTTGCTAGATACTAATGTTATATCAAAAGATACGAGAGGTACTTGGAGTTCTACGAGATCAATCATCTATTATCTGAAGATTTATGCTGGTTATTTAAGATCGATTAATTTTTAACTATTATATCAATTATTTTTGATTTATTGATCAAGACAAATAGATTAACACTATACGAGGAGGATTAACATGTGGATCGAAATAGTAAAGAGTTTCTTAACAATTGCAATCGAATTAACCGTTTTGTTCATTGCTATTACTTTTGTTATTAGTTTACTTCAAGGATATATCCCTTTTGAAAAGATCGAGAAAAAGTTATCAGGGAAGAACCAGATAATAGGCGCATTTACAGCTATTTTATTTGCTTTCATTACCCCATTTTGTTCTTGTTCGACCATTCCAGTGGTTGTTAATATGCTAAAAAAGAAATTACCGTTTGGAATTGTAATGATTTTCTTGTTTTCGTCACCTGTTCTTGATCCAACTATCCTGACAATCATGGGAGTTATTCTCGGTTGGAAAGTGACGATTATTTATACAATTATAACAACACTATTATCGATCATCATTGGCTTCTCACTTGAAAAATTTGGATTTGAAAAATCGGTCAAGAATGTAATTATGACTGGTTACGAAGCGCCTAAACAAAAGTTCAATCTAAAAATTGCTTTTAGAGAAACCATTGACTTGATAAAAAATGTTTATCCATATTTAATTATTGGAGCTGGAATTGGAGCTGTTATTCACGGCTTGATTCCTACCGAGTGGATTTCTAGCTTATTTGGTGAAGAGCATTGGTGGCTAATTCCTATCGCGGCAATTATTGGTATCCCATTATATATTCGTTTATCAAGTATGATTCCAATCTCACAGGTTCTAATTTTAAAGGGCATGGCTCTAGGACCAGTAATGGCAATGCTAATTAGCTCAGCTGGTGCCAGTTTGCCTGAGATTATTTTGTTAAAATCAATATTTAAGAAAGAACTTGTTATAACATTTGTTCTATCTGTTATAACTATGTCGACCATTTCCGGTTTTGTTTTTTATCTAATATAAATACAAGGAGAGGATATCATGTTTAAATTGTTCAAAAAAGAAGTTAAAAAGAAGTCTAGTTGCTGCGACATACAGTTTGAAGAGGTTGAAGACGATATTCAAGGTACGGATGAGGAAAATAGAATTGAGGATTGCTGCTCGTCTGACAAAGATGACTCTTGATTATACATGTAATTCATACAGACGTTTTACTAGGCCACTGCACTACAGAAAACTATTGGAGGAATTATCAATGACTGTTAATCATGCAGGTACGTTAAAAAAGGAATATTTTGTCCATTATATTAATTTAATCAAGAACTCAAGACACTGTTCATTAGACCAAGCAAAGGAACTAACTTTAGAACTCTTCTTCAAGAATGACCACCGAATATTCGGCCAAGAGACGTACCAACAATTTTTGTTAGCTTATCAAGAATTAAAACAATAATAAATGGTCCCCAATCGCTGGGGACCTCTAGAGATATGATAAACATAGTAGTGGGTGCTGTTTTTCTCCTAACCTTTAAAAAGACGAGCGTTTATCGCAACAACGACCGTACTTAGAGACATCAATACAGCACCAACTGCTGGACTTAGCACTATACCTATTGGTGAAAGTACACCTGCCGCAAGTGGAATTGTTACAATATTATATCCTGCTGCCCACCATAGATTCTGAATCATTTTTCTATATGTTGATTTTGACAAATCAAGAATTGCAACAACATCCTCTGGGTTGCTTTTAATTAAAATAACATCAGCAGTTTCCATTGCGACATCAGTTCCTGCTCCTACGGCAATACCTAAATCTGCAGTTGCCAGTGCTGGAGCGTCATTGATACCGTCACCGGTCATTGCTATCTTTAATCCTTTATCTTTTAATTCCTTAATTTTATCAGCCTTTTCATGTGGTAATACTTCAGCTATTACGTCATCTAAATTCAATTGTTTGGCAACCCATTGAGCAACTTTATAATTATCCCCAGTCAACATCATTGATTGGATATTTAGTTCTTTTAACCGGGTAATAGCACGTTCTGCACTTTCTCTAACCTTATCAGCAAGGGCAATCATACCAGCCAGTTGGTTGTCTATTAGTACAAACACGACAGTTTTACCTTGTTCAGATAACTCCTCGAACTTTTCGGTCTGGTAGTCTATCTGTTTTTCCTTTATATATCCAGGACTAACAATTAATATTTCTTTACTTTCAACCACACCTTTCAACCCTTTTCCAGTCATTGATTCGAAATTATCAGGTTCAGTTAAAGTTAAGTTTTGTTTTTTAGCCTCTTCCACAATTCCTTTAGCAATTGGGTGTTCAGATTGTGCTTCAAGTGAGGCTGCTGGTTGAAGTATATCATTTTTATCATACCCATCTTCAACAATAATTTCCGTTACACCAAATGCACCTTCTGTCAACGTACCAGTTTTATCAAATACAATCGATTGAATCTTTCTTGCCTCTTCAAAATTGGCGCGGTTTCTAATTAAAAGTCCTTTTTTAGCAGCTAAAGCGGTTGATCTTGCAACAACTAATGGTGCGGCCAAGCCTAATGCATGAGGACAGGCAATAACCATAACAGTTACCATTCGCTCTAGTGAATAGGAGAATGGATACCCTAACATTAACCAAATAAACAGTGTTGTAAATCCAGCAATTAGCGCTACATAAAATAACCACTTAGCTGCTCTGTTTGATAAATCTTGAGTTTTAGATTTGGACTCTTGGGCTTCCTTTACCATTTTTACAACCTGAGAAAGATAACTATCATCTCCGGTTTTTTCAACTGTTATTGTTAATGATCCTTCTCCATTTAAAGAACCGGCAATAACTTCATCTTCAACAGCTTTGTCAACAGGTACTGACTCACCCGTTAGCATCGATTCATTTATTGATGATTGTCCCTTCATAATCTTTCCATCAACTGGAATGTTTTCACCAGGCTTTACAAGCACTTTGTCCCCATGTTTCAAACTATCTACTTTTACATCTTCTGTTTCTCCGTTTTCCTTAATTAAGTGCGCATCAGAAGGAATGAGTTTAACTAATTCTTCAAGTGCATTTGAAGCACTCATGACGGTTCTCATTTCAATCCAATGACCCAACAACATAATAACTATTAAGGTTGCTAACTCCCAGAAAAAATTACTACCAGAGAGCCCGAATACAGTTAATGAGCTATAAACATAGGCAACAACAATTGCTAATGCTATTAGCGTCATCATTCCTGGATTCTTTTCCTTCAGTTCATCATAAGATCCTGTTAGGAATGGCTTTCCACCATAGAAAAAGATAAAAGTTGCTAAAATAAACAATACATACATAATTCCAGGAAAGGAAAGTTCATAATTGAAAAATGACTGAATCATTGGTGAAAGAACCAAAATTGGTATGGTAACGAACAAAGAAATATAGAATCTTTTTTTAAAATCTTCAATCATATGCCCATGATCATGGCCTCCATGTCCTTGGTCGTGAGAGTGGTTATCATGGTCATGATTATGATGACCGTCATGCTCGTTGTGGCCTTCTTCATGGCTGTTGTCAAGACTTTGGTACTCGTGATGATGCTCATGCCTCCCATTTGCTCGGTTGTTATGATTATCTTTGCTCATTTTGTCTTCATGTTCATCATGCTTTTTATTCATTTAAAAATCCTCCTTACCGTACATTGCTGCTTCTAATTTAATCCATGAAAATATGATTAACACTATTAACATACCCCCTACCTGTATATATAAACTAACTTATTATCTGGTCTCAATACTCCTTAGCTTAATTTAAAAAATGCAAAGGAAATTTATTCCTCTGCATTTTTTCTTATGCTACATCATAGCCTTGTTCTTCAATTGCTTCTTTCATTTTGGTTTCATCTACTTTTGTCTCATCAAAACTAACATCTACTTTTCCAGTTTCTAAATTTACTTCTACGTTATCAATTCCTTCTAATTCAGCCAATGCACCATTGACAGCAGATTTACAATGTCCACAAGTCATCCCTTTTACATTTAGAGTTAAAGTTTTCATCTTAAAAAGTCCTCCTAAATTTTTTATATTTTCACACGCTTTAATCGCAGAGCGTTCGCAACAACAGAAACTGAACTAAAAGCCATTGCTGCACCTGCAACCCATGGTTGTAACAGACCAAGTGCAGCAATTGGAATACCCGCTGAGTTATAGGCTAATGCCCAAAATAGATTTTGGCGGATATTGGTCATTGTTTTTCTACTCAAACCAATTGCCTTAGGAATGTTAGAAAGATCCCCACCTACCAACGTAACACCTGCTGTTTCAATTGCAACATCTGTGCCTGTACCGATTGCTATTCCTATATCTGCAGTAGCTAGTGCAGGTGCATCGTTAATCCCATCGCCAACCATTCCCACTTTCTTACCCTTTTTCTGTAAAGCTTTTACATGATTAGCCTTATCTTCTGGTAATACCTCAGCAAATACATGGTCAATACCAACCTGTTTAGCTATCGCTTTTGCTGTACGTTCATTATCCCCAGTTATCATATACACATCAATTTCAAGTGATTTTAACTGTGCGATAGCATCCTTGGCATTTTGCTTGACGGTATCCGCTACGGCTACCATCCCTGCTAGCTTTCCATCAATAGCAAACATCATTGCGGTTTTTCCTTCTGTCTCATATTCTGACATAAGACTTTCGTGTCGTTCGAAATCGACATGGTTTTCTTTCATTAGTTTTCGTGTTCCTACAAGAACTGTTTTATTATCTATTTTGGATTTAATACCATGACCGGGCATCGCTTCAAATTCGTCCACTTCCAGAGTTTCTATTTTTTCTTTTTTCCCATAATCAACAATTGCTTCTGCTAGTGGATGTTCTGAAGAACGTTCAGCAGCTATTAAGTAAGGTAAAGCTTCCTCTCCATCTATGAAGTATTTAATATCAGTTACTTCAGGCATTCCTTTTGTAATCGTACCTGTTTTGTCTAATATAATTGCGTTAATTTTATGTGTTGTCTCTAAATGTTCCCCACCTTTAAAGAGGACACCGACTTCTGCACCTTTCCCAGTTCCAACCATAATAGAAGTAGGCGTAGCTAAACCTAATGCACAAGGACAGGCAATGACTAGAACGGCGATTGAAGCTTCAAGGGCTACCGGCCAATTCTGTGGATCTACTAAGAAGAACCAAACAAGAAAGGTTGTCACTGCAATTACGACAACAATAGGAACAAAAATACCAGATATAACATCAGCCATTCGTTGGATAGGCGCTTTCGAACCTTGGGCATCTTCCACCACTTTAATAATTGTGGCTAATGCAGTATCCTTACCTATCTTTGTTGCTTCCATTTGTACTATGCCATTTTTATTAATAGTGGAACCAATTATATTGTCCCCACTACTTTTTTCAACTGGCATTGATTCACCAGTAATCATTGACTCATCAACCGCTGATTTACCTGAAATAATAGTTCCATCGACAGGTATTTTCTCACCTGGTTTAACAATAACCCTGTCACCAACAACTACTTGTTCCAATGGTATTTTTACTTCTACACCATCCCGAACGACTGTTGCATCCTTTGCTTGCAAGCTAAGCAATTTTGAGATGGCTGCGGTAGTTCGTCCCTTCGCCATCGCCTCAAATAACTTTCCAACCAAAATTAATGTTATCAATACTGCACTTGTTTCATAATACAAATGCGGTTCATATCCTGGATTAACCGTAGCTCTAATCCCCTCAACCAAACTGTAAAAATAGGCAGCTGATGTACCTAATGCTATTAGCACGTCCATATTTGCACTCTTATTTTTCAGATTATTATAGGCACCTGTATAGAATTGCCAGCCTATATAAAATTGGACTGGTGTTGCAAATAGAAATTGTAACCAAGGATTCATTAAAATCATAGGCATCGGGAGCCCTAAATCCCAAGGGATATGCGCAACCATCGAATAGAGAAGTGGCAAGCTTAAGATTGTTGAAATTAATAACTTTATTTTTTGGTCACGGATTTGTGCTTCTTTATGATCTTTTTGTTCTTCCCTATTTTGACTAAGTTTGGCTTCATAACCTAATTTAGCAACTTTTTCTTTTATTTGATCAATGCTTACGATTCCAGGTTGATATTCAACAAGACCTTTTTCAGTGGCTAGGTTAATCGAGGCATTAACTCCATCCATTTTGTTTAAAACCTTCTCTATCCGTGTGGAACAAGCGGCACATGTCATACCATGAATATCAAACTCAGCCTTTTCCATTCGAACGCCATATCCAAGTTTACTAATTTTCTCGGAAAGGTCTGTGTGTGAAACTACTGCTTCATCATATTCAATCGTTGCTTTTTCCATTGCGAGATTAACATTTGCATCGACACCATCCATTTTATTGAGAACTTTTTCTATTCGTGTTGAACAGGCGGCACATGTCATACCTGTAATGTTTAAATTCACTTTTTTAATTGTCATGAACATCATCACCTTCTATTTAGAAAACTGTTTCATCACTTTCATTAACTCATCAATGGATTCCTCTCCATTGCCGGTCTTGATCGCATGCGAAACACAATGATTCATGTGCTTTTCAAGCAACTCAAAACCTGTGTTCTTTAGGGCTGAGTTAATTGCGCTAATTTGAACTAAAATATCAATACAGTACCGATCTTCCTCCACCATTTTTTGCACGCCTCTTACTTGACCTTCAATTCGTTTCAATCTATTAAGAACTTTTTGTTGTTCGATTTCACTGCGAGGTTGAATAGGTTTTTTTTCATTAAAAACCATCTTTTGTTCTGAACTCACGATTTAGCTCCCTCCCTTTAATTTTAATTATACCCTACCACGGTATTGTATGTTTTTCAATAAAATTGGTGATATTCTTATAAAAAATTTAATGTGACAGTTTATTGAACGCTTCGACTATATGATGTTCATATCGAAACAATATTAGATGGATAGTAAAACGATAATCTACTTTATTTTTTTCTTTGGTAAGATAGATTTTATAAAAAAACAAGTTTCTGTCATAATTTGTAAATGATAGAGAAGTTGTATGTTGTATGTTGTATAATAAATTGTATAAACAAATCTTCTGATAGGGTGAATTCTTTTGAACCTAAGTGAATTTTTTACTGCTTTAACACCAATTTTATCTGTATTTATTTTTTTAGTCGTGCTGCGGATGCCTGCAACAAAAGCAATGCCGATTAGCTTGTTAGTAACTGCTTTATTAGCTTTGATTGTATGGAAGATTCCTTTGATCCAAATTGCTGCTGCTTCCATTGAAGGAATTATTATAGCTATATCCATTCTGTGGATTGTATTTGGTGCCATTCTGTTATTAAATACACTTTCAAGAAGTGGAGCATTAGATTCTATTCGAAATGGTTTCTCCCAAATTTCTATGGACCGACGAGTGCAGCTAATCATTATTGCTTGGTTATTTGGCTCTTTTATCGAAGGGGCAGCAGGCTTTGGGACACCAGCTGCAATAGGTGCACCACTTTTGGTTGCACTCGGTTTTCCACCACTTGCTGCTGTTTCGTTGGCATTAATTGCTGATAGTTCTGCTGTTTCTTTTGGTGCAGTAGGTACTCCTATGATTGTCGGGGTTAAGCAAGGGCTAAATGAAGGAGCTTCATTAGCTAACATTGTACAAAACGGATTGGGTGGCCAGTCTATTAATAATTATCTGCAAGAAATAGCTAGCACTGCCGTATTTATTGATTTATTTATCGGTACATTTATCCCCGTTATTATTGTTTGCATGCTAACTCGTTTTTTTGGGGAAAACCATTCTTGGAAAGAGGGTCTTCAAATCTTTCCTTTCGCAATATTTGCCGGTTTAAGTTTCACTGTTCCTGCATTTTTAGTTGCTACTTTACTAGGGCCGGAATTCCCTTCAATCATTGGCGGACTTGTAGGCCTGGCCATTGTAGTTCCTGCCGCAAAACGTGGCTTTCTGTTACCTAAAGAACCATGGGACTTTACTCATGAGAGTCTAGCTTCTAATGAGATAGAATTACAAATTAAAGACAAAGTAATGCCTCTTTGGCGTGCATGGTTACCATACATGATTGTTGCTGCTTTACTAGTATTAACACGCATCGATATCTTACCATTAAAAGACTGGCTTCGAGCTGTAAAGGTTGGATGGGGATCGATTTTAGGAACTGAGATAAGTACGTTTTTTGAACCGCTTTATCTACCAGGTTCTATATTCTTTATAGTTATTCTTATAACGATTTTCATTCATCGAATGAATCGTTTCAAAGTTAAAGAAGCTTTTGGTGAATCTTCTAAAACAATGATAGGTACGGTCATTGCTCTAGGTACAGCAGTCCCTATGGTTAGGATTTTCATAAATTCTGGCGTGAACGATGCTAGTTTATTGAGCATGCCAATGGAGTTGGCTACATATATGTCGAATGTGGTTGGAGAGGGTTGGCCTTTTGTTGCACCGTTTATTGGGGCTCTCGGTTCGTTTATTTCTGGTAGTGCAACCTTTAGCAACATGATGTTTTCTTTATTCCAATTCAGTGTTGCAGATCAAATTGGAGCTAACCACGAAACTATACTTGCACTTCAGGTTCTTGGAGCTAATTCAGGAAACATGATCTGCGTTTTAAATGTCGTAGCAGCTGCTTCCGTTGTAAATATGGGTGGAAAAGAAGGTACCATAATTAGGATGACAATGGTTCCTATGATCTTTTATGCGACTATGGCTGGAATCATTGGTTTTTTCTTGTTGTAAGTTTTTCGTGAGTACGGCTTAGCTTAAACAAAACATCGCTCCGTATTGAGAACTATCACTTGAACAAATAGGCTTTTATCTGAATAGACTATGCTAGAACGTGTTGAAAGGATGGTAAAAAATAATGGATCCAATGGATTTTTTTAAACAAAAAGATGGATTTCCATTTAACGGAATGCCACAACCAGAATATAGCCCAGAAAAAATATATGAAATGAAGAAGATGGTAAAACAATATCAATCAGTATTAAATGATGATTTTTGGGGTGACATCCATGGGTTAGGAACAAACAAGAAAAAAAAAGTACAAATGATTCCATATGAAATTTGGGAAAACGATCAGAATTACTACTTATCAGTCATTTGTCCAGGGTTACAAGATAGAAATCATGCAAAAATATTTTTCCATAATGATCAAGTACTCACTTTAAAAATTAAACACCATTCCATCAAACCAATAGGTGCAGTTGCATTAGTGTCAAGTGACTTACCTCAAAAACCATATGAGAGAGAAATATTTCTTCAAAAATCAGTAGTAACTTCTGACTACTCATCAACTTATGAAAATGGAATACTTACCTATACATTTAAAAAGGTTAATGATGAATTTGAGATTCCATTCGATTTTTAAAAGAGGGGGGAGTCTATTATTCCATATTTAGAAATCAATATAGGAAACTTCAAGGTTTATAATATTTCAGGCACTTCCTCTTTAGTAGTTGGTAAAGGAAACTTCAATAACTCCTCTAGTCAATCCAAGACCACTAACGGTGTCGGAAATGCATACGGTGATGGTTCCTATATGAATATGAGTCCTTATAAGTCCGCAGTTAATGACCCGGATATCATCGATACAATCAATAAAAAATCTAATTATTATCCCTACTATTACCCTGTTTACCTGGATCCATATGGCAATCCAACCTACACTCCTTACCATTACCCTTATTTATATAATCAGCTATTTGAAAAATAATTCACCTGCTATATCTTAATAGCAGGTGAATTATAATTTAACAACTATTGTTAATCTTCCAAACCTAATGAAGACTGGGCAATGGGCATAATTGAGTCATAACCATCAGGGTCATATAAAGGTGATGCAATAGGCTGGAGATTGTTGAAATCAAAATCTCCAAATGTCTGTCCGGCAATAAGATTATTTTTGACTTGACTCTCAAACGATTGGAAAAAAGATTCACCTACAGAAAACGTTGCATTTGTTTCCATTTGATTAATTTTAATTCCTCCAAGAAAAACTATACCAATTGGTTCATTGTCACCATATACCATATTTTTCACAACCCTTTACTTTTAATTGTTTTTCATCTATTTCAGCGATCAAGCGAAAGAAATCTAATTCAAATAAACCTCTAAAATTCCATTGTTATAACTAAAGTCAACATTCTGTTTATCAATTTTTGTTGGAATTTTTACCTTTCGATGGAAAGGACCTTGATATATTTCCTGCAAAATGATTTTTTGTGCATTATCAGGAATATATGTTACAACTTTCCCCTTAATTTCAAGTAATCCATGTTCATTTATGAACACCTCAAGATTTTCTTTTTTTACCCCTGGAAGACTTATTCGCAAATAATAGCTATTATCTGTTTCAAACAGATCAACCTTTGGAGTACGTACTTCTTTCTGTCGGTTATAATAGCTGCCTCGTGATCCTTTTTGCATTCCATCTAGTTTATGATTGTTGTCGTAATACATATAGACACCTCCAATGGAATAAGTATTATATAGTATATTAAACGTTTATAGTGTTGTGATAATAATGCTTCATTAGGAGAATCATCTATGTATTCCAATCAATCCTACGAACAGTTGATTCACCAATTAAAACAACAAATAAATGACTTAAATAAATATGTTGACTATTTAAATCAGTACATAAATAACAAAAATATATATGAGTATCAGATTCAAGGAATAAAGATTGAAAAAGTAAAAGGTACCTTCCAATTAGGGCAACTAATCGAAAAAGAACTTATTGATAGAGATGGAATACATCGATTCTCGGTTGGTGAAGTTAAAATTACAGAGATTGAAGATACTGGAACGGTTGGATTAGGAGTGACAGAGAAAGGTACTAAAGAAAAGAAAGAAATAATTACACCAGAAGAAGCTACAGGGGAAGTTAAAACAATATATGAAAACATAAAATTACTTTTATCTGTTGAAAACGTCCCTATGTTTTTCCAAACACTCAGCATGGAAGAAGAGATCTTGAAAAAAGTCTGGTCAATTATTCAAAAAAAATGGGATTCAAGTAATGAATTTATGTCCTTTTATGAGACTGTATTAAAATTGTTAGAGGATATTACAAATTTTGAAGAAACTGAATCAATATTAGAACACGAAACATACATCATTCTAGCCGATTCCATTGAAGAACAAATTAAATCGATACGTGTTATCCATTATCTTATTGAATTATTTTTACCTGGCTACTTTGAAAAATATAAGGAACAAAATACTATTGCTGACCCGGTAAAATTAGAATTTAACAGTTCTAGTCCAAATGAGCAAACTTCCACACAACAAATTATAGATGCTATAAAAAGTACGTTTGATTTAAATGAATTACCTGAGTCTTATAAAAAACTAAGCAATCAACCATCCATTTTAAACTATGTATTTTACTCTATCGTTAAACCCACAGTTGTAAGTAATGATGCGAATAAATATTCTACAACTATCCAAGAATCACTTAGCAATTTGCCAATGAACTTATCGCTGGAGATTGAAAAAAATCAATTAAGTTCAGAACAACAAGGTTTTCTTTTCTCTACCCTAATTGCATATCTAAATAATTACCAAAAATACATTTTACTCGAATATCTTTTGCTTCAAGTATAAATTAGACGAGATGCTTTCCAATAGTGGAAGCACCTCGTCTTTAAATTACCAGCGGATTTGTCTAATTAATTCCCATAAATTCTCTCTATCTTTTAATTCAAGTCCCCAATTTTCTATCTCATCTTTAATCTCTTGTAATGTCCCATATCCTTTTGCTATGCCATTTAACCGAGCTGCCATTGTTGAATTAACAAATGTTGAGTGATTTGGGAAATAATTTACAAGTGGTTCAGTTGCTCTAGGAAATCTTTTTAAATAATATTTCTGGTGATAATTCTCAGCAACATAAAAATTGGAATAGGGTTGAATTTCTGTTTGAATTTTCCCATTCAAAATTCGTTCCCAGTCCACTCTCAATTTTTCGGCTTTCTTTTTTTGTTTATCGTCATGATAAAGCAGAATCGATATATATTGTCTACCTTTATAGAAATAGTCTCTAAGAGAGTTATGGTTACTCCAAAACACCTTTAGGATTTCCTCATAAGAGATTAGCTCTGGGCTATAATCAATTTCTAAACACTCCGTATGATCATTCATATTTCTATAGGTAGGATTTGTTGTCGTTCCGCCTGCATATCCAACACGAGTGCTAATAATTCCAGGAAGATGACCGAACCGGGCATCGGGTCCCCAAAATCATCCCATGCCAAATGTTGCCGTTTGAATAGAATTGGATTGAAGATTTAAATTATTCATTGTCTCCCCCCTCTTTTTAAAAATTGTCCTTCTCTTTAATCGTACAGGTTTATAATGAAGAATTTTAAGGGACTTTTATTTCTTATAAGGAATATTCAATAAATTTGGAACAGTCTCAAACTCCATCCCTTCGTCCTTCAAGGTTGGTATAATTTGCCGAAGAGATTTAATAGTGTTTGTTCGATCTCCCTCCCACTCTGCACCATCATGCATCAGAATAATTGCACCTGGATGGATATTGCTTAACACATTATAGGCGATTTCCTCTGGGGGTGCTTCCTGCCAGTCTAATGAATCTACAGTCCAGCCAACAACTGTATAGTTCATGTTTGCTAGCTTTTCAACTAACTCATTATATAAAAAACCATATGGTGCACGGAACAATTTCGTCTGATAGCCAATAAGCTCCGCTAATGTAGCTTCCGTTTTTGTTACTTCTCTTTCAAGAGTGTTAATATCTGCTTCTTCTACAAGGTTAGGATGCCAGTATGTATGGTTACCAATAATATGTCCTTCCTCTATTATTCGTTTTACGAGGTCTGGATAGGCTTCCGCCCTAGCGCCCATTACAAAAAATGTTGCTTTGATATTATACTCTTTAAGAACATCAAGAATTTGCGGTGTAAATCGGGGATCTGGACCATCATCAAAGGTTAATGCAACCTTATTTTCGGATTGTGGTCCTCTTAAAACAATTGTTTCTGGGTATCTCTCCTGTAAGATAATATTAGAAACCGGATAACGAACACGTTCTGTGTATTCTGAACCGCCTTCTGGTTCAGGCAAGTTCTCAGGTTGGGCATACACTACCATACCTCCTAATAACAAAAGAACCATTAAAAATGAGAAAAGAATCGTATTACATTTTAATGTGCTGCTGCTCATACACTCATCTCCTTTGATAAACTATCCTTATTTTTCATAGAGCTGTTTCCTTTATACCAGCTAAATAAAGGAAATAATAAGGAAATAGAGACAATGTATGACCATTTGAAAAAGCTAGCCAGACACAATTCACTTTCAAAGCATCCTTTCATTTGACGGAACTAGCACATTCATTTGGTCATTGAATTCATGAGCCTTCTGCTTGGGTCGTCGTGAAATCAAGCCCTAGTACATTTTGAGCTCTTTCAGGATAATCAGTTATTATTCCATCTATATCATATTTGAGAACCTCCTTCATGTTTCTTTCAATATTTACAGTCCAAACCCAAACCTCTCGATTTTGGCGTTTGGCATTGTTGATAAAGCGTTCTGTAAGCATGCTTTGTCGTATTGTATAAAAATCAACATCTAAGTTGGATAGGTTGCCTGCAGACAAGAACAAAATCTGTCCAATTTTAATCGAATTATTTATGTTTCTTATTTCCTGAAGTATGTCATTCTCAAATGCCTGGATATAGACAGCATCCTCCATTTCGTATTTTTCTATTAGTTCGACTACAGATTCTGCAAATTCACTATTTGAATCAACTGATTTCACATCAATAATTAGCGTAACGTCCTCTTGCTTAACCACCTCTAAAACCTGATCTAACTTCGGGATTTTTTCACCAACATACTCCTCAGAGTGAAGACGACCAATATCAATCTTAGATACTTCCTCATAGGTCATATCCTTAATTTGTGAAGAAACATCTGCCGTTCTTCGTAAATCCATATCGTGATTTAAAACGATAACGCCATCCTGGGTCATTTGAACATCTATTTCTACTGCATCCACACCTTTGTCAATCGCAGACCTAACACTACTCATTGAGTTTTCTGGTGCATTTTTCAGATCTCCTCTGTGGCTGGCAACTGAAACATCCCATTTTAGATAAACAATATTTTCATTAACAGTGTAATTTATCAAAAACAACCCGGTTAGAAAAATGATGACTACAGATACAAATGTATGTTTTTTCTTAGTGAAAAATTTTGTAACATAACTTTCAAAACTGTTTAGCTTCTTGTTAGAGTGTAATACAAGTTGATCTTCTACTAACTCCCCTTGACTAGATTTAAATCGATAAAATAACCTAGTAATTATTATAATGTTAATTGGAATTGAGAGTAATGAGAAAATAATTGTCATGTAACTAGAAAAAGTAATTAAGTAACTTTCAACAACATTTCCAATAATTCTCGTATCTACAACGGTAACTAAGTACGAAATAACCGTTATTAGTAGAAAGCCTGCCACAAAAATAATGAGATTTAACAGAAATAGGTTGAATAAAATCTTAAGCTTGTTTTGTTTCGTAATTTTCCAACTACATTTGATAGCCTCTCTGATAGACATATCCTCTGAAAAAATATAGTGAAATGTGAATATTGACCTTATTAAAAGATAAGTAAACAATAAAAAAACCACTAGATAAAGAAGTGATATAAAATACGATCCATAAATTTTACTCGTCAGAATAATTGGCCAGTTAAAATCTAGCAAAGCAGGCAAATTCGATGAATCAATAAAAGGTAGAATCAAAAATAAAATTAATATTAAAGGGAAAATTCCAAACCCAAGTAATTTAGGTAGTTTCTTAATAGTTGTAACAATACCTTCTGATACGAAAATACTTTTATTAAAGTATCTTTTTTGCGCAATAATAATAATAACTCCAAATTCTACAAATAAAATAACAACAGCCAAAAAACTAATTAGAAGCATTCCTATCATACCCGTGAGACTTAATCCAATTTTATATACTTCTGCATTTAAAAGCGCACCCGTCCCCATCATCTTTAGCATACGATTAAAAATAAATGAAATTAAAGGAATAAAAATAAGGCTTGCTAGGAGCATGTATATAAATTCAAAGGAGAGATATTTTTTATACGATTTTTTAAAATCTTGAAAACTACTACTTAATAATTCAAACATTGGATCACCTTTTTTCGAATTTAATTTGATGCATATTAATTTACCCTACAATTTTATCTTGAAACATGGAGATATATAACTTTTCTGCTTTGTTTTACTTGAACAATAATAGTAAATTTTTTACAATTTAAATATAATATAATCTGAAATTTTATAGTTTTAAACGTTTGTTTGTAATAAACTAAGAATGGTATATGAATTTCGTTATTATTTTTTAAAAGGAGTGACTAAAACTTGAATCAAATAGAGGCTCGTTCCATTACAGTTAATCAAATCGGTTATCCATCAGGAGATAAGAAGTTTGCGATCTTTACTGAACCATATGAATCTTTCCAAATAACAAGTGAATCTGGAGAAATCTTCTTTAGCGGGACAACAAGTGATTCTTTTGAGGATAAGATTAGCGGAAAAACTTTATGTACCGGGGATTTCAGTACACTAACAACTTGTGGTACATATCAAGTCAAAACTAACAACTCCGTTTCTTCATTATTTGAAATATCGGACAAGCCCTATCAGAATTTACATCATGGATTACTAAAGGCTTTCTATTATTTCCGTTGTGGCATGGAATTAGATAAGCATTATGCTGGTCCCTGGAAACACTTAGCGTGCCATACATCAAAAGGAATTGTCTATGGTGAACCAGATCGCAAGCTTGATAGCAGTGGTGGCTGGCATGATGCAGGAGATTATGGTAAGTACACGGTTGCGGCAGCAAAGGCAATTGCTGATCTAATACTGGCATATGAGTTCTATCCTGATGCCTTTAAACGTCCGATACCCATCCCAGAAACCGATAATCTTATGCCAGATGTACTTCATGAGTGCCGATATGAGCTTGAATGGCTATTTAAAATGCAAGACGAGCATACTGGAGGTGTGTTTCACAAATTAACTACCTTAAAATTTCCCGGCCTAGATGTGATGCCTGAAGACGATTTGGCTGAACTGTATTTTTCACCAATCTCAAGCACTGCAACTGGTACTTTCACAGCAATCATGGCTGTTGCTGCACGTGTATATAACCCGTTTGACTCTAGCTTTTCAGAGCGATGTTTACATGCATCTATCCTAGCAGCTGATTGGTTAACAAATAATCCAGACTTTCCTGGTTTTAAGAACCCATCTGAGGTTACAACGGGGGAGTATGGAGATTACCAAGATAGTGATGAACGTTTTTGGGCAATGGCGGAACTATATCGGACAACTGGTAATAAGAAATACCATGCTTCACTCAAACAATTAGTCTTGGAACCATTTGAAAAATATAGTTTGGGTTGGAAACATGTCGGCGGTTATGGAACACTCGCTTATTTATTAACGAATCAAACTGACGTGGATGCCTCCCTTTATACTGAATTAAAAGCTGGATTAATAGAAGAGGCGAACGTTCTCGTGACTCAAAGTGATATGGATGGATTTCTAATATCTTTAAAGGAAAATCAGTATATATGGGGAAGTAATATGCTAGTAATGAATCACGCAATGATTTTGTTAGTCGCTTATCATTTCACAGGAAATACTAAATACGAAGCAGCTGCACTTGAACACCTACACTACATATTGGGGCGAAACGTGCACGATATTAGCTTCGTTACAGGTTTTGGAGATCGTTCAGTAATGCATCATCATCATCGTCCATCTGTAGCAGATAAAGTAGCAGATCCTGTCCCTGGCCTTTTATCAGGAGGGCCTGACCGTGGATTGAATGACGATTATGTTAAAGAGCATCTGAGAGGGCTTGCACCTGCACAATGTTTTGTTGATCATGAAGATAGCTATTCTACTAATGAAGTAACAATCTACTGGAACTCACCAGCAGTGTTTGTAGTCTCACACTGGACAAGCAAATAGGTTTACAGTTTAAAAGTTTGAATTACAGTCTTAATTTATAAATAAGTAGTTCAGGTAGTGCCTTCACCTGTTCTTTTTTTCTCAAAGCACATAATCGACATCCAATTTATATTCCATAAACTTGACTACCTTCAATTTAACTATCTCCCGTACAGTTACTTTGTTAAATATTAGCACCATTTTTGAAGAGATATATAATCCCCAAAACATTAGAAAAAAAGACTAAGAGTGTTAGGGTATCTTCACAAATAAATACCAATAATAAAAAGAGTGTAAAACCCTATGCGATTTACACTCTTTTTATTTTGATTAGTTTATTAAAATAGTGCATTACAATTCGAATTCCCAGTCATCCTTTAGTATTAAATAAAGAACTAGCAGTATATTCTCTAAGTCCTCGTTACTCTTATTCGCTACGTCAATCCCAACCTTCGGAAAAAGAATTGTTGCCATTTGTTTTGTTAGTTGTTTTCTTTCCATGACAGGCAATTCTAGTAAACGATTGCTATATGTTTTTAACAAGTTCCATTCTTTGGTTCCTAGTGTTTTTAATGTCCATTCATCAATTATTATATCATTTTGGGAAATTCCTCTTAGTTCAATTTCTTTTTCAATCTTAGAAGTCCGGTTGCTCTTTTTGGCTTTTCTTTCGTGAACAACAATCGTGCCTGCAACAAGATCACCCAGCCTTTTATGTTTAGGATGAAAGAAAATCATGATGATCCCGATTAAATAACTTGACGGTAGTGAATCTATAATTCGAAGAAGGTTACGGATAAGACTAGAAAGCAATGTCAAACTGTGGCCGTTCTCTTGAATGACTCTAATGGCCAATATTTTTTTTCCGATAGTTCTTCCTCCCGAAAAGTACTCTACGACAAAAAAATAACCCCAATTTATAATGAACAATAGAATAATAGCAATTGCAAAGGATAAGGATGATATATCTTGAAAGTACATCATTGCTAAATTGACTTCCGTTCCAACAAAAAATAAGCCGAGAATCACTATCATGCTTACCACCATTAAAATTAATTGATCGATAATCAATGCAGCGGCTCTACTTCCTAAACCTGCAATTTGGAATTGAAGGGATACATATTCAGGTGTTCTAATATCTATTTGTTCTTGAGTAATAACAAAAACCTTCCTTCTTAGTAATATTAGATAAGTGTTTCTATTTTTTTACATTTTATTTATAATAGAAAAAGATAAGACGATAGATACATTCTAATGAGAGGTGTCAATAATGAATGTCAAACAATTTGTGAAACAGCACCGAGATGATTGGAAACAACTTGAACAATTAGTGACGCATCTACATAAAAACAAAAGAAAAGTAACCTCTTTAGAAATTAATCAGTTTAATAAACTCTATCAAAAATCAGCACAACACCTATCATACAGTCAAACTTTTTTTCCAAATGAAGATGTGACTGTTTACTTAAATGGAATAGTTTCCAAATCACATAACTTACTGTATAAGGACCAAGTTTCAAGTATGAAACAGCTTCAATATTTCTTTAGTACAAAGTTTGTTGGATTGCTTTTAGAACAATGGAAATTTGTTGTAATTGCGATGATTCTTTTTATAGCAGGAGGACTTGCTAGTTTTATTTCTGTTTCAAACGATCCACTTCACCTTTATTCTTTAATTCCCACAGAGATGGCTCAAGGTGTTGATCCTACACAACTAGGTGAAAATACTGAATCGGTTGATTCTGCTTTTATGTCTGCTCATATAATGACAAATAATATCCAAGTTGCCATACTAGCTTTTGCAGGTGGAATCACCTTTGGACTGCTGACCGTCTATTTATTGATCTATAACGGTATTATGGTTGGAGCACTTGCTGCATTGTTTATGCAATACGGTAAATCGTATGAGTTTTGGGCCTACATTGTTCCCCATGGAATGATTGAACTTACAGCTATATTTATTGCAGGTGGGGCTGGTTTACTAATGGGTTATAAGCTCTTTGTTCCAGGCCATTTCACCAGAGGATACCAGTTAAAAGTTCAAGCTAAACGTTCAGTTCAACTACTACTTGGAACTATTCCATTATTTATCATTGCGGGTGTCATAGAAGGATATATCACACCAACTTCACTGACCCTAGAAACAAAATATATCGTAGCTTTTATTACTGTCATTGGGCTAATTCTCTACATTATAGTTGGTAAACTTTTACTTGGTAAAAACCAACCTACAACAAGCCTCGATTCATAATATCAATGTAATGGGAAACGACTGCTGTTGCCAGTCGTTCTTCACTTACCTCCACCATTTGCAGGCCTTGTTTCTCCCACCTGATTTTTTCTCTCTTTTTTAATTCTAATTGTTGTTGTGCAATGCTTTTAACCATCGCTCTTTGCGTAGTAATCGGTTCTATTTTTGTCGTTAATTTAAGCGTCTCATCCTCTATGCCAATCATTAAAAATAGATGTTTTTGTCTAAGCCGTTTGATGTATACAAGTGCGCTTTCCTCGTGGAGAAACGTACCTACATCACTAAACAATAATAACAAGCTTCTTTTGTTTTGAACTGTTTGTAAATAATGAAAAACAGCACCATAGTTAGACTCACTTGCATCAACTTCAAGGTTATAGATTGTATGTAGAATCTTTTGTAAGTGATTGCTTCCTTTTGCAGGCGGTACATACACTTTAATATCCTTAGCGAAAGCTAGGATAGATATGTAATCACCCTTTTTTAATGCCGCTGCAGCGACCGTGATGGCTGCTTCTAAAGCTTTTTCTAGCCGGTCTCCTTTTTTTAATTGAGCCCCCATCATTCTGCCACAATCTATTAAAATTGTTATATATTTACCGTGCTCTGGTTCATATTCATTTGTCATAACCTCTTGTAACTTAGCTGTTTGACGCCAGTTAATTTTTCTAGGATCATCACCAACAACAAAGCTTCTAATTTTGTCGAATTCCCCTGCACCGCTTTTTCGTTTACGAACCTTTAAACCTTCAGCTAACAGAAACTGTTGAGCGTTTTCTAAGTATTGTTTGGTTTCCGTTAAATCAGGAATGACCTTGACATCATCTCTCAACATCGAACTCGTTTGTTTTTCCCAGAAACCTAACATACTCCGGTAACGAACATAGAGCCTATCAATAAGAAATTCCCCTCTTATTGGTGCAACTGTTTGATATGAAACTACAGATGTTTCCAGTTTCCCCACGGTTCCTTTGATAGGAAACGATTTCAGAAAAGATTGTGGAATTCCATCTACAAATCGAAAGCGACACTTATGGGTAGAAGTATTTTCAATTTCAATTTTGACTGGATAACTAATACCTCTCTCCATTTCATTAGGTATTGTTCGTTTAAAAGATAATTGTTTTCTCTTTGGGGATTGTAATAAATCTATCAAACTAATTAAAAAGAAAAGGATGTTTGCCAAGGTGATATATGTCCACGAAATCCCTATAACCGTTAGAGCAATCATTATGCTTGAAAAAAGAAAAAAACTAACTAAAAGACGCTTCGTTGGTAGAATCCCCCTATCTTGGAACAGGAATCGACCCCACAAGTTCTTCAATAATCTGATCAATGGTCGTCCCCTCCAATTCTACGTGTGGAGATAATTGTATCCTGTGTCTTAAACCTGGCCGTGCTACCATTTTGATATCATCTGGGGTTACATAATCTCGACCAGTTATATATGCCCAAGCCCGAGCGGATTTGCCAATAGATATTGCCGCTCTGGTACTGGCACCGAAACGGATTGATTCAGACTCTCTAGTCCTTCTAACTATTTTCATAATATATTCCATAACTTCATCACTTAAGGTTACTTGTTCAATTTCATCCCTAATGGCAAGAAATGTTTCGATATTAATAACCTTTTCATCATTGCTAGCTTCATAGCCAAATTCGAGTACTTGTTTCAGTATATTTGTTTCCTCTTCGAAGGAAGGGAAGTCAACATGTAGTTTGAATAAAAAACGATCCTGTTGCGCTTCAGGCAGAGGGTAGGTACCCTCAAATTCAATCGGATTTTGTGTTGCTACCACAAAAAATACATCAGCTAACGGATATGTTTCTCCCTGTATTGTTACTTGCTTTTCTTCCATTGCTTCAAGCAGTGCTGCTTGCGTCTTAGCAGGTGTACGATTTATTTCATCCGCTAAAAGTATATTTGTGAAAATTGGACCTTTTAAGGTTTGAAACGAACCATCTTTCATATTGTAAATTGTACTACCGGTAATGTCACTTGGAAGAAGATCCGGTGTGAACTGGATTCGGTTAAACGTTCCTCCTAACAGAGTTGCCAAGGATCGAACCATCTGGGTTTTCCCAGTACCTGGTACTCCTTCTATCAATACATGTCCACCAGTTAATATTGCTGACAATAAGAGTTTTAAATTCATGCTTTGACCGATAATCCGTTGCTCATACCTATTAAGTAAGGATGTTAGTTCGTTCCTCATCCTTATCCACCTCTTTCCTGATACTATCTATTTTTTTTGACCATACAAGAAATTCCTGCTTACTTATTTTTTCTTTTCTAAGAACCTTCGACAATTCTGTTAAAAAAGTATTAATATCAATTTTTGACACATTCAGTAATTTTCGTTCCAATTGGACAGCAATATCAGCCCATTCTTTATGATATGGAATCCCCCAACGCTCTTGAAGTAGTAATTTCAAATAATTTGCTTGGATGATAATCGAATCCTGATAGCTTCTACTTCTTTGGTACCAAGCTGCTAAGGCTTTAATTCGTTCATCACTATATCTTACCGTTTCTTCTCTTGCGATTAAAATAGGGCCGAATCGTTTACCAAGATACCATAACCAGATAGCCGTTAGAAGAATCAACTGTACAGCTAATGCTAATAACCACTTAGGATACAATGTTTGAATACTTGATGCATTATCAGCACCATGACTATACTCATCAAATAATATGTTATCTCCAGTAGGACTTCCTTCATTGATTAATGACAAAACTAGCTGTAAATGTTCTTCTTCTAACAAAGCCTCATTGGTAAACCATTCAGGGGTATTGGACACAATTAATTGTCCTTTACCATAGAAACGCTTGAATGCAATAGTGCCAGCTTCATCGTATAAAAGTATCTTATCTTGTTCATTTGTTTGGAGCCTTACTGTTGAACCAATTTCTGCACTATGTTCCATTTTTGATTGGTCATAAACTTTACCAGTGGTTTCTTCTTCTATGTATGAAGTTTTCAAATCAAACATCCCAGATGGATTTGCTTGTACTAATAATATTGTGTTACCAGCTTGAATAAACGACATATAATCTTCCATTTCACCTGCTTCAGGTATGTAAAAAGGCTGAACCATTATCAATAATGGTCCATCATCTTGGTTGGATAGATGTCGAGGTGAATGGGACCATCTACTGGCATTTTCTAGATATGTAAAAACCCCCTTTAACCCAGTTGGAGATGGCGAGTCAGATACATAATCGGGGTAATCTTCGGGCTTTGGAGAAGTGACCAGAAAACTAGTTAGTATAAACAGTAGAAGAACACCTGCAAGCAAAAACCATGCTCTTCTAATCGACATAAAATTTTGCAATGCTCACTCATTCCACCTTTCTACCCATTGTTCTAAAGACTGTCCATTATCTTCCCTGGCAAGCCACTCAATAACTTCATCTCGATACTCCATGAATTGAGGTTGATTTATATCTCTTTCCCCATATGTCACCTCATCAAATAGTAACGCAAGGTTATAAAACTGTTCTGCACTATTTTGATTAAACTGTCGAAGCTCATCATAATACTCCCAGTTTGTTTTCCATATTCTCGCCTCTAGCCATTCTTTCTCATGAAGATAAAGAAGTAATGCTAAAAACAGATGGCGTGTTGCAATTGTGTACTGCTGCAACTCACCCTGTTTTTTGGCCTCGGTGAGGTGATTTTCAAAAGACCAGTCCATTTCCTTGATAGACTTAATTGCCGTGTGATCACGAAATGTTCGTTTGCGTCTATATGAACGTGCAGCAACAAAAATGATGACAATTAGCGTTGTTAATATCACTATAACAACTGATATTAAAATTCCATCAGGAAGTCCGCTTGATGGCTCAATTGAAGAAAACCAGTTAGCTAATAAATCCGCAACCCAACTTCGGGCCTGGTCCCACCATCTTTCGATGAAATTTCGGTTGTCCTCATAGTAAACTTGGAACTCTTGCCTGCTCAAAATATCCTCTAGTTGATCCCTTGCTCGTTTTTCATTATACATTCACTTATCACCTAACTATCCTTAGAAGAACTTGGCTCCTTAATTTCCTTCAAGATCAAACCACGTACTGATATTCAACTCAATTAGTTTAAAGGCATTTTTGTCATTAACTTTATCTTGGACCATTATAGTCTTCAATCAATTCCTTTAAATCGTCTGCATCCACTCTTATTTTCAAATCAAAGTAAACAACAGCATAACCAACAGAAATAATCATAGTTGTGAATAACGAAACCACGTTAATTATAATTGTGTATAATACACTATTACCTAGTAGTAGCATGACAGGTACTTCAACTGCTGTACTAATAGCACCTACAATGAGAGTAAAGATAATGTAAATACCAAACAAGATCCATGTTCGATGACGGGTAAGCTTCCAACTTTTACTTAAACCCGGTGCCTCTTTTCCAAACGCTACAACACCAAGATAAAAACTCCATCTTATTAGTAATAGAGCAACAACCAATGCTAATCCTAAAAATAATAGGATACCAAATAAAATACCTATGATTGGATTGACAAATGATCCAGCAAATCCAACCATAAATACAATTATTAAAGGACCAACAAACATACCTATTGTGATAAGAGCCATTAAGAGACTACTACCAAATATAGGCCAAAATCTAGAAAACGCTTGTTTAATAACAGCTCCAACTGTATATTCTTCATTTTTCCTAATATGATTAACTATGTATAAAATTGCTACCTGTGCCACTGGTAGTAAGATAATGGTAGCAAGTCCTGTTAGAATTAAACCTAAAGTAGAGCCGGGGTCAGCACCGATACTTTCTGGGGATGAACCTTGGTCAAAACTTGTTAATACTTGATCAAACCAATTATCTCCACTTCCAACTTCTCTTAAAAAATTAGTACCCATCGTTAATTGAATAAGTGCTTGCAATAGATAAATCGGCCCCATTAAAATTAACAAAACCATAAAAAAGTCAGAGAACCTGTTTTTAGCTAATCGAAAGGTATGATCGAGTATCTCCCCAAACCCTTTTGGTTTACTAAACTTTTCTTTCATAAATCTGCCTCCCAGAAGATATATTCACATTGAAATCATAGTTATTATTTTACCATTTATTTGAATTTTTTGTTAAAAAGATGTAATTAATTTAATTTCCAAAAAGTGATTCAATGACTAATCAATAAACAAATATAGTTAATCATGAAAATGTCACAAAATGTCCAATACCCATTTGTGATAAACATCACAGAACAATCTAAATAAAAGTATATAGTAGGTTGTATTAGGAGGGTGATATTAAATGTCATTTGAGATGCCACCGAAATGTGAAACATGTAGACTTGTTGGAACGACTAAAGATGAAGATCAAATATGTGTTACCGTACTTCATTATGAAGAAGGCTTTGTATATTTTAGATTAAGTGAAACGAGAGATCAAAGAAAAGATATCGAGGAATATATCATTGACTTACTACCGAAAATATTATCAGGAGTTTACCATGTTGAATTAATTGACATGGGAGAAGAGATTTATTGAGCCTCTGGTTGAGGGGTCTTTTATTTTGGCTGTTTTCTAAAAGATTGTTGTTTTTGACACAATATCCATAGACTAACTACGACGTAATTTTCCCTTAATCGACTGCTATGTTGATTTGCGCTCCGGGCAGTCGATTTCCGCGGGCAACGCTTCAACTTCCTCAGAAGAATACCACTTCCTGCGGGATTTTCAGCCGTCGCTTTTCCCGCAGGAGTCGACTGCCCTACGCTTCAATCAACCACCATATAAGTGTAAATAGCTATTGTTTGGTTTATTGAAGTTATCAAGTACAACATCATACTGAGTAAGAGATACACAAAGACTTCTCAAAAATACAACCAATTTTCTTTGTGAGAGTAGTTATATTGCATGTAATAAAAGTTTCTTGGTGTTGTATCTCACTTGAACAGAAAACCTCTCTAAGCTGCGGATACCATGGATTTTATTCTTCTTTAATCAGAACACTACTATTAGTGAAGGCAGAATACGTAGACTCCTCGAAAATGAAGTTCAATTTTCTTCGTGCGTAGTGATTCAGGAAGATAATTCAAGTCCCATGGGAACAGCGCGTTCCGAAGACCCCGGAAAAAGCGCTCTTCGCTTTTGAGGAGGCTGAGGTCGTGCCCATGGAAAGCGAAGTATTCTGCCGAAACGATGTATATCAACCAATTAAAAACAGAAGGTAGAAAGCAAATTAAAAGCAAAAGTTGCGGCGCATCTTTCCATCAAGTACGAAATTAAAAAGCAACAAAAACTGCGAAAAGAGCCTTTATTTTAAAATAAACAGATAAAAGTCCTTAAGTTTTACTTATTAAACACCTTATCAATTTTTTTTGCATTCTAACATAACAAAAGACCCGAGAATGTTCCCGGGTCTATCTTAATATAATGGTGTATTCTCATTCGATGTATTTTCTAATAGCTCCTTCACGCGAGCAAGAAATTTCCCACATATTAACCCATCTAAAACTCGGTGATCTAACGATAGACATAGATTAACCATATCTCTTGCAGCAAACATTTCATTAATGATAACAGGTCGTTTTACAATTGATTCAACCTGTAAGATGGCGGCTTGAGGATGATTAATCACACCCATTGATTGAACTGAACCAAATGAACCGGTATTATTAACCGTGAAAGTTCCACCGCTCATATCATCGGAATGCAATTTCCCATTACGAGCCTTACCCGCTAAAGTTGCAATATCCTTGGCAATGCCTTTTACACTCTTCTCGTCAGCAAATTTAATAACCGGTACAAATAGTTCTTGCCCTTTAGCTACTGCAATAGAAATATTAATATCTTTTCGTTGAATAATTTTATCTCCTGCCCAAGAACTATTGACTTGAGGGAACTCTTTTAAAGCTTTTGCGATTGCCTTTACAAAAAATGCAAAGAAAGTCAGGTTATAGCCTTCCTCACTCTTGAATTTATCTTTGACACTATTTCGGTATTTAACTAAGTTGGTTACATCAACTTCAACCATCATCCATGCATGTGGTATTTCAGCTTTTGATCTCGTCATGTTTTGAGCGATTGCTTTACGTACACCAGTGACCGGTATCTCTATATCCCCCTCAGTTGATTGTACATAGCTTGATTTTTGCTGAGAAACTTGGACGGTGTTACCATCATCTGATGAGGAAGTTTCTTTAAGATTAGATTTAGGGATGTCACCAGAACTTATTATTTTTTCAATATCTTTTCTAGTAATCCTTCCGCTTTTACCGGAGCCTTTCACTTGAGAAAGCTCAATATCATTTTCCTGAGCTAAACGTAAAACAGCAGGAGAATAACGCATTTTCATTGATTGGTCTTTGGTATCAAAGGTTTCTTCTATTGCTTCTACAGCGGGTTTTGTTTCTTGAGATTTTTCTGTTTCATTAGAAGAATCTTCGTGAGATTTAACGTTCTCGACTTCTACATAGCACATTAGCTCTCCTACAGAAATGGTCTCTCCTTCTTCTGCCACTAACTCTTTTATTGTTCCTGTAAAAGATGAAGGAACTTCGGCATTTACCTTATCTGTCATTACTTCAGCAATTGGGTCATACTTCTTTACATGATCCCCCTCTTTGACTAGCCAAGTACTAATAGTACCCTCTGTCACACTTTCACCTAGCTGGGGCATGGTAATTTTTTCTACTGTCAATGCATGTCCCTCCTTTAACATTAAAATTCAGCAAGTTCACGGATTGCTCGCTCCACTTTATCAGGATTTAACATAAATTCTTTCTCCAATGTTGGTGCGTATGGCATTGAAGGAACTTCCGGGCCGGCTAGCCTCTTTATCGGTGCATCCAAATCAAACAAACAGTTTTCAGCAATGATTGCTGAAACTTGGCCTATGATACTTCCCTCTTTGTTGTCCTCCGTAATGAGCAGTACTTTACCAGTTTTTGAAGCAGCTTCAATTATTGCCTCTTCGTCTAACGGATAGACGGTACGAAGGTCTAACACATGGGTACTAATTCCTTCAGCCTCAAGTTTTTCCGCTGCTTGTAAGGCAAAATGAACACATAATCCATATGTAATAACCGTAATATCTGATCCTTCACGTTTAATGTCCGCTTTGCCTATTGGAAGCGTGTAATCTTCGGTCGGAACCTCACCTTTAATTAAGCGATAAGCTCTCTTATGTTCAAAGAAAAGAACAGGATCATCATCGCGGATCGCAGCTTTTAACAGCCCTTTTACGTCATACGGTGTTGAGGGCATTACAATCTTTAAACCTGGTTGATTGGCAAAAATTGATTCAAGTGACTGAGAATGGTAAAGAGCCCCATGAACTCCTCCACCATAGGGAGCACGAATAGTAATAGGGCAACTCCAATCATTATTTGATCGATATCTAATCTTGGCGGCTTCCGATATAATTTGATTGACAGCAGGTAAAATAAAATCAACAAACTGCATTTCTGCAACAGGCCTCATACCATACATAGCCGCACCGATTCCAACCCCTGCGATTGCAGATTCAGCCAATGGTGTATCTAATACCCTTGCTTCTCCAAATTGTTCATATAGGCCATCAGTAGCACGAAACACGCCACCACGAACACCAACATCTTCGCCTAAAACAAACACCTTTTCATCTCGAGTCATTTCTTCTTTTAATGCTTGTGTGACAGCCTGTATATAATTCATTACCGGCATTATATTTCCCCTCCTTACTCCGCATAAACGTGTTTAAATAATGTATCCGGGTCAGCATAAGCAGCTTTTTCAGCATAATCTGTTGCATCGTCGATAATTTTCCTTATCTCTTGATCGAGCTTATCTTCAATCTCCTCAGTCAACACACCCAGTTCTCGTAAATATGTTGAAAAAGACTTTATTGAATCTTTCTGCTTGGCTGTTTCTACTTCTTCTTTGCTACGATAGCTTCGATCGTCATCATCACTAGAATGAGGTGTTAATCGATAGGAAATCGTCTCTACTAAAGATGGGCCCTCTCCTCTTCGAGCACGATCTGCAGCCTCTTTAACTGCTTGATAGACTGCTAATGGATCATTTCCATCTACAGTAATTCCTGGCATTCCATAGCCTATCGCTCTGTCAGATACCTTTTCACAAGCCAACTGTTTACTAGCTGGCATTGAAATAGCATATTGGTTGTTTTCAACCATAAATATGACTGGAAGTTTTTGAACACCAGCAAAATTAGCGCCCTCATGAAAATCACCTTGATTGGAGGAGCCTTCACCGAAAGTTACAAGACTTACAAAATCTTTCTTTTCCATTTTCCCTGCCAGCGCAATTCCAACTGCATGTGGAACTTGTGTAGTCACTGGGGAAGAACCTGTTACAATACGATTTTTCTTTTGACCAAAATGCCCTGGCATCTGTCTTCCACCCGAATTAGGATCCTCAGCTTTAGCAAAATTAGAAAGCATTAATTCAAGTGGTGTCATACCAAAAGCTAAAACAACTCCCAAGTCACGATAGTAAGGAAGAACATAATCCTTGTCTCGATCTAAAGCGAAAGCAGCTCCTACTTGAGCAGCTTCTTGTCCTTGGCAGGAAATAACAAAAGGAATCTTTCCTGATCGATTTAACAACCACAATCTTTCATCAATTCTTCGAGCTAAAAGCATCGTCCGATATATGTCCAATGCCTGATCATCGGATAATCCAAGCGCTTCGTGTCTATTTTCAGTCACACTAACCCTCCTAACTAAATTAACCATGAATTTGCCTTCCCTCAATGGATAGAGCTACTTCACCTATTGATTCTGACAATGACGGATGTGGGTGAATAGTCTCACCGATTTCCCATGGCGTTGCATCCAACAGCTTGGCTAAGGCCGCTTCAGAGATCATATCTGTAACATGTGGGCCAATCATATGAACTCCTAATAAATCACTTGTCTTGCGATCAGCAATCATTTTCACAAAACCATCCGATTCTCCATAAACAAGTGCTTTACCAATTGCTTTAAAAGGTATCTTTGCGGTTTTTATATCAAACCCTTCTTCTATCGCCTGTTTTTCTGTTATTCCAATACTTGCTACTTCTGGTTTTGAATAGACACAAGTTGGAACATTTTGATAATTGAGCGCGATAGGTGACTGTTCTGCCATGTGTTCAACTGCAATCATTCCTTCACGGGAAGCTACATGAGCTAACTGTAAGCCACCAATGACATCACCAATTGCGTATATGTGAGATTCTTTAGTTTGATAGAACTGATTGGTCTCTATGTATCCACTACTTGCTTTTATGATTTCTGTATTTTCTAAACCAATATTTTCTACGTTAGGTTCTCTACCTACAGAAATTAATAACTTATCTGCACGGTAATTCTTTTTGCTTTCCCTATGTTCAGCTACAATTTCTATACCATTTTCTTTTTTTAATGTGTTAGAAAGAACCTTTGCATTTGTAACTATTTCAATCCCTTTTTTCTTTAATAACCTTTGAGCTTCCTTTGAGATTTCTTCATCTTCATTAGGTAAGATTCGATCAGCATATTCTAAAACAGTTACATCAACATCAAAGTCAGAAAGCATAGATGCCCATTCTATACCAATAACGCCCCCACCAATAATAATAATGGATTTAGGTAAATGCTCTAGATCAAGTGCATGATCTGAATTTAAGACATATTCACCATCTGATTCTAATCCTGGCAATTCCTTCGGTCTGGATCCTGTTGCAATTAGGACGTTTTTAGGGATCAACATTTCGTTTTCTTCCCCATTATTCATTTCAACAGAAATCGTACCAGCACTTGGAGAAAATATTGATGGACCTAATATTCTACCGAACCCGTGATAAATATCTATTTTTCCCTTTTTTATTAGCCCTTGCACACCAGTATGTAATTTTTCTACTATTTTACTTTTTCGTAATTGTACCTTTTCAAAGTTGATAGTAGGTTGATTTAACTCAATACCGAATTCATCGGCTAGTTTTGATTGGTGGTAAACTTCGGCACTTCTTAGTAAGGCTTTGGATGGAATACAGCCATTATGTAAACAAGTTCCTCCAAGTTTGTTACTTTCGACAATGGCAGTTTTTAATCCGAGTTGCGATGCACGAATAGCGGCAATATATCCGCCAGTTCCACCACCAACAACAACTAAATCATATTCTTTGGCCATACCGAACACTCCTTTCTATCTGTTAGGATATTCCTTAGGAATTTCCTCCTCTTTTAGGATACGTAATGTACCTTTTGCCAAAGCCTGCAATTCATTTTCGCCCGGATAAACCAAAACATCGGCAATCCAATCAACACGCTTGGAAATTAGTGAAATAAATTCACTTCCAAAAGCTAAACCACCAGTAAGCGCAATTGCATCTACTTTTCCCGCTAAAACCGAACTCATTGAGCCAATTTCTTTAGCAACTTGATAGGCCATAGCTTGATAGATAATCTCGGCATTTTTATCCCCTGCTGCAATTCTTCTTTCTACTTCAAGTGCATCATTAGTTTGTAAGTGTCCCATTAATCCCCCGTGACCGACTATTTTTTTCATTACTTCGTCACGATAATACTGTCCGGAAAAACACATTGTAATTAAATCTCCTGCAGGTACAGTTCCCGCTCTTTCTGGTGAGAAGGGGCCGTCACCATGCAGACCATTGTTGACGTCAATTACTTTTCCCTTATGATGAGCACCAACAGTTATGCCGCCACCCATGTGTGCGATGATTAAGTTTGCTTCACTATATGACTTCCCTATATCACTTGCAGCTTGTCTCCCGACAGCTTTTTGATTTAAGGCATGGAATATACTTACTCTTGGAATTTCAGAAACACCAGAAACTCTGGCAATATCTTCAAGTTCATCCACCACAACTGGATCTACAATATAGGCTGGAATGTTTAATCCATTGGCGATCTCATAAGCCAAAATCCCCCCCAAATTTGATGCATGTTCTCCACTAAAACCCATTCGTAAGTCCTGTAACATATCGTCATTAACTTCATATGTTCCGCCTTCTATTGGTCGTAGTAAGCCCCCTCTACCGCATACAGCATCCAATTTGGAGATATTAATACCTTCATAGTGTAATTCATCTAAGATTACTTTTTTCCTAAATTCATATTGATCAATAATACGATTAAATGTCTTTATATCTTCAATGTTATGTCGAATTGTTTTTTCGAAAATACCATTTTCATTTTCAAAGACACCAATCTTAGTTGAAGTTGAACCTGGATTTATTACTAAAATCCGATTATTGTGTTGCACAAGTCTTTACCTCCGTATCTATCTTCTGCTAAGAATATGATGCCCGTTCAATAGAAATTGGCTGCGAGAATACTTCAGACTTTGGATGCGTTCCTCAGCCATACGATCTGCCGCTAAATAGGTAGGAATGCTGTCTCTTTTCGAAATATCAAATACCTTTAATAAATTGTCATAAATAGTTTCTACTCGTTTTAATGCTCTTTCTTTGTTGTAACCACTTAATTCATCAGCAATGTTAATCACACCACCAGCGTTTATAACAAAATCTGGGGCATAAACAATACCCTTTTCGTGTAACAGGTCTCCATGTTTTGTTTCTTTAAGCTGGTTATTGGCAGCTCCAGCAACAACCTTAGCTTTTAACATGGGAATTGTCTCATCATTGATTGTTGCTCCAAGTGCACAAGGTGCATAAATATCACAATCAACACTATAGATATCATTCGGGTCAACAGCTTTTGCACCAAACGCTTCAACAGCTTTGTTAACTGCATCTTTGTTTATATCGGTAACAATTAAATTAGCTCCCTCATTATGAAGATGTTCACATAAAGTATATGCAACATTGCCTACTCCTTGGACTGCAATAGTTTTACCTTCTAACATATCAGAGCCAAAGGCTTCTTTAGCTGAGGCTTTTATTCCTTTATAAACACCATAAGCAGTTACTGGTGACGGATTACCGGATGATCCGAAGGCTGGTGAAATACCAGTAACAAAATCAGTCTCTTCATGAATTAGATCCATGTCATAAACCGTTGTTCCAACATCCTCTGCAGTTATATAGCGTCCATTTAAACCTTGAATAAAGCGCCCAAATGCCCGAAACATAGCCTCATTCTTGTCTTTTTTCGGATCACCAATAATTACAGTTTTCCCCCCACCTAAATTTAAACCGGCAGCGGCGTTTTTATAAGTCATTCCTTTGGCTAATCGTAACGCGTCTATGATTGCCTCTTCCTCTGAAGCATATGTCCACATTCTAGTTCCACCTAATGCAGGTCCTAACGTAGTATCATGTATCGCGATAATTGCTTTTAATCCAGATTGCTTATCTTGACAAAATACCAGCTCTTCATAATCGTAGTCTTGCATATGTTTAAAGATTTCCATTGAGTTATCCTCCTAGTTCGTTGTTGAAGTTAATAGTGCTAATGCTAATGAATATAATTTACTTTCCGTATTATCTGAACGAGAAGTTAATACTATCGGAACTTTAGCTCCACTTATTACTGCGGCAACTTTGGCTTCAGCAAAATAAATAAATGACTTATATAATGTATTCCCTACCTCAATCGCAGGGACTAGCAATACATCTGCTTGTCCAGATACTTCAGTAATGACATCTTTTTGAATTGCTGCCTTCTTAGAAATAGCAACATCAAAGGCCAATGGTCCTTCTAAAATACAATTTTTAATTTGTCCTCGTTTTTGCATTTGTGTTAGTAGTGCTGCATCAGTAGTTGATTGCATCGCAGGATTCACAACATCCACAGCAGACAAGATAGCGACCTTAGGCTGCATAATTCCTAAGCCGCGTGCGACTTTTACTACGTTTTCAACAATTTGTATCTTTTCATTCAGGTTTGGAGCGATGTTCATTGCTGCATCAGACAAAAATATTAGTTTTTCGTAACTAGGTATCTCAAACACTGCCACATGAGAAAGGATATTCCCTGTTCTTAACCCAAATTCTTTATTTAATACAGCCTTTAACAATAAACTTGTGGCTATATTGCCCTTCATTAGTACATCTGCATCCCCAAAACGTACAGCTTTTACTGCTAACTCAGCAGCGCTTTCGTTTTCATTAACCTGTATGATTTGGATTGAATTTGTACCAATGTCAAAATCCAATTCTAAAGCTATTTTTTGTATAATTGCCTCTTCCCCAAATAACAAAAAGTCACACAAATGGTTTTCTATTGCTATTTGTACCGTATGTAATACATCTTTATCTGCAGCCTGAGCAACCGCAACAGTCTTTATATTTTTTTTATCTATTTGCTCCAAGATTGTTTCCAAGTGTTTCATTTTTTGCCTCCAAGGAGTTTCATTCATTAATCTAAAAAACAACTAATATCTACATTTTTTGAGGAAGTTATATCACAACACTTAGACATTAAGTTTATTTAACTATGCATCATTTTGCATGCCATTCTTTTCAATCTCATATTTTTCCATTTTATAGTAAAGACTTCTTATTGAAATACCTAACGCAGTTGCTGTTTTTGTTTTATTATAATTATTTGCAATAAATGCTTGTTCAATTATTAGTTGCTCATGAGACTCAATGGACTGTTGTAGGGATTCCTGGTTCCATTGATAACCACTATTGTCACTTTGTTGTTTAGGTTTTACGGGAATTAGCTCTGGTATATGCTCAAGTTTTATCTCTTCTTCATTAACTTCCATATAAATCATAGCCCTACTAATAACATTCTCAAGCTCCCTGATGTTTCCTGGCCAATGGTACTTCATCAATGAATTAACAGCTTTCTTATCAATTGATTTAACATTCCTACCATAATCCTGATTAATTTTATGGATTAAATAATACGTTAATTCTTCTAAGTCAGAAATTTTTTCTCTTAATGGCGGAATATAAATCGGTAAACGATTCAGACGATAGTACAAATCCTCCCTAAAATTTCCATTCATTATTGCTTTTTCTAAATTCACATTCGTAGCGGTGATAATTCTTATTTCTATAGGAATAGGTTTCGTTCCACCAACTCTTACAATTTCATTTTCTTGGAGAACACGAAGTAGTTTTGCCTGCATGCGAAGTGAAAGTTCTCCTATCTCATCAAGAAAAATACTTCCGTGATTAGCTTCCTCAAAATAGCCTCTTTTTCCGCCACGTTTCGCACCAGAAAATGCACCATCTTCATAACCAAATAGTTCACTTTCCAAAATAGATTCAGAGATCGCTGCACAGTTTACTCGGATAAATTTATTATGCCTACGATCACTTTCATTATGAATAGCATGTGCGAACAACTCTTTACCAGTTCCTGATTCACCCCTTAACAAAACAATTGCAGGTGTCCTGGCACAGACTTTTGCTTGTTCAAATGCTAACTTCATTTCATTAGAAGAACCAATGATATCATCGAACGTATATTTAGCTTCTAAATTTCGTATAATTTGTCTTGCTCTTCTAAGTTCACTTGTTAGTGATTGAATCTCAGAAACATCGTGGAGAACACCAACACTTCCTTTTAATTTTCCGTCAACAATAATTGGGGCTACGTTAACTAAGACATCCTTGTTCGTTGGTCCGACCTTTAAACGAACACCTCTTACTGGTCTTCTAGTTTTTAAAACCTTCATATGCATACTTTCGCCTTCAGAAATATCTACATTTGCTGGCTTCCCTACAATATCTTTTTCAGATAAACCCGTTATCCTAGTATAGGCTGGATTAATCATTATTCCCCGGCCATCTTCATCAACAACACTAATTGCTTCATCTGATGAATGGAAAATTGCTTCTAGCATTTTCTTAACTTCTCTCAAGCCAGTAATCTGTTCTGCTAATTCAACAACTTCGGTAATATCTCTAAAAACTGCAAAAGCACCTTTTAAATTCTGTCTAGAATCAATAATTGGAATTCTTGTGGTGATTATTTTTTTCCCGTTTTCTAAGACGAGTTTTTGATTTATTTCTTGTCTCCTTGTTCTTAATATTTGCGGGAGTCTGGTTTTGTCTATAAGTTGACGAATTGGTTTTAAAATAAACTCTTCTTTTTTAATACCTACTATTTCTTCTGCCCTTCTATTGACAAAAGTGACGCTTTCATTAACATCAATGACGATCATACCTTCATTAATATTATTCAGAATTAGATCTTGTTTGTCTGTATGTAGTTTCATTTCTTGTAGGAGTCTTTCTTTATCTTCCAATAATTCGGCTGTTATGTACGCTACTGAACCCGGGATTACTACTGTGGTGGATTTCCTAGCCTCAATAATCTGATCAAGTACTTTCTGAGAGCCAGTTGCTTCGATAACAATATCGATATCTTTTTCAATCCAATCACGCCAGTTATCACCAGTTTTAATGTTATAGGACTTTGCTAATCGCATACCTAAGGCTCTAGAATCAATATCAACTACAGCAACAATTTCCATCCGGTCTATTTCTTTCATTAGCTTTATTAATGCAGTTCCACCCTTGCCCGCACCAACAATTATTATTCGTTTCATCTATTCATCACACCCTGCATTATTTTGCATAATTCCATATTATACTTTACTGCACATTTTAGCAAGAGTTCATCAGTTTTCATAACTGTCAGCCTTTGCTATACTACAAGGGATGAGAGGAATAGGTGATACAATGTGAGAATTGTTGCTTTGTTAATTTTAGTTATCCCCGGAATTATTGCTACATTTGGTATTAAACTAATGCGTGATGCTACTTTTGGTATTTTTTATCCATTTTTATTTCATTCGGCCGTACAGTTTGTCATAGGTTTAATCCTATTTTTAGCCGGACTTTCCTTTATCGGAGGATTCATTTTACATAGGGATAGAAAGAGAAACCTTACCAAAGGTCGATTCAAGAATAATAAAGAAGATTAAATGAACATTAGAGGAGATGGTTTCGAGTGGAGAAATATCTAGATATGTTTAAAAATCAATATCCATTTGATTTATTAACCGATAATGAATTCATTAAAATAACTGAAGGAGCAGTGATAAGAGAATTAAAAGCTAATGAATTTATTATTCACGAGGAAGATAATGAAGAAACGGTAGAACTGCATTTTTTGATATCGGGATTAGCAAAAAATATTTTGCACCGCGCAAACGGTAAACAAGTATCAATTCGTTTCTATTATCCAGGAGACCTAATCGGTATGATGATTATGCTTACTAGCGGAGAGATGAGGTTTTCGGTACAGGCACTGGAAAATACAAAAACCATCTGCTTGAACAAAGCCAATTTTATGGAAGTAATGACTAACAATACCAATTTCTCAAAAGTAGTCTTAGATGGTATAAGTAATTTAATGAAAAGTCTGTATCAAGAAGTGAAATACAAAAGCTCCGATACTGGGGACCAAAATGAAAAGGAATTATACAGAAAACGAGTCGACACTTTCATGGAGTTACCTGTGTTCATTCAGCCGAGTAAATCTATAGAAGATGCTGCGAAACTATTGCAACATAAAAAAATGGAAGGTTTAATTGTAAGCGAGGACCAATCAAAAATGGTTGGTATGATTGGTTACTCAGAAATCTTGAATGCAGTTATGAAAAATGATCTTAAAAGTTCAGTAAGTAACTATATGCAAGAGGACATCTATTCAGTAGCTGACCAAGATTTCATCTATGAAGCGCTGTCCTATTTAAAGCATCATCCAACTGTAATTATTCCAGTTTTCCATAAATCAAATGTAGTTGGTTTCCTAAGACAATCTTCTTTTTTTAATATCAAGGATTCTGTTTATTTTGATACTAGTTATCGGATTTCAAAATCAAAAACAGTCAATGAGCTAAAAAGTCTTTCACCTACGTACAATAAAGAATTTCAACAATTTATAAAGCAATTAATTGATGAAGGTACATTCGGTTATGAAATATGCGAACTAATTTCCAGTTTAAACGACCGTATTCATAAACAAGTGATTCGAATAGCCGAGGAAGAGATGGTTAGAGAAGGATACGGACCTCCTCAAATTAATTATTGTTTCATTGTAATGGGTAGTGAAGGAAGAAAAGAACAAGGATTTAGTACAGACCAGGATAATGGGCTTATTTTATCCGATTATAAACATTTTAAAGATGCTACAAAAATTGATTTATATTTCGAAAAGTTAAGTGAAAAGATTAATTTCATGCTCGAGGAGTGTGGGTTTCCACTATGTACTGGTGGAATAATGGCTAAAGAGAATAAGTGGAGAAAACCTTATTCACAGTGGTCAGCTGACCTAAAAGAATGGATTGTGAAAATCGATGCTGAAGAAATTCGGGATTTTACGATTTTCACTGACTTTAGACCAATTTACGGGGATTTCTCCTTGGCATACAGTTTAAGAGATGAACTTACTAACAAGATAAAAAATTCACTCAACCTTCACCAACTACTCATGAAAGATACACTCAGATTTAGAGTTCCTATCCAACCTTTTGGTAGAATTATTGGCAGTGGAAAGAAACGGAGTCTAAATTTAAAAAAGTCTGCCATTATGCAGATTGTTAATGCGGTTCGAATTTATTCCGCGAAAAACGGAATTGAAGATGCTAATACAATTAATAGGCTGGATCAATTAGCTAATGATGAGAGATTTCATCCAAGAGATGCAGAAAATGCTAAAATGGCCCTACATCGACTATTGACATTTAGGTTAAGTCAAAATTTAATTCAATTAGAGAACCAGGAACCACTTACAAATGAAATAATCATTCAAAAACTATCCAAGGAAGAAAAAAGAAAATTAAAAGAAGCACTATCAATAGCTAGACGTCTACAGCAAGTTATTGAACTAAGTTATAACCGGAATCGGGTGGTGTAATGTTACCTATCGATTTACAAATAATAAAGTACTTCTTTTTTGAAAAACCTATTTATCATTTTAAAATGAGACCCTATTTTAAATGGTCAGCATACCAGGAATTAAATGATGCATTACTAAAATTTCAAAAAGAAGATTCGCTCGAAAGCAGTAAATTAGATAATACTCCTTTTACAATTTTTGATTTAGAAACTACTGGATTAATTCCGGAAGTTGGTCATGAAGTGATTTCTATCGGAGCAATACAATTACACGGATTACAACATTGTAGGGTAGAAAAATTTCATGAAATAATTAGACCAATACGACCTGTTCCTAACAATATTTCAGATTTAACAGGTATTGAGCACGAAGACATTAAAAATGCACGACCTTTTATTGAAGTCTTTCAGAGGTTTTTAGAATTTAGCAAGGATTCAATTCTTGTAGCACACCCAGCAAAATTCGATATGAGGTTTTTGCAAACAATGCTTAAAAGATGGAGACTACCAAGTTATGATCCATACGTTATTGATTCTCAACTAATGGCAAGATGGTTGTTACCTGGAGTAAACGATCAATTAGATCAACTCATGAAATATTATAGTATTGAACAACTTGAAAGACATCACGCTTTAAATGATGCAATTATGACAGCTGAATTATTTGAAATTTTATTAGAGCAAACAATCCAATCAAATATCAATACCTATACAGGGTTAGATAATGTCCTAACGCCATTCAAACTAAATCGTCATCCAGCAATGAAATATTATAATAAGGACTGGTCATAAGACCAGTCCTTATATAATTATTCAAAAAATGATTTATATAGAGATTTTACGGCACTGTCAACACCAGAAGCTTTAATTCCGAACATCATAGAAACTTCAGAAGAACCTTGGTTCATCATTTCTAAATTAACATTTGCTCTGGAAAATGCAGCTGTTGCCTTTTCAGCTATTCCAATAGTGCTATTCATACCTTCCCCAACGATCATTACAAGAGCCAGACCACGTTCAACGTACACCATGTCTGGATCTAGTTCATCCTTAATTCTTTGAATTACCTTCTGTTCTTTCTTTTCTGTCAGTTGACTTTCTCTGATAATAACAGATAAATCATCTATTCCAGAAGGAGTGTGTTCAAAAGAAATACATTCATCCTCTAAAATATGCAATAGACGGCGTCCAAAGCCCAATTCTCTATTCATCAAGTATTTACTAACGTATAAGCTTAAAAATCCAGTATCACTAGCAATCCCTACTACTGGGTTGTCCCCTGTTTCTTTTTTGGATACAATTATTGTTCCTAATCCGTTTGGATTGTTTGTATTTTTAATACAAACGGGGATGCTTGCTTTAAATGCAGGTATAAGTGCTTCATCGTGAAACACTGAGAATCCAGCGTAAGATAGTTCTCTCATCTCTTTATAAGTTAGTGAAGTAATCTCCTTTGGATTCTCTACTATAGTTGGATTTACACAATAAACAGAATCAACATCAGTAAAGTTCTCATATAAGTCTGCTTTAACCCCAGCCGCCACAATAGAACCTGTTATGTCTGAACCGCCTCGTGAAAAAGTAACCAATTTGCCTTCCTTTGTATATCCGAAGAAACCAGGTATTACAACGATTTCTTTTCGTTCTCTAAGTTTATAAATAAGCTCAAAACTCTCATCTAATATTTGTGCACTACCTGGTTCATCACTAACAATTATACCAGCTTCTTTTGGATTTAAATAAGTAGCTTTTAATCCTAACGACTGTAGATAAGCACTAAGTACCTTTGCTAAAGCATCTTCCCCGGATGCCTTTAATGCATCTGTTTTCAACTCGTACGTGTAATCAGAAGCGAGTACATTGTTAATATCATCTTGTATTTCCTTTAAAAGACTTTCTGGTAGTTCTAATTGCTCTGTGATGTCTCGAAAACGATCAATTACTTGATCTAATTGAGCTTGATAAGAATTTTTATTCAAATATGCTTGACCTAAAGCAATTAGTAAATCAGTAACTTTTGTATCTTCTTTAAACCTTTTACCTGGCGCTGATACAACAATTGCTTTACGGTCTGAATCATCCATAATTATGTTAGCGACTTTTTTTAATTGTTCTGCACTAGCTACAGAACTTCCACCGAACTTTGCTACTTTCATATTAATCTCTCCATTTATAGTTTTCTGTACAATTCAAAATATTAACATACTTCAAGAATAATTGTTATCAAAAACACTAGTATAAAGGCAACTGTAAAGGAGATTTGTCTAGTTTTAACTGGATTACACCGCAATTTCAATGAATTTCATGAGAATTTGCCTAATTATAGCAATAATAAGACCTAAATTAATTTAAACGTTTGAAACTACACATTATATGATGATCATTGGAGTTGAGGATTGTCGATTCCTCAAAAAATACAAACTAATGTTCTTGGCGATGAAATGCTGTCGAAGACGGGAAAAGTGGTTTCCTTTTTCAACCAAGTGATTTTCTGTCGAGCAAGTTAAGAATTACTTAACAATAAAGTATTAAGGAAAAATTAAAAGACAAGAGTTCAATTACATATCGAACTCTTGCCCAACAAGTAGCTTAATATTTGGGGTCACTTCAATCCCAAGCGTTTTGTGTTCTAACTATGTTGTTTTATGCCAGAAATGATAATGTGGATCGTCTCCCATATCCACGTTTCCGGAATATCTAGATTAAATTAACGTCAAATTTAAAAATTATTTCTTTATAAACATTTGAGTCCAATAATTGCCATCTTTTACATAACCAACACCTATATGTGTAAAATCAGCACTAAGAATGTTTTTTTTGTGACCAGGACTATTCATCCATGCTCTAACTACTTCCTGTGGTGTCCGTTGTCCTTTAGCAATGTTCTCAGCAGCACTACGATAATTTATTCCAAATTGCTGCATCATTGTAAATGGTGATCCATAAGTAGGACTAGTATGCGAAAAATAGTTCTTATCATGCATATCCTGTGACTTGTATCTAGCTACACGGGATAACTCCCAGTCAGGTTTTAGTGCTCCAAGTCCATATTTAGCACGTTCTTGATTTGTTAATTGAATTACCTCATGTTCGGTATGTTTAATCGTATCAATATTAGGTATGTTCAATTTTTGGTTAGGATAAATAAGGTCAGGATTTTCCACCTGTGGATTAGCCTCGATAATTTCAGTGACTCCAATTTGATATCTCACAGCAATTTTCCACATGCTGTCTCCAGGTTGAACCGTGTACGTTTCGGCTGCTGAGACTGCAAGTGGAGTTAATACGAATATTAATAACACTATGTACAGAATTTTTTTCATAATATTAACCCTCCTTTAATAATAAAATCCCTCAATGTGTAATTTTTATTCATTAAAATAGTAGAGGACAAATATTTTAAGTTTTGGCATTATATCTTTTAAGTGAGTGAGAATTAGAAATTATAACTAAAATTCAATGTGAACGAAAAAATTGTCTATCCACTGTTAAGTGAATAGACAATTTTATTTTAACCTTATTAGCTTGCTCGATGATCTAAACGTAAGCGATCTGCAACCATTGCGATGAACTCTGAGTTTGTTGGTTTTGCCTTGGTTAAGCTAACTGTATAACCAAATAATGATGAAATGGAGTCCATATTACCACGACTCCAAGCTACCTCGATGGCATGGCGAATCGCACGTTCAACTCTTGAGGCAGTGGTATTATATTTTTTTGCGATATCTGGGTATAACACCTTAGTTATCGAACCGAGCAATTCAATATCTTTATAAACCATTGTTATTGCCTCTCTTAAGTACATGTACCCTTTAATATGTGCTGGAACACCGATCTCATGAATGATGTGAGTAATATTAGCTTCGAGGTCAATTTTCTTGTTGTCCCTATTGTACCTATGCCTTATTCCCTTATTCTCTGTTGTCGGTGTAATACCATAAACCTGCCTGATTTGGTCCCCGAGATTTTCTAAATCAAAAGGTTTTAAAATAAAGTATGATGCTCCAAGATCTACAGCTTTCTTTGTTACCTCTTCTTGTCCAAATGCAGTAAGCATAATTACATTTGGATACTTCGCCCTTTCAAGTCCCTTGATTTTACCTAAGACAGCTAGACCGTCCACATGTGGCATAATAATATCAAGAACCAATACATCAGGTTCGATTTCATCTAATAATTCTAAACATTCCTTTCCATTGTAAGCTGTGCCGATAACTTCAATATCTGACTGACCTTCAAAGTACTCCTCCATTAGCTGAATTAATTCGCGATTGTCATCGACTAAACAAACCTTAATTTTTTCCATATTCAGTTCCCCCTTAACGTAATACGCCTCTTACTAAAGTAACACTTTCGACACAACTTCGAAAAATCCTTCATTTTTGTGAAAAAGTTTATATTTTTATTGATTACCTTCAATTCTCTTCAATTTTCATGGATTTTCGATTTTTTGTGACATTTAATGACTTTTTCGAGAATAATGTCGAATCTTACAATATGTAAACTAAAAGAAAGCTCCTAAAGAGCTTTCTTTTTAGCTTGCTTCTAAATTTTCTTCGCTATCACTGCCATCGTTGTTGTAAATATCTATCCCTGCTTCTTGCAGCATCCATTCAATATGCACACCATAACCAGATGTTGGGTCGTTAACAAAAACATGTGTTACTGCTCCTATTATTTTGCCATTTTGAATAATAGGACTACCACTCATTCCTTGTACAATTCCACCTGTTTTATCCAATAAATCCTGATCAGTTATTTTGATAATCATACCTTTAGTTGCAGGAAACTTTTGCGGAACACTGTTTATAACTTCCACATCGAACTCTTGAACCTTTTCACCCTTTACGACAGTCAAAATTTTAGCCGGGCCCTCTTTTACTTGGTGTGATAAGGCTATGGGCATAGGCTCATCCATCTTTCCATTTAAAATATTCTTTTTTAATACTCCAAATACTCCGAAAGGGCTATTCTTGGTAATACTCCCTATTTTTTCTTCCCCTGCTAAGAATTCTGCTTGCTTTTCTCCCGGCGTACCATTAACACCTTTTTCAATGGATTTTATATTTGAACGAACAATTGTGCCGTTGTTTATCTCAATAGGTTTTCTTGTATCCATATCTGATATGACATGACCAAGAGCACCGTATTTTTTAGATTTAGGATCGAAGAAGGTCATTGTTCCAATCCCTGCTGCCGAGTCCCTTATATACAGACCAATCCTATATTTTTCGTCTTTTAAGTCTTTATATGGTGTTAACTTTGTATCAAAAATTTCTTCTCCACGTTTTACCTTCACAGTTAACGGCTCGTTTTTGTCTCCTGAGTCTTCAACAAATGGAGCGACTTCTTTCATACTATTGATTTTTTTCCCATTTATCTCCAACAAAGTATCTCCAACTTCGATTTTCGCTTTCTCTCCTGGTGAAACTTCACCTTCTTTTGTGTTAACTAAATGGTGTCCAACTACTAGTACTCCTAATGTTTGGAGATTTACCCCTATTGATTGACCACCGGGGATAATTTTAAAATCATCCAAAACATCAACATTTACTTTTTTTATCGGTAACCCTGCTAGTTCATAAACAATACTACTTTCTCCAGTTGATAAAGTTTTGAACTCATTTGAATTTATTGCCTCGATTATCGGATCTGAATTTGTAGCATTAACACCTTGTCCCATGGCCGGAACGCTAAAAGGGTCTTGCTTATGAAAAGTTGTGATTTGATTGGGTATTGAAAGATATACTTGTAACGGTGTTATGAATGGAATACAAAGGAAAGCAACAAGGAGCAAGATCCCTATCCCATTACGAAAATTGTTGAATTTCATTTTTCACTCTCCTCGTTCCTAACCCACACTTTTATTTCTGTGTACTTCTAATTTGACCTTAGAATACACTTTTTAAACCCTGTAAAGATGAGAAAAAAGGGTTAACATTTCCTCTATTGTCTTTCATTAATGAAGAATAAAAATGAATTATTTAAATAAGGTAACTTAAAGCCTTAATTTGATGAGATAAATAAATCCTGACCATATTAATGGTCAGGATTTATTTGGATAAAGTTCCATTTTTAAAGTTATTAGCTAACTGAATTAATTCTCGTGCATGCTCCTTAGAAGTTTCTGTTAACTCTGCACCAGTTATCATCCGCCCAAGTTCTTCTACACTATCTTCCACGCTTAGTTCACTTACAGTTGTACTAGTTCTTTTGTTGGAAACACTCTTTTCAATCAGAAGATGCGTATCAGCCATTGAGGCAACCTGAGGTAAGTGAGTAATACACAACACCTGTGAGCCGACAGATATACCATGAATCTTCTCAGCAATTGATTGAGCTACTCTTCCACTAACTCCTGTGTCCACTTCGTCAAATATGACACTTGTTACTCCTTGGTGCTTTGAAAATATCTTCTTTAAAGCAAGCATTATTCTTGATAATTCTCCACCAGAAGCAATTTTATTTAGCTCTTTCAAAGGCTCCCCTGGATTTGTAGTTATTAAAAATTTCACTATATCAAATCCATTAGCAGTCAAATGTGTTGAGGTACCGTCGATATCAGCCTCTTCATTTCTATCTTTTTTAGTAGCAATGTTAACATCAAAAGAAGCCTTTTCTAAGTAAAGATCTTTTAGTTCCTTATGGATATCTTTTATTAATGATTTAGCTGCCTTTTTTCTTATATCATGTAAATGCCTTGCTTCTAAAAGAGCGTCTTCAGTAAGACCATTAAGCTCTTGTTGTAGCTTTAACAAATGAGAATCTCTATTTTCTAATTCATCTTTTTCTTCCTCAATTTTAGCCGAATACTCCAACATATCATTAACTGAAGGTCCGTATTTCTTTTTCAAACGATTAATCTCGTTTATTCTACTTTCAAGTTCGTTAAGTCTCTCCGGGTCATACTCTAAACCATCGAGAAAATTCCGAAGATCATAAGACAATTCTTCAATTAAAAAATAGTGATTAGAAAACTCTTCTTTCATTTTTTCTAAATCTTTTTCATATTCACTAGCACTTTCAAGTCCATTCAAAGATAGAGACAACCAATCAAGTCCCTTTTGTTCGCCATATAGCGCTTCATATGCATCATTTACACCTTGGTAAATTTTTTCGTAATTGACCAGTTTTTCACGTTCAGCTGATAATTGATCATCCTCATATGGAACTAATTCAGCATCCTGCAATTCATTTAATTGGAATTTCAATAAATCTAGACGTTGTGCCATGTCTTGTTCATTTTCGCTTAGTTTTTTATACCTTTTTTTAAATGTTGAAAGCTTTTTGAATATATCTAGATAATCTTTTTTAACTTGATCTAATTCATCACTTTTATACAAATCTAATAATTCAATATGTCGATCTACATCCATTAACGATTGTGTTTCATGTTGACTATGAATGTCAATTAAACTTTTCCCGAATTCCTTCAGAATACCAAGTGTGACAAGCTTTCCGTTAACTCGACATATACTTTTTCCACTGGATGTAATTGTGCGGTTTAGAACAATCATTCCGTCTTTTTCAATTTCAATACCGTATTCTCTTCCTTTATCAAAAATTGGATGTTTGACATCCTCAACGATAAAAAGACCTTCTAAGTTTGCCTTGTTAGCTCCAAACCGAACAAATTCAATTGATCCTCGGCTGCCAGTTAATAATCCAACAGCATCAATGATAATGGACTTACCCGCACCTGTTTCGCCAGTTAAAACTGTCAAACCTTGATTAAAGGTAATAGTTAATTCATCAATAATAGCAAAATCTTTAATAGAAAGTTCAGTTAACATGTTCATCACCCCAATCCTAGGAGTATTCAAATCTAAAGCATATCTAACAATCGGTTTTTAACTTTTTCCGTATCACTTTCTGTTCTACAAATAATTAAGATGGTATCGTCACCACAGATTGTCCCTAAGATTTCAGTCCAATCTAAATGATCTAATAATACTCCTACAGCGTTTGCATTGCCCGGTAGTGTCTTCATAACAATAAAATATCCAGCCTCATCAATCCGAACGAAAGCATCCATGATTAACCTTCTCAATTTTTCGAGCGGATTAAAACGTTGATCCGCTGGGAGACTATACTTGTATCTTCCATCTACCATGGGTACTTTAACTAGGTGAAGCTCCTTTATATCTCGAGATACTGTAGCTTGTGTCACGTTGTATCCCAGACTTCTAAGGCGCTCAACTAGATCATCCTGTGTTTCAATATCATTATCTGTAATAATCTCTCTAATTTTTATGTGTCGTTGACCTTTATTCAAAATATACCCTCCCATCCTAGCTAACCACATAATTTTCTTAAATAGCATAACCTAAAAAATGGGCTACATTATATGCAGCCCAATGGTTTCATACATGAGTGTGTTGTAGATGCGCTTCTTCGACTACACTGTCAATTTCGACATCATTCATGCTATTTCCTTCTTTTTGTGATTCATTCCATAATAAATGTACTAAGAATTCTATATTTCCATCTCCACCAGTAATTGGAGAAAATGTTAATTCTTTGATTTGATATCCTTCTTGTAGAGCAAAGGTAGTAATATTTGTTAATACCTGTTTATGTATCAAAGGATCACGAACGATACCTTTTTTGCCTACTTGTTCTCTACCAGCCTCAAATTGAGGTTTAATCAGTGCGACTACATCACTGCAACTTCCCAACAATTTGGATAATACCGGCAATATTAATTTTAAAGAGATAAACGATACATCAATAGTTGCAAAGGTTGGTATCCCTTTAGTAAGCATATCAGGTGTTACATACCTAAAATTAGTTCGTTCCATCACCACAACCCGATCGTCGTTACGTAGCTTCCAATCTAGTTGATTATAACCAACATCTACTGCATAGCTTAATTTAACGCCATTTTGGAGAGCACAATCAGTAAAGCCTCCAGTCGACGAACCTACATCAATCATTATTTTACCTGTTACATCCAATTTAAAAGTGTTTAAAGCTTTTTCAAGCTTTAATCCACCTCTACCTACATAAGGAATCAATTTCCCTTTAACAGTGATTGGTATTTCCATATCCACCTTAACACCTGGTTTATCTAAACGAACTTGCTCTGAATAGACCAAACCAGCCATAATGGTTCGCTTTGCTTTTTCTCTGGTTTCAATTAAGCCTCTCTCGACCAACAACAGGTCAAGTCTTATTTTATTACTCATATAGAAATCAAGCCCTCTGTTGTTTACTTGGCATTATTTGCTTTAATTTATCTATGACGGTATCCCTTGTCAATCCTATTTCTTCTAATAATTCCGGTACATCTCCATGCTCAACAAACTTATCAGGTATTCCCATTCGTTGTATATCTACATTTTTGTAGTTATGTGTTTCGGCAAATTCTAAAATAGCACTACCAAAACCACCTTGAAGAATTGCTTCCTCTATTGTTAAGATTGGTCTGTTCTCTATCATTAATTCATGAAGCATATCTTCATCTAGCGGCTTAATAAATCGAGCATTTACGACTTTTACAGAAAACCCTTTTTCTTTTAGGGCAGCTCTTGCTTCTAAAGCCATTTTAATAGTAGTACCAAAAGTCAAAATAGTAGCGTCAGTACCATCTTCTAATACTTCCCAACTACCAATTGGAATCTGTTTGAATGATGTATCCATTGGAACTCCTAATGCGTTCCCTCTTGGAAATCTCATTGCAATAGGTCCATCATTATACTCCAAAGCGGTATGAACCATGTGTTGACATTCATTTTCATCTTTTGGCATCATTAGCACCATATTGGGTAGGTGTCTCAAAAAGGCTATATCGAACACTCCTTGATGCGTCTCGCCATCGGCACCAACCAATCCCGCTCGATCAATTCCAAATGCGACATTCAAATTTTGCCTACATACATCATGAAGTAATTGATCATATGCTCTTTGAAGAAAAGTGGAATAAATAACTAGGAAAGGTTTCAGACCTTGAGTCGCCATCCCACCAGCCATTGTGGTAGCATGTTGTTCAGCGATACCAACATCAAAAAGTCGATCAGGGAACTCTTCCTGAAACTTGTCCAGCTTTGACCCTAAAATCATAGCAGGAGTAATAACTGTTAGACGATTATCCGTTCTAGCTATTTTTTGCAAGGCACCACTAACGACCCCGCTCCAAGCAGGTGGGGCATTGACTGGTTTGATTTTTTCGCCTGAATCAATCTTATACGGGCCAACACCATGCCATCTATCCTTCATATCTAACTCTGCTGGGGAATATCCTTTCCCTTTTTGAGTAATAACATGTATAAGAACAGGGCCATCCGTCTTTTTAGCGTATTGTATATTTTCTTGAAGATCATTAAAGTCATGGCCATCAACTGGGCCGTAATAAGTAAATCCAAACTCTTCAAAAAGCATTCCTGGTACCATGAAATATTTCATACTATCTTTAACACGTTCCGCTGTTTGAGCTATACGTCCTCCAACAGCTGGAATTTTCTTCATTAGCCACTCTAACTCATCTTTGACCCGATTATATTTACCCGCACTCCTCATCCGACCAAGCGCATTATGAAGTGCACCAACATTATTAGCAATAGACATCTCGTTATCGTTTAAGATAACAATAATGTTCTTTTTCTCATGGCCAATATGATTCAACGCTTCAAGAGCCATTCCGCCAGTAAGCGCACCATCACCAATGATAGGTAAAATGAAATTATCTTCACCCTTAACGTCACGCGCAATTGTCATACCCATTGCAGCAGATAATGATGTTGAACTATGGCCCGCTTCCCAAACATCATGTTCACTTTCACTCATTTTCGGAAAACCACAAAGACCTTTATACTGACGTAAAGTATCAAATTGAGAAGTACGACCAGTCAACATTTTATGAATATAAGACTGATGACCTACATCAAATATCAGTTTATCTTGCGGACTATTAAAATGTTGATGCAGTGCCAATGTTAATTCTACAACACCTAGGTTAGCACCTAGATGCCCACCCGTAATTGAAAGCTTTTCAATTAAAAATTTTCGAATTTCAAGAGCTAAGCTGTCTAGTTCATCATTTGATAATTTTTTTAAAAACGAGGGATCTTTAATTTTTGTCAGATCCATATCGGGATTCCTCCCCTTCATTATTTATTTCTGATCTCTTTCTTTTCTGTTGTCATTATCTTTATTTTAAATTTTTCTTCGATAAAAGCAATGGTTTTACCAACAAAGAATATGATGTTGGTCGAGGAATTAATTGCTAAATATTTCCCAATTGCCTTCCCCCCAACAGTAAGTGCTGCAACTAGACTAGTTAAAACAACCGAGGTTACTATTTGAAAACTAGAGCCGTCTGATTGTCCAAACCCATCTGCAACCTGAAGAACAACGATTGCAGTGGCTGTTCCACTAACGATTCCGGAAATATCACCGATTACGTCATTACAAAAACTCGCAAACCTATCCGCATTTCTAACAATTACAATTGCTTGTTTGGAACCGCTTACCTTCTCTGCTGCCATTGCGTGAAAAGGTACTTCATCAGCAGCGGTAGCCGCTATCCCAAGCATATCAAAAAATACCCCTATTAATACAATTAATAGGACTATTAATAATCCAATAATCCACACTACTCCACCTAAAATGGAGGAAGAAACAACTGAAAAAATAGCCGCTAACACAAACGTGATAACGGCAATACCTAGACTAAATTTTATCGACTTTTGCAAATGTGATTTCGTCATTATATAACCTCAAATAAAATATTAAAATATGTATTAGGAATGGTCATTAAAAAGGTAAAAACTGCGGCTTAGGTCCAGTAGGTTTTCCCAGACAGGTACCGAATGTTGCCATTCTGGCGGTTCCCCATTAAACCCATCTTAGCGTTGTTGCCAACAGCTAGACTGAATTACCACTTAGTCCGCACTATAATCCCTTTAAAATGTCCATTGGAACAGTCTAGGAGATTTCCTCAACAGCCTTTAACCGTCCCCTAGCCTCTTTTGCAGTGTTGATTTCATATGCTGTATATACGAATTGAAAGTGGCCACAATCTCTTCGTACTTATAACATAATCCCCTCAAACACCACTCAAGGCAGGCTACGCTACAAACAGGGATTCCCCATCCCTATATAGTAGGTTCATACCCCATTCCATAATAACGTCTGCTAAGAAGTTACCACAGAGATGGGCCTCCGCGGAAGCAGGGTCCTCGCCCACATGCCTTTGTGGATCGCCCCACAACCTTAACTCCCAGCACTGACCCAAGGCTGGGCGCCTCAAGCCAGCACAAGGAACTTCATCGATGTGCCCTTTGGCGGATTTTTAGGCCCGCCTTCAGAAACGGAAGACTGACTAGAATACTGCACCATTCCTATAGTATAAACAATATAACATATAATGGCTGATTGCTCAATTTTTTATTTAATCATTCTAATTAGTATTTTCTGTCACTTAAATAGTCAGTAAGTTGCTCTAAAATGGTCTGCGTTACTCCCGCAGTCTGTAAAGCTTCTTTTGCTTTTTTAACATAATAATCTTTAATCTCTATTGCTCCCTCTAACCCTAATAATTTAGGGTAAGTACTTTTGAAGTTTTCTTCATCACTTCCTACTGGTTTACCTAGAATGGTCGGATCACCAGTCACATCTAAAATATCGTCCTGCACTTGAAATATAAGCCCTATATAATAAGAAAAAGTATCTAGTGCCTCCATTTGCTCCTTAGATGCATTAGCAATATATGCGCCACTTACGATTGCGAATTTGATTAATTGACCGGTTTTTAAGGTATGGATTTTTTCCAATGCTTGTAATTCTATATTTTTTTTCTCTGCTTGCATATCAAGAATCTGACCCGCAACCATGCCTTTAGGTCCACTTGCGTTGGCCAATTGTTTAACTATATAAACCTTTTGTTCATCTGTAATATTTGGTTGTCTCATGATTAATTCAAAGCTATAAGTCAGTAGTCCATCCCCTGCAAGAATCGCTGTTGCTTCGTCAAATTTTCTGTGATTAGTCGGTTTTCCTCTGCGGTAATTATCGTCATCCATTGCTGGAAGATCATCATGAATAAGAGAATAAGTATGGACCATTTCTAATGCAATAGCTATTGGTAATACTGACTGATAATTACCCCCGAAAGACTCTGCACTAGCCATCATTAAAATTGGTCGAAGCCTTTTTCCTCCAGCTTCAATTGAATAAAGCATTGATTGTTTTAATCCATCTGGAATATCTAATGCCTCAATTTCTAACACAATCTCTTTATTGAATAGCTTTTGCCTGTCCTTTATATAACTGATTAAGGTATCTGCCACTTATTCTTCCTCCCCAATTGTGAAGGGTTCAAATTCACCTTGTTCATTTATGATCTGCTCCATTTGTTTTTCGACACTTGAAAGTTTATCACTACATAATTTTGAAAGTTTCATTCCTTCTTGATAATAATTTATTGCTTTTTCAAGAGGAACATCTCCTTCTTCAAGCTTGTCAACAATCTCCTCTAATTCTTTCATTGCTTGCTCAAACGTTACATCTTTTTTAGTCATTTTCTTTTTCCTCCTCAATACCCCATACTTGACAGTCCAAAGAACCATTATAAAGCTTGACAGTGATTTGTTCCCCTGGTTCAACCTGTTTACTTGAACGAATAACAGTTCCTTGCTGTGAATAAGAAACAGAGTACCCTCTTTTCATCGTTGTCAACGGGTTAAGAATTGTTAATTTTTCGAGAGTAGAATCAAATTTATTATTTAGGGACTGAAATTCATTTTTGAAAGCGTGCTGATTTCTTAATGTTAACTGATTGACTTGTTTCTTAAGTTGTTGTAGTTGTTTTTCAGGATGCTGTTGACCTAATCGTTTAAGAAGATGTTGTCGTTGCTCATTCTTTTTGTTATATAGCCCAATCATTGTTTTTGTAAGATTATCTACCTGCTTGTCCAATTCTTGTTCTTTTTGTTGCAGGAGTTGTGCAGGATAACGGAAAGCATAAGATCTTCTTAGTTGTTCCAATCTTTCTCTTGTTGTTGTCAATTTAATTGCACTTAATCGGGAAAGAGACCGCCGAAGAGAAATCAGCTTTTCTTTTAATTCTTCTTGAGAAGGTACGGCCAGCTCTGCTGCCGCGGTCGGAGTAGCAGCCCTTAAATCTGCAACAAAGTCACTAATTGTAAAATCAGTTTCATGACCTACTGCAGATATTATTGGAATGTTGGAGGAGCTGATAGCTCGTGCAACTATTTCTTCATTGAAGCTCCATAATTCTTCAATAGAACCTCCTCCGCGGCCAACAATCAATACATCAAATTCATTAATAGAATTGGAAAAGTCAATTGCTTTTACAATAGATGTGGCTGCATAATCTCCTTGAACTAGAACGGGAATTACAGTTACTTTAACAATTGGATACCTTCTGCGAATAGTAGTCAAAATATCTTTAACGGCTGCACCAGTAGGTGAAGTTACTACACCAATGTGCCTAGGAAATTTTGGAATCGGTTTTTTTTTGGATTGGTCAAATAAGCCTTCTTTAGATAACTTCTCCTTTAACTGTTCGAAAGCAAGATAAAGAGCACCAATACCATCAGGTTCCATTTGTTGAATGTACAACTGATATTGACCCTGAGGTTCATAGATGTTTATTTCACCTTTTATAAGCACATTCATGCCGTTTTCAGGTTTGAATTTCATGAAGCGGTTATTTCCAGCAAACATTACTGCTTGTACTCTTGAGTGATCATCCTTGATGGTTAGGTACATATGCCCCCGACTATGGTGTTTAAAGTTAGATATTTCACCTTTTAACCAAACTTCCTTTAAATGGTTATCTAACTCAAATTTTCTTTTTATATATTTTGTTAGCGCACTTACAGTTAAATATTTTTCATTCATTATGGACACCTTCGTCGACTTTTTTATTAAAGATTATGAAACTGCCGAGCAGATTTAATTGTATTATGTAATAGCATCGTTATTGTCATTGGTCCAACCCCTTTTGGAACTGGGGTAATATACGAGGCCTTATCTTTTGCAGATTCGAACTCAACATCACCAGTTAGTTTGCCATTAGCCATCCGATTAACCCCTACATCAATGACAACAGCCCCTGCTTTGATGTCATCACCTGATAGAAAATGCTCTTTCCCTACAGCTACTATTAAAATGTCTGCCTCTTTCGTATATTCTTTCATATTCCTTGTTTTAGAGTGGCAATAAGTAACTGTTGCATTTTCATTTAACAATAATAGTCCTACTGGTTTACCAACAATATTACTTCGACCAATAACTACTGCTTTTTTTCCTTCCATTTGGATATTTTTTGATTTTAACATAGTGATAATACCAAATGGAGTACATGGATAAAAAGTATCCTTACCAGCAACCATTCTACCAATATTTATTGGATGAAATCCATCCACATCTTTCAAAGGGGATATTGCCTCGATAATTTGTTGTTCATTGATATGGTCTGGTAATGGCAATTGTACAAGAATCCCATGAATCGTGCTATCATCATTTAATTCTTCGATTAGGTCTAACAATTCTTGTTGGGTAGTTGTTGTTGGAAGCTCGATTAAATTTGAATCTACCCCTACTTCTTTAGATGCTTTTTGTTTACCGCGCACATACGATTTTGAAGCAGGATCTTCCCCAATAATTACAACAGTTAACTTAGGGATAACACCTTTTTCCCTAAGTGAACTTACCTCCCCTTGCATCTCTTTTCTTAATTTTTCTGCTAATTCACTTCCATAAATTACTTCTGCAGTCATTTATTTTCCCCCTTACTTAATCATCTTTGAAAGGACACCATTTATAAATTTTCCGGATTTTTCATCGCCGTACTTGTTAGCTAGTTCAACTGCTTCGTTAATAGCAACACCTTGTGGGGTATCTCCTCCATAAAACATCTCATATGCTGCAATTCTTAGCAATGTCTTTTCAACTGAAGCAAGACGAGAGATTGTCCACTTTTCTAAGTGATCAGAAATCTTCTCATCAATTTTAATTCTGTGTTCTGTAACTCCATAAACCATTTGAGTCAAAAAGGAGTCCATTTCATTCTCACCATGTTCTTCAAGAACGTGCTCAATTGCATCTTTGGGCTCTATATTGTTTATATCCATTTGAAAAAGGATTTGGAAAGCCTTTTCTCTAGCGATTCTTCGTTTCATTCTTTACATTCTCCTTCATAACTTATCTTTACAAATGATAACATTTTCCAGAATGCAACGCCATATACATACACTCTCTTATTTAACATATACCCAAAAGATGATAAAATTAATAGATCTTCTCGTTAATAAACTCTACTCTATTTTAAGTCGATTTGTATAGGGAATTGTTAACTTTGTTTAGTTTCTTCTGATCTATAGAGATGCAACGATAGGTCTTAAGGATACTAACAAAATAATTTTTCGTCTTTAAGAAAAGTCCTTGAAGTACAAAAAAGGCCTCATAAGAGAATATTCTCCTCTTTGGGCCTTTTAATATTATTCCTGGCTCTCACCTAGTTCAACTTTTTGTTCCATTTGAACACCAACAACATGAATGTTTATTTCTTCTATTTCTAGTGCTGTCATATTCATCAATGCTTGCCTAATATTAGTTTGAATTTTCTGAGCAACTTCTGGAATAGCTATGCCATAGTCTAAAACTACATATACATCAATTATGACTCCTGTTTCTGTTAACTCAACTTTTATTCCTTTACCATGTGCCTTTTTACCGAAACGTTCCACTACACCACTAGCAAAATTGCCTCGCATAGCGGATACACCAGCAATTTCTGTTGTAGCAATTCCTGCTATAACCTCAATGACTTCAGGAGCTATTTCAACTTTACCCAAATTAGAATCTTCACTAACCTTTAACAAAGAGTTTTCACTCATTTTGTTCACTCCTTTTAAGTAATACTATTCACTATCCATTATAGTATATTTTTCAAGAAATTTCGTGTTAAAGTCCCCTTCAACAAAGACAGGATGCTCCATCACCCTACTGTGAAATGGAATTGTTGTAAAAATGCCTTCAATAACAAATTCATCAAGTGATCGTTTCATTCGATCAATCGCTTCCTGTCTAGTCTTACCATAGGTTATTAATTTAGCGATCATTGAATCGTAATATGGAGGGATTTTATACCCTGGATACGCTGCAGAATCAACTCTCACACCAAAACCGCCCGGGGGGAGATACATCTTAATTTGACCAGCAGAAGGCATAAACTGTTTAAATGGATTCTCGGCGTTTATTCTACACTCAATAGCCCAACCAGTAAACGTAACTTCATCCTGGGTGAAAGAAAGTTTTTCATTATTAGCAACTTTAATTTGTTCTTTGATTAAATCGATTCCTGTTACCATTTCAGTAACTGGATGTTCCACCTGAATTCTTGTATTCATTTCCATAAAGTAGAAAGTCTCTTCTTTTTTATCAAAAATAAATTCAATGGTCCCTGCTCCCGAATAGTCCACCGCCTGTGCTGCTTTGACAGCGGCATCGCCCATTCGTTTTCTGATATCAGGCGTAACAGCAGGTGACGGTGTTTCCTCAATCAATTTTTGTAGACGCCTTTGAATCGTACAATCTCTTTCTCCGAGATGTACAACATTTCCATGGTTGTCCGCTAAAACTTGAATTTCAACATGTCGAAAATCTTCAATAAACTTTTCTAAATAGACACCAGGATTACCGAAAGCAGTTTGTGCTTCGTTTTGTGTCACACCAATACCTTTGATAAGTTCTTCTTTGTTCCTTGCAACTCTTATACCTTTACCACCACCACCAGCAGTAGCCTTAATAATCACTGGATAGCCAATTTGTTCTGCTATCTTTGCGCCTTCTTCTTCATTTTTAATAATACCATCCGAACCAGGTACAATTGGTACTCCAGCTTGATGCATAGTTTCCCTTGCTACATCCTTTGCACCCATTTTTTGAATAGCATATGGACTAGGGCCAACAAAAGTAATATTACAAGCTTTACAAATTTCAGCAAAGTCAGCATTTTCAGCTAAAAATCCATAACCTGGGTGAATAGCATCCACTTCAGTTAGCGTAGCTACACTCATAATATTAGTAAAATTTAAGTAGCTATCCTTGCTATGTATAGGGCCAATACAATAAGCTTCATCCGCGAGTTGTACATGGAGAGAATCACTATCAGCTTGAGAATAAACAGCTACAGTCTCTATTCCCATCTCTTTACATGCTCGTATAATTCGGACAGCTATCTCGCCCCTGTTAGCTATTAAGAGCTTTTTAATCACACTGTCATCCCCTTACTTTGCTTTTACTCTGAACAATGGTTGTCCGTATTCAACTAACTCCCCATTTTCAGCCAAAATTTCTACAACTTCTCCTGATACTTCGGATTCAATTTCATTGAATAGTTTCATTGCTTCAACTATACACACTACTGTATCTGATTTTACTGTATCACCAATTTGAACATAATCATCCTTGTCAGGTGTTGGTGCTGCATAAAAAGTACCCACCATTGGTGATACAATTTCATAATCAAAATCAGTTGTTTGCTCACCATCGTCTTCAGGTACTTCCTTTGGCTCTGCATTAATTGCAGTTTGTTCTGAGACTTTATTTGTTTGTGGTACTGGAGAAAAGGATGGTTGTGCTGTAACCAATTCTCCTTTTTGCTTTCTTAATGAAACCTTTGTTCCATTTGATTCATAAGTAAACTCGTCAATTGATGATTCATCAATTAGCTTTATTAGATTCTGAATTTCTTGCATATTTAACATCTTAGGCACCCCTTTTTGTTTGAACGTTTAATAACAGGTACTAATAACTCCTCTTAACATTTTACGAAAAGGTTGAGGAAACTGCAACTGTTCATTTAAAATAATGAAAAGTCCATCAGCTATTCGGTTTGTTCACTATTATTCCAAAATTTAAAGGATAACAGGATTGTACCCGCTACCCTTTCTTTATAATAACACATATATTAAAAACTAAAAAAATAAAGTAAAATGATAACCAAAAATTCATCTCTCATAGTTATAACTTTGCTTTTTAATTAAAAACCTATAAGTAACAGAGCACACTTTTTTGATTGTTTAAATGAACATAAACTATTGGTATATTGATTATTTAATAAACTGACGCTATGGTTATAATCCATAGCGTCAGTTTATAGTAATAATCTATAAGATAATTAACTTACTGGTTGAAATTTGACCTCTACATATACTTCGCCAAATTCATCTTTAGCCATTTGCATTATGTCATTGGCTTCAGCATCTGACATCTCGTTAGCTTTTACTGTAACAACTACTTCATTATCTTCGGTACGAACAAGAACATCCTGATATTCTTTATCTGCCCTGATTGTTTTTTCTAATATCATCTCTTTTGTTGATAGACTATCTAATTTTTTCATTTCTTCATAAGCTGCGTTAATATCTTCTGTAGAAGCTGTACTAGAGGCTACAATATCATCCAGTTGATCTATTCTTCTACTTCTATCATCCTCAATTTGCATTCTTATTGCTGTAAATAACTCATCTGTAGATATTGACGAAGTAATCGTTCCCTCTTCACTGTCAAGGTCAATTGATTCTTCGGTATCTATCGCTTCATCAGTACCTTCTCCAGCTTCTGCTAATTCAGTAGTTGCTGCTTGATCGCTTTCTCCACCATCTTGATTAATATAAGCAAGTTCCCCTCCATTTGGCGAACTCATGTAATAGACACTTAGTACAATCATTAAACTTAACATGGTTAACAACCACACCGTTTGCTTTTTTAACATTATTATTCCTCCCCTTTGTTTTTAGGCATCACAGCTATTCTATGGGATGGGACATTCAGCACCCTCGATACAGCTTCAACTACCCACTGTTTTAACTCAATATGATCAACGCCTTTAGCTACTATTAATACACCTCTAACCTCAGGCTTCTTTGTATGGACTACTAGTGGAACTTCTTTATCACCTTGCCTCACAATCACAACTTGTTGTTCTTTAGTATCATCTTCTGAGATTCTCTCTCCGCCGTTTTGATCGACTTCCTCTGTTCTTTGTGTCCCTATTACTAAATTCTTTTCATAAACTTGTTCATTAGTGGCGTCAAGATTAACCATGACTTCAACGTCAGAAACTCCTTGAATCATTTCTAAAAGACTTATTAACTCACTTTCATAGCCTTTTTCTATCTCTTCTACTAGGCTACTCCTGCTATCATCTTCCTTGTTTAAAAATGTTTCTTGTTCCTTTTGAGCATCCTCACCTTGGTCACTAGACAGAGAGAAACTGGAACCTTCTTCCTCTGGCTGAAACGCATTACTAATGATAAGAATAAGTAAACCAACTAAAGCAATAATAATTATATAACCTAGCTTTGTCGGTTTTTTCCCATCATCAGTCTTTAATTTAAAATGAGAAATTAGTTTTTGAAATGGATTTTCCACTATACCCCTCCCTCCCATAGAATTGTTATTAATTGATTATCAAGCTGCCATTGTTCAGATAAGTACATCTTTATTTTTTCAGTATCAGGTGTGAGTTGTTCAGTCTCTTCATTTTTATCTAGATCAATAACGATATCCTCGACAGCACCATCATCTGCCTGATTAGATTTGCTTTGACCCAACATCACATTTATTTTTTCCAAATTTTCCATTTCTGGTTGCTTTACTCCTTCAAATTGAAAAGTAATGTCTATAATTGCTACATCATATTCTTTACTCAACCCCTCTTTCACTTGATTTATCATTTGGACAGCCATCTCTTCTAAAACATATGCATCTTGTGAGGCTTGTATTTCACTTTTCTTTAATTCGATAGAATTTTTCATCATTTCTTCCTCTCTTGTCGTATCTAATGCCGGTACAGCACTAGTGATAATATCCTCTACATCAACTTTAAAAAGCTGAAATAGCGGTTGGAGGAATATCAGGATAAGCAACAGACCAACAACCATATTTATATATTTCTTCATATCTGAGTTGGGTAGAATCAATTCAATGACCATTGCTAATAGTAGAAATAATATGATTTGAGTTATCCAATCAATAATAAAGTCCATTCAATATCCTCCCTTTATCGCAACATGAGGGTTAGATTACTGGAGGCAACTAAAATGACAATTGCGAAAAAGAACATAAAGGATACCACCAGTAACGATGCAAAAATATATAGAATATGTTTGCTTATAGTATTCATACAAGTTATTACAGGGCCATCTCCAATTGGTTGAAGTAAGGCTGAAGTAATTTTGTAAATTAATGAAATAACAAATATCTTTATCGCCGGAAATAATACTAGACCTATTAGAATGACTACTCCTACTAGTCCCACTGCATTTTTAAGCAATAAAGATGCCGTTAGAATGGTATCAGTAGCATCTGTGAACATCCTTCCGACCACCGGTATAAAGTTACCGGTCACAAACTTTGCCGTTTTCATCGCTACACCATCTTGAACGGCACTAACTGCACCCTGAACAGAAATGACACCTAAAAAAATTGTTAAAAATGCTCCAAGCAAAGCCAATCCAATATTTTTTAATAAGTCAGCTAGTTGTGTCACTTTGTATTCATCACTCAACGTGCTAACTATATTTAATAAAGCTGACAAAAAAAATAAAGGTATTACAATGTTTGAAACCAATAAGACACTAGTATGAATTAAAAAGATAATCACCGGGTGAAAGAAAGAAACAGCCGCAATATTTCCAAATGAGGCCATTAATCCTAACATTAAAGGTAAGAGGGCAATCATAAAATCACTCATTACATTGATCGTATCATTGACATAGGAAGCGGCTAATTTAAAACTGTTTAATGCCAATACAATGAGAACTAAATAAATAATTGAATATGCTACTTTACTAACTGTTTTACTCTCAAATGCTGTTTGGAGACTTTGTAAAATCATGCAAAACAAGGTCAGCATAATTAAAGTTCCTAGTAATTTCCCATTCATCACTAACTCATGAAAGAAAAATTCAGTAACACCTATTATCCAATCCTTTAAAGATAAAGAATCTTGGTTTTGGATAAATTCTAGAAAGCTTGTCTTTTGGATACCAGGCAAATATCCACCATATTCATTAACGACTTCATTCCAGTACCCTTTTACCTCATCGAACGATATTGATTCCATAACCTGAGATTGTATCCCACTACCTTCGTTAGGAACCGCATAAGTTTGAAGAGGATAAATACTGTTGATAAGAAGAACTACTATAATCATAACAACTAGTTTTATTATTCGATTCATTCACTAAATCCTGCTCCCTTCCAAGACTAGGCAGGTATAAATCCTATAATTGTTTCAATTACTGCAGTTAGAATTGGAACTGCTAAAACTAAAATAAGAACCTTTCCCGCAAGCTCTATTTTAGCTGCTACTGATGCTAGACCAGCATCTCTTGTGATATGAGCACCGAATTCTGCTAGATAAGCTATCCCTATTATTTGTAAAATCGTTTCGATGTACATTCCATTTATATTTGCTCTTGCTCCTAAATACTGGATTAAATTAAGAATTTCTGAAACATGTTTGATAACAGTGAGAAATATAAAAATCCCGGCTAATAAAATTAGAAAGAAGGCAAAAGAGGGTCTTTGTTCTTTAACGACTAGAACTAACAAACTTGTCACAATTCCTAAGCTAACAATTTGAATAATTTCCATTAGATTACCCCTGGAATAAAAATACAGATTTTATCTCTTGAAATAAGTCCGAAATACCATTTATTACAAAAATCAAGACTATAATGAATCCGACTAAACTCGCAAACTGAGCATATTCCTCTTTCCCCATTTGCTTCAAAATTGTATGAATCATCGCTACAATAATGCCAATTCCGGCAATTTGAAATAATACAGATGCATCACCTAGCATTTCGCCTTACTCCTTTCTTTAGATCAAGAGCAATACCACCAATAGTCCGGTTAAAAAACCTAGAGTTTTAACCATTTTGCTATATCGATACTGATAATCTTGAGCTTCTTGTAGTTCTCTATCTAAATGCGTCAAAGCTAAATGAATATGTTTTTGTTGTTGGGTGAAGTCATGTTGGCCAAGCGTTCTTCCAAATTGACGTAGGATTTCTTTTTCATTCACCCCTAACGAAACAAGCGGCCAAAAACCATCAAGATTCTTATGCCATATATCATATAGATTGCCTGGGTGTTTTCGTAAGTCTTCACTTATTCCTTTAAAGAGCCATGAAATTGGTTTTGGTAACTGTCTTGATAAGTTTTCGCATGCCTCAATAATTGGTGATTGACCATATAGTATTTCAGCTTCCAAAATTTGAAGGGCGTTTTTTAATTGTACTATTTGCTTTGGACGATCATTTAGTTTCCTCGCTAATTCAAACCCCACCCATGTGGTAGCGCTGAGCAAGAGAAGTGCCCCTATCCATTTCATTTTGTGTGCACCTCGGTTTCCTAAGAATATTGTGGCCGTCATTTGAAAGGATTGTTTCTACCATTCCTGGTTTAGTATCACGAGAAAGAATAATATACCTTTCAAATGCACTCTGTTGTAATAAAGGTTGAAGGGAAGGTCGCTTTTTTATGTCCTGTAATGAATTACCATGAATCGAGCAAACTATTTTCACTCCAGCGTGCATAGCTTCAGTTAAGGCTTGTACATCTTTACTACTGCCAATCTCATCCACAATAATGACATCTGGTGACATAGAACGAATCATCATCATCATTCCTTCTGCTTTTGGACAAGCATCCATAACATCCGTTCTTTTGCCTAGTTCATGTTGCGGAATACCTCTGATGCTACCTCCAATCTCAGATCTTTCGTCTATGATGCCAATCTTTTTAGGTCGAACATCTCCCCATCCAGTTGACATGAGGCGTGCAATATCACGTAATAATGTTGTTTTCCCTGTTTGCGGAGGACCTACTATTAATGTGTTTAGATAGTTCTTTTGGTATAAATAAGGAATATATTTAGCAGAAACCCCAATTTTTTCTTTGGCAATACGGATATTAAAAGATGCAATGTGTTTTAATGCTTTTACGTTCCCGTCCATTGTGTTAACCTTTCCAGCTATTCCAATTCGATGGCCGCCTTCAATGGTAATGAATCCTTCTCTTAATTCATCTTCCATTCGATACAAAGAAAACTGACTTAATTGGTTGATTAGGTGCATACCATCTTGTTCCGTAGGTGTCAGATGATCAAGCCATTGTTCATGATCATCAAAAATCAGTTCAATTGGCCTTCCTATTCTGACTCTGATTTCTTGCAAGCTTGTCCACCGTGAAAATAAGGCACTTTTTAATTGTTCCTGCAACATTTTTGGAAATAGACGTAAAATTTCTTCCATAGTCTAACTTCACTTCTTCCGTTATACTTTTTAATTTTCCTTTAATGTAAATGTATGCTTACCAGTTTTGAATATGACTACTAAATGTCACTTATCCTAATAGACTGTTATTTGCTAGACTGGATAGAGTGATTTTTTATTTGACCAACTTTCAATAAAAAAAAGACTCATTGTCATTTTAAATCTGACAATGAGTCTTTTTTATTTTATCGTGTTTTATAGTAATTATTATCCACGTGATACATACTTCCCATCACTGGTGTTTATTATTAATGTATCGCCCTCATTAATAAAGAAAGGAACTTGAACACTCAAACCAGTTTCAACAGTTGCTGGTTTCGTTCCACCACTAGCTGTGTCACCTTTTATACCTGGTTCAGTTTCAGTGACTTTCAATTCAACATTATTTGGAAGTTCGAGACCTAGCGTTTCTCCTTGATATGTCATTATATGAACTTCCATGTTTTCTTTCAAAAACTTCAGTTCATATTCAATCTGATTTGCTTGTAATTCAAGTTGATCATACGTCTCATTATCCATAAATGTATGAGCATCACCAGAAGCATAAAGGTATTGCATCTTTCGATTTTCAATATGGGCTTTGCTTACTTTTTCACCAGCTCTGAAAGTCTTCTCTTGAACACTACCATTTCTTAAATTACGAAGTTTTGAACGAACAAAAGCTGCTCCTTTACCTGGTTTTACATGTTGGAAATCCATTACTTGCCAAATACTATTATCAACTTCTATTGTTAGTCCTGTTTTAAAATCATTAACTGAAATCATCGTTATTCCTCCTTGTTTTCCCTTTAACTATAAAGTAATTAGTTCTTTTGATGCAAAGTTTAATGGCTCGTTACCCTCTTTAGTAATGAGTGTATCATCTTCTATTCGACAACCACCGATACCCTGAATATAGATTCCCGGTTCTACTGTAACTACCATACCTTCTTTTAATACTTCCTTAGATCTAAAGGACAGTCCAGGCCCTTCATGGACTTCTAATCCTAATCCATGGCCTGTAGAATGTCCAAAATAATCCCCGTATCCTTTTTCTTTAATATAATTCCTTGTTAAATCATCCGCTTCTTTTGCTGTAATACCTGCCTTAATCCCCTGCATACCCCTTAACTGTGCTTCAAGGACAGTATGATAGATTGTATTTAATTCTTCACTTATTTTTCCTACAGCTACCGTTCTAGTAATGTCAGAACAATATCCATTATATAGAGCACCAAAATCCAATGTTACTAATTCGCCTGATTTTATTTCTTTATCAGATGCTACCCCATGAGGTAATGCAGAACGATATCCAGAAGCTACAATAATATCAAAACTGGATGAAGTTGCACCAATTTTTCTCATATAGAACTCCAACTCATTGGAAACATCAATCTCTTTAACGCCCGGTTTAATATAAGAAAGAATATGTTCAAACGCTTTATCCGCAATTTCAGCTGCCTTTTTCATTATTTGGATTTCTTCGGCAGTTTTTACTAATCGTAGTTTTTCAACTAACCCTCTTGTAGGTATTAAGTCTACAGGTAAATCGTTTTTGTATTGCTCATAAACCCCATATGTGAAATCATCTTTCTCAAAACCGATACGATTTAAGCCGAGCTGCTTGACTTGATCTGAAACTTCCAAGCTTATCGGTTGCTTGTGCTCGATAATCTGAAAGCCTTTCGCTTGTTCCGTTGCTTGTTCTATGTATCTAAAATCAGTTATTAATATTAATTTGTCTTGACTTATCAATAAAAGTCCGGCTGTACCACTGAATCCAGATACATACCTTCTATTAATGGAGCTTGTGACTAATAACGCATCCAATTCTTGCTCCTTCATCGATAGACGAAGCTTATCTATTTTTTCCATTCTCCTCATCCTTTCTAAAACTATTCTTCAAGAAATGCTAAGGCAGCCAACTGATAACCTTTTACTCCTAGACCGACTATTTGTCCTTTACTTACTGGTGCTAGTAAAGAGGTATGACGGAAAGACTCGCGTTGATGCACATTTGAAATATGGACTTCAATAACTGGTACAGTTATTGAACTAATTGCATCTCTTATTGCAATACTCGTATGAGTGAAGGCGCCAGGATTAAAAATAATCCCTTGGTAGTTTCCGTCAGCCTGTTGAATTCTGTCTATTAGTTCTCCCTCATGGTTGGACTGAAAAGTATCTAATTGATACTTAAACGATTCAGTTAATTTAGTTAGATTGTCTTCAATGTCCTCCAAAGAAGTGACCCCATAAATCCCAGGTTCGCGTTTTCCTAGCATATTTAGGTTTGGTCCATTTAACAATAACAATCGGTTCATTAACAAATCTCCCCATCCTATATTGCTTTTACTTTCCTAGATATATATAAGCGCATTATATATTTTATCATAATTGAGTCTATTTGTACTTTTATACACTTATAAAATCGAACTTACTTTAGCACCTGCTAATCCGTCTAGAGTTACTAAGACAATCGTACTGTTAACATCAGTTAACTGCAGATTTTAGTTAGGACCAACTCTTAAAGACGAATTAACAGTGACAGCTAGATAGAAAGGGTTATATATTGTTTCACTGATTAGTTGTATTATTAACATCCTGATATTCGTAAGTTATGGAGTACCCGATAAATGTTCCATATAATAAAAACAGACATAAAGTAGTGATAATCGTATCACTATCCAAATCTGTCATATGTGAAACATTTGGAAAAACTGGTTGTAGCAAATAAAAAACAACAAACCAAAGAGCAATTCCGAATGCTGCACTAGGCCAAATACCTTCTATTTTTTTCAGTAAACCATAATATATAATAGCTGTTATTATCGAGAGCAAACCAATTGCAATAATCGATATCAGTTCTCCTAACCAACCATCTGACCAATTTGTATGGAGCCATGACCGCAAAACAAAGGTTGCTGGGGAAACGGATGTAAAATTGAAATATGATGCAATTGCTCCAAAAAAACTCCAAAGAATCCCTCCGATAAAACCAGTTATAAGCGCCTTACCTAGTACAGAAATTGGCTTCTCATGCTTATTCTGTTCAAGTTTTTCATTTTCCATAAAAACACCTCCATAACTTATAATGACCAATTGATTACTGTTCAATCCATTTATAAGAATATGTGCTAGTGATTATAAAGTTTTTCTAGTAAAATATAGGAAATGACATACTTAAATAGGGAATTATTTGGAGTTGGTAAGAGTAAAGCACCCGGTTGTGGTGATTATGTTCTTATATATGAAGTTATATTTGCTAGTAGTTTTATATTAAGAGTCTTGAGAAAACATTATGATAGTATTGAATATTTTTTTCTTAGAAGGGAAAGAATTTAAGATAGCTAGTTAATTAATTACAATCACAGTTATAAAAGTAAATTCGCCCACTAGTCGCCATAGGATAATCATTTGGAATAAACTTTCCTATTTTAAATTGATAATTCTATGTTCTGGTGAAAAACTTGCAACCGGAAAGTATCGAATCTTTCCATACCAAGGTACTAAACACTTCTAAAACGGTTGATTTAAAAAGGAAGGAGGATGTAAATGTTTCGCCATAAGCTATCCCCGTTTATCTATTTGCTTATCGGCCTTGCTGTTTTAGGGTTTGGAACTCAATTATTTAACAATACCGCTTCACTTTTAATAAATTTACTACTTATGGTAGCAATCGGTGCCGTTATATTTGGTATCATTTACTACTTTGTCTTAAGAAAGCGTACATCTAATGATATCAAGAAATATAAAAGAGCAGTAAAACAATCTAAAATGAAATATAAAAAAGAACAACCCGGCAAGCAGACAGTCACACAAGCAGTCAAGAAAAATTCAGCCTTAATAAATAAAAGAAAAGATTCAAAAAACCGACCTTCTCATTTGCGTGTAATCGATGGTAACAAACAAAAAAGAAAAAATCGAGCTTCTTTTTAAATGCTCGATTTTTTTGATTACTTTTTTCTATAAAAATATTTTATCTTATGGCCAATGCTTTAAAAAAGAAGCTGTGTAATTACGCCCCAATTCAATTAATTCATCTTTTTGCTGTTTGTCTAATTCTAACTCCGTAGCATCTACCTCCTTAACAGGCAAGAACAAAACGTCATTAAGGTATTTTTCTGAAACATATCTCGTATCGTGTGCTTTTCTCATTGTAGTAAATATAGCTTGAAACAATTCAAGAGAATTTTTTATTTCGTTTGAAGGCAATCGACCAATTGAGTCGCTCAACTTAATCCCCAATAAGGGTCTGGTTCTAGTATTACCGTCTTGATCAAACAACCACATAGGGAAGTTACTTAACAAAGCACCATCAACAATTAGACTTTTTCCGTAATTCATATTCTTTATTGCTTTGGGTCGAAATAAAAACGGAAAACCTGCACTCATACGTATTGCTTCAGATATTGAAAAATCGTTCGGGTTAATACCATACAGTTCTTGTAAATCGTCTGGAATAACAACCATTCTTCCTAATGTTAAGTCAGAAACAATGACTCTAAGTGAATCAACCGGGATGTCTTTAAAAGTGTACACTCCTACTTGCGCTAACTTATTGAAAAGCCACTGTTCAAATGCGTTCCCTTTATACAACCCCATAGTGAAGTACAAAGTAAACCACTTAATAAAAGGTAAGTATCTACCAATATCACTAGTATCCATAAATTTTTTTAATTCAAGTTCATTAAACATTGACTTTATTTCTATAGCATTGTAGCCAGCAGTTAACAATCCAGCAATAATTGCTCCTGCTGAGGTTCCCACTACTTTTCCATAAGAATAACCATGCTCCTCTATTTTTTCTAATGCACCAATAAAAGCAAAAGCTTTGACCCCTCCACCTGAAAAAACTGCGTCTATCCTCATATCCGCCTCCTTGTAGTTTTATATTATTTATAGTTTATTTGTGACGTTATTATTCGATAAACTGTTTGTTATATCTGCCAGAGCAGTGGCTGATTGCATAACAAAAGCACTGAAGTTAGTCCTCAGTGCTTTTTACTACCCTTATATGTTTTTCTATTTTATTCTACATTGCTTCTATGTATTTCTTTTAGTTCTTCAACTCTTGTTGGATTTTCTTCGAAATACTGAAGTAAATCTCCAATTCGATCAATTGAATCCCAACTAAGGTGATGTTCAATTCCTTCTACGTCATTATATATGTTCTTTTTATTAACACCTATTACTTCTAAAAATTGTTCGAGTAACTCGTGTCGATAAACTAACCTTTTCCCTATCTTTTTTCCTTTTGTAGTTAAGATTAATCCTCTATATTTCTCATAGTTTAGATATTCATCTTTATCGAGTTTTTGTACCATTTTTGTTACGGAGGATGGGTGTACTTGGAGTGCCTCGGCTATATCAGATACTCTTGCGTACCCTTTTGCTTCAATTAATATATAGATTTGTTCAATGTAGTCTTCCATACTTGGTGTTGGCATAAATATCCTCCATTTCTCACATACCACAATCAATTATCTATTTAATAAAAGGATACACTAATTCTATATGTGAAACAAGCAAATCCCCCTTATTCTCAAAGTAAAAAGACGACTTTACAGTCGCCTTTTTTGCTTTAAATTATAAACCACATTTTAATTGAGCATTACAATTCGTACATGTGTTACAGCCGCCAATATCCTCGACAGTTCCTTTTCGACAAACTGGACAAGTGTCACCAACTTCAGATCCTATCGTTACGTTGGTTTTATCTAATTCTTGAATCGTATCCATTAAAACCACGTGTGGTTTATTATTTAGTTTTTTGTCATTATTGCTTTCATTAAAACTATTTTCCTCCGCTTTTAGCGTTAGAACTTGTGAATCACGGCTACCATCAACATAAACCGTTCCACCCTTTGCTCCACCATTATATAATCTACGGTACACACCTTCCACTTGTTCAACAGCATAGCCTTTTGGAGCGTTAACTGTTTTAGAAATAGAACTGTCTACCCATTTTTGAATAACACATTGGGTATCTGCATGTGCCTCAGGAGAAAGTTCCATGGCTGCTACAAACCATTCTGGTAGATTATTTGGATCTTCTTCAGGATTTAAGTCTAAATATTCTTGAACAATATCTGCCTTCACCTCGATGAATTTACCTAATCTACCACTTCTGTAATATGAGAAAGAAAAATATGGTTCTAAGCCAGTTGATACTCCTACCATTGTTCCTGTACTACCCGTAGGGGCAACAGTTAATAGATGGGAGTTACGAATACCATATTTCAAGATGTCTTGACGTATATCTTCAGGCATTTTGCTCATGTAACCTGTGTTGGTGAACTTAAGACGTAACGCTTGTGTTTCTTGTTCAGTTTCACCAATAAGAAACGGAAAACTACCTTTTTCTTTCGCCAATTCAATTGATTCTCTGTAAGCTGTAGTCGCAATTGTTTCAAAAATCTCGTCTACTAGTTTGTTCCCTTCTTCAGAACCGTAAACTGTTTCACAATAGATTAACAAATCGTGTAGACCCATAACCCCAAGCCCAACACGCCTTTCACCTAGAGCTTGTTTTTTGTTCGGTTCAAGAAAATATGGTGTTGCTTCAATAACATTATCCTGCAGCCGCACACCAGTTTTAACAGTCTCTTTTAACTTTTCGAAATCAACCTTTTTATTTGCTTTGTCTGCAACAGAAGCTAAGTTGACAGCTGCTAAATTACAAACAGAATAAGGTGCCAGAGGCTGTTCTCCACAAGGATTAGTTGCAACAACTTGCTGTCCATATGCTTTCGCATTTGTCATTTCGTTTGCGTTGTCGATAAAGAAAATTCCAGGTTCAGCAGAATACGTTGCACAGATATTAATTAGATTCCATAATTCTTTCGCTTTCATTCGACGATAGACACGGATTCCGTAGCCTTGCTTTTCCCATTTACGTACATCCCCAACTTCGTGCCAACTCTGATTGTATGCTTTCATTTCTTCCTTTGAATAATTTTCGACGTTCGGGAATCGAAGCTCATAATCACTATCATTTTCAACTGCAGCCATGAATTCTTTTGTTAAACAGACAGAAATATTCGCACCAGTTAAAAATTCAGAATTATACACACTGTAAGTTCCTCCAGTGCTAAGCTTATCCTCTGCTTCCTTGATAGCATGCTCAGGAAATCCACCTTGTCCTGGTATAGCCTTATAATTAACAACACCTTGATACATATCACGTTCTGTTTCCGTCAACGGTGTGAATTTTAATTTTTCAATAGCTAAATGTCTTATTTGCTCGTCCTCTGTGTTTTCAATAAGAAACCTAAGAATTCTAGGGTTTTGCATTTTGGAAATAATGAATTCAATAATGTCAGGGTGCCAGTCTGCTAGCATTATCATTTGGGCACCTCTACGTGAACCACCTTGTTCAACCAGATGTGTCAATTTTGCAATATCGTCTAACCAGGAAACAGAACCAGAAGATTTTCCATTAACCCCACGTGCTAATGTGTTTCTTGGGCGAAGAGTTGATCCATTTGTTCCAACGCCCCCACCACGACTCATAATTTCCATTACTTGTTTTCTGTGATCGGAGATACCTTCTCGGGAGTCCTGAATATAAGGCATTACATAACAGTTAAAGTAGGTGACATCTGTATCTGCTCCAGCGCCGTATAGCACTCTACCAGCTGGAATGAAATTTAAATTAGACAGCTCATGATAGAATTTTTTAAACCACTTTTCTTTATTGATTTCTGTGGTTTCTACCTTGGCTAATCCTGCTGCATTTCTCATAGCAATTTGCTCATAGAATATCTCTAGTGGTTTTTCTATTACATCTAAAGACCTTTTAATTACACCAGATGCAGCCTCTTGTTCATCATCTAATACAGACACAAATTCCTTATCAACTTGAACATCAGCCTGGTTGCTTTGCCAATCTATCGATTTAATGAATCCAAGGCCTCGTGCTGGAAATTTCGGATCAGCTTTGACAGTTAAGACAACAAAGTCACCTTCAGATAGAGTTGTTTTCTCTGTATCCTTAAAAGCATAACGATCCAACATAACAAGTCTAGATACCCCTTTATGGGTTAATTTCATATCACTTGTTATCGGATGCACCTGCGTAAATAAACTAATGTCCTTATTTAAGCTTTCGACATTAATCTCCATTCGTACCTCTGTCATAGCTCCCATACTTACATCTCTCCTCTTCGAAAATCAAATAAATATTATATGTAAATCTATTGATGATATACAAATTTATTAGTTATATATAATTTAACATAATAAAGATAAAAAACAATATATTGTGCTCACTTTTTTAAATTAACACTATATATTGTGAATAGGGCACTTTGCGATAAATTTGTCAAACTTATAAAAACTATATTATTGTTAGATATTAAGAGTAAATAATAGATAAAATATAGTTTTTTACCGTAAACCACAATTTCTTTAGTTTGCAATTTTATATTTAATAAGAAACAAGATTCTTTCTTTTTTTACAAAAAAATACAAAAAAATAACAGAAATTTAAATTGTAATTATTAGACACTCTTTTTTTAAGGTAAAATACTTTGAAAAATGATATAATCATCAATATAATAGATAAATGAAAGATTATGAAATTGGGGGAAACAAATAATGGAACTAGGTTTTCTAATAGCAATAACGATAGCTTTTATACTATTTAGCTTGTATAGATACTTTAAACAGAAAAAAGTATTAACAACTTTATCTGAAGAAGAATTCCGTGAAGGCTATCGTAAAGCTCAACTTATCGATGTCCGAGAACAAAAGGAATTTGACGGTGGACATATACTTGGTGCGAGAAACATTCCTTTGTCACAGATGAGACAACGAATTAAAGAACTTAGAAAAGATCAACCAGTATATCTATATTGTCAAAGTGGAGCACGTTCAATGAGAGCAGCTATGTTACTAAATAAAAAAGGCTATAAAGACCTAAACCACTTAAAAGGTGGATTTAAAAAGTGGGGCGGTAAGATTAAACAATCAAAAAAATCTCAATATTAATAAAAAAACAATCCCTGAACTAAAAGGGATTGTTTTTTTATTATTTGTAATAACGCAATATAGGATTTCTAGCTGCCTTTGTCTCATCCATACGTTTTACAATGGTTGTATGAGGCGCTTCTTGAACAATTTCAGGATTATCTTTCGCCTCTTTAGCAATATGAATCATCGTCTCTACGAATCCATCTAGCGTTTCCTTTGATTCTGTCTCAGTTGGTTCAATCATTAATGCTTCCTCTACATTGAGGGGGAAGTAGATTGTTGGAGGATGGTAACCAAAATCTAATAAACGCTTGGCAATGTCCAAGGTACGAACTCCTAATTTTTTCTGTGTTTTTCCAGAGAGAACAAACTCATGTTTGCAATGCTGTGGGTAAGGTAAAACGAACTCTTCCTGAAGGCACCGCATCATGTAGTTTGCATTTAATACAGCATACTCACTTACCTTCTTAAGTCCTTCCGCTCCCATTGTACGAATGTAGGTGTAAGCTCTAAGATTAATTCCAAAATTGCCGTAATACGGTTTTACTCTACCAATTGAATCTGGTCGGTCAAAATCAAACACATATTGATTTTCCTGTTTACAAAGAACTGGTTTTGGTAGAAATTTAGCTAGATCTTCAGATACACCAACAGGACCAGATCCAGGGCCGCCACCACCATGTGGGCCAGTAAATGTTTTGTGTAAATTTAAATGGACAACGTCAAACCCCATATCTCCTGGTCGTGTATAGCCCATAATTGCATTTAGATTAGCACCGTCATAGTAAAGTTTTCCACCAGCACTATGAACAATTTGTGCCATTTCTAAAATTTGTTCTTCAAACAAGCCTAAAGTGTTTGGATTCGTTAACATAAGCGCTGCGGTATCGCTTCCTACCACTCTTATTAAATCTTCTAAATCAACAAGACCACGTTCGTTGGTTTTTACAGTAACAGCCTCAAATCCAGCCACTGTTGCAGATGCTGGATTTGTACCATGGGCCGAGTCGGGAACAATCACTTTGGTGCGGTTCAAATCGCCATTGGCCTCATGAAAAGCACGAATCATCATTAGACCAGTCCATTCGCCATGGGCACCAGCGGCTGGTTGAAGGGATACTTCATGCATTCCAGTTATTTCTGCTAACGATGTTTGCAGGTCATACATAACTTCAAGCGCCCCCTGAACTGTTTTTGTATCTTGATAAGGGTGAATATGACTAAACCCTTCTAGTCTTGCAACATCTTCATTCATTTTGGGATTATATTTCATAGTACAAGAACCTAAAGGGTAAAAACCTGAATCCACACCATAGTTCCGAGTTGATAATCCGGTATAATGTCTAATAATTTCTAATTCACTTACTTCAGGTAAATCAGGTTCGCTTCGCCTTATATAGGTAGATTCAATCTCGTTAGATAAATCTGTTTCCGGAACATCAATTTCTGGGAGGCTATAGCTCGTTCTACCCCGCTTACTATGCTCAAATATTAATGGGAAGTTTTGATTAGCCACGGATATCCACCACTTTCTCGACAAATTGATCAATTTCTTTTTTAGTACGAATTTCTGTGACGGCAATTAGCATTTTACCTTTTAAATGTGAATCAACCTGTTCTAAATCATATCCGCCAATAAAACCTTTTTCTAAAAGCTTTTCGTTGACTTCTTTTACTGAATGGTTTACATCGATCACTAACTCATTAAATAGTGCCCCAGTAAAAACTACTGGAATATCAGACTTATTTAATTGTTGTTTCATGTGATAAGCCTTTTGCATGTTTAACCAAGCCATTTTCTTAATACCTTGTTTACCCAGAGAACTCATTGCCACAGAGGAAGCAAGCGCATTTAATGCTTGATTCGAACAGATATTAGAAGTTGCCTTATCCCTCCTGATATGTTGTTCTCTAGCTTGTAATGTCAAAACGAAACCTCTTCTTCCCTCTTCGTCAACTGTTTGACCTACTAATCTTCCCGGTACCTTTCGCATTAATTTTTTGGTTGTGGCAAAATAACCGCAGTGAGGACCTCCGTATTGAGAAGGGATACCAAAAACCTGCGTATCACCCACAACAATATCAGCGCCGAATTCGCCTGGTGGAGTCAAGTAACCAAGAGCTAACGGGTTACTAGAAACAATTAGCATTGTTTTCTGTTCAGCTAATAACTTCTGAACTTCTTCCAACGGCTCAATTTGTCCGAAAAAGTTAGGATATTGAAGTACAACACTAGCAGTATCCTCATCGATTTCTTTCATTAGTTTGTCTACGTCTGTAATTCCGTTTTTATGGTCAATTTCAACCACTTCTAACCTTTGGCCTTTAGAATAGGACTCAATAACCGCTCTAGATTCAGGGTGAACAGATTTAGATACTAGTACTTTTTTTCTTTTTGTTTGAGCAGCACTTAAATTTGTTGCCTCAGCAAGAGCTGTCGCTCCATCATACATAGACGAATTGGCAACATCCATTCCAGTTAATTCGCAAATCATTGTCTGAAATTCAAAGATAGCTTGCAATTCACCCTGTGATATTTCAGGTTGATATGGAGTATAAGCAGTATAAAATTCAGATCGGGAGATAATGTGATCAACTATAGACGGGATGTAGTGATCATAAACTCCTGCACCTAAAAATGATGTATGTGTTTTAGTACTACTATTTTTCTTTGATAAGTTTGTTAATTCCTTCATCAATTGTGGCTCACTTAATGGCTTTTTAAGATTTAATTCCTGTTTTAGTCTAACTTGATCAGGAATATCAGAAAACAATTCTTCTGTTGAACTAATGCCAATCTTATTCAGCATCTCTTTTTTATCTCCATCAGTCATGGGTAAATAGCGAAATTCCATGATTTCCCTCCTCACAGTGAATTATTTAGATCGCTTATAAAATGGTGTTGATACAACTTCAGCTTTAAGCCTTCGTTTCCTTACCTGAACATAAAGTTTGGTGCCTAATTTCGCAGCTTCTGTACGAATTAATGCGAGACCAATATTTTTTTCCAAAGTTGGAGATTGTGTTCCTGTTGTAACAAAACCTACTTGCTCTTCCCCTAAAAACACTTCATAACCACTGCGAGGAATTCCCTTATCAATCATTTCTATTCCGACTAACTTACGCTCCGTACCATTCTCTTTTTGTTGTTTCAGTACATTTTTTCCAATGAAATCCGAGTCTTTCTCTGTCTTAACAGCAAATCCTAAACCCGCTTCAATTGGAGATATTGATTCACTAAGCTCTTGACCATACAAGGCTAAGGTTGCTTCAAATCTTAAAGTATCTCGAGCACCCAGGCCAACTGGCTGAATGCCTGCTTCTTCTCCAGCACTTATTAACGACGTCCATAGCTGTCTTCCGACCTCAGATGGAACATAGACTTCAAAGCCATCTTCTCCGGTATATCCTGTACGAGCGACAATTGCATTAGCATCGATTCCGTCAAACCTAACAGGACTTTCAAAGCCAAAAAACTTTATTTGAGATAGATCTATGTTGGATATTGTCTGTAGTACCTGTTCTGCTTTAGGACCTTGGATAGCCAATTGCACAAAATCCTCTGAACAATTCGTGATCGATACGCCATTTATTTGGTGTTTTAACAACCACTCAAAGTCTTTTTCTATGTTGGAGGCATTGACAACGAGTAGATATTTATTCTCCTCAAGCATATAAACAATTAAATCGTCTACGGTTCCGCCATTTTCATAACACATCATTGTGTACTGCGCCTTTTTAGGAGTGAGCTTGGCAATGTCATTTGTTAGTACGCTTTGCAAAAACGATTCACTTGCCTCTCCTTGGACTAAAATTTCACCCATATGTGACACATCAAATAACCCTAAATATTCTCTCGTTGCATAGTGTTCTTGCTTTATGCTAGAAAATTGAACTGGCATATCCCAACCACCAAAATCAATCGTTTTGGCACCCAGTTTTTTATATTCCGGATAAAGTGGTGTTCGCTTCAATTCGGACATCTGATCAAACAACTCCAATCTTTTATAAGATAATAAAAAAAAACAGAGAATCCACCAAAATTAAGTGAATTCTCTGTCCTTGTACCAGAAAGTTTCGCAAAGAGTAATTATTAAAAACGATAATCACACTAGCATGCTTCTTGGGTAGTTTACAGTAACAAATAAACATTCTCCAGAGTTGCGTCATTCAAGAGTCTTTTTGCCTGAGAGATTCGCGGGTTTCGCTTGCTCCTTCGGCGCTACATAAGTAGTCTCTCCTCATGAAATCATTCGCTAATTTTAAATTGTTTAAACATGGGCATACTACTTTTTATCAGTTCATTATCTACTTTTTTCTAAATTCATGTAACAAATATGTAACAAATCAAAATCATTATATCATAGCGCATCTGTCTATGTGAATGAATTTTGTTTGTTGATAAAAATTAATTTTTGAAAGGTGAGTTATGATGAACATTCAATTGAATCGTGACCAAGAGTTTATTGAAGAATTTAATTCAAGAATAGAAAACGAAGGATCTTTTAGCTCTTGGCAACTATTTAGAATGTCATACCGATCCGCCGTAGCAACAACAACTCCGGAGTTTAAAGGATTAACAGCTCCTAAACGCTTACCACATGTGACATTTCTACAACATCAACTAGAATGCGCTCAACAAGTAGTTGAAGAAATGAATGGAAGAGGAATTCTTGCAGACGAAGTTGGTCTTGGGAAAACTATTGAAGCTGGGTTAATTTTAAAGGAATATATGATACGAGGCCTGGTTAAAAAGGCATTAATCCTTGTGCCAGCATCATTAGTAAACCAATGGGTAAATGAATTAAGTCAAAAATTTTATATACCAGCACTATCCCAGAGAAGAAGGCCAGTATGGGACCAACAGAACATCGTTGTTACCTCTATCGATACAGCAAAGCGACCTCCGCATAGAGATATTATTTTGGAACAAGAGTATGACTTTGTGTTAATAGACGAAGCACACAAACTTAAGAATCATAAAACAAAGAATTACGAATTTGTACGGTCATTGAAGAAAAAATACTGTTTGTTATTAACTGCTACACCAGTACAGAATAAGCTAATTGATATCTTCAACCTTGTCTCTATTTTAAAACCAGGACACTTAGGTAACTATGAAGAATTTACTAAACAGTTTGGTAAAGACCGAAACAATTTGTTTAATGATGCACACTTAAAACAACTGATTCAAAAAGTAATGGTGCGCAATCGTAGAGAAGATACAGGGATTGATTGGACAAAACGAAATGTAGAAACCGTTTGGATTGATTTTACAGATGATGAACAACAAACGTATGAGGAACTAACTAGAATTTCGACCGAGTCACCTAATTTTTCTTCAATAACTTATACACGGGAGCTATGCTCTTCTAGGGAAGCTTGCTATTTATCAATAAAGAAGTTGCTAAATCAAGATAGGGAGATTGCTAACCGATTAGATTACGAAAATTTAATGAAACAAATCGAACAGCTTCCACATCATGCAAAAGCCCTTAAAATAATTGAATTAATTAAAGACACAGATGAAAAATTTATTATATTCACCGAATACCGCGCAACCCAGCTATATCTGCAATGGTATCTACAACAACACGGAATTTCCTCCGTTCCTTTTAGAGGAGGGTTTAAGCGTGGGAAAAAAGATTGGATGAGACAATTATTTCAAGATAAAGTTCAAGTTTTAATAGCCACAGAAGCTGGGGGCGAAGGAATTAACCTGCAATTTTGTAATAACATGATTAATTATGATCTACCATGGAATCCGATGCGACTAGAGCAACGAATTGGTAGAATTCACAGGTATGGCCAAGAATATGATGTAAATATATACAATTTTGCTATTAAAAATACGATGGAAGAACATGTTATGAATTTATTATATGAAAAAATCAAGCTCTTCGAACGGGTTGTTGGGAATTTAGATGCCATATTATCTGAACTCGAGATTGGTGATGTTGAAAAAGAAATAGAAACAATTTTCAAAGAATCCTCAACTGACGGAGAAGTGAAAATAAAACTAGAAAACCTTTCTTCCGTTATTTCTTACGCACAGGAACAGCAAGCAGAGGAGGCGTGAAATGGCACTCGAGAATCTTCATGATTTCTTAACAGATTACTTCACCGCAAATCAATGTGACATAATTGAAAATTATAATGGGAAATTGAGTATTCAGTTAACCGATAAAATGGATGAATTACTGATGAACCGACCATTTTACTGGCAGTACGTAAAAACACTAGGATACCCAGGAGAGCCAATGAAAGTTTCCTTCATTACAAACCCAAACCGTCGGGATGAAGAAGGGGAATGGGTTCATTTTGGTAGTCCTAGACTTCACCAAATTTTTAACACTCTTATTTCACAAGGGAAATTCACAAAAATCTTTGAACGAGTTACAACAGAATTAAGAACGCCACTTGTTCCGTGGTTGGTTCTAAATATTAGAATTAGCTACACAGGTAAACACAAGAAAGATGAGATTAAATCAATGGGATTACAGTTAATTAATGGAGCAATGATTACTCAAATTATGGACGAACTAGAGGTGTTATCCTTACAGTCTTCCATCCCGGATTTTTGTTACACAATTACTCCCCTTATTCGCCTTAAGAGTGGATATCAAAGAATAATCCAATATATTGAGAACTACCTCCAAGATATCGATCATACCTGGGCACAGGAATCTTGGCATCATCTAGAGGAAGAACAAAAATTATTAGAACATTTTTATGAGAATGTTAATGATGATCATCCTGATTTGATAAGTAGAAAAGATCAGGAACTTATAGACTTAAAAAATAGATTTAAGCCTCAAATAAATATCGAGGTGGTTAACGGAGGGATTTTCTACTTGTCTCATGCTTCTTCTATACGAATCATAAATGAGCATTTACAGTGAAATATATTAGCAATTTTAGGGTAAAATAGCCCGATAAAAATAATTAGTCCATAAAAAGAAAAAAATAGCAGGTCCACGGAAATGGATGCCTGCTATTACTTTTTCTTTTTAACTAATAATTTAAAAGCGAATGGTAACAATCCAAACCAACGACCGGAAAAAGTATTTTTGTTGTTACTTCGTTGATTTTTTTTCTTTTTTCGTTCTTCATGTGGAGTATCCATATATTTAACAATCTCTTGTGTCATAAACTTAACATAGTCATTACCAGACATAGATATCACCTCAACTAGTATATATGTCTAGTTTAACCATAATAATTCAGGTTATTCATATTATCGGTGTTAGGATTTCATCGACACTATAGACTAAAAAAAATATAAAACATCGTCGATTAATATTTTTGCTGGACCAGTCGATAAATCTCACTTGCAATATCTTCTGGTAGCCTGCGGTCCGTCCGTACAGTATGTAATGAAACTTCACTATACTTCATCAATCTACTGTTATATAATTCCTTTTTATCGTTTCCTTTCTGATTCCATAGGGGTCTTAAGGTGTCGTTTTTTAAACGTGTTACAATTTCTTTCCATGAAGTTTCTAAATAGACAACTAATCCATGTTCTTTCATCCAGACTATATTTTCCTCTCTTTCAACAACCCCTCCACCAGTAGAGATTATTGCATTTTCAACCGGTAACTTTTTCAATAAGGCTGTTTCATAGTTCCGAAAAGTAGCTTCTCCTTCTCGTTCGAAAATGGCTGAAATCTTAGTATTATACTCCGACTCAATGATGCTATCCATATCCTTTAATTGAAAATTTAACCTGTTTGCTAAATGCTGAGCTACACTTGATTTTCCACTACCCATAAATCCAATTAGAAAAATTGATTTCACTTTTTTATCCTCCCAACTTTTACCTTAATTTAAAACTTCAATAAAATTTTTTATTTTCTTTGAAGGTTTTTTGTAACTCACTGTCGAATATTGTACCATGAACTAGAAAAGAGGTGATATTTAGGTTGAATCCCGCTGCAATTTTCTCGAAAAATCTTCTTCTATCCGCTATTCAAGCCACTGCGTCCGACATTCACTTTTGTCCATCCACCCATAAAACAGAAATCTACTTTAGAGTCCATGGAAAGAGGATCATTCATCAAAATATACCCCAAAAACAATTTGAAACATTGTTAGCTTATTATAAATTTTCCTCTGGTATGGACATCGGTGAAAAGCGAAAACCCCAACATGGTACCATTTCGTTTCAAACACACCACTTGCAATTCTCACTACGCCTTTCTACTCTTCCCCTGAACATATCTGAAAGTCTGGCGATTAGAATTCTACCTCAAAATGAAGCCCGCCAACTTGAACAACTTTTTCTGTTTCCAAACCAACTAACAAAAATAAAAAGTTGGATTTCCAAACGAGCAGGTATTATTTTGTTTACTGGACCAACTGGAAGTGGCAAAACGACAACTCTGTATGCACTACTTCAGTCTTTATTACAAGAACAATCCTTCCAAACCATTACCCTTGAAGACCCTATCGAAAAGGAAATGAGTAACATTCTTCAAGTGCAGGTTAATGAACGGGCTGGAATTAGTTACAATGCTGGTTTAAAAGCGGCACTTCGACACGATCCGGATATTTTAATGGTGGGTGAAATTCGTGACAGAGAAACGGCTCATTTTGCATTCCACGCTTCGTACACCGGTCACCTCGTTTTAAGCACTCTCCACGCAAAAGATGCCGTTGGAACCATTCATCGACTATTGGAGATGGGAATTAAAAAAACAGACCTTGAGCAAAGCTTAATTGCAGTTGCATCTCTTCAACTACTACCCATTAAAACGAATGATTTTCTCCCATCAAGAGCAGCTATTTTGGAGCTTTTAGACAACCAATCTCTACAACAGGTAATTAGTAATGGATCAATAACAATGAATAATGACTTTTATTCCTTTGACCAATTAAGGAGGAAAGCCTTTGCTTATGGATTCGCAACGAAGGAAATTTTTAACATGGGTAATAAATAAAAAGAAACTCTCTCTAAAGGATCAACACAATTTTTTATATCGGTTGAGTCAACTACTTAACAATGGATATACACTCCTTCATGCTTTAGAAGTATTAAATTGGGATCGTAGATGGGCTTTTTACACCGAGCGAATATATAACAGCTTAATTGAAGGCGCCTCGATTGATGAAGCATTAAACCATGCAAATTTCAATGAAAAGGTTGTATCATTTATGTATTTTTCAAATTCTAATAGTGATTTAGAAGGAACACTAAATCATTGTTGTATCATGTTGAAACAACAAATTGATTATATGAAGAAATTCCAGCAGACATCAAGATACCCATTTGGATTACTTATATTAATTCTAGTTCTATTATATTTTGTAAAAACATCTGTGTACCCATCGTTTCTTCAGCTGTTTTCCTCTATAAGCAATTCTTCCGCGATTACAAATCTATCGATATCCGTTGTAACTATCCTTTTCAATTCCTTGTTAATTAGTATTTTAATCATCATATTCACTGTCCTCGTATGGCAACTGGCAAAATCAAAACTAGAAACCCGCATAAAGATACAAATCTATAATTTTATACCAATTGTAAGAAGCTTTATGAGATTAAATACAACGTTTCTCTTTTCTTTACATTTAAGTTCTTTATTAAAAGCAGGATCAACATTAAAAGAAGCCTTTCAAACATTAAATAGTCAGTCACAATTGTTGATTATATCCTACTACTCAAGTCTCATCATTAGGGATGTGGAAAAGGGTTATAGTCTTTCTGAGGTACTCTCGTCTTTTTTATTGTTTGAAAAAGAACTATCAACTATATTTCAGGATAACATTAATAATCAAGCGCTAGAAAAGGATCTAAGTATCTATTCTGGTTTTTTAATGGATCAAATACAAGATAAGATTAAAACATCATTATCACTTATTCAACCAATTTTCTTTGTATTAATGGCAGGTCTAATTATTTTCATCTATCTATCGTTAATGCTTCCTATGTTTCAATTAATACAATCTATCTAAAGAATTGAGGGGTCAATAATGAAAAATCAAAAGGGATTCACATTAATAGAAATGTTAATTGTATTAACAATAATAAGTACACTGCTTATATTACTAGTACCAAATCTGGCAGAAAAGAATACCCAGGTTCAAAATAATGGGTGCAAAGCTCTTGCTCAAATGACCGAAAGTCAAGTACAGGCCTACGAAATTGAAAACGGACAGAAACCGGCCAATGTTGATACATTAATAAATTCTAACTATCTAAAAACAAATATATGTTCTAATGGAACGAAAAAAATTGAGTTGTCTACAGATGGTGTCATCACTATTGTAGATAACATCATTGAATAATGAAAAACGCTAAAGGCTTTACATTACTGGAAGTACTTGTAGTACTAAGTGCTTCTCTTCTACTTTTGTCTATCGGTTCCATTATTCACACCAACATATTGCAAAACTATCAAAAAGAACAATTTTTCCGATTATTTCAAAGTGATTTGTTGCATATGCAACAAATCACTTTCATTAAAAGAGAAATGTTGTATCTAACCATTCAACCCGACCAGCATAATTATATAATTAGAAGGGCAGGAACAGGAAAGACAATAGTTAAACGAGATATACCTAATAACTGGCATATCCAACTAGTAACACTCTCCATGCCGATTTCTTACACATATAGCGGAACGATAAAAAATCCTGGTATGTTTACCATAAAAACCGATGATTCTCAATACGACGTTTATTTCCCTTTCGGTAAAGGTAGGAATTATGTTGTTGAATACTAATTCAAAAGGCTTTTTATTAATTGAAGCATTGGCTTCAATAACTATAGTTCTTACAGTAATCTTGACATTTATACCTATTTTATATCAAGTCAAAATGGAAGAACATGTTTTAAGCCAACGAAGAGAAATCCATTCCAGATTACATGATAATCTGCAATTATATTTATCGATATCAGAATTGGATCAAATGCCTATTACGCAGCAAAGAATTGTCACTAATAGGAATATTACGTTTACATTTAAGCTTGAGGATAATTTGGTGAAAGGGTGTGCTGACTGGACCAATGAAAAAAATAGATTGGAGAATTTTTGCTTGTATGGACTCCCGCAATAATAAAGGCTTTACCCTTGTCTCTTTGTTGTTATCCTTATCGATTATTTTTATTACCCTACCTCTCCTCCCTTTTATCCTCAACTCTATAGAACAAGAATCATATTATGAAGAAATATCTATTAGACAGTTTTTTCATTTCGTTAACGTGGAATTTCATTCAGCTGTATCATATTCCACAGTAAATTCTATAGTAAATATACAGAAAGGTAATGGTGAGATAGTAACAATTGAGAAATATCAATCTTTAGTTAGAAGAAGAGTTGCTGGTCAAGGCCATGAAGTTTTAGTACGTGACATCAAAGAATTTTTGATTAAACCAATATCAAATGGAATAAAGATTGAAGTTACAACACTTGAAGGAGACACATATGAGAAGACATTCAGTTTTACGTATTAGAAAACTTTCTAATAAAAATGGATTCATCTTTCCCTATGTAGCATTTATAGCGGTTCTGGTACTAGTAAGTATAACTGGGAGTATACAGATATATCAAAATAATATAAAAATGACACATTATGATGAGGAACAATTAAAGATAGAAACACTGTTTCAAATGGGGAAAGCCCAAATAAAGCAAGAACTACCGTCCCAAAGTTCTTCTATTAGTACTCTAGATCAATATACGTACACCTTTCCATATGGTACCGTGAAAATTATAGTATTATTAGCTAATCAGTCAAGTGTCACAGTCGAATTCAATATTACCACATCAGAAAATAGCATACACACCACAGTAACGAATATACCATTAAATTAAAGTTATCTATCCATGTATAAATTCTGATATAAGGTAAACGATACTACATGTAATCCTTTAATGGGCTATAGCCAAGCGGTAAGGCAGCGGATTTTGATTCCGTCATTCGTTGGTTCGATTCCAGCTAGCCCAGTTTAAATTTAATTATAGTTAAAAAAATATGCTTTTTGGGTGAAGATTAATTTTACATTCTCTTTTTCCTCGTATATAATAGCAATAGCGATGATACATACCTTTTGAAAAGGAGGGGAAAGTATGGATAGAACGTTTAGAATGCTTGCTTTTTGGACAGGAATATTTTCTGTAATGTTTTTTGTTGGAGATATGCAAAGCATGGCCTTTCTATTTTTGGCCCAAACTGTTTTCTTCCTAGGAGTAGGATTCTTAAATTTATCTGAGAGAATGTATATGTACTTATTTGGTGCATATTGCACTATATTTTTTGTTGGATTTACCTACTATTCAAACTTCATACTAGTTCCCGGATTTGGACATTAATACAAAGACTCTAATCAAATGATTAGAGTCTTTGTATTAATGTCGTTTAAAGTTTTCAGGATAAAAGATTAGCTACAGATACTCTAACTAATGAATCTAAGTACTATACTAAAATCCCTTTTTAAAGAAAGCTGTTTTTAGATATTCAAAAAGGGATTTTGAGAACGTTCTGTTTTAATTGTTGTATCCTCACCATGGCCTGGATAAACGATAAGAGCATCATCTAGCGTAAATATACATTCTCTAATGCTATTGAGTAATTGCTCATGATTACCTCCTGGCAGATCTGTACGACCTATTCCTAGTTTAAATAGGCTATCTCCTGCGATAACGAAACCTTGCTTGTCAAAGATAAATATAACTCCACCCGGGGAATGTCCAGGTGTGTGTTTAACTTCGAAATGAAAATCATTAATGACCATTTCGCCAATTTCTAAAGTAAAATCAGGTTCTCTCGACTTAATTTCACCTAAGGGGAACAAAGCTGAACCATTTAAGTTTGGATTGCCTAGCCATTTATCCTCAAGCTCATGGACATAGACCGGTATGTTATAATAATCTCGTACGTGATCAACAGCACCAATATGATCAAAGTGAGCATGAGTTAACAATATTGCCTTTGGGTTTAAATTTTCACCCTCAAGGTAGGTAATGATCTTTTCGGGTTCTCCGCCAGGATCAAATATAATCGCACTATTTGTTTCAGACACTATGTAACAATTTGTTCCTAATGGACCTAGTGACATCTTTTTTATATTCATAACCGTGCTCCTTTTTTAAATAAGATTATTCTATTTTTAAACTCGACAAATCAACTATTTTGTTTTAGAATGTATGATGTGATTATATCTACTACATATTAATAAATATTAGTCCCAATTACAATACTGGGAAGACTTTTTCAAGGAGGTTGAGAATAATGGAATTGGCAATAATCTTTTTAGTTGTAGCAATTTTATGTGCTATTGCAGTATTGAGAGAACTTAAAACTAAGAACTTCTTTGCAGTCGCTTTTGCAGGTGCTTCCACACTAGTATTTGGCTGGTTTTCAATTATGACACTTTTCTCTCCATTGTTCCAATAACTTAAATATTTATAAATCCTTTCCCTACTATATGGTAAAGGATTTTTTATTGGCTCTACAAAAGCCCCTACAACGTGTAACTGTTCGACTTTAAAATAATTGCAGCATCGCCATACTGCAATTATTAATTAGATTTGTAATTTAAAACCAAAATCTTACCTGAACTGAGAGCTTGATTATGTTTTTTCCAAGATTACTGTTCTAGCTTAAGAATTAGAAACGAATTAACAGTTTTTATAATTTTTCTATATTTTACAAATTTGAGTTAAGAAAGATTAAGTTAAAAGAATTAATGCCTCTCAAATTAACTTCTTCACTTATTATAGAGGTTACTACTTAAAAAATAAAAGTAGTAAAAGTGAACCAAGTAAATTAGGTAAGGCAATTAGAAACAATGTACTTGATAAATTTAGCTTTTCATCCAATTCGATAATCGCTGAGTTTCCGAGCGGTGAGGAATTCCTTCCAGAAAATCCTGTTTTTAAAAAACCCGCAACAACTATTCCTATCAAACCTATAACTCCACTAATATTTATAACTATTGAAGCGTTTGCTGCAAATAATGAAATAAGTGATACAATAATAAAAATGCCTAATCCTAGTAAGAATTTTTTCATATAATCACCCTTAAAGTTATTATTGTCTTTATTATCCTAATGTTTGTTGAAAAAGATTACCAATTATAACTGTAGAAATATCAACTTATAAAATAATCTTTAAAATAAAATATCGTTAATATTAATGATATCAATGTGTAAACTGCAGCAGTGTAAAATGCAACAGTCGGATTAAAAGACTTTTTTTCCTCATCAACTTTTATACCAGTTTGAGCTTGTGTTTTCACTCTAACGCTATTAGAACCTATCCCCCCGGTTGAATTAAAAAACCACACGATCACTACGACCCCAAGCCCAGTTAAAAAAGAGTATTCAATAAATTCTGCATTTAAAGAGAATGCTACTCCCCAATTAATAATAAGTATTGTAAAAAAAGTAATAATTGACCAAACTATATTTTTTAACATCATCTCATCACATCCCTCATTTTATATACGAAATCCCTACTAAAATGTTTCATTATAATCTCTTCCTTAGCTCAATCCTTGGTTTAATTTAAAAGGAATTATAGTTCCATTTGACTACTTCATGATTTTGGATTCAATAGACTTACGTTTCACATGTCTAAAATATATGGTCCTTAATTCAAGAAAAATAAGAGTTAGTCTTTTAGACTTTTAATTCTTTTACTACTCTATAACCGTCTGAAGGATATCCACCATAGGGCTTCCACCAACTAGGATATTTAATCGGTATAACAGTAACAAGGAAATTTATTAAGTTTAAGAGAGAACAGCCATTTCAAAAGTAACTTATTTCATTAAAAAAGAATTCCTGGATAGAATGAATAGGAAAATGCTAATAGAAGAGATACCAATGGGCCTCCTAAGGCTATTATTACGTTCTGAAGTGGAGACAAATAACTGTCAGTGGAGTGAGAACAAAAACCATAATAAGCCCATATTATATGAAAATGTATTCTACCAATCTGAAATCTTTTTTAATTACTTTCGAAATTAGGACCAAGATAGACCTTGGCAACGATATCCCTTTTCACTACAATTATTCCTATGGCATGACCAAGCTCATGTAAAAATACGGAAAAAGGGATAGCAAAAACATAAAACAGAATAATTAGTAAGGCATTTATAATCAGTCACCTCAATATAATGCTAATTAAGTTCTACTTGAACAAACAAGCACAGTAACTTTTATAAAAATATTTTAACATTATATTCCAGTCTAACTATAATATTAGGCGGATAATTAGACTGGAATTTCACAGGATATTAAACGCAAAAAAACTATTGCCTATAAAAAAACCATCAACTAGCAAGCTAATTGATGGTTTTTTTTATTTAATTATTATTTATTTTATAGAATCTAAACAAATCACCGTAGATAATTTGATCAGAATAGGATAGTTCTTTTTGCACCATGTCATTTATCGGCTGACAAACATTCTCACCAGTATCTTCAGTCTCAACTACGCTCTTTGAAAAAAGCAGTTCTCCTGTGGTTCGATCAAAACATTGATCTTTAGAATAAACGTAGTCATCACTAATGAAACTCCCATCTCGTAAAGCTACAAATTCTTTTCGATCATCAGTAAATAAATCTGTACCAAATGAGATATCATCTTTGTTTTCAATTCCAAGAAGATGTAATAAGGTTGGTTTTACATCTATTTGACCAGAGATTTTAGACATTAACTTTCCTTCTTGTCCGGGTATATGAATAAAGAATGGAACCTTTTGTAATTGAACATGATCGTATGGTGTTATTTCCTCTTTATTTAAATACATACTCATTGCTTTATTGTGAAAATCACTTATTCCATAATGGTCTCCCATTATAACAATGATTGAGTCTTCATATACTCCTGACTCTTTTAATTGGGCAAAAAACTGTTCTAATGCTTCATCAGTATATCGAGCAGTTTGGAAATACTGATTAAGTGTCCTGGAATTTGAGTCGTATTGTTCAATAGAAGCATCTTCTTCACCTAATTCAAATGGGTAATGGTTTGTTAATGTGATAAATCTTGAATAATATGGTTCTGGTAACGATTGTAGATACTTTATAGACTGCTCAAAAAAAGATTTATCTTTTAGTCCCCAGCCAATTGAATTTTCATCCGTAATTTCATAAGCACTTTGTTCATAAAAGTGATCATAGCCTAAGTTTTCATACATTACATCACGATTCCAAAAACTTTTATTATTGGCATGAAATACTGCCGAGTAATAGCCATTTTCTTTAAGGATATCAGGAGTTGAGTTGTATTCATTTTGACCGTGTGTAAAAAACACGGCTCCCCTTGGTAATGGATACAATGAATTATCAATTAAAAACTCATGATCTGAAGTTTTACCCTGTTCTGTTTGATGATAGAAGTTTTCAAAATAATAACTATCATCGATCAAATCATTCATGAACGGTGTTACTTCCTCACCATTAACTGTATTATTTATAACAAAACTCTGCATGGATTCTAATGATATTAGAATGACGTTTTTGCCTTCGGCTATACCAAATAGCTTAGACTCTTCTTTGCTAGTGGCATTTTGTTCAACATATTTTTCTATGTCAGGCATTTCGTTTCCATCAGCAAAAACACGTTGCGCCTTTGATTTAGAGTGTAGTACAGTGTCATAAACATGATAATTAAACAGTCCAATATTTTTAACTAAATATTCACGATCAAATGTCCGCTGTAATAACTGTGGTCTTTCAATTTCTGCTAGAACATAATTCCCCAGTAGGAATAAAATTGAAGCACTTAATGCAATTGTTTTTGCTCTTTTATTATAGGTCGTTGCCACATGGCTTTCGTATCTTTTGCTTAAAAACCAAACAATTGCTACATCCAATAACAAGAAAATATCTGTAGGATTGATGAGTGAAAAGAAACTTGATCCTAGATCTGCAGCGTTACTTCCCTGAAAAAGTACTGGGATGGTAATAAAATCAGTAAAGTTCCGATAAAAAACAAGATTTAGAAATAAAATTAAAGTACCCATCAATGTAGCAAATCGTAAAAATTTCATCTGTCGTTTATTTTTAAACCAAACGCTTAGTGCCAAGAATAAAAATGCAGAAGCGAATGGGTTAATCAATAGGATAAACTCTTGCATTATATTTTCTATCGATATATTAAACATAAAGCGATACACAATGTATGTTTTTATGCCAAATAGAATACTAGCAAGTATATATAATGGTGGTATCTGAAACCGTCTTAATGACATTGTTTTCCTCCTAACCCTTTGTGTTAATCAATTGTACTTTACACTGCTATCTAATAGTTTACTTTGTGGAATAAAAAAAACCACTACTACTATGACGTTAAAGCGAACAGAAAAGTTTCATTTTAGTAGTGATTTATTTAATTATGATCTATTGCTTCGAAAAAAAATAAACCCATAATAAGGGATTATTTTTTATAGTGATTAATGAATTTAAGCTTAAAACAAAACTTGAACAGACTTTCATTATAAAATACTATCACTCATTTAACAATCTTTATTTTTATAAAGTAACAACTTGATTTTTCACTAAATAAGCTCCACCTATCACACCTGCATCGTTTCCTAATTGAGCGATAACAAATTCGCACTCTTCACTAATTCTAGGAAGAGCATAATTAGTGAAAGATTGCCTAAGTGGAACTAACAACTGAGCTCCCGCCTTAGACACTCCACCACCTATAACAATCTTAGAAGGATTAATTAAAGTAGCAGCATTAGCAATTGCTAACCCTAGAAAGTCTGTAATTTTTTCAACTATCTCACTAGCTTGACTATCTCCTTTTTTAGCTAAATCAAATACATCTTTAGCAGTTATTTCTCCATGAAGCTTGTAATGTTCTTTTATCATTGAATTAGATTCTGTATTAAGTACATTGTTTGCTTGACGGACAATACCTGTTGCCGAAGCTATTGTTTCTAGACAGCCTCTTCTCCCGCAATTACAAGGAGCTCCCCCTGGTTCAACAGTTAGATGACCTATTTCACCCGCAGTACCATTAAACCCATTAATTATCTTACCATTTGCAATGATCCCACCACCGACTCCAGTTCCCAAGGTAACAGCGATTAAAAAATCTGCTAAGTTGCCGGCACCTTTCCAATTTTCCCCTAAGGCAGCGATATTAGCATCATTGTCTACAAAGACTGGAAGGTTTGAAAGCTTCTCCAGTTGTGGACCTAAGTCAAAGTCTTTCCAACCAATATTTACTGCTAATGATACATTACCTGTTTCAGTATCAACAAATCCTGGTGCACCCACACCAATTCCGTGGATTTGATTTTTATCTATATGCAATTCACCTAAATTTTCATCTAAAGATATCCAAATATCGTTAGGGATTGAAGCCCCACTATTATCCTTGTTCGTCAGAATTTCCCACTTATTCAAAATATCTCCAATATTATTAATAATAGCTATCTTAACAGTTGTTCCCCCAATATCTACTCCAATGAAATAATCTTTATTCATTTTAATCTCTCCTCATTGCTTCACGTACTCCAGCTACTTCTTGTCTTAGAAGTAATATAGCCATCTGATAATCTTTAGTCTCAATACATTGTGATTGAAATAATTCTTTAATCTCGTCTTCCATCATCTCAAGATCTGCCAAACGATCCCCTATATAAATAATAGTCCCAAATTTCTTTAGCAATTGTTGAACGTCATATATTGTTTTCATTTTATCACCAATACCATTATAGCAATGGATACAAAGAAAATAAATAATTAACTGTAGTATTCCCCAGAATGTTAGTCTTTCTTAATTATAAAAAAGATCCAGATCGATTATCGATCTGGATCTTGTGGATTAAGAAATTTTGGTCTACTACTTTTCAGCGGAATTGGAGTTCTAATAAAAATATCTAAGAAGGATTTTGGTGCGAATGGCATGAACGGCCATAGGTAACCGGTTTGAAAAGAATTCATTCTCATTAAATAAAAGATCCATACTGTTATTCCTACGACATAACCAGCAACTCCAAAACTTGCTGTCACGATAAGCAAAAGAACTCTTACAATTCGATTTGCTAAACTCAATTCATAGCTTGGTGTGGCAAAAGTTCCAATAGCTGCTACTGCTAAATATAAGACAACTTCATTAGAAAATAAACCTACTTCTACAGCAACCTGCCCAATCAGAATAGCTGCTACAAGACCAAGAGCTGTTGCCAAAGCTGTTGGCGTATGTATGGCTGCCATACGAAGCATATCTATTCCCACTTCAGCAATTAGAAACTGTAAAAACAAAGGAATTTCACCGGTCTCATTTGGTCCTACAAATTCTAAGGTACCCGGAAGTAAATCAGGATTTACCGAAAACAAATAATACAAAGGCAAAATAAAAATAGAGGAAATAACTGCAATGAACCGGACCCACCTTAAATATGCACCCACTAATGGCTTCTGTCGATATTCTTCTGCATGTTGTAAATGATGCCAATAAGTGGCTGGTGTAATCATTACACTTGGTGATCCATCTATTATTACTATTATATGACCTTCATAGAGATGAGCAGCTGCAGTATCAGGTCTTTCCGTATAACGAATAGTTGGATAAGGATTCCAATGTCGCCCACCTAAAAACTCTTCAATTGTTTTTTCTGCCATTGGTAAACCATCAGTATCAATTTTCTTTAGGTGGTCCTTTAATGAATTTACTTTTTCAATATCAGCAATATCTTCAATATAACAAACACAAACATCCGTTTTTGACCTTCTACCAATACTTAGATATTCCATTCTTAATGATCGATCTCTTATACGTCTCCTGGTTAATGCTGTATTAAAAACTATCGTTTCAACATAACCATCCCTTGAGCCTCTGACCACTCGTTCCAAATCAGGTTCCTGTGGACCTCGAACAGGATAAGTACGAGCATCAATTACTATAATTTGATTAATGCCTTCAATAACAAGTGCTGTTGGACCTGCTAAGACGGTATCTGTTGCAACATCCAGGTCATCTACCTTGTCCAGTTCGACATAAGGTATATAAGTCTTCATTAACTTTTCTAGTGGCTCTGGTTCCAATTGTTCTGGTTCGATTTTCGACAAAAACTTCATTAACAAATGTAATATGTCATCTTTTACAAAGCCATCAATCATAAACATAGTCATTTTGCGATTTGCATATTCAAGATCTAACTGAATGACATCGAAGCTTTTATCTACTCCTAGTCGTTCTCGCATATACTCTATATTCTGTTGATAACTTTGATACATTGGTCGCGACTTTTTTTCCATGCTCTCACCCTATACTAAATACTTATAGCATTAGGTTGTGCCTAAACATTAAATTAAATTCATGAAGAATAACTTATTACAAAAAATCAATCAAACTCCATAGTTAATAATATTTCTACTCCTTTTTCATATATATCAGACAAGCAACATATATAATTTATTAATTAGTTTTCTCATTAAAGATTATCATCTTAGGTAGGTTTAAATGAGTTAAAAAAGGAGTTAGAAGAAATGAAAAAAACAATAACTGTTTTGTTTACTGTTGTATTGTGCTCTCTTCTACTTGCACTTTCTTTTTTTCAAAAAAGTGATGTAGCTGTTGTTAAACATTTTCCTATTGATCAAAATGTAGATTTCACTACATATGACACAGATTTAAGTCTGTTGTCTGAGACAGACCAAGATGAGTATGACGTAAACTGGACGGTTATATCACAATTAGATAGTCCAATATATTTAAGACAGGATGTGTCATTACTGTATTCTGATGGTCGTTTAAAGGGAATTTTAAGTAAGTGGAAAGAAAATGAACAAGACATTCAATTAAAATCATCTATTCACGGGGAAGATAGTAGTCACTTTCAGGCAATATCCTTTCACCATGGCGAAATTCACTATGCGGACGATGAGATAAAAAGTATTAACTCTATGTCTTATGATGAATTGTATGTAATTGATTCCCCACACAGTGCTCTTGAATCATTTGATCAACCTATTAGCTCTAACCAGGAAGAATGGAAGCACACTTTAGATCACGCAACGAATCAACAACTTACATATCATTGGAAGCAACTTATAGAATTCTTTGAGATCCCTCAGTCTAAGTATAATGTTGTTCCACTAACAAACTTACATGTCTATCAATCAAAACCGATACCAACTTTAAGCAAAGCAAAAACACAACAAGTAATCGGACAATTGTGGGAGGGTCTTTATAAAAATTATATTTTAGGAATTTCTAGAAATGAACAACCAGTTAAAAGCTTTATTCCAATCGTTCTATTTTCTAAGCAAGGCCACCATCTAATTGTATTATATGAAGATCAGAGTGGAGAAAAACAACAATTAATACAATATTACTCTTCAACAGAAAATAGCAATTGATGTAACTCAGAAATACCTTCGTCATTTGGATTAAGTTCAAATGCTATTTTTGCATTTTCTTTCGCATTTTCGAGATTTCCTTCCTGCCAATAGACTTGTGCTAACTTATAATGTGCCTCAGAAAAGTTTTTTTTCTCTTTAACTGCTGATTCCAGACTTTTTATGGCTTCAACTGGATTATCTGTGTTTATAAAGGCAATTGATTGGTAATATAATAATTCTGCTTTAAATTCATTTGAAGTTTTTAGCCCTTTAGTGATTATTAAGATTGCTTCTTCATATTTTTCGTCTTGAAGTAATTCCTGACTAACTTGTAACTGGATTGCACCACTAGAATGATTTGAAGTATTAGATAATCCAAAATATACCAAAAAGCAAATAATAACCAAATAAACTACTGTGGAAGAAACCTGAACAATCTTTTTGCCTTTCTTTGGAAAGAAAACGATAGATGATGCAATAAACCCTCCAAATAATCCTCCTAAATGTGCACTATTGTCAATTTGTGGGACAGTTAGTCCAAATACGATATTTAATCCAATGACAAACAACAAGTTCCATCCCATGGTTTGGAAGAAAACTTTTTTATAATTAACACCAAAGAAAAGTAGTGCTCCCAAAAGACCAAAAATTGCTCCCGATGCTCCTGCTGCAATTTGCGGATTAAATGCGAAGCTTGCTATTCCCCCAACAATACCCGCCAAAAAATAAATGATAATAAAGCGGATGTTTCCGTAAATTCGTTCAACTGCTGTCCCAACATAATAAAGAGCCAACATGTTCATAAACAGGTGTAGCAACCCAATATGAAGGAACATAGAAGAAATAATCCTCCACCATTCCCCTTCAATAATATTAGGGTTATATTTTGCTCCAAACTTAATAAGTGTGGATAAAGATGTGCTAGATCCAATCATTTCTAGCAGGGTGAATAAGAGAACGTTAACAATTAAAAATACATATGTGACGAATGGTTTGCCTTTAGTAAATAGTTCCTTAGATTCTCGTAGTTCTGTTTCATATATACTAGTCAATTTTGTTTCTAGGTAATAAGTCATTTGGTCCATTTCCAATTCAGTTTCTGGAAAAGTTATTTCCTTCTCTAACAAACCGAGTTCCTGGAATAAACGATCCGTCTCTTTTTCAACAGACTCACTAGCCAAATAATAAACAGTCATACTTACCTTATTTCTATTTTCTACTTGAACCCTATTTTTTAATGACTCCCATTGATCAACCGGTGGGTACGTCGCAATATAAACATTATGTATATGAATCGTTCGGCCTATTAAAAAACTTTTCATTTTTTTAACTTTATTAAGAACCAAAGAGTTATCCCGCTTTAACTGATTACTCCAATCAAAACCCCGGTGGACAATTCTTATAACATTACTCGTACCACTTATTTTCTTTTTTAACCAAACTTCATTAGATGCTTTGTCAGTATGTAAAATTTCAAATTCATGATTGCTCACTAGTTGGTTTACCAAGCGAAAGAAAAGATATCTTTCTTTAATGTACATGTCTTCCCCTCCCACCTCATCATAGCATGATAATCAAATTAAAAAGCTATTTGCTGTTTATTTAAAAAAAAAAAAAACGTCCGGATTTTACACCGAACGCCCTATAATACTTGGTAGTATTTTCTCTCTAATATATGGCATGTTCATTGTCACATTAACAATCAGTTTTCTTAACACTCTAATTGCCAATAAAGCATTGAGAATCTTATATCTCCATTTATAGAACACAGTAAAACCAACATAAAGAGTACCTAATAAGAGAAAAAACCTCAACCATTTCACCCCTTTTACTTGCTTAAACATAGTTTTAGTTTGCTACAATTCTCTAAAAAATATGCTAAAAGAAAAAAGGGTAGTTACCATAAGATTAGATAATGAAAAAATTCTAAAATAATACTCCCGATTCTGTAATAAGATGTTGAACTTGAATATCATAGCGGTCATACGGAAGAGCCGATAAAACTTGTTGATCACTAGCGAGAGAAATAGTTACCCCATTAAAATCACTTAAATAGCGATCATAATATCCTCCACCAAATCCGATTCTATAGCCTTGATGATCGAACAACAATCCAGGGACAATTATCAAATCTATCTCATTTTTATGAATTTCAACTGATTGTGCTGGGTTAGGCTCTAATAGATTGAAATACACTGATTCCAATTGATTATACGTATCCAATTGATAGAAAATCAATTGTGAAGTGTCTGGATAGCACTTTGGTACAGAAATTTTTTTTCCTTCTGACCATCCTGTTTCAATAATTGTAGTTGTGTTCCATTCATGTTTACGGGACATAGTTATTCCAATAGATGTAGCTTCTTTCCAATAAGGTGTTTGAAACAAGTATTTTTCTAATTTAAACTCTGTACTCAGTTTATCTACACTAGAAAGAGATTTAACGTATTCCAAAGATTGTTTTCTTAATTCTGACTTTTTCAAAGTTACACCTCTTTACATTTAAAATAGGCTGTTTATGTAGTTTTTGTTGCTTTTTAATATTCGCAGTTGATATAAAAAGCGTCGTAACCGTGACTTATCCCTATAGGATGAGTGATCATCCATCGCTTCGGAAAAACACTCCCTTTCCATGGTGAACGCTTCAGCCTCCTCACGAGAAAAACGCTCGTTGCGGGGTCTTCAGACTGTTCCTTTCCCATAGGAGTGTCGCATTTTTCCGAAGCTTAAAGTAGTTTTCTGTTCAAGTAAGATGTTACCCCAAGAAACGTTAATTTCATAAAATTTCACTACTTACTAATTTGAAAATATCATTGCGTGGAGGTTTGTATTTTTTTATGAGTCTTAGTGTATTTACAGCGCTAGTACTGTTAATAACTCCACTTATATGATGGTGATTGAAGCGGAGGGCAGTCGACTCCAGCGGGAAAAGCGACGGCTGAAAATCCCGCAGGAAGTGGTATTCTTCCGAGGAAGTTGAAGCGTTGCCCGCGGAAAGCGACTGCCCGGAGCGCAAATCAACATATTAGTTACGACACAGTTTATAGATATTCTGTCAAAACAATATTTTTGGAAAGCAGCCTTAAAATAAGACTTGAAATAAAAAAATCAGTTAAAAAAAGTATAATAAAAACTCCTACCAAATTTAGGTAAGAGTTTTTGTGCAAGGCATTTACTGTCAGTTTTAAAAACTAACTTACTTAGTCTCGCGATGTAACGTTTGCTTCTTCAGACGCGGGCTGTATTTTTTAAGCTCTAAACGTTCTGGATGTTTACGTTTATTTTTAGTTGTAATATAATTACGGTCACCTGTTTCAGTACAAGCTAATGTGATATTTACACGCATGGTTATCCCTCCAAACCTTTATCAATAATAACTAGTTTTTTGTTATCATTTTCAGACTTAATAATAGTATCAAAAATAGCTCGTAATTTCAAGCTATCTTTTCCATACTGTCGAAAAAAACAGAACTTTTTCTCTGAGTTGTTTTAAGTTTTTACTAACTATGTTATAACTAATATTGAAAACTAAATGGAGGGAAACAAGTGATTTACATTATAGTTACTATCATTACTATTGCATTACTTTTATTTATCTTATCTTTTTTCATGAATGATCGATTCAAACAAATTGAGAATCAAATCGAACAGTTTTCTATATCTACTATGCAGGAATCGTATCAAATGAAAAAGAAGTTAAAAATATTAGAAGAAGAGCTATTAACTACCAATCTAGGTGAAGTGGAAACCTTTGAGAAGCATAACAACCAAACACCACTACTTAGGAAAATTAATCATCTGCATAATAAAGGGCTGGATGTCCAAATGATTGCAAAAGAAACCAATTTGAGTGAATACGATGTGCAGTCTATTATTAAACAATTTTCATTTGAGAAATAGAGGAATTATAATGAAACAAACAATACGTGCGTTTTCTTTAGGATTACTTTGTTCATCCTTACTTTTGGGTGCTACTTATTATAATACATTAAAAAAACCTGTTGAATCTGTAAAAATGACTACAGAAGAAATGATTATTTCACTTGAATCTTCCGGATACCTTGTTTTGACAGAGCCACCAGAAATTACTGGAGATGAAGACGAGGAAGATCAGACCCAAGCTAGTGATATTGATGAGCCTGCGGACGATTTTGAATCGGAAGATACTGTTGAAAAGCCCACTTCTGAAAATATTACTCACACTCTAGAAATCGAGTCAGGTATGGGCCTGGAATCAATTATAGACAAGTTGGCCTCCATACAACTAATAGAAGATGAAGAAGCGTTTAGAACATACCTTATTGAGAACGATTATAGTACAAGGATTCAAGTTGGTGAGTTCAAACTAAATTACGGCATGTCTGAAAAAGAAATTGCTGACACAATTACAAACCAATAAAAGAAACTACAAGATTGATTTGGGTGAATTTCTGATCTTTCAAGTTTAAAATAACTTAAATAAAAAATAATATACGAAAATATTGGCCGCAGGAAGTTTTTTCCCTTTGCGGCCAATATTTAATTTAGATTAAATGATTCTCCTTTTACCAAATACATAATATTTTCACCAATATTTGTAGCATGGTCTCCAAACCGTTCAATATATCTGCCACTAAAAGCCATCTGCATAATATGTTGAATTTTTTGTGGGTCTGTGGCAGTTTCTTCCAATAACTCAGTCAGTATTTTAGAATACATGCCGTCAACCAAATCATCTAGTTCAGCTAGTTTTCTCGCTAGGGTAATATCTTCATTCTCATAAGCTTTTATCGATAAATCAATCATTTTTAATGCAATATCCCTCATATCTTTCAGCTCGCTATGAATCTTTATCCCATGATCCTTTCCTAAGTGAATTGTCGATTTCGCTATATTTTTGGCATTATCCGCCATACGCTCAAGATCAGACGAAATTCTTATGGCGACAATCAACCTTCTTAAATCGGAAGCGACAGGCTGTTGTTTAGCAATCAGCAAAATTGCTGTTTCATTTATTTCTAAATCCTTCTTATCCAGCAATTTGTCATAAGCAATAACTTCCTTTGCCAGTTCTAAATCAGAGTTATATAGAGCTTCCACTGCTTGACTTAATGATTTTTCAGCACCATGGGCCAACTCAATAATTAATATTTTTATTTTATCTAGCTCTACTTGAAATTGTCCTCTTGCAGCCATTCATATCCCTCTTCTCTCTTGATTAACCAAATCGACCAGTAATATAATCTTCTGTTCTCTTATCCTTGGGATTCGAAAATAAAGTGTCGGTATCAGTAAATTCAACTAATTCTCCGTTTAACATAAAAGCGGTTTTATCTGATATTCTAGCTGCTTGTTGCATGTTATGAGTAACAATTATAATAGTGTATTTATCCTTTAAGTCCTTAATTAACTCTTCTATTTTCAAGGTAGATATTGGATCTAAAGCTGAAGTAGGTTCATCCATTAATAGTACATTGGGTTCGATTGCTAAGCATCTGGCAATACATACTCTTTGCTGTTGGCCACCAGACAGACTATAAGCATTTTGATTCAACCTATCCTTTACTTCATCCCAAATCGCAGCCCCTCTTAAGCTTTTTTCAACAATTTCATCTAAAATTTTCTTTTTCTTAATCCCGTGAATCCTTGGCCCATAGGCAATGTTTTCATAAATAGATTTAGGGAAAGGGTTAGGCTTTTGAAAAACCATCCCAACCTGTGTGCGCAACTCTTCAACCATTTGTTTCTTTCTAAAAATGTCTTGATCTTGATACAAAATTTGACCTGATGTCTTGACGCCAGGAATCATATCATTCATACGATTCAAGGTCTTTAATAGTGTTGATTTTCCACACCCTGAAGGACCAATTACAGCTGTAATTTTATTTTTGGGTATGGTTAAGTTAACTCCATATATGGCCTGATTAGATCCGTACCATAAATTAAAATCTTCAATATTAAAGATATATTCATCATTTTCTACGATATTACTTACGAATTTTTTATCCATCATAGCAACTCCCATAAGTTAAAACCCTCTTTCTGTTAATATCTACTTTGAAATTTATTTCTGATCCAAATAGCAATGGAGTTCATTAATAAAAGGATGATCAATAATACAATAATTCCTGCTCCAGCTAAATACTGCCATTCTTCTTGCGGTCTAGTCGTCCAATTATAAATTTGTATAGGCATTGCGGTGTATTTAGAAGTCAATGAATCTGGAATCGTATAAATTGCTGCTGCTGCACCTACAATAATTAGTGGAGCTGTTTCACCGATGGCCCGGGATAAAGCTAATATCGAACCTGTTAAAATTCCAGGGATAGAAGCTGGTAAAACAATCCGCCATATTGTCTGCCACTTTGTTGCACCCATTGCAATTGATGCTGCTCTAATATCTTCAGGTACAGCACGTATTGCCTCTTGTGAAGCAACTACAATAACTGGCAAAATGAGTAAACTCATCGTTAATGCTCCTGCAATTAGGGTATATCCAAGACTGAATAAATACACGAAAAATGTTAGACCTAATAAACCGAAAACAATTGAGGGAACACCCGCTAGATTTTGAACGTTAATTTGAATAAATCTTGTAAATTTATTTTTCGCTGCGTATTCCTCTAAATACAATGCTGTAGAAACACCTATAGTAATTGAAATTGGTGCTATAAGAAACATCAGATATAGTGACCCCATAATTCCGGCAAACAATCCAGCTTTTTCAGGATATGGCGCAGGAAATTGCCTTAGAAAATCTATATTTAAAGAACCTAATCCTTGGTTTAATATTCGATAAATTAGTAGTGCTAGCGCTAGTAATGCTAATGACATTGAAAAAATAAAAATATATTTAAAAACTTGATTTACAATTACCCTTCTTCTCATCCGATTGATTGAAAAAGTATTAGTTTGCATTAGTAATCCTCCCTAAATCTACGGGAAATATATTGAGCGAATAAATTCATTGCAAATGTGAAAATAAATAAGGTAATACCTACCGCATAAATACTAAAATAAATAGTAGATCCGTATGATGTATCTCCTGTTGCTCCTTGGACAATGAAAGCTGTTAATGTCTGAATAGATTCCATCGGATTAAACGTTAAATTTGGAGTAGCACCAGCAGCAATGGTAACAATCATCGTTTCACCAAGTGCACGAGAAACAGCAAGGACAATGGAAGCGACAATTCCGGATAAAGCCGCTGGGATGATCACTTTCCATGTTACTTCAAGCTTTGTTGCTCCGAGAGCTAATGCCCCTTCACGCAAACGATTCGGTACAGCATTCATCGCATCTTCAGATAATGAAGCAATCATAGGTGTAATCATAATTCCAACTACTATACCTGCACTTAAAGCGTTAAAAATCTTTAAATCTGGGAATATCCCCTGTAAAATTGGGGTAACAAAAGTTAATGCAAAGAAACCATAAACAACAGTTGGAATACCCGCCAATATTTCTAGTATCGGTTTGATGACTTTCCTCGATCTAGTACTTGCATATTCGCTAAGATAAATTGCCGATGCTATTCCGATCGGCAAAGCAACACAAGTTGCAATAGCGGTAACTAATAAGGTTCCAGCAATTAAAGGAAATACGCCAAATTTTCCAGACCAAGGGGACCATTGTGTGCCTAAATAAAATTCTGCCAATGAAACATCTGAGAAAAAAGTAACAGATTCTCTTAACAGAGTAAATAAAATTCCTATGGTAGTTAATACAGAAATAATTGCACAAAGCAAAAGAAATAAAGGTACTATTTTCTCTGTAGTATTAAAGATGCTCTTATTACTCTTTTTTTGATTTATCATTTCTTGAACAGAATAGTTTTGCTCCTGTTGTGTATCCACAAAATGACCCCTTTTCTATAAACCGGAGTTGGGTCAACCTTTTTAAATGGTTGACCCTTATCCTAAATTAAGTTTTGAAGAATATTACTTACCAGCCAACTCATTAATTGCATTGATTTGTTCCTGAATTTTTTCTTGCGGCAAAGCAACATATCCTACTTGTTCAGCCGCTGCGCCAGCATTTTCTAAAGCATAGACAGCAAAGTCATGTACTTGCGGCTTCTCTTTCAAATAGTCCACGTTCACGTAGGTGTATAATGGTCTAGAAAGAGGTGAGTAAGAACCATCTTGAATGGTATCTCCATTAGGTTTTACTGGATTTCCATCACCATTATCAATTCCTAAAACTTTTAAAGTATCTTCATTTGCAATATAGTAAGCATAGCCGAAAAATCCGATTGCATATGGATCACTTGAAATACCCGTTACTAATGTGTTGTCGTCCTCAGAGAGTGTTACACCTTCTCCTTCTCTCATTGGATTTTCTTCTAAAACTACTTCATTAAAATAATCAAATGTACCAGAATCATGACCAGGGCTGTAAATTATGATTTCTTCTTCAGGCCACTCAGAATTAACTTCAGACCACTTTGTTTTTCCACTTTCAGCTAAAAAGATTTCTCTTAATTCATCAATTGTTATATTTTCAAGAAAATCATTTTCTTGGCTAACTACTACAGATAATCCATCGTAAGCTAGCTCCAGTTCATAAAGTTCGATTCCATTTTCTCCGGCTAGTGCGATTTCTTCTTCTTTAATTGGACGAGATGCATTACTAAAGTCAATTTCTCCTACTGTAGACTTCTTAAATCCACCACCAGAACCAGAAGAATTAAGCGCAGTTTCAACTTCAGGCTTCACTTGGTTGTATTCATATGTCAAGAATTCCATGATCGGTAAAACAGTTGAAGATCCATCTAAAGCAATCTCACCTGAAAGTTCTTGTTCGTTGTCTACTTCAGTTTCCTTACCTTCAGCAGTGTTATTTTCTTCAGTCGTGTCTTCATTTTGTCCTGTTTCCTCTTCAGTCCCACATGCTGTTAACAATCCAATAGATAAAACAAATAGTGCAGCTATTAGAAATACTTTCAAATTCTTCATTTGACTAGTTCCCCCTAAAGATTTGCTTTTGTATTTAACTTGACTTAACAAGCTACAAATACATCATAACTAATTAGTTTTAAGCTACAGTTAAGGGAACGTAAAGAAATTGTAAATTTGAATAATATTATGTCACTATGGAGATAATAATTTCTTTTTATATATTAGGTGCAAATCTTTCGAGAGAGATTTACTCTTTATGACACTCTCTCTATAACAAATTAAGATATATAGTGAAATAAAAAAGCCTTGATAACTGAATGTTATCAAGGCTTGATTTTAACTTATTATTCTTGTTCTGTTTCTGCATCCTTGTCTTGAACAGCTTCTTGCTTGAGTTCTAGGTTAACCCCATTTTTAGCTCTTTCTGCTTTTAATTCAAAATACTTATCTAAAATTTTTCTACCTATCATATGGTTTATTGGATGCTGGCCACCGCCTTCAATAATACCATTGTTTGGAACTACTATAGCAAATGCAATTTCCGGATCATCGTACGGAGCATAACCGACCAAACTAAGGTTTTCTACATGGGCTACCAATCTACCATCTTGATATATCTCATTCTCAGCTGTACCTGTTTTCCCAGCAGGTTTATAAGAGTTATAGGGTGCTTCTCCAAAGTAATTAACAGCAGTACCCTGATTTTCTTGCATAACTCTTCTAAAGCCTTCTTGAACACGATCGATATATCCGTCATCCATTTCAATCTTATTTAATACCTCTGTATTTACTGATTGAGCTATTGGCCCAAGTTCATTTTTATCGGCTACAGGCTGTCTCACTTCTTTTAATAGATGTGGTCGAACTCGATAGCCGTCATTTGCAATTGTTGACGCATATTGAGCTAATTGAAGGGTTGTAAATGTATCAAACTGGCCAATGTTAAAGTCCATCAATTTACCAGCAGCATTAAATTCAATATCCCCTTTGAAACCAGTTCCTTCATATGGTAAATCAATACCTGTTTCCACACCTAAGCCAAACTGACTAAAATAGTTTCGCATAAGTCTAAAACCATCATCATCAAAACCTCTTAATTTATCATTATGTCGATATACTCCTCCACCCATTCGCATCGCTATATGGAACATATATACGTTGGAAGAGCGCTTGAGAGCGTTAATATCATTAATTGACCCTAAATTCATCCAAGAACATTTAGGTTGTGTTCCTGCAATCTTAACACATGTATCATAAATAGGTTCTCCTGGATAGATAACTCCAGAATCTAAACCCGCTAGCACAGAAGCCCCTTTAATCGCTGAACCTGGGCGGTGGGCATCATAGATAACCCGGAATGAATGATCTTCATATTCATTTGTCTCTTTATTATGCCTTACTCCTGACAACGCTAAAACTTCACCAGTTTTTGGATTCATCATTGCAACTAAAGCATCCTCTAAATATCTGTTCTGATATGGATGTTTTTCCACTGCTGTTTGTAATTCCTCTTGAACAATTTGATCGACAGCTTGTTGTAGCTCCATATCAATGGTCAATATTAAATCGCTTCCTCGTTGGCCGTCAACAACTGGTTCGGAACCAACAATATTCCCTGATTTATCAGTAGTATATTGAACCACTTCTTTTCGTCCCCGTAAGATACTCTCGTATTGTTGCTCTAATCCACTTTCACCGACCCGATCGTTACGACTGTAACCTCGAGTTAGATAGAAGTCTCTATTCTCACTAGGGATACCTTCATTTGATGAGGTTATTCCTCCAATATAACTTCTAAAGGTACTACCATAAACTACTTTTCTTTTCCAGTCTATCGAAGCATCAATACCTGGTAGATCGTATAGATGTTCGGATACCTTTGCATACTCTTCTTCGGTGACATCTTCACCTTTAATTACGTGGGGTGATAACTCATAAGCCTTATCTAGTTCTTTTTTGATTGCTATAATATTTAAAAGTGAATCTGACCAATCCAATTCAGCTAAATCTTCAGTTGTTATTTCTTCAAGCATTTCTTGATATTGCTCGGAGTTACTTAATTCCAATTGTTCTGGTGTTAAGCGGTCTCGAACTTCACTCTTGTTTAGCAAATACCAATATTCTTTTTTGTCTCTCTCCTTGACCATTTCATTTAATTCATTTGATTCATCAGTATTTTCACCAATAACGATAAATTCAGCTAGTTTTTTTGCAATATCTAAGCGGTCATCTGCTGTATCTCCACCCTTAGGAGGAGTGTAAGTTATTGCCCGAAGTGGTTCATTATCTAAGATTATTCTACCAAATCGATCATACATTTTGCCTCTTGGCACCGATATTTTAGAACTTGTATTTACTGTTTTATCTATCTCTTCTTGTGCTTCTTCCCCATTCAATATTTGAACTACACCAAGTTGTAAAATTAATATAGAAAATAAAGCAAAAACAATTAAAAATAATATATTTAAACGAAAGGGAAGCTGTGTTCTTTTCTTTTTTTTCTTTCCCATTCAGTGTTCCCCCTTTAATTACAAACTACATTAAGTATATCATCTATTATTTGCGCCTACTATACATAATTTCATCTATTCTTGTTATCAACTAATCCTTTGTTGGAACTAACACTCTCATCATAACTAACTCCTTTAAGGTTTATATCTTTTATAAAGAAATAAATGACAAAGTGACCAGCACCAATTACCATGAAAAGATAAGGAATAGCCGTTTCAGCATCAAATATGCTTACGGTAATTAAAAACAGAATAATTGAAGATACCCTACCTATATTTACAAATAATTCCCTAACAACAATATATTCAATTCTCATTTCAGCGGCCTTCCATGCTTTCCCGATTACATCAAAGGTCATTGAAAGATATGGTACAAAGAGTATTGGATATGAAAATCCAATTATTGCTGCGTAAATCAGTAGTGTTGTATAATTCATGTGAAATATAATTATAAATACTGACAAGTAAAGAGATAACCCTCCAATGAAAATTCCCCATTTTCTCATCCTATGCTTAATATACTTTGCAGCTAGAAAATAAAACACAAAAGAAAAGCCAGAAAATACTAAATTAAAAGTTCCTAAGGCTAGCTCACTCTGTGTAGTAACAAATACCCAAACAGATATGACAAATACAAACACCCCTTCCCTTAGACCCTGGAAAGTATGGGCATATAGAATCCGTTTCCAATCCTTGTTGTTTTTTCTTTCTTGAATTATTCTTCTAAATGAAAAATTTCCTTTTGCGGATCGTCGTTTTAAAAACATGGTACAAACAACCGCTAATAAAAATAATGCAAAAGATATTGTAAATATGATTGTATAGCCTTGAAAATTATCCATTCTTGAGATAATAAACCCTGCCAAAATTGGACCTATCATCCCTCCAAAGGATTGCATTAGTCCTAAAAAACCATTAAAAAAATCTCTTGTCTCGGGTTCAGTTACTTCAAAAGTCAGTACATTGAAAGCAAGCCAATAAAAGCCAAATCCGATCCCAAGCAGACCACCAAGTAACATATTATATGTAGCTGCATTTTCTCCGACAATCAAAACAGTCATGAAAAAAAGGGATAAAAAAATGACCCCTAATCGTAATACAATTACTCGGTCAACCTTTTTAGCCCATCTTCCTGCTAAGATAAATGTAAGAGGCTGCATAATGAAAATGGACAAATTGTATTGTGCAATGGCGATATACTCACCGGATTGCTTCCATAAGTAGATATTTACAAATGTATTAGAGAGAAAGGTAGCTAGCGCATAAAGCCCACCTATAGTTAATAACAATTTCAGATCTCTATCTATTTTAATGTCTCCTAAAAGCAAATTTAAACCTTTTTTCATATCTCCCGACTCCTTTATCTATCTACGATATATTATTTTCAAATTACATCGAGATATTCAGGAGAATCAAATGTTTGAATACTACAAAAAAGAAGATCCTTAGCTATAACTAAGAATCTTCTTCGTAAACTGTATTTATTTTGCAGCTTGATAGCGATTTGATACTTCATCCCAATTAACAACATTCCAGAAAGCTGAAATGTAATCAGGGCGTTTGTTTTGATACTTCAGATAATATGCATGCTCCCAAACATCAAGACCAAGAATAGGTTTTTTACCCTCCATAACAGGAGTATCTTGATTTGGAGTGCTAGTAATTTCTAATTGTCCGTTATCCACAATTAACCATGCCCAACCAGAACCAAATCGACCAGTAGCAGCATTGGCAAATTCTTCTTTAAACTTATCGTAACTGCCGAATTTTTCTTCAATCTTACTTCCGAGTTCACCTGAAGGTTCTCCTCCACCATTTGGAGAAAGAATGCTCCAAAATAAACTATGGTTTGCATGGCCTCCACCATTATTACGAACAGCAGTACGGATAGATTCAGGCAAGCTGTTCAGATCTGATAATAAATCTTCTAGAGATTTACCTTCTAAGTCAGCATGCCCTTCTAACGCACCATTTAGTTTCGTCACATACGTGTTGTGGTGCTTTGTATGGTGGATGTTCATTGTTTCCTTATCGATATAAGGCTCTAATGCATCATATGCATAAGGCAATTCTGGTAATTCAAATTTAGCCATTTCAATTCCTCCTTTATGGTTATGTAAGAAAAACGCACATAAAATGTAACGTTATTCCAATTAATCCAAGATTATCAAAGCGGGGTAATTCATGCAACATTTATGCTTTGAAAATCAACTACTTATATATATGTTCCCAAGCTGTGTTTTATTTAAACTATCATTTCAACATTTTTTAATATTTTAACCAAAACAAAAGAACAAGCAATATTTGCTTGTTCTTTAAAGTGGCTCGGGACGGAATCGAACCGCCGACACACGGATTTTCAGTCCGTTGCTCTACCGACTGAGCTACCGAGCCAAATGGAGGAGGAAGAGGGATTCGAACCCCCGCGAGCCGCGAAGCCCCTGTCGGTTTTCAAGACCGATCCCTTCAGCCAGACTTGGGTATTCCTCCGTATATAGTTTTAAAAATGGTGGACCCTGCAGGACTCGAACCTGCGACCGATCGGTTATGAGCCGATAGCTCTAACCAACTGAGCTAAGGGTCCCTATTAAAAAAATGGGGCGACCGATGGGAATTGAACCCACGTATGCCGGAATCACAATCCGGTGCGTTAACCCCTTCGCCACGATCGCCATTAATTACATTTATTCAATTGGTAGCGGCGGAGGGAGTCGAACCCACGACCTCACGGGTATGAACCGTACGCTCTAGCCAGCTGAGCTACACCGCCATAGTATGGCTCCACAGGTAGGACTCGAACCTACGACCGATCGGTTAACAGCCGATTGCTCTACCACTGAGCTACTGTGGAATAATAGTTACTTCATTTTTTTTGCTTGTTTCTTTAGAAAATTTCGGTTAAGACTTAAGCGACGAAATATAATATAACATGTATTAGGGATACTGTCAACATCATTTCCTAGCTTTAAAAACAAGCAACAAAAATAATATAGCACGTACACAGATTGCATTCAAGGGTTTTATCATTTTTTTTAACAGTAGTTTGTAACTTAACCTATTTCTACACCATACTAACAGTATTATTCAGACATAAAAAAAGAGCCGTCGGCTCTTTTTTTATGTCTTTTCTCCCAATACTTCTTCTGCAATATTAAGTGAATGATCACCAATACGTTCTAAATTACTTAAAATGTCTACAAATACTATACCGGATGGTCCAGTACATGCACCTTCATTTAGTCTAATAATATGTTTTTTACGATAAGCTCTTTCCATTTGATCAATTTGTTCTTCTTTTTGTACAACTTCTAACGCCTCTTCACGATTCATTTCACCTAATGCCTTTATTGCCTGTTTTACAGTGATGAGCGTTAAATCAAACATATCATTCAAATCTGCTTGTGCTTGCTCAGTAATAATAACCTTATTTGAAATTTTATAGTCAACAAGCTCTACTATATTTTCAAAATGATCTCCAATTCTTTCAATATCTCTAACCGAGTCAATCAAGGCGGAGTGTTTAGTACTCTCTGCTTCTGTAAACGAGGTACCTGAGAGTTGCACTAAGTAATCAGTTATCTCTCTGTCCAAATTATTTAAAGCACCCTCAATTTGTAAAGCCATATCTGCATGTTTTTGATTCTGATTGTTCAGATAAAAGCTCGCTTCCTCAAGCCCTTTATATGCATATTCACCCATTCGAATAACTTCTTCTTTAGCTTGATCAAGTGCAACAGATGGTGATTGTTGAATAAATATAGGATCCAAATGCTTTGGCTTGTACTCTACGATGACATCTTCACCTGGTATTAATTTTGTCACAATAAATGCCAATCCTGCTATAAATGGAAATTGAATAGCTGTGTTTGCAATATTAAAAGAACCATGTGCAAAAGCTATTGTCATTTCAGCATTTAAATTAAATGCACCCTGTAAAAATACTACAAAGTCCGTATAAAACCCTAAAAATATCAGGAATATCGTAGTACCTATTACATTAAATATCACGTGAGTAAAAGCTGCACGCTTGGCTGCAATACTCGCTCCAATTGAAGCCAAGATTGCTGTAATGGTTGTACCAATATTATCACCAAAAAGAACTGGTAGTGCTGCTGTAAGTTCAATCGCTCCTTGATCATACAGTCCTTGTAAGATACCAATTGTAGCACTTGAACTCTGAACAATGAATGTAAATAACGTACCAATTACAACTCCTAGAATTGGATTATCACTCATGCTAACTGTCAAGTCCTGAAATGCTTGTACATCTCGTAATGGTTTCATGCCACCACTCATTAATTCCAAACCATAGAACAATGAACCGAAACCAAATATCGTTTGGCCCAAATAAGAGATCTTATTACTCTTAAAGAAAAATAACATAAATGCCCCTATTGCCATTATTGGTAGTGAATAGGCACCAAGATCAAAACCAATGATGAAAGCTGTGACGGTCGTCCCGATATTAGCTCCCATGATAACACCAATCGATTGTCTCAGAGTCATAAATCCGGCATTTACCAATCCTACTGTTAATACTGTTGTCCCGGAACTACTTTGAATTAAAATAGTAACGATAATTCCAGCTAACACTCCCATAAATGGGTTTGAAGTAAAGCGATCTAAAATGTCTCTAAGTCTGTCACCAGCTGACTTTTGGAGTCCATCTCCCATGAATTTTAATCCTAGTAGAAAAATTCCAAGTCCGCCGACAAATTCAAATATCAAGTCCTGTACATTAATCTCCAATGGAGTTCATCCCTTCATCCAGAAAAATTATGCATAAATTATTAAGAATGCCTTTTTCATTATTAATTAGATGTGAAGCATTTGTAAAGAATTTTCGATATAATTTACACTAAATTTACAAAAACCTGTGTGAAAATGACATTTTTTATATTTTCAGAATTAAAAAAGTACTGTTTCTATATAAAAAAACAGTACTTATAATCTATAAAGTTATTTTGTATTACTTTCGAGTTTTGATACTAGGATTTTAGTACCATCTACAAGAGTCACGTTTATCTTGGACCCACGTTCAATCCACTGACCATTTGTAATTGCACTATAGTCATTATTTTCGATTCGAATGGTTCCGACTGGGCGCATATCAGTAACTGTTATTCCTTCTTTATTGATTAATTCAGAATAAGTTTTGTTCATAGTATTATATCCTTTATCACTGGTTAGTTGGTCAGATAATGTAAGTTTTGTCCACATATCTCTTCTTTTGAAAACTTTTAAGAAGAACAACGAACAAACTCCACCAATAATTACACCAATTACTGCATAGAGACCTGCAATCCAGTTTGGTGAGCTTAAGCCTACCGAGAGTATCATACACACAGCACCAATTGTTGCAAGTGTACCATCATTTAGTAATTTCCCATCAATAATTATTAGAATTAGGCCCAGAAAATATATACTCATCATCACGAAAAACATTCCAGGATCGAGATAAGATAGAAAATAAACGGTGATAAAACTTAATCCTATTAACCCAAAGAAACCCTTCATATTGACTAAGAGCTCACCAATTAGAAATAATGTACCCAAACCAACAATAATGAAACTTATCCAATCACCAGAAAAACTTGCCACTTGAATCACCTCTCCTTACATCCTCTGTCTGTATTACGAAAGATACTTTGTTTTAGTTTCATAAAAAAAAAAGGTTTTTCTTAAAAGTGTAGAAGTTATATATAACATAATACTAAGGAGGCAAATAAAACAATGGGTTTATTTAAAAAAATATGCCTTACAGTATTTATAATATTATTCTTCATCAGTATTTTTAAAGACTTAACGGTAGGTACAATTATACAGGAGAAAATCATTATGGAACAAGAAGAAGTTAAAAAGAACGAAAATGACGAGCAAGAATCAGACACCCAGGTTCCGCAACACCCAAAAGAGACAGACAGATATTATGTTAAACCATATACTGTGATACCTGGAGATACCGTCTTATCTATTGTTGAGGAATTTAATGAAGAGCAGTCGTCCGTACAAATGAATCAAATAATCCAAGATTTCCAAATTTTGAACCCGGATGTTGATCCACATCAAATTAAACCTAATATGGATTATTTATTTCCAGTTTATAAAAATTTACCTTAAAAATTATTATTATTTAAGGTTTGATACTTCTCATTTATTACTATTACCATTATAATGAACAGTGGTACTTAATAGATTACCACTTTCGCGAAAATAAAGGAGCGATTAATTTATGGCTTTAACACACAGAAAAAACACACGACCTGTTAAGGTAGGAAACGTTATGGTCGGTGGGAAAAATGAAGTTGTAATCCAGTCTATGGCTACAACTAAGACACATGATGTTGAGGCAACTGTTAAAGAGATTCTTCGTCTAGAGGAAGCCGGTTGTCAAATAGTACGTGTAGCATGTCCAGATGAGCGCGCAGCTAACGCTATTCCAGAAATTAAAAAACGAATAAATATCCCTTTGGTTGTTGATATACATTTTAATTATAAACTCGCCCTCAAAGCTATTGAAGGTGGAGCAGATAAAATAAGAATTAACCCAGGTAATATTGGAAAGCGAGATAAAGTAGAAGCTGTTGTGAATGCTGCCAAAGCAAAAGGGATACCGATTAGAATTGGCGTCAATGCAGGTTCCTTAGAGAGACACATATTAGAAAAGTATGGATATCCAACTGCAGATGGTATGGTTGAAAGTGCGCTACACCACATAAAAATCTTAGAAGAATTAGACTTTTATGATATTGTTGTTTCCCTTAAAGCATCTGATGTAGGTCTAGCAATAGAAGCCTATGAAAAAGCTGCTGAAGTAATTGATTACCCACTTCATTTAGGCATTACAGAGTCAGGAACACTATTTGCTGGTAGTATAAAGAGTGCTGCCGGTATGGGTGCTATACTAAGTAAAGGTATTGGTAGCACAATGAGAATATCATTGAGTGCTGATCCTGTTGAAGAAATTAAAGTAGCTAGGGAGTTACTAAAAACGTTCGGACTATCCTCCAATGCAGCTACTTTAATTTCATGTCCTACCTGTGGAAGAATTGAAATTGATTTAATCAAAATTGCTAATGAGGTTGAAGAGTATATTTCTACTATTAAGGCACCTATTAAAGTAGCTGTATTAGGATGTGCTGTTAATGGTCCTGGAGAAGCACGGGAGGCTGACATAGGCATAGCTGGTGCTCGAGGGGAAGGATTACTTTTCAGACATGGTGAAATTATTAGAAAAGTTCCAGAAGAAACGATGGTAGAAGAGCTTAAAAAAGAAATTGATAAAATAGCCGAAGAATATTTTGCTAAAAAAGCTGAAGAAGAAAAACAAGAAGTTTAACAAGAAAAAGCTGGTCCGTTTAAATAACGGACCAGCTTTTTGACTAACTATACAAAAGGTGCCACGAACAAAGTGATTACGATGGAAATTGCACCAGCAATAATCGCTGTGTTACCAAGAGTATCTGCACCTCGACCTCTGGATACGAAACCAAAAATTATCCCAGCAGCACCAAATATGATTGGCATTACAAAAAATGATAATACTGCCAGAATGACAGCAAGCCACCCAAATCCAGTTTTAACCTCAGACTTCATTTCAGTTTCTTGCTCTGTTGATGTGATTGGTCTATTGAATTCGTTTGCGGTTAATTCTTGACCAAACTCCTCTTTATAAGCTTCATCAAGGGAATAAAGCTCTTCATCTTCAACAATAGGAGGTACGTTCTCTGCCCCTTGTTGTCTAGCTGATACTACATCAGGCTCTTCTCCCCCAAAGTTAGGGGCTTTTTCGACTTCCTCGTTTCTTTCATTACGATACGATTCGTCCATTTTAAACCCTCACTTTCATTATCGAGGTGCCTTTATAGTCTATGGACAATAAAGAATTTATTACGAGGTAGATTTCGCAAAAACAGAGACATATTACCATTAATTAAGCGCTAGTGATTTATATTCCTCTGCGTTATTTTGTATCCTTTTGGCATAGTCACTTTTGGCATGACCGTTCTCCTCTTTATATTGCTCTAATCCTGCCATACCACGATGATAAGCAGTTAATGCTTCATTCCAATTTCCATATTCATTGTGCAAAAAGTCTAAGTAAATTAGTGACAACTGAATAGAGTAATAAGGATCGAACAATAAATCATCTTCATAAGGTAGTTCACCCATCTCTGCAATCCATGGAGCTGTATTCTTCATAAACTGTGACATTCCATATGCATTCCCATATACTGTATCAGGTCCGACTAATTCAGGATTGAACGTTCCACCTGTTTCAACCTTTAGAAGTTCATAAACCAGGTATGGATCAATATTATATCGCTCTGCTTCTTTAACCAGGTATAATGCCCATGACATTTTAAATTCCTCGTCACTTTCTTCTACGAGAACATCTGCTTTTCGCACTATTTCAGGCCACTTGTAGTATCCGGTGTCTTCACTTTCCACTGTACTTGTTTGAAGATAATCTCGTTGAGCTTCTAGTTTATTATTTTCCTGTATTAGTTGTTCATTTTCTGCCGTTAAGGTTTCATATTGATTTTTATATTGAGTGATATATATTCCGGTACCAGTTAGTAACATTACTACTACTAATAAAATTAAATACCGTCCAGATTTTATCTTTTTCATCTAAAAACCATCCTTCCAAATTAAGCAAACACTCATAAAGCCTACAGCTTTGTATATTAACTAAGGTTTCCTTTATTTGCAAACAATAAACATTTATATATTTGATCAATTTTCATTAACACAAAATTAATTCATTCATACATTAGTAGTACCATACTAACCAAGGGAGATTGAGATGAGTAATTTTGCGAATCAACTACTATTAAAAAAATTAAGAAATGTTAGCGCTAAAGAATTAATCACACATGGTAATGAATACGGAATTAGTTTGACAAACAAACAAGCTGAAGATATTGCTTCTTACCTTTCAAAGACTAGTTTAAATCCAATTAACGAAAAAGACCGTATGAAAATGTTTAAAAAGCTAGCTCAAATTACAGATATTAAAACAGCCCAAAAAGCACAGAAGCTTTTTGGAAAGCTTATTAAGCAATATGGGGTGGAGTCATGGTTTAAATAAAAAAATACTTATAAGCATTGACTTATAAGTATTTTTTCTTATTGGCTTACTATTTTTTCTTTTAAATCTGTTATAAAGTTATTACTTTTAAGCATTTCGATCTCAAATTTATACGGAGGTTTTTTTGATTTTTTGTCTTCTCCTACATAAGGCGTTTCCAGTATTTTAGGTAATGCTGAGAGTTGTGGATGATGAACAATATAATTAAGTGCATCAAATCCTATATGACCAAAACCAATATTTTCATGTCTATCTTTATGTGCGCCTCGTTCATTTTTACTATCATTAACATGAATTACTTTGAGTCTATCGATTCCGATAATTTTATCGAATTGCTCCAATACACCATCAAAATCATTAACAATATCATAGCCCGCATCATGTATATGGCAGGTATCTAGACATATAGACAATTTATCATTAAATTTTACTCCATCAAATATTCGTGCCAATTCTTCAAAAGAACGTCCTATCTCGGTTCCTTTACCTGCCATTGTCTCTAAAGCAATTTGAACCTTTTGCTCGGAGTGGAGCACTTCATTTAAACCTTCAATAATTTTTGTAATGCCTTTGTCTGCGCCCTCTCCAACATGTGAACCTGGATGAAGTACTATTTGGCCAGCTCCGAGAGCTTCCGTACGTTCTATTTCACTTCTTAAGAAGTTAACACCTAATTCAAATGTTGCCTTCTTACTAGAATTACCTATATTAATAATGTAAGGGGCATGGACAACTATTTCTTCCATTTTATGTTCTTTCATGTGTTCATGCCCTAATTCTATATTTAACTCCTCAATGGGGCGTCTTCTGGTATTTTGCGGTGCTCCAGTATAAATCATAAATACATTCGAACCATAAGAAGCAGCTTCTTCACTCGATCCCAACAGCATATTTTTCCCACTCATTGATACATGTGAACCTATTTTCAATTTTTGCACCTCTCTCTTACGTTTTCCATGATTTTACCATATAATTCTGTACCATTTATACTAATTAGGATTGAAAAAAATAGAAATCAATCCTCTTCCTAGCGTAAAACCTTTTACTACTTCTTTTTATCCCGATTTATCTTTTTCTTGTGTTTTATTTGTTCCCTTTTCATCTTTTTCTTATATCCAGGTTTAACCTTATTTGGTCTATGGACCTTTCTCCATGCCTGTGTTTCAGTATCAGAGTCTTTTTTCTTTCTTTGCTTACGTTCATTCCATGCTTTTGATTCAATCCACTCGCCATTTTTTATATCATAGCTTTCGAAAGTTAATCCTTTTTTCTCTAACCGCTCTATTAATTGTAAATCTTCATCTTTATAGAGAGTAATTGCTGTGCCTTCCATTCCAGCCCTAGCGGTACGGCCAACTCTGTGGATATAGAACTCTTCCTCTTTTGGCATTTGGGCATTTATGATATGGCTTACACCCTTTATGTCGATTCCCCTCGCAGCAAGATCTGTTGCAACAATAAATTGATATCGTAAAGCCTGTATATCCTTAAGCACTCTTTTTCGCTCTCTAGGTGTAAGCCCTCCGTGAATAAGACCTACTTCCATTCCTTTTTCAGTTAACTCTTTCGCTAACTCGTTAGCAAGTTCCTTCCCATTAGTAAAAATTATTGCCAGATAGGGCTGAATGGCTCCGGAAATTCTGTAGACCATTTCTGAGACATCACGATGTCTTAAGGGTACCAACCTGTGCTCCATCGTCTCAGGAGACAGCTGATCATTCATTTTAAAGTAAGCAGGATTTTGTAAATATTTCTTTAAAAATGGCTGCAATCGCTCAGGTATTGTTGCGGAGAATACCATTAACTGAATATTAGATTGAGCACGAACTAGAATTTGGTCTACTTCTTTCATAAAGCCTAAATCCAACATTAAGTCTGCCTCATCCACTACAAATGAACCTGCAGAATAAATATCTAAGGCACCATCTTCAATAAGATCTAAAATTCTTCCAGGCGTACCAACCACGATTTGCGGTTGCTCCTTCATTTTTTCAATTTGACGCTTTTTATCTATTCCACCAATAAATAACTTTGCTGTCCAAACCCCATCTTTCTCGGCTAAACTAATAACTTTTTTCACTTCATCAAAAATTTGCATAGCTAATTCCCTTGTAGGTGCTGTCACTACAAACTGAACTTTTTTATTTGACTCGTTTAATTTGCTGAACAGTGGAAGCAAATACGAGTGTGTTTTACCAGAGCCAGTTTGGGACTGTCCAATTACACTCTCACCTCTAAGGGCGGCTGGTATTACTTTCTGTTGAATTGCTGTTGGTTCATGAAAACCCAATTTATCAATGACATCATTAATAATGGGTTGCAGTGAATATTGTTTAAATAAATGGTTGTCCATGTAAATACTCCTTTAGTTACTAATCATTGGTTACCTTACCTATTATAGGTTAGAAAAAGTAAAATTGCACATTGATTTGTAATAGAACATCTTTTTGACCTTAATATTAGGCATTTTTCTTTATTTATAAGCTAACTGACGCAATTCTATACGGACTAGCATATAAGTTTTCAAATTAATAAGATTGGACTATTTTTCGGGAAATCCGATAATATCTTTGTCATCCGTTAGTTTTACCTTTATAATAAAACTGATGCTTAAAAAATTAATTAGTTCATTAAAGATATTTTTGATAGAGGGGGAGTTGAAATGGAAGTTATAAAAATAGCTCCACGCGGTTATTGTTATGGGGTGGTAGATGCAATGGTTATTGCACAGAATGCAGTTAAGGATCCTAATCTACCTCGACCGATTTATATATTAGGAATGATTGTTCATAATTCACATGTAACAAAAGCTTTTGAAAGTGAAGGTGTTATTACACTTGACGGGAAGAACAGAGCTGAATTACTTAAAGATATAAATGAGGGTACTGTTATTTTTACTGCTCATGGTGTATCACCAGAAGTGAAGGATGAAGCAGAAAATAAAGGCTTAACTGTCTTAGATGCAACGTGCCCAGATGTTACACGTACCCATGATTTGATTCGTGAAAAAGTAAAAGAAAATTATGAAGTCGTATATATTGGTAAAAAAGGACACCCAGAGCCAGAGGGAGCAGTAGGTGTAGCTCCAGGACATGTTCACCTTATTGAATCAGAGGAAGATGTTGAAAGTTTGAATTTGGACCATCACGATAAAATAATTGTTACTAATCAAACAACCATGAGTCAGTGGGATGTTTATGATGTAATGCTAAAGGTAAAAGAAAAATACCCTCAAACAGAATTAATACAAGAAATTTGTATGGCAACACAGGTTCGACAAGAAGCAGTTGCAGAACAAGCAAAAGAGGCCGATTTAACATTAGTTGTCGGAGATCCAAAAAGCAATAACTCAAACCGATTGGCTCAAGTTTCTTTAGAGCATGCTGGTACACAAGCATATCGAATCGCAGATGTTTCAGAAATAAATTTAGATTGGTTAAAAGGTGTAACTAAAGTTGCAATTACAGCTGGCGCTTCAACACCTACCCCAATAACAAAAGAAGTAATAAAATTTATTGAACAATATGATCTTGAAAATCAAGTAACATGGAATAATGAGTTTAAGGTTGAACAAAGTAAAATATTGCCTAAAGTAAAAGCTAAGAGATAACGTAAAAACCCTGGTGGATAAGCTATCCAATCAGGGTTTTATATTTGTGCCTATAAAAATTGAAAGGGATCGGTAATTTCCCTTGAAATTACAACTTCTATTCCAGCATTTTCACACTTACTATCCAAAAAAGACTTGACTGCCTGCTTCATCACTTTTTCTATGTAGTGACCCGGATCAACCACATTCAACCCCATTTGCCAAGCGTCCTGAGCTTCATGGAATGTCATATCACCTGTTATATAGACATCGGCACCCTTTCGTTTAGCGTGTTCGATAAATGCCTTTCCACTCCCACCAAGTACTGCTATTCTTTTCACCTTTTGATTAAGATCACCTGTTACACGAAGGGATGGGATTTCTAAAACACTTTTTATATTCTCACAAAATTCTCTCAACGTTATCTCAGAAATCAAAGAGCCTATCCTACCAGCACCAATCGGTTTCCCCTTGTTAGCCAATGGAATTAGGTCATAAGCTACTTCCTCATAGGGATGATTGTCTTGCATTGCACTCAAAACCTCGGACAACTTGGAATGAGCAATAATAGTTTCCACTTTTACTTCATCTACTCTTTCCACTACTCCTTGGCTACCCAAGAATGGCTTTGACCCCTCTAATGGTTTAAATGAGCCTTCTCCATCCGTTGTAAACATACAATGGCTATATAAGCCTATATGACCAGCACCAGCATTTCCTAATGCATCCTTTAATTGTTCAGAACTTTCCTTTGGAACGTAGACAATTAGTTTATAGAGTTTTTCCAATTCATCCTCAACTAAAACCTCTGTATTTGAAATCGATAATTTATCAGTTAAAATATCATTTACTCCCCCACTAACTATATCTAAATTGGTATGAGCAGCATAGACCGTTATATCATTCTTAATTAGTTTTTCGATTATTCTACCAGAGGTTTGATCCAAATTGATTTGTTTTAACGATTTGAACAGAAGTGGATGATGTGCAATAATTAAATCTACTTTTTGTTCTATTGCCTCATCAACAACGTTTTCTAAGACATCTAGAGTTACCATTACCTTTTTAACAGATTGTTGAAGAGAACCCACTTGAATTCCAACATTGTCCCAGTCATACGCAAGTTTTTTTGGAACCCATGATTCAAAAATATTTACAATATCCTGCACCTTTGTGGTTTTAGTCATTGACAAGGACCTCCTGTATAGATTTAATCTCATTTTCAAACAATTCTATTTTCGCTTTATCAGGGACATTAGCCTTTTTCATTTGATTTAGAGCTTGTTCCCTCTTAACTTTTTCAGATAACCATTTCTGTTTAAATGGAACAGCCTTCTCTCTCAAGAGAAATGGACCAAATAAAAACTCATCCTGTTTATTCACATTAGTATAATGAACCATCTCTTTTCCTTTATCTGCAACTAAAATTTCATAAATATGGCCGTCTTCTTCAAGTATCAGTTCATCAACAAGTTTAAAATCATTGTTAAAAAACCATTTACGAATAGCCAAAGCATCCACATTGGGTTGTGTGATAATTCTATTTGTTCCTTTTAATTTTTCTTTTCCCTGTTCTAAAATAGTTGAAATTAAACTACCACCCATACCTGCAACGATTACTTGTCCAACTTCACCTTGTTCAACGACTTCTAATCCATTACCTTTTCTAACCTGTACTCTTTCTGTAAGACCTAGTTCTTCTACAGTACGTTTTGCACTTTGGTATGGTCCTTCATTTATTTCACCAGCAATTGCTATCGCTTGAATATCATTTAAACACACAAAACAAGGTAAATAGGCATGATCTGAACCGATATCAGCAAATACAGCATTTTTTGGTAAAAATGATGCTACTGATTTTAATCGATTAGACAATAATCTTTGATTCATTTATATCTTCCTCCTAAAGTAAACTGAAAAAATAGAAGCTTTCTGATTTTAACCAGAAAGCTTCTAATCCATTAACTATTTTTTCTCTGCTAACCAAGCAGCCAAAGCCTCAGCTTCTTCTCCAGTTACTAGTCCACCTGGCATCGCAGTTCCTTCAATGCCATTAATGATAATATCGTGGATTTCTTCTTGGGTGTATTTACTTCCTACGTTTTGAAGACCAGGAGCTGAACCACCGGCTAAGTCTCCACCATGACATCCAATACAACTTTGTGCTATTTCTTCTGGTTCCATAACTTGTCCTTCTTCTGTTTGCTCTCCACCGTTTTCAGCAGCTTGTTCAATCTGTTGTTGTTGATTCAATCCCACTATTGACAGGACAATCATAGTCAAAATTCCCAAGACAGCTATAATGGCATAAGGAATAACTGGGTTTCTTTTCATGTTTATACTTCCTCCTTATGTAATCCCCTTTTTATTTCTTAGTTTATAAAAAACTAACTTTATTTTACTTTAAATTTGTTATAGTTAAAAGGGATAAGATAATATAATTAAATAAAAACAAAAATTATAAACAAAAATATACCAATAATACCAGATATTGTTAAGTAAAGTAGTCGCTTAATCCAACCTAAACCTATCCATAATAGACAATTTAATGAAATCAGCATGTAGGTTAGATAATAATTGAAAAAATTTGCCAAATAAACAGATACTACAAAAACAGTTAATAGCAATAAAATCAGTGATATTTGTGAGGATAAAAGGCTATTCTGCCTATAAAATCGAAAAATTGAGTAAGAAATAACCAACAAAATTAATAGAATGGGAATTTGCAATATCAATTTCAATTGAGTAAAATAAATTATAACAAATGTTAATGGTAGAAGTACAAGATTGATTAATATTATTAACATGTCTATAGCTTTTATTTTTTTAGGTGGATTGCGTTGTGTTTCTCCTTGCGTGTACAATGCTAACAAAAAGTCACAGTAAGAATCAGGTAACAAACTATGTTTTTGCCAATACTCTATTTCCTTTATGATAATGGTCTTCCTTTCGTCAACCATTTCTTTCACTCCAAATCAGAAATAAAAATGCACAGTCATTGCACATATATACAATGACTGAGCTGAGAGTCCAAATTAATTCTGTTCTTACTCAAGGAAATCTTTAAGGCGTTTGCTACGGCTTGGATGGCGCAATTTCCGTAAAGCCTTTGCTTCAATTTGGCGGATACGCTCTCTTGTTACTCCGAACACCTTACCAACTTCTTCCAAAGTTCGAGTGCGGCCATCATCAAGACCAAAACGTAAACGAAGGACATTTTCTTCTCGATCTGTAAGTGTATCCAATACATCTTCAAGTTGTTCCTTTAACAACTCATACGCAGCATGGTCTGAAGGAGAAGTTGCCTCCTGATCTTCGATGAAATCTCCAAGATGTGAATCATCTTCTTCACCAATTGGAGTCTCTAATGACACTGGTTCTTGTGCGATTTTTAAAATTTCTCTTACCTTTTCAGGTGTAAGTTCCATTTCCTTAGCAATTTCTTCTGGGATTGGTTCTCGTCCAAGGTCTTGAAGTAATTGTCTTTGGACCCTTATTAATTTATTAATGGTCTCAACCATGTGCACCGGAATACGGATTGTTCTAGCCTGATCAGCTATTGCTCTTGTAATAGCCTGCCGAATCCACCAAGTTGCATACGTACTGAATTTGTATCCTTTACGATAATCAAACTTCTCAACAGCTTTAATTAGTCCCATATTACCTTCTTGAATCAGATCAAGAAATAACATGCCACGACCAACATACCGTTTAGCAATACTTACTACTAGTCTCAAGTTCGCCTCAGCCAAACGACGTTTAGCCTCTTCTTCGCCCTCTTCGATCCTTTTTGCTAGATCAATTTCCTCAGCAGCTGATAATAAATTGACTCTGCCTATTTCTTTTAGATACATCCGAACAGGATCATTGATTTTAATTCCCAGTGGAACACTTAAATCATTTAGGTTAAATTCTTCTTCCTTTGATAATTGTTGCATGCTAGGATCCTCTTCCGATTCACCAATTATTTCTATTCCTTGTTCACCTAGGTACTCATAATATTCGTCCATTTGATCTGATTCTAACTCAAAATTAGAAAGACGTTCTGCAACTTCTTCATAAGCCAGAACACCGCGCTTTTTACCTAGTTCAAGTAATTGTTCTTTTGCCTGCTCCAGTGTCAGCTCGCCTTCATTCTCTTTTGAACGTGATGGCTTATTATTTGCCATGAGTCCCCCTCCTTCCAAACTTACGTTCTATATCATGGATTTGAATTCTTAATTTGTCTTTGAATCTCAAGGATTTGCATCCCTATCTGTGCTGCCTTAAATGGGTCGTTTTGTTTTTCTGCCATCTTTTGTTCAACTCTAAGTGATTTTATTTTTGTTTTATCACTTTGCTCTGATTGTATAATGCGGATGTAGTCATTTATCTCTTTATCACTTATATCCTTATTAAAGGGCATCATAGCGATTTGTATTACTAAATTCTGAATATCAGAGTCGGATATTTTTTCAATAAAATGACTAATGTTTGGTTCATGACCTTCTTCATAGTATCCATACAAATAAGTTACTAAAATCTTATGTTGGTCTATAGTAAAATTACCGCCAAGCTCTTGCTTAATCTTTTCTGCTATAGCTTCATCTTTCAACATATAAGCTATTAGCTGTAATTCCGCATTATGATATGCCGGTAATAATTTTTTTGTTCGATAAGGTCCTTTTGTCATATTAGTATGGCTACTTTGTTTTGGCTTATCCTGCTTTAACCCTATCTTTTCCCTGCGGGAGTGTATTTCCTGAGATAATGTCTCGACAGTTAATTCAAATTCATTTGCTAATTCTTTTAAATAATGCTCTCTTTCAACAGGACGTTCGATTAATGCAATTTCATCAAGTACACTTTCAACATATTGTATGCGATCTCCTTCTAAATTTAGATTATAATCTTTTTTTATATACTTCATCATAAATGTCATGTAAGTATCACTTGCTAAGATTACCTCATTTTTAAAACGAGTATCGCCAAATTTGCGAATGAAATCATCTGGATCTAAGCCATCTGGCATTGATGCTATTTTTACGTTACACCCGACACTTCTCAGTAACTTTGATGCCTTATAAGAAGCTTGAATTCCGGCTTTATCCGAGTCATAACAAATCACTACTGTATCAACGTATCTCCTTAAAAGCTTTGCTTGAGCTTCTGTAATAGAGGTTCCTAAGGTAGCAATCCCATTAAATATTCCCGCTTTATGAGCGGAAATAACATCCAAGTATCCTTCAAAAAGTACTGCTTCACTAGATTTACGAATATGACTTCTAGCGAGATCAAAATTATAAAGCAACTTTCCCTTTTGGAATAAATCCGTTTCAGGACTATTTAAATATTTTGGTTCCTGGTTAGTTATTGTTCTTCCGCCAAATCCAATACTTTTTCCTAAGTGATTTCGAATGGGAAAAATTACTCTTCCACGAAAACGATCTGTACTATTATTGTGTTGGTCATTCGACGTTAGTATCCCAGCTTTTATCATTGACTGCTTATGAAAACCTTTTTTTTCTAAAAACTGAGCTATAAAATCCTTAGAGTTTGGGGAAAAACCTAGTTGGAATGTATCAATGACTTCGTCTGTAAAACCCCTATCCTTTAAATACTTGTAGCCTTCTTTGCCCTCTTTTGTATGTCGTAACAAATGGTGATATAATTTTGTTAACCATTCATACGCCTTTAATACATCTTGATTTTCTTTACTTAGGTGTTGGTTTTCATCCCTTTGTTGGAATTCTTCCGGTAATGTCTGCCCACTTTTATCTGCTAGATGTTGAATTGCTTGGAAAAAATTATACCCCTCTATTTCCATGACAAAAGTTACAACATTCCCACCCTTACCACAGCCAAAGCAATGAAATATCTGCTTATCTTGTGTCACAGAAAATGATGGTGTCTTCTCACCATGAAAAGGGCACAACCCAAAGAAGTTCCTACCCTGTTTTTTTAACTGAACATATTCTCCAATTACATCGACAATATCGTTCGATTTACGAACTTCTTCTATTACTTCATCCGGGATTTGACCGAGCATAGATATCACCATGTTCTACTTTATTCTATAGTTCACAAAGAAAACCCTTCAAGATTCGACATTTTTTAAAAAAATAAAAAATAGATGTTACATTTAAAGGCTTTCTGCTTCTTACAGTAATACCTCTTTAAGACAGTTTATAAACCCTCACAGTTGTTCAAATGTACTTTAGTGTTAATTATTTTAAAAGACTAAACATAAAAATCTGGCTGTGCATACTTTCCTTTTTGTTTTTTTATGTATTAGACATAGTCACTTATTCTACAAATAATAGTAGAATCCTTCCTTTTTCTAGATGTTTTATTTTTCAGAATCTTTTTCTCTAATAAAATTTCCTCGCAATTTTAGAAATTATCTTAAAATCATTTTTTACACAAAAAATAATTATAATACAAAAAAATGAAAATTGCTAATGATTTTTCTTCATTTTTCTTTCAGAAACAATGTAAAATTACATTATTAATACAATTACACACTATAAAAATAGTCACTTCGAAAAAAAATGTCATTTATTATAATATTAGGGGGCTACTTCTACTCACTTAACAGCCCCCTAATCTATTCTATTTTTAAATTTATTATTTATTAATTAAATTCATCATAGATGACCTCTTTATTAAAGAACCTTAAACAGATTTCCCCATAGAATCCATCAGAATAAATAAAGCTAAGACTGTTGCTTCCACAGTATTTTAGTCAAGTCACTATAGTCAAGTACATCCTGCGCAATTTGATTTAATAAGGAAAGTCTATTACTTTTTAATTCTTTGTTTTCTGACATGACCATTGTGTGTTCAAAGAAATCATATATTGCTTGAGATAACTCACCCAGGATGTCAATTGACTCCAGAGCATTTAGATTGTTCATCGCTTCTCTATACCTTGATTTTACATCATGATAGGTTTCGTATAATATTCTTTCCTGTTCATTCTCAAACAGATCCTTATTAACACCAGTGTCAGAACCTTTAGTAGCAATATTTAATACGCGAACCAAGCTTTCTTGCACCTGTTTAAATGATTCATCTTGTTTTTTAATTGCTAATACTTTTGCTTTTTCTACGGTATAAGCAAAATTACCAATCCCACTTGTTAAAACAGCCTCAGTTATGTCTTGGTCAATACCATCTTCTTTTAGTATAAAAGAAGCTCTCAAATTAAAGAATTCATCTATACTTTGTTTTATTTCCTGCTCGTCTCTTGTTGCAATATTTAATTCGGAATACAACTTCTGCGTTGTTCTAAACAATGATTCAAGATTAATACTCCACTTGTTACCATTTACAATTTGTAGAATTCCTAAGGCTTGTCTACGAAGTGCATATGGGTCCTGAGATCCACTTGGGATAATACCAACTGACAAACAACCTATGATTGTGTCAAGTTTATCTGCAATACTAACAACTGAACCTTCAATAGACGATGGAAGTTGATCCTTGGCATGTCGAGGCATATAGTGTTCATTAATTGCTGTTGCTACCTGTTTATTCTCCCCAAATATGGTTGCATACTTTTCACCCATAATTCCCTGAAGCTCAGTAAATTCATTTACCATGTTAGTAACCAAATCGAACTTACTTATCTCAGCCGCTCTGACTGCGTTGTAAGTTGTAGTTTCATCTAAATCTAATAAATTGCAAATGCTCCTTGTTAATTTTACAACCCTATCTACTTTTTCAGCTATTGTACCCAATTTTTCTTGAAATACCATCCTACCTAATTTTTCAAGATTTTTTTCAATCGATTGCTTTTGGTCTTCTTCAAAGAAGAAGCGAGCATCTGACAATCTAGCCTTAAGAACTTTTTCATTTCCCCTTGCAACAGTTTCAATAAAATTATCGTCTCCATTCCGAACAGCAACAAATTTAGGAAGTAACTTACCATCTTTAGATTTAACAGGAAAATATCTTTGGTGTTCTTTCATTGAAGTGATAAGTACCTCTTCAGGCACTGTAAGAAACTCCTCACTAAATGATCCAAAGAATACTGTTGGGTATTCTACTAAGTGCTTAACTTCATTTAATAATTCTTTGTCAACGGAAATGTCCCAATTTTTTTTATTTTCTAAGTACTCTATTCCTTCTAGGATAAGTTTATTCCTCTCCTCAGGACTAACAATTACAAACTCACTTTTCAATTTTTCTTGATACTCTAATGGATTGTCTAATTTGATTGAGTTACCCAAGAACCGATGTCCGAATGATTTTCTGTCCGCGTGAACTCCTGCTATTTCAAATGGAATTATATCCGTTCCATATAATCCAACTAGCCAACGGATAGGTCTAGCGTATCTTAAGTTTAAATCACCCCAACGCATATTTTTTGGAAAAGTCAAACTCAAAATTACTTCTTTAAAATTTTGGAGTAACTGAAATGTGCTCAGACCGACAATATATTTATTCACATAAGCATACTCTATTCCCTTAATTTCTCTAAAATAAATGTCATCTACCACTTTCCCTTGACCTTTAGAGAAACCAATGGCAGCCTTTGACCAATTACCTTCAGTATCTAATGCAATTTTTCGAGCAGGTCCCTTGGCTTCTTCTTCAATATCAGGTTGTTTTGTAGCGACATCCTTAATGACCACTGCTAACCTTCTGGGTGTTACAAAGGTGCTTATTTCCTTATACGGAAGTCTTAACTCTTCTAGCCATTTTTTTGTCTTTGTTTCTAATTGTTGCTGTGCATCATTAAGAAATCGAGCAGGCATTTCTTCTAGACCAATTTCAAACAATACATCACTTGTTGCTGCCATTCTCCGTCGCCTCCTCTTTCAATAGTGGATATCCCAATCTCTCTCGTTCTTCTACATACAGTTTCGCTATTTCTCTGGCTAGATTTCGAACTTTTGAAATATATCCCGTTCTTTCTGTTACTGAAATAACGCCCTTTGCATCTAACAAGTTGAAAGTATGTGAACATTTCAAAACATAATCGTAAGCTGGAAATACTAATCCTTTTTCCATCGTTTGTTTTGCTTCCTCTTCGTATATAGAAAATAATTCAAACAATACATCGGTATTGGATTCTTCAAAAGTATATTTTGAATGTTCATATTCTGGTTGATAAAATATGTCTCCTACCGTAACACCTTTTGTCCACTCTAGATCAAACACATTTTCTTTGTCCTGAATATAAGATGCCAGACGCTCAATCCCATATGTCAATTCAACTGCAACAGGCTTAGCCTCTAAACCGCCAATTTGTTGAAAATATGTAAATTGGGTAATTTCCATACCATCTAACCAAACCTCCCAGCCTAATCCAGCAGCACCTAATGTAGGATTTTCCCAATTATCTTCTACAAAACGAATATCATGTTTTAAGGGATCAATTCCTAATTTTACTAATGATTCTAAATATAGTTCCTGTATGTTATCAGGTGAAGGTTTCATAATTACTTGGAATTGGTGGTGTTGGTAAAGACGGTTAGGGTTCTGCCCATACCTACCATCAGCTGGTCTTCTAGAAGGTTCTACATATGCAACATTCCAAGGTTCGGGTCCCAGACTTCTTAACAGGGTCATTGGCGACATTGTACCTGCACCTTTTTCAACATCATACGCTTGCATCAATATACAGTTTTGGTCGGACCAATGCTTTTGCAAGGTTAATATCATTTCTTGAATATTCATTTTGAACCTCCGTTATATTAATTAAATTTGGTCAATCTTATTTCATTTTTTGAACACTAAAAATCCCGTCCCTATGCATCCTCTCGGGAAACATAGGGACGGGATTTCCGCGGTTCCACCCTACTTGCTATTTAGCGAATAAATAGCCACTTTCTTTTTTTGCTCAAGAGTGCCTTCGTTAAGTTTTCTGTATCCAGATTTCACCTTCCTGGACTCTCTAATAAAGAAAACATTAATTACTATTCTCTGTCACCGCAAACCTGTCAAATTTGTTTTAAATAATACTTAAGTTTCTATGATTTGTCAACTTCAAGCTTTTAACTTAATGAATCTAACTGTTTCAGAAACTTCTTTGACTTTAAAAAATAACCACCGTATTGATCATAGTACTGCTCCATTATCTGTTGTAATAGCTTCTTATTTTCGATTTTAACTGATATATCACCAATTCTAGCTACATCAACCCTTGAAAACATATCTAAAAGTTTAACTAAATTGTCGGAAAGCGGGAAAGAATTACTGTCAAGTCGATCACACCTTTGACACAAAATCCCTCCATCTGTAACAGAGAATGAGAATCTTCCATTCTTGCCTCCACAGTGAACGCAATGATTTACCACTGGAGCAAATCCAGCCTTCTTATACATCTTCAGCTCATATATTATTGTTAGTATTTCAGGATCCTTATCCTCAGCTATTGCATGTAAAGTATGAGTTAATTGTTGGAATAAATATGGATCTGGTATTTTTTGATCCATGAGTTTATCGGTTAATTCAGCTATATAAGAAGCATATGCTGTTTTAACAATATCTTCTCTTATTGGTCTATAAGAAAACACTATTTCGCCCTGTTGAAGTGTACTTAGGTTAGAGCCCATCCTGACTAAAAACTCTCCATGTATAAATGGCTGCGCAACCGCAGCCATTCTACTTTTTGGTTTTTTTGCCCCTCTAGCAATAGCCCCAATTTTACCTTTTTCTTTTGTTAGTAATGTAACAATTTTATGTGTTTCCCCGTAGTCCTGTGTCCGTAAAATAATGCCCTCTACTTTTTCAAACAAAGTTTTCACCCATTCCCTTTGCCCCACTATTTCACATATGTCTATCTAATTCTGTAGTATCCTCATCAGTCCTGTTTGAAGAATCACTCTCATAAATAGTCTCAAGCTCTTTCATTAGTAAATAGGTTTCAATGTTTCCTGTCTGACTGAATATTTGCCATGAAAAGTCGATCACAAGAAACCCCACCTTTCTAGTTCAATTTAGCTTTTGATACTAGTTATAGAATTACCAGTACTAATCAAACCATGAGTTAAAATATTTACCATGTATGTTAGTACTCTTCACTTGAAAAACCATATTCACTTAACTGGTGCTGACGATTACGCCAATCCTTTTGAACTTTGACCCATAATTCAAGATATATTTTAGTACCTAGCAAAGCTTCAATATCTTTTCTAGCCAATTGACCAATTTCTTTTAACATCGACCCCTGTTTTCCAATGATAATACCTTTTTGCGATTTCCGCTCTGTTATAACAGTTGCTTGTATAAAAACTTTTCCGGATTTCTCTCTACGCTCTATATTTTCAATTACTACAGCAATAGAATGTGGAATTTCCTCTCTTGTAAGCTGTAACGCTTTTTCTCTTATTAATTCACTTATAATGAACCGTTCAGGATGATCTGTTACCTGATCTTCTGGATAATATTGTGGCCCTTCTGGCATTTCATTCTTTAACACCTTTAATAAATGATCGACATTATTTCCATCTAAAGCTGAGATAGGAATTATTTCTTTAAAGTTATACTTGTCCTTGTATTTATCTATAAGTGGTAACAATTCATCCGGATGGACTTGATCAATTTTATTTATAATTAGATACACTGGATTTTGAACGTTTTCTAATCGATCAATAATGAATTGATCTCCTCTACCGTAGCCTTCAACTGCGTCTATCATAAACATGATTACGTCTACTTCATTGAGCGTATTTTGGGCAATTTTAACCATAAAATCACCTAATTTATGTTTAGGTTTATGGATACCTGGTGTATCTATAAAAATAAATTGTGCATCATCTTCTGTCAAAACACCTTGAATTTTGTTTCTTGTTGTCTGAGGCTTATCACTCATAATTGCAATCTTTTGCCCTATAACTTTGTTCATGAATGTTGATTTCCCTACATTTGGGCGACCTATTATTGATATAAATCCTGATTTATATGTTTGATCCATGTTGATTTCCTCCATTGTATTGTCGAGTTATCTATTACGATTAACACCATTTTACTATAAAAACGGTTCTCTTTCATATTTTCGACAAAACCTCTCTAAAAAAGTTGATGAGTACTTTCCTGTTAGATGGCGAAAATTAAGTATGTTTTAAATTATTAATCATAGACCTTAGACAATGTTGATATTTATTTTTAAAAAAATTCCTTATACCAATAGGCCTAAGGAATTTTTAGTTTAACTTTTTATATAAATTTATATTCTTTCAAATATCAAAAGTTTTTCTCTTTATAAACTGAATTATGCATTATTACTGAAACAAACTGATAATTTTAGGTAAAAAGATGATTAACCCATTAATTATTGACGTAAGTGCTGCAACGAATACTGCACCTGCTGATATATCTTTAATCGTACCTACTACTGGGTGTATTTCAGGTGCTAAATAGTTCAACACTCTTTCAATTGCAGTATTTAACATTTCAAAAGTTAAAACAAAACCAATAGTCAATAAAATAAGTATCCACTCAATAGAAGTTAACTGGAAAAATAAACCTAATATAATCACTACTAACGCTATTAAGAGATGAACTTTAAAATTTATTTCAGTTCTAATAACCTCTTTGATTCCCTTTAGGGCGAAACTTATGCCGATTTGACGTTTTTTATTGTCTTGGAAGTCCGAAGGCATTTAAAATTTCCTCTTGTTTGCTAAACATTTTTTTTTCATCCTCTTCCTTCATGTGATCATAACCTAATAAATGTAGTAACCCATGCAGCGCTAGAAATCCTAATTCTCTTTGAAAAGAATGATTATATTCCTCAGCCTGCTCTTTAGCTTTATCTACAGAGATTACTATATCACCTAAAACAACCGGAAGACCTTCTCCAATTATTTGGATTTCTCCTTCTTCTCGCTCTAAAAGGGCAAACGATATTACATCTGTTGGTTTATCTATTTGACGATAGTTACGGTTAATAATCTGAATTTCATTATTATCAACAAAGTTAATGGAAATTTCTGCTTGATCTGGAACATTTTCCTGATTTCCTGCAAAATTAATTAAACGATGAATCATATCGATATGTTCAGGGCTTACGGAATTCGTTTCGTCGTGAAAATCGATTTGCATTAATTTGCCTCCTTTACATTTTCTTTAGGATATTGAATCCTAGAGTGGAATATTCCATTTAGTGATTCACAAATAGTCTTTTGGATTGTTTCTAGTTCTCTAAAAGTTAATGAGCTGTCATTTAATTGTCCATCCATAAGGCGATCGTTGATGATTGAAGTAACAATCTCTTCTATCTTCCCCTTAGTTGGTTCATTTAATGACCTTACAGCTGCTTCAACTGAATCACAAATACAAATGATAGCCGCTTCTTTAGAACGGGGCTTTGGTCCAGGGTAGCGGAAATCTTCTTCTTTTACATTTTTGTATTTATCTTTTGCTTTGAAATAGAAATATTTTAGTAATGTAGATCCATGATGTTGTTCAGCTATATCAATGATCTCTTTAGGCAGGCGATGTTTCCTTAGTAGTTCTGCCCCATCATAAGGATGATTAATAATAATTTCTGCACTTTGCTTTGGTTCTATCAAATCATGAGGGTTTTGTATTCCCATTTGATTCTCAATAAAATAATGTGGTCTGTTTGTCTTCCCAAGATCATGATAATACGCACCTACCCTTGCAAGCAAACCATTTGCACCTATTGCCTCACACGATGAATCACTTAAGTTAGCTACCATGACACTGTGGTGGTAAGTACCAGGTGCTTCGGTTAATATCTTTCTTAGTAATGGGTGATTGGGATTAGATAATGTTAGTAATTTAGTATCGGATAGTATTCCGAGTCCTGTTTCAAAAAATGGTAGTGTCCCAATTGTCAAAACGATGGAAAGAAAAGCTGCTAAAATACTAAATCCAATTAGTAATAATGCATCTGAAATGGTATATTTCTCAAAGGATAGTAATAAGAATAGTAGTACAGTTAGCATATTAACAACAGTTACGCCCATACCGGCTTTTAGGATAGCTGTACGATCTTTTAGATTGATTAAGAATAGTATTCCAGCAAGTTGAGAGAATAAGAGATAAAGACATGCTTCTGTATTTAAAGCGCCTGGAATTTCAGAATTAAAAATGACACTTCCTAATACAGCGTAAATTAAAGATAAGACTATAGCTAATCGCTCTTGTAAAAGTATTTTCAGTAGCATAGCACCTGTCGCAGCCGGTACAAGTAAAAAGTACCCGTTTACAGGTGTCGTATATAAACTTACAAGCTTCATAATTGAGATAGTCAGCACACTTATTATTAGTATGGATGCAATTTTCCCATTATCCAGAGTGTACTTTTTAGAATATGTATTTAATTCATATATTATAATTCCACATAGTAATAAAATAAGGATAACTAAACCAATAACAGGATAAACATTTCGGTCATTATTCAACAAACCCACTAATGCTAACTCTTCAAAAATTTCATTTGTAATTGTCTGGCCTTCTCTTACAATGATTTCCCCTGCTCTAACCATGACTGGTTCCACATTACTAATTGCTTGTTTCTGTGCTTCCATCGTTTTATCAACAGCATAAAAACTGTTTGAAACAACCGCAAAGTTAGTTAATGCGAATAAAGCATTTTTAATGTCCTCATCCAAGCTAGAATAGCGTAGCTTTTGATTAACGTTATTTATCGCAAACTGTACGTTTTCAGTCCTTACCCCTTCATTTAACACATCATAAAGTGATGTTGTTAATAATTCCTTAGCTAATGACCTCTCATAAGTAGTGGCCTCAACCAACTTTAATAAGTCTTCCTGGCTGATTACTTCAGTTATTTCCGGGCTTAGTACTTGTTGAAGACGCTGAACAATTTCCTGATTAGTTAGAGGTTGCGGTTCTATTTCTTCAACCTCATCCGCTTCTTCAATTACTTGTTTTTCTTCCAGTTGCTTTTCTATAGCATCAAACAACTCTTCAATATAGTCAACCCGTTCCTGTGTTATCTCATTAGAAACATTATATCTATCTTCTACGGATTGAACTGCCTCTCTAGTTTGCCTTTCCGTTTCCTTAATGTTTTCGATTGTTATAGGTGAACGGATCGTCTCCTTGGCATTACTAAAGCGTTCAATATCATATGTCTGGGTATATACGTTAGTTAGAGTCACAAGAAAAAACACAAATCCTAAGAGCATAACAGGAAGTATAATCCTAATTAATTTCTTCTTTTCTTTAATGTACTGTATAACTTGGTTCCAAGTAGATTTCATTTGCCTCTCCCCTTTTTCTAAAGAGCAATGAATAGAGAAATAAGACCCGTACTGGGTCTTAAATTAATATTGTCTGCTATTCCTTTTCATAAGCTTCAATAATCTTTCCAACAAGCGGATGGCGTACAACATCCGATTGTTTTAAATAGATGAATGAAATTCCTTTAATCTCAGACAGTCTTGTCTCAACTACCTTTAGTCCTGAATTCATGCCTTTGGGTAGATCTACTTGTGTTATATCGCCAGTTATAACCATTTTAGAACCAAAACCCAGACGGGTTAAAAACATTTTCATTTGGGCTGGAGTTGTATTTTGAGCTTCATCCAAAATAACAAATGCATCATCTAAAGTTCGGCCTCTCATATAAGCAAGTGGTGCAATTTCAATTGTACCTCTTTCAATTAATCTTAGGGTATGTTCGTTACCTAAAACATCATGGAGAGCATCGTATAATGGACGTAAATATGGATCAACTTTCTCTTTAAGGTCACCAGGTAAAAAACCTAAACTCTCCCCTGCTTCTACAGCTGGCCTAGTTAAAATTATTCTTTTTACTGATCCTTTTTTTAAAGCATTTACCGCCATAACAACAGCCAAATAAGTTTTTCCAGTTCCAGCTGGTCCAATTCCAAAAACCAAATCGTCCGATTTTATAGCTGAAACATAATTCCTCTGACCAAGAGTCTTTACACGAATTGATTTTCCTTTTGCATTTTTAGTTATTTCATCCTCAAATAGGGTTTCAAACTGTTTTATTTTCCCTTTCTTAGCCAGTTCAACAGCATAAACAACATCTCTTTCAGATATTGTTAATCCTTTACGTATAATACCTAATAGAGCTAAGAGGATCTCTTGAATAAGTTGGATATCTTCAGTAGTTCCAGAAGCGCTCACTTGTTCACCTCTAGTAACTATCGAAACTTTTAATTGTTCTTCAATTTGTTTTAAATGTCTATCTTCTGTACCGAATAAGCTTAATGCTTCATTAGTATTTTCTAATTGTAAGTCAATTGTTTTTAAATCTTCAGGCATAATCAATCTCCTTGAGATATTGGTTGGTTTTTTGCAATGTTTTCATTAACGTTAAAATATATTATTAATTTTACTTTACCATGCTCCATACTTTCGTGCAAAACTTTTTCAAAAGTAATATCAGCGTTTTCACCCAGATTGTTTTGTAGATTTTTTTTCGCTTGCTCGATACCATCTGCAATAGCTTCAGAATGAGTTCTTTTTTGGCTAATTATTCTTTTTTCTTGGATGTTTTGTTTAACATAAGAAATAGGGAATTTAGACTTAAAGAAATTAAATGAACTCTGTTCTGCGTCTATTTGAACTTCTTCATAATCAGGGTTTTTGAATCCCCAAATAGGAAGTAAAAAATTCCAAAATCTTAAATAATGTTTCTCTTTATTTTCTCCAGTTAAAACATTATAATTCACTTCTAACGGAACATTCACTTCAGACTCGTACCAAGTTCTTGCAATTATTTCAGCTTCTGCAGTTATTAACTCTTTTGCTTGATGCTGTTTTTCTTCATCTTCTTCATCGTTAACCAATTTTTCTCCTAGTTCTCCTGAAACAAGAAGGTCTCCCTTTTTCACAAAATCATTTACTTTAACCATTGGTTGTCCCTTTGAAACGAACATATCAATGATCACTCCCGCTTTGGCAGCAATTATGTTTCTAGGTCCGTTTTTTTCCTTTTCTTCCACAACGGTCTTTTCTACACCTTCTAAGTAATAAGTTGTCCCTTTTTCAGTTACACCTACCCATAACAACTCTGGGATATCACTCAGAAGGTTTTGTTGGATTACACCCGGAGAGCCAACCGAAAACTTAACTGCTCCCGGATAGATTCCATACTGGCGTAATTGTTCCTCTATTCTTTTTTCAATTTCGGGATGTACACCATTAATTTTTACATCCCATACAATATTAGATAAAAGAAATACAAATAACATGCTAACTATGATACCCGTTACAAGTCCTCTTTTAACAAAAAAATTTTTAGATATAAAAGGGAGGCCTTTTTTCTGCACAAAGGATATCTTATACACTGTACCTCTTCGAATTTCTCTAATTTTTGAAATATCCTTTAATTTTATGTTGCCCCTACAAACCATCTCGCCTGTTTTCTTTATATTCCAAATAACAATTCCATTCCTGGTACATAAATCGAAAAACAATTCAGGGTGATACCCTTCTACGTTAATTGTTACATACCCAGTAAAGAATACATTCTGTGTTTGTTTCATAGTTGCCTCCTTTCATATTAAACAGATTTGTCTTCTACAAATTTGATTTCAACAATTTTACCTTCTAATAATATCTCTTCCGGTAACATTAATTTTAATACGAAATTCTCACCAGAAATTCTTAAATAACCGTAATCCATTTTGAGACGAAGTTCAGTATCAGAAAATAGAACTAAACCTTTGTGATTTTCTATGTAGGCATGCAATTGTCCAATTGTAGTAATTCTCGGTAGCTCGAGGATCACATCAGATGGAAGTTCAAGGTGCTCTGCTAGCCAATTACCGATGCGCAATTGCCATTTGTTCATTGAAGATGCCCCCTCTCACATACATATGTATGAAAAAATGAGTCAGATAAGAACCCAAAAAATTATCGTTAACCATTGATAAACCTTACTTTATTGACAGATAACTTATGTATATAAAAAAAACTGTTTACATATGAAAAAAACCTTTGCCACATTTTAAATGTGGCAAAGGTTTTTTTTTAATATCTCTTATTTTGCATTACACTTCGATATGGCTTTAATGATCTTGGTGATCCTAATACTTCGGCCATGATTACACTTTCTGCAAGACCCCTTTTGGTTAAGTGATTATTAAGGGATATTTTTTTCTTTTTTCCAGATCCTGTAGTTTTTTTATATACTTTTGGCATTTTTCCACTCTTAATGGCATCGTGTATTTCCCGCTCTTGTAGTATAGGATTTGATTTATTGTTACTAGCATTAATTTGATTATCGTTTTTAAATTTTTCTAATTGAGCCCTTTTATTTTCATAATAACTCTGTGTCCCAGTCTGAACGGGTTCTTCAAAATCCGTCGTTTCAGTAGTAGCACTTCCCGTTGTCGTGGGAGTTGGTCTTGGATTTCGATTATTTTCTGGCTTTTTACTATCATCCTGCTTTTTAAACATACCTAGTATCCAACTAGCAATAAGGATAAGAGGTAGAAGCATCCCAAATAAATCTTCCATATAGAACCCTCCTTTCGAGGATTTTCTATTTAGTATGGTGCTACTGACCGTTACTCTAGACATAAATTTCTAAAGCAACGATAGTTTTAACACCCAAATTATTCATTCTACAATTTATATAAAGAGAGTTGTCCGATTTTGTTTTTATTCTTCATCTTCGTGTTCATTTTTAGTGGCTTTACCAATTGAATCACGCATATCAGTGTCAGCATTAATGTTCTTGTAATTCATGTAATCCATCACACCCATGTTTCCTGAACGTAATGCTTCTGCTAAAGCAAGTGGTACATCAGCTTCAGCCTCAACAACCTTCGCACGCATTTCTTGAACTTTTGCAACCATTTCTTGTTCTTGAGCGACAGCCATTGCACGACGTTCTTCAGCTTTCGCTTGTGCGATGTGCTTATCTGCCTCTGCTTGGTCTGTTTGTAACATTGCACCGATGTTTTTACCGATGTCAATATCTGCAATATCAATTGATAGAATTTCAAAAGCTGTACCAGCATCTAATCCTTTTGACAATACATTATGAGAAATAGAGTCCGGATTCTCTAAAACTTTGCTGTGACTAGTAGAACTACCTATTGTACTTACAATACCCTCACCAACACGAGCAATAATTGTTTCTTCACCAGCACCACCAACAAGTCGGTCGATATTAGCACGTACAGTAATCCTAGCTTTTGCCTTCACTTCGATACCATCCATCGAAATACCAGCAATAAAAGGTGTTTCAATAACCTTAGGGTTTACACTCATCTGTACTGCTTCTAATACATCTCGCCCAGCAAGGTCGATAGCTGCAGCGCGTTCAAAACCTAATTCAATATTCGCACGTTGTGCAGCAATTAAAGCATTAACTACACGGTCTACGTTACCACCTGCTAAGTAGTGACTCTCTAGTTGATTCGTATCTATGTCAAGTCCTGCTTTATGTGCTTTAATTAGCGGATTGATTACTCGAGCGGGTACAACCCTTCTTAGACGCATCCCTATAAGTGTAAAAATGCTAACACGTACACCTGCTGCTAATGCGCTTACCCATAACATTACTGGAATAAAAGTAAAAAGAACTGCAACTGCAATCAATATAATACCAATTAAAATAATCGGCATAAGTTCTTGTATTTCCATATTAATTCCTCCTATTTCATATCTATTTATTTATTTCTCGAACAACAATCCTAGATCCTTCTGTTTTAATAATTTTCAGATCTGTATCGGCTTGAATAAAAGCTCCCTCAGAAACTACATCAAGGCGCTCATCATCAAAAACAGCAGTTCCGGAAGGTCGAAGAGGTGTTACTGACTTTCCTTCTAACCCAATCAATTCTAGACGATTTACAGATGAAACATAGCCTTTTTCGGTTGAAGTAGAATCACTCAAAATAACGTGTCTGAAGATTCCTTTTTTCATACCCACTTTCCTAAACAAAATTACTGAAACAATAATGGAAAGAAGTAGTGCAATTCCTATGCTCATGGCCATATGCCCCATATCACTACCTGATAGGAAAAGCGAGCCTACCACTGCTGCTATTCCGATTATTCCAAGGATTCCACCTGGAACAAACAACTCGGTAACAATCAACGCAATTCCTATTACTAACAAAATTATCGCTTCATAACCAGCTAGTCCAGCAATAATATGACCATAAAAGAATAACACTAACGACACCAGCCCTATTGAACCGGGAATACCAAATCCGGGTGAATATAGCTCAACAATCAGTCCGATACTTGCAAGTGATAATAGAATAGGAACAACTACCGGGTTAGTAATGAACCTTGCTATCTCCTCGGAAATTGTAGTTTCCATTTCTACAATGGTTGCCTGGTTTAATTCCAAATGATTTAATAATTCAGTACGATGATTAACAATAGCTACCGCATAGCCTATTTCAACTGCAGAAGTGGGATCAAGAGTTAAAAATTCACCTTCTGGTGCACCATATTCAGGTAAATCAACATCAGGATCCGACATAGCTAATGCATAAAGTGGATCCCTACCTTTGGATTCGGCAGCACTTTTCATAGCAGCAAACCATGCTGATTGAGCTTTCATATCTGCTGCATTCCCGTCTGCAGTGATTACCCCACTAGCCCCCATTGTTGCCTGAGGTTTCATGTAAATATTGTCCGTATTCAAGGCAATATAAGAACCAGCAGATAATGCTCGATTCGTAACAAATGAGGTTGTCGGAATTTCTAAATCTTGGAGGATTTCAGCAATGTTTCCTGCAGCATCAACTCTTCCACCTGGAGTATTAATTTCAAATATTATATGGTCCGCGTTTTCAACTGTTGCTTCTTTGGTAGTTCTGCTTAAAAACGCTTCCAATCCTCTTTCTACTTCTTTCTCAATCGGAATTACATAGACTAATTTACCTTCACCATTTTCAGCTGCATTTACACTCATGCCTAGATTTTCACTGAAGAAGGATAAAAAACTAGTTATCACTATTAAAATAGTAAAAATTATTTTATTCACTACTAGCCTCCTTTCGCATAGTTACTATACGTAAAAACTATTTAGCAGGTTTCATAATGATTAAAATTCCCAAAAGTAAATTAAAAACACGGATTTTTTTATGTAATGTTAATTCCTTAATTATTTGTTGCGACTGATTAATAAACTTTCATCAAATAAATCAAGGCGTCCTAGCTTTTACTGAGACTTAGGTTAAATAATAATCCCTTGCCACACACGTGACAAGGGATCCTCATTGTTATCAGCATATATTGTCTGGAGTATATGCTGATAATATAATAGATTTGATCAGCTTGTATGGGATTTTAAGATAGGTGTTTCTGCACTAACTGATTTACTTGCGCACCATCAGCTTTACCTTTAACTTTAGGCATTAAGGCAGTCATCACTTTACCCATATCTTTTTTGGTTGATGCATCTACTTCTTTAATTATTTCTAGAACAATTTGTTCAAGTTCTTCTTGAGAAAGCTGTTTTGGCATATATGCTTGTAAAACTTTTATTTCATCGTCAAGTTTCTCTACAAGATCATTGCGTCCAGCTTCTTTAAATTCAAGGAGGGAATCTTTCCGCTGTTTTAACTCTCGAGTCAAAACAGTGAGTTCTTCTTCTTCAGATAATTCGCCTTTCCCCAGTTTTATAGCATCGTTCTGGATAGCTGCTTTTACCATACGAATGACATTTTTAGCTGTAGTATCCTTATCTTTCATCGCTTGCTTCATATCCTGGTTTAGACGCTCTGCTAATGACATAATTCCTTACACCCTCTTCAATTACTTACGCTTTCGAGCTGCCTCAGACTTCTTCTTACGGCGCACACTTGGTTTTTCATAAAATTCTTTCTTACGATAGTCAGCCAATGTACCAGATTTAGATACACTGCGTTTAAAGCGACGAAGAGCATCCTCAAGAGACTCGTTTTTACGAACGCGAGTTGTGTTTGACATGCTAATTTCCCTCCCTCCGAAGCATCAACAAGATTGTAACGACATATGTAATAGTACACATGTCTAACGACAATTATAATATAATGTATTTTTTTGGTCAACTTTTTTTCAAATGCTATTTATTTTTTAAGAAATCTCGTTACAAATCACACGAAAATAATCATGTTTATCATCCTTGTCCATACAATGATATAGAGGTGAACAATGTGACAGATTTACTATCTTTAACAGCAGTATTCATCATGTTATTTTTTCTTGGGATGAGTATCTTAAAAGTGGGTTTGTATCAACTTTCATTTGAAAAAATGCAATTTTTACTTACAAAATTTACTCAAAATATTTATCTAGGAATAATTACCGGGATAGTAACCACTGCTATTTTGCAAAGCAGTTCCTTAATAATGGTGTTAACAATAGGGTTTGTTAGTATAGGATTTTTAACATTCAAACAATCCATTGGTATTATGTTTGGCGCTAATATTGGCACAACGATGACTGGTGAATTACTGACTTTTACCTTTATCCCAGAAATCTCCTTCGTGATTGTTGGTGCCATTATGCTTCTAATAAATAATAGAATTATATTTGGAGTCGGTGCGATTGTATTCGGACTTGGTACAATCTTTGTTTCATTAGAAGGATTTGAATCGTTATCTTATTACATTACTCAAATGCCTGCCCTTTCACAGACTATTAGCTTTACAAGTTCAGAACCCAAAATTGGAGTTTTAGTAGGAGCAGTAGTTAGTGCAATCATACAATCCTCTAGCGCAACAATTGGTATAACTATGAGTTTTTTAAACGAAGAGATATTACAATTAACCCCCTCCATTGCAATTGTTCTTGGAGCAAATATTGGTACATGCTTTACCTCTGTTTTAGCAATGATTGGTTCAAAAAGGGAAGCTAAATTGGTTGGGATGGCCCACATATGGTTCAACATCATTGGGGTTTTACTCTTCTTACCTTTCCTTAGTTGGTTAACTGACATTGCTGAAATTCTTGCTGTGGATCCTAAGCAACAATTAGCTCATATTTCTGTCCTATTTAATATCCTGACTGTTCTAATATTTTTGCCTTTTATTCAATTATTTGAAGCATTTATTAGACTGCTACATAGCACAAAATAAAGCTAAGGAACAGATCCAACTTAAATCTGCTCCTTAGTCTTTTAATAATCTGATGTACCTGTTTCACCTGCAATGATTTGCACCCCGGCACTTGCGCCGATTCGCGTTGCTCCAGCCTCAATCATTGCTTCAGTTGATTGACGATCTCTAACCCCTCCTGAGGCTTTCACACCCATCTCAGGTCCCACAGTTCTTCTCATTAATGCTATATCCTCAACAGATGCACCGCCCCCGGAGAAACCTGTAGACGTTTTTACATAATCTGCTCCAGATTCCTTGGCGATCTCACAAGCCCTGACCTTTTCTTCATCAGTTAGAAGTGCAGTTTCTATTATGACTTTGGTTAGTGCATTATCTTTTGCAGCATGAACTACAGCCCTAATATCCTTTTCTACTGTTCCGTAGTCGTTGGATTTCAGAGCTCCGACATTTACAACCATATCTATTTCTGTTGCTCCGTTTTTAATTGCATTTTCTGTTTCAAATACTTTCGTTTCCGTAGTTGTTGCACCTAATGGGAATCCTATTACCGTACAAACTTTAACATCTGTATCTTTTAAACGCTCGTAACAATATGATACCCAATACGGATTCACACAAACAGAAGCAAATCCACTTTCTATAGCTTCTCTAATTATTTCATCAATTTTATTATTGTCAGTATCAGGTTTAAGTTGAGTATGATCGATCATTTTTGCTAATTCTTTATTCATAATTATTAACCTCTTCCTCTCAAGTATACGCCTACCGATGATAGCTAGATCGCGGTTGGTTAAACGAGTTTATCAACATCAGTTAAGAAAAAACCCAGCATATGCTGGGTTTACGATGAAACTCCTATTTTATTATTTATATTTTCTTCTTCCATTATACGAACAAATTGCCCCTTGTTATATGGATATCCTGCTTGAGTAATTTTCACTCTGACTATTTTCCCAATTAATTCGTCTTCACCTTCGAATTTTACCTTTAAATAATTATCTGTATAACCGACCAAAATACTGTTGTTCTCCTCAGATTGCTCCTCTGGTATAACATCAAGAACTTCTCCTTCGTATTGAGATGCATATTCCTTGGCTAGCTGATTAGATAATTCGATCAAACTGTGAACTCGATCATTTTTCAGGTCATTGTCCACTTGATCCAACATTCGAGCTGCTGGTGTGCCCGTACGTTTAGAAAATGGAAAAACATGAAGTTCAGAATAACCTATTTCCTTTATGAAGTTATATGTTTCCATGAACTCCTCATCCGTCTCACCAGGAAATCCAACAATTACATCTGATGTAATAGCTAAACCTGGTAATGCTTGTTTAATTCTATCTATCCTTTGTTTGTAGAAATCCGGAGAATATTTACGCCTCATTCGCTCCAAAACAGACTTAGATCCAGACTGTAATGGAATATGTAAATGACGAACTATCTTTTGTGACTGGTCTAATACATCAATCACTTCATCAGTTATTTGACTAGCCTCAATCGAGGAGATTCGAATTCGCTTTAATCCTTCCACTTTTGTTTCCAATTCTCTAAGTAGTTGTGCAAAATTAAAATCTTTCATATCCTCGCCATATCCCGCAGTATGAATGCCTGTTAACACTATTTCTTTATAGCCGGCATCAACTAACTGCTGTGCCTGTTTAAGAACATTTTCAGGTTCTCTAGACCTTAATAATCCACGTGACCACGGAATAATACAAAATGTACAGAAGTTATTACATCCCTCTTGAATTTTTAGAGATGCACGCGTCCTATCGGTAAAAGCTGGAACATCCATCTCTTCAAACACACGATTTTTCATGATATTGGATACACCGTTAATTGGAAGTCGGAACTTTTTGTGTTCTTCTATATATTCAATCATCTTTCCGCGATTCTGTGTTCCTACCACCACATCAACACCTGGAATTTCCATAACTTCCCCGGGTGATGTTTGTGCATAGCAGCCCGTAACACAAACTACTGCCTCAGGATTTTTCCGAATTGCTCGACGAATGACTTGTCTGCTTTTTTTGTCCCCAGTATTAGTAACTGTACACGTATTAATTACATAGACATCAGATTGACGGTCAAACTCAACTCGTTCATAGCCTTCAGCCTTAAACTTTTGCCATATTCCTTCTGTCTCATAATGATTCACTTTACAGCCTAACGTATGAAATGCCACTGTTGGCATTTTCATCACCTCAATTCTTCAAAATGATAAGAAATACTTGATAACAAATACAAAGGCGCTGTTTCTGTTCGAAGGATTCTAGGACCTAGTCTCACAGAATGAAAACCTGCTAGCTTCAATGCATCAACTTCATCTATTGTATATCCACCCTCAGGTCCAATACAAGCCAAGATTCTTTGAGTTGGTTCTATTTCGTTTAGTACATCACTTAATCGTCTGAAACTGTCTGAGCGTGCCTCTTCTTCGTAAGCAAAGAGTTTTACATCGTACTTTTCACTACAATCTAGCAACTGTTTAAAACTGTAGATTGATTCAACAGGTGGAATGTGAGTACGGTGGGATTGCTCGCTAGCTTCCTTTGTTATTTTATTAAATCGTTCAAGTTTTTTAGCTATTTTTTTCTGATCCCATTTAACTACAGATCGTTCCGCTTGAAAAGGGATAAATGCAAATGCTCCTAGTTCAGTTCCTTTTTGTAAAATAAGATCCATTTTATCACCTTTGGGTAGTCCTTGGGCAATGGTCACATTTATAGGTAACTCTACTACCTCATTTCGCCATTCGATAGGAGAAACAATAATACTGTCGTTAACCAGTTGGTCAATGATGCATGTAGCAGCTCGACCGTCTGGATGATTACAAATAAGTTTATCCCCTACATCCATTCGCATCACTCTAGTGATGTGATGAACATCGTTACCAGTGATCGTGACTTTTTCATCATTTGACCAATTTGATTTAGAAACAAAATAGCGTTGCACTAGGAGCACCTGCTTTCCTTACATTTTCTTAGCAATAATTGCTATCCAATCTTCCATTTGGGTTAACTCAATAATCTCAAAACCAGCTGCAGCAAGTGCATCTTTAACTTGTTGTTTTTTCGCCTGGATAATTCCAGAAGTTATAAAAAGTCCGCCGGGTTTCAAGCAATTATATGCATCTTTTTCAAATCGCATAATGATTTCAGCTAAAATATTAGAAACGATTACGTCAACTTGTTGATTTACATTAGTTAATAAGTTATTTTGCTTAGCATATATTTTATCTTCTACTTTATTTAATTTTGCATTCAAGATTGTACTTTTAACGGCGATTTCATCTAAATCATAAGCAAATACTTCTTTAGCGCCCAATAAGATAGAAGCTATACTTAAAACTCCAGATCCTGAACCAACATCTATAATGGTTTGATCTTTAGTTAGGTACCGCTCTAAAGCTTGAATACTTAACACAGTAGTTGGGTGTGTCCCAGTTCCAAATGCCATCCCTGGATCAAGTTCAATAATTAGTTCATCGCTAGAAACAGGCTTGTAGTCCTCCCACGTTGGGGTTATTGTTACTCTTTCTGATATTTTGACCGGCTTATAATACTTTTTCCAAGCCGTGGCCCATTCTTCTTCATTAATTTCACTTAAAGTTATTTCATTGCTTCCTATGTCGATATCATATATAAGTAGGTTATTTACAGCCTGTTTTATCTCATTAACGGTTTCACCTAAAAAACTATTCATCGCTAAATATGCTTTAATATAAACTCCGTCTTCTGGATAATCATTTGGATCTAGTTCATAGATTTCACCAAAAACTGATTCACGTTCTTTGATTAAATCATTCGGATCTTCAATTACAACCCCACTTGCTCCTGCTTCGTGTAAGATATTTGAAATCGGTTCAATTGCCTCATTGGTTGTATGAATACACAACTCAGACCATTTCAAAAGATCAACTCATTTCATCTGTATTTTCCTATCAAAAAAACAAACCTAAAACTTTATTTGATATTCATAGCTGATAGATAGCTTATTCTCCTTTAAAAGCTCTCTTCACACGTTGAAAAAAAGTATCCTCTTGTTCGTCTGCTGGTTGCTTCCCACTAATATCATGGAATTCACGTAACAATTCTTTTTGACGATCAGATAAATTAGTCGGGGTTACTACTCTTATCTTGACATGCTGGTCTCCTTGGGCGTAACCACGAACATTCGGTGCACCTTTTCCTTTTAATCGGAATGTCTTACCTGTCTGCGTTCCAGCTGGAATCTTTAACTTTACTCTTCCATGTACAGTTGGAATTTCAACTTCATCACCTAGTCCAGCTTGGGTAATTGTAATTGGCATTTCACAGAAAATATGGTCACCTTCACGTTTATAAAACTCATGAGGTCTGATTTGTACAACAACGTATAAATCACCTGCTGGACCACCATTCACTCCCGGCTCACCTTGACCTGATACTCTTATCTGTTGACCCTCATCAATACCAGCTGGAATATCAATATGGATTTTCTTGCGTTTTTTAACTTTACCAGCTCCACCACAAGTATTACATTTATCAGGAATGATTTTCCCAGAACCTTGACAATAATGACATACTCGCTTATTTACAACTCGACCGAACGGTGTGTTCTGTTCCATATTTAATTGACCAGATCCATTACAATGTGTACACGTTTTAGGTTTAGTACCTGGTTTTGCACCAGACCCATCACATGTCTCACATGTCTCCTCTTTCGGTATTTCTATGTCAGTATCTTTACCGAAAATTGCTTCTTCAAACTTTAATGTCATTGTGTATTGAAGATCAGCTCCTTGTCTTGGAGCATTTGGATCGCGACGTCGGCCTCCTCCGCCAAAGAACATGTCGAAAATATCTCCAAATCCACCAAAGTCTTCTGCTCCTCCACCGAAACCTTGACTTTGTGGACCTGTATGGCCAAATTGATCATATTGAGCTCGTTTCTGCTCATCACTTAGCACTTCGTAAGCTTCCTTAGCTTCCTTAAAATTGTCCGCTGCATCATCTTCTTTATTAACATCTGGATGATATTTTCTTGCTAATTTCCGATATGATTTTTTTATTTCTTCTTTTGATGCATCCTTAGAGACACCAAGTATTTCATAATAGTCTCGTTTACTCACTTGACAATCACTCTCCCGACTCTCTTATTGCATAGGCATAGAGTTTATAATAACACTGAATCTATTTGATGAGCAAATGAATCAATCTTCATGTATTAATTCATAAGTATTTTAAAACGTGTAAAAAAGCCAAAGCCAAGAAATTCCTGACTTTGACTTCTTACAAGTTCATCGGCTATAAATTATTTCTTCTTTTCATCATCTTCGTTTACTTCTTCGTAATCTGCATCAACTACATCTTCGCCTTCTTGCTCTCCAGCTTCAGCACCTGCTTCTGCTTGTGCATCTGCTTGGGCTTGCTCATATAGCTTTACAGAAAGGGCTTGGACTTGTTCTTCAAGAGCCTCTTTCTTTTGCTTAATGTCATCAAAGTCTTCACCTTCAAGCGCTTTTTGAAGTTCTTCTTTAGCTGTTTCTGCAGTTTGTTTTTCTTCATCGGAAACTTTGTCACCAAGGTCTTTTAGAGTTTTATCTGTTGAAAAGATCATTTGGTCTGCTTCGTTACGTAATTCAATTTCTTCACGACGCTTTTTATCAGATTCTGCATTTTCTTCGGCGTCCTTTACCATTTGTTCTACCTCTTCATCTGAAAGACCAGAAGAAGATTTAATTGTAATAGACTGTTCTTTATTCGTTCCCAAATCCTTAGCTCTTACATTAACAATACCGTTAGAGTCAATGTCAAAAGAAACTTCAATTTGAGGTACACCACGTGGTGCCGGTGGAATATCAGTCAACTGGAAACGTCCAAGCGTCTTGTTATCCGCAGCCATTTCACGTTCCCCTTGTAATACATGAATATCAACAGCAGTTTGATTGTCTGCAGCCGTTGAGAACACTTGTGAGTGACTAGTAGGAATCGTCGTATTACGCTCAATCAACTTTGTAGTTACGCTTCCCATTGTTTCGATTCCTAGAGAAAGAGGTGTCACATCAAGAAGGACAACATCTTTTACATCCCCTTGTAAAACACCTGCTTGAATAGCAGCACCTAGTGCAACTACCTCGTCAGGGTTAACCCCTTTAGATGGGTCTTTACCAATTTCCTTCTTAATTGCTTCTACAACAGCTGGGATTCGAGTAGAACCACCAACTAAAAGCACCTTATCTATATCTTTAGCTGCAATTTTAGCATCTTTTATCGCTTGACGAGTAGGACCCATTGTACGCTCAACCAATCCAGCAGAAAGTTCATCAAATTTCGCTCTAGTCAGGCTTATTTCTAAGTGAAGCGGTCCAGCTTCGCCTGCAGTAATAAATGGTAATGAAATTTGTGTTTGAGCGACACCTGATAAGTCTTTCTTAGCTTTTTCAGCTGCATCTTTTAAACGCTGAAGAGCCATTTTGTCTTTTGATAAATCTATTCCATTTTCTTTCTTAAATACTGCTACCAAATGGTCAATGATTACTTCATCAAAGTCATCCCCACCAAGGCGATTATCACCTGCAGTAGACACAACTTCAAATGCGCCATCACCGATATCAAGGATAGATACGTCAAACGTACCACCACCAAGATCATAAACTAAAATTGTTTGATCCTGATCACCTTTATCTATACCGTAAGCAAGTGCTGCAGCAGTCGGCTCGTTAATAATACGTTCCACTTCAAGACCAGCTATTTTACCAGCATCTTTAGTAGCTTGACGTTCCGCATCATTAAAATAAGCAGGTACAGTAATAACTGCTTTATCAACTGTTTCTCCTAAATAATCTTCTGCATACGATTTAATGTATTGCAAAATAATTGCAGAAATTTCCTGAGGTGTATGTTCTTTTCCTTCAATTTCCACCTTATAGTCTGTACCCATATGACGTTTAATTGACTGAATAGTATTTGGGTTAGTAATTGCTTGACGCTTTGCAACCTCACCTACTTGACGTTCACCATTTTTAAAAGCTACAACAGAAGGCGTGGTGCGGTTCCCCTCTGGATTTGGAATAACCTTTGATTCTCCACCTTCCATTACAGCAACACATGAATTTGTTGTACCTAAGTCAATACCAATAATTTTTCCCATGACTTTTTTCCTCCTTTACTACTTATGTAATTTATTGATTTACTTTTACCATTGCCGGACGGATTACTCGGTCCTTTAACTTGAAACCCTTCTGTAGTTCCTCTAAAACAATATTAGACTCATATTGATCATCCTCAACCTGCATAACTGCTTGATGCAAATGAGGGTCAAATTCCTCACCAGTTGTTTTAATTTCCTCGACACCTTCTTTTCCTAAGGCATCTGTTAATTGACGATATACCATCTTAACTCCTTCAACGAAACTGGAAGTAGATTCATCGTTTACTTCTATACTCAAAGCTCTCTCGAAGCTATCTACTACTGGAAGAAGTTCAGTTACTAGCGCTTGCGATTTATATTTTCTATCGGCTTCTTTTTCTTTCTGTGTACGTTTACGGAAATTGTCGTACTCAGCTTGTAGCCTTAATAAACGTTCACGCATTTCTTCTTTTTCTTGTTTTAAATTCTCTAGTTCTGAATCCACTGTTTCATTCTCTGCAATTTCTTCAGTTGTCTCATCAACTAGCTCTTGTTCAGCATCCTCAACAATTTCATCTTCATTGACTTGTTTTTTCTCTTCCACGATGGTCACCTCCTCAGAATTTCTTTTTCAAACCATTGTTGAATATATCATGATTACTATTTAAAAGAAATTAATTCAATTTATCCCCTTGGATAATTAATAAAACTTGACAGTGAGTAGTATATCCAACTCAACAAAGGAAGAGTTAAGTAAAAATTTCCCACGCTATCCATCTACACCCTAAACTCTTTTATTAATACCAGGAGTGAAATGTGTTCGTTAGCCTTTTAGAAAGAATATTTAACAAAGTAATTACTTTAGAATATTCCATTCTAGTAGGACCTAATAAGGCAATTGTACCCATTTGGCGATCGCCTAAAGAGTAAGTTGCTGTAATTATGCTACAATCCTGCATTGCATCTATCTTATTTTCTTGACCAATAGATACTTTTATACCATCTTTATCAGAACGTAACATTTCAGCCATTTCCTCTTCTCTCTCAATCATTGAAAAAAGTGACCTTATTTTATTTACGTCCTTAAATTCTGGTTGCATTAAAATATTAGTTTTTCCACCAACATATAGCTTTACTGGCTGTTCATCAAATAACGCAGCCTTTAGGTAATGATAAGCTGTTTCAAAATCACTCGTATAGGTTTTTAATAAATATGAGATTTCTGTGTATAACTTCTCATGCAACTGAATGATCGGTACTCCTGCAAGCCGCTCATTTAAAATATTAACTAACTTTTCCAGATCACTAGACTGTATTTCAACAGGAACATTAAATGATCGATGCTCAACGTGACCGGTATTTGTTACCAGAATCGCAACTGCAGTCTGCGAAGATAAACTAATTATTTGTAGCTGCTTTAACTTAGTTTCGAACACTTCCGGACCCAAGATGATTGAGGTGTAGTTGGTCAAGTCCGAAAGTACTTTTACCGACTTTTGGACTACCTGTTCAAATTCTACCATTCCCTTGTCAAACGTATGTGTAATAATACTTTTATCTGCGTTTGAAAGGCGGAAAGGAGATAATAAATGATCAACATAAAACCGATATCCCTTTTCAGACGGAACTCTACCTGATGACGAGTGTGTTTTTTCAATAAAACCCAACTCTTCCAAATCAGCCATCTCATTTCGAATGGTTGCCGGACTGAAAGACATTCCGTCTTTTTTCGAGATTGCGCGCGAACCAATTGGCTGAGCAGTTTGAATAAATTCATCAATAATAACTTGTAAAACGAGTATTTGTCTATTTGATAACATCGATGATCACCTCTGTTAGCACTCTTATCTAACGAGTGCTAAATCTATTATTAAATTATCAAAAGCAACTGTTCTTGTCAATCGGAAAGCTTAAAAGTTTTTTCGTCTATTAAAAATTCCTGAAATACTTCATTACCAAACAACATTCCATCCTCAGTCAAATACAGGTAGTCAGTTGTTTCCCTAACCCAACCCTTTTGTTTCAAATTAGTTATTGCTTCAGGATAAACCTGATTCATTTCTAGTTGGAATTTTTTTATGAAATTACTTTTCGAAACACCTTTTGTTTTTCTTAGACCTAGAAACATTTCTTCTTCTATTTGTTCTTTTTTCCCAATTTCTTCTATGTGCAACACTGGCCGACCATCCTCATTTGCCTTTTTTAAATATGCGGGAAAGGGACGTAAATTAATGATTCTTTTTCCAGGTAAGTATCCATGAGCACCCGCACCAAAGCCAAAATAGTAATCGTTGTTCCAGTACGTTAGATTATGCAAGCTTTCAAAACCTTCTTCGGCGAAATTGCTGATTTCATACTGAAATTTACCATGCTTGTTCATCTCATTACGAAGTAAATCATACATGTCTGCTTCAGTTTCTTCTTTAGGCTTGTGCAATTTACCTTTCATATAACGTTGGTAGAAGACTGTTTTCGGTTCAATTTGTAAAGAGTATGCAGAATAATGAGGAAGATCGAACGACAACGCTTCTTCGATTGTTTGTTGAAAATGAGCAATTGATTGATTTGGAAGACTATATATCAAATCAATACTAATATTAGTAATCCCATGCTGAGTTAAAGAATCGATGTTTTGATATACATCCTTAATACGATGTAGCCTACCCAGTTGTTCTAACATCTCATCGTCAAAAACTTGTACACCCATTGAAATTCGCTTTACTCCATATGCCTTAAGCAATTTTATTTTCTCTTCATCTAAATCTCCAGGATTAGCTTCAAAGGAGTATTCCTCACACTGATCGACTTCAAAATGATCAGCAATAATTTTAAGTAAACTTTCCAACTGGCGATAATTTAGAGCTGTTGGTGTCCCGCCACCAACAAAAATTGTTTTCATTTTAAGTTTCGGGTTAGTTATTGATGTGGATATCTCTTTTTTTAATGCCTCAATATACTCATCAGCCATTTTTTCTTCATAAAAGAATTTAGTAAAGTCACAATAATGACAAATCTTTTCACAAAATGGTATATGGATATAAACAGATGAAACCATAACGAATTCTCCTTATTTGTTGCTTTAATAACTACTAGTGAAACCCTTGTCAGTTATAATTGACAAGGGTTTCTTTTTTATTACTTATCATCGTCCATTCGAAGGACTGCCATAAAGGCTTCTTGTGGAACTTCCACGGAACCTACCATTTTCATCCGCTTCTTTCCTTCTTTTTGTTTTTCAAGTAATTTTCTTTTTCTAGAAATATCTCCACCATAACATTTAGATAACACATTTTTTCGCATAGCTTTTATGGTAGAGCGAGCAATAATCTTATTCCCAGTTGCAGCCTGAATCGGTACTTCAAATTGCTGTCTAGGTATTAACTTCTTGAGCTTCTCTACAATTTGCTTTCCTCTTTCGAAAGAGAAGTCCTTGTGGACAATAAAGGATAGTGCATCAATCGTTTCCCCGTTCAACCAAATATCCATCTTAACGAGACTAGATGGTTTATAGCCAATCAGTTCGTAATCAAAAGAAGCATATCCTTTAGTTTGCGATTTTAACTGATCAAAGAAATCATAAACTATTTCAGACAAAGGAATTTCATAGACAACATTTACCCTATTATCATCCAAATATTGCATGTCGATGAAATCTCCACGTTTCCTTTGACATAACTCCATTACAGATCCAACATAGTCATTTGGAACCATAAGAGTTGCTTTCACATATGGTTCACGAATTTCTTTGATTTTTTGTGGATCAGGCATGTAGGATGGATTATCAATTGTTATTTCCGTATCATTTGTATGAATAACCTGATAAATAACACTTGGTGCCGTTGTTATTAAATCAATATTGAATTCTCTCTCAACTCTTTCTTGAATAATTTCCATATGAAGAAGTCCTAAGAAACCACACCTGAAACCAAATCCAAGTGCTTGAGATGTCTCTGCCTCATATTGTAAAGAGGAATCGTTTAATTCAAGTCTTTCAAGTGCTTCTCTTAAATCATTGTAATTGTTTGCATCAACTGGATAAAGTCCACAAAATACCATTGGGTTTAGACGTCGATATCCTGGAAGTGCTTCTTGTGCAGGGTTGTTGGATAAGGTTACTGTATCTCCAACCTGAGTATCCCCTACGTTTTTAATCGATGCAGTTAAGTACCCAACATCACCAACAGATAATTCATTTTGAGGAACTGGTTTCGGAGTAAATACTCCAATTTCATTTACCTCAAATTCTTTTCCTGTTGCCATCATCTTAATCTTATCGCCAATTTTTACTGACCCTTCTTTAATACATACATAAGCAACAACGCCTCGATATGAATCGTATAAAGAATCAAATATTAATGCTTTTAGTGGTTCATCTGGATTACCTGCAGGTGCAGGTATTTTTTCTACAATTCTTTCTAAAATTTCATCAATTCCGATTCCAGATTTAGCACTAGCCAAAATCGCTTCGTCACCGTCAATCCCGATAACGTCTGTTATTTCCTGTCTAACTCTTTCTGGATCTGCACTAGGTAAGTCTATTTTATTTATAACCGGTATAATCTCAAGGTCATTATCTAACGCTAAGTACACATTCGCTAATGTTTGAGCTTCAATCCCTTGTGCAGCATCTACTACTAAAATAGCACCTTCACACGCGGCAAGACTTCTGGAAACTTCATATGTAAAATCAACGTGTCCAGGGGTATCAATAAGGTGGAACAGATATTCATCTCCGCCCTCTTGTTGATATTTCAACTGCACTGCATTTAATTTTATAGTAATTCCGCGTTCACGCTCTAAGTCCATTGCATCCAAAAACTGTTCTTTCATTTCCCTTGATGTCAATGCTTTCGTCTTTTCTAAAATACGGTCTGCAAGGGTAGATTTACCATGGTCAATGTGTGCTATTATTGAAAAATTACGTACTCTACTCTGATTTCTTCCTTTACTCACTGGTGATCACTCCTATTTTGAGCAACAATACTAGGATTGATTATAGCAGTCAATGTCAGTAGATTCAACACAGAAAAAATTTACTGTCATAAATAGACACAGTAAATTTACCAATAAAATAAAGTACACATGAAAAAGCTAGCTGACTATAAGTTATAAATAGTCTAGCTAGCTCACTGATTGTTAATATTATTCATACCGCCTGAATGCTAAAATAATACTTGAACAAGCTGGTATGCTGAATGAATCATTTGGTTATAAAACCATTTGACTCCACTTTCTAAATTACCAGCTACTTTTTGTGTTAAGTGTGAAGATTGAACCGCTTCATATTGTTCTTGTTTCTTCTCTAAATCTATTTGTTGGAAATTCTCACCCATTACGTTTATTTCTAGTACACCTTCATCATCTGCAGTTGCATTCACTGCTTCACTTGTTGTAGAATACCCTCTTGTTTGTACAACGCCTTCACTCGCCTTATCTATACCAATTAATACCCCACCGAGAAATAGAACCATCATTAACAGCATTGTAACAATCATCTTCATCACATTACCACCTCTATGGATTCCCTTGAACTTTTTCTGCATCCCAGTAATAGTCACCAAACACCTCTGCAAACGCGTCTGCAGTTCGATACAATTCTTCCATCGTGTTATCTATACCTCCGAATTCAATAACAATCGAATTCGGCGACAAATCCTGATTATACACACCATTATTTCCAGAACCTCCCTGAGTTATAACCGTCCTACTTAATTTAGGGTACTTCTCATTGATTTTGTTGTGTAATTCAGTAGCAAGCTTCAAGTTTTTATCGTTATTATAATCAGAACCCACTACGAATGCGAGTCTAGCATAATCCTGACCATCTATATTAAGGGTTGTTACATCTCTCCGTTGGCTATCACGATGCAAATCAAAAACATAGTTAAAATCTTTATTGTTCGCTAGTGCTGTTTCAACAATTGGTCGAGAAGCATTATATGATTGCCAATACTCCCATCCGTTTTCGTTCAAAACATTACCAAAATCTGTGTGATCAACACTTGCACCGATACCGTTCACTTCTAAGCTTTTCTTTAATCGATCACTAACCTTGGTAATGTTAACTTCTGAGTGCCATACCTGATTTATAGTTGTATCCTCTGGTAAATGAGGTAAAAAGGATTCCCGATTGTGAGTATTGTAAATGAATACTACATTCTTATCACCCGTGGTTGGTTGGCCCTCTATTTGTTGGTCTCCTGGTGGATTAGTTTCTTCTTCAGGTAGACCTGTTGCTTCTCTTTCTTTTAGTACTGATTCTAAGGGTGCTGATGATTCAATTGGGAGATTTGTATAGTCTGTACCTTCACCAGCAACAATAATTTTACTATCATAAGTTTCAAAGCCCGGTAACTCCCGACCTAGCAAACTTCTAGGATCATTTGGTTTTATACTAGTGGCCATTTGAAAAGCAAGATCAGATAATACAATTGATTCATTTTCTTCCGGATACGCCATTTGGAAGGATTTATTTTCCATTTGAATTAAATATAAAAATGAAGCCCCATCAATTTGTCTTGTCCATTCATTAATTGTTGAAGAAGATAGTCGATATGCTGGTTGAATGGTCGTTAATAGACCAATACATATAAATAATATACAAACACTTGCGAAGAGTACTGTAATTTTCTTTGACCATGGTTTTATTTTATTTATCATTTCACTAATTGAAGAAAAGTTTGATTTAAAATTCATCGTTCCACCCTTTCTGAACCTTTCTATCATGTCTAATAGAATCTATGATAGTGATTCAGAAAGTAGAACGATTAGTTGCTAGATATAATTTTTATTTTAGGCTGTTTTCTAAAAGATTGTTGATCTCTGACACAATATCTATAAACTACGAAGTAGTATCTTTTATCTCTGACAATAATTAAAGTTGAATGCTTACATGTCGTTCCGGCAGAATACTTCGCTTTCCATGGGCACGGTCTCAGCCTCCTCAGAATCAAAAAGCGATTCTTCCGGGGTCTTCGGACACGCGCTGTTCCCATAGGAGTCTACGTATTCTGCCTGCACTTGTAGGGGCGTTCTGATTATCATGGTAAAGTCCGCGATTGTATGTTGAAAGAATTTTCCACTCTTGAAATCACAGCTATTTAAAATTTGTTGAACTAAACTACACTAGATTTTGGTTTTTATCCATCTTCCTTTCATTACTGTTACATATAAGATGGTGATTGGAGCGTAGGGCAGTCGACTCCAGCGGGAAAAGCGACGGCTGAAAATCCCGCAGGAAGTGGTTTTCTTCCGAGGAAGTTGAAGCGTTGCCCGCGGAAAGCGACTGCCCGGAGCGCAAATCAACAAGTAGTTAAGACGCATTTTAGATCAACTGCGAATATTAAGAACAACAAAAACTAAGAAAGAGCTTTAATTTATTACCTTGTGTAGGACCCGAAATTTTCCACGCTAACAGTCTCATGTAATGCTGCGTTAAGTCCTGAAGCAATAAGGTGAGCCATGTCGACCATATATCCATCTACTTCCTTAGGGGTTACCATCAAATTATGCCCCAATGGTGTTAAAACTTCTTTTATCAAACCTCTTTTTTCTTCTTCATCCATTTCCCCTACCATTCCAAGGACCATCTTTCTTTTTTCTGGATCTGGTAAGTCTTCCTCCGTTAGCTTTCTATTACCAAAAGTCATGCCACCAGGTGTAAGCGCTTTTGATGGTTTATCTTTTTCATTCCATTCTCTACCAAAATGTTTTAATACATAATCAATTGTGTCACTTGTAATTGTAACTGCATCCACTACTGTTGGTACACCTAAGGCAATAACTGGAATACCTAATGTCTCTTTACTTATTTCTTTTCTCTTGTTTCCAACCCCTGAGCCAGGATGGATTCCTGAATCTGATAGCTGAATTGTCGCATTAACACGTTCAACAGAACGAGAGGCTAAAGCATCTACTGCAATCACAAAATCCGGTTTTGCTTTTTCAATAATCCCAAAAATAATATCACTTGTTTCAATGCCAGTAATTCCCATTACACCTGGTGTAATTGCTTGAACCGGGCGATATCCATTAGCTACATGCTCTGGCTGATGAACAAATAAATGACTAGTTACTAACACCTTTTCGACAGTCATTGGTCCAAGTGCATCTGGGGTAACATTTGAATTGCCTAAACCTACAACTAAACAAGTTGCATCCGCGGGTATTTTGGTATTTTTTAATAGCTCCAAAAGTTCTTTAGCTAATACTTTTGCCGTTTGTTCTTGTAGCTTTGTATCTTGTTTTTTAACTGCCTCTGAATGAATTGTTACATAAGAACCTGCCTTTTTATCAAGTGATTTTGCACCAGTTTCATCTATTTGAACATATGTTACATTGACGTCTCCGTCTTGTCTTTCTTTAATTGTTACACCTGAAATTTTTCTTTCATCTGTTTGTTCTTTTTCCACATACATATCTTTTGCTTCAACAGCTAAGTCAGTGCGCACTTGAAACTGTTTTTTTTCTTCTTCCATGTAAAAGCCTCCCTTTTTTCTAATAGGGTTGCCTTCTTAACTTAAATCATACAATTATACTAGTTACTTCAGATAACTATTGAAAACTTCCTCGCTCTTTGGTACAATGACTTTTGTTCGACTATCTAAAATTTATAATTTAAATCAATGATAGTATAGTGAAATTTAAGGACTCTACCTAATCAGCTTATAATCAACTAAGTTAACCTTCAGTTTGTTAGATAGCTTAACTAGGATTGTTCGATCTTAACTATGGAGGTGAAAAAAATGGCTAATATGAAATCTGCAATTAAACGTGTAAGAATCAACAGTGATCACCGTGCACAAAACCTATCAGTTAAAACTGACATGCGTAACCAAATCAGACGTGTTGAAAGTTTGATTAATAGCAATGATGTAGAGAAAGCAACATCTGCTTTTGAATCAGCAACCCACAAAATTGATAAGGCTGTTCAAAAAGGCATTATCCATAAAAACAAAGGTAATCGCCAAAAGTCTCGTCTGGCTAAAAAAATTAAAAATCTTAGCGCATAATCATCTGAATTATGACCAACGACAAACGATCCTAGTAGGGTCGTTTTTTATTTTTAAAAAACAGATTAGGTGAACTAAGATTTTCTTTCTGCGGTTAATTTAGCAGACACGTACTAGGTATCTCAGTAAAAAACAAGGGGTAGACGCAATTAAAATGCGCCTATCCCTTGTTTTTCGTTTTTACCTTTTCTAATAGCAATCATTTGGTTCAGTAATAATTCAAATGCTAAATTTTTATCCATTCTACCTTGTTTGATTTGTGCGTCCGTATCCGTACAGAGAACAAGCATTGTTTGAAGTTGAGTTGCACTAAAGTTTTTTTCTCGTGTTAACGACATTTTTATTACGTACGGGTGCGCTTTAAGTTGTTGAACCATTTGGTTTTGACTATATCCTTTTTGTTTTAAAAGTTTCGCGTGCAAAATTGTTCTAAATTGCGAAGCTAACAAAGCAACAAGTACTATTGGCTCTTCCTTTGCCTTCTCTAAATCCTTATAAATCAGAATAGCTTTACCTAAATCTGCCGCTATTACAGCATCTACCAGCTTCAAACCAGAGGAGTTTGGGTTGGATGAAATTAATTCATCGGCAACAGCCTTTGTTATCTTTCCACCGTCCCCAACATACAATGCCATTTTCTCAACCTCACTTTGAATCATCAAAAGGTTACTACCCATCTCTTGGATTAAAGCATCGTTTGCTTGCTCATCAATAGAAACATTAGAACTTTTCGCCATATCTTTGATCCATTGTCCTAGTTCCCACTCTTTAATTGGCTGACATGGTATTAATTCAGATTGTTTTTTTAACAACTTCGTTACTTTTTTTCTCTCATCTAATTTTTCATAAGGAGCGATAAAAACAATGATTGAGTAATCAACTGGTTGATTGAGATATGATTGAAGCAAATCCAAGTCATGTTCAAATGATACCTTATCGGGTTTAGCTTTTAAAAACAATGGGTTATGAGCAAAAATTACCTTTCTCTCCCCAAAAAACGGGTACGTTTCAGCATCTGCAATTACATCTTGAATCGGGGTTTCTTCAAGATCGTAGCTAGATATATTTGTATCCTTATCTTGTTCCATTAATCCATATGTAATTAACTGCTTCTTTAGGTCTTGAATCAAAAACGACTCTGTTCCATAAAGTAAATACACAGGTGAAAATTGTTTTTTCTTTATCTTTTTTAAAGAATCAATATATGTCATTAGGCTCACTCCATTTTAGTATAAATCAATCGTAAAACTAAAATGAGTTTCTCGCAACTTTCTTTTTAAAAAAAGTTGATTTGAAAAAGAATTTAATTTATTGTAATTAAAGAGGGAAGTAGCCGTCACTACTTCCCCTGCAATCTATATCAACGCCTAGTAAACAGCCCCAGGTAACTGCTTGCTATGCGATATTTGCTTCACTTATAGATTGACCAATTCGATAAAATATATGGGTGTTAACTCTTGCTAACAAAGGTAACTACATATTTACTGTATAATTCTCAAATGGAAAAGTGGATTTTTTAATGCTAATAACTTATACTAAAACTGTATTAGGAGGGGTATTATGAACGAGTTCGAAAAAGATGTTCAATCAAAAAATCATGATGTCATTGATTCTGGCAAAGGATTTGTATTTTCTTTCTTATTCTTCATGGCTATTTTTTTCATCGGTGTTGTTGTAGAAGTAATTGGTTCATAAGTATGAATACTTACGTATGAAAGAGACTGTATATAGACAGTCTCTTTTATTTTTAAATAAATTCTCCTCTAACTCCATTACTTACTAGTTATCGTATGGTAAATGGGAAAAAAATGTTCCTATCTTCCCTTTAAATTTATACCGTATTGCTCCTTGGATGTCTGTCCTCATGATACCAATATTGAATTTATCCAACCGTTCAATAATTTCTAGACTAGGATGCCCATAGCGGTTATTGTCTCCCACCGAGATCAAGGCAAATTTTGGATTAGTGTGAGTAAGAAATTTTTCTGATGTAGAAGTGTTACTACCGTGATGAGCAATTTTCAAGACATCAACTTCTATTTTGGGATAGGCAAGAATGATTTCATTTTCAATACCTTCATCAATATCACCTGTAAAAAGCCAGCGCAGACCACCTAATTCAGTATAAAATACTAGTGAGTTTTCATTAGTTGTACCTTTATCCATATCTGGATATAAAATTCGGATGGATTGGTCACCATAAATAATTTCATCACCTGCATCCACCGCTAAGACAGGGATCTTGTTCTGATTCAGTATTTCTAATGTTTCCTCCGAAAAGCTGAAGTATTTGCTTACCACTATTTGTTTAACATTTAGTTCATTTACTATGAATGGAACACTTCCAACATGATCATGGTCATTGTGAGAAAGAATTAGTGAATCAACTTTCGCTATACCCCTTGAATATAAATATGGCTTGATGACCTGCTTATACACTTTGTTCGATGGTGTTACAAAATCGGCTGACATTGTTCCAGCAGCATCAATAATGAATATACCCTTCCTATATGGCAACTCAATTACAAAGCTATCTCCTTGTCCAACATCTAACATTGTTACGGATCCATGTGGGTCTAAATAAGGCTTCACAGCTAAAAATATAAGTACGAAAGTTAAAAGACAACCATATTTTAAAACTAAGTTAGATTTATTTTTTTCCAAGTTTTTCATAAATAAATAAAAAAACAGACAATAAATAAACCAATAAAACCCCTCAACTTTCCCCAAAATTAAAGGAAAATACAAAAACTCATCTATTTCCATTAACAGTTTTAGGATTGGTTGATGAATCATTTTGAATAAATCATCGATTACTCTAGATAGAGGTGGTGCAAGATAGGTAAACAGAAACGTAAAAAACATGGATGGAATTACAAAGAAGGAAAAGTACGGGACATATAGAAGATTAACAAATATGGATAAAGGATTTATGAAGTAAAACTGATTAATTTGTAATGGAAGTATAGATAACTGACATATTACACTTATTGAGAAGATAATATACCATTTGGAGTATGGACGAGATATTATTTTTTTTGAAAGCAACAATGCAAAGGTGACCATGAATGAAAACTGAAATCCAAGCTGATGTAACAAATTTGGGTCATATAGAACTAAAGCAAGAAAAATAATACTAATAACATCAGTAACACTCAATCTTAATCTAAGTTTCACTAACAATAAAAATGAAACTGTCATCAACGACGATCTCCAAACAGAAGGTGCTCCACCAGCTATAACAGCATAAATGGGAAGCAAGAGAATTAAAAGATTTTGAGCTTTTTCCTTAGTTAATAATTGAAGTTTGACTAATAAAAAATAGAAAATCCCCACAATTAAACCCACATGGAGTCCGGATATTGCTAATAGATGGGACAAGCTCCACCTTTGAAAAGCCTCTACAGTTTCTTCACTTATTCCTTCGTCATCACCAAGTACTAAAGCATTCAACCAACTAGAAGTATATCCGCTGAGTTTTTTATCAGTGCTAGTCAAAAATCCGCTTCTCAATTTGTGAAGAATGGTTATTTTTGAAGATCCATAGCATGATACATTTTTTTTATCGTTAATAGTAACCTGAAAGCTAACACCTTTTTGTTTTAAATAGTTTTGAAAGTTAAATTGACCGGGGTTTTTACTAGGTTGAGGTATTTCTTGTTTACCAATAATTGTACATTTTGCACCAAAGTTTATGTTAATAGAGGAGTAGTCCTGATCACTGTTTGTATCCTTGAAAATCGTGACTAACGTTTTTTGATCGCTTTTATCTTCTTTAAATTGGAATTCAATTTTATTATCTGTCTCTGTGACCGAAGAAACAATAGTACCAGACAAGTTTGATGAATGAGGGGTAGGAAGTGGAGAATTTATTGGGCTCTCTTTTTGTTCAAGGATTAGTGCGGATAAGAAAATTAATAAACTAGATATTATAATAATGCATTGAATTCTCGTTATCCTTTGATGTCGGTACAGTAAGATAATCATTGCACAATAAAGGAGGTTTATTGAAATGGTTGTGAAACTTGCAACTAAATAGGAAACGGCAAGGAGGTGCCAATTACCTTTCACTACCTTACTACCCCCTTGCCTATGGATGCATTCTTCATTTGAATAAACGTTCTGCTTCTGTTTTAATTTCATTTACTTCTTTATTATTTAAGGGAGAATTCCCTAACTTCCCTATAAGGTGACTTACATAGTCCTTCTTTTCCTGCATATTTAAATCTACTGAAACTTGCTCAAGGATGACTTTTTGAACATTAATTCCTGCATCTCTAAACAAATCAATAGCATATGGATGATTTTTGTAATCATTAGCATAATATACCGTTTGAATTCCACTTTGAATAATGGATTTGCAGCACTGTAAACATGGAAAATGAGTCACATACATTTCCGCTCCATCAGTAGCAACTCCAAACTTTGCACATTGAAGTAATGCATTAATTTCAGCATGAATAGTCCGGACACAATGACCTTCTATGACATAACAGCCTTCATCAATACAGTGGATACTACCTGATACACTACCATTATATCCACCTGCTATTATCCTTTTATCTCGTACTATTGTAGCACCAACCATAAGACGCTCACATGTACTTCTTAGTGCTAGGAGATGGCTTTGAGCCATATAATACTGGTCCCATGAAATCCGATCCATACTATTTTTACCACCTTTGTTGGAATTATAGTTTTTATTTTATATAAGTTTAACCTTCGACTTATTTCGAGTCAATATGCTAGGGTACTAAAATTTCTTCTCTTATCCTATCTAGTGTTTTCTCACCAATACCAGAGACTTGAAGTAAGTCGTCTTCAGATTGGAAGTCACCATATTCTGTTCGGTATTGAATAATCGCTTCAGCTTTAACACTTCCAATTCCTGTCAATGTTAATAATTCATCTTTTGTTGCCCGATTGATTCGAATCCTCCCATCTGAAAACTGTTCAGCACTATCTTGGCTACTTCCGCCCTCTTCCCCTTTTTTCGTTACTAAAATCACCATCTCATCAAATACTTTTTGAGCAAGATTTACGTGTTCCATATTTGCATTCTCTGTAAATCCACCCGCCAAAATGATGACATCATTCACCCTATTATTAGGGGCAACCTCGTAAACACCGGGAAATTCCACTTCACCTTTAACATCGATAAATAGTAATTCACTTTCTTCTTTTTCTATAGACTTTTTTGGTACTGGTACATCTTCGCCACTAACCAAGTTTGTTCCTTGTTGATACTCATCATTAGTGACTTTAGATAGTGAATCCTGATTAAAAAAGTCATAAAGTATGAAAATGCTAATCAAAGCAAAAATTAACAAAAGCCACCAGTTTTTTTTGGCAAATTGCATATAAGTGACACTTCCCTTCATAAATTCTTACATACAAACATAGAATGGTGATGTAAATGTGTAAAAAAGGAGGGGATTACTAAATGAAATGGGGAGTAATCGGAACGGGAAATATGGGTGAAATTCTCATCGATTCGTGGATGTCTTCAAATGTAATTGATCAAAATCACTTGTACATTACCAATCGAACAATTAATAAGGCGTTCTCTATCAAAGAAAGGTATCCTAGAATTCATGTTATTGAAGATGTTAAACAACTTGTAGAAGAAGTAGATATTATTTACATTTGCGTAAAGCCCCTACAAATTCACCCTCTTCTAGTTGATTTATATAGTTCTCTCAGAAAGGACCATTGTATAGTATCCATAACGAGTCCATATTCAGTTGAAATATTGGAATCACTTGTGCCTTGCCAGATTGCTCGAATGATTCCTAGCATAACAAACCGTGCTCTGTCAGGGATAACCTTAGCTTCCTTCGGTGATCAAATTACCAAGGAAATGAAAGCTTATTTACTACAGAGTAGTCGTATCTACTCCACACCAAAAATTATCAACAATAATATCACCAGAATGGCTTCGGATATCGTTTCTTGTGGACCTGCATTTTTTGGATATCTTGCAGAACAATATATTGAAGCCGCTACGTATGAAACTGACATTAATAGGGAGCTTGCATCAGAGTTAACAGAACAAATGTTTATAGGATTCGGAAAGTTACTTGAGGATGGACATTTTACATTACCTGAGTTGATTGAAAAGGTTTGTGTTAAAGGTGGTGTTACTGGAGAAGGAATTAAAGCAATGGAAAAGGATATCGGTAATCTATTTCATCATTTAATACAAGCGACGCATGCAAAATACCAAGAGGATATCGATAAAATCAGTAAACAAATGTTAGAAGGTTAGCTTTAGGATTCGACAATCTATTTGTAAATCCTTCTATTAGTCGAAAAAAAATAGTTTAACGGAATTCTAATCTATCCTTAAAAAACCGGATAACTTAAATGGATTCAATTCACTTTACTTAACGTACAATACAAAATAAATGTGAGGCAGTGTTAAAACTGCCTCACATTTTTTCGCACACAAAAAATAATCTCTCACTATCTCTGGTAGATTTGTTCTTTACAGAAGAGAAATCTGCATATAATCCATGGATGAAAAATCCTTGTCGTTTCAACAAATCTTTATAAAAATCTTCATAATAAGTTCGTTGATGATGCCTTTCATCAAAGCGCTGATAGTGATCGCCATCTAAGACAAAGAAGGTTAAGTCGTGAAAAACCTCTCCTTCATTCTCACCTTCTTCACACATCCAAACATATGAAATGTCATCATATATTTCGGCAAATGTCTTGCCTTTAAGATCATGCTCTACATGATTAATTGAATGGACATCAAAAATAAATAAACCATTTGTCTTTAACATCTGATTGACGTTTTTAAATACTACTTCTACTTCCTCAATATCCACGATATAATTAATTACATCACAGAAGCTCACCACAGCATCTAATTCATTAAAACCATCTAGTTTACGTAAATCTTGATGCACCCACTGAATAGAAAGCTTTTCCCTGTCGGCAGCTTGCTCCGCATAGGTTAACATATCCGTTGAGTTGTCCACTCCAATAACGTTGAAGCCACTGTCAGCCAATCGCCTTGTAATTTGCCCTGTTCCACAGCCCAAATCGGCAATATCAATGATTTCTCTTCCATATTTTGCGAACATTATTTTAGTAAATTCTAACCACTGGTCGTATGGTGCATCTTCCATTAAAATATCGTATACTTGAGCCATTTTGGCATAAGACATAAATTAACCCTCTTGTTGATGCATGCTTAATTCGACTATTGGAGCATCTCCCCATAGCCTTTCTAAGTTATAATAGTTTCTTTCCTCTTTATGAAAAACATGGCATACTACATCTCCAAGGTCAACTAAAATCCACCTGGCCTGGTCAAACCCTTCTAATCGTTTCACATCAATTTCTTGTTCCTCTGCCTTCTCTTTAACTGCCCGAGCAATAGCCTGCACTTGACGTTCGTTACTACCCTCACAAATTAAAAAATAATCGGCTATCAGCGAAACATTTTTCATATCTAAAAGCACTATATCCTCCGCTCGTTTATCATCACAAGCATTAGCTGCTAATTCAGCAAGTATTTTACTATCCATTGAATCTTTCCCTCCAATTAATCTTTGTTTATTTGTAGTAATAAATCATTATACGCATGAAATGTATCAGGATAAATCGGCTGATTTTTACTCATTAAAAAACTAATCGTATTTCTAGATGCCAACCAACATCCTAAATTCAAATCATTATCTGCCACTGTTCTTACTTCTTCAACACCAGGAAACTGTCTTCCTGGTTCAATATAATCAGCCAAAAATACTATTTTATCTAACAAAGACATACCAGCTTTGCCCGTTGTATGCCAACGGATTGCGCTAAGTACTGCTTCATTATCAATACCTAGTTCTTTTTTCACAAGAATTGCCCCAACAGGTCCATGCCACAATTCGTGATGGTACGACAGCAGGTGTTGTGGTAAGGACTCTTTTACAATCCATTGTCTTAGTTCATCCTTGTTCCGGTTTTTAGCATAATCATGGAAGATGGCTGCAAGATCCGCTTGAATCGTATCATGCCCGTACATCTTTGCTAATTTCGTAGCAGTCTCTGCTACTCGTTTAGTATGTTCAAAACGTGCTTTTGTAAGATGTGGCTCTACAAGAGTTAAAGCTTCACTTCGATCCATATAGATGCCTCTCCCTTATTACTTTATACACTTGTTCTGGTACCAAGTATCTAATTGATTTCCCTTCACGTAATCGGTTTCTTATCATAGTTGAGGATACTTCAAACTCTGGAATATCAACTTCTATGATGGGATAACTCGTATTTAATTTATAATTACTACGTTTTACTCCAACAAATTGTATAATTTCAATAAGTTCATTTATTTTATACCAATTTGGTAAATATTCAACCATATCTGCACCTATTATAAAATAAAAAATAGTGTCTGGAGACGTTTCCTGAAGTATTTTAATTGTATCAACAGTATAAGATTTACCTAATCTTTCAACCTCTATTTTGTTCAAAAAGAAATGGTCGTTATCTGCAATAGCTTCACTTAACATACTTACTCTGTCTTCGGCACTAGTATTAGACTTTTCCTTGTGAGGTGGTTCATATGAAGGAATAAACCATACCTCATCAAGTTTTAAAGCCTGAAATACTTCCTCAGCGATCATCAAATGTCCGTAGTGAGGAGGATCGAACGTCCCTCCTAATAAGCCAACCTTTTTCATAACAATCTCCCTTTATCAGCAGGATCCTGAATCAACTGTCTAAAAACTATGGCAGTATTATTTGCTTGTTATTCACGGATTCTTTATATAAGACAATTATGTTACCGATTATTTGAACAATTTCCGCTTGAGTACCCACTGCCAATTGTTCAGCAATCTCATCTTTATCTTCCATACAATTTTGAAGAATAGAAATCTTTATTAGTTCTCTTTTTTCTAAAGCTTCATTGATTTGAGTCACCATATTATCATTTATTCCCGTCTTCCCAACTTGGAAAATTGGGTTCAAGTGATGAGCCTTGGATCTTAATAACCTTTTTTGTTTACCTGATAACATATTATTCATTTCCTCGCAATCTTTGTTCAAGTTTTGAAAGAGTCCTATCTAATGGAACGGTTTTACCTGTCCAGATTTGGAATGCTAATTGAGCTTGGTACAATAACATTGCATGCCCTAAATGAGTTCTCCCGTTTTGCCTTTGAGCATTTTTTAAAAATGAGGTTAAAATTGGTTGGTATATAATATCACTGACAACGGTATTTTCTTTCAAGTTTTCTAATGATATCACTTGATCAGCTACATTTGGCTTCATACCAACCGATGTTGTTTGTACTATAAAATCATAATTAAACAGTTGTTGTTCAGCTTCTTGGAAAGATAAAATACTCGTCTCAACCCTATCTTCTTTCACATCAAGAAGGCTTCTAGCTCTTTCACCTGTCCGGTTTGCAATATCAATTCTTTCAAATGGTTCGTGAGTCAATGCTCGATAAATTCCTCGTGCTGCACCACCTGCACCGAGCAATAATACCTTTTTACTAGCTCCAAACAAATCCGGGAATGACATCTTAACTGAACGGATATAACCTTGACCATCAGTATTGTAACCTTTCCACTTTCCATTTTCGTTCACAACCGTATTTACCGCACCTATTTTTTCAGCATCTGAATCCAAGAAATCCAAATAAGGAATAATCGCCTGCTTATATGGGACTGTAACATTGAATCCATTCAATTTCATTTCTTTTATATGATTAATCATGGTTCCTAAATTAGCTTCTGGTACTTCATACAATAAATATTCCCCTTCAATCCCAAGCCTTTGCATAAACTCATTATGGATCCATGGGGAAAGGGAATGGTTTATAGGATAACCAATTAATCCTAATTTTAATGGCATGTTCTTCCCCCTTTTAAATCAGAGATGGCCTTATAGAGATTGACACTCCCTCTGGACTGTGTGCAGTTACTGTTGTATTTCCCTCTGGAATAGTAACCCAACCCAACCCAGGAAACACAATATCTGTTTTATTCTCTTTTAACCGGAAAGATTGACTCTTTAAAGCTGGCAATTTTTCCATTGTTTCACTATTTGGAGGTGATAGTAATTCACCTAAATGGTCTTTATAAAGGTTTTCTGCGTTTTCAAGCTTCGTACGGTGAATAGATAGTTGATTTGAAAAATAGCAAACAAAAGATTGTCTTGATCCTCTTTCGAAATCTAATCGAGCAAGCCCGCCAAAGTACAAGGTTTGTTTTTCATTTAGCTGATAAACTCTAGGCTTTATCTCCTTATTAGGAGTAATAATTTTCAAATCTTGATCAGACATATAATGAACCATTTGATGACGATTAATTACTCCTGGTGTATCATATAAAGAGCTTGTATCGTCTAACGGAATATCTATGAAACCTAAAGTTGTACCGGGAAAATAGGATGTTGTGATGGCATCATTAATACCTGTAGATTTATCTATTAAGCGGTTGATGAATGTTGATTTACCTACATTTGTACTACCCACCACGTATACATCTTTTCCATTGCGGTAGTCCTCTATAGCTGATTCTAGTTCATCCATACCTTGTCCCTTTACAGCTGAAATCAAATATACTTCTTGAACAGTCAATCCCAAATCTTTTGCAGACTTTTTCATCCATTGTTTTAATTTACTTTTATTTGTTGACTTAGGTAATAAGTCAACTTTATTTCCTACTAGTATTATTGGGTTTTTCCCTGTAAGTCGCTGTAAACTGTTTATAAAACTGCCATTAAAATCAAAGATATCAACTATATTTACAATAAGTGCATCTGTATTTCTAATTTGGCCTATCATTGTTAAAAAATCATCATCAGTAAAAGATACGTCCTGAACTTCATTGTAATGTTTTAATCGGAAACATCTTTTACAAACAATATTTTCGTTTGTCGTAGCGGAGTTAGGGACATATCCAGGCTTTTCTTGATCTTCTGATTGTATCTGGACGCCACAGCCTTGACATACAATTTCATCTTTCATATTTATTCCTCCCAAGTAATCATACCTTTTTTCCTCATCCAGCTTAATATTCTACGCTCAATTTGACGGTTTATTTTCGTAATTTTACCATCTGTTTTCACGATGGGGACGACCAAAATAGTATAGAAACCAGCACTATTTCCTCCAAGAACGTCAGTCATTAGTTGATCGCCAATGACAACCACTTCCTCTTTTTGTAGATGCATATCCTTAGCAGCCTTTTTAAAAGCCTTACCTAGGGGTTTCCTAGCACTATAAACAAAGGGCGTATTTAGCGGCTCAGAAAAAAGTTTCACACGTTCTTCATTATTATTAGAAATTATCGTTAATTTAATATTATTTTCTTCCATTAATTTAAACCATTGAATAATCTCAGGTGTTGCATCTTTTATATCCCATGCGACTAACGTGTTATCTAAATCTGTAATAATGCCTTTAATTCCTTTATCCTTTAATTTTTCTGGATGTATCTCAAAAATATTTTTCACATGTTCGTTTGGTAAAAATCTTTTCAACAATGAATCCTCACCTCAATTTACTAAATACTTCTAATTATTACTACTTATACATAATATACAATTTAGCTCTCTCTTTCAAAAATTAATGGCAAACTTACCATTTATATGCAGATATTGTTTGTTTTTTTCAAAAAACCCTTCGACAATTTGTTACAGTTTATTTTTTGTGGATAACTTTATTCACAAATAACTTACTGATTTAACAACTTATTTTTATATTAAATCTATGTTATTAACAAGTTATATACAGGCAGTTGTAGATAACTTTCACCTTGTACCGGTAACCCTTTCGTGATAAAGTATTATTAACTTCTAGGACATACTTCAATCCCTATAAAAACGCGTAGGACGTTGACTTCCTATACAGGAGGGGCTAATAAAATGGAACATTTATCAGATGATTTATTGATTGAATCTTATTACAAAGCAACTGAATTAGAGTTAAGTCGTGAGTTTATCCTTCTTATCGAGAAAGAGCTTCAAAGAAGATCTTTGTTACACGAAATTAGTTGCTAACAGAAAGTGCTTAAAAACTAAGAAATCATAATGAAAAACAAAAATTGTCGAACTCTTGTCACTTTTTTAGTGACAAGAGTTTTTTATTTTAGGTATGATAGATAATGGATGTCTTTTGGTATTTGTATATTCATTGAATAATGACTGACTTTCTGCTTACAATGTATTAAGAAGTATAACCTTGCTTAACCCTAACAGAAGAGTCCCAATAATAGAACAAAAATTTATTTCAAACAAAACCAAATGACGCCCAACAAATCTTAACAAGCAACTTAACGTTCTTATAAATTGCTTACTAGTTCATTATCTTAAAGGAGGACCTCTAGATGTTATACGCCGTACTAATCCCACTACTAATTGCTTGTTTTATTCCATATCTGAGTAAATTTAAAGATAAAATTCATACGGGCATATTTGTATTGTTTGTTCCATTAAGTATATTTATTTATTTTTTGCAATTTATTGACACGAATTTTGTTCCTGTTGCTCAAGGCTATTCGTGGATTCCCTCTTTAAATATTTCATTAGATTTTTATTTAGATGGGCTAAGTTTATTATTTGTTTTACTTATTAGTGGAATAGGGACACTAGTTACACTTTATTCAATTTTTTATTTACATAAGTCAGAGCGATTAGGTCATTTTTATGTGTACCTACTGATGTTTATGACTGCAATGCTTGGTGTTGTCTTGTCAGACAATGTTTTCGTTTTGTACACTTTTTGGGAATTAACTTCTATATCATCATTTTTACTAATTGGATACTGGCATTACCGAGAAAGGTCAAGATACGGGGCACTAAAGTCAATGCTTATTACCGTCTTTGGTGGATTAAGCATGCTTGGTGGCTTCATTCTGTTGACAATAATAACTGGTTCAACAAGTATTCAAGAAATGATATCCCAAACTGATGTTATATTAAATAGTCCTTATTTGCCCTTAGTAATGACATTTATATTTTTAGGAGCATTTACTAAATCTGCACAATTCCCATTTCATATCTGGCTTCCAGATGCAATGGAAGCACCTACACCAGTAAGTGCCTATCTCCACTCTGCAACAATGGTTAAAGCTGGTATTTATCTTATCGCAAGATTTTCACCCGTTTTCTCTGCGTATGAATGGTTTTTTATTATTGTAAGTGGAATTGGGATTATAACTTTATGTTGGGGTTCCTATATGGCCGTCAGACAAACAGATTTAAAAGGAATATTAGCCTTCTCCACCATTAGTCAGCTAGGAATGATTATGACTATGCTTGGTTTTGGAACAAAGGCTGCTGCCTTTGCAGCAGTATTTCATATTTTGAACCACGCAACGTTCAAAGGTAGTTTGTTTATGGTTGCAGGTATTATCGATCATGAAACTGGTTCACGAGATATACGTAAATTAGGTGGACTAATGACACTAATGCCTATTTCAGCGACATTAGCACTATTTGGAACATTTTCTATGGCAGGTGTTCCTTTACCATTTCTAAATGGGTTTTATAGTAAGGAAATGTTCTTTGATGTATCACTAGATTTAAGTAGTACATCACTGTTCATAGCTGAAATCATGAAAACTTCAATCCCATACCTTGCAGTTTTAGGTAGCATTTTTACATTTGTTTATTCGATGTATTTATTTTTCGGAACGTTTACTGGGGAAAAGCATCTTGATGAGCTCCCTAGCAAACCTCATGAAGCACCGATTGGGATGTTAATCTCACCTGCATTATTAATTGTTGGTGTGATTATAATTGGACTTATTCCAAACCTTGTTAATGAACCATTATTAGCTCACGCTGCAAAGGCAATAAGTGGCGAAGAAGTTCATAAACACATAGCCTTTTGGCATGGGTTTGAAGCACCATTATATATGTCTTTAATTGTAGTTATATTTGGTTCCATACTTTATATTTTTAGAAAAAAGTGGACAGATATCTACCTTCTGATACCGGGTACACTTAGTCTAAACAAAGTGTATGATAGGATTTTAGATGGTTCTGAAAAGTATTCACGAAAGATTACCAATAGTTATATGGATGGTTCTTTAAGAAAATATATTGCACTAATTATGATAGCTACTGTGTTAGTTACCTTTACAACAATGTTAACAACAGATGGCTTTACTATTAAAACTGATGATTTGGCAAAGGTTACAGTTTCTGAAATACTAATTGCATCTGTTATGGTAGCGGCTGCACTTGGGACTATCTTTGCACGCAATAATGTCGCTGCAATTCTCATCTTAGGAGTAGTTGGTTTTGGTTTATCTGTTTTATTTGTACTTTATCGTGCACCAGATCTTGCCCTGACTCAACTAGTGGTTGAGACAATCACAGTAGCATTGTTCCTATTATGTTTTTATCACTTACCAAATTTAAGACCTAGAACCGAATCCTTTAAAACAAAGTCAGTTAATGCTATCATCGCCATATCATTTGGAGCACTAATGACTATGGTTGCAATTTCTGCTCATAGTAGTAAATGGTTTGGAGCAATTTCTGAGTACTTTATCGAAAACTCATATGAACTTGGCGGTGGAGCTAACATGGTTAATGTGATTCTTGTTGATTTTCGTGGAATAGATACTTTGTTCGAAATAGTAGTTCTAGGTATTGCAGCATTTGGTATATATGCAATGATTAAGTTACGAAGCGATAAGGGGGTAGAATAGATGGAAATTATTATGTCTATCCTAGCAGGGATTTTATTTACAACGGGAGTTTACAACTTGTTACAAAAACAGCTACTTAGGATTGTTATTGGCACAGCATTAATTTCACACGGTGCTCACCTTTTCATCCTAACAATGGGGAAACTAAAAAGAGGTGCTCCTCCAATTTTAGAATACGGGGTAAGCGAGTACACTGACCCTCTACCTCAAGCGTTAATACTAACTTCAATCGTTATAAGTTTTGGTGTAACAAGCTTTCTCTTAGTCCTAGCATATAGGGCATCTAAGGAGAATAATACAGATAATATGGATCAAATGAGAGGTACCGAAAATGAGTAATTTAGCAGTTTTGCCTATTGTAATACCACTTATCTCTGGAATTTTACTAGCACTACTACACAAAAAGATACAGTTGGTTAGAGTATTAGCACAGTTATTTACTGGAATTAATTTAGTTGTAGCTATTTACATTATGTACGTTGTGCAAAAGAATGGCTCAATCATCCTTGAAAGTGGTGGTTGGGATGCACCGTATAGTATTGTATTAGTTGCTGATCTACTATCCATTCTTTTAGTTGTTACGACTAATATTGTTGCTTTAGCTTGTGTTTTTTACGCACCAAAATCATTGAGCAAACAACAAGAAGAATTTTACTTTTACACATTTTTCTTTATGCTTATTTCTGGTGTATCAGGAGCATTTTTAACAGGGGATTTATTTAACTTATTTGTTTTCTTCGAGGTACTATTAATGGCTTCCTACGCTTTAATTGTGCTCGGCGGTGGAAAAGTTCAATTACGCGAATCAATTAAATATGTGTTAATTAATCTATTTTCATCCATGCTATTTGTTACAACCATTGCGTTTTTATACTCTGTGGTTGGAACAGTTAATATGGCACAAATTGCTCAAAGGGTGCAAGAAGTCGATCAAAAAGGAATCTTAACAACAATCGCTATTTTGCTGTTTTTTGTCTTTGGAACAAAAGCTGCACTGTTTCCACTCTATTATTGGCTACCAAAACCATACATTGTACCGAATCCTGTTATATCGGCGCTATTTGGTGCATTACTAACTAAAGTAGGTATTTACGCTATTCTTAGAGTGTTTACACTAATTTTTGTCCATGATACAGATTTCACACATAACTTCTTCATTTGGATTGCTGGATTCACCCTCATTTTCGGAGCAATTGGGGCATTGTCCACCAATAACATTAAGTTGGTTATATCCTACAATATTATTCCAGCTGTAGGTTTTATGATTATGGGTATCGGACTTTATAATGAAGCAGCACTCAGCGGAACAATTTACTATCTAGTACATGACATGATTATTAAAGCCGCACTATTTCTACTTGTTGGGTCTGTGGCATATCTAGCAGGAACCTCAGATTTAAGAAAAATTAAAGGGTTAATCCACCATTATCCATTACTAGGTTGGCTTTTCTTTTTATCAGCCTTCGTTTTAGCAGGGATTCCTCCTTTTAGTGGTTTTATTGGAAAATTACTGTTGCTACAAGGTGGCTTACAAAATGACGAGGTAGTTATTGTTATCATTGCACTGCTATCTAGTTTATTGATCTTGTTATCCATGATAAGAATATTTGTAAGAGGGTTTTGGGGAGAGAAGGATGAAAGCATACGAGTAGATAAGAAAGCAGCTCGAGCATTTACAATGCCTATCGTGTTCTTATTATTTTTCTCTGTACTGCTTGGTGTAGGAGCAGAACTTTTCTATCCTATGATTGAAAATATCGCTGCCTACTTATTGAACCCTGAACTATATATCGAATCTGTTCTGAAGGAGTAAAAATATGGCACTTCAAATTGTACTAAATATTATTATTGCTGTGATGTGGACGTTTTTGAGTGAAAGCTATACCATTTCAGCGTTCATTTCAGGATACTTGGTGGGTATCCTACTATTATTAGTACTACAACGTTTTATACCAGATGCTTTTTACATGAGGCGTGTACTAAAAGCTTTCAGTTTAATTGTATTATTTTTTAAAGAGCTGATCCTATCTAATATCGCTGTCGTTAAGCTTGCTTACTCACCTAAACTAACGATTGAACCTGGGATCTTCGCATTTCCAACAGAATTAAAAAGCAATTGGGAAATTACTATGTTAGCTAATTTAATTACATTAACACCTGGAACATTGTCAGTTGCTGTTTCTGAAGATAATTCGAAAATTTTTGTTCATGCGATGCATTTAACAGATGCTGAAGAGTCAATTCAATCTATCAAGGATACATTTGAAAAAGCTATTATGGAGGTAACACGATGAATAATATATCTGAAATAACTCATCAACTACTGATAATAACTACAGACATATGTATCGCAGTAATTTCCATTTCCATTATCATGCTTTTGTATAGAGTTATTAAAGGACCAACAAACCCAGACCGAGCGGTTGCTTTGGATGCAATAGGCATCAATCTGATGGCATTAGTGGGGTTAGTAGCAGTACTTTTAGTTACTACTCAACTCAATGATGTAATCCTTTTAACTGGAATTCTATTATTTATCGGAACGATAGCAATTGCTAAATTCTTAGAAAAGGGTGTTATCATTGACAGAGAACTTGATTAATGCAATGTTTGATGTTTTAGTTATCCTTTGTTTATTAATTGGCACTTTTTTTATCTTTTCTAGTTCAGTTGGCATTTTACGTTTCCCTGATATTTACACAAGGCTTCATGCTGCAACAAAAGCAGCAACTCTTGGGGTGGCAGGGATAATGATTGGTGCATTCATTTTTTTATATGTCGAACATGGGATAGTTAGTGGAAAGTTGATTTTGGGTATAGTATTTGTTTTACTTACTGCTCCGGTGTCAGGACATGTGATTTCTCGTGCTGCCCATCGAAGTGGTATAAAACCTTGGTCAAATAATCAAGTAAAAGATGCCTATCAGGAAGCTATAAATGCAAGTGAAAAACAACAATAACCGAGAGACTCCACTACCACTAAACACTTACCTTTAAAGGTAAGTGTTTTTTGCTTAAGGAAATTAGAGTTTTAGTATCCTGTGGATACTTGACTGTTAACAATTGCCACGTCCAGCTTCAGTAAAAGTACCTATCCTAAATTAGTTTGAAGCCTTTGTATCAAGTAAACATCAGGCATAGCTCCCCCTTCGAGGTCTTAGTCTATCCTTTATGCGACAAACAATTCCACTTCGGTCCTTGTCTTAAGCTTGTCGAGGAGAGCTCAGGAGAAAGTTTACTAGGAATAGCTTCACAGAAATAAGTGGCTTTCTTATTTCGAAGGCCCTTGCGCTTTTGGTTCCAAATATATATTTATACCTAATTTATTTCATTAAAGACAGGCACATTTTCTTACACCTCCTCATAAGGTGAGTATATAGGCAATAGCCCAATATGTAGGAGGTGCATGTGTTTGTCTACTATTTTGAGCGCACTTGCTTTACTTATTAAAGAAGCGCTATTTTTTGTATCCTACGTGAGAAATCATGCCTTCCCTCAACCTTTGTCATCACAAGAAGAGGCGAAGTACATTCAGAAAATGCAAGATGGTGATGAACATGCAAGAAATATGTTAATTGAGCATAATTTACGTTTGGTTGCTCACATCGTCAAGAAATTTGAGAATACAGGAGAGGACACTGAAGACTTAATATCAATCGGTACAATAGGGTTAATTAAGGGAATTGAGAGTTTTTCCAGTGGGAAAGGTACAAAACTTGCTACTTATGCAGCACGTTGTATAGAAAACGAAATACTTATGCATTTAAGGGCTTTAAAGAAAACAAAAAAAGATGTATCCCTTCATGATCCTATAGGGCAAGACAAAGAGGGAAATGAAATCAGTCTAATTGACATTTTGCAATCAGAAAACGAAGATGTAATCGAGTACATTCAATTAAACATGGAAGTAGCAAAAATTAGGGAGTATTTAGACATATTAGATGACCGAGAGAAAGAAGTAATAATATGCAGGTACGGATTAACAAATGAAAAAGATATGACACAAAGAGAAATAGCTAAAAAACTTAATATCTCTCGCAGCTATGTTTCTCGCATTGAAAAACGGGCACTTATGAAGGTATTTCATGAATATTATCGGAAAGAAAAAAGCTAATCCTTAGGATATACGGCATTCACCTATACACAATATGAGAATCACACATATAGTGTAGAAAACCTAAAAGGCGGTGATTTTATGCCATATTGGGGTTATGAGCCATATTATTATCCCAACGCACCTTACAACTACTATGAAACAGGAGCTGGTGCAGCTTATGGATATGGACCAGAAGCCGGAGTTGGATATGGGGCTGCTCCAGAAGTTGGATATGGATATGGGTATGGGACTGGCGGTACTGGAATAGGATTCGGATTATTTATTGTAGGAATTGTCTTACTTCTAATTCTTGGCGGCGCTTATTATTACTACAATTACCTATAGAAGAAGTTTAGCCTAGTATAAACAAAGCACTACCATTACCAATAACTAAACTTTAAAATATAACTAAAAACAACCTCTGATTCTTTCTGAATCAGAGGTTGTTAACTTTCTAATAGTTCATTGAGTTGACTTTGCCATTTTTTTAGTAATATAGTAAACCAACCAGCTGTCATTAAACTAGCAAGAAGTAAACCTATTAAAATATTTTCTTTTCCTGTTGGTGCAAGGAAAATATTAATGATCATACCTAAATAAAAGTATATACTCAAAATTAGTAGAGTAATTAAAAAACGGCTATAATCCGCAATTTTATTCTTTATATTATTTGTTTCTATATCCATAGTATTCTCCCCTTCCGTTTCCCTATTGGCATCATATCATAGAAAATGGGGTAAAGAGGAATGTAAATCATGGTAAAACAATTAAACTATTATACATTCTTTACTATGTTCATAATAAGTTTAGCTGCGTTCGTAGCAGCTTGTGTAAGAAACTTGTCAAAAGAAATGGAAGATTCCTTTCCTGCAATATCTGAAAGTGCACGTATTACAACAAAGGGTGTTCCATATTGGTAACAGACTTGTGATATTGCGGCTGCTTCCATCTCTGCAGCTAACATTGTAGGGAATTTACTACGAACGAAGTTTACTCGATTCTCATCCGACATGAAAGAGTCGCCTGTGGCAATAATTCCTTTTTCTGCTTTAATTGAGTCTAATACACTGACAGATTGCATCGCTTTCTCAATCAAAAAAGAATCTGCTTCAAACATGGCTGGCATACCAGGGACTTGACCATAATCATAATTAAAGGCCGTGACGTCAACGTCGTGGTAGGTAACCTTTGTTGATATAACAAGGTCACCGACCTCTAAATTGTCTGCAAAACCTCCTGCTGATCCTGTATTAATAATTTTAGAAGGCTTGTACCTTTCATGGAGAATAGTTGTTGCTAAGGCAGCATTTACTTTACCAATGCCTGACTTTAACAACACTACTTCATTTCCATGTAAATTACCTTTAGTAAACAAACAACCAGCAATTTCTTCATGTGAGTTAATTTCCATATTATTTTTCAGTAATTCTACTTCTTCATCCATTGCTCCGATTATACCTATTGTCATTAGAAAAAATCCTCCTACTATGAGCTAGCTTCTTGTGTTGCTTGATTTTATACTTCCTCATCATTGTCTGAACTACCATTTTTATCGTTTTCTTTTAATACTTCTACTTTTGTAACCTGCCAACCTTCATTGGTAACCCAACTTACATAAGCTCGATAATTTTCAGTTTGAGCATTATTTGTTACTGTTGCAATGACAGATTGAGCTCCTGCTCCAGATACCCACCATTGAATCATATCACCCTCATTTAAACCAACTGCTAGACGAACTGCTTCCATCATTTCCTTCCAGTCTTGACTATCTTTTTCAAAAGTTATAAAATGAGGTTCCTCTTGGATTGTACCAATTGGACTCCAATTACCCGTGTATGCTTGGATTACATTTTCATCATCTGATGGAACAGTTTCTGTTTCAATTTGGTCTGGTTGTGTCGATGTTTCCTCGTCTTGGTTGGAAGATTCATCGTCTGTTTCTGAACTAGATTCTTCTTCAGGAGCAGCTATGTCAACATCATCATTTTCAGCTTCGTTAGTGGTATCATTTTCTTCTGTGGTATTTTCTATTTCACCCGCATTCTCCGTATTATTCTCTACTTCATCCGCGATAGATGCCTGATTCTCATCGTTATCATTACCTCCAAAAATAAATATACCTAGTAATACAACGACAAGGACACTACCTGTAATAACCAACCATGATATAGCTTTTGTATTATTTCTTCTCTTCTCAAAGCGATCAACTCTTGAATTATCAAAATCGTTGGACATCTATGTACCTCCTCTATCTTCTATTAATATTATACTATGTTCTTCCTATTGAACCAATGATAGATAATAAAACTTTAATTCATTTTTTTAATTCGTTATTCACAGTTATTATTTTGTTTTTTTCTAGTTTTAGCATACAAGAACACTTTTTATCATAAATATTTAATTAATAGCAATGTATATCTATTAAAGGGTGTGACTTGAATTGAACGTTGCAAGATTTGATCGTAACCTGTGGAACATAACATCATTTGAAAGAGTAGGATATGATAAAAAAGATAGTATCTTAACAATATTTTTCTTAGATGGTTTTCAAATTGAATTTGCTGAGGTAGATGAATTAATTGTTTTTGAGTTTATCATATCTACAAATAAAGAGGATTACATTAAAAATGTGTTACTCTCAAATTATCCGTACATTCAATTACCTAAAAGCACTTATAAATCCTCATAAAAATGGGTGTCAACATTTAAGACAGTGACTTATAAGCAAACCATCAGTGTTGAAGCAACACTGATGGTTTGCTTTAGTTTAATGTAATGCATTTTTAGTATCGTTTATGTTAGTAACTCCATTTTTCAAGTTAACTACAACTTCACGATAAATTTGATAGTGCTTTGAGTTCCCATTAGTTTGATTAAGGTCGACAACGACTAAAGCATACTTAGGCTTATCCTTTGGGAAAAAACCTGCAAACCAATAATGACTTTTTCCATCTCTACCCGTTTCAGCTGTTCCTGATTTACCAGCAACTTCTAATCCTTTTAATTGCTGGCCAGTACCGTTTTCCACTACATCTACTAATAACTTCTTCAGGTAAAGAGCTGTTTCTTTCTTAATCATTGTTTCTTGATTAAGTAGTTTGGGTTCAAATTTAAGCATTGTTGAATCATTGTTATATAAAATCTTATCAGCTATACGCACTTGACCATTTACACCATTAGTTGCAATTGTTACCATCATGTTTGCCATAGCCAATGGAGTAACTTTCACCTCTTTTTGACCAATTGCTGTTTGCACTATAGCTCTATCCACATAAGGATCTTGTTCATTCCCCCAAATTCTCCCTTGTTCTTCCTCGGGAAATTGACTGAAATTTTCAAAATGGTACACATCACCACTCCAACCTACTGGGCCTATTAAACCCAATTTTTCAGAGTATTTTTCTAACATTTCCTTATCATTGTTAAGTAATTCCTTTCCGATTTCCCCAAATGTATAGTTGCAGCTTAATGAAAAGCTTTCTTCAAAACTTAATATCCCTAATGTTCTGTCACCAGTCCCATCTCCATAAAGATTGTTATTACAGTCATACTGCTTTCCTATACTCAGTGGAGATTTTTCTATCGCTGCTGCAGCTACAACCGTTTTAAAAACAGAACCCGGAAAATGAGAAGTAAGCATTTGATTTTCAAGAGTATCATCTTTAAATGGATCAAATTCGTCTATTTTAGGTCTAGATGTCATTGCTAAAACTTTTCTAGTTTCAATATCTAATAAAACCAGTCCTCCCATTGTCATTTGATAATTATCAATAACTTGTTCCGTCATCTGTTGAATCGTTGAATCTATTGTTGTTTGAACTTTAACTGGATAAAAGTAATCACCTTTTCCTTGATATCTTAAATTCAATCCTAGTAAAGGATTTCCCATAGCATCTACGTGATATTTTAATGTTTCATCATTAGTTGAAACTAAGAAAGAATCAAAAGCCTTCTCTAAACCTGAAATACCAATAGGCATTGACTTTGACTGATCAACTGATTTCTCATACCTTGCATAATATTCTTCTTCATTTTCACGCACAATTCCAATGGCATGACTTGCAACTAATGGATCGGATGATATGGTTCGCTCCACTGCAATAATTCCTGGAATACTTTTTTCTTTAACCATTTCGTATAGCTTATTACTTATTTCATGTCCTACTAGCTCAGATAAGTAAATTGGCTCTTTTTCTTGTTCTAGTTTAGACTGCCAATGAGTATCTAAAGAATTAATTTCTAACTGTATAGAGTCAGGTAAATCCAATAACTGTATAAATGGAAACAATACAATATCATTTTTCAAGACATTGTTAAATGGCTTTTTTTCGTTATCTACAAATATTCCTCTCCCACTTGATAAAGAAATCTCACTAGAGCGTTGTTCCACACTCCGTTTCAATAAATTTACACTTTCTTTACCATAATTTTCGGCTGATAGTAATTGAATGTCGGCTAACTTGTAAATCAGAAACCCAAAAAATAAAAATAGAATTAGAGCACAAGTAAATATACGTGATTTTTTCAAAGAAACCACCCCCTAACTCCCATTATCGACTTAGAGGAAGTGAAATAAACATACAGACTTGTTTTATGAAAATCCATTTTCAAAAAATAAGACCCTTCTCGCAAACATTGTTGCCTCAGAATTCGTATTTGATATAAATTGCGTCGTAGCGTAGCTACTAGTTGATTTGCGCTTCGGGCAGTCGCTTTCCGCGGGCAACGCTTCAACTTCCTCGGAAGAAAACCGCTTCCTGTGGGATTTTCAGCCGTCGCTTTTCCCGCAGGAGTCGACTGCCCTCCGCTCCAATCACCCTCTTATATGTAGCAGTAATGAAAGGGAGATAGATAAGATCAAAACTAGCGTAGTTTAGTTCAGCAAATTTTAAATAGCTGTGATTTCAAGAGTGGAAAATTCTCTCAACGTACAATCACGGACAGTTCTCTCGAAAATCAGAACACCACTACCAGTGTAGGCAGAGTACGTAGACTCCTATGGGAACAGCGCGTGTCCGAAGACCCCGGAAGAATCGCTTTTTGATTCTGAGGAGGCTGAGGCCGTGCCCATGGAAAGCGAAGTATTCTGCCGGAACGGCAAATAAGCATTCAACTTTAATTTCTGTCAGAGATAGAAGACTACTTCGTAGTCTATTGAAATTCAGTCATAAACAACAATTTTTCAGAAAACAGCCAAAAGCAAAAAAGATGTATCTTGGATAATCCAAGATACATCTTTTTAAAGTTATTTTACACTTACTATTTTGACTTCCATATCGCCAGATGGTGTAGAAACAGTTACTTTTTCACCAATTTCTTTTCCAAGTAAACTCCTGGCAATTGGTGAATCATTTGATATCTTGCCTTCAAAAGGATCTGCCTCTGCACTACCAACAATAGTGTATGTTTCCTCATCACCATCAGGTAATTCTGTAAAAGTTACTGATTTCCCTAATGAAACTACATTAGGATTTTGGTTATCATTTTCTATAATAACTGCATTTCGAATCATGTTTTCTACTTGAGCAATTCTCGATTCAACAAAGGCTTGTTCATCCTTTGCCGCATCATACTCAGAGTTCTCGGATAAGTCACCAAACCCTCGTGCAATCTTAATTCTTTCAACAACTTCTTGTCGTTTTTCTACCTTAAGGTAGTGTAATTCATTTTCTAATTTCTCTTTTCCCTCTTGGGTCATGTAGTAGTTTTTCTCTACAGCCATTCCAAACACTCCTTTGATCCCAACAAAATTTCTAACACCAATATTTAGTCCATTATGCCTTACTCATTAAACTATTGTCACTTAAAAATTATTTTTGAAACTACTAACAAATACTATGGCAGATTTTTAGTAAATTTTCAATACTTTTCTAATTATTACCATTAAATCTTACTATTTAATATTGTTTGGATTTTTGTTGCCATCAAATCAATTGCAACGTGATTCTGTCCACCTTCAGGAATAATAATATCTGCATACCTTTTTGTAGGCTCAACAAACTGGAGATGCATAGGTCTAACCTCATTAATATATTGATCAATAACAGAATCAATCGTACGTCCTCGCTCTTTGATATCCCTTAACATACGTCTGATGATTCTTAAATCAGCATCTGTATCAACAAACACCTTGATATCCATTAAGTCCAAAAGCCTGGGATCTTCTAAAATCAAAATTCCTTCAAGAATAATAACCTCTTTTGGTTCTACGTCAATTACTTCGTTTGAGCGTGTATGTACTTTATAATCATATACTGGTTTTTCAATTGTTTTATCATTTAACAAATCATGTACATGCTGGATTAATAAGTCATTATCAAAAGCAAGGGGATGATCATAGTTCGTTTGCAAACGTTCCTCGAAGGGTAAATGTGCTTGATCTTTATAATAGTAGTCCTGTTCAATTACGAGAATTGTTTTATCTGTAAATCGCTGGCATATGGATCTAGTTACCGAAGTTTTTCCTGATCCACTACCTCCAGCAACTCCAATAACTATCGGTTTTTTTTTCGACATTCTTTTTAGCGCCCCTTTATTTCTAGCTTTTCTCTATCTCTCTTACCTTTAGGATCTTTTTTAGATAGTTTGTTGCTATTAATATAAACAAAAACGAAACTTTTGTATTGAGTTTCTCATTTTGGTAAGTTCATTTGTCAGTTTACGTTTCAAAACAACATTTTTCAGAAAATAGACTATCTTTATAACCGGAAAAAAAACCCTTAAACATATCAGGGTGTATCAATGAAGTTACTCCACTGATTTGGTGTTTCTTTATCTTCTTACACTAATAGCGACTCCATCACCTATAGGAACAATTGATGTCTTATATGAAGGATGTTTAATCAACCATTCATTGTAAGTTCGAATTTTAATGGCAAGGTTAGTTAACCGATCTTTATCGGAAGAACTATTTGCTACCAATCCTTTAAATAGCACATTGTCAGAGATAATTATTGCATCTTCAGTCAAGTATTCACTATATGTTTCAAAAAAACGCTGATACTGGCCTTTTGCAGCATCAATGAACAATAAGTCATAAGGTGCTAACTTCTTAATCTCATTAGTTTCTTCTAACGCATCACCAAATATTACAGTAATTTTATTTTCTGGTGCTAACTTATTGATATTTGAGACAGCCTCCTGATATCGAATTTCGTCTCTCTCTATCGTCACAATTTGTGTTTCTGGACTCGCTTCTAACATGCGTAAGGCTGAATAACCAATAGCACTACCTATTTCAAGAATTTTCTTAGGTTTTTTTAAACGAACAATTTGCATCAGGAAGTCCATGCCCAATGGTTCCATTATAGGCACACGATTTTCAGCAGCATATTCCTCTAATCTACTTACCCAGTCAGCTTTCTTATCAATAGTGTGCATTAAATATTCCTCTATTTGTTTGTCCAAGCTTCCAACTCCCTTCGGACAAATACTTTAACTCATTATATCCATCTTAAGCAATATTATAGATTAATAAAAACTTAAAAGCAGGGAATAGCTGAGTCTGTTCATTCCCTGCTTAACAATTAGTCTCTATCCAAGTGCTCATCTATAAGACGTTGATGCTCATCATAAGTACTGGAATAGTATATTTCACCATCAGGAGCTGCTACAAAGTACATATATTCTGTTTCCTCTGGTTCTAAAACAGCCACAAGGGAATTTTCCCCAAAATTTGATATTGGACCAATAGGTAGTCCGACAATTTGGTACGTGTTATACGGTGAATCTATTTCTAAGTGTTCATATAAAGTTCGCTCTAAGTGCTCGCCTTGAGCGTATGCGACAGTTGGATCTGTCTGTAACATCATGTCCTCCGCCAAACGGTTGTAAAAGACCCCGGCTATCACTTTACGTTCCTCTTCTGTTCTTGCTTCTTTTTCTACTAATGAAGCCATCGTGATGACCTCATGAATTGTCCAGTCTTCCTTAACTGAGCCAAGATATTGTGTTACCACATCTTCAGTTTTTTGTAGCATAGAATTTACGATTGATTTAATGCTAGGATTTTCTTCGTAAAACTGATAAGTTGCTGCGAAAAGATACCCCTCAAGTGGTGTTTTAATTTCTGGATCAAGAACTTCTTCCGATAAAATCGTTGGGTATGCAGCAATTAACTCTTCAATATATTCCTTGTTTTCTACAGTCTCTATGAATTCGTCTTTATCTACGTTGGCTTTCTCCGCATAAATTCCAGCTATTTCTTCAATTGTTTTTCCTTCTGGAATCGTGACAGAAAATACAGGTTCCTTTAGAATTTTTCCCGTTTGAAGAGAATCGGTAACCTCTTGTAAAGTCATAGATGGAGATAGCTGGTATTCACCAGCTTGAAATTCAGTTGCATTTTTAAACTTAATATAAAAACGGTACACTATACTATTATTGATGATTCCATTTTCCTCTAAAATAGATGCAATCTGTGAGGATGATGATCCCATTGGTATTTCGACACTTATAGTAGAGTCATCTTCTTTATTTACAGGTTCCAAAGCAGTCTTAATATATGAATAACCATAATTAGCTCCTATAGCTATTAAAATCGTTATAACAATTAAAGCGACAGCAACAATTCTTCTTACTATACGAGCTTCATCACTTCTTTGGTAAAGTCGGTCTTTTAAACTAAGTCGTTTTTTATTCTTTTTACCATTATTTTCATCAGAACTTGTCATAGAGTCTCCCCCTTTCATCCCGATATATTATACTACAAATAATGTCATAATTTCTAATAATATAAAGACTTTCTCAATTTTTAGCCTAAAAGTCTATTACTAGCAGTAGAAAGGATATCCTGCAACATTGAAATAACAGCTATTTGCTTAATTTGTAGGATAGTTGTCACGATCTTGAGGATAAAATAAAATCAACCCTTCCGAATTATTAGAAGGGTTGATTATTTTACTATTAATTTGTTTCTTCATCAGTTAATGTATTGAGCATCTCTTCTACCATTTCCCATTCGTCATCTGATTCTATTTGAAAAAGGGAAAGATCGTCTTCATTATTTTGATCCTCATAACGAAAAGCGAAAACTTCAACCTCTTCTTCTTCTTTTTGGTCAACTGGAACTACGGCAATGTATGATTGACCTGTTTGATCAACATCAAAACTAAATAGCACCTCAAAAAGATGTTCTTCACCATTTTCGTCTGGTATGATAATTCTTTCTTTTTCTTCAAGTGGCATTCTATCACCTCCATTTATTGCTTTGAATCTAAATAACCTTGCAAAATCATGACAGCTGCCATCTTATCAATCACTTTTTTTCTTTTTTTTCTACTTACATCAGCTTCAATTAGGACTCTTTCAGCAGCCATTGTTGTTAATCGTTCATCCCAAAGAACAGTTGGTATCTTAAAATGCTTCTCTAAATACCTTGCGAAGCGCTGTGAAGCTTCTCCCCGTTCACCAATGGTTCCATTCATATTCTTTGGTAAACCAACAATAGCTTCCCCAATATTATGTTCGTCAATAATAGATTTTAGCTCTTGTTTGGCAGATTGGTAATTATTTTCATCCCAACGTATAGTTTTCAAACCTTGAGCAGTCCAGCCAAAGTCATCACTAATAGCAACACCAATGGTCTTTTGCCCAACGTCTAATCCTACTATTTTCATATTTAGCCCTCTTTATTCTGGTCGAGATAGAATTTGACCAATTCCTCAATCAGTTCGTCACGTTCAATTCTTCGCATTAAATTCCTAGCATCCTTATGTCTCGGAATATAAGCAGGATCACCAGATAACAAATAACCTACTATTTGATTAATTGGATTGTATCCTTTTTCCCTTAACGCTTCATGAACAGTAAGCAATATTTCTTTTACATTGTCGTCAAAGGGTTCCTCTGAAAAACTAAACTTCATCGTTTTATCCATTGATCCCATGAAAACACCCCACTTTTCAATTTACCGTTTTTTCTATTGATTCTATTTGACTACATCTATTATAATATACAGCTTTTTGGAATGAAATGGCAAACTATGAATTAGATTTGACATAGTTTTCTGCATAGCTTAATGCATTAGACAATTGATCTGGTAATTTTCCACCTGCTTGGGCCATGTCTGGTCGGCCTCCACCGCCACCTCCACATATCGTTGCAGTCTCTTTAATTAGCTTTCCAGCATGGAAACCTTTTTCAATTAAATCCTTCGATACGCCAGCAGCTAGTTGCACTTTGCCATTGTTTACAGACCCCAACAGAATTATACCTGAATCTATTTTTTGCTTGAGTTCATCAACCATGTTTCTAAGTTGATTCATATCCTGAACATCTACTTGTTGAGCAAGTAATTTTACATCATTTATAGTTTGAACTTGATCAAGAATTGATCTTGCCTCTAAATTTGATATCTTCGTACTCAATGATTCCTTCTCTCGTTGAACATCTTTTAACTCTTGATATAAAGATTCGATTCGCGTCGGCACCTTTTCTTCATTTGTTTTAAGAAGTTTTGCAGCTTCTTGTAAGACTGCTTGTTTAGTAGTCATATACTGGTAAGCACCTCTACCTGTAGTTGCCTCAATTCTTCTTGTACCGGCCCCAATCCCTGATTCTGAAATAATCTTAAATAGACCTATTTCTGCTGTATTATTAACATGACAGCCTCCACAAAGCTCGATACTATAGTCTCCGGCCTTTACAACTCTTACTACATCACCATACTTCTCACCAAATAATGCCATTGCTCCCATTTTCTTAGCATCTTCAATGTTATGATAATTGATGTCTATTTCTACTGTCTCCCAAATTTTTTCATTTACAATTGCTTCCACTTTATTTAATTCATCATTACTAATACTTCCAAAATGAGAAAAATCAAAGCGTAAACGGTCTGTTGCAACTAATGAACCGGCTTGATTTACATGTTCACCCAATACATCTTTTAGTGCTTGATGCAATAAGTGAGTAGCTGTATGGTTTTTAACAATAGAGGCTCTAGAGTTTTTGTCTACTAATGCCTTAATAGCATCTCCTTTTTTCAAACTACCTTCTCTTACAATTATTCGATGCAAGTTTTGTCCCTTTGGTGCTTTTTGAACACCTTCAACATGAGCCGTTGCATTCTCTGTGAAAATCCATCCTTCATCAGCGATTTGTCCACCGCTTTCAGCATAAAAAGGTGTCTCCTCCAAAATGATGTATGCTTCATCATCCACACTTACAGAATCGACATAAGATTTATCTTTAATCATTTCGGTAATTATTGAATGAACTTCTATTTTATCATATCCAACAAACTCACTCTTTACATCAACCTGACTTAGAACCCCATCTTGTATTTGCATAGAATCAAATTTTTGTCGTGCTTGACGTGCACGGTTTCGTTGCTTGTCCATCTCTTGTTGGAAACCCTGTTCATCAATGGTAAAACCAGCTTCCTCCACATATTCCTCGGTTAACTCCTTAGGAAATCCATATGTGTCATATAATCGGAATACCTCTGTACCAGGAAACACATTACTTCCTTTTTGTTTTTCCTCTTCCATTATTTCAGAAAGAATCGTTAACCCGTCACTAAGGGTTTCATGGAACCTTTCTTCTTCTGTTTTTATCACATTTTCAATAAAAGCTTGTTTACTTTTAACCTCAGGATAAAAGTTTTCCATAGTATTTCCCACAGTTGACACTAGCTGGTACATAAATGGTTTATCAATACCGATTTGCTTAGCAAATCTTACAGCACGTCTAAGTAATCTTCTTAACACATATCCACGGCCCTCATTGGAAGGGAGAGCACCATCACTAACAGCGAAAGTCACTGTCCTGATATGATCAGCAATTACCTTAAATGCTACATCCAAATTGTTGTTTTCGCCATATTTCACAGAACTCATTTCTTCCACCTTTTTAATAAGTGGTAAAAATAAATCTGTTTCAAAGTTTGTTGGAGTATCTTGAATAGCACATACCATCCGCTCTAACCCCATACCTGTATCAATGTTTTGCTTCGGTAATGGGGTGTACGTATCATCGGGATTATGATTAAATTGAGAAAATACGACATTCCATATTTCTAAATAACGTTCATTTTCTCCACCAGGATATAGCTCTGAGTCGGTCGGGTCGTTCCCGTACTGTTCACCTCGGTCATAGAAAATTTCTGTATTTGGTCCACTTGGTCCCTCGCCAATATCCCAAAAATTTTCTTCTAATCGAATAATTCTTTCTTCAGGTAATTTTATCTTATTTTTCCATAGATTAAAGGCTTCATCATCCTCTGGGTGAACGGTTACAGTTAGTCTTTCTTTATCAAAACCAATCCATTTGTCACTCGTTAAAAACTCCCATGCCCATTCAATTGCCTCTTCCTTAAAATAATCACCAATCGAGAAATTACCGAGCATTTCAAAAAATGTATGATGTCGTGCAGTGTATCCAACATTTTCGATATCATTTGTTCGGATTGATTTTTGCGCATTTACTAAACGTGGATTATCTGGTATCACTCGTCCATCAAAGTATTTTTTCATTGTTGCAACTCCACTATTAATCCATAAAAGGGTTGGGTCTTCGTGTGGCACTAGTGATGCGCTAGGCTCTACTCTATGTCCTTTTTCTCTAAAAAAATCTAAATACATTTGTCGTACTTCTGCCGAAGATAACCGTTTCATTTCTTCAACCTCCATTTGATTTTCGAATTCTAATTTGTGTGGGTCAGGGCATTAAAGATAGTAAAAGTAACAAAAAAACTCCCATACCTGCTTAAAAAAGCAGGGACGAGAGTTTATTCCGCGGTACCACCCTGATTATGAACAAAAAGATGTTCATCACCTTGAACGCTTTAACGGTGCGAAACCGACGAATTTAAACGCACTCAGAACTAGCTTCGATGACCCTTCATCTAGAATCTCTTTCAGCCAAGGAAATCCTTCTCTTTAGATGGTCTGTCATGTACTAATGTTCTTCATCATTTTACATTATTCTATGCGATATTATAAAGAACATTTTTGGTCCTGTCAATTAACAGACTTAAAAGCTCTTGTGTGACTTAAAAATACCTTTGTAACTGTTAATAAGGGTACAGCTACAATCATTCCTATAATCCCTCCCATTTCACCACCTATCAAGAGAGCAAGAATTATAAGAATAGGATGAATTTTAATGCTTTTTCCTACGATAAAAGGCGATAGTAAATTACCTTCAATTATTTGAACAACGAAAACGGCAATAATCACGTAAATAGCCATATTTATTGAAATTGTAAAAGCAATTACAACAGCAGGTATGGCCCCTATAATTGGTCCAAAGTAAGGTATGATATTTGTAATTCCCATGATAATAGCTAATAGTAACGGGTATTTCATATCAATAAACAAAAGGATACCATAGGTAGTTAAACTGACAAAAAAACAAACTAATAATTGACCTCTAATATAATTTCCTAAGCTCTTGTCTATTTCAATAACTAATTCTTTACCTTCTAATCTGTATTTTTTAGGTGTAAGCTTCCAAAGAGTCTGTTTAATTAGATCAAAATCTTTAAGCATATAAAAAACTAACACCGGAATAACTGCTATCACGATCACTACATCCAGAATTTTTGTGAGCTGTCTAACAGCATCTGTCAACAGGTCACCAATAAATGCTTCTAGATCATGTAAAAATTCATCCATGCGATCATGAACAGTCTCGGGTAAAAAAGATGTTTTTTCATACATGTTATAAATTGTTTTTCGGTAAGTATCGATAAATTGCGGAAGATTTTCATTCAGATCCCTCAGCTGATGAATAACTGCAGGAAAAGCCTTATAGCCCACATAGCCTAACACCCCAAAAAACAGAAGATAGATGACTATAATCGCTAACCATCGAGGAAAATTATATTGATGTAACTTTTCAACAACTGGGTGCAACAAAAACGCGATTATTCCAGCTATGATAAAGGGAGTGAAAATTTTAAAAAATGTCGAAAAAAAGGTACGATAAAATGGAAAGAGAATAGTGAGTAAATATAAGAAAAGACATGCTAGAATACCTATTAAAATCCAGTATAATAGCCGCATTGGTTTATTTTGGTTAAACATAGAAAAAAGCTCCTCACAATAGATATCTGGACTAGTATTTGTTGAGAAACGAATGTCTAAACATAAGTTATTAACCCATGTGTACATGATAGTTTTGGTAAATGATGCATTAAAAAACCTTTGTTAAAAGTACTAACAAAGGTTTTTTAACATTATTTAATGAGCCAACTTTTAAATTAGCGCATCGCCTTTCCTATCTTTTTTCGCATTTTTTTAATTGATCGCTTATTAACTAAATCTCCAATGTCCATATTACCGTTTTTTGCACCACGATAAATAACTGCTCCTACACCTAATGCTACCAGAGACGTTAACGTTCTATTCAAGCGATTCACCACCCAATAAGATTCACCATTGGGGCTTTCTTTCCTCTTCAGAGAATAGGTCGTTTAATGAACTTAATGAACCATCTGGCTCCACTTGGTGTACATCAAATACACCATTAAGCACTGACAGCTCAATAAAACAATTCCAACAATAAAATTGCTGATTTCCTATTTTTCCAATATCCTTTCCCTTGCAATTAGGGCAGTGCATACTTGCAGCAACTCCTTGACGTTATCTTAAATTTACTACCAAGTATGCCCAGGACTTATAAATTTATACATTCGGAAAGAAAGCTCCAAGGTAGTTGTAGCTTTCACTTTTTATAGAAAATCATAAGGTGTAAGTTCTTCCTCTTCTTCTTGTCTTTCTTTATTATTAATAATCTTCTCTGAAACACGTTGAGCGAGCGAAGTATATCTTTGATTTTTATCTTCTTCTTGGACACCATATAAGAATGCTCGTTTATCTCCACAAATAATTAATGACTTTTTACACCTTGTTATAGCTGTGTACAGTAGATTTTTTCTTAACATTCTCCGATACCCGGAGACAACTGGTATTACAACTATTGGGAATTCACTCCCTTGTGATTTATGGATAGAAGTACAGTATGCATGCATCAGGTTGTTTAAATCTTTCGGCTCGTAAGAAACCTCTTTTTCATCAAAGAGAACGACTATTTGTTCCCCTTGATCACTAGCTTCGTCCTCTTCGAATATAGCTGTAATTTCTCCAATATCACCATTAAAGACTCCATCCTCAGGTTGGTTAACTAACTGAATTACCTTATCTCCAGTACGAAAAATAGCATCCTTCGTTTTTATTTCACGTCGTTGATTACTCTTCGGATTAACTAGCTTTTGGATTTCTTCATTTATCCGGTGAATTCCAGCTTGGCTTCGATACATTGGAGCAAGAACTTGTAAGTTCCGTAGATCGACTCCTTTTTCATAAGCTTTAGTAACGATTTGGATGATCACATCAACTACCTGTTGCTCCTTACAAGGAATAAAATTAAAATCTGCTTCCTTTTCAAGCGACTCAAGGGTACATTGGTTGTTTTTTATCTCGTGTGCTAACTGAATAATCTTTGATCCTTCTTTTTGTCGATAGACCTCATCTAATTTCACTGATGGGATAATATCACTTGCTAACAAATCTGCCAATACTTGTCCAGGTCCTACAGAAGGTAGTTGGTCTTCATCCCCTACGATTAATACTTGCATATCATCAGGGATCGCTTTAAATAGTTGGTTAGCTAGCCAAATATCAACCATCGAGAATTCATCTACAACCAATAGTTTCCCTGAAAGTGGATTCTCATGATCTTTTTCAAATGATTCGTGACCATTCCAACCAAGTAACCTATGAATGGTGACAGCTGGAAGTCCTGTCGATTCATTAATCCTTTTGGCAGCCCTTCCTGTAGGAGCAGTCAAAACGAATGGATATGGAGTTCCATTTCCATAATCATCGGGATCAAGTGAAAGATCATGAATCTGTGCATATGCTTTTATAATTCCCTTAATAACGGTTGTCTTTCCTGTTCCTGGACCACCCGTAAGAATCACCACTTTTGAAGAGAGTGCCTTCTCAATTGCATCGAATTGTTCTTTTCCATAGCTTAACGACTCTTCCTCTTCTATATCGCCAACTATTTTCATCAATTCTGCCGTAGTTGAGGAGTCTTCCTGCTCTTTATCATGAATTCTTTTTAGTTGGGAGCAAAATCCACTTTCCGCGTAATATAAATACGGAAGATATACGTTTGAACCTTCAATTACAACCTTTTTCTGCTCACCAAGTTCAATTATTTCTCGGGAAATATCTTCATAGGATATACCTGAAAATTGTCCGTTTAACAGATCGTCAATTGATTGTATGTGTTTTTCTAATGGTATATAGACATGCCCATCCTGGAGACTCCTATGAAGTGTGTAGACACAAGCAGCTTGAATACGACTAGGGTGATTGAGAGAAATATTATTCAATTTTGCAACTTCATCAGCCCTTTGGAAGCCAAACCCTTCAATATCAAAAACATATTGATAAGGATTAGTTTGCAGAATTTCCAAAGCCTTATCCTTATATGCTTGGTAAACCTTTTGTGCCATTTTCAGTCCAAAACCATAACTAGTTAAATTGACAACAATATGTTCAAAACCTTGATGTTGCTTGAGATCATTTTGGAGTTGCTTTGCTCTATCCTTGGTTAACCCAGGGATATCACTTAATACACTAGGGTTATTCAATATTATCGATACAGCACTTTCACCAAATCGCGAAACAATTTTTTCAGCTGTTTTCTTACCAATACCATAAAATAAATCACTAGAAAGATACGCTACTAATCCATCTTTTGTATTTGGAACAAACCTCTGATAGTGTTCGACTTGGTACTGTTTTCCAAACTTTTTGTGTTGTTCAAATATCCCTTGGAATAAGTATGTCTCTCCATGTTCTAACTTTGAAAAATAGCCTTTGATAACAATTTCTTTTTCTTCTATAGGTTCATTAGTTTCGGAAATAGATATTTTGGCAATGGAAAAATGCTCATCCGTATTTTCAAAAATAGTGTGAATGAGCTCACCTTGAATATAGCTTTTTGTTTTGGTACTAGTGTCATTCTCCATTACCATAATCTCCCTTTATTGTTGATTTAACATTTCCTCAACTTTTTCCTTACCGTTTGCTGCAAGTAAATGATCTGGTTGAATATCTAGTGCTTTACTAAAGCTTTCTAGTGCTCTTGTTATGTCTTCCTGATAAAGATAAGTTACACCAATATTATAATACGCGTCACTATGATTTGAATTAATTTCTAATACTCGAGAAAATTTTTCCTGAGCTAGATCTATTTGATTTGTTTGAGCTAATGATAACCCATACTGAAATAAGACGACCTCATCGCCAAGACTTAGCTCTTCAGCACGCTGGAAGTATGGTAAGGCAAGCTTCTGATGGTCCTGATTCTGAAAGGTTAGTCCTAGCATAAAAAAGACGTCACCCTCCTCTAAGCCTAAGTCAATTGCCTGCTGAAAGCTTTTCTGTGCTTTGTTAAATTGCGCTTGTTCAAAAAATACGTTTCCTAGTCCATAATGTGCAGTAGCCGCTTTAGGATCAAGTTCAATACCCTTTTTGTAAAATCGTTCTGCTCTTTCTAAATCGTTCATATGTAATAACAAATTACCAAAGTTGATATATCCTAAGCTATCATTGGGATTCTCTTCAATTGATTCATTAAATACTTTTGCTGCTTCCTCAAAATTTTGCTGTTTCATTAATTCTATACCTTTGTTAATTTTATCCATCTCTACACCCCATTGCAATTAATTGTCGTAATACCAACTAGATTTGAATAAAAAGAATGAGACAGACTTACTGGGATTTATCTCCTTTAGTCTGTCCCTAGTCCTATATATGCAAACTTATTCCTCTCTTACCTAGCCAACATAATCAATATACTCTTCATTCTTAATAATCTCGTCAATTGTTCCTCCACCTAAACAAACCTCATCCAGATAAAAAACAACTGCTTGACCAGGAGTAATTGCACGTTCTGCTTCATCAAACTCTACATGTACCTTTCCATCTTCCATAGGGATGACAGTTACCGAGCTATCTTTCTGCCGGTATCGGAATTTTGCAGTACATTTAAATTTTTCTTTGGGAGGCTCATTGTTTATCCAGTTAAGCTCCGTTGCGAGTAAACCATCAGAATATAAAAGATCATTGTGGAACCCTTGTTCGACATATAACACATTTTCTTTTAGATTCTTACCAACTACAAACCATGGATCACCTGCACCACCAATACCAAGTCCTTGGCGTTGGCCAATAGTATAATACATCAAACCTTCATGTTTTCCTTGTTCAACGCCACTTAAGGTCGTCATTTTCCCTGGTTGTGCAGGTAAGTATTCACTAAGAAACTCTTTAAAATTTCTTTCACCAATAAAACAAATACCCGTGCTATCCTTCTTGTGTGCAGTAGCTAGATTATTTTCAGCAGCTATCCTTCTAACTTCTTTTTTAGGTAAGTGACCCAATGGAAACATTACCTTAGATAATACGGATTGAGATAATTGATTTAAGAAATAGGTTTGGTCTTTATTATCATCTACCCCGCGAATCATTTGGTATGTGTCTCCTGTTTTTTGAACCTGCGCGTAGTGTCCTGTTGCCAGATAGTCTGCACCTAATGAGATGGCGTGGTCCAAAAAGGCTTTGAACTTTATTTCTTTGTTACACATTACATCAGGATTAGGAGTTCTTCCGGCTTTATATTCATCTAGGAAGTAAGTAAAAACTTTATCCCAATATTGCTTTTCAAAATTAACAGCATAGTAAGGAATATCTATTTGGTTGCATACACGAACAACATCATCAAAATCTTCTGTTGCTGTGCATATGCCATTTTCATCAGTGTCATCCCAATTTTTCATAAATATTCCTACCACATCATACCCTTGTTGTTTCAATAGTAATGCTGTAACCGATGAGTCAACCCCACCACTCATTCCAACTACAACTCGCGTATTTTTTTTGTCTTCCATGATGCTCACCACCTTTTATATATACCTAAATCTATTTAATTAATTGCCAGACGTTTAACAATAGTAGCCACCTTTTTAGCAGCCTCTTCAATATTTTCTTTTGTATTTGCAAGTCCAAAGCTAAACCGAATCGAATTCACTGTTGTTTGATTGGAAGATCCATACATGGCTGATAATACATGGGAAGGTTCAACTGAACCAGCAGTGCAAGCACTTCCACTAGAGGCTGCAATTCCTGAAAGGTCAAAGTTAGTCAACAAAGCTTCAACGTTTGTTCCTGGAAAGCTAATATTGATAATTGAAGCCACTGTATTTTTTATATCACCATTTATACTGAATTCAACATCTTCTTTCTCTAAAATCTGCAGAAAAAAAGTTTTATATTCTTGGTATAAGGTTAACCTTTGTTCCCTATCATTAGCAACTAACTCAACAGCAGCCTGAAAACCTCTTATTCCTGCAACATTTTCTGTTCCTGGGCGCCGTTTTCTTTCCTGCTGTCCCCCGTACTGAAGTGATTCAACTTTCACAGAGTTCTTTATAAATAAAAAACCTACTCCTTTGGGACCATTTATTTTATGAGAAGATGCTGTTAATAAATCTACACCAAGTGCTTCCACATCTAATTCCAACATCCCATATGCTTGAACTGCATCCGTGTGAAAATAAGCTTGATGGTCCTTAAGAATCTCCCCAATTTCTCTAATTGGCTGAATAACACCTGTCTCATTATTTACAGTCATAATCGACACAAGTATCGTCTCATCAGTCAGTACTGTTACTAATTGTGAAATATCTACTTGTCCGTTTTCCATAACATCTAAATAAGAGACACTAAATCCATGCTTTTCCAAATATTCAGCAGCATGTAGTGTAGCATGATGCTCCATCTTTGTTGTTATAATGTGATTGCCTTTGCTCTTATTTGCAAGTGCTGTACCTATAAGGGCAATGTTGTCAGCTTCCGTCCCGCCACTTGTAAAGGTAATTTCTTTATCATTAGCATTGATACTAAGTGCTATTACTCGACGAGCCTCATCAATAATCTGTCGCGCTTTTCGACCGAAGTGATGAACACTGGAAGGATTTCCGTAAACTTCTTCAAATACTGGGACCATCGCTTGGATAACCTCTGGGTGTATCGGTGTAGTGGCTGCGTGATCTAAGTAAATAGGGTTCATCTTTATCTTTCCTCCTAAATGTAAAACATATATGGTTCTTGACTATCGTCATCTCCATGATTTTTTAGATCCTCTAGCGTAGTAGTGTCTAAGACATTTTTGACAGCATCCCTTACTCTCATCCATAATGCCTGTTTTGCTGGCTCTTCATTCTCAATTCCTTCAACTGGTGTAATTGGTCCCTCTAACACTCTAATGATATCACCTGCTGTAATTTCACTAGCGGGCCTAGCTAGGTTGTATCCACCATAAGCTCCTCGAACACTTTTCACTAGGGATGCATTTCTCAACGGACCAACTAATTGTTCCAAGTAGTGTTCCGATAGATCATTATCTTGTGCAATTGTTTTTAAAGAAACTGGTCCATTACCATCATTTTTAGCCAATTCAATCATGATCGTTAACCCGTATCTCCCTTTAGTTGAGATTTTCATAACTTTCACCTCTCCTTATTCTCTCTAAAGTAAAATCTAATAAACTTTTTGAAATTGGTATGGAGTACCCTATCACAGTGCCTATAAATAAAACGATGATAATCGTCCCTATCCCGACAGGCCCTCCAAGTAACCATCCTAACGCAAGGACAATAAGTTCAATTCCATTACGAACCCGTGAAACTTTCCAACCCATTTTTTTACTAAGACTTAGCATGACACTATCTCTTGGTCCTGCTCCAAAATCAGGAGCAACGTACAAGCCTATGCCGATAGCTGTAATAACAATTCCAAAAGCTAATATTATTATTTCCAACCACATTAGATGAACATCTGGAATAAGCCAATTAAAAAAATCTATAAAAAGTCCAACTAATAACATATTGATATATGTCCCCATTTTCGGATAGGACTTTGTTACACAAGCAGTGATTAATACTATTGTGAACCCGGCAATTATTGACCATGTACCAATCGTAAGTCCAAACTGGACAAATAATCGGTAGTGCAAAACGTCCCAAGGACTGATTCCTAAATCTTTTGCTTTAATAGTCAACGAAATGCCTAAAGCTAAAACAATCAGCCCAAGCATGAAAAATGACCAACGTATGAAAAGTTCCCTTTTTGTTCTATATCTAATTTTCAATTTCCGTTCCCTCATTTATAATAAGTAAAAACAAACAATCTATCATAATTAGCTATGATTCCCTAGTCTTTGACAAAGGCTATTATAGCATGAATAACCTGTTCCATGCATTTTCGAAACTCTGTTGTTCGTTATGAGTTACCATTAGGAAACACTATCAGTGCCGTTGAATGCTTTTTAATGATAAACTTTGTTTGTTGGGTACAATTATAACTAGTAAAACTTCTATTTATAGGTCAAAAGGAAAATAATATAAATTTTTATATAGTTTGGAGGGGTAAATCTTGAATAAAGAACCGTTGGCATACAGAATGCGACCAAAAACAATTGAGGACATTGTGGGACAAGAAGATATAATTGGAAAAGAAACCAAACTCTACCAAATGATTAAAAATGGTTATGTTCCTTCCATGCTATTATACGGGGAACCCGGAATAGGCAAAACGGCTATAGCAAATGCGATAGCTGGGACTGTTAAATTCCCATTCTCTTCTTTAAATGCAACAACTGCTGGTAAAAAAGATGTCGAAATTGTAATTGAAAAAGCAAAGATGGAAGGTAATACAATCTTGTTTCTAGATGAAATCCATCGATTTAATAAAGCACAGCAAGATTATTTATTACCACATGTTGAAAGAGGACTAATTATATTAATTGGTGCAACAACAGAAAATCCATATCATGATGTCAATCCGGCTATTAGGAGTAGATGTGGGCAAATAAAACAATTACATAGGCTCGAACCTGATCACATAAAGAATTTACTGTATAGAGCGCTTTCTGATAAGGAAAGAGGATTAGGCTCTTTGTCTGTTAAATACACTGAAGAGATAATTGATATGATTTCTACTGGAACAAATGGTGATGCTAGAAAAGCATTAAATGTTCTAGAATCTGTTGTATATGCTTCAGTTAAAACTGACAATGAAATAATTTTGGAAGAAAAAACTGTTGAAGAATTCATTGATAAGGTCGGCGTATTTGGAGATAAAAAAGGTTCTAATTTTTATAATCTATTATCTAGTCTGCAAAAAAGTATACGTGGAAGTGACGTTGATGCTGCTTTATACTATTTAGCACATTTACTAGAGAGTGGGGACCTAACTGCCGTAAATAGAAGGTTATTAGTAATAGCCTACGAAGATATTGGATTATCAAATAAAGCTATAGGTGGACATGTACTGGCTGCTGTTGAAGCTAGTGAAAGATTAGGAATGCCTGAGGCTAGGATACCATTATCCGTTGTTGTAGTTGAAATGTGCTTATCATCGAAATCAAACTCAGCTTATAAAGGCTTAGATTTAGCAATCAGTGATATTAGAAAAGGAAAGGTAGGAGACATTCCACTCCACCTAAGAGATACGCATTATTTTGGAGCAACGGAACTAGGCCATAAAGGATATAAATACCCTCATGACTACCCAATCGGTACTTTTGGCGGATGGGTAAATCAAAACTATCTACCAGAAAACCTAGTTGGACGAAAATATTATAAACCAGTTGAATCAGGTGAGGAAAAACGAATGTCTGATATCTATAAGAAACTTGAAGAATTTAAAAAGAAAACAAAATAGGGGATACCAATAGGTAGTCAAGGTAATATTGACTACCTATTTTTTTTACGTTATTTGTTCCACCATCAAAACGTTTATTCATTTGTTTAAATAACTAGAATACCTAACTAGTTCATTGGTTATTATAAAAATAGAGAAGATTTATAAGTTGCGTATAAATATCTTTTATTTCGGTCAAACTAAAGACAACTATATCAAACTAGCTCTATGAAACAATAGAAAAACTAGGATATCGTTAAGGAAATTACTTTCTAGAGTCCTTATCTAAAGTAAATCGCTGAAATTCCTAATGATAAAGGCACTAGTTTATTTTGATACTATCACAATTCAAAACTCATAAATTTTAATAGTATCAACAAAAGAATTTAGATGTAAAAGTAAACAAAATAAAGGAGTGGAGTTTCTTGGTAAAAGTTAGACAGGACGCATGGTCCCATGAAGATGACCTATTATTGGCGGAAACAGTTTTACGTCACATAAGAGAAGGAAGTACGCAACTAAATGCATTTGAAGAAGTAGGAGATAAATTAAACAGAACCTCAGCAGCATGTGGTTTTCGCTGGAATGCAGAAGTAAGACAAAGGTATGATCAGGCGGTTTCTATTGCGAAAAGACAACGCAAAGAAAAGAAGAGAGCATTAGCTAGGCAGCAAAGTACCATTCCACGTAATAACGTTATTTCCAATATGAATATGGAAAACATGGAAGAACAGGTTGAAATGGAAGATTTTTCAGTGGAAACAAATATCCCTACCATGACAAATACACCTAGCACATTAAATTTAGATAATGTCATAGACTATTTAGAAACATTAAAGAGAGATTACTACGAATCTAATCGATCGAAGAATAGTATTCAAAAGTTACAAAAGGAAAATGAAATGCTTCTTCAAGAAAAGAACGCAACAGAAAAGAAAATGGTTCAATTACATGAACAACTTAATACGATTCAAGAAGACTATCAAGTCCTAATACAAATTATGGATCGTGCAAGAAAAATGGTTGTTTTTGACGATGATAATAGCACATCAACTCCAGCTTTTAGGATGGAGAAAAACGGTAACTTAGAACAAGTCGCAAAGTAAACTTACACAGATTACTATTCCTATTGAACAAACAAAAGCCTTAAGAGAATAGCTCTTAAGGCTTTAAAACTATGTATTGTATCAATCCCAATTGTGCCGTCATTTCGAATGAGTTTTGATCCCGCTCTTAGCAGGTGGGTGCCTTGTTTCAAGTATTATGCTTCCTCAATTATAATAATGAGGCTTGCACGCCAATTGAAAACGGAGGCTCCCATATTTATTGATGTTCGGTCAAAACGTCAATAATGGGACGTACACATCAGGATTGATACTAAAAATTATTAATAAATTGTAAGCAATTTCTATTGTTTGTATAAAAAGAATAGCACATTTTTTTTTGCTTTTCAAGAGCTATCCATATGTCTATTCTGTAACATTTTTTACAATTACACGACAGGTGTTTTACTTTTTCTCTTTATGAGCAAGATGTAATTCATCTAATTGGTTTGTACTCACACCACCAGGTGCCTCTGTAAGTAAACATGATGCTGAGGCTGTTTTAGGAAAAAGAATGGTGTCACGTAAATTTGTTTTACCTGCTAGTAGCATAATAAAACGATCAAAACCAAGTGCAATTCCCCCATGGGGTGGTGCACCATATTCTAATGCTTCAAGAAGGAAACCAAACTGCTCTTGTGCGTCCTCTTCTGTAAATCCTAGAACTTCAAACATTTTATTTTGCATCTCTCTTTGGTATATACGGAGTGAACCTCCACCCAATTCATAGCCGTTTAAGACGAGGTCGTAAGCTTGTGCCTTCACTTCACCCGGATTTGATGTTAATTTATCTATATCTTCTGTAGCTGGCATCGTAAATGGATGGTGGGCTGCAAAATATCGACCAAGTTCCTCATCATATTCCAATAAAGGCCAATCTGTTACCCAAAGAAAATTAAAGATTGATTCATCAATCAATTGTAACTTTTTACCTAGATTAGTTCTCAATGCACCTAAGCTGTCGTACACCACACTTGTCTTATCAGCTACAAATAGTAAGAGATCTCCTTCTTCAACCTGTAGTGTTGACTTCAATGCTTCTACTTCTTGATCAGATAAGAATTTTGAAATGGGTCCTTTCAACTCGTTCTGCTCCATTTTAAGCCAAGCTAAACCCTTCGCTCCATATATCTTAACAAAGTCTGTCAGGTGATCAATATCTTTTCTAGAGAAGTTAGTTGCTTCACCTTTAACATTAATAGCACTTACTTTACCACCATTCGACACAGCACCACTGAACACTTTAAATCCTGAATTTTCGACTATTTCAGATACACTAACAAGTTCCATTCCAAATCTAGTATCAGGTTTGTCAGAACCGTACCGCTCCAATGCCTCATCATATCCCATCCGCTTAAACGGTGTTTCTATATCCAGTCCCTTAACATCTTTCATTACTTTTTTCATCATTCGTTCAGTCATAGCCATAATATCATCACTCGTCATAAATGATGTTTCAATATCAATCTGAGTAAACTCCGGTTGACGGTCAGCTCGTAAATCTTCATCACGGAAACAACGCGCGAATTGAAAATACCTTTCAAAACCACTTACCATTAATAGTTGCTTAAACAACTGAGGTGACTGTGGTAATGCATAGAAGTGTCCAGGATGAACTCGGCTTGGTACTAAGTAATCTCGAGCCCCTTCTGGTGTGCTTTTCGTTAACATTGGTGTTTCCATTTCCAAGTACTCTTCAGCATTCAAAAAGCTTCTAATTGATTGGGTCGCTTTATGTCTTAATTTAAATGTCTCTTGCATAGGCTCACGACGCAAATCTAAATAACGGTATTTTAGTCGTAAATCTTCAGCAACATCTGAATCATCCTGAATTTGAAAAGGAGGATTCTTAGCTTGATTTATAATTGTAATTTCTTCAACAACTACTTCAATGTTTCCAGTTTCCATCTTAGGATTCATTGTAGACTTGTCTCTATTTACAACTTCTCCAGTAACCTCAATAACAAATTCACTTCTTATTTTTTCAGCCGTTGCTAATGCTGTTTCAGAAATAGTAGGATTAAAAACAATTTGCACAAGTCCAGAACGGTCTCTTAAGTCAACAAAAATTAAACCACCCAAGTCACGTCTCTTTTGAACCCACCCTTTAAGATTAACTGTTTGTTTCACGTGTTGCTCCCTTAGTGTTCCAGCCAGATATCTTTCGTTTGGCATACTATTTCCCTCCCTGTAGTTCATTTAACAAATAATTCTCTAATTCATTTATCCCAACTTCTTGTTGCTCCCCTGAGTGCATGTCCTTAACATTAACAACATTTTTTTCTAACTCATTTTCTCCAAGTACAATCACATATTTAGTATTTAGCCGATCAGCAGTCTTAAATTGAGCTTTGAACTTTTTATCTTGGTAATCTTTATCAACCTGTAACCCAGCTTTTCTAAGTTTATAAGTAAGACGGACAGCTTCAGTGACTGATTCCTCTCCTAAGGCGATAATATAGCAATCCACAACATCTTCTGTTGGCAGATTAATTCCTTCTGCTTCTAGTGCCATTAGTAAACGTTCAACACTAAGGGCAAATCCAATTCCAGGTGTCTCAGGGCCTCCTAAGTCTTCCACAAGACCGTTGTAACGACCACCTCCAGAAAGAGTTGTGATAGCCCCAAAGCCTTCTGCATCACTCATGATTTCAAAAGCAGTATGGTTATAGTAATCTAGACCACGAACAAGGTTTTTATCAACAATATAGTTAATTCCCATTTCATCTAAGTAGTGTCTCACCTTGTTAAAATACTGACCTGAGTCCTCATTCAAATAATCTAAAATCGATGGAGCTGATTGCATTGCAGGATGATCACGATCCTTTTTACAATCAAGAATCCTGAGTGGGTTCTTATCAAGTCGGACCTGACAATCTGAACAAAGCTCATCTTTATGTGGCTCAAAATGGTTAATCAAGGCCTTTCGATGATTTTCGCGACTTTCTGTATCACCTAGACTATTAATTACTAATTTTAAAGAGCGTAGACCTAATTCTTGATAGCAACTCATTGCTAGTGAGATAACCTCAGCATCAATCGCAGGATCTGCACTTCCAAGGGCTTCAACTCCAAATTGGACAAACTGTCGCATTCTGCCTTGTTGTGGTCTTTCATAGCGAAACATAGGACCAAAATAGAAAACCTTTGTTGGTTGGTTAGGTAGCCCGAAAAGTTTGTTTTGAACAAAAGCACGTACAACTGAAGCTGTTCCTTCAGGTCTAAGTGTTAGATTTCTATCGCCACGATCTTTAAACGTGTACATTTCTCTTTGAACGATATCTGTTGTATCACCAACACCTCTTTGAAAAAGTTCGGTATGTTCAAATATTGGTGTTCTGATTTCTTTATAATTAAAACGATGACAGATATCATTTAATTTTCTCTCAACATATTGCCAACTTTCGGTAGTTCCAGGTAATAAATCTTGCGTACCCCTTGGTGCTTGCATATTCATAGCTACCCCTCCTATTTAAGTTGAATATAAAATGGTTTACAATTTCTATATATGTATAGATAACCACTGTTTTGGTCGGGAAATTTAACAAATCGAAATCTAGTTTTTCTAAAACCGATGCTACAAAAAAATTACAGTGGTTATTTAAATACAAAAAAAAATAAACTCTCGTCCCTTGAATAAGGGACGAGAGTTTACCCGCGTTGCCACCCTAGTTAAAGCCATAAGCTTCCACCTTGGACAGTTAACGCCTGCAAAACGTCTGTACTTACTAATTTCAATACAGAACCTACGGAATGTCTTTCATTAAGTCTTTATGCAAGAATACTCACAGCCCAAGGTATTCTCTCTCTTTTCCATATGAACCTTAATTACTTTTTCCATCATTAGCTTTTATTTATAATTGATATATGTTTAGAACCAATAATTCTTTTTTTAGAATTGTTTATAATCATAATGTTTGCTGCAGAACTTGTCAAGAACGATTCAGCTTTTCTTTTAATTTTTTCACTTCCCTTAAAGACACACCAAATTCTTCAGCAATCTCGATACTATTAGAGTTACCTTCGATTTCCATGAACTTGTGTAAATTCACCCCGTATATATCTTTCATTGTATGAGTACTCGCTTGCTTATTATTTAATCGCAAAAAACATTCTCCTTTTCTCTTTGACTTTTGTACATATTTTTTATTAATATAAGAAGGGTTAAGTCCATTTTAATTTTCGAACAATTACTACATCTTTAATTTAATAAGAAATAGCCAAACTATAGATTGAAAATAATCATCAAAGTGTTTATCTCCTGCCTTTTGGTTATGAGACGATACTTGGTTAAAATTTTGTGGGGGAATATAATGTTGACAAGTAAAAAGTACGTACTTACTCTAATAACTAGTATATTGATAATCTTGTCCATTTCATCGATTGTTTATGCGAGTGAAGCGTTGATTAATGTTAATAATTTAAATGTTAGAAATGGTCCAGGGACTGATTTTGACACTATTATGCAAGTACACGAGGAAGAAACTTATGAAATCATCCGAGAACAAAATGGCTGGATTGAGATACAATTGGAGCAGGGAACTGGATGGATAACAAAAGAATTTATTTCTATCCAAGGTACTGAGACCGTGGAGCAAGGTGAAGATAAAAATATTATCAGTAACCAATCCGTGACAATTATTCACGATAAAACGACCTTACGAGAAGGCCCTTCAACTGACTACGAAATAATTGGGAACGTAAATCAGGGTACTACATTGGAGGTGTTTGACCACGTTGGAGGTTGGTATGAGGTTCAATGGAACGAAGAAAGGGCCTATATCCCCGATTGGTCAGTAGGTACTGATGGTTCATTAACTAATGGGGCACCTTCTGTGAAAGATAAAACTATTGTAATTGACGCTGGACACGGCGGAAGAGATGTTGGAGCTATTGGTGCAAGTGGAAACTTCGAAAAAGAATATACAATAATAACAGCACAGAAACTTAAGTATTACTTAGAAATATTAGGTGCAAATGTGATTCTTACTAGATCCCATGATAATTACTTATCTTTAAGTGGACGAGCTAGTTTGGCCAACGCCATGAATGCGGATGTATTTTTGAGTATCCATTATAATAGCACACCTCAATTCCCATCTGCTAAAGGGGCAAGCACTTATTATTATTCTGAGAGAGATAGTATTCTCGCAACGACCATCCAAGAAGAATTACTTAAAGCAACGACAATGGATGATCGTGGGATTCATCAAGAAAGTTTTCAAGTAACAAGAGAAAGTCATCGGCCTTCTGTTTTACTAGAGTTAGGATTTATATCAAATATTTCTGAAGAACAGAACATTCAATCTAGTGTATTTCAAGAGAAGATTTCAAAAGGTATTATCAATGGATTAAATGAATTTTTTTCCTATTAAACCAAGATGGTTAGATAAACAAACAAAGCCTCCTCGTCACTTACAAGGGGGCTTTGTTTGTTTCGTTATTTTTCTGCACTATCTATTATTAATGTAACAGGTCCAACATTTGTCAATTGTACATTCATCATTCCTCCAAATATTCCAGTTTCTAATGGAATACCCTCTGCAGATATATATGAATTAAACTGTTCGTACAATCTGTTTGCCTGTTCAGGTCTAGCAGCAGACATAAAATTCGGTCTTCTTCCTTTACGTGTATCACCATAAAGAGTAAATTGTGAAATTGATAAAATACTGCCACCGATCTCTTTAAGAGATAAGTTCATTTTATTTGCATCGTCCTCAAATATTCTTAAATTAATAATTTTATTTACTAAATATTTAGCATCTTCTTCCGTATCACCATGGGTAATACCGACAAGTACTACTAGTCCATAATCAATTTGACCAATTATTTCTTTATTCACTGTAACATTAGCGTTTTCGGCTCTTTGGATTACTACTTTCATAGCTAAAATACTCCTAACTATTCAACATTCTTTTTACTGTGTATACATCTTTAATTTGTTTTAAACGATCAACAATTTTACGTAAATTACTAGTGTTGTGAATAAGAATAGTAAGATGGATTAAGGCCATTTTATTGCGGTCTGACTTACCGTTTACAGCAATGATGTTAGTTTTTGTTTCGTTAACAGCCTGCAAGACATCATTTAATAGACCACGGCGATCAAAACCTGAAATTTCTAGGTCAACGTGATATTGTTTTGTTTGAGTATCTGAGTTTTCCCATTCGACATGTAGAATTCTGTCTTGTGCTTCTTCAGTATTGATATTTGAACAGTCTTCCCGGTGAACGGAGACTCCCCTGCCCTTAGTAATATAACCAACAATTTCATCACCAGGAACAGGATTACAACATTTTGATAATCTCACGAGTAAATTGTCAATTCCTTCTACTCTTACACCAGAATCCTTCCTATGTGATGAAGGGGCTTTAAGATTAGTGCTCTTTACGCCTTCTAAAGTCTGTTCGAGATCTTGGTCTTGTTTATTTAACTTCCGAAGTTTTTCTGTCAATCTTGTTACAATCTGAGCTGCAGTAATTCCTTGATACCCAACAGCTGCATACATGTCCTCTTCATTAGAAAAATTAAACTTTTCCGCAACCAGCTTAATATTTGAAGAAGTAAGAACTTCTTTTGGATCATATCCAGATATCTTAATTTCTTTTTCAACTAATTCCTTACCTTTTGCAACATTTTCATCTCGTCGTTGTTTTTTGAAAAACTGTTTAATCTTATTTTTGGCTTGTGATGTTTGTGTTATCTTCAGCCAATCTTGTGACGGGCCATACGAATGCTTTGAGGTCATAACTTCAATAATGTCACCATTTTTCAAGTTATAATCTAATGACTCCATTTTCCCATTAATTCTCGCACCGATTGTTTGATTCCCTATTTCTGTATGGATTTTATACGCGAAATCGAGTGGTACAGAACCAGCAGGTAATTCAATCACATCACCTTTAGGTGTAAAGACATAAACCATATCCGAGAATAAATCCACTTTTAAGGATTCCATAAATTCCTCAGCATCATGAGTTTCTTGCTGCCATTCGAGAATTTCCCTGAACCAAGTTAATTTTTCATCTGAATTGGTTTTTTGTTGATCAATTCTCTTACCTTCTTTATATGCCCAATGTGCAGCGATTCCAAATTCAGCAATTTCATGCATATCAGTCGTTCGTATTTGAACCTCTAAGGGTGCCCCTTTTGGTCCAATAACAGTCGTATGCAAGGATTGATAGAGATTGGGTTTAGGCATAGCGATATAGTCTTTAAACCTACCTGGCATTGGCTTCCAGCACGTATGGATAATTCCTAGAACTGCATAACAGTCTTTAATACTTTTCACTATGATTCTAACTGCCAATAAGTCGTAAATTTCATTAAACTGTTTGTTTTGAAGAACCATTTTTCGATATATACTATATAGATGTTTTGGTCTGCCGGAAAATTCAGCTTTTATGTTCACATCTTCTAATTGATTTTGTACTTCCTGCATTACTTCTTCAATATAGTGTTCTCTTTCTTCTCTCTTTTGTTTCATTAAATGGACTATCCGATAGTACTGCTGTGGATTTAAATACCTTAGAGCCGTATCCTCTAACTCCCATTTAATTGTCGAAATTCCCAATCTATGTGCGAGTGGTGAGAAAATTTCTAATGTTTCATTAGAAATTCTTCGTTGCTTCTCTGGTGGTAAGTGCTTAAGTGTCCGCATATTGTGTAGCCTGTCCGCTAATTTTATCAAAATAACACGAATATCCTTCGCCATTGCAACAAACATTTTCCGATGATTCTCAGCTTGCTGTGCTTCTTTCGATTTATACTTTATCTTACCAAGCTTAGATACACCATCAACTAACAAAGCAACCTCGCTATTGAACTCCTCTTCCAACTGTTTGACGGTGACATCAGTATCTTCCACCACATCATGCAAAAAACCACCAGCTATAGTTTCTGGGTCTAATTCTAAATGAACTAATATCCCTGCAACTTGGATAGGGTGTATAATATAAGGCTCTCCAGATTTACGGAATTGACCTTGATGTGCTTCTTCAGCAAATTTATAAGCACGACTAATAAAGTCAGTATCTTTTTCAGAAAGATATTGAGCAGCCTGCTTAATAACGTCTTCAGCTGACAAAATATTATCCTTCGACATTTTATCACCTTTGTCCTTTTTACTCTGCTCATTTAGAAATGGTCAGTTTTTATCATTATAAGAGTAATTAACTAGTTTGAATAGTAAAAACTATTCCTTTTTCTTGGATTCCTTTTAGTACATTAGATACAAATGCATTCTCTATACTTTTTAAAAGGAAATTTAATATCAAATATAAATTGACCTTATAGAAAAAACTTGTGAATATATTAGGAAAACAAGGAGTACTCTCAAGGAGCACTCCTTTAAATTAGTATTTCATTAAAGTTAATACATCATAACCTTCTAATTTGTCTCGTCCATTTAAATATGTTAATTCAATCAAGAAAGCACAACCCGCAACAACCCCACCTAGCTCTTCTACAAGCTTAATAGTCGCTTCAATTGTTCCGCCTGTTGCTAATAAATCATCAGTAATAAGAACACGTTGTCCAGGTTTAATTGCATCTTTATGGAGAGTTAATACATTTTCACCATATTCCAAACCGTAGTTAACCTTTATTACTTCTCGGGGAAGTTTGCCTTCTTTTCTTACCGGAGCAAATCCAATTGCTAATGCATAAGCTACTGGACAACCCACGATAAAACCTCTTGCTTCAGGGCCAACTACAATATCAATATTAAGATCTTCAGAGTATTTCACTATTTCATCTACAGCTGCCTTATATGCCGTACCATTGTCCATTAATGTCGTAATGTCTTTAAACCTAACACCTTTCTTAGGCCAATCTTCAACAACAGTTATATATTTCTTATAATCCATGAGTAACTTCCTCCTTAGGCGAAACAACCTCATTCATTTCACTTGTAAACCATTTCTTTAATTCCTTATAGTTTGAGTAATAAAGAGTAGTTTCTATTTCTAATTGATTTAATTTTTGTTGATATATAGGTGCCTCCGTCAAATCTTTTTTTGACGGTTGTGAATGAGGCTTTAGTATACCATTTTCTATTTTAACAAATTCAAGTTCAAAAAACACTTGAGTTATAAACCTAATCTTTTCTGGCTTCCAGCTTTTATGTTTTGACAGCTTTGGTGTATCGACTGAGATGTTAAATTCTTTATGCTTTAGTAACATAGCATAAAACCATTTAAAGTCTTCTCGATTTGGTATAGAATTAAAATAATGACCTTCGTGAACAAGATAACAGGCATAGATTCTACTAGGATTAATTGCCTTTATAACCTGAGCTAGCTGTTCCAGTGAATTAGGTAAATCTAGTAAAATTAAATCCTCAACCATAGTTAATTCATAGTCAACTTCCCAGTTTTCGTCTATCTGTACATGATTTATTTCCGGAGGAAGTGAACCGGTACCATCAATAGTTTGAAAGGTTACTGCTGCACTTTGCTCGCCTAATAGCGGGATTAACTGCTTTCTCCAGTGTTTTGAACCCCTATAATCAAATAATTGCCACTCTGTAATAGCCAAATCTTTTAGTAAAAGTTGGACTTTTCGCTTGCCATTCCATTCATTAATTTCAAGTTCACCAATTAAATCCATTTCGGCATTTGGTGATATTTTTGAATACATATCACCCATTCCGAAGCCAATACTGTCTAATTTGGCTTCTGCTTGTTCTATAGACATTTTTAAATGGTTTTTTTGATTTCCTATTTGACGAAGCTCAGTTGGAACCGCACGAACATGAAATAACGGTTTAGGATTGCCCATTCCAAAAGGTGCAAGCTTATTTAGCTCAACGATTAATGAAACATCTAAATCCTTTATTTCGACTGTATGATCTATTGTCAGTAATTGTTTAAAATCATCTGCAGACAACTGTTCTGATGCCAGTTGGTTTAGCTTTTTACGTATAACGGAAATGTTTTCCTCAGCAAGTGTCATCCCGGCTGCCTGAGCATGTCCACCAAAATTTATGAAGTCTTTCCTAATTTGCATACAATTTGAAAACAAATCAAAAGCTGCAATACTTCTAGCGGAACCCTTAGCTGTCTTTTTTTCTTTATTAATCGACAGCACAATTGCTGGGCGATCATATATTCGAACTAACTTAGACGCTACAATCCCTAACACGCCTTCGTTCCATCCTTCTTTAGCAACAATAATAACTTTCTCATTCATACCCGTTGAATCTGCTTCTACTAGTTCCTCAGCTTCTTTCGAAATCTCAGTAACTATTTTTTGACGCTCTTGATTTAGTTGGTCAATAAACTGAGCCAATTCATCTGCTTGTACCATATCTTTAGTTAGTAGCAAATCAACTGCAGCATTAGCATCTTGTAGTCGTCCTACAGCATTTATTCTAGGTCCAATTAAAAAACCAATATTTTCCTCTGTAACTGCTCCTTCTATATTACAATTATTTTTCAATGCTACTAAACCAGGTCGCTTTGTACTAGTTATAGCTTTTAACCCGAAATGTGCCAGCACTCTATTTTCATTAACCAACGGAACCAAATCAGCTATTGTGCCAATCACAACTAAGTCTAGAAACTGATTTGGAAAGTAGCCTAACAATGCTTGTGCAAATTTAAAAGCTACCCCAACTCCTGCAAGTTCCTTAAAGCTGTATTCGGGTGAACACTTTGGATGAATTATTGCAAATGCATTTGGAAGTACTTCCTGTTCTTCATGATGATCAGTAATAATTAGATCAATACCTAATTGCTTTGCTACTTCTGCTTCATGAACTGCAGCTATACCTGTGTCAACAGTAATAATTACGGTGTACCCCTGTTTATGTGCTGCTTTAAATGCATCCTCATTAGGACCGTATCCCTCAGTAAAACGATTTGGAATATAATAATCACAAATGGCACCAAGTTCTTGTAATGCCTCTACCATTAAAGTAGTTGAACTCACACCATCAGCATCATAATCACCAAAAACTAAAATACTTTCACCTTTTACAATTGCTTGTTTCACTCTAGCAACTGCCTTATCCATATCTTTCAATAACATAGGATTAAGGAGGTGGGTTAGCTCAGGTGTTAGAAATCTTTGTGCTTCTTCATTTGTACTAATACCACGTTGTACTAAAAGTCGTTCCGTTAGTGATGATATGGAAAGTTGATGATCAAAATGCGGAAGATCATCATTCGAATATGTAAATTTCCATTTCGCTTTACTTGGTATCATAAATTCACCCCTGACTCACTTATTATACAAGAGTGTATCAGGGGTAGCAAACAGTTATTAATTTTGTCATTCACTTGAATTTTGTCCTAGTTGACTTGCTGTTAAAGGCTTTTCATCATCTGTCTCCTTTTGTTGATCAGCACTTCCAATTTTTTCTTCCAATTCCTTTTTCTCTTGATTAAGTACTCTAATTTCTTTTTGTAGCTTAAGCAAACGGACAACCCCGACTGCAGCTGTTATAATTCCACCCATTAGGACGGATACTAAAATAACCAATATTAAAGGAGCTTCGCCGGTTCCAAATAAATAGTTCACTTCAACTGGATCAACATTAATTACAGCAAAGATAGCTACTATTACTGCAAAAACTAATGCTAAAATTATATACGTTTGACCTTTCATTAATAAATCCTCCTTTATCGTTTACATTATTTTTAATTATAATTTATTGATTGTATCCTGTCGATTTATGAGTTCTATAATACCATTCCCTTATCTCATTCCTAACAAACAAACTAATTCTTTCAATCTTCACATTTGATGAAAAAAGCGTCTTAGCGTAGCTACTAGTTGATTTGCGCTTCGGGCAGTCGCTTTCCGCGGGCAACGCTTCAACTTCCTCGGAAGAAACCCACTTCCTTGAAAAAGGAAACCACTTTTTCTGCGTGCGGTGTTGATTCAGGAAGATAATTCAAGTCCTGTGGGATTTTCAGCTGCTCCTGCGATTACTCGTCGCATGAAGACCTTTGTTGGGACTGCGATTCGCAGTTTATAGATTTTAGTCAACCACAATCTTTAGAAAGCAATCAAAAAGAGACTCCTTGCAATGCAAGGAGTCTCTTTCTTTTTATACTTGTGGACCATCGTTACGTTGCTTTTCTAAATAAACAATCGGCTTTTCCTTCAAATTCTTTCCACGCCATATTAACCAAATTTGTGAGGCAATAAATAGAGACGAATACGTTCCTGCTATAAGTCCTACTACCAAAGCAAAAGCGAAATTGGTGATTGAAGTAGCACCAAATAAAAGCAACATGGTTGCAGCAAATACAACTGTTATGACTGTATTAATACTTCTAGCCAAGGTTTGCATTAAGCTTTTATTTATAATAACTGCCAGTTCAGCAAAGGACTTAACTCGCTTCTTCCGTTTTAAATTTTCTCTAACCCGGTCAAAAGTAACAATTGTATCATTTATTGAATAACCGACAATCGTTAAAATTGCTGCAATGATTGTTATATCAAACTCTAATCTTGTTATGCTAAATAGCGCCAGAATAAAGAATGCATCATGCAACAAGGCAATAATTGCAGTTAATGCAAAATAGAATTCAAATCGTAATGTGACATAGATAATTATACCTATCGAAGCGTAAAGGACGGCAAGTACGGCATTCTTAGCTAGCTCTTGCCCAACCACTGGTGAAACTGTGCTTACGTTTGGTTCACTACCATATTTGGCAGTAAAATATTCTTTAATTTCACCAATTGTGTCAGGACCTAAATCCTCATCAAAACGCACTACACCTATTTCACTATCATCTCCAGAAATTACGGTATTCTCTGGAGTTAATTGTAAATCCTCAAACCCTTCATTAATTTCTTCCTTTGTTACATTAGCTACTTCTGTATTTATTTCCACTCGGGAACCACTTTCAAAATCAATCCCTAAATTCAAGCGGAATACACTTAAGCAGATAATACCAATAGACACTAAAAGGATTGAAATTGCAAAAAACTTTTTGCGATTACTAACGAAATCAAACTGGCGTCCAAATACTTTTGGTTCAATTTCGGATTCATCAGAGATATCCTTAATATCCTTTTGCTTAACACCAAACCAGCCTGGGCGTTTATTTAAAAACTTACTCTTCACCCATAGGCCAAGAAATAATCTTGAACCAAATACTGCTGTGACAAAGCTTAGTATAATACTCACAATTAACAGTGTCGCAAAACCTTTTACTGAACTTGTACCAAAGATAAACAAGACTGTTGCTGCGATTAAGGTTGTAATATTTGCATCAAAAATAGTTGAAAGAGAATTACTATTCCCTGATTTAAAGGCAGCTGTGATTGTCTTGCCTTCTTTCAATTCTTCTTTAATCCGCTCATAGGTTATAATATTAGCGTCAACTGCCATACCAACGCCTAATATTAATGCTGCAATACCAGGTAAGGTCAGAACACCATTCATTAATTCAAATACGAGCAATATTAAGTAGATGTAAATACTTAACGTTATCGTTGCGATTAGACCTGGAAAACGATAATAAGCTATCATAAAAATGAAAATTAGTGCTACACCTAGAGCACCTGCAAAGATTGTTTTATCCATGGCTTGTAGGCCAAATTGAGCCCCAACAGATGTGGAATAAAGTTCTTCAAGATTAACCTCTAACGAACCAGCATTCAAGATGTCAGCTAACCTCTTAGCTGAATCAACGGTAAAGTTTCCCGAAATCATTACACTAGGTTGTGTTAACCTTTCCCAAACAGCTGGATCTGAAATGAATTTAGGATCTTCTTTTAACCTTTCTTCCTGATAAGAATCACCTTCTTCATAATCCATCCAAATGACTAGTCTATTATTTGGTGGCTCCATTTGAGATATTTCTTCCGTTACTTCTCCAAATTTAGAAGGATCATTTAATTGCAATGTAACAATCGGTTGATTATTATTGGGATCAAAGTCCTGTCTAGCAGAACCTTCTTCAATGTCTGTACCGTCCAAGTATTCTACATCATTAACATCACGAAAAGATATCCGTGCTGAAGTAGCCATTAGTTCACGTGCTTCTGTCTGATCGTCAATGCCAGCAAGCTGGACTCGAATCCGATCTTCTCCCTCGATACTAAAGTTAGGTTCACTAACACCTAACACATCGACACGTTCTCTTAGTGCTTCAGTAGTAGCTTCTAGAACTCTCATTGTTACTTCCTGGTCTTCATCAATCGTTGTGACCTCATATAGAATCTCAAACCCGCCTTGAAGATCAAGCCCAAGCTTCATATCTTTTGTTATACCTGTAATCGTTGTCCCAATCGTAGCTGCAAACACTAGTACGATTAGAAAAAAGGCAACGATTCTGCCTCTTTTAACCATATTGTTGTGGCCTCCTCTACTCTATCTATTCATACAACGATATGTAATAGCATAAAACAAATAGCATATTATTAAATAGTAAAGGATTAATTCAAAAACCTCTCTATTAGTAAAAGCCAAAGCATAGGTCCTATGTAGATCGAGTAATATTAAGTAAATTTAACAAGTCTGAACACAAATAGTATAGAGATTAAAAACTACTGTTGTCAATCAAACTTTCTTGGAAACAATTACTCCTCTGAACTAGTTAAAGCTGCAATAGAAGCAAATAAATCGTTGTTTTGATACGATTGGACAGTTAAATAACTCATATAAATATTGGAACTTAAATGAAAAATATCTTCTACTACTTCATAGAGTCGTTTTTCAGGATCACCTTTCCATACTTTTTTTGTTAAGCAATTCCAGACATCCTCTGATGTAGTTCGTGAATAACCCATTAATTTAAGATCAGTAACCTTAGTTTCTAGAACAGGCTTAAGCATTTCTTTCCATTGACTTACATGTAATATTTTCTCCATTAAAATGCCCCCTATTAAACAATCATATTTAAGATTTTTCGAATGCCTGTCATGCTTGGCCAATCCTTCTGCATATACATCATTGTATATGATTTTTAAATTTTTGAGAAGGCAGGTCGTTCAATATGACCAAGCAAACTTTTATAAAAGGGGCACTAATACTAATTGTAGCAAGTATGATTACACGATTTCTTGGATTTATTAATAGAATCGTTGTTGCCAGGTTGATGGGAGAAGAAGGTATCGGATTATACATGATGGCCTTACCTACCCTATTTCTAGTTTACACATTATCACAATTTGGACTACCTATAGCGATTTCAAAACGAGTTGCTGAGGCAGAGGCTCACGGAGATATTCGTAAGATTAAAAGAATCTTGATCATATCATTAACAATAACTGGTACCCTAAGTATTTTCTTTACTATAGGCTTAATAGCCATTGCACCTATTGTTGCTAATAACTTCTTAACCGATGAACGGACTCTTTATCCATTAATAGCAATTACCCCAATGGTCATAATTAGTGCAATATCATCAGTAATAAGAGGTTACTTCCAAGGTAGACAAAATATGAAACCACAAAGCTATGCTCAAGTTATTGAACAGGTTGTCAGAATTTCATGTGTGGCTCTTTTAGTTAAACTGTTTCTTCCATATGGTATTGAGTTTGCAGCAGCAGGGGCTATGATTTCAGTTATTATTGGTGAACTCTGCTCCCTATTCTTTATGCTACATATGTTTAAGCTTAAGAAACGAATAAAAATGAGAAGCAAATTTTTCAATTACCTTCTCTCAGGGAAACAAACATTAAAAGAATTAATGTCCATTGCTCTACCAAATACCGGTAGTAGACTAGTAGGTTCATTTTCTAACTTTCTTGAACCGATCTTAGTAGCTCAAAGTCTTGCGATTGCTGGTGTGCAAACCGCTGAAGCGACAAAACAATATGGAGAGTTAGCAGGCTATGTATTTCCACTATTATTTTTACCAACGTTTATTACACACTCTCTTGCTGTTGCGCTTGTACCTAATATTAGTGAAGCAGATGCCAGAAATAATAAACGATTGATTCACTACCGAATCCATCAAGCTATAAGAATCTCCTTTGCCTCCGGGGCTATTGCAACAATTGTTTTATCCTTATATTCAGAACCTATCCTTCACTACATGTATGGCAGTAGCAACGCTAGCCGCTTTTTAGTGTTAATGGCACCGTTTTTCTTGCTTTTATATGTTCAGTATCCATTAAGCGCTGCCCTTCAAGCAATGGATTACGCTAAAGCTGCCATGTGGAATAGTATCATTAGTACAGGAGTAAAGTTCGTGATATTAATGGTACTAGCTACCAATGACCAATTTGGAATAATGGGAGCTGCCATTGCAATGTCAATAGGCGTTGTCCTTGGAACAGTTCTCCATTTAGCAACCCTAATTAAAGTAATATCTTTCCGTATTCCATGGATGGACTTAGTAAAAATGGTTTCATTACTTGTTGCCACTTGGTGGACTGGGAATGAATTAAAATTATTTTTCCCTGGTTATGAAACACAACTTTCATTATTCGCCCTACTCTTACTATGCTTGAGTGTTATCTATATTATCCTTCTGTTTTTGTTTAGATTCATCACAAGAGATGAACTTCAACAGTTACCAGGATTCAACCGGTTTTTATAAGTGAAAGAAAAAATCAACATTTGATAAAAAACTTTGATCCTGATTATTAGATAAGATACACGGAAGAAAACATTTAGTCTATGCCAAAGAGGAATAGTCCCTATACACAGGGCTATTCCTCTTTACAATATAGGGCTGCACTTGTTATAGAACTCTAAATGGCATTAACATAAAATATGACAATATACTAACTCTTTTCGTTTTTCATATCTATAAACCACTTATCTTTACCATCCAGTGTACAAAAGGAAATAGCTTCCATAGAATTGTATCCTTTATTTTCCAGCTGTTCTTTTAACCACTTTTCATTTTTATTTATTTTTTCTAAAGCTTTTTTTTGGACAGTGCCATCTACAATAAGTGGTAATACATATCCATCTGGAGAAATAGGATTTTCTTCAGATGATTTTTCAAAAACAGACAATTTACCGGATGTCTCTAAAATAGCAAACTCTACATCTTGAACACTTTTGGTTCCATTTCCTCTAAGTTGCTGCATTAAGTCATCAAAATTGTACCCTTGCTTTTTCATCTCATGTTCGTCTAACTTCCCACGAGATATAATTACTGATGGTTTCCCTTCAAACCAATGTCTGAACCTTGAGCTTTTTAATGAAATTCGAGCAATTACTTTTTGTATTATTAATAATACAGTCATTGGCACTAACGTTTTAAATAGATTCGTATCAGGATCTTCAATGGATGTAACTGCCATTTCTGCTAGCATTAGAAAAACTACAACATCTAAAATACTAAGTTCTCCTACTTCTCTTTTTCCCATCAATCGAAATAAAAATACAATAAAGAAATAAGTAAGAAATGTTCTGAGGATAATTATTCCCCACTCTTCTCCCAATATAAGTCACTTCCCTTAAAGCCCAATAATTATTTTTATTGTCTCCAAAGGAATCGGAGATATGCTTGGGTTTTCAAAGCATTTGTTGGAATGGAAGTAAGTAACGTAAATAGACGTAGATAGACGAGATCAATAGAGAAATTAGCACTAGTGGTATTCCATAAATTAAAAATAGTGAAAACGATATTCGTTCATCTTCGGCCTCAGCTAGACCAGCTACAACGACATTGGCGGATGCACCTATCAATGTACCATTTCCTCCTAAACAGGCTCCTAAGGCTAATGACCACCACAATGGATCAAGGTTAGCCATTCCGTAAGATTGAAATTCATTAATTACTGGAATCATTGCCGCCACAAATGGAATATTATTAATAATTTGTGAGAAGATACCAGACGTCCACAAAATTAGTAAAGCAGTATATGGTAGATCGCCTTGGGTTAACCACATAATCCCTTTGGCTAATTCATCAATAGCACCAACTTCTTGTAATCCTCCAACGAGCATAAACAGACCAATAAAAAAGAATAGAGTAACCCATTCTACTTCTTGAAAAATTTTTTCCGTACTGATTTCCTTTTCAGTTAGCAGTAACAGCAATATTGCCCCACACACTGCAACAGTTGTTAATTCAATATGAACAATAGGGTGTAATAGAAATCCGGTTATTGTTAGAGATAGTACCGTTACAGATTGATATAACATTGGTGTCTTCTTTAAATAAATTGATCCCTCCATCTTCATCAACTGATCGGAGAATTGTTGGTTATTTGTTAATTTACCCCTAAATAGCCAAACGACTATAGTCAACATAACTATAAAAATAATTAATACTATTGGTCCTAGATTAGTAATGAATGATAAAAAAGTTAAGTGTTCTACTGCTTGGCCAATCATGATGTTAGGTGGATCACCAATAAGAGTAGCTGTTCCACCAATGTTAGAGCTAAATATAATCGTTAATAAATACGGAAAAGAAGGTAGCTGTAACAATTTCGTTAACGTCAAAATAATAGGAACGAATAATAGAACAGTTGTTACGTTATCTAGTAGTGCGGATCCGATTGCAGTTAATATTGCAGTACCAATTAAAAGTGGTACCGGCTTACCTTTAACCTTTTGTGCAAAGGTAATAGCTATATATTCAAATAGCCCCGTTTTCTTAGTAATTGAAACTAGTACCATCATAGCAAACAACAATGCTACGGTATTCCAATCTATATAATTTGTAAATGCATCGTTCCACTTATACACACCAGTTAATAATAAAAGAACGCCACCGGAAAGGGCAACTAAAGCCTGATTCACTCTTTCAGATATAATAAATATGTAGCTGATTATAAATATAGCAATGGCAATTGTAGCAGACATACCTTGTCCCCTTTTCTAGCAATATAAAGTGAACTTTCAGTCGAAAAAAACTAGTGCATCCCCACTGACTCTTGTTAAATGGATATCGAGATTTTACTCACCCGAACTACCTCTATCTTATTTAAAAAGATACCCCAACTTTTTCCAGTTGAGTGCTGTCAGTGAATCAAAGAAAAGTTTGATGATAGTTATAGTAATCTCAACCTTATATTTGCTCGTTACATTTGCAAAAAAAATTTCCATTTCTATAAATGTATTCAATTCAATTTAAAATATTTTATTCTATTTCAAAAAGATCAGAATAAAATGGATACAAATGGACAAACACAGGAGGGGTTTTTATGACAAAATCAAAATTTACTGCACTTCTGTATGGATGGATAGCTGTTTTAAGTATTATGTTTTTTGCAAGTCTGATTTTATCTTTACTCTTGAAATTCACCACACTAGGATCTTCAACATTAACTTGGGCTACATTAATAATTAGTTTGATTGCTTTATTTTCTGGGGGCTTAATAGCTGGTTTGAAAGGTCGAGAAAACGGCTTGGTTTTGGGGGCATTGACAGGTCTTGGTTTTACATTATTTATTGTACTTTACCAATATTTAGGTTATAGTTCAGGATTTACTGCAAGTCAGTTTATTCACCATGGTGGATTTCTAATTGCAGCATTGCTAGGAGGAATTCTTGGTGTCAACCTAAGTTCAAATCCAGAATCCTAAAAAGAAATGTTGGGACGTTACAGAAAAATAATAAATCAACAAAAAAGACTAACTTTACTAAAAGTCAGTCTTTTTTGTTGATTTATATAGATTAGTCTTGATTTGTTACTTCTCTTACAGCTGAACGATCAAATGTAAGTTTTGTGCTGCCTTCAACTATAACAACAACAGTATCCTCATCAATAGCATGAATCGTTGCATGCATACCACCGATAGTTACAATCTTATCTCCCTTTTTTAAATCCGCTTGCATTTGTCTTACAGCTTTTTGCTTCTTTTGTTGCGGACGAATTAATAGGAAATAGAAAATTACGAACATCAAAATAATGGGTGCTAAACTAACTAATGTTTCCAAGTCATATCCCTCCCTCTAAAAGTTTTTAGCATCTGGTTTATTAAAACCATATTGTTCAAAGAATTCTTCTCTGAAATCGCCAAGACGATCTTCTTTTATCGCTTTGCGGACTTGCCTCATTAATTTTAACAGAAAATAGAGATTATGATAAGTAGTAAGTCTAAAACCAAATGTTTCACTACATTTAATTAAGTGTCTTATATACGCTCTAGTATAATTTCGGCACACATGACAATCACAATTAGGATCTATTGGAGTAAAATCACGAGCATATTTTGCGTTTCTAACTACTAGTCGACCGTTGGAAGTCATACATGTTCCATTGCGAGCAATCCTCGTTGGTAGTACGCAGTCAAACATATCAATCCCTCTAATTGCACCATCAATTAGTGAATCCGGCGAGCCTACACCCATCAAGTATCTAGCTTTGTCGTTAGGAAGTAATGGGGTTGTAAAATCTAGAACTTTATTCATCACGTCTTTTGGCTCCCCAACAGAAAGGCCCCCGATAGCATATCCGGCGAAATCCATCGATGTTAGATCTTGAGCACTTAGTCGACGTAAATCCTCATATTCGCCTCCTTGAACAATACCAAATAACCCTTGTGCATCTGGTCTGCCATGAGCCTCTAAACAGCGCTCAGCCCATCTACTAGTCCTTTCTACTGAATCTTTCATATATTTATGTTCAGCTGGATATGGGGGACACTCGTCAAATGCCATCATAATGTCAGAACCAAGTGAGTTCTGAATACGCATTGCTTTTTCAGGCGACAGAAATAATTTTTCTCCACTAATATGATTTCTAAAATGAACGCCTGATTCCTCTATCTCTCTCAAATCACTTAAACTAAAAACCTGAAAGCCTCCTGAATCAGTTAGAATTGACCCATCCCAATTCATAAATTTGTGCAGACCACCAGCTTCTTCAACAATATCTTCTCCTGGCCTCAGCCATAAGTGATAAGTATTTGAGAGAATAATATCCGCACCCATTTCTTTAAGGTCCTCAGGGCTCATTGTCTTTACTGTAGCAAGTGTACCAACAGGCATAAATATTGGCGTCTCAAATGTACCATGTGGTGTAGTAACTTTTCCAAGACGAGCGCCTGTTTGTTTACATGTTTTAATCAACTCATAGGTGATTGCTGACATATATAAAATACCCTTTCTGTTTCGATAATCGAATTTTTTTAAATAATTAACATAGCATCGCCAAAACTAAAAAAACGATACCTTTGATTAATTGCTTCATGATATGCATCTAGTACGAATGATTGTCCAGCTAATGCACTAACTAACATGATGAGCGTGGATTTTGGTAGATGAAAGTTCGTTATTAACCCATCGATAGCCTTAAATGTGTATGGTGGATAAATGAAAATATCTGTCCATCCACTTGCTTCTGTGAAGTTGCCATCATTATCTCGAGCAATGGTCTCTAATGTTCGTGTTGAGGTTGTGCCAACAGAAATAATTCGACCTTTATTTTTTCTTATTCGGTCTAATTGTTCAGCTGTTTCTTGTGACATATGATAAAACTCTGAGTGCATGTCATGGTCATCAATAGAATCAACACTTACTGGTCTAAACGTACCTAGTCCGACATGTAGAGTAATGAAAGCTATTTCAACCCCCATGTTTCTAATGGATTCTAGTAATTCTTTTGTAAAATGTAAGCCAGCAGTGGGAGCTGCTGCAGATCCTTCTTCCTTGGCATAAACTGTCTGATAGCGTTCTTTATCAGGTAATTGTTCTTTAATGTAAGGCGGTAACGGCATTTCACCAAGATCATTTAACACTTCTAAGAAAATGCCTTGGTAATCAAATTTTAAAATTCGACCACCGTGTTCTTTCACGTCTATACAGGTTGCAACTAGTTTATTTTCCCCAAAAGAAATTACGCTTCCTTCTTTTATCTTTTTAGCTGGCTTGACTAGTACTTCCCATTGATCCGCCTCTTGCTGATGTAAGAGTAACACTTCTATCTTTGCACCAGTATCCTGTTTACTTCCATATAGCCTAGCAGGTAGGACTCTTGTATCATTCAACACTAGACAGTCTCCGGGATGCAGATAACTAGTAATATCAGAAAATATTCTATGCTCAATTGTTTTACTTTTACGATCCATTACCAACAGGCGTGAGGAAGTTCGATCTGCCAAGGGTGTTTGAGCTATTAATTCTTCAGGAAGTTCAAAATCAAAATCGTTTATATTCATATCTTTCTCCTAACTTATAATTAGCGAAACTTGCCAATTACATAAAAAATGACGGTTAAAATAATACTAACAATAATCGAAGTCATAATAGGGAAATGGAACGATACGTTTCCCTTTCTAAAACTAATATCACCTGGTAGCTTACCAAATATTCCCCAAATAAGGCCAATAATAATAAAAATGACTCCTATAACAATAAATACTTTACCCATTCCGGTCAAGCCTCAGGCACCTCCCGGTTGAAGTGTTCATATGCTTTATGTGTTACCAGCCTACCTCTTGGAGTACGCTGAATAAAACCCTTTTGCAAAAGAAAAGGCTCATATACATCTTCAATAGTTTGTGATTCCTCACCAATCGTCGCAGCAATCGTATCAAGGCCTACAGGACCACCATTGAACCCGTCCATGATACCTAATAATAGTTTATGGTCAATATGGTCTAACCCTGCTGGATCTACTTGTAGCATCTCTAAAGCATGTTGTGTTGTCTCCAGATTAACTTCTGGTTCTCCTTTTACTTGAGATATATCCCGAACACGTTTGAGAAGGCGATTAGCGATTCTAGGCGTTCCTCTGGATCTCCTTGCAATCTCCGTTGCAGCATCTTTTTTTATAATGACATCAAATATTTCAGATGTTCTTTCAACAATTGAGCATAAGTCTTTTGTTTCATAAAATTCTAGTCTACTTAACACTCCAAACCGATCCCGGAGGGGAGCCGATAATAGTCCTGCTCTAGTTGTAGCTCCAACTAGAGTAAATGGAGGTAATTCCAAACGAACTGACCTTGCACTTGATCCAGATCCAATGACAATGTCTAAGCAAAAATCTTCCATCGCAGGATACAATATTTCCTCTACAGCACGAGGCAACCGATGTATCTCATCAATAAACAACACATCACCTGCTTCTAAGGAAGACAATATAGCCGCTAAATCTCCTGCTCGTTCAATCGCTGGCCCTGATGTAGTTCGGAATTGTACCCCCATTTCATTTGCAATTATTGATGCTAAGGTAGTTTTCCCAAGACCAGGAGGACCATAAAGCAGCACATGGTCTAGTGGTTCATCTCTTAATTTTGCTGCTTCGATAAATATACTAAGATTGTTTTTCGCCTTGTGTTGCCCAATGTATTGCTTCAGAGTAGTTGGGCGTAAACTGAGTTCGATAGATGTATCTACCTCTTGGATTTCACTTGATATCATTCGATCCTCCACTGCGGATCACCTCCCACTTTTCATTTTTGCATCATTAACGCTAACCCTTTTCGTATCAACTCATCCGTATTGTCATGTTCTTCTTTTTTCAGCATTGGAGTTATATCTCTAATTTCCCTGTCTGAATAACCAAGGGATTTCATTGCTTCAATTGCATCATCAATTGCTTTTATTTTTTCAGGGGAATGTGTTGTTCCATTAGTACTTGTTCGATCCCCACTAGCAATATCAAATTCGAACGGCAGTTTACCCTTTAAGTCAAGGATCATCTGACGAGCCGTTTTCTTACCTACACCTGGAAAGCTAGTAAGAAATTTCTCATCTTCTTCTTCAATTGCAACGACAAAATCATTAACTCCTGTCGTGGCAAGAATAGCTAAAGCTCCTTTTGGACCTATTCCTGAAACATTCAACAATTTTGAGAACAAAAGCTTATTTTCAGTTTTTTTAAAACCATATAATACCTGAGTATCTTCACGAACATAATGGTAGGTATAGATTTGAACTTGTTCACCTATTTGATCTTGAAACACAAATGGATTAGCACAGAAGATCTCATAGCCAACCCCATTTGCTTCTACAATAACAGCATGCTCGTTTATTACAGCTAAATTACCTTTTATGTATGCAATCATTTTCTATTCTCCTCATAAACAATATAAACCTACTCTATTTTACCATACAAGCGTATGTTCGTATAACTTTTTAAAGCTTAATTTTTCTTTTAAAAACATAAAAAGAGCCTACCATAACTGGTTAAGGCTCTGATTATTATTACTAGTTGCTAACAGAACGAGATGGTGTCATATCCCTAAAGGCTTCTAACACATATTGATAGACTTCTTTCGTTTCAATTTTAATGCCGTCCTGTAACTGTTTTGCTTGATAACTTTCTAATTCACTTGTGTCAATCTGGTAAAAGGATTGAATCACTTGTTCGTGAGTTGGTCTTCCATTGAAAATGGTTAATATATCATTTTTTAGGCCAAAATACCCTTTTTCCTTCAGATATGGAGAAATATCAGGTATTTCTTTTCTAAACACAATCTTTCCCTCTTTTTGGTCAATTACTTGCCAACCATGATAATAAGACCAAAAGTCTTCCATTGCTCCAATGGTTTCTGTATGTGTATTCTCTTCAAACTTACCATCAATATAATGCCTCTGTAATGTAACTTCCATTTCTAATGGTTCACGTAGAACATTTTCTTCCTGATCACTTTGACCTTCATCCTTGTTATCTGCTAGAACTAAACTGGATATTCCCAATCCACCAAATACGATAGCTAAAGACATAATCAGAAGAATCAAGTGTCGTTTCATTAACATTCACCTCATGATTTATATTAGATAAACTTAAATTCTCAATATAATGATAAGATTTAAGTTTCTTTAGAAAAACTTCTACTTAAAGTATGTCCAAATATAGAAGTTCTATCCATAGTTTCTACTATGGTTTGTTTTAGTTTTATAAAAATTTACAAAATTAAAATAGGTCCCTTGGTTTATTAACACAAAGGACCTAAATTAGTTATTATTTATTAAAAAAGTTGTCTAAATGATACTGTGTTTGATCTGGATTGTCATCGAACTTAATTTTTGAGTTTAAATCTCTCATTTTATTCCAATAGATTGCATCAGTATATACAATCACTTCTTTATTTGGAATGGTTTGGCTCGCACGATTACTTATTTTATTAACTATGTGTTCTGTATCTTCATCATAATGTTCTTGCATTAACATGGCTGAGATGATAATTTGTTTATCCGTTACAATAGTTTGTGACATGCGAACCTCTTCAAGTTCATTTACCACCTTTGAAATTGTTTCTGAATCCTGATTGAAGAAACTTTGGGTGTAGGAACCATTTTGGCCATCCGTCTGTTCTAAATCGGATTGAAAGCCGTCTAGATATCGTTCTTCAACATCTTCTTTGTTATTATTACGATTATTAGTTAGATTATTGGTGATTTGTTCTTCATGCTCAGATTCAGTAATGTATGTCATTGGGTGATGATTATTATTTACATTTTGACCAGACTCAGAGGCTTCATCATTTTCAGCACAGCCAACAAGTAAACCAAACAGCAACATCAAAGGAAAAGGATACTTAAAGATATTTTTCATTTAAAAAAACCTCCCTTACTACTTAGAATGAGTAAGGAAGGTTTTTTTATACCATCGGAAATGCGAATGAAAATTAAAATTTATAATGGCCCTAGTTATAAAATCTTAAAATTTTCAGGTCCTTTGGCCATCTCACGTTTGTGAGCAGTTCTTTTATGCATTCTTTCGATAATTTCTTTATCTTTCTGAGGAATTTCTTCCCCTTTTAAAAATTGATCAATAATTGCATAGCTTGTTCCCATTTCAGTTTCGTCTGTTTGTCCTTCCCAGAGACCAGCACTTGGCTGCTTATTGACAATTTCCCCAGGTACATCCAGATATTTTGCCATCTCTTTCACATCACCCTTTGATTGATGGACAAGAGGAACTAAATCCACACCACCATCACCAAATTTAGTGAAATATCCAGTGTACCACTCAGCAGCATTGTCCGTACCAACAACCAAGTATTGATAGTTAGCTGCGAGAGCATATAGTGTACTCATTCGAAGTCGAGCGCGTAAATTCGCATCAGCTAATTGTTGTTGATCTGGATTTATGTGTTTTTGATCCGTTAATTGCTTTTGAATAGTAGAGAACATTACATCATGTGTTTCGGTTAAATCAACTGTTATTGAGTTAATACCACAGCGGTCAATTACTTTTTTTGCATGCTCCATGTCCTGTGGGTTACTCTTACAAGGCATAATTACTCCTAATGAATTTTCAGGTGCTGCACGTTGAATTAAGTTCGCAACTACAGCAGAATCTATCCCTCCACTTACACCAACTAATAACCCCTTTACTCCTGTTTCTTCAATTTGTTGCTGTAACCATGCTACAAGATTGTCAACTTTTTCCTGCATTAGCAAATTAACCCCTTTCCAACAATAATAATTTATCTTAGCATAATGTCTACCTCTTCTACAAATTGCACACGATGTTTCCAATCCTCAGACAATCGGTTTAAATACCAAATAAACTTATTATTTGAATGATTTCTAGACGTAAAGTGCCACCACTCTCTAATAATATCTGAGGGAACAGTAATTCCATACAACCATAGACTAAAGTCTAACTGTTCATCATAAACAGAGTATGACAACAATCGATCAAGACTCCAATTGACATATGGAAGAAAACGTTGCCCTAGTTGAATATGGTCATATATCTGAGGAGACATTGATAACAAATCAAAATCAATTAAATGAACAATATTACTATTATCTCTTAAAAAATTGTGGGAAGCTACATCACCATGAGTCCATGTCCAATTAACTACAGACTTTTTTTCTATACTGTGCCAATCTAAATTAGCTAGAACTTTCAATCTGCTTTTTGTTGTTCGCAAAATATCCTCATATAAATACAAAAAGCCAAACTGCTCCATAATATGTCTTGTTTGATGTAGCTTTTCTAATCGATTGTACCATTTGACGTAGATTGGGGTCTTAATTTTAGGATTTTCAATCTTAATATCAGTAGCTTCCTTATGGAATTTTCTTAATGTAATTAGGGCATCCTCACGATCACTATGAAGTCTATATTGAAGTGACTGGCCGCTAATATATGGAGATAGTGTCCAAAAAACCCCAAATCCTTCAATTATTTGTGAGCCATTTGGAAAACAAGTGAATTTATTACTTTGATTAAACGTAAGCTTTTCAAAGAAATTCCACTGTTGTTCAATCGAACTGCTAAACTTATTATTTTTTAAAATATATTCATCATTATCACTTTTAAGGTAAAACACATTGTCCTTAATTGGACTAAGTTTATTTACGGTTAGCCCTCCTTGGTTATACAAAAAGGAGCAGAGACGATTCTTATTGGAATCGTCTCTGAACTGTTTTCTATTCACTTTCATCCTCATCTTGGCGATACCCTGGATTATATGGCAAATCAAACTGCGGTGCTCCAGTATTGGGTTGTGGGTAACCATACCCACCCGAATGTGGATTAGGATACCCTGGGCCATTTGGCAGCATTGAACCATGCGCTTGAGGATAATATGGTTGCTGATTATAACCAGTATCCCCATATGGAGATTGATAACCCATTGGTTGTTGAGGGTAATTGGAATATGGTTGATTGTATGGAACGGGCTGTATTGGTTGATTATGATTAGGAAATTGACTCATCTCTGGCTGAACACTTGGATACATCTGTTGATTTGGTAAAAACCCTTGCCCATAAGCAGGGTGTTGATTACTTATATCATTTTGATAAACACCAGGTAGGTGCTGAGGCATTTGTGGCATTTCCATACTGCTTGATGAGGATTCCATTGGTTCCTCATTATAGGGCAAGTTATGATTATGATTATGGTAAGGTGCCTCTACATTTGGATAACTATGCATATTATTATCGCCCACGAAGTTTTCAACCATAGGATGACTTGGCGCGCCTAGAGGCATTTGCTGAGCAGGATAAGGAACAGGATTCATCGGTAAACAATGCGGCATTGGTTGGTAGTAATTCATCGGCATTACTGGTGGTTGTGACATTGGCTGATACATTGGTTGTTGCATTGGCTGATGATGAATCTGTTGATTAGGATAATTTGTTGGTGCTTGCGGTTGATGCATTGGTTGTTGATCATTATTTTTAGGTTTATCATATTTTGGAACATGGGGTAGATCAGTATTGGCTTTTGCTTTCCACATGTCTTTTTCCATTTTAGGCAGATTTGGAATACCTGCTTGCTTCATTGCAAACTCCTCTTTCTTTGATTTTTTATGGTCATCTTCTTTTATAACTGGTAGCGATTTTTTTGATGTATCCTTGTATGTTTGCTTTGTAGGCTGTTTCTTGCTTTCCTCCTTACCCATCATCGGTACTTTCTTCTTTTCTTCTTTTTCATTTAATGGTAGTTTTTTCTTTTCCGCTGAGTCTTTTAATGGTACGTTTTTTTTCTCCTCTTTCTCTTTACCTGGGTACTTTTTCATTTCATTGTTTAATGGTTTTTCTTTTTTAACTTGTTTAGAAGTTGTTGGTACTTTAATTTTCATACCAGGCATAATCATGTCTGGATTAGATAAGTGAGTGTTCATTGCCTTTAATTCCTCAAAATCTACACCGTATTTTTGAGAAATTTCCCATAAAGTCTCGCCTCGTTGTACAACATGAATTTTCACCACTGAAACTCCCTTCTATATTTAATTGCATTTAGGCCAATAACATAACAATTCACTATCAACATATGCGAATAACCCAAAAAGTTGATTAAATATTTGTAGGATAAGCTGTTTTTTTAGACTAATTTCTCAAATAAAACAATGGTTAAGTTTAAGGAAAAGGTTAGTTATTTTAATTTTTAGATCGTTTAAACTCAACAAAAAGAAACCCTTATAGCATCAATGGCACTGATATCGTTAGATTCTGTCTAACAACATCGGTGCCATTTAGTATTAAGGGGTTATTTTTAAGATTTCTGAAGCATTCTTTCAAGCGCTAAAGTTGCTAGCCTTGTGATTGTTCTATCCACAGTTATTTGATTAATCACATGATTACTATCCAATTCTTCTAAAGTCCACAATAGATGTGGCAAATTTATGCGATTCATTGTTAAGCAAGGACACATGTAAGGATTTAAGGATACAATATGTTTGTCTGGATGATTATCAATTAATCGTTTCACTAAATTCATTTCTGTTCCTATTGCCCATTTACTTCCTATTGATGCACTTTCGATCATATCAATAATATATTTTGTGGAGCCTGCAAAATCAGATAGTGCCACAACTTCTCTGCTACATTCAGGATGAACAAGTATATTCATATCTGGTTCGTCTAATCTTATTTGTTCAACATTAGCAACAGTGAAGTTCTCATGCACCGAACAGTGACCTTTCCAAAGGATTACTCTTATGTCATCTATTTTTCCTTCGAATTCAAAACTGTCGGTATGTGGATTCCATACTGCCATTTGTTCAAGGGGTACTCCTAAATCAAATGCAGTATTTCGACCAAGGTGTTGATCAGGCAAAAATAGTATTCTTTCTTTTTGAGTAAAGGCCCATTCTAACATTTCCTTTGCGTTAGAAGATGTTACTGTTGCTCCCCCATTTTTTCCAACAAACGCTTTAATAGCTGCAGTAGAATTAACATATGTTAGTGGAATGACCGTGTCACCAAACGTTTCTTGAAACACTTGCCAGCTTCGTTCTGTTTGATCGATATCTGCCATATCTGCCATCGAGCAACCAGCCCGCATATCTGGCAAAATAACTTTCTGCTTATCTGTGGTTAGAATATCAGCAGTTTCTGCCATAAAATGGACCCCACAAAACACGATATACTCACATTCTGTATTCTCCGCGGAAATCTGTGCTAGTTGTAAAGAGTCTCCAGCCGCGTCAGCAAATTGAATTACTTCATCCTTTTGATAATGGTGCCCTGGTATAAACAGTCTGCTACCAAACTTTTCTTTAATTTGTCTAACCCGATTTTCCATCTCTTCGGTTGGAATTTTTTTATATTTTTCGGGCATTTGGTTGTGGTTAGTTTTTAAGGTTTCTAAAATACTCATTTTTCCCCTCCTTGTGATAACTCAACATGTTGAACATCAAAACTTATATCTAAGGATTTAACTGAATGAGTTAACAAACCAAGTGATATATATTCTACTCCGCTTTCACCGTAATCCTTTATATTTTCTAAATTAATGTTTCCAGATGCTTCTGTAATGATCGATTTTGGTATCAAAGCAACTAATTTTTTAACTTCTTCCGGACTACAATTATCTAGCATAATAACATCAGCATTTGCTTGAACTGCTTCTAGTACCTGTTCTTGATTCTCTGTTTCAACTTCAACCTTAACCATATGACCTAGACTATTTCGCACTTTTTCAACAGCTTTAGAAATTGATCCACAAAAAGCAATATGGTTATCCTTTATCATAACTCCATCATACAAACCAAACCTGTGATTAAAACCTCCACCGCAAGTTACTGCATATTTTTCGAACATTCTGAGCCCTGGTGTTGTTTTTCTGGTATCACAAACTTTTGTATAGTCGCTGTTTAAGGTCCTAATAGCACGTTCAGTTAAAGTAGTAATCCCACTCATTCGTTGTATCAAGTTTAAAATGACACGCTCTCCTGTTAATAGATCTCGAACCTGCCCACTTACCATTGCTATTTCAACGCCTTTTGTCAAACGGTCTCCGTCTTGCTTTAACAATTGTACTTTTATCCGAGGATTGAGTAGATGGTATGTTTCAATTATTACTTGAACACCAGAAAGAACTCCCTCGTCTTTAGCAATAAAAACCCCAATCCCCTCTTGATTTTGAGGGAAGATTGCTTGACTAGTTATATCTCTTTCCCCAATATCTTCTAAGAGAAATTGTTCAATCATCTTTCTCATCTTTAGCTGATTCATTTCCCCACTCCAAACATAATCTTTTGGTTATTTATGAATTCTAATTTTTGACGAATAATTCGCTTATTGTCCCACTTCTTGACGACTAACGGATAATCCTTTCGATAATGGGCACCTCTACTTTCAGTGCGTTCCAAAGCCGACATAATGATTAACCAACAAGTAGTGAGCATGTTAATTTTACCAAAATCTTCTTTACTAACTATCCTTAAATCAAATTGTGAATGATTATGATGTACACCGAACTGCTCAATCCATTTTCGGGCGTATGTTAAGCCGTGTTGTGTTCGTTCGATTCCAGCATGAGCTGTCATCATCTGGGTGATTTCCTGCTTTGTAGGCAAGTTGGTTTCGTTTAATTGCTCGAATTGATTTACTGGGTTTTTGTATTCTATACTAGTTATTTGGTTTTCCTTAATAGCTAATAAATGGTCAGCCAACTGATTAGAATATACAATTCCCTCTAATAATGAGTTGCTAGCTAATCTATTTGCACCATGAACTCCAGTACAAGCAACTTCACCAATTGCATAAAGTCCTATTACAGTTGTTATACCTGTTAAATCAGTCACTACTCCTCCCATTGAAAAATGCGCTCCTGGTGCTACTGGTAATAATTTATTATTAATTGACACGTTAGCTTGTTCACATATGGAAGTAATTGTAGGAAATTTTTCTTTGAAATTATTAATCATTGATATATCTAGATAGACCCTATTTCCTTTATTTATTTGGGCCTGAATTGTCCGAGCTACTATGTCTCTGGGAGCCAAATCTTCTAGTGGATGAACACCTTTCATTACTGGTCTGCCTTTCTCAGTAACTAAGATGGCACCTTCACCTCGGACAGCTTCTGAAACTAATCCATGACTTTTCCCGTGTGTATATAGCATCGTTGGGTGAAACTGAATAAATTCAAGATCAGTCAACTGAGCACCAGCACGATAGGCCAATGCAATCCCATCTCCTGTTACCGTTTCATCATTTGAGGTAACATTATATAATCCACCACAGCCACCTGTTGCCAAAACTACATGATTAGCATAATAGATAGACAAATCGTTATAAATATTGCTAGTTACCACTCCTTGGCAACAGTTAGCCTCAACTATTAAATCCAGCACTGTTTCATCTTCAACAATCTTGACTTTATCTCGCAATCTATTTATTAAGAAATCCATTATAACTTTACCTGTTGCGTCCCCACCAGCATGTATAATACGGCGGTGCATATGGGCTCCTTCTTTTCCTAGCGTTAACTTACCTAAGTGATCTCTATCAAAAGATAAACCTTGTTCTATCCATTTCGTTAGATACTCAGGTCCCTGTTTCACTAATAACTCTACTGCGGCAGGATTATTATAGTTACAGCCAGCAATCATTGTATCGAGATAATGACTTTTCCAATTGTCTGATTCAGATATGGAGGCAGCCACACCTCCTTGGGCCCGGACAGAATTGCTATTGTTCTTTTTGGTTTTTGTTAAAACAATCACATTCTTATGCTCACTTAGTCGATCAGCAAGAGACAAAGCAGCTAAACCACTGCCTATGATGATAATATCTACAGAATTTATTTTAATCACATCCAATGTGTCTTTACACCTATATTTACACATATATATTTAGATGACAAGACTTTTTTAAAAATGGTATGATAGATACATAAAATTTAGTAAGCAATCATCTAGTTATAAAGAAAGGAACATAATATTTATGATCTATTTAGACTATGCCGCTACAACGCCTATAAGCGATAACGCTCTTAATGTATATAATGAAGTTTCCAAAAATTTTTTTGGCAATTCCAGTAGTTTACATGATATTGGTACTTCTGCCAAAAACCTTTTAGCACATTGTCGCTCCGAACTTGCTGATCTAATCCATGCTAATGAAAAGGGACTTCTTTTTACAGGTGGGGGAACAGAATCTAATGTTCTAGCAATCGAAACACTAATTAATTCATACAAAGGAATAGGAAACCATATTATTACAACGGAAATGGAGCATTCTTCACTCTTAAACTATTTTAAATATCTAGAAGAAAATAAAGGGTACCACATCACCTACCTATCCCCTAACAAACAAGGTGAAATTAATGTAGATGATTTGATTAAAGCAATCAGCAGCACAACGATATTGGCCTCCATTCAGCATGCAAACTCAGAAATTGGTGTCGTCCAACCAATCGAGAAAATCGGTAAACTATTAAATCAACACGGTATATTATTTCATAGTGATTGCGTGCAAACATTTGGGAAATTACCGATTAACGTCCAACAAGCTCAGTTAGATAGCCTTTCAATTTCAAGTCATAAAATTTATGGTCCTAAAGGAGTGGGTGCAATCTATGTTAACCCTTCTCTAAAAGGAAATTCAGCAAAATCAAGTGGTCAACCTGGAACAGCAAATGTGCCAGGAATTGCAGCCTTTGTTACCGCTGCACAAGATGCATATAAAGATATAGACAAAGAGTCGTTCCGTTTATTAAAATTAAGACAGCAGTTTCTTACATCAGTCAAAAAAAGAAAATTAAGAATGGAAATTATAACTAATGATCATCTAAATCTCCCGCATATTATTGGGATACTCTTGGATAACGTACAAGGGGACTATGCGATGCTAGAATTCAATCGTGCCGGTATTGCTGTATCTACTGGTAGTGCTTGTAGTGTAGGCCATCAGCAACCAACAAAAGCAGTTCTTGCAATAGGTAAAAGCGAGGCAGAAGCAAAACAATTCATCCGTTTATCTTTAGGTAAATATACAAGCAATGTGGATATAGAAGAAGTAGTTACATTGTGTGAGAAAATAATAAACAATTATTAATAATTGGAGGATAAAGAAATGACTGATAAAAAAAAAATACTAGGTGAAAACAGAAGAGAATTAATCCTGCAATTATTAAAAGAAAGAAACGAGCCGATAACTGGTGGAGAGCTAGCAGATGAAGCAAGTGTCAGCCGGCAAGTAATTGTTCAGGATATCTCTTTATTGAAGGCAAAGAAAGTACCAATCATAGCTACTAGTCAAGGGTATATGTATTTGCAGCAAAACCACCAAAAACAAAGATTCAGTCAGATTGTCGCATGTAAACATACACCTGAACAAACACGGGAAGAACTTCGGTTAATTGTTGACCATGGTGTTACTGTAAAAGATGTTTTTATTGAGCATCCTGTTTACGGTGATCTAGTTGCATCTATTATGGTTAGCAACCGAAATGAAGTCGACCAATTCCTTAAGAAAGTAGAAGAAACAAATGCACCATATTTACTTCAATTAACTGATGGGATTCATCTTCATACACTCGAAGCAGATTCAGAAGAAAAACTACAGCTAGCTTACCATTCTTTAGATAGAGCAGGATTTATTATCCAATCATAACGAAAAAATCACCAGCTATAATATAGTTGGTGATTTCTTGTTAGTTGTGATTTACTGACAAACCATTGTAGGTGTAGTAAGGATAACTCCCTAATACATTTACCTTACAGCCTAACGACTCCAATTCTGCAATCGCATTCGGAATATGAACATCATCCATCTTTTCTTCTACGTCAATGAGGAAAAAATAGTTACCTAATCCTGTTTTCATAGGTCTGGATTCTATTTTGGAAAGATTTAGCCGTCTCCATGCAAATACCGATAGTACTTGGTGAAGTGCACCAGCCTGATCAGAACCTAATGAAACAATTAACGTTGTTTTATGTCCTTTTATCTCCATCTTTTTTGATTCTAGCTCATAGTTGTCTTTATGTAAAACAACAAATCGCGTGTGGTTATTTGTAAAATCGTGAATGTCTTTTTGTACGATAGAAAGGCCATATTCTTCAGCAGCAAGTTGGTTAGCAATCGCACCTATTTTAAGCTCAGGATTATCACTAACAAACTTTGCAGCAGCTCCAGTAGAGGTCATGTATTCAGCTCTCACTTCTTGCATTTCCGAATGTAAAAAGTGGTGACACTGGGCAATAGCATGTGAGTGAGAATAAACAAAGTTAATTTCTTTCCAATTAGACTGATTGAGAGGATGAACCATTAAGTGCTGTCGTATTGGAACTACTATCTCACTAATAATTTTTAAAAGTTTCTTTTGAATTAAATAATCAATTGTTAAATTAACTGAGCCTTCAATTGCATTTTCTAGAGGTACAACGCTAAACTTTACCTCTCCCTGTTCTACGGCATCTATACATTCTGGAATCGTTGTATAACTTTGTTTGTTTTCACCATTAAAAATTGCATCTACAGCAACTTTTGTAAAAGTACCCCTTGGTCCCAAATATCCAATCTTATTAGTCACAATGCTTCCCCCTGTCTATGCACCTGAACTTAATATTTCTACTTTATCTACAAAGTCCAAACGTTTTAATTGATATATTAATTCCTCAATGTTGATGAACATACCAGAGGTGTTTAATGAAATTGTCACATTAGCCTTGCCCTGTAATGGTATTGTTTGATGAATTGTTAAGATATTTCCACCAGCTTGTGCAACCGTTGATAACAAATTAGATAGCGTTCCAGTCCTATCTTCCAAATGGAAAAATAATGTAATCATCCGTTCCTTTACCATCGCTTGGAATGGAAATACCGCATCTTTATACTTATAAAAAGCACTCCGTGATAAATCTACCTTCTTTACAGCTTCAAAAACGGAGTCAACCTTCCCTCTTTCAATTAACTCTTTCGCCTCAATTGTTTTCTGCATAGATTCAGGTAGTATGTCACTTCTTACTAAGTAAAACTTTTCATCTTTTTCGACCATCTTACATTCCCCTTTTACATCACCCTACGTATCTCGGAATTATTCAAAAAATTCAAATTCATATTCCAACAGCCTTACTGTATCTTGATGTTTAGCACCCTTTGCTCTTAGTGCCTCATCAACACCCATACCTCGTAATTGCCTTGCAAAACGTTGTACAGATTCATCTGTATTAAAGTCTGTCATTTTGAATAGCTTTTCAACCGCCTGTCCGGATAGTACATAGGCACCGTCTGGATCTCTTGTAATTGTAAATGGCTTTTCAGCTTCTTGGTGTCGATACATTACCCGTTCATCTTTTTCCTCTAACGGTTTTGTATCTTTAGGAATTTCTTCTAACATATTAGCTACTGCAAACAAAAGTTCTCTTATACCCTCACGCTTAATTGTTGATATCGGATAGACTGGATACTTATCTTTTAGTTTATTTCTAAACTGCTCAAGCAGTTCCTCCGCTTCAGGCATATCCATCTTATTTGCGACAATTATTTGAGGCCTATGCTCGAGCTGTAAATCGTATTCTTTTAATTCGTTATTAATCGTAAGATAATCATCGTACGGATCACGACCCTCTGTTGCAGCCATGTCTATTACATGAACAATAATACGCGTACGCTCTACATGTCGTAGAAATTGGTGTCCCAGCCCAACACCTTCATGTGCTCCCTCAATCAAACCCGGTAAATCAGCCAAAACAAAACTGCGTTGGTCTTCCGTTTCAACAACACCTAAATTAGGTGCAAGTGTTGTAAAATGATAATCAGCAATTTTAGGTTTAGCAGCACTTACAACTGAAAGTAGGGTGGATTTCCCAACACTCGGAAAACCAACTAAGCCAGCATCGGCAATCAGTTTTAATTCAATCTGAATGTATCTTTCTCTTCCAGGTTCACCTTTTTCCGCAATATCCGGAGCTGGATTCCGTGGTGTTGCAAAACGGATATTTCCTCTACCACCTCTACCACCATTAACAATGGTTGACCGTTGTCCATGCTCAATTAAATCAGCAATTACTTCACCGGTATCATCATCTCTAACAGTAGTACCGGGAGGTACAGGTAAAATTAAAGGTTCAGAGTTTTTTCCATGCTGACCTTTACTCATACCATTCTCTCCGCGTGGGGCTTTGAAATGTTTCTGATAACGGAAATCCATAAGTGTGTTTAAGCCTTCATCAACCTCAAAGATAACGTCACCACCATGACCTCCATCACCACCAGCAGGACCACCATTTGGTACATACTTTTCTCTGCGATAGGCAACAAGTCCATTACCGCCATCGCCTGCTTTTACATATACTTTAACCTGATCAACAAACACAGTAGATCACCTCTCTAGTTGCACTCCATTTTTAATGTACATTTATATTGATTATTAGTTAGTGACTCAATAACTACTTTATGTAAATCTTGTTTTTTTACCAATTGTTCGTTTAGCTTTTCGATATCTTTGAAAGCTCCAGTTATTGATAGTTCTAGTTCTATTTTCGCATCACTTCCGTAGTGAAACAAAAGCGTTCCAGAATACATCTCCATTTTGGTTGCATAAGTTGTAAGTAATTCAGTTATTTCTTCTAATTGTTGATGAAGCTTTTCATCAAAATTACTTAGGTTCTTATTATCAATCTCAACCTTATAGTCTATACGAAAATTGTCAAACCTCCAATTAAAACTTATCACCCATATTGCCGTCTTTGGAATATCCAAATTAACTAATTTACGTTCTTGTTCAGCAATATCGACGCTTTCTTTTAATTTTTCTTGAACCTTGTCCATTTTGCCCAATGATGTGTATCCCATCAATAGTTGAACGGTATTCATCCAATCATGACGATAATAACGTAAAAGGTTAACTGTCTCCTCTTCTTTCATCATTTGTTCTCGCCCCCTAAGCATTATGAAAATTATAGCAAAAAAATGACGATTAGAAAAACAAAGGATGCTCACTTAACCTATTATTTTACCAGAATCACAAAATATTGGTCCTTTTTTATCATTACTAATAAAAAAGGACTCTAACCAAAAGGCTAGAATCCCCCTTATTTACTATTAAGCTTCTTGAGCTACTGGATACACGCTCACTTTTTTGCGATCGCGTCCGTAACGCTCAAATTTAACAACACCATCCATTTTAGCAAATAGTGTGTCATCTCCTCCACGGCCTACGTTTGCACCTGGGTAAATTTTTGTACCGCGTTGACGGTAAAGAATAGATCCACCAGTTACAAATTGTCCATCAGCGCGTTTTGCGCCAAGGCGTTTCGATTCTGAATCACGACCGTTTCTAGTACTACCTTGACCTTTCTTAGTAGCGAAAAACTGTAAATTTAGACGTAACATTGGTTTGCACCCCCTTATTTTTCAGAGATGGATATATATTGACCATAGTCTAGCTCGATGGTTTCAAGAGATACTAGCATCCCTTCTAACAGCCATTCGGCTTTAGAACGCGTATCCTCATCCAGCTTAGCTGGGAGCTCTACACGCAAGTAACCACCTTCGCCTCCTTGATCAATGATAGGTTCAATCTCACAAAGCTTAATCACTGCATTCACAGCTCCAAAGGAAACTGCTGATACGCCAGCACAAACTAAATCTTGTCCGACCGGACCACTCTCTGCATGGCCACTCAGCTCAAAAGCATTAATACTGTCATTATTGCGAATTATAATCACCTTAATCATTTACAACAAAACCTTATGCATTGATTTTCTCAATGATAACTTTCGTATATGGCTGACGGTGACCTTGTTTACGATGATAGTTTTTCTTTGCTTTGAATTTGATGACAGCGATTTTCTTCTTACGACCTTGTTTTTCAACTTTAGCCGTTACAGTAGCACCATCAACATATGGAGCTCCAACTTTTACATTGTCGCCACCAAGCATAAGAACCTTGTCAAAAGTTACAGCAGAACCAGTTTCACCTTCTAGTTTCTCAACATAGAGAGCTTGACCCTCTTCTACTTTCACTTGTTTCCCACCAGTTTCAATAATAGCGTACATACTCTTGCACCTCCTCTAGGACTAAGACTCGCCATACAGGTGCTAATCACTAGCTTTTAATAACCTGTTCTGCGCGGTTGTAGCATCGGGTGCTACGATGAATAACAGAATAATGTTACCATACTTTAAAAAAGTTTGTCAATACTATCATTGTTATTTCGAGAAAAATGACTAGTAACTAATTCTTGCGAACCAGTTAATTTTATCACATATGAGGCTACAGATCTCGTTATTTTTATAAAAACTTCTTTAAGAATACTCTCTTTCAATTTTGCTAGATTAATTTCATTTTGGAAAGATTTATATACAGCAGGGGATATTTCAATATAAAGTGCCTCATATTGGCTCGTTTGATATTGAAATAACTCTCGTTCAAGCATATAAGCATAAGTAATCGATGAAAAATCTCTTCTCTTCATCTGGTTGTTATCTAATAATAGATAAGGAAGCGTCTGTGATTCACGTTTTCTTGTCATTTCTAGCAAACCTAATTTAGTAAACCCATAAATTTCCGTTCGAACAGAATCCTTTGCGAGTTCCTTTTTAAAGGCTTGTACTACTTTTTCTTCGCTAGAATTGTTATTCATATCAATAAAGTCAATGATGATAATACCTGATAGATTTCTAAAACGGATTTGCTTGGCAACCTCAATCGCAGCGTCAATATTCGCTTGGACTATCGTTTGACTTTTGCTTGTCTTCCCAGTAAAACCGGCGGTATTAACATCTATTACAGTCATTGCTTCCGTTTGTTCAATAATTAATTCTACGCCTGTATTTGTTTGTACTAATGGATTGACTGCCTGTTCCATTAATTGCTTGACACTGAACGGTAGACTGTCTTCTATATTCTTTTCCCAGTGAATAGATTCCTGTAAACTGGGATATTCACTTCTAATCCGCCTAGCTTCATCTGAACTATCTAGATAGATTTCTTTAATTTCACTTGGGGAAAACTGTCGAATTAATCGATCTGGGACAGTTTTATCAGTATATACACACGATGGAACAGTACACTTACGACTTTGTATCTCAAGTAAGCGCCACTTATCCCTCAATTGGGTATATTCGTTAAGGGTAATATCAATCGAACAATCCTTTGCGGACGTACGGATTATTGCTCCTTCTTCCCCTTGTCTTATAGAATCAATTTCCTTTCTTAAATCCACTCGCAATTTATCGGACAGTTTTTTAGAAACGGCAATATAGTTTCCATGAGGTAAATAAACAATATTAATGCCAGGTACAGTAAGATTGGTTGTTAAACGAGCACCTTTGTTACCGTAAGCTTCTTTTTGAACTTGGACAAGTATGCTTTGCCCTTCTGTTATAACTGATTCAATACCCTTTTTATTATCTTTTCTAGCCTCTGGCAATTCTTTTCGTTGCAAGAATCCATGCTTATCATCTCCAATATCGATAAATGCTGCTTGCAATCCTTTTTCAATAGTGATGACCCGACCGATATAGATATTTCCGACCTGATTAGTCTGTGTAGGTCGGTTAACAATTAGCTCTGTCACTCTATTTTTTTCTTTAACGATTCCTATTTGTTCTGTAGTTGCTGATTGTATGTAAATTGATACCATTTATTTGTCCTCATTTCTCAATCACGAATCCCGTATTGCTACGATTTCTCCTGAAGTTGCTTGATATTGCTTAAACTTAAAATAAGCGTTCAGGCACTCCTGTTCATCAATAGTAGCAGCTTCACTTTCCTTACTATCGAAAATATAGATATCATGTCGATAATTTCGTCTAAAATAAGAGAATACATTCATTAGTGGGGCATCAGCCCCAACAAAAATCGGGCGAACTTTAGTTTTCTTAACATTGTCTGTATGCCTTGTTAGTAAAAAACGTAGAAATACAAAATATCTTTGTTTCCATTCTAGACGATTTTCCCATAATATAAAAGTAACCAGTAGAATTGTACTCAACGTAAAGGGATAGAAAAGTAAGAATACTAAAGCAGCAATAACTGAACAACCGATTGAGCTTATAATCATCCATTCATGTGCCTTTTTGTATGGGAATATTGATGAATACATCAGGAATAAAATTTTCCCACCATCTAAAGGCCAAATTGGTAACATGTTAAATGATAGAATAGTTGTATTGTATTGAAATGCCAATAGGATTACTGACGCAGGTAATAATGAAAAATTTGAGCAGCCTATTAAGACTAAATAAATTAAAACATGCTGAATAGGGCCTGCTAAGGCAATCAGCAACTCTTCACGTATCGGCTTACTTCCATGCTCATCGGTTTCCATAACCCCTCCAAACACCCACAGACTTATCCTTCTAATGCGCCATTGAAAAATTTTTGCCATTGTGTAATGACCAAATTCGTGAATAATTACTATCGCGAAGATCACACTTATTTCCATAAAGGTTCCCGTCAGTAGAGAAACACCGATAAAGAACCATAGAATTGGATGGATGTGGATGGGAGGTAAAAATTTAAGGACGTTCGTCAACTTCTATCACCTTAACTGGATCCAAAAATTGATTATTTTTTTCAATGGCAAAATATACATTTGAATTTGTTTCTGTTGGTATAAATTCACCTATCACTTCATTACTTGCTATAAACTGATACTGATAAACATCTATAGATGATAGATTTCCGTATATCGTATTGCTTCCGTCTCGATGCTGTACAATTACAGTTTTATTCGTTTTTGTATCATTCCCTGCAAAAATTACTGTTCCTTTATCTATGGCAACTACTTTGGATGTCTCTTTTGTTTGAATCAAAATTCCCCGCCCGTTTGTTTTAAACGATTGACTTACTGTCCCATTCACTGGTAGGGCTTGTCCTTGTTGATTTACTTGGTCCTCTTGACTTGGAGTTAAAGCTAAAGGATATCCGAATTTTTCTTGGTACCAATGGTTAACAGAAGCAAAAGGAAACTCCTCAGTCAAAGCCATACTTGTCCACTCTTTAGGTTGCTGAAGCCAATCGATGTCATTGCCTACAAAAAGTGCAACACCAAAGAACATCACCGCAGCCAGGATACTTTTCATCATTAATGACGCAACAAATGTATCCTTCACGCTTTTACTAGAATCAGTTATCGGTGAGAATGGTGCATAACCATGTTTTTCTTCATCATGAGGAAAAGTAGCCGTTGAAAAATTTCTATTGATTTTAGAATTACTTATACCAGTTTTATCCCTTTTTCGTTTAGAAATACTTTTTCGAACCTGCTTAATATCTTTATTCATAGCACTCACTTTCCTTCATGTCATATTTGTACAAGTCTATGAAGAACGACAAGCATATATGCGATTATCAAACAGAAATAGCTCATGAACTTAAAACGAACACTTAAAATAATTGTTCTATTGAGTTAAACCGGCAAAAATAAAAATCCCTTAACGTTGTGTTAAGGGATTTGAATAATTTATTCTCACTACGATCTCATACCAAAGAACTTTTTCACCTTGGTAAAAACTCCATTTTGATCCTCTAGAGACATAAGAGGAACAGACTCTCCTAAAATTCTTCTAGCAATGTTACGATAAGCAATTGACGCCCTTGTATTTGGATGGAAAGCAACAGGCTCTCCGTGATTTGATGCCTTAATTACATCATCATCGTCCGCAACAATACCCAATAGTTCAATCGATAGAATTTGTACGATTTCATCCACATCCAGCATATCTCCGTTTTTTACCATATGATTACGAATTCGATTTACTACTAAATGAGGAGGTTCAATATCCTCTTTCTCTAGTAATCCTATAATTCTATCAGCATCACGAACACTAGATTTCTCAGGGGTAACAACAACTATAGCCTTGTCTGCACCAGCCACTGCATTTTTATATCCTTGTTCGATCCCGGCAGGACAATCAATTAAGATATAGTCATAGTCTTGCTTTAACTCTGCGACAATTTCTTCCATTCCCTGTGGTGTTATCTCGGACTTATCGCTTGTTTGTGCAGCTGGTAATAAGAATAAACAATCAAATCGTTTATCTTTGATCAATGCTTGGTTTAATTTACAGCGTTTTTTCATAACGTCTACGATATCATATATAATCCGGTTCTCTAGGCCCATCACCACATCCAGGTTCCTCAAACCAATATCTGTATCGATTAGGCAAACTTTCTTTTCCATCAATGCTAATGCTGTACCTAAATTTGCGGTTGTAGTTGTTTTACCAACTCCACCCTTTCCAGACGTAATAACTATTGCTTCACCCATTTAAAATTCTCCTTTCAAACCCGTTTAAATCCGGCCGTTTTTGCGAAAGAACTTGAAGTCGGTCGATAACTATTTTTTCTTTGCTCTCGTCAATTAATCCACACTCCATATATACACCATCAGATTCATAATCTGGAGAGCGACTAATGTAATCTGCAATCCTCAGCTGACTAGGCTTCATATAAGATGCAGTAATGACAGCATCTCTATTTCCATATGCACCTGCGTGCGCTATGCCACGAAGACTTCCTAATACAAAAATATTACCACTTGCAACTATTTTTCCACCAGGGTTCACATCACCAATTAATAATAGATCCCCTTTAACCTCTAGTACTTGACCAGATCGGACGATTTTAGTGATAGACTTAATCTCACTATCTTCTTTCCATTCTAACGCTTGCTTTTTTAAAATAACATTTGATTCTATCGAGTGAACTACCAATTTATTTTTACTTCTAATTACTTCTCGAAGTTTTTCTTCCTGCTGTTTATGTAAATAACGATTACCAAGGTGTATAGTGACAGTAATCATCGGCTCATCCTTGTCCACATAATTTGTTGAGAGGACCTGTTCTAACTCTTGCATTACATCAGCAAACGAACAAGAATCATCAATAAATAATGTAAGACCATCCCTAGTACCTTTTATCGTTATCAGTTGCTTGTTGCCTATCACGATAAATTCACCCCAAAAATTTATTTTAAATATGTTGGAGATATTTCCAAAAATGGTGGGTGTAGATTAACACCATCACTTTTCAAACACTCACTTTATACTATTTTTTACGATCAAATTGTACTATTGACCATTTTACAAGTTTTCTTTTTACTATAGGATAGCATATTAAGAAAAATAATATATTAGCTAGGATAGTAGGAATCAGTCGGGTCATCATATATTCCTCCCAGAATATATCCATTGTCCCTATAAAGAAATAAATAAAATATATACCTATATCTGCAATACCGACAGCTATAATGGTCATTAATAAGACTACAAAATAGTTTGTATGTAATAACTTTGATAACCCATGGATTAAATATATTGTTAAAGCATATACAAACATGTATACGCCAATAACTGATGTATAAACAACATCTATTAGTAAACCAAAGAGGATAGCATTAACTATTGAAAAATAAGTATTTTCTTGGTCATAAAAAACAGCAACCATAACTAGAAATACTAATAGCCAGTGTGGAATAACAAGCAAGTCGTCCAACACCGAAATATTGGGTATAAAATCTAGCGCAACCCCCTCTAGCACGACTAAAGCTAAAAGGAAAAGAGGAAGGTAGAACTTCTGCATTACTCCTCCTCCTCTTCAGAAGTGTCTTCTTCTGGCTGCGCTGCTAAACGATTAACAACAATCACATGGTCCATGTTAGACAAGTCTGCTGCAGGCTTAACATATGCAATTTGAGTTAAACCATATTTGTCAGGTGTAACTTCTTCTATTGTACCTATTTCTAAGTCTCCTGGGAATACCCCACCCATTCCTGAGGAAACGACTAATTCTTCCCCATTAAGCTCTACCTCATACGCGTTTAGCTCTAATAATAAAAATTCAGATTCGGGATCAAATCCAACAATAAACCCGGTAACTTCCTCTTCGTTATCAGCAGCTATATTGACAGATATCCGATTGGACCTATCAAATCCACTTAAAAGTAATACCGTTGAGGTAAATTGAGAGGCAGACTGCACCTTTCCAATCATTCCTTCACCAGTAATAACAGCCATATTGGTTCGGACACCGTTTTGTTTACCCTTATTTAGTTTAACCTGGTGAGATGATGCCTCTGGACTTCTGGCAATAACTGATGCTTGTATTGGTTGATAATCAGTAATTGACTCAGTTTTACCTAAGACACTTCTCAGCTCTTGATTTTCCTGTTTTAACTCTTGTACTTCATACAATAAGTTCTTAGATTGACTTAATCTAGACTTTAACACTTGGTTCTCATCATATACGTTTTTCATACCCTCTATATTAGTAATAAGACTTGTTGTAAAATCAACAGGTTTATGGACAATACTTTGAAACCATCCTACTGTATCATGTAAGAACTCTTCTACTAGCGAAAGCTCCTCGCGATCGCGTATAGAAAATCCGATTAAACCAACAAGTATTATAAAACCTACTAAAATGACAAAAAGACGTTTTTTATGAAAAAAAGACATTAATCACACCTACTTATTCCAATCTGGAACGCGAGGACACATTTGGATGAGATCTAAAATGGTGAATATACTCTAAAGACTTTCCAGTACCAATCGCGACACTATCAAGCGGTTCATCAGCCACAAATACAGGCATTTTAGTTTCATCACTGATTACTTGATCTAGATTTTTTAGTAAAGCTCCACCACCAGACAATACAATCCCTCTGTCCATTATATCAGCAGCGAGTTCTGGAGGTGTTTTTTCTAAAGTATTTTTAACTGCTTCAATAATAGCAGAAACCGTATCCTTTAAAGATAGAGCAACCTCTTCTGCGGTAATAGTAATTGTCTTTGGTAAACCTGTTAAGAGATCCCTACCACGTATGTCCAACTCTTCGTTGTCTATTAGGTTCCCAGCTGAGCCAATGTCCATTTTAATTGATTCAGCTGTTCTTTCGCCAATCATAAGATTATAATTCTTACGGACATATTGAATAATTGATTCATCCATATTATCCCCAGCTATACGAATTGATCGACTCGAAACAATTCCACCTAGAGATATAATGGCTACTTCTGTAGTTCCACCACCGATATCAACAATCATACTACCTGTTGGTTCCCAAACAGGTAACCCGGCTCCTATGGCCGCTGCAAACGGCTCAGCAATTGGAAAGGCATCTTTAGCTCCAGCTTGCTTGGTCGCATCGATGACTGCACGCTCTTCTACCATTGTAATGCCTGAAGGAACACATACCATTACGTTTGGTTTTCTGGCAAAAGAAGACCGATTCTTCTGAGCTTGTTTTATATAATATTTCATCATTACTGCAGTTGTATCATAATCAGCAATCACGCCATCTTTCATTGGTCGAATTACAGAAATATTTCCAGGTGTACGCCCAATCATATTTCTAGCGTCCCTACCTACTGCTTGGATTTCCCCTGTATTCAAGTTTTTTGCCACAACTGATGGTTCGCGAACGACAATGCCCTTCCCCTTAACAAACACGAGGGTATTTGCGGTACCTAAATCTATTCCTAAATCTTGCGATAAACTAAATCTACCCAACGAAATCTCCCTTTCCAAAAAACCATCCTGTGTTTTAGATTATATGTACGTTTTACTATATCGAAGCCATTCATAACAAGCAATAAATCCCACAGGATTACTACTTCCTTGAATGATTGGAATTACGATTATTATCATAATGTCAAGAAGCGCCAATTACAAGAGCATTCCTGTAATGGCGCTGAAACATTCTGATTTAATTATACGAGAAAAACAAAAAAATAGATAGTATTATAAGTATCCTTTTTCTTTTAGTGAAACGAATTTATGATCACCTATAACTAAATGATCTAAAAGTTCAATTCCTATTATTTTACCGCACTCAGATAAGCGTTTCGTGACGTGGATATCTTCTTGAGAGGGAGAGGGATCTCCTGAAGGGTGATTGTGTGCACAAATAATGGAGGCTGCAGACCGTTTAACTGCTTCTCGAAATACTTCTCTAGGGTGAACAATCGAGGCGTTCAAACTACCAATAAATATAGTTTGTCTGTGAACGATTTGATTCTTTGTATTAAGGAACAAACATACAAAGTGTTCTTGTTTTAAATTTCTCATCTCTTCCATTACATAATCTGCCCCATCTTCGGGACTCCTTATCACATACCTTTCTTGAGGTTTGTATTTATGCATTCGTTTACCTAATTCAATTGCAGCTAAAATTAATACACCTTTAACTGTTCCTATTCCCTTGATGGCAGTTAATTCTTCAATAGTTGAATCACGAAGTAAATTTAACCCTTCAAAATGCATTAATATTCTCTGAGACAAAAGGCTAACTGATTCTTCTTTAGACCCCGTACCAAGTATAATGGATAAGAGTTCCTGATTAGACAAATTACTAGCCCCATGTTCCAAAAGCCGTTCCCGGGGACGGTCTTGTCTGGGTATATCTTTCATTGTCATACTATCTTTTGCCATTTGTCATTTTTCCTCCTCAGATACCTTTTCCTTAGGGAAGGAGGGGTAAATTGAAAACTCTTTAAGTTGTCTGAGTACAAGTGATAATGGTAGTCCCACAACATTATAATAATCACCACGTATTTCCCTAACCAAGAAAGCACCAATTGATTGGATACCATATCCACCTGCTTTATCTTTCCATTCACCTGAATCAACATAGTCTTTTAAATCCACATTAGACATGTCCCAGAATTCAACTTCTGTTGCAACTGAGAATAGACTTGCTTGGCTCTTCGAACGAATCATCACACCAGTATAAACAACATGTGTATTCCCATTTAGATTGCTTAACATAGTAAGTGCTTCTTTAGCATTAGTTGGTTTAGTTAGAATCTGGTCTTTATAACTTACAACTGTATCCGCACTTAGAACCACTTGCCCTTCTTGAAGAGAAATATTTTCTCCTTTCAAACGAGCTAGCTCCTCAACTAATTTCTTTGGATCAGAATTTGTTATTTTGGATTCATCTAACCCAGTAATCCTTACTGAATAAGAAATCCCCATCTGTTTTAATAACTCTTGTCGTCGTGGTGATCCAGATGCTAGCACTAACTCATTCACAATAATCAATCCTTCCCTAGATCTTGTCCTTATTGTATCTACCTTTGTAAGTTTTAACAAACATACAAAAAACTAAAACTCTATGCTAATGGCTATCGACTTTTGTATTTACTATTAGTACTTTTTGTAAATTAGAAATGGGTATAGCAATCAAAAATAAAAAGCAGGATAATATCCTACTTTATTATTTCCCTATATTAAAGTAATGTTTCCATAAAGTTAATAAATCAACTTGTAATTGAAGACTTTCTTTTTCCTGGCTAAGGCTTTCTACAAATTGCTGACCTGATTGATAAAGGGCTGCAACTTGCTCGGAACTTTGTTCAGGGTAATTAGATAACCATTGTTCCCAGTCTTGTCTGCTACCACCTAAGCTATCGCTACTTGGTGCTGTTAAAGCATCTTTCCATAATTCTGCAAACCCCTGGATCCACTCTTTTTCATCGCTAGCAACTTCTACCGTCATCTCTTCTGTGGACCATGGCTTACCTGAATAGGGTTCTAACCCTTGATCAATCATCAATGATTCTGACTCATCTGTACCATCCTTCGTTCCACTAAGCCCTGCAAATACATGGAATTGTCCATCACGTTCCCATGTCATCGTTGGGTACCCAACAGCCTGATAATTTTGTTGCCATTCTTCCGCCTTTTCTTGTGTTGAGAAAACACCAGCTTGAATGACAAAGGCGTTTAAACTTTCAATTGTTAGCGATTCATTTCCCGCAGAACTTGGCGGAGAAACTACGGTTCCATTTTCATTAGTATTGGTATTTCCAGGAGGCATAGTCTGAATAGTATTCGCTTGATCCACACCATTACTGTCAATGCCTGCAAACATCCGTAGCATGATGAACCCTAACGTTACTCCGACTAGAATGGCTGAAATAGCAGCCAACAAAAACATTTTAAACATTGGTGGAACTGACCGTTTATTGGTTTTTTTTAATTGGTACCAATCATCTTCTGGATCATCATTGGTTCGACTTGCTTTTTCAAATTCTATTAAATCGTCTGGGTTGAAATCTTTGTCTGCTGCTGCAGCTGCTTGTTCTCGGTGGGAAGACGACCATGGATTATCATCATTACTATTTGTTTTTATCGATGTCTCTTTTCCGTTCATTCGGACTGAAATTGGTTTACGCTTGTCCACATGATTCCCTCGCTTCTAGTAGAGTTTGTTACACTCTATCACACTAGTATTGAAAAGTAAGACGAGTTTTGTCATAAGCAATAAACAACATTTCTACAAAAAAAACGGACGAACAAGAATATTTGTTTAATAGGGGATACTATTACAAAAATCGCACAAAAAAACAACACTCTTTCACTCTGGGAAAGGTGTTGTTTTTTCTGCTGATGGTTGAAAATCATAGGTTGGTGCTTCAACTTGTAAATTCAAAAGGGAAGGACTGTAAAAGGTAGACAATGTAACAGAAAAATCCAAATTCCCTTCTCCTGCCGCTCCAAATATTAGCTGATCAATGTTAAGCAAACGATCCGTATCTGTTAATTGTTGTAAAAAACTGTACATTTCTTGATAATTTGCAACTGAAACCTGCAATTGATAATTAATGGTAGTAAGTCCTGCTAGACTAGTTAACAGTTGATCCGTATTTTCTGTATTTTCGACATTTCCCACTGCTGCTTCGGTTATCGATATCTCTGTAATGACACTATTAGAATTAGAAGCTATATCGTTTAACGTAATTAATAGTCGATCATTGTCTTTGGCAACTGGTAACTTTCGTTGTGATTCTGTTGAAAGACTAGAATCACCAGCTTCCTCTTGAGGAGATGTATTTGCTAATGTGTTCTCCTGAATAGTCAGTAGTTCACTTGAGTCCTCAATTTGATTTGTTACCGGTATGACGTAATGATAATAACCTGCAAAGTAAACGGAAATAGCCGCGAGAATAGAAAGGATAAGAATGATAATATGAATACGACTCCATTTTGCGATCATCGGTTTACCTCCTCTTTCCATGCATCTTGATTGATCTGCAATTGAAAGGAAGCAATATAATTATCAGGTTCATTCCTAGAAACAGTTGATAAGATTATATTTTCGATAAAACTTTGCTGTTCAAGGAGATTACTGTAAGCTGCTACCTGATCTATATCGTCGGTACGGATGTCTATCATTAAACCGCTATCAATCGAAAAGGAGTAGTTGCTAAAATAGGTGTTTTCAGGTAACAAACCTACAAGGCTGTCTAATAAGGGGAGTGTCGGAAATATTTCTGCTTCTACACTAGTTATTTGTTGCTCTAGCGTAGTCCTTTGTTCATGCAAATTTAGTAAACTAGTCAATTCCTCTTGTTTGGCTAAATTATTGTCTAATTGTTGTTGGATTGATTGCAACTGTTGTTGCTGGGTTGTATGTTGCCAAGATAAGAGATAGACAGATGCAGCAAGCAAAAGGGTAAACACAGCTGCAATGATAAAAGGAACAATATTAATTTTCTTTTTCTCAATAAAATTTATTTCTACCATCCAAATGTCCCCCTTTGCTTACTTGTTTTTTGATTTAACAGCCAATCCAATCGCATCAGCATATTTAGCTGGATGTTTTAATTTGTCTTCCATTTTTTTCATTGAATCTATCGTGACGATAAAACGGTCCTTGAGTAAAAGTTCAATCTGCTCAAGGTTTGGAAAGTCTCCCGTAAGCAGTATTTTTGAAATTTCCTCATTTCCGTCCATCACTGAATACTGATAGAACTCCATAAAACGATCAATTGTAACTAATTGATCTTCAATCAATTGACTTATTTCTTCATCATCACCGGTCCATAATAGATCATTGTCAGCCGTACTCCAGGACCATGAATTTCGATCTAGTGTTGATTTAATGTACCTAGTGAAAACCGGCTTGTTTTGATTAAAGGCTGTAAGAACAGATGCGTCCTTACCCCATTGAACAAGAAGAAGATGTTCATTGTCCTCTGGTAAATCTAACTGATAATAGAGACGGTAAATGGACAAAGATGATAAATCGGCGACTTTTGGCTTTAATCCACTTTTTTGGAATATCTGTAAAAATTCATTTACTCTTTGCTTTGGATACGCAAATAAAAGAATTTTCGCTTGGTCTTTTTCTTCGCCAATAATTACAAAATCAATGATTGGATCTATAAAAGGCAATCGAATACTTTCTTCGAGCTCCATATTAATGTAGCTTTTTATCTCTTCCTTTGTTAATCCTTTTGGAACTAACTGTTCTCGAATTGTAACTGAAGAATCTGGAACACAAAAAGACAATGGAAGGTTATTCCATTTTTTGTTCTTAACTAACTGTTCTAACACGACCTGAAGCGATTTATCGTTAATCAGCTTGCCATCCTCTAATAAACCTGGCTCCAATATAATCTCTCCAGAGTCCACAATACTCTCTATCGTTGAGTTAGTAGAGACAATATAGCGAAGAAGTCGATCTTTTATAATGAGATTTACCTGTTTTTTAAATTTAAATACCATGCTGTCACCTACTTTTTATAAGAAAGTTGTTAAGTACCATCTAATTAGAAAATCTCCATAAAAATAACTAGTGAGACTTCCCAAAACAATGAAAGGACCAAATGGAATTGGTTTCTTTCGTTCCACTACCTTCAAGGCTAATAAAGCAATACTAATAATAGAACCATACAGAGTTGATAAGAAAAAGGCTAATAGGATTTCTTTGTAACCTAAAACGATACCCAATAACGCGAACAGTTTCATATCTCCTCCACCCATACCGCCCCGACTAACAATGATGATAACTGCTAACACTCCGTAGCCAACAAGCGCTCCTAGGAAAGGAGACCACCAATGTTCCAGTGGTACGAATAGACGCATAATCACAAAGAAAGGAAAGAAAAACAACAAAATGCGGTCAGGTATTAGCATGTACTTAAGATCGGTAACTATGATAATTGCTAGCAAGGAAACAAGTAGTAATGAAGTGATAAGTTCTAACTGAAAACCAAATATATAGAAGCTATAAGCAAACATGATTGCAGTAAATAGTTCTACTAAAGGATAAATGATTGATATTTTTCGCTTACACTGCCGGCAACTACCTTGTTGAATTATGAAGGAGAAAACTGGGATGAGTTCATACCATGATAACGTATGATTACAATGAGGGCAGTACGAGCGTTGTGACTGGAATAACTTTTTTTCTGGAACACGCAACCCTACCACATTAAAAAAAGAACCAAAGACTAATCCTATGATAAAGAAATATGAGAGGTAAAATAATTGCATTGGCATTTTCTCCTATATATGTATAGAGACCCCTCGGTGAGGGATCTCTTTAATTTAAAATTATTCTGGTGTTGAGCAGGATTTAGAATATCATCATGATCCTGGAATTGGAACATCAGTTGTGAAAGTACCAGAACTATATGTTACTTTTTTATCATAAAGCTTTGTAATAGAATCGTCATCTTCAAGATATCCATCATCGACCAACTCTTTAACAGTTATAGAAGCCTCAAACTCACCAGCAGCATAAGCTAATTTTCCAGCTTGAATTATCATATCCCGCTCAGCCAAAGTTGCATCTTCTCTAGAATTATCAATAATGTTCCCAATAGCAGGAACAGCAATCGCAACAATAATCCCCAATATAACAATAACTGCTAGTAATTCAACAAGTGTGAAACCTTTAGCATTATTTAACTTCTTAAACATCTTTTTCATCATTAAAATTTCTCCCCTTTTTTAAAATAATAAAACAAAAAATGACTACCAACATGACCGCGGTTCTTCATGATGCCAGTCGGTTGCACTAATAGCTCCTGACCATCCAAGTGCCCATATATAGATGGTCAATCATAGCATCCTGATTATCTATGTCTGATTTTGTTCTCTCAATGTTCTCTCATTCAGTTATAACTATGTCCATTATACTATAACTGAGTACGATGTCTATAACCTTTCTACTAATATCGATTGTAACTTTTTGTTAAATGTTTTCGAATAAAGAGAACATCGGAATGACAATTGCCATCACAATCGCACCTACTATTGATGCTAGAAAAACAATCATAATTGGTTCTATTAAAGACTTCAGTTTATCAGATGCTTCATCTAGCTCTTGTTCATAAAAATCCGCTACTTTCTTCAGCATCGCATCCAGTGAACCTGTTTTTTCACCAACTGCAATCATTTGTGTAACCAGTTTAGGGAATACCCAATGCTGCTTCATCGGACTGGCCATGGATTCCCCTTCTTCTAAGGCTGAGTGACTTTTTCTCAATACATCTTTTATTACACGATTTTGGATTACTCGTTCAGTAATTTCAACAGCCTGGAGTATTGGTACAGAACTATTAAGGAGTGAGCTTAATGTCTGAGTTAACCTTGCTAATAATGATTTTTGAATAAAGCTACCAAATACAGGAATTCTAAGCTTGGCCATATCAAACGTATAAGCGAATCCAGGTTTCTGTTGCAAGTACTTATAAAGAACTCCTAGTAGAACGACAACTAGAAAGATACCCCACCAGAAAGCTTGGACTATTTCACTAATTTGTACAACAAATGCCGTGTATGCAGGAATTTCTTGGTCGAATGAAATAAACATATCAGTAAATATTGGAACGATGAAAGCTAGCAAAAAGATTGTGATAAAAATAGCTATGATGCCAACAACGATAGGATAAGTTAGCGCTGTAATAATCTTTTGTTTTAATTGATATTGTTTTTCATAATAACCAGCCATGTTTTCCAAGATTCCATCTAGGTTACCACTAACCTCGCCAGCATGAATCATACTAATAAGTAATTCTGGGAAAAGCTTAGGAAACTCAGCTAGTGCTTCTGATAAAGCTATCCCTTCTTCTAAAGAATCCTGCACTTTGGCTAATGCTTGCTTTAATAATTTATTAGACGTTTGGTCCTCCAATATACTAGTTGCTTCAACTAGTGTAATTCCAGCATTTATCAAGGTTGCAAACTGTCTCAAAAAAATGACAAAATCACGATTTGAAATCGCTTTACCAATATGAATATCCTTATACAATATCGGATTAAGCTCTTGAATATCAAAGACAGTAACCCCATCTTGTTTAAGTAGTATTACTGCTTCATTTTTAGTTTCAGCACTAACCTTCCCTTTTTTTGCTTTACCTAGGCTAGTTCTTCCTTTATAACGAAAGTACCCCATCTACTCACCCTCTTTCCTTTAGATAAGGGAGAGCTTGTTCTTCGGAAATTTTGCCTTGGCTTACCAGCTTTTTAATTTCCATTATCATCATGTGCATCCCCTGATCACGAGATGTTTGCATTGTATTTGGAATTTGATGCATTTTCTCACTTCGAATTAGGTTCTTAACAGCCGGTGTGTTAATTAAAATCTCTGTGGCCGCAATTCTTCCTTGTTTGTTAGACGTTTGAAATAAACGTTGAGAAACGATTGCTTCTAATACGTTGGCTAATTGTACCCTAATTTGTCCTTTTTGATCAGAAGGAAAGACATCAATGATTCGGTCCATTGTTGCTGATGCACTGGTTGTATGCAAAGTGCCTAGTACGAGATGTCCAGTTTCTGCGGCTGTGATTGCTGTTGAAATAGTTTCCAAGTCTCTCATCTCACCGACTAAAATAACATCCGGATCTTGTCGTAAACAAGCACGTAATCCATTTTGGAAATTGCCGGTATCAAAACCTACTTCACGTTGATCAATAATACATTTACGATGGGAATGTAAATACTCAATTGGGTCCTCCAACGTAATAATATGCTTGTTCATTGTCTTATTCATAAAGTCAATCATTGCCGCAAGCGTAGTACTTTTACCACTACCAGTTGGTCCAGTTACTAATACCAACCCTTGCGTTTTTGCAGCAATTTCTTTTAATACTTCAGGTAAATTCAATTCATCTAGACTTGGAATACTAGTTGGAACTACCCTAATGGCAAGAGAGATACAGTTACGTTGATAAAAAATGTTCATCCTAAACCGTGAAACACCAGTTACGCCATGGGACAAATCTAATTCTCGTTTTTCATTAAACTGATTCCACATCTTCTCCGTCAATAAACCTTTTGCCATTTCTTCTGTATCAGACGGTTCTAATTTTTCCTCTCCATATTTCACTAAGTCTCCATGGATACGAAAAACTGGAGGAGCGCCTACAGTTAGATGGATGTCAGATGCATTTCGTTCAAATGCTACTCGTAATAATGACTCCAATCGATTCATATCATTCCCCTCCTAGTCTTCCGTTGCTACTCGTAGTACTTCTTCTATCGTTGTATAACCTTTTTTTACCTTAATTAGTCCGTCATCAACTAAAAATTTCATGCCATTTTCCTGAATGTATTTCTTAATGTCAGTAATAGTACTATTATTCATCATCATATGACGGATCGAATCATTAATAATTAGCAATTCATGAATAGCCATTCGCCCTTTATAGCCAGTGCCTTTACAGCTATTACACCCTTGTCCTTCAGTTACCTCGTTAATTTCAATCCCACGTTTTCTGAACAGAACCTTTTCCATTTCACTGGCCTGACGAGTCATTTTACAATCCTTACATACTTTTTTAACTAATCGTTGGGCCATAATCGCCGACAATGAGGAAACTACTAAATAAGGTTCAATATCCATGTCAAATAATCTTGGAATTGCAGCTACTGCACTATTCGTGTGGAGAGTACTAAAGACCATGTGTCCAGTTAATGCAGAACGAATAGCAATTTCAGCGGTCTCTCTATCACGTATTTCCCCCACCATGATAATATTCGGATCTTGTCTCAAGATTGAACGTAACCCTGTAGCAAAATTAAGACCTACTCCACTATTAACCTGAACTTGATTAATACCATCTAGTTGGTATTCTACCGGATCTTCAATGGTAATAATATTTACGTCTTCCCGATTCAATTTATTAATGGAAGCATAAAGTGTTGATGTTTTCCCAGAACCTGTTGGTCCAGTTAACAATATAAGACCAGATGGTTGTGATATTGCTTTTTCATACTTTTCTAGATTGATTTCACTAAAGTTTAAATCTGTTAACTTCTTAAATATATTACTTAGGTCCAGTATTCGAATTACAATCTTCTCACCAAACACGGTTGGTAGCGTAGAGATACGTAAGTCAATTGGTTTATTATCTAATACAAGCCTGACCCTACCATCCTGAGGTAATCTCGTTTCTGTTATATTTAAATTAGAAAGGATTTTAGTTCTAGCAATCAGAGAATTTTGTAGTCTTTTCGGTACATTTCTCTCCGTACGTAACACTCCATCAATACGGTACCTTACCGCGAGTTTGACTTCATATGGATCGATATGAATATCACTTGCTTTTAAATGAACTCCTGTTTGCAAAATCTGATCCATAATCTTAATTGCCGGTGCATCATCATCCATATCATCCGGTTCGTCTTCGAAATCATTTCCACCTAGATCATAATATTTATTTATTGCTTGTAAAATATCATCTTTTGATGCTATAACAGGCTTAATTTCAAACCCTGTTGAAAGCTCCAAATCATCGATTGCAAAGTAATCCATTGGGTCATTCATCGCAACAGTAATAGTATTTTCTTTCTGTGATAAAGGAATTAAAAGATATTTTCTTGCTACATCCTTTGGCACAAGAGTTATTAAGTTTTTATCTAACGGGTAGTTGTATAATGAAACACTATTAATCCGCAGATGAATTTCTAACACTTCTAACAACTGTTGTTCTGTTATAAAACCTTGCTCAAGAAGAGCATCCCCGAGCTTCTGCCCGTCCTTCTTTTGTTCAAGAGCATCAACAATTTGTGTTTCTGTTAAAATTCCCGCCTCTTTTAGTACGTCACCAAGCTTTTTCTTTCTATTTCCTATAGCCATAGAACCCCCCTCTTCAAAGTAATATAGATAACTTATTTTTCTTTAATAGTGCCTATTTGGAGCAAATTTTCTGGTGAATCTCCACTCGTATTAGAACCAAATGGAATATCTATTGTGTCAGGCTCACTGAATTTCAAATTAGTGCCACCAACAGCAGATAGTGAGTGAGATATAATCGCACCTTCCACTTCACCGCCGCCCTTTAATTGAACATCTGCATTTGGAGCAAAGAATAAAGTTGGGATATACGTACTTCCACTTATTTCCAAGTTGTTACCACCTGTTAAGATGTGACCTAAGAATCCTGAGCCACCTGTTATATTTATGTCAGCACTTTCCGCGAATAATGAACCATAAATTTTTTGACTTCCCGCTAACTTTACTTCATCAGTACCACTGTAATAAATATTTAGTTTTCCAATGTCCCCATTGTCATTTATTGTACCCCCGCCTCCCATCGAAATCGAGTTAAGGACATATATGGTCAGCTTACCTGAACCTTCAATATTTAAGTTGCCCTGTTGGATGTACAAGTCATCTACTACAATGGTTTTATCAGAATTATTGGTATTTATAGTTAATACTTTATCATTCTTAATTTCTATTTCAGTAAAGGATGTATTATCCGTTAAATTCAGCACATAGCCATTAGTTGTTTTCTGATTTACTCTTAATGCACCATTTTCTATTACATTGTACCCATCTACTTGTGAATCTGGATAGACAGGAAAAGTAGGAATATTAGGAAATGGTGGTAGTTTCAAAGGTGTTGGTGGTTTAGCTGACACTGAAACATCAACATCACTACCATTATCCAGCGCAATATCGAGGGCAGGCTCCGGTACATAAACTACACCATTTATAATAGAGGCACCACCTTTTAATTCAATTGAATTGGCTTCCGATGAATTTGTACCTATATTTCCGTCTATTGTTGCACCGCCAGTTAAACTAATGGTCGTATTTGTATAGGCAGCCATATTCTGTGGAATATTTAGCCCCCCTTTAGGTTGCCAATCAACAGTAAACATCCGTTCTACTGTTCGTGTTCGCTTACCAATAGTGCCTAAGGAGATAATTTTATATTTTCTCGGATTACCGACAGTTTCTATTTCCACATTGACAGAAGCCTGTGGTTGATCACCAAAATGAGGTTCGAACTTATCATTTAAAACGGAACCTAACATCTCATTCTCTAGCTGATTATAAAAAGCAGCTTCATTAGATGTTTCATCATAAACACCAGCTACCTTGCTCTTAATTTCACTTAACCGTTCCGTTGCTCCCGCTTCAGCAATATAGTAAGTTGACTGATGGTCCCTGTCAACAGAACTTAGGTTTGCATTACTTACAGCAGTTCCTAATAATCCCAATCCCAAAACAGACAGTACCATCAAGACCATCAGTACCATCACCAGAGTAACTCCACGTTCGTTATTCAACAAAATCTGGACTCTTCGCCAAAGGTTTCTCTTCATTTTCCACACCTACTCCCTCATGTAAATTACAGTAGTCAAAGTTGAGGTGTTTCCTTGCTGATCAGGTGAACTAGTAATAGTTATATTAATTTCATTAGTGTTTTCATCACTACCACTCTTTACTGAAAATCCTTCTATACCAGTAATTATTGGTTTCCCGTTTTTTCTAATCTCAGAATTAACTAGTTGATAATTAATTGAATTTTCTCCCGTACCAACTGTTAAAACATTTTCGTTCACAGTTACTTCTGTTTTACCTACGCTTCTGATTTCTTTAGTTATTGTGTTTATCGCTACCCTTACGTTAGACTGGTTTTTAATCTGTTCCGTTTGGCTAGAGAACTGTTTTTGACCAAATATATGGACCGAACCAATTAGCACAATCACCATCGACATGATCGCTAGTGTTGCAACTAGTTCTACTAAAGTGATGCCTTTTTCATTATTTATCAACATATCCACCCTCTTATTCTTTCCAACTATAAATAGTTTCCATTTGGGCTTCTAACTTACTCAAGGAGTTGTCTTCGTATACTTTTACTAGGACATTACCTATGTCATTATCAGGATCAGGTTGGAACAACTGAATTTCGACATAATATCCTTCAACGTCTTTATAAAGGGTATAATCTTCACACGTTTCAGCTGCTAGGGTTGAAACAGCAGAACAGTACCCGTCAGAAGTATTGCTAAGATTATATATCTTTTCCATTTCAGTTTGAGCTATATATGTTGCATCCGTTATATCCTGGGAGATTTGATTGGTTCGGGCTGATTGTATGAAGAGTGCTAAAAATGAAACAATAATGATGGATAATATAGTAATTGAGGCCATTACTTCTACCAATGTTAAACCTTTAGAATTATATAACCACTTTAATTCCTTCATTACTCACCATCCTTCTTTTTTCAGCCTTTATAACATTGTCTATATTTGTCTAATCTTAGTATAGATTCATTTATAGGTTATGTAAATCGAATAAGGATAATATTCTAGATGGTGTTCGAATTTATAAATAACTATTTCAAAAAAAATAAACAACCTTAAGGATTCTGAACAAGGTTGTCTTTAGTATTTGGAAAAGCTATTAAATAATTAGAATTTCAGGAAGTTATCTACTATACAATGCTACTTTATTTCTTCCCTTTTGTTTTGCACCTAAATACATGGCCCGATCTGCATGACGAATCAGTTCTAACGGCTCATCACAGTCTTCTGGGCATGTTGCAATCCCAATACTAGCCGTAACTTGGACTTTAATTGGTTCTTTATTTTCCAATATATGATTAGATAATGCGAACATTTTTTCTGCTATTTCTTTTCTTAGATCTTCTGCAATCATCTGGCATTCGGCTTTAGAAGTATCTGGAAGAAACACTACAAATTCTTCTCCTCCGTAACGAGCAACGGTTCCTTGATTTCCTATTTTACTAGTTAAACGTGAAGCCAAGGCCGTTAAAATTTCATTTCCACTTTCATGACCATATGTGTCATTCACTTCTTTAAAATGATCCAAATCCAACAATATTAAGGACATATCTTCCTGAGGATATAATTGTTTTTTTTCCTCGGTAAAATAATCCTCTAAGTAGTCTTGGAAATAGCGGAAATTAAATAACCTTGTTAAAGGATCCCGTTCACTTTTTCGTTTTGTTTCCTCATAGTTCCGTGCATTCTCTAGTGCAACAGCAAGATAATTTGTCAATATATTTAAAATCATAAATTGGTGCTTTTCAAATGCCCTCTTCTTCTTTGACAACAGTGTAATTACCGCTGTAACTTTGTTATTTCGTTCAACAGGTAAAGAAACAACACTCTGACCTAATAACGGGAGGTCTACATCTTCAATATGTCCCCATTGCCGTCTATTTTGATAATGGATGCTTTTGTTATGTCCCCATACATTACCACTGATTGCTTCGAATTTAGCTAAACGATCTTTAGTCGGAAAATCTAATAGCTTCTCCTTATCACAAAATCTTGAAAGTCTCAGTGTTTCTTCATCGGTTACTTCGTAGACGAAAGTATAGTCAATTGGAAGTAATTCAGTTACTCGTTCAATAAATAAATCAATTACCTCATTAACCTCCATTTGGACTGTAAGCTCATGGCCTATTTCACTTGTTTTTTGTAAGTAATAATTAATATTTCTACTAGAATAATAGAGCATTAGAATGAAGGATATACTGATAAACGGCAGACCGACAAAGTAAATGGCCGAAACACCGAAATCCCTGTACATGAGATACAAAATGAATCCAACTGGTAAGACGAATAACGTCGTAATAAATTCCCATGCGAATCCTTTATCTATTAGTTTTCTATCCAAATTATAAATCGCCTTATGAAAACCGAATAAGAGAACTTGATTCGATACAAATACAGTAACTATATAACCTATCACTGCAATTGCATCATTTATTGAAGTAAAATAGATTGATCCATTTACACCACCAAGAAGTTTATATACTGAAGCTGATAGGATAGAGATAATTAAGAACATTAACATATTTAAAGGTATTCGAAAAAGCTCAGTCCGTTCTATTCTAAGTTTTACCAGTAGAGTAAGAATAGCTAATTGAGTTATTAGAACCTCTATAAATAAACCATAATATAAAAATACCGCAAAGCTAATTCCGTGAACGAAAAAGATAGGAGTATTATTAACCAATAATGGGAAGAAGGCAACAATACATGCTAAAATGGCAAAAGATAAAATATCAATTGTTTGACCTTCAAAACTCGGTGTCCATAGCACATAAATTAACGTTAGAGATATAGGCCAAATAAATATCCATGCTATCCAGAGAGCTATTTGTTTTCTTTTTTCTACCATATTAACAACTCCCATAGTTTTCATAGCTTACTTAGTTTTTAGAAAAAGTTAGATTCGTCATGTGACCAACCTCACATGGAATGATAATTAAAGGACTAAATACCTATACGTTTCAAAAAGCATAGTACAAACATACCATAATTATTCTAAATACTCAAAATATTTACGAATTAATTTAATAAAATGTAGTGATCCCGTAACGAATAACATTTTTTGACTAGACTCCTTCGATAAAAAGGAAGATACTGCGTTCTCCCAGTCCAGATCTAGTTCTTTCTTTTTACTATTGGATATCCCGAACAATTGTGTTGCCTCAGCAGCACGACTATGGTCAAAAGTTGTGAAGGTTATTTTTTCAAAGTTACCCTCCATTTGATCAATCATTTGTTTCAGAGGCTTATCCTTAAATGCTGCAAAAATTATTTGCTTTTCCATTTCTGGATAAAGACGTTTAGTAGTGTTAAGAAAAGCCTGAACCCCTTCTTGGTTATGAGCTCCATCAATAATAACAATAGGATTTGAATAAACTTGCTCGAATCTACCTGGAATCAAGGCTATCTTTATACCCTTCTTAATAGTATCGGTACTTAGCTCATATCCTAAAGCTTGTAATTGCACTAATGCCATACAAGCGAGTGCGGCATTCTTGATTTGATGTTCACCTTTCATTGATAATTCAATAGCATCTATCTGATAATCACCTGCTACAAACGAAAATGTTTCCTGTTTTTCTTTTGATAGGTGTTTATTTGCAATAGAATACTCCCTTTGATACCGATACAATGTTGCGGCCTTACCTAATGCTTCTTTTTCAATAATTGCTAACACGTCGCTATTCATCTCACCAGAGATTATCGGTATATTTTGTTTAATAATACCTGCTTTATGGGAAGCAATATCTCTAAGCGTATCACCTAAAAAAGCAACGTGATCCATTCCCACGTTTGTTATAATAGACAATATTGGTAAGACACAATTGGTAGAGTCGTCTCTCCCACCCATACCGGCTTCGATTAGTGCTATATCAACTGTTTTCACAAAATACAATATAGCTATCACTACTGTTATCTCAAATTCAGTTGGGGGATCACCATCTTCATCTAAGGTTACAATAATTGGTATCAATCTGTTCGTGATTTTCATTAATGATGAATCTGGAATCACTTGATCATTAATCTTTATTTGATCATTGAATCTATCTATACTAGGAGAAGTAAATGAGCCTACTTTGTATCCGTTTTGTACAAGCGCTTGTTTAATAAATGTTAGAGTTGAACCTTTTCCATTCGTACCAGCGATATGTACTACTTTTAATTGTTGTTCTGGATGATCCAATTGCTCTAACATTTTGGTCATCCGTTCAAGACCCGGTTTTATACCTAAGCCATTTCTAGATTGCAGAAATCTTAATACATCCTCTATGTTTGTGTACATGCTAGAGCCTACCTTTTTATAAAAATATTTATAATGAACGTATTATATCAAGAAACAATTGTTGTTTAAAACTAGGAACCTTTGGAAAGGAAATTTACTATGGAAAAACACGGCTGGATTATTTATAATGGCCATCTACCAGGTGGGAAATTCTTGGAATTCGCTGAGTGGATGCAGGATTCCGCAACTAAACTTGATTTATCTACTAGAATCATTAAAAATAATCATTTGTTATCCCTGCTTAGCTCTGAGGGAAATAGTATAATTGAGCGTGCTAAATTTGAACGTCCTGATTTTGTTTTGTTTGGTGACAAGGATATTCATCTTGCTAAGCAATTAGAATTGATGAATATTCCGGTCTTCAATTCATCAGAAGCTATTGAGATAAGTGATAATAAAATAACTACTTATCAACGATTAGCTGAAAAGGGATTACCTATACCAAAAACTATTGTCGGCCCAAAAATTTTTGCTGGAGTAACAGACATAGACACGAGTGGATTTAATCACCTAGAGGACTATTTAAACTTTCCTATAGTTGTCAAAGAGGCCTATGGATCTTTTGGTGAACAAGTATATCTTATTAAGTCTAGGCAAGAGCTATTTCTAAAGCTTGCTAGATTAGAGGGTCGTCCTTTTGTATTACAGGAATTCATCTCATCAAGCTACGGCAAAGATATACGCTTGAATGTTGTTGGTGATCAAGTGGTTGCCTCGATGCTACGAACATCTAGTAATGATTTTCGAGCAAATGTTAGTGCAGGAGGAAAAATGGAGATATATCATCCATCCTTACAAGAAAAAGAATTAGCAATTGCTGCTACTAAAGCAATCGGTGCTGATTTCTCAGGTGTGGACTTACTTTTTGGTCCAGACGATGAACCTATCGTTTGCGAAATAAATTCTAATGCTCACATTCGTAATATTTATGAGTGTACCAAGATCAATGTGGCTAACTATATCATGGACTATATATGTTCAAAATTAAAATAGCTAGATGGAATACAAGATTGAATCGATTCTGTCTAATGTTTGGATGTAAGGTAACAAAGCAATTAATGCTGCACCGATGCCACTCTTAAATAAAGAATGACTGAATTTTTCTCCCTTATTCAGGCGATATACAAAAAGAAAAATAGATGCAAGAGCTGTAATAAAAAACAAAAACAAATAAAGTTCTTGTTCGTTCACTGTATTAACTAAATACTCCATCTTCCATGATTGCTGCTTATCAGGTGGATTGAAACCAATTATCTCTTCTTCGATTCCTATTATATTGTTGGACTTTAATGTAATAGATGCCTCTTCCTTTGAGATAATTTCATAACCTTTTGGTAAGTATTGAAATGTATATACAACCGTATAACTTGTAACTAAAGAAACTAAAATAACTAAGGTGTGCAGAAGGATACTTCTTATTTTCTTTACCGTAGATTCTTTCATTCTGTGACCCCGTTTGTAAAAATAATAATAATATTTATTTTACCATAAATTGTCATTTTTTTGTATTATGTATCCATAAAAAAATGGAATCTAAATAGATTCCATTTTTTTAATATTAAATTTAGGATTGAAGTTCTTTAATTCTCGCTTCAACCTTCGTACGTTTTTCTATATAGTCTTGTTGTTTTTGTTTTTCTTCTTCAACAACCTGTTCCGGTGCCTTTTTAACAAAACCTTCGTTAGATAGCTTTTTCTCGACACGTTCTACTTCTTTGTTTAATTTATCTAATTCACTGTTCAGGCGTGCAATTTCTTTGTCTACATCAATTAATCCTTCTAGTGGCAAGTACAAGTCAGCACCAGTAATAACTGCTGACATCGCCTTTTCGGGTGCATTAACCGCTGTTGAGATTATTAATTCACTAGTATTACAGAAACGCTCTAAATACAATCGATTTTGTTCTAACTGACCTTCAATTTGCTCATCTTTTGCCTGGATCATCAGTTGAACCTGCTTTGACATTGGCGTATCAACTTCAGCTCGAATATTACGTACAGCTCGAATAATTGCCATTAATCGTTTCATCTCTTCAGCTGCTGTTTCATCATGTAATTCTGCTTTAATCTCTGGCCATGCTGCTTGCGTAATCGATTCTCCTTGATGTGGTAGCTGTTGCCATATTTCCTCTGTAACAAAAGGCATAAATGGATGTAACATACGCATTGTATGATCTAGTACATGAGCAAGGATTGACCTTGTCGTATGTTTAGCTTTTTCATCTTCTCCATACAATGGTAGCTTCGCCATTTCAATATACCAATCACAGAATTCATCCCAAATAAAGTTATATAAATGTCTGCCAGCCTCACCAAATTCATACTTATCAACGTTTTTATTCACTTGATCAATCGTTTCGTTTAACCTGGTCAGTATCCACTTATCTGCAACTGACTTTCGACCAGTTAAATCTATATCTTGATAACTTAAATTGTCTAGGTTCATTAACACGAAACGTGACGCATTCCATATTTTGTTTATAAAATTCCAGGTGGATTCTACTTTTTCCCATTGGAATCTCAGATCTTGACCAGGAGTCGAACCTGTAGATAGGAAATATCTTAATGAATCTGCTCCATATTTATCAATTACTTCCATCGGATCGACACCATTGCCAAGTGATTTACTCATTTTTCGACCATCTGCATCACGAACCAAGCCGTGAATTAATACATCTTCAAACGGACGTTGATCATTAAATTCTTTTGATTGAAAAATCATCCGGGAAACCCAGAAGAAAATGATGTCGTAACCAGTTACAAGTACATTAGTCGGGAAAAAGTGCTTGAAATCCTCATTCTCAGTATCCGGCCAATTTAACGTAGAGAAAGGCCATAACGCTGAAGAGAACCACGTATCTAACACATCATTGTCTTGTTCCCAGTTCTCTTCGTCCTCCGGTGCTTCTTTTCCTACATACATCTCTCCAGTCTCTTTATGATACCAAGCTGGAATTCGATGACCCCACCATAGTTGACGGGAAATACACCAATCACGAATATTCTCCATCCAATTTAAATAGGTCCGTTCAAAGCGTTGAGGTACAAAGTTTACCTTTTCATCTGATGATTGCTTTTGCAGCTCAATAGCCTCATCTGCTAAAGGTTGCATGTTTACAAACCATTGTGTTGAGAGATACGGTTCTACTACCGCTCCACTTCGCTCGGAATGACCAACAGAATGCATGTGTTCTTCGATCTTAAACAATACTCCCTTATCTTGAAGGTCCTTTACTATTTGTGTGCGACACTCAAAACGGTCCATTCCTTGGTATTTTTCGGCATTTTCATTCATCGTACCATCTTCATTCATTACCAAAACGCGTTCAAGTTTATGTCGATTACCAATTTCAAAGTCATTCGGGTCATGGGCTGGTGTAATCTTAACAGCGCCTGAACCGAATTCCATATCCACGTAGTCATCTGCAACTATTTCTATTTCACGTCCAACAATTGGCAAGACAACTTTTTCACCGATTAAGTGCTTATAACGATCATCATCAGGATGAACGGCAACGGCTGTGTCTCCGAGCATTGTCTCTGGACGAGTGGTAGCAACTTCGATATGACCAGAACCATTCTTTAAAGGATATTTCATATGATAGAAGTGACCTTTTACTTCCTCATGAATAACTTCAATATCTGAAAGAGCGGTCTTTGTTGCAGGATCCCAGTTAATAATATACTCACCACGATAAATGAGCCCCTTATTATAAAGCGTTACAAACACTTCACGGACAGCTTCAGAAAGCCCTTCATCTAAGGTGAAACGCTCACGCGAGTAATCTAAACCTAACCCAATTTTGGACCATTGTTCTCGAATGAACTCAGCATATTCTTCTTTCCAATCCCAAGCTTTTTCCAAGAACTTTTCTCTGCCTAGGTCATACTTAGATTGTCCCTGTTCTTTTAGTTTTGCTTCGACCTTAGCCTGAGTCGCAATACCAGCATGGTCCATACCAGGCAAATAAAGTACATCATAGCCTTGCATTCGTTTGATACGAGTAATAATGTCTTGTAATGTAGTATCCCAAGCGTGCCCAATGTGCAATCTTCCTGTTACATTCGGGGGTGGGATTACAATTGTAAACGGCTTTTTGCTTTTGTCACCTTTTGCTTCAAAAAACTTACCATCTAACCAATATTTGTAACGATCCTTTTCAACAGCAGTTGGATCATACTTTGGTGGCAATGAAATTTCTTTATTTTCATCCATGTTTACTTCCTCCTTTGTTTAAGTAGCAATAGCACCCTGACAATTGATTTCTCATTTAATATCCAAGAAGCCTTACCCTTCAATAAAAAACAATATAAAAAATCCCCTTCATCCATAAAGGACGAAAAGGATTTATTTCCGTGGTACCACCTTCGTTTGCATACACTTCTACTCATTCATGTATGCACACTTCATTCATTAACGGTTCATCACCGGCTTCTCCTACTTACTTTTGTTCAAAGAAGCTGCGTCAGAGGTGACTTTCTAATGCAAATAATCCTAGGAATCTTCCAGCTAACGATTCCCTCTCTATCAGGTATTTGCAAAATACTCTTCCTCTTCACTGCATTTATTCGTGTTATTTATACTAGCTATTTTATCCAAAATAACACAAATAAGTCAACAAATTTATTTATTTTTTCTATGCACCATTGAATAGGTTGATTACATATGATACACCAAAAGACTAGAAGGGGTGAAAATATGGCAAGATATTATCGTTATCGACTTCCCCCATGGGCAAGATATTGGCTACTCGTTATAGAACGAGCAACATTACCAATTGTAATTTTCCAATTAGTACGGACACTTTTTTTTCCAACTACCTTCGATATTCTTCTGTTAGGGATTTTTATTGGGATTTTCTTTGCATTCTATTTCCAGTATATCTAACTTTCCGATTCCTGTTGTTGTTCTATAATTTTCTGCCTCGTTTCATGTAGACTATTTTGAAAAGTTAATCCCTGCATTAGACGTCGATATCCATGTTCTAATAATCTAACTTGAAATGGATGTACGCTTTTTAGCCTATTTTGATCGTAGCTTTCAATTAGGTTTAAGTAACTGTAAGGATTTATAAGATAAATAGCTAATAAGCTTCTCTCACTTTGTAGCAGTGGATTATATTGTTCATAAATTGGAAATGAATTTGCGAGGTGTTCTAAATAACTATCATGATATCTTAGCTCATGAAAAAAATAGATTGCTAAATCTCGGATTGAATTTCCATGAAAAGAGTGCTCCCAATTAATTAAATAGGTAGTACCATTGTGATAAACTTGATGGGAAGAACGAAGGTTTCCATGACAAAGTGATGAATAGCTGACACCATCTTTAATAAGATCTTCCAAATAGTAATCATACCAGTAATCAATATTCTTAAAGACCTGCTCTAAATCACGGTACTGCATACAAACTCTTAATTCGAACGGTGACATGTAGCGACGGCGTTCAAATTTTTCTACAAAACTGGTTAATTTGCCTTTATAAGTCGCTACTCTTTCTTTTTCTTGTGGTATAAGTTGTTCAACCTGGTCAGTTCGTAAGCTTATTTCCTTTTTGGTTTTATGATGAATACTTCCAATTGTTTGGTAAAGTGATTCAACCTCATACTTCGGTTCGTCACTTTGTCTTCTTTCCTTCCACGGTGTTAAATAATAAATTTCATTATTGTATTTATGAACTATGTCCCCTTTAACAGTCATATATACTGGCAGAATTGAAGTAAGATGATGTTCATTTGATAAATGATACACATTTTTCCAGTTATCAATAGAATTTTCATTTAGACTAGATCTTTTCAAGGCAAACGAATAATTGTGACTTTGAATCTTATATAATCGATTAGAAATTTCTGTGATTTCTGTTGGCACAATTTGATAGGCTTCTAATATTCTCCTTACATTTGTCATCAATTAACCACTCCAACAGCTTCCAAATTTAGATTGAGCAATACAAACATACTACAAAATCCCTTGTCACTCACGTGGCAAGGGATTTGTAGTCTTACTATTTAACCTTTGCATTCTTATTTGGTATATATAAAATTTGTCCTTCTGATAATTGGTCATCCTCTAACCTGTTTGTTTTGGAGATATTAAGTGCCGATATATTATATTTTTCTGCAAGGGAGCTCAATGTATCAGATTCTTGGACGATACACATCTTCATACTTGAAAATCGGTCTTCATCATCATCCTCAAATATGTTCATCAAGTAAGTAGTGTCCTGTTGGACTCTTTCTTCTCTCGATGATTCATAGTCATCTTCTGATTCTTCCTTTGAATAGGAAGAAAATGATACTATACTTGAAGATTCCATTGATTCAGCAACATCTTCTACTTTTTCTGCTTTCTTAGGTTTATCCATACTACCAAAAAACTCAGACAATGATTGTGATTTTTTGTTTTTCCATCTTTCTTTTTCTGTGTTTTTAGAATCTTTTTTCCCTGATTTCACTTCTTCATGTTCATCTCTTTTAACTTCTACTTTATTTTCTTCTTCTTTTTCTTTAAGGTCGAATTCAAAAGTTTCATCAATCTCTACCTCTGGTTCTGGTTCTTCAACTAAAGGCTCTTCATAGATGATCTCTTCTTCCTCTTCGCGCTCAGATTCGTCTATGTCATCAACATCATCATAACTTTTCCCCGGTTCCTGATATTCTTCCGTAGGTTCTGTACGATCCTCCACCACACCATGAATAGCAATAACCGCATTAAGCTTTAATTGACTGTTTTCTGGCAGTTCATAGTCAAATGACTCAATACCTACCATGACGTCATCTAATGAATCAATTCGGTACTTTGGAATAGAAACCTCCACAGGAAAGTTATGGAAAAATTCATTTACTCCATCCTCATAGCTTTCTACCCTGTCAACAAACCGTTGAGAAGGATGGTCACGTAAAGAAAGAACTTCCTCTTCTGCACTTTCCCTTACCTGAAAATATTCTCCTTTCAATTCAATAACGCCTCTAATAGATATAAAATCATCAAACTCTTGAATTGAAATTTCAGGTTCTAGAGATATCCCCATTATTTCGTCAACTTCCTGTCCCTTTTCAAACCATAAAGATTCACTTAGATCAAAAGTGAAAACTGACTGATCACCATTTGCCAACACTAATTCCTCCCCTCAGAATCACATGCAATCGTACATTACCCTCACATTTCAGATATATGAAATTATTATAGAATTATGCATTTAATACCTTATTGACCCTAGATTTTATAGATGGCCTTATATGAACTTATGAATTATATGACAGAATAGAAGCAAATACTTATTATCTTAATCCATATAAAAAATGAGCCACCACAAAAATATCATGACAGATATTTTTGTGGTGGCTCATAACGAGTCATTATTTTAAGCTTATTTGTTTTAATTTTTCGCAGTGGATGTAAAATGCAAAGTAACTGATAGTTGATTTCTACATTCTGTATATAATCGGCTCTGCTATACACCGTTTCGGCAGAATACTTTGCTTTCCGTGGGCACGACCTCAGCCTCCTCAGAATCAAAGAACGATTCTTCCGGGGTCTTCGGAACGCGCTGTTCCCACAGGAGTCTACGTATTCTGCCTACACTAGTAATCGTGTTCTGATTTGCGATAATAAAACCCATAATCAAGTTTCACGTATTTCTCCAATTGAAAGGGAGCGTTTTTCTCCAACTTAGAAAAGCTTTCTGTTAAAGTAAGAAAAATACCAATAACGTTGAATACTACTTCTCAATGAAATTTTAGTGTATTTCCTTCGTTCTACGCTATACAGTAATCTGTTTGTGCAACTACACTTATGATAGTTGATTGGAGCGGAGGGCAGTCGACTCCTGCCGGAACAGCACGCGTCTGAAGACCCCGCAGTGGCGGTTTTCCACGAGGAGGCTGAAGCCGTGCCGGCGGAAAGCGACTGCCCGGAGCGCAAATCAACATAGCAGTCGATTAAGGAAAAATGTAAAAAGTTACTGCGCAATCTATAGATTTTGTGTCAATAACAACAATCTTTTGGAAAACAGCCTTATTTTAATTTAGAAAAGGCTGTTTTTGCTGCTTCGATTGTTTTCTCAATATCCTCATCTGAATGGGCTGTTGATAAAAAGATACCTTCAAATTGAGACGGAGGTAAGAAAATACCTTCCTCAATCATAGAACGGTAGTAACTTGCAAAATGGTCTAAATTAGATCTGCTTGCCGACTCGAAGTTTTCAACCTGTTCATCAGTGAAGAAGAAGCCAACCATAGATCCTGCTCGGTTAACCTGCAAAGGAATGTTGTGCTCTTTAGCAGCCTGCTGATAACCATCTATAAGTCGATCAACTTTTCTATTAATTTGTTGATATGCCTCTTGGTTCATTGCAACCAATGTTTCATATCCAGCAGTCATAGCTAGAGGATTACCTGACAATGTTCCTGCTTGATAAATATCTCCGGCTGGTGCAATCCTTTCCATAATCTCGCGCTTACCACCGTAAGCCCCAACTGGTAGTCCACCACCAATTACTTTACCAAGGCAAGTAATATCTGGCGTTACTCCAAAATGACCTTGAGCACAATTGTAGCCAACACGAAATCCGGTCATTACTTCATCAAAAATTAAGAGTGTTCCATTTTCTTCGGTAATATCTCTTAAGTTTTGTAAGAAGTCATCCTTTGGAGGTACAACACCCATGTTTCCAGATACTGGCTCGATAATTACAGCTGCTAATTCATCACCAAATTGTTCAAAAGCATAACGAACACTCTCTATGTCGTTATAAGGGACTGTAATCGTATTTTGAGCAATTGCCTCTGGAACACCGGGGCTATCAGGCAATCCTAATGTAGCGACACCTGATCCTGCTTTAATTAATAACGAATCGCCATGGCCATGATAGTTGCCCTCAAATTTTAATATTTTATCTCTACCTGTGTATCCACGAGCCAATCGTAATGCACTCATAGTTGCTTCTGTACCTGAGTTAACCATACGTACCATTTCTATCGAAGGAACCCGTTCTAATACAAGATTGGCTAACTTATTTTCAGCTAAGGTAGGTGCACCGAAACTTGTCCCATTTTCGGTAACTTCCTTTAATTTAGTTACTACACGTTCATCGGCGTGACCTAAAATCAGTGGTCCCCAACTCAATACATAATCTATATATTCATTTCCGTCGATATCGTATATTTTGGATCCTTTACCACGTTCCATAAAAATAGGGCTCATTCCAACGGATTTAAATGCTCTAACTGGGCTATTGACCCCACCTGGCATCAAATTTACAGCTTCCTTGTAAGCATCTATTGAATTAGTAAAATTTCGCATAGATTCACTCCCCTTCTTCTATCCATTTAGCAGCATCTTTCGCAAAATAAGTAATGATTAAATCAGCACCAGCGCGTTTCATTGAAGTTAATTGTTCAAGTACAATCGTTTTTTCATCAATCCAGCCATTTTGTGCTGCAGCTTTAACCATTGCATATTCTCCACTTACATTATAAGCAACTAATGGTGCATTAAAACGCTCTTTAACATCACGGATAATATCTAGATACGAAAGGGCGGGTTTTACGATTAAAAAGTCTGCACCCTCGCTGATATCTGACGCTGCTTCACGAAATGCTTCTAAACGATTTGCCGGATCCATTTGATATGATTTACGATCCCCAAATTGTGGTGCTCCCTCAGCCGCCTCTCGAAATGGACCATAGTGAGAGGATGCATATTTAACTGAATAGGACATAATTGGGATATCTGCAAACCCAGCTTTATCAAGTCCTTTTCGAATCGTAGCCACAAACCCATCCATCATGTTGGATGGAGCAATAATGTCTGCACCCGCTTTCGCTTGAGATATTGCAGTTTGCACATGTAACTCTAGTGATTGATCATTATGTACATCTCCATCGTGAATCACGCCACAATGACCATGAGAAGTATACTCACAAAGACATGTATCAGCAACTGTAATTATCTCTGGAAACTCATTTTTTATTTTTCTTAACGCCTCTTGGACAATGCCGGTTTCACAATAGGCCTGTGTACCAACGTCATCCTTTTGTTTTGGGATGCCAAATAGTAATACAGAACGAATGCCTAGCTTCACCAATTCCTGTAATTGTTCTGTTAAATGGTCTAAAGAAACTTGATAGACTCCCGGCATAGAAGAGACCTCTTTTTTTACATTTTCCCCTTCAACTATAAACATAGGATATATGAGATCATCTTTAGATAAAGTCGTTTCTCTTACTAGTGCTCTCATACTTGAAGTTCTTCGCAGCCTACGGTGACGCTTAAAAGATAACTCTTCCATATTTTCACCTTATCCTTTCATCAAAAAGTAATTAGTTAGTTCAACAGTCATTCCCTCAATTGTGAACACATCAGGAACAAGTATATGCTTAAACCCTTCTTCTATCGCTTTGTTTTCTGTAGTAGTTCCTATACAAACACAGAGCCCTGTCATTTTAATTGACTTAACTCTTTCCTCATGAACTTTTGTTAATTCAAGAAAGGCATCTATTGTGGAAGGACTCGTGAATGTGTATGCATCAGGGATATCATTCTCTATGTATTCAAGAAGTTGTTGCCTGGATTCTTCATTTAATAGCGTATCATAAATGACTATTTTTCGAAAAAATACGTGATTTTGTTCTAACTCTCTTGGTATATCATCGTTTGAGCGATTACCACTAAATAGTATTATTCTTTCTTTTTGAGAATATTGTTGAAGGAATTCTTGAACCATTTGACGCCCTTGAAAATTTTCCGGTTGAAAATCTGCCTTAAATCCAAATTCACGTAGCATGTCATTGGTTTTTTTCCCTACTACTGCAGTGTTCAGTTTATCTATGACAGAATGGCTTAGACCCCAATAGTCCAATTGATTGAAAAAAAACTTCACGCCATTGGCACTTGTAAAAAACACCCATGTGAAATCGTGAAGTTTAGTGAAAATTTTCTTGTTTTCATACAGTATTCTGGGCTTGAAGCTAAGTAAAGGTGCAACTAAAGGAATTGCACTCTCTTCTTTTAATTTTTCTATAAATGCTGTAGCCTGATCCTCACTTCGTGTAACAAGGATCTTTTTTCCAGCTAACGGGCTAGCCATTACTGGTCTAGCTCCTCTCTTGCATCATCAACAATCTTCTGTGCACCTTGTTCCTTAAGACGATTTGCTGCTTCTTCTCCGACCGATACAGGATCTGTTCCACGAGTTACTTCCTTAAGAATAGTACTGCCGTCAGAAGTTGCTACTAAAGCTGTCAAAACAACTTCATTTCCCTCCAAATAGGCGTAGCCACCAATTGGGATTTGACACCCTCCATTAAGCAAGTGCAAGAAGGTACGCTCTGCAGTAACTGTTCGAGTTGTCTTTTCATCGCTAATTTTTTGCAACAATTCAATTAGTTCAGCATCATCTTCTCTACATTCAATAGCCAAAGCTCCTTGACCTACAGCTGGTACACAAATCTCTGGTTCAAGATACTCTGTCACTATCTCGTCTCCCCAACCCATACGTATTAATCCAGCAGCAGCAAGAACAATAGCATCATAATTTTCTTCTTTTAATTTTCTTAAGCGTGTTTCAATGTTACCTCTGATCCATTTTATCTCTAGATCTGGGCGTTCCGCTAATACTTGAGCTCCACGTCTAAGACTACTTGTACCTACAATTGACCCTTTTGGCAAATCTTTAAGTAGGACATTGTTATTAGATACTAAAGCATCTCTATGGTCCTCTCTTACAGGAATAGTACCAATAGTTAGTCCTTTTGCAACTTCTGCGGGCATATCCTTCATACTATGAACAGCCATATCTATTTCTTTATCATACATAGCCTGCTCAATTTCTTTTACAAACAACCCTTTACCTCCAACTTTTGAAAGAGTAACATCAAGAATTTTGTCGCCTTTAGTAACAATCTTCTTAATTTCAAATTCATAGGGTGCTCCAGCTTGTTTAAGTTGTTCGATAACCCATTCAGTTTGTGTAATTGCTAAATTACTTTTTCGTGATCCAATCACAATTTTTCTCATATTGTATGTCCTCCTAATGGTGGGATGTCGTTAAAAGTGAAAACTTGATAGTGTACTGAACAGCAAAAAGTTAACTAGTAAAAATAAGAACGCCGCGGTATTATATAGTGCAATTGATCTTCCTTGATAATTCTTCCCCAACCTCAACAACAAATAAACAACATAAACAAAAAGGACTACAAACGAACCAATTGTTTTAATATCATACCAATAAAACTCTGCGCCTGAAGAGTAAGCCCAAACAACACCTAAAATAACAGAAAGTAATAGTGCTGGAGTGGCAATAGTTATAAACAGAAAAGCTAAATCATCTAATCTCTTTAAGTCTCCTAATCGTTTCAGCCATTTATAACCTTTCTTCTTTTTTAACAGTTGATACTGCAATAAATACATGAAAGAAAATATAAATGAGAGCGTAAATAAACCATATGAGACTAAAGCAAGTGCTATATGTGCAATTAACAATTCACTGACTAATTGAACACCTATCACATCATTACCTTCTACCTTTGCAGTTATGTGCAATAACATAATGAGAAATCCTAATAAATTAGTAAAAAACACTAAAAAATCAATTTTAAAGAATCGATTAATTAACAATGAAAAAGTGACCAAGATCCAGGCATAAAAGTATAGTCCATCATAAACATTTAACACCGGAAAATTCATCTTAGCGAAAATTTGATATAGCAATAAAAGGGTTTGTAATATCCAAACCAAGCTAAGTAACCAGAAGGCAGTGGTGTTCGCCTTCCGGTTACGTTGAACAAAATCAATAAAATATCCAACTACACTCGTGCCATATATAATTAAGATGAGTTCATACAGCCATTTTATCTCAAGCATAACAATAGCCTTTCATTAGTGAGTGGATACTTTTTTAATAGTAGATGTAGATAAGGACACTTCTTTACTTTTTTCGAAGTTAATAATTTTAGTTGTATCCTGTTTACTTAGCTCTTCTTTTACAATATCTTCTATGCCGAATATACGCATAAACAATTGCAGGGATTCATCAGCATTTGGTTCTACTGCTAATTCCTTTGCCTGTAATATTGGTTGCTTAAGCAACTGATTTATTATACTTTTTGTATGTTTGCTTAATACTTTTCTCTCACGGTCCGTTAGGTTAGGCATTTTTCTTTCGATGCTCTCCATTGTTTCTGCTTGTATTGTTAAAGCATGATCTCTTAGGGCTGAAATTACAGGTACAACTCCCAGAGTCTGCAACCATGCTTTGAAAAGGACAATCTCTTCTTCAATCATAATTTCTATCTCTTCTGATGCTTGCTGACGTTCTGCTAGGTTTGCGTCGACAATTCCCTGTAAATCATCGATATCATACAAAAAGACACTCTCTAGATCACTAAGTCTTGGATCAAGATCTCTTGGAACAGCAATATCCACAAGAAAAAGAGGGCGACCCTTTCTTTGTTTGTGAACAGGTGCTAGTACATCTTTCGTTAACACATAATCATTGGAACCAGTAGAGCTAATCAATATATCTGCTTCACGTAAAATATCAATTAAATCTTCTGTTGATTTAGCTTCACCGTTAAACTGTTCAGCTACGGTTTGGGCCTTTTCCAATGTCCGATTTACTACGGTTACTTTTTCTACCCCGGAACCTTTTAAATTCTTAGCAGCTAATTCACCCATCTTACCAGCACCAAGTATAACCACATGTTTATTTAACAGGTCTCCAAATATTTTTTTAGCTAATTCTACAGCTGCATAACTAACAGAAACTGCGTTGTTACCAATCTCAGTTTCTTTATGTGCACGCTTCGCTAAAGTAATTGCTTGTTTAAATAACTCATTATAAACAGTTCCGGTAGTTCCACTTTTTTGGGCTAATAAAAAAGCTTGTTTCATCTGACCTAAAATTTGGGTTTCACCAACTACCATCGAGTCCAGTCCACTAGTTACTCTAAAAAGGTGTTCAATTGCGCCATCAGTTTCATATATGGCAAGGTGTGGAGAGAAAACCTCCTTATCCATATTAAACCAATTAGCTAAAAATTGTTTAATGTAATACCGTCCTGTATGCAACTGGTCAACGACCGCATAGATTTCCGTACGGTTGCATGTAGAAATAATCACATTTTCTAAAATACTTTTTTGGTTATTTAAATGTTGCATTGCTTCTGCAACTTTATCATCTTGAAAAGTTAATTTCTCCCTAATTTCAACAGGGGTGGTTCTATAGTTTATACCGACCACTAATATATGCATAATATCTACCCCCAAAAAAAACATCAAGCTAGATTTGTAACATGTCCAATTGTAACATGTAATTAGTTTCATTTTCTTGCTTAAATATGAACAGACTATGAATTCTTTTTAAAATATGAACAGATTGTGAAATAATTTTACAACTATGATAATATAATGAATATAAGTGCTTCTAGTCATTTAATCTTTATGTACTTTATCATAATCAATTAATATAATCAAGAAATCGCTACTAGTTAATAATCATTATAATGTATGGAGGTGCAAATGAAAAGACAAAACGTGTTTATCGGATTTTTACTTGTAGGAATCGGTGCCTACTTCCTATTACGACAACTTCAATTTCCAATACTTACAGACTTCTACTCCTGGCCAAGTTTACTGATAATTATTGGAGTAGCTTTTTTATCTCATGGTTATATTTCCAATGATTACAAAAATTTATTCCCAGGAACAATAATTCTTGGTTTAGGTATCCATTTTCATGGCCTGAACCACTACTCTTTTTGGATTGATCATTGGGGTATTTACACCTTAATTATTGCGATTGCTTTTTTTATTCGCTTTCAGAAATCTAAGTCTGGATTGTTTCCCGGCCTAATATTACTAGTTATATCCATTTTTGCAATTTTTGTCCCCGATAAGCCTAGCTGGTTTAACTGGATTGATCAAGCTATAGCCTCAATCATAAACTTTTGGCCCATCGTTCTAATTGTAGTTGGTGGATACATGTTATTTAACAAAAAATAGCAACTGCAGATTTTGCAGTTGCTATTTTTTTTATTATTAGGATTATGGCAGTCAGATAAAAATTTAGTTGTTTTCTTTTTTCCAGTTAATAAAGTGTTCTATCGCTTTCCAAGCTTTTTCTTTACCCTCAGCTGTTTCAGAAGAAAAAGGGATTACTACATCCCCATCCTCCAATTCCAGTACTTTCATTGTCCGTCGCATATGACTTTCTCGCTTGTTTTTTGCAACCTTATCTAGCTTAGTTGCTATGACAACAACAGGCAATTCATAGTGCTTAAAAAAATTATACATGGTAATGTCATCAGCAGTGGGATCATGTCGAATATCTACAATCAGAGCAGCCGCCTTTAGATTTTTGCGTTCAACAAAATATTCCTCCAGCATCTTCCCCCATGCTTCACGTTCTTTCTTTGATACCTTAGCGTAACCGTAACCTGGAACATCAACAAAATAGAAAACGTCGTTAATTTTGTAAAAGTTTAACGTTTGAGTTTTCCCCGGTTTTGAAGAAGTTCTTGCAAGATTCTTTCTATTAATCATCTTATTAATAAATGATGACTTACCGACATTTGATCTGCCAGCCAGTGCAATTTCTGGTAATAATGGATCATTTGGATATTGCTTTTGCGATACTGCACTAATTACTATTTCCGCACTAGTTACTTTCATGTTTTTCCCCCGCTAACGCATGCTCTAACACTTGATCTAAGTGTTGAACTGGAATAAAAGTTAAGTCGTTTCTTACACTTTCCGGTATATCCTCCAAGTCTTTTTCATTATCAGCAGGTATAATTATCTTAGTTATTCCTGCTCGATGAGCACTCAGTGATTTCTCTTTTAACCCACCAATTGGTAACACTCTACCCCTCAACGTTATTTCGCCTGTCATTCCAACTTCTTTCCTAACAGGACGTCCTGTTAAAGCGGAAACAAGAGCAGTTGCCATTGTTATCCCCGCCGACGGACCATCCTTAGGTGTTGCACCCTCAGGAACATGGATATGGATATCATTCTTTTCATGGAAATCAGGATCGATATTCAGTTCCATCGCCCTAGATCTAATATAACTAAAGGCAGCTTGAGCAGACTCTTTCATAACGTCTCCAAGTTTACCGGTTAATGTTAATTTCCCCTTACCCGGATACAAAGAAACCTCTATAGATAGTGTATCACCACCAGCTGCAGTATAAGCAAGTCCAGTTGCAGCACCAACCTGATCTTCTTCTTCCATCATACCGTAACGAAATCTTGGTTTTCCAAGCATAGCTTCCAATTGTTTTTCAGTAATTACTACACGCTTCTTATTATCAGATACAATGGTCTTTGCAGCTTTCCTACAAATGGATGCTAATTGCCGCTCTAACCCACGGACACCAGCTTCCCTTGTGTACATTCTAATTAATTTAAGTAATGCATCATCTCGTAATTGTAATTGACCTTTAGTTAATCCATTTTCCTTTATTTGTTTCGTTAATAAATGGTCCTTTGCAATGTGTAATTTCTCTACCTCGGTATAACCTGCGATAGAAATTACTTCCATTCGATCCAATAAAGGACCAGGAATTGACCCCAAATTATTGGCAGTAGCAATAAACATCACCTTTGATAAATCGTATGTTTCTTCAATATAGTGATCACTGAAAGAATTATTTTGCTCTGGATCTAGAACTTCGAGCATCGCTGAGGACGGATCACCGCGAAAGTCACTTGCCATTTTATCAAGTTCATCTAGTAAAAATACAGGGTTAATTGTCTCAGCTTTTTTCATACCTTGCATCATTCTACCTGGCATTGCACCTACATATGTTCTTCGGTGTCCTCTAATTTCAGCCTCATCTCTAACACCGCCAAGAGACACTCGAACAAAATTCCGGTTTATTGCCCGGGCAATAGATTTAGCTAAAGAGGTTTTTCCGACACCTGGTGGCCCTACTAAACATAGAATTGGACCTTTCAAAGATTGAGTTAATTTTTGTACAGCAAGGTATTCCAATACTCGTTCTTTTACTTTTTCTAGACCGTAGTGGTCTTCATCGAGTATTTTTTCGGCATGATTAATGTCTAAATTATCTTCTGTTTCTTTCGACCATGGAAGAGAAGCAAGCCAATCAATATAATTCCTAATCACGGAGCTTTCAGCAGAACTCTGTGGTACTTTCTCATATCGATCAAGTTCTTTATTTGCAACCTTCATTATTCTTTCTGGCATATCAGCTTTCTCAAGTTTTTCTTTAAGTTGAGCAACCTCACCCGTCTTACCATCCTTGTCCCCTAACTCCTTTTGAATCGCCTTCATTTGTTCCCTTAGATAATACTCTTTTTGCGTTTTTTCCATTGATTTCTTTACACGTTGACCAATCTTTCTTTCTAGACTCAATACTTCTCTTTCATTACTAATAAAATTGATTAGCTGTTGAAGGCGTTTCTTAATATCCTCCGTTTCCAACAACTCTTGCTTGTCCTTAATTTTCAAGGACAAATGAGAGGTAATAATATCCGCAAGTCGCCCTGGTTCTTCGATATCAGCAACTGTAGCCAACGTTTCTTGACTGACCTTTTTAGATACCTTTATGTACTGTTCAAATTGTTCTAATAGAGATCTCATTAAAGCATCTTCTTCGTTTTTGGTCCCATGAACATCCTTAAACTCTTGTACCTCTACTAAAAATTGGTCCTTTTCTTCTATGAATTGGATAATTTCACCACGATATATTCCTTCAACAAGAACTCTAATGGTTCCATTGGGTAACTTGAGCATTTGCTTTACTTTTGCCATTGTTCCGATTCTGTATATGTCTTTTGCATCTGGTTCATCAACAGAACTTTCTCTTTGGGCAGCTAAAAAGATATTATGATCCTCCATCATTGCTCTTTCTAGTGCATTCACCGATTTATCACGGCCAACATCTAGGTGTAACACCATAGATGGAAATACTAAAATACCTCTTAGTGGAAGGAGGGGGATTTGTACTTTATTGGTTTCTGTCATTTGTTGCACCTCCGCAATTTTACATTTATATTTGCATTCGACTCTGTCAAAATAATTCCTATCACTTAAATGTAATTAGAAATAAAATGAAGTATAACTTTTCGATGCTTCTTTTCCTAAGTTTAATGAAAACTGAATCCTTTGTAAATCTTTACGCGTTTAAATGGATTTTGTAGAAGGCTCAGACTCGTAATCTTCTTTAATTTTCCGATACTCCATTTTCTCGATAGCAAGTGGTAACGCTTCACGAAAGGTTTCTACTGGAAATATCTCTATTCCAGTTATTTTATCACAAATAGCCTGATAATTAGCTTTCGGGATGATTACCCGCTTGGCGCCTGCTTGCTTTGCTGCTCTAATTTTTGTTAAAACCCCACCAATCGGCTTCACTTCACCATGTAAACTAATTTCTCCAGTCATAGCAGTATCATACCTGATTGGTATTTTATTAATACTTGAATAAATTCCAATCGCCATCGCTAATCCTGCCGAGGGGCCATCAACTGGAATGCCACCAGGAAAGTTAACATGAACGTCATATTCGTGAGCAGGTACCCCTAAAGAACGTAGCAATGTAATTACATTTTCTATTGATCCTCGGGCCATACTTTTTCTTTTAATGGATTTAGATTGATTTCCTATCGTTTCTTCTTCAGCAATTCCAGTAATAGTAATTTTCCCATTGCTAAGCGTAGGCAAGATCATAATTTCTATTTCGAGTAAAAATCCTGTACTAGGTCCGCTGACAGCCAATCCATTTACTTTTCCGATTCTATTTATTTTTGAAACAGAAGGTTTAAGTCTTGGTGAGAGTCGGCTTGAATCAACAACCCATTCTATATCGCCTTGCGAAATCATTTCTCTATTTTCTTTTTTTGATATACTTGCAGCTATTTGGATAATATTAACTGCTTCTCTTCCGTTGCGGGCATACATAGATAGGACTTTCAATGCTTTTTCTTCTATTTTGCTATTTACTTTTTCACTTGCTCTAGTTGCAACCTGAATTACCTCTTCTGGCTCTAATTCTCTAAAAAAGATTTCTAGGCATCTAGAACGAATTGCTGGCGGAATTTCTTCAGGCATTCTTGTTGTTGCCCCTATCATCCGAAAATCAGCAGGTAATCCATTTTTAAAAATTTGATGGATATGTGTGGGAATATTTTTGTTTTCTTCACTATAATAAGCACTTTCATAGTTTACTTTTCTGTCCTCTAGTACTTTTAGCAATTTATTCATTTGAATCGGATGTAGTTCTCCAATCTCATCAATAAATAAAACTCCACCATGTGCGTTAGAAACCGCTCCGCGTTTTGGTTGAGGAATTCCAGCCTGCCCCATTGCTCCTGCACCTTGATATATTGGGTCATGAACTGAACCAATTAATGGGTCTGCCACGCCTCTTTCATCAAATCTTGCTGTTGTAGCATCCAATTCAATGAAAGGTGAAGCTGATTTAAAAGGTGAATTCTTGTTTTTTTTGGCTTCTTCTAATACTAACCTGGCTGCAGCAGTTTTCCCTATTCCAGGAGGCCCATATATAATGACGTGTTGAGGGTTTGTGTTACATAATGCTGCTCGCAAAGTTTGAATTCCGTCTTCTTGTCCGATTACTTCAGATAAGTCCTTGGGTCTAATTCGTTCTGACAATGGTGCTGTTAGAGATACAGAACGCATTGCTCGTAGCTTTTCCATTTCCTTCTGTGATTCTTTTTCGATAGAGGTTTTATTTGATCGTTGATTTCTTAATAAATTCCAAAAATACAGACCTATTACTATTCCAAAGAATAGTTGGATGATTACTACAATACTAACAAGCTCCATGATGTACCTCCAAAACCAAATTGATACTTGTTAGTATTTCCGCAATCTCTCAGACTAAACAATAAACTCATCTTGTATACAAATTTTCGTAATTAATTCATTCATATAGAAATCCCTTGTTACACATAACAAGGGATTTCATAAGACATATTATCAAATGCCAATAATCAATAAATTTTATTGATTCTTACGCACTTTCTTTTGGTGATTCTTTATTTTCATCCTTAACTGTTCCATCAATCAATACTAGCTTCGGACGACCATTTTCTAACATAACAGTCTCTCTTGTGATAATACACTTTTCAATATCATCACGAGAAGGTAGTTCGAACATAACATCCAACATGATACTTTCTATAATCGAACGTAAACCACGAGCACCAGTATTTCTTTCAATTGCCTTTTTAGCAATTTCGACTAGCGCATCTTCTTCAAATTCTAATTCCACATTATCAATTTGGAAGAGTTTTTGATATTGCTTCACTAGAGCATTTTTTGGCTTTGTCAAAATTTCAATTAGAGCCGATTCATCCAATGGCTCAAGTGCACCAATTACTGGTAGACGGCCAATAAATTCTGGAATTAATCCAAAACGAAGTAAATCTTAAGGCAATACCTTCGCAAGTAGTTCACCTTTACCCAGATCTTGGTTGGATTCCTCTGACCCGAAACCAATAACTTTTTTGCCTAGACGTCGTTTAATGATTTGCTCAATACCATCAAAGGCACCGCCACAAATAAATAATACATTAGTCGTGTCGATTTGAATGAATTCTTGATGAGGATGTTTACGACCACCTTGTGGAGGTACACTTGCAACAGTTCCTTCAAGAATTTTCAGTAATGCCTGTTGAACACCTTCACCAGAAACATCACGAGTAATTGACGGGTTCTCAGATTTACGAGCAACTTTGTCAATTTCATCAATATAGATAATTCCTTTTTCTGCTTTCTCTACATCATAGTCCGCAGACTGAATTAATTTCAGAAGGATGTTCTCAACATCTTCACCGACATACCCTGCTTCAGTTAATGAGGTAGCATCAGCAATTGCGAATGGAACATTCAATATTCTTGCCAGCGTTTGTGCTAACAATGTTTTACCGCTACCTGTTGGCCCAATCATCGCGATATTACTTTTAGCTAATTCAACTTCATCAGAACTCTTTGATGAATTAATCCGTTTATAATGGTTATAAACCGCTACGGACAGGTTTTTCTTGGCTTTTTCCTGACCAATAACATAGTCATTCAGAATGTCGCAAATTTCTTGTGGCTTCGGAATATCTTTAAATTCAACTTCTTCTTCATTACCTAACTCTTCTTCAACAATTTCCGTACAAAGTTCAATACACTCATCACATATATATACACCTGGACCAGCAACTAATTTACGAACTTGGTCCTGACTTTTTCCACAGAATGAACATTTCAGTTGTCCTTTCTCTTCGTTAAACTTATACATTTATTTCACCCCTCGAGTTATAAGTATCTATATGATATGAAAAAATCATATGAAATTTTCTTATTCTTTCTTTAGCTCATAATATCAGATTATCAAAGGTTTAAAAAGCAATAAACCTTTCGAACGATCTAATAAACGTCTTTAATGAAAGTGTTACCAACTGGTTACAACAATAAACGGAATCACACATTTTTTAAAAATTCAAACAGAAGATTATGTTTTGCAAGGTAATTTTTAATGTACATCTAATTATGTAATAAGTTAACGAAATGTCAAATGATATGTAGTTTAATTTGAATGAACAGTTAATCGAGTCACCGAAAAATTATTCTATGTATTACTGTTAGTTTAAATAACGACTAGTGGGCCATGATGAAACAGCTTGTTTATTTTAGAGAAAACAAGGCACGAATATTTCATGCCTTGTTTTATATTATTCTATTTAGCTGAATGTATGTTATTACTTTGATTTACTATGTTCAACTAGTAAATCAATAGCCTTCTTAAATTTAAGGTCTTCTTTTATTGCGCCAGTATTTCCACCTAACATTTGCGTTAATTGCTCCACATTTGTTTGGTACATAGAAGCCATTGACTCTAATTCTTTATTGACATCTTCATCACTAACTTCTACATTTTCTTCGTGAATAATAGCTTCAAGCGTTAAATTAGTTTTTACACGCTTTCCAGCATCTTCTTTCATTTGCTCTTTTAAAGCATCTTCATCTTGGCCTGAGAATTGGAAATACATATCCATTGTCATACCTTGTTGTTGAAGTCTTTGTTCAAATTCCTTAAGCATGCGATCCAATTCACTTGAAACCATTGCCTCTGGGATTTCAACTTCTGCATTATTAGAAGCCTGCTCAATTAGAGATTCACGTTTTTTATTATCAGCTTCATTTGCTTTTTGTTCTTCAAGACGCTCTCTAGTTTTTTTCTTTAATTCTTCAAGACTCTCAACTTCTTCGTCGACATCTTTAGCAAACTCATCATCAAGCTCAGGCAATTCTTTAGCTTTCACTTCATGAATCTTAACTTTAAATGTAGCTTCTTTTCCAGCTAAGTCTTCCGCGTGGTACTCTTCTGGGAAAGTAACCACAACTTCTGTTTCTGCTCCTGTTTCCTTACCAACTAGTTGTTCTTCAAATCCCGGAATAAATGACCCTGATCCGATTTCTAATTGATGGTTTTCCGCCTGTCCGCCTTCAAATGCTACTCCATCAACAAATCCTTCAAAGTCCATTACAACTGTATCCCCGTCTTCTACTGAACCTTCTTCTTTAACGACTAGTTCTGCCTGATGCTCTTGTTGATGTTTTAACTCATGCTCTACATCTTCATCTGTTACTTCAGTTTCTACCTCTTCAACCTCTAGCCCCTTATAATCACCAAGTTTTACCTCTGGTTTTACAGTTACTTTGGCAGTAAAAATTAAAGATTTACCTTTTTCAATCTGCTCTACATCTACTTCAGGTTGATCAACAGGCTCAATTCCTGCTTCTTCTACAGCACTAGTATATTGTTCTGGTAAGATAATATCTACTGCGTCCTGATAAAGTGATTCAACTCCAAACCTCTGTTCAAACAATCCACGAGGTACCTTACCTTTTCGGAATCCCGGAAGTTGAACTTGTTTAACTACCTTTTTAAAAGCTTGGTCTAGCGCTTGATCGAATGCTTCTGCTCCTACTTCAACAGTAAGAATTCCCTCATTACCTTCTTGTTTTTCCCATTTTACTGACATAGTTTTCCCTCCACAATCTATAATTTCAATATGTCGTTTTGACGTTCATTCGATTTTTAAATTTATCTACTTAGGCGGAACGCAAATTGCAACCACTTTATTATAACATAATCCATATTGCTTTCAACAATTTGCAATGCGCGTTCAGAAGAGTGCATTCTTCCATTTCCAAAGAGCTTATTCACCTACGATTTCAAAATACTCTTTTTCTGAGGTAATTATATCTATTAAATAACTATTTAATTTTTCCTCATCTTCTATATCCATATTAGTTTCCATCTGAAGGTATTGATACCCTAATAGTTTTAAAGCTTCCGATATATGGACTAGCTCTTCATCTGCAGGCATGATAGGAAATCTGACGTACAGATAACGATATAACAGTTTTTTGATTAATTCAAATAATGATGGATTGTTTTGTTCTATTTCATGTAAATACCCTTCTATTTGAATAGTGATTGGATGTGAAGTCAATGTATTTAACTGCGATGGTATAACGGTTTCAGCAGTTTCAAACTTGGTAACTTCGATAGGATCGTTAATCTTTTGTTCCTGCAACCATTGAATGACTGCAGTCTTTATTATCGGATTAATACTAAAGTCTACTAACAACTCCTTTAGATATTCTATGTGTGAATCTACTGAAACTTCTCGGCTGTCTTTTAATATTCTCCACTGTTGAGGGTAGTCTTGTTTTCGTATAGCAGTTTTTAGTTTCTTAATATTCCGGGTTGCCTCTTCTTCTTTCTTATCAATATTTAACTTCTTGCTAATTTCATATAACTGATTCAATTGGGGTTTTAGCGAGTTAGGTATGTCGGTCCGTTGAAATACCTCTTCTAATTCTTCGATTAGCATTTCGTATTTACTTTGTTGGAATAACAGAGTGCTATAAATATGTATGTAATCAAATAAATGTGAATCATTATTGGAAATTAGTTGATGGCATAAATCTTCTGCTTCATCATAGTTTCCTATCTCCATCAAACAGATTAACTTACCCATTACAATTTCATGTGTGACTACATCATGAGCGATTAGTTGATTCAATTTTGTTAAGGCATCATCATACCTTTTTTCCTTAAGGGCATTCATACTCTCCTGTTCGAGAGTTGATTTCCATTTAGGAAACATTATTACTTTATCCTTTTTTGTATTCAGATTTATCATTCCCTATTCTGCATATGTATTATTCTTTAATAAAGCTTACCTAAAAAGAACGGGATAATCAAAAGAAAGGTACTGTCTTTTAATTATAATAAAAGGGATCCAACAATGTTGGATCCCTTTTATTATTAGTTCAGTTCAGTAATGTCCCAGGAGAGATTCGAACTCCCGACCCACGCCTTAGAAGGGCGTTGCTCTATCCAGCTGAGCTACTGGGACATGGTTAGAGAATATAATGAAACTAGTAATTACTCTTTAGTTTTGTGTACCTGCATCTTCTAGTTATTTCAGGATGATTAATGCTTCGGTACATGCCTGCACATGGATGCAATTCAAAGATGTTGGTGGCAAGCTACTGGGACATGGTTAGAAAATATAATGAAACTAGTAATATTGGAGCGGGTGAAGGGAATTGAACCCTCGACATCAGCTTGGAAGGCTGAGGTTTTACCACTAAACTACACCCGCACTCGTAATACTTCTAGTCTTTTGTATGATACACGCACTACGTCCCTGCATCTATTAGCTTAACCATACGATTAATCTTAAAGAAAAACTTAGCGTGAAGTCTCCTAACAGACAAGTTTCATTATATTAATTCTAGATATCATTGTCAATGATTTTTGAAGTTAATCTCATTCAAAATAAGTTTCCTTTATACTTCCACTTAGTTTAAAAGCCTTCAAAGAGAGGTTTTATATACTAAATCATTAACTAATTCACCATTAATGTCAAAAAATTCAACTAAAATATTTTTCCTTGATTCCCAAGAAAGTATTGCATAGGTTCCTTCCTGTCTTCCTCGAGGTAATCGGATACTACCCGGATTTATAAATAGTTGATTTCCCGACTGTTCAGCACCAGCAATATGTGAGTGGCCAAAACAAATAACATGGGCTCCTAATTCTTCGGCTCGGTAAGATAGGGGCATTAATGTTGATTTCACCTGAAATAAATGCCCATGGGTTACAAAGAACCCTATCTCATCAACAACAAAATCTAGTTCGTTAGGAAAACGAGTATCCATATCACAATTACCTGCCACTTTCATAAAGTGATCAAGTTCATCTGAGTCCATTTCTAATTCTGAATCTCCACAATGTATCATTTGATCTACTTCATTTATATGGCGTTGTTTAATCATACTAACTTCTTTTTCTAAACCATGACTGTCACTCATTATTAAAACTTTAGGCATAATATCCCCTTTCTACTATTCCAGACTAAGCCAATCATCTAACTGTTTTATTGCATTACTTCTATGGCTAATTTCATTTTTTTCCTTATGCGTCATTTGTGCCATTGTTGCGGAATGTCCTAATGGATAAAAAATAGGGTCATAGCCAAATCCATTTTCACCAACTGGTGATCCACCTATAATCCCTTCACAAGTTCCCTTTTTAAAAATAGTTTGTATGTTAGGTCTTGCTAGAGCGAGTACACATACAAATCGAGCGGTTCTATCTTTGTTAGGAATTCCTTTTAACTCTTTCAAAACTTTATGTAAATTAGCTTGATCGTCTTTTTTTTCGCCTGCATATCTTGCAGAATAAATACCAGGTCTTCCATCTAAGGCATCAATTTCGAGGCCTGAATCGTCAGCAAGTACAGGTATTTGAAATTGTTTGGCAATTGTTTCAGCCTTAATTGCTGCATTTTCCTCAAATGTTGTACCTGTTTCCTCAATATCTTGGTTAAAGTCCAAATCTAAAAGTGAGAGGATTTCTATCCCATATTTTGAAAACAACTGCCTGAAATCTTTAATTTTACCTTCATTTTTGGTAGCAATTAATAACCTTTCCATGATTATCCTCCAGTTGATATTCTACTGTTTGTTTATAGATCCTATTTGATTTACCCACTCACCAATAGCTTCTTTTTGTATCTCAAAAATTTCTTTTAATCCATGATTTGCAAGTTCGAGCATTGTATTCAATTGTTCAAAGGTAAAAGTTGCTTCTTCCCCTGTTCCTTGAATTTCAACAAATTCACCTGCTCCGGTCATAACAACATTCATATCTACATTAGCTTGAGAGTCTTCTTCATATTGTAGGTCTAATATTTCTGTTCCATCTGGAAGAACACCAACTGAAGTAGCCCCAAGAAAATCTGTAATCGGCATTTCCTTAATCGCCTTTTTATCTAGAAGCTTTCCAAACGCAAGGACGACCGCGACAAAAGCACCTGTTATTGATGCAGTTCGAGTACCTCCATCTGCTTGAATAACATCACAATCAACCCAAACTGTTCGTTCACCTATTTTTTCCAAGTCTACTACAGCTCGCAGGGAGCGACCGATTAATCGCTGTATTTCCATTGTTCTTCCCGATACTTTTCCTTTAGATGATTCACGAATATTTCTTTGTTCTGTTGCTCTAGGAAGCATTGAATATTCCGCAGTAATCCAACCCTTTCCTGATCCTCTCATAAAAGGAGGAACACGGTCCTCTATACTAGCATTACAAATTACTCTCGTTTCACCCACAGAAATTAAAACAGAGCCTTCTGGATGCTTTGTATATTCGGTCTCAATTTTTATTGGTCTTAGTTGATTTACTTCTCGCTCACTACTTCTCATTAATTTTCCTCCTTATATTACCGATTCAATCGTAACATATTTTTGCCAAATAATATAAGTTCATACCTTCATTTAAACCACCAAATTTAATAAACTTAACCCTTGAAAATGAAAAAAGGAGCTGGCACTAACCAGCTCCCGAATCTTATAGACTTTCTGTAGGTACAAAGGTATCTCTAGTAACTGGCTCAGAATAAGGTACTCCGCTTTCATTAAATACTTGTTGCATATTTTCAACTCCAACACTGACGGCATCAACCCCTGGTTGATCTGTTAAAGTTAAGACTAGCGTTTCCATTACCTCATCTGAAATGGAGCCTTCAGCTACACTATTTAAAATATTTTCATTGAATTTAAGTGTGAGTACTCCATCCTTATAGTTCGGATTTTCCACTAAGGTCGCACCATTATTGAATACGTTTAACAAATCAAGTTCATAAGAAGGTCCTTCAATTAATGCTTGTACAATGGATTGATATAAATCATCATTTTTCATCTCAATATGTTGGGTTACTGGAACGTGATAAAAGTTTTCATTGTGTTGAGCCGGATAGTAAAGCGTTACCGCTTTACTATCCATTAAATCAACTGTATCCCCGTGATAGATGTTAATACCGTTTGCACGGGAATATCCTTCTGAAATAGGTGTTCCATTTACAGGCATCTCTTTTTGTTCATAGCCATTGATCCAAAGATTTATTTTTTCTACATTTTCAAACTGTGTAAGTGTGAAAGTCATTGCTTGAATAATTCTTTGTTCATCCTCTGGTCGATACTCAGCAAACTCTTTTGAAACATCTACAACCAATGTACCATCTTCTTTTAAGTTCAAACCTAATATCTGAGTACCTGCTGGAAGCACAGCCTCAAAGCCATTCGGCAAGATATTTGTTACTGGGCCACCTTTAACCAAATATTCAAGAGCCTGAGTTGCTACCTCGTTAGATTCTCTTTTAGGTAGCTCTAACACTTGTGAGACCACCATACCATTAGAATCTAGTAGATATAGCTCTCTCTGAATTGTCTCTGTTTCTGCTACTGTTTCCAGACTTTCTTCTGTTTCTGTTTCCTCTACTTCTGTGCCTTCTTCAGATTCTGTACCTTCCTCAGGAACTCCATCTAAATCATCTGTATAACTTGCCTCTTCAGGAGGAGAATCCATCTCCTCTAACGTTTGCTCTCCTTGAAATACACCACAACCAGTTAATAATATGAGTGTTAGACTGAATACGCCAATATGAATCCAATGCGATCGTTTCCTCATGCTTTTCCCTCCTACGATGGTTTGTACTACTATATATACGAGCTCAAAACTAAAATAGACCACGCTATATTAAATTTAAATAAATGATTTAATTTTTCGAGGATACCTAACTTATCCTTCAAGTAAAAAGGCTTGTTTTCTTAAAGATACTTATTTTAAGACATAAAAACTATAAACTCCGACGTAACTTCTATCTATTTATTCATATATGCTTTCTACAATCGCTTCGGCAAAAAACTTCGCTTTCCGTGGGCACGGCCTTAGCCTCCTCGTAGAAAACCACTACTGCGGGGTCTTCGGACTCGTGGGACTGCGATTACTCGTCCCATCGAAAACCATTGCTGTTCCCACAGGAGTCTGCGTTTTTTGCCTACGCTGTTAATAGTGTTCTGATTATCGAGGGAAAAGTCTATGGTTTTACGTGAAAAAATTTTCATCTTCTTGAACACAAACTATCCAAGCTGCGAAACTACACTAGATTTTGGTTTTTATCCATCTTTCTTTCATTACTGTTACATAAATGATGGTGATTGGAGCGGAGGGCAGTCGACTCCTGCGGGAAAAGCAACAGCTGAAAATCCCACAGGAAGCGGTTTTCTTCCGAGGAAGTTGAAGCGTTGCCTGCGGAAAGCGACTGTCCGAAGCGCAAATCAACTAGTAGCTACTTTACGACGCAATTTATATCAAATGCGAAACCAAATGGCAACAAAACTTGCGAAAAAAAGCCAAAAAAACAAGCAAGAAGATAAGTTAGTTATCTACTTGCTTGTTTTTTTCAGTTTGTTTTATTGATACCTATTACAGCATTTTCAACTACTTTGAAAGGTTGATCTAGCCACTGACTTGCAATCCGTTTAAACACATCTAATCGTCCTGTAGTAAAAAACTGGTGTTTGGGAATCCGATCTCCACTATACAATTTTTTATTGTATCCCATGATAGTACTAACTTCACGAGCTGTTTCTTCTCCTGATGAAATAACATTTACATGTTCACCAATTACCTCCTGGATGATCTCCCTTATTAATGGGTAATGTGTGCATCCTAGAATTAGTGTATCAATATGATTTTGTTCTTTTAAGGGTTGTAATGTCTCATTAACAACCTTATAAGCCTCCGGTCCGGAAAGAATCCCCTCTTCAACCATTGGAACTAAACGCGGGCATGCTAGGTCATTTACAAGTATCTTAGAATTAATGTTTTTCAGCGCGTTTGGATAGGCCTTACTATTAATTGTACCTTCTGTACCAATTACGCCTATTCTCATATTTTGAGACATCTTTATCGCAGCCCTTGCTCCAGGCTGTATTACACCAATTACTGGTATGTCTAATTCTAACCTTAATTGCTCTAATGTAAAAGCAGTAGCAGTATTACAGGCAACTACTAACATTTTGATATTTTTCTGGAGTAAGAAATTAACCATCTCCCAAGTAAATTGGACGACTTCTTCTTTTGGTCTTGGTCCATAAGGACACCTTAATGTATCTCCAAGATAGATAAGTTGTTCTTTCGGAAGCTGACGCAGAAGTTCACTTGCCACTGTTAAGCCACCCACTCCAGAGTCAATAACACCTATTGGTTGATCCACTATAATCCCCTCTTTATCTCGATGTTGATTTTTTTTCAACTTCCTTCATATTCTCATGTAGTAAATTCAAAATGGAATAAAGTGAATTCACCTTATCTTCAGGTACATTTTCTAAAACTTCTCCAAGATATTCTTGTCTCTTTTGTATAACTTCGTGGATAATTGACGTTCCTTTTTCTAACAAATGTATTCGAACTACTCGGCGATCTTTAGAATCCCGAACTCTTTCAACCAAATTATTTTTCTCCATACGATCAATTAAATCAGTAGTTGTACTAAATGCTAGATTTATTTTATTAGATAATTCACCAATTGTTAAGTCCCCGTCTTCTAGTAACCACTGCAAAGCGATGAACTGTGGAGGAGTAATAGGATAGTTGTTTAAAATTTCTCTTCCTTTTTTCTTAACGATCCCAGATATAGATCTTAACTCTTTTTCTACCCCAGCGATAGTAGAAGTAGGTGTTATATTATTCAATGGTTGCACCACCTTTTGTGATAAATTATAACTAATCCTGATTATCATTTTCACGAACTTTCGTTCAACATTTCTTTCAGCTTGTAAATGTGATTCTTTGGCACCATGATATATAAAATATCACCTTTATGAATAACTGTTTGACCATGGGGAGTGATAATATCACCTTCACGTATTATAGCATTAATCAGTGCATTCTCAGGCAAATTTATTTCTTGCACTTTTTTTCCAACAATAGTGTTGTTTTCAACTACTTCATATTCTACTATTTCTACATTTGTTTTTCCGATAGAAATTAATTCCAACGCATGCATTGGAGGTGGTTTTTCAGGTCCTACTAATCCGAATTTTTTCGCTAGGAGGGAGATTGTTGAACCCTGTATTAGAGTAGATGTAAGAACAACGAAGAATACTGCATTAAAAAATACCTGACTTTTTTCCATATCAGCTAGCAATGGAAAAAGAGCTAATACAATTGGAACAGCTCCTCTCAAACCAGCCCAAGAAAGAAATAATTTTTCTTTAATTTTAAATGGAAAATTAAATAGTGAAACAAAAGTAGCAATCGGTCTAGCAAGAAATATTAAAACGATGGACAGCATTAAACCTTTGACCAAAATATTAAATGTAAACAGATTTGAAGGAAAAACAAACAAACCTAATATAATAAACATTAGGATTTGCACCATCCATGCGAATCCCTCATTAAATCTTAGGATTGATTGACGATAAGTTAAATCTAAATTTCCTAAAACAAGAGCTGTAATGTAAACAGCAAGTAATCCACTCGCGTTCGCAAGCGAAGTCGCACTATAGGATAGAAAAGCAAATGCTAGCGCAAATAAAGGATAGAGCCCACTAGAATCAAGATTAATTCTATTGATAGATTCGCCTGCAATTTTACCAACAATGAAGCCAATCATTGCTCCAGCACCCATCTGCCAAAAAAAAGATCCAGCTAATAAAAGGATATTGGTGTCACTAGTCATAGTAATTAATTCAATTAAGGATACGGTTAGAAATACAGCCATCGGATCATTAGTTCCCGATTCAGCCTCTAGCGTAGCTTCGATATTCTTATTAATGTTTTTTCCTTTTAAGACAGCAAAAACTGCCGCGGCATCTGTTGAGCCAACGATTGAGCCTATTAAAAAAGCTTCTAACCAAGTAAAGCCAAAAATAAATTTAGAAGCAACTGCCACAATACTAGAAGTTATTAATACTCCAATCGTTGCTAAGGAAATAGCTGGTGCTAAAATAGGTCGTATCGTGACCCATTTAGTTTGTAATCCACCCTCAAACAGGATAACTACTAGAGAAAAAATACCGATTATCTGTGCTATTTCAGCATTATCAAAGTAAATAATATTTAATCCATCACTCCCGACTACCATCCCTACCCCTATAAATAATACCAAGGAAGGAACTCCTAGACGTGAAGAGAATTTAGTAACCAAAATACTTATAATTAATAAAAGTGCTACTAATAATATAAACTGATTGGACTCTACTAACTCCTGGATGATTCAGACCTCCATTTATAGGGTATCTAAACTTTTCCCTAACTTAATTTATAGTTTAATTATTACCCTATAAACATGATATTAAATCAAGCTTAGGCAAGTTTACGTTTATGGTTTGTATTGTAGTTGCAAAACTAATTTTGTCACAGTTTACTAATTATTTTTATTTTAATGCTAAGGCAAAAAACCGACTTCCATTAAGAAAGTCGGTTTTTATTATAGCTTAAGTTCCCCCATACGAAGGAGCTCAACCACAGCCTGTGAACGCCCCTTGACTCCTAACTTTTGCATAGCATTTGAAATGTGGTTTCGAACTGTTTTTTGTGAAATAAACAATTCCTGGGCTATTTCTTTTGTAGTTTTGTCTTGTACTAGAAGTTCAAATACCTCTTTCTCACGTTTTGTTAATAGTTGCTTCGGCTTGTAGTCATTTTCTTTCAAGTGTTAACCCCTCCTTGCTGTCTTTAGAGCCTCTCTTTGAAGGGTATTTATTTAGTCATGGTATTCTATGTGCGGCTAAGTTAATTCGTGCTTCGAATATAACCTATTTTTCAGGTAGAAGTCTTAATATAAGTGATAACACTTGTGTTTAAATAACATGTTTCTTGTATATAGCTAGATGAATTATCTAGTTCACTCATTTTTTCGTCTTTTCGTGTATGTATTATATGGACAATAGTTTTTCTCTCATATTTTCAGTAAATGGAACGGGTTTTCCAGTAGTAGAATTTACCTGTACCATTCTTCCACGAGCTGTCAAGCACACTTCATCTAGCTTGTTTGTTACTAGATAATGAATATCAAGTGAAGTATTCCCTACATAATTTACTTTAACGTAAACTCGCAATTCATCGTGGAAATAGATTTGTTTTATATAATCACATTGTAAGTCAGCAACAATTGGCATAGTATCAAATTTAGAAGAACTCTGAAAAAATCCAACTGTTTTTAAAAGTTCGATTCTTGCTTCCTCAAAGTACATGAATACAAATACATTATTTAAATGACCAAACATATCCGTCTCAGCAAATCTAATTTTAATTGGTATATAGAATGAAAATTCTCTCTTCCACTGGTCAAAATCCTCAATGTAATTAATAGCCTTCAATTAAATCAATCCCCTTTACCAAAAATCTTATCTAATTTAACAAAAAGCCTTCACCAATAAAATTGATGAAGGCTCTTTAAAAAGTCTTAAATTTTAGTGGTTTATCCGAATTCTTTAGTAAGAATGATCACTACCAAAGAAGTTTTTGAATGATTGGATGTTAGTATCACGATTCATCGCTGCAATCGAGGTAGTTAATGGAATTCCCTTTGGACAAACCTGAACACAGTTCTGTGAGTTTCCACAACCCGATATGCCGCCATCCTCCATTAAAGCTTCCAAACGTTCTCCTGCATTCATTTCGCCTGTCGGATGAGCATTAAATAGACGAACTTGGGATAATGCAGCAGGGCCGATGAAGTCAGAGTTGCTGTTAACATTTGGACAAGCTTCTAAACATACTCCACAAGTCATACATTTTGAAAGTTCATATGCCCATTGTCGCTTCTTCTCTGGCATACGTGGTCCAGGACCAAGATCATGTGTACCATCAATTGGAATCCATGCCTTCACTTTCTTTAACGACTCAAACATTCTACTTCTATCCACAGCTAAGTCACGCATTACTGGAAAAGTTGCCATAGGCGCTAATCTAATCGGCTGTTCTAATTTATCCACTAATGTTGAACACGCTTGTCTCGGCTCACCATTAATAATCATGGAACAGGCACCACAAACCTCTTCAAGACAGTTAGACTCCCAATTTACAGGTGTAGTTTTTTCCCCTTTAGCATTAACAGGATTTCTCTGTGTTTCCATTAAAGCTGAAATTATATTCATATTCTCTCTGTAATTTACTTCAAATTTCTCCTCATAAGGAGACGTATCCGGGCTATCTTGACGGGTAATTATTAGAGTAATTGTTTTTTCAGCCATTTGTTTCCATCCCCCTTTTTACTTTTTCTTACTATAATCGCGTTTTCTCGGCTCGATAAGAGATACATCAACATCTACATAAGTGAATGTTGGAGCATTTGTTTCTTGATCAAACTGAGCTTTAGTAGTTTTGAGCCATTCTTCATCATTTCGATCTGGAAATTCTGGCTTGTAATGAGCACCACGACTCTCATTACGATTTAAAGCCCCGATTGTAATAACACGTGCTAAGTGTAACATGTTTTTTAATTGGCGAGTGAACATAACACCTTGATTACTCCATCGAGACGTATCATTAATATTAATGTTTTGCCATCTCTCAAGTAACTCTTGAATTTTTTCATCAGTTTTAACCAATTTAGCATTATCACGAACAACAGTAACATTATCTGTCATCCATTCACCCAATTCCTTGTGAATTTGATATGCATTTTCTGTACCATTCATATTCATTAACTGTTCAAAATGATCCTGTTCCTCTTTTAACTTGTTATCGAACAAGTCGGAAGGCATTTCGTCCGCAGTTTTATCAAGTCCATTAATATATTTAATTGCGTTTGGTCCAGCGACCATTCCACCATAAATAGATGATAATAATGAATTAGCTCCTAGACGGTTAGCACCATGTTGACTATAATCACATTCACCAGCCGCGAAAATACCAGGGATATTAGTCATCTGATCGTAATCAACCCAAAGACCACCCATTGAATAATGAACCGCAGGGAATATTTTCATTGGAACTTTACGAGGATCTTCACCTACAAATTTCTCATAAATTTCAATAATACCACCAAGTTTAACATCCAACTCTTTGGAATCCTTATGGGATAAGTCTAAATAAACCATGTTTTCACCATTAATACCAAGCTTTTGGTTTACACATACATCAAATATTTCTCTAGTCGCGATATCACGAGGAACCAAATTACCGTATGCTGGATATTTCTCTTCAAGGAAATACCAAGGCTCACCGTCTTTATACGTCCAAACTCGTCCACCTTCACCACGAGCAGATTCACTCATTAGTCTAAGCTTGTCATCACCAGGGATTGCAGTTGGGTGAATTTGAATAAATTCACCATTTGCATAAATTCCACCTTGTAAGTACAATGCCGCTGCTGCTGAACCTGTATTGATAACTGAATTAGTAGACTTACCAAAAATGATTCCAGGACCACCAGTAGCTAATATAACCGAATCAGCTCTATAAGACTTTAGTTCATGAGACTGGATGTTTTGAGCAATAATACCTCGACCAATGCCCTCATCATCAATAATTGCAGACACAAATTCCCAACCCTCATATTTGGTTACTAGTCCTTCCACTTCAAAACGTCTAACCTGTTCATCTAAAGCGTATAACAACTGCTGTCCGGTTGTAGCACCTGCGTATGCTGTTCGGTGGTGTTGTGTTCCACCAAATCGACGAAAGTCTAGCAATCCTTCAGGTGTACGGTTGAACATAACTCCCATACGGTCCAACATATGAATAATGCCTGGAGCAGCATCACACATTGCTTTGACAGGAGGCTGATTAGCTAAAAAGTCTCCTCCATATACCGAATCATCAAAATGTTCCCATGGAGAATCTCCTTCTCCCTTTGTGTTAACCGCTCCATTTATACCACCTTGAGCACAAACAGAGTGAGAACGTTTTACAGGTACAATCGATAATAGGTCTACGTGAACGCCTTCTTCTGCCGCTTTAATGGTTGCCATTAGGCCAGCAAGTCCGCCGCCTACTACAACAATATTGCGATTACTCATTCTAAGTTCACTCCCCTAGTTTAACTGTCTATTTATTTTACACGCCATATGCAAATTTAATTAATGATCTCACGCCGATATAAGTCACAGCGACAAAAATCAAAAGTGTAGCGTAAGTTGCGATTTTTTGAGATTTTGGTGTAACAGTGATTCCCCATGTTACAAGAAAGCTCCATAGTCCATTAGCAAAGTGGAACGTAGTAGAAACAACACCAACTATATAAAACCAAAACATAAATGGATTAGATAGGATGTCTTCCATTAAACTATAATCAAGCTCAGCATTACCCATGCCAATAGCAACTCTAGTTTCCCAAACGTGCCATACAATAAAAATTAATGTAATAATTCCTGTTATTCTTTGGAGATAAAACATCCAGTTCCGAAAGAATCCATATCTAGTAGTATTGTTTTTAGCTACGAAAACAATATAGACCCCTAGAATAGCGTGGAATAAAATGGGAAGGAAAATAACAAAAGTTTCTAGTAAAATCCTAAATGGTAGGTCATGCATAAATCCTGCTGCTTTGTTAAAGCTTTCTTCTCCGTACACAGCAAAGTGATTGATCACTAAGTGCTGGATAAGGAAAACACCGATTGGAACAACTCCAAGTAATGAATGTAGCCTTCGATAAAAAAATTCCCGATTCTCTATCATGTGTACCCCCCTCAACAAATAAACTAATTCTATTTAGTACGTTATAGATATACATTTTAAAAACATTAAAGCGCTTTATTCTCTTCTAATCGTTTAAGTTTAAGAAAAAATGTATATTTTGTGACACAACTATTGTACTTCTATCCAGTGTAAGCGTCAAGAAAACTAATTACCATATCTATGCCTTATCAAAGATAAAAATATACTTTCTGATAGGTTGCAAACTAGTAGAATTCAAGCGATAATACATGGAGAGAAGGGAATGGATTAGATGCAAAAAAACCAACAAAACATAGACGAAATCCTTAATCACATACATACATCCGGTTCTGGACATGATATACTTCGTTATGTTTGTTTACCGGACTTATTAGGAAAAGATGCCAATACTATTCTTTATGTAATGGGTAAAAATCTTGCCAGAAACATTAAATTAGAGAGTATAGATGATATTATTAATTTCTTTAAAAAAGCTGGATGGGGAAATCTAATATTGATGAAGGAAAAAAGGCGGGAGCTCATTTTTGAATTAACCGGGGATACCATCTCTCAACGTAATCAGCAAGATATCGATACTGAATACCGACTGGAATCTGGTTTTTTGGCTGAAGCTATGCAGCAAGTGAAAAATGCTGATTGTGAGTGTGTTGAAGAAAATCGAACAAAAAAACAACTGGTTCAATTCAATGTTATTTATTCAAAATAAAGAATTTAACCTCTTATACTGTGTATAAGAGGTTTGTTTATTCATTCTCATTTAATTGTGAGCTTTTGTTATTGAGGTGGTTTATTATTATTTCAGCTGTTGGATCTGGTAAACCAAGCTTTTTTAATTCTTCTTTTTTGGCATTTCTAATCTCATCAATTGATTTAAAATGAGTTAGCAATAGTCTTCTCCTCTTTTCACCCACTCCAGGAATATTATCTAATTCTGATTTAAATGCACTCTTCCCTCTTAATTGTCGATGAAAAGTTATTGCAAACCGATGTACTTCATCTTGAATCCTTTGAATCAAATAAAACTCTTGCGATTGCCTATCTAAGTCAACAATAGTTGGTGGGCTACCGTATAATAGCTCACTCGTCCTATGTTTATCATCTTTAGCAAGTCCACAAAGTGGAACATCCAACCCCAATTCATTTTCTAAAATATCCAAAGCGGCACTCATTTGCCCTTTACCTCCATCAATAACAATTAGATCAGGTAAAGGCAAGTTTTCTTTTAATACTCTTGTGTACCTTCTTCGAATTACTTCTCTCATTGTTTCGTAATCGTCTGGTCCTTTTACATCTTTAATCTTATATTTCCTATATTCTTTCCTTAAAGGCCTACCATCCATAAATACTACCATTGCAGAAACAGGATCAGTTCCTTGGATATTAGAATTATCGAAGGCTTCAATCCGGTGTGGTATTTCAATATGAAGTTTTTCACCTAGTTGCTCAACAGCCTTTATTGTTCTTTCTTCATCTCTTTCAATTAGAGAGAATTTTTCATGCAGGGCAATTTTTGCATTTTTCTCAGCTAATTTTACTAATTCCTTTTTTCTGCCACGGTATGGAATATGCACCTCAACACCTAAAAGTTCCTTAAGCAAGTCATTATTTGTAGGAGCCGGAACTAATATTTGTTTTGGTTTTGGATGATTTTGATGCAAATAAAATCTACCGACAAACGTAAGGAATGTTTCTTCGGCATCATCAAAGAATGGAAAGATAGACACATCTCTTTCAATCAGTTTTCCTTGTCTAATGAAGAAAACTTGAACACACATCCACCCTTTATCATAAGAGTAACCGAAAATATCACGATTTACTTGGTCATTTAACGTCATCTTTTGTTGTTCCATTACAGACTCAATATGTTGAATTTGATCACGTAATTCTTTGGCACGTTCAAAGTCTAATTCCTCTGAAGCTGCGAGCATCTTTTGTTTCAAGTCTTTCTTAATCTCCTGATGTCCGCCATTTAAAAAAGAAGTAATACTCTGTACAATTGTTTTATTAGTCTCTTGTGATACTGGATAAACACAAGGACCAAGACATTGATTCATATGAAAGTATAAACAAACACGATCAGGCATTTTATCACACTTACGTAATGGATATAATCGATCAAGTAATTTTTTTGTTTCTCTTGCTGCTATAACATTGGGATATGGACCAAAGTATTTGCCCTTGTCTTTCTTTACCTTTCTAGTAACAATTAACCTTGGGTGCTCCTCAGCAGTGATTTTTAAATAAGGATATGATTTATCGTCCTTTAGTAATACGTTATATTTAGGGTCGTACTTTTTAATTAAATTCATCTCTAAAATTAAAGCTTCAATCTCAGATGAAGTGACAATATATTCAAAGTCAACTATCTCTTGAACTAACCGTTGTGTTTTTTGATCGTTTGCACCAGTGAAGTAAGATCTAACTCTATTTCTAAGTAGCTTCGACTTACCCACATAGATAATTGCCTGATTCTTATCCTTCATCAAATAACAGCCTGGCTGAGAGGGGAGAACAGCTATTTTTTCTTTTATTTGATTATTCATTTTTTCACCCCATACCTATCCTTACTATAAATAATAATAATCCCTTGTTACAAATGCAACAAGGGATTATTATACAGGTTCTATTCAAACTTAAGCGTGTTTGTTTATTAATTCAACCAATGCTTCTTTAGGTTGGAATCCAACAACTTGATCAACTACTTCTCCATCTTTAAATAAAAGAAGCGTTGGGATACTCATAACACCAAATTTACCTGCAGTCTCTTGATTTTCGTCTACATCAAGTTTTACAATTTTAACTTTATCGCTCATCTCGCCATCAATTTCTTCAAGGACTGGAGCAATCATTTTACATGGACCACACCATGGTGCCCAAAAATCTGCAAGAACAACACCTTCACTTGTTTCTGTACTGAAGTTTTGATCAGTAGCGGCTACAATTGCCATTTATTATTCCTCCTCTTATTAACGATATCTTCATGAAGAGTATATCATTTCGTTTTAGATAATTACCACTAGTTTGCTTTACCCTAATATCCCCTAGGATTCTGTACTTCATTCACAGATAATGTCTAGAAAAAACTAAAAACTGCAACAGGTGTTAACACTGTCGCAGTCCAGTTTATTATCATTATCTTATGCATTTACCTTCACTTGCTTTATTTCCTCAATCAATTTAGGCACAACTTCGAATAAGTCGCCTACGATACCATAGTCTGCAACATTAAATATATTTGCTTCGGGATCTTTGTTAATGGCAACAATTATTTTAGAATTAGACATACCTGCTAAATGTTGAATTGCTCCAGAAATACCACATGCTATATATAAATCGGGAGTAACAACTTTACCTGTCTGACCGATTTGAAGGGAATAATCACAATAATCTGCATCACATGCCCCCCTGGAAGCACCTACTGCTCCTCCTAGTACTTCGGCTAATTCATATAAGGGTTTAAAGCCTTCTTTGTTCTTAACCCCACGACCACCAGCAATAACAACTTTTGCTTCAGACAAGTCTATTCCTTCAGTAGTCTTTCTGATAATATCTTTAATTACCGTTTGTAAATCCGATATTTCAACGTCTAGATTTGACACTGTTCCTTGTCGTGATTCATCACGTTCAAGAGGAGGTATATTGTTAGGTCGAATTGTAGCAAAAATTATTCCGTCTGTGATAATTTTTTTCTCAAATGCCTTCCCAGAATAGATTGGTCGAGTAAATACTACGTTCTCTCCTACAACATCTATTTCAATTGCATCTGATATTAATCCGGTTTCTAATCTACTAGCAAGCTTTGGTGTTAAGTCCTTCCCAATAGCTGTGTGCCCCATAATAATTGCTTCAGGGGACTCTTCATCAATAACTTGATAAATAGCTTGCGAATATCCTTCTGAAGAATACGCTTTCAATTTATCGTTTTGAATTATGATTGCACGATCAGCACCATACTGAATCATTTCATTGCCCAACGGTTCAAGGTTGTTCTCTCCACAAATTACTCCTACAAGTTCCCCTCCATCACTCACTGACTTTGCTGCAGAAATAGCCTCAAAAGTAACATTTCGTAAACTGTTGTCCCGTACTTCACCTATTATTAATACTTTTCTACTCATGAAGTTTCTCCCCTCTACAATACTTTCGCTTCATTTTTTAACAAAGAAACTAGCTCTTTTACCTGTTCATCAAATTCACCTGATAACACCTTGCCAGACTGTCGCTCTGGGGGCAGAAAAATTTCAATTGTTTTCGTTTTTGGTTCTACATCATCTTCATCTAAATCTAAATCATCTAGTTCTAACTCATCAAGCGGCTTCTTTTTGGCTTTCATAATGCCAGGCAGTGATGGATAACGAGGCTCATTTAAACCCTGCTGACATGTAACCAACAAAGGAATTGTTGTCTCAACTATTTCTGTATCTCCTTCTACATCCCTTTCAATAGACACCTTCGTACCGTCAATGTTTATATCAGTAATTGTTGTCACATACGGAATGTTTAGCCTTTCTGCCAATCTGGGCCCTATTTGGCCACTAGCTTCATCAATAGCTACGTTACCAGCTAAGATAAGGTCTACTTCTTTATCTTTGAAAAACGCTTCAAGAATTTTAACTGTTGAATATTGATCACCTTGCTCCATATCGTCTTCTGTGTTAACTAATACTGCCTTATCAGCACCCATAGCAAGGGCTGTTCTCAGCTGTTTTTCTGACTCCCCAGTACCGACGGTCACAACAGTCACTTCGCCACCGTGTGTATCCCTTTGATTAATGGCCTCCTCAATTGCATATTCATCATATGGATTAATAATGAACTCTGCTCCATCGTCATCGATTCTTCCATCATTGATAATAATCTTTTCTTCTGTATCAAAGGTGCTTTTCATTAGGACAAAAATATTCATTGAACAAATCCCCTTTCTATAATAAATAAAATACAGTCAATAATAACTGACTAGATTAAAATATAGCAATTTAACTTTCATCGAGATAACCCTTTAATAATTAATTTATGAACCTCGTTAACTTGATCTGCAAGCTTATATTTCTGCTCCTTCATTACCCAATTCGTAACAGTTTCATCTAAAGTACCAAATATCATATGGCGTACTAGTCTTATGTTCAGTTTAGGATCAAATGAGCCTTCAGCAATACCTTCTTCAACAATACGATCGATAATACTAAGATATCGCTTTAATACTTCGTTAATCATCAATCTTAACTCTTTGTTGGATTGCCTTAACTCTAATTGTGTTACAATGGCTAAATCATGATCATCAGACAACTGACTAAAATGCATATGAATTAAAGTTTTCATTTTTTCCTCAGCATTTTGTTTTAAATCGATCTGCTGTTCAGTTTTTTCTATAAATTGACCCATTTTTTCTTGGAATAAAGAAACAAGAATATCTTCTTTGTTTTTAAAATAGAGATAGATAGTTCCATCTGCAACACCTGCCTGTGCAGCAATCTTTGAGACTTTTGAAGCATGGTAACCATTTTCAGCTATAACTGTAACTGCAGCGTCAATAATCTGTTTAAATTTCGGCTTATTATTTTTCATACTGAGGGGCTCCTAACTAAAGATAAATATGAATGATTATTCATTCATATTTATCTTATATCCTCTATACTGTTTTGTCAAGACTATCTGGCCTGTCTTATTTACTAAATAAAACAAGCCTTAAACAGATTGATCCTTTATCTCACTTAACTTGTTTCTTTCCTCATCAACTAATTTTCTTCTTAAAATTTTACCAACAGCTGTTTTCGGCAACTCTTCCCTAAACTCATAAATTCTAGGAATTTTATATGCAGCCATTCGTTCCCTACAAAATTCATCTAAAGATTCCTCATGTAAATGATAACCAGATTTAGTTACAATGTAGGCTTTGACAGTTTCACCTCTATAAGGGTCAGGAATACCAGCAACTACAACTTCTTGGATTCCCTCATACTCATATAAAACTTCTTCTACTTCTCGAGGATATATGTTGTATCCACCTGCTATGATCATATCTTTTTTCCTATCCATTACATAAAAACATCCATTTTCATCCATGTAACCAATATCTCCTGTAAATAACCATCCATCTCTTAGTACCTGTTCTGTCTCTTCTGGATTATTCCAATAACCCTTCATCACTTGAGGACCCTTAACTACTATTTCACCTATATCTCCTTGCTCTGCCTCTTCGTCCGTACCCATAACTACTATTTTGGATTCTGTATCGGGCCAGGGCACTCCGATACCGCCATGAACTAAGTTTGGTGCTATGAAATTAGAATGGGTTACAGGTGATGATTCCGTTAATCCATAACCTTCAACTAATCGTCCACCAGTAACACGTTCGAACTCCTCCTGAACTTCTGTTGGTAATGGTGCAGAACCGCTTATACATGCCTCAATCGATGAAAGATCAAACTCTTTTATCTTGGGATGATTCAACAATGCTATATATATAGTTGGGGCTCCAGGAAAAACTGAAGGTCTTTGCTTCTCAATCGTCTTCAACAAATCCTCAGCATCAAACTTTGGTACTAAAATCATTTTCGCGCCAGTAAATACAGAGTAGTTCATGACTGTCGTCATACCGTAAACGTGAAAAAATGGAAGAATACCTAAGACTGTTTCTTGTGATTCTCTTTCTTTTCCAAGCCAAGCTTTACACATTTGAACATTGGATACCAAATTATAGTGAGTTAACATAACACCTTTAGGAAATCCGGTCGTTCCACCAGTATATTGTAATAGTGCCAAGTCTTCTTTAGGATTTATAACATGCTCTATAAACTCAGATTCTTCTTTAGCAATTATTGATGTCCAAGGATGGAGTTCTGCAGACTGTTTCACTTTAACGGCTGTAGTACCTTGCTTTTTTTGAACTAAAGGGTAAAGAAGGTTTTTAGGAAATGGTAAATAATCCTTAATTCCGGTAACAATTACATGTTCTAACGAAGTCGATTCCTTAACCTTAAGAACTTTTGGCATGAGTAAATCTAAACAAATAATCATTTTCGAGCCAGAGTCTTTTACTTGATACTCTAATTCTCTTTCTTGATAAAGGGGGTTTGTTTCAACAACTATACCACCTGCCATTAAGATACCATAATAACTTATAACGGCTTGTGGAGAGTTTGGTAGCATAACTGAAACCCGATCCCCTTTTTCTAACCCTAGTTGCTGTAAATAAGCTGCTAGTTTTTTAGATTGCGTATAAACCTCTTCATAACTTAGTTCTTTCCCCAAAAAATGAAGCGCTTTCATTTTTGGGTTTTGTTTTGTCGCTTCTTCTAAGAAAACATGGAGAGGCTTTTCGTCGTAAGCAATACTTTTAGGTATTTCAGATGGATAGTGTGAAAGCCAAACCTTTTCACGTAATTCACTCATTCAACTACCTCCTTTTCTCTAATTAATTCCATTATAACCACTTTTCACAATTTTTTAAATATTAATTACTTTTTAGTTTAATTTTTTTTATCGAACAGCTACCGAAAAAAGTAAAAGAGCCGTTAAAAACGACTCCTTTACATGGACTGAATGATAAAAACAATTCCAATAATGAAAAATAATAACGCAATGCAAATTAATACTCTAGCTAGAGTTTTCACCTAAGTTCTCTCCTTCTATCCAATACTTGCCCCTATTACAAATGATAAACCAATTGAAATAATCATAGAGATAAATCCTACGGCGCGATTATCCTTAGCGATCTCCTGATCAATCTTATAGGTAGGAGTTAAGAATTCAAAAATAAAATAGCCAGATAACAATAGCAAAAAACCAAAACTTCCCCAGCTTATACTCTCAATTAACGTATCATTATGCTCAATGGAATACCTGAAAATATTAGCTATACCAAAAATTTTTCCACCTGTGGCCATAGCGACTGCGAAATTGCCATTTTTTATTTCCTCCCAATTTTTATAAGAAGTCACAATCTCAAAAATAGCCAAAAACACAACCAAACATAAGACAGCTACACTATATCTTGCAGCTGTTTCTACAAATGGATTTTCCCAGAAGCTATTCATTTTTTCTCCTCCTATTCTAGGATTATCTCTTTTTTTTTTGTATCTATATCCTAACTGAAGTTAATTATCAACTCATTCTTATGAACGTAAATTGGATAAGTCGGTGTCAATAGTTACTACACTATTAACGAAATTTTATCACAGTTACTCCACTTCCGCCCTCATTCATTCCTCCGGCTTGATAGGATTCAATATGTGGGTGTTTCTTAGCGTAGGTTTGAACACCTGTTCTAAGAGCTCCTGTGCCTTTACCGTGTATGATAGATACACTAGGATAACCTGCAAGCAAAGCATCATCAATATACTTTTCTAATTGCTGAATTGCATCCTCATAACGTTCTCCTCTTAGATCAAGTTCTGTCTTAACATGATAGTTTGATCCCTTAACTGTGGCAATTGGCTTTTCTACTAATGGTTCTTCACGTTTGATAAATTGAAGATCCTTACGTTTTACTTTTACTTTCATAATACCAACCTGCACTTGAAATTCTTTATCATTAATTTTCTCGATGACCGTACCATTTTGGTTCAATGAAAGAAGTTTGACTTCATCTCCAGCTTGTAGATCTTTTTCAATATCCGTTTTTTTCACTTTTTCTTTCTGGGCTTTTGTTAACTTAGGCTGTGCTTCATCAAGCATTTTTCGCGCTTCAATCCATTCATGTTCTTTCAAGTTAGCTTGATTTTTCATATTTCGCATCTCAGATACAATTAGCTCTGCTTCTTCCCTAGCTTTTTGCAATGCCTTTTCAGCCTTTAGCTCCGCCTTCTTATAGATATCCTCACGGTTCTTTTCAAGCTGTGCCCACTGGTGTTGTAAATCTTGCCTTAATTCCTCTGCCTCAATTAACACCTGTTCTGCTTCTTGATAATCATTTTCTGCGCCTCTTCTTGATTCTTCTAGTGACGCTATCATATTTTCAACACTCTTGGAATCAGTACCAATATGAGTTTTAGCAGTTTCAATGATATCTTCGTTTAATCCAAGTCTTTTAGATATTTCAAATGCATTACTACGACCAGGTACACCAATAAGTAAACGGTAAGTAGGCCTTAACGACTGTACGTCAAACTCTACAGACGCGTTGATTACTCCATTTCTATTATAGCCGTATGCCTTTAATTCAGGATAGTGGGTCGTCGCAATAATTCTAGCGTCTCGTCTAACAACCTCATCTAAAATAGACATTGCAAGAGCTGCACCTTCCTGGGGATCCGTACCAGCACCAAGTTCATCAAATAGCACTAACGTCTGGTGGTCAACATGTTTTAATATATTGACGATATTAGTCATGTGAGATGAGAAGGTACTTAAGCTTTGCTCAATCGATTGTTCATCACCAATATCAGCAAAAACATTGGAAAAAACCGCCATTTCACAACCATCTAAAGCCGGAACTTGTAATCCGGATTGAGCCATTAATGTACATAGCCCAACCATCTTCAATGTTACTGTTTTTCCTCCTGTATTTGGACCAGTGATAACAATTGAAGTGTACGACTCTCCTATTTCAACATCATTAGGTACTACTTCGTCTTCATCTATTAAGGGGTGTCTACCTTGCTTCATTTTAATAATGCCTTTGTCATTCATTTTAGGCATGGATGCTCGCATGCTTTTTCCCAATTTTGCCCTAGCGAACATAAAATCTATTTGCGCTAACGCTTCAACATTTTGAAACAAATAGGATTCACTATCAGCAATTTTTTCGGATAAGCCACGTAAAATTCGGTCAACCTCATGAGTTTCTTGCACTCTTGCTTCCTGAAGATGATTATTTAAATCTACAACTGATTGTGGTTCAATAAACAAAGTTGCTCCGGAAGAGGATTGATCATGAACGATTCCGCCAATGGAACCACGATATTCCTGTTTCACAGGTAAAACATAACGATCATTACGTATGGTAACAATGGCATCTGATAACATTTTACTTTTCGATTTCGTGTACGAATCCAGCTTATCGCGCACACGACTTTCATTTGTTTTTATTTTTGACCGTATTGTACGGAGTTTATCTGATGCACTGTCCATGACATGGCCGTTATCATCAATACAACTTTTAATTATTCGCTCTAATTCATTTAGAGGGAGGATTTGACTAACTAACTCTCTTAAGATAGGTAGTTCCATCTCTTCTATATCTTCGATGAATTTTTTTATTTGTTTACCACCATAAATTGTACTTGATACATCAAGACATTCATGTGGATTTAAAGTACCACCAATGATGGTTCTTTTAATACTTGGTTTAATGTCAAAAATTCCACCTAGAGGAACATTTCCTTTTAACCGTAAAACATTAGCAGCTTCATCAGTCTCGTCTTGTAATTGAATCACTTCTTCTAAATTTATCGAAGGCTTTAATGATGCTGTTCTTTGCTTTCCTAGGCTAGAAGCAGCCTGAGAGTTTAGCATTTCTATTATTTTGTTATATTCTAAGACATTAAATATTCGACTATTCATGACAAGTTACTCCTTTTTTAATCCTTTGCTATGAAAAAGTTTTTTCAACTCTTCTTTGGTCCAGGTATTAATTACCGTTTCTTTACGTAACCATCCTTTACGGGCAATCCCTATTCCTACTTCCATATTATTTAGTGTCGTGTAGCTATGCGCATCAGTATTAACAGCAATATTAACTCCATTTTCCTGCGCAAGTTTTATCCATTCCCACGATAAATCAAAACGATTAGGATTAGCGTTTAACTCAAGTACAGTTCCCGTTTCCTTAGCACCCATGATTAACTGCTCGACATCCACCTGGTAACCTTCTCTTCGACCAATCAATCTCCCAGTAGGATGAGCAATTACATTCACATACTGGTTCTCTAGGGCAGAATTCAAACGTTTCATAATTTTATCCTTTGATTGATTAAAGCTAGAATGAATCCCAGCAACTACATAATCCATTTCTTTTAAAAATTCATTCGAAAAGTCTAATGTTCCATCAGGTAAGATATCCATTTCTATTCCCGCAAAAATATGAAAGTTCTTATATTTGTCATTTAGTCGATTTATCTCTTCTCGTTGCCTACGTATTTTCTTTTCATCAAGACCATTAGCTACTTTCAAAAACTTTGAATGATCAGTAATAGCTATATACTCATATCCCCGGCTAATGGCCATGTTTACCATTTCCTCTATCGACTGTGCTCCATCACTCCATGTCGTATGCATATGTAGGTCACCACGAACATCTTTTTGTGTGACAAGAGGAACTTGCGAACGAAACGCCTCTATTTCACCCTTATTTTCTCTAAGCTCTGGTGAGATATAATTGAGACCAAAGTGTTTAAAGAAATCTGTTTCACTATCAAAAGTTATTATTTCGCTAGTTTCTACGTTTTCAAGCCCATACTCATTAATCTTCATGCCTTGTGATTTCGCAAGCTGTCTCATAGCGACGTTATGTTCCTTGGAACCTGTAAAATGATGTAATGTAGTAGCAAATTCCTTAGGTGAGACAATACGAAAATCAACATTCACATCATAGCCTACATCCAAAACAATCGAAACCTTTGTTTCACCTGAAGCAATTATGTTTTTAATATCTTTTATCTCCAACAATTCATCTCTAACAATTAGCGGCTGTTCGGAACCAATAATAAAGTCTAAATCTTTAATTGTTTCACTCATTCTCCGAACACTACCTGCACGTGAAAACCTGTTGATTGAATCTATCTCACTTAATATTTTTTCAATTTTATCAACTATTGGTAGCATAAATGCAATTGGTAAACGTTCCGGACGATTAGATACTTCACTTAATCCCTTAAGAATTTTTTCAGCTGTCTTTTTGCCAAAACCACTTAAATTCTCAACCTCACCTTTTTCGCATGATGCTTTTAGTGAAGCAGCATCTGTCACACCTAGTTCTTGATATAGCTTTGATAGTTTTTTACCACCTAACCCTGGCAATTGTAGCAATGGAATTAAGCCTTTAGGTACCTCTTCCTGTAACTGCTGCAATGTATCCGAAAATCCATTACTAATAAATTCCTGAATTACAGTCGAGGTTCCCTTACCAATTCCATTAATCTTAGTAAAGTCATCTATTTCATTTAAAGACCTATCGTCTGATTCTAAGGCTTGGGCTGCTTTACGATAAGCAGCAATCTTAAATGAATTTTCTCCTTTTAACTCTAAATAAACTGATATAGATTCGAGTAATTTGATAACATCTTTTTTATCTATAGACATCTTCAATAATCCTCCTAAAAATAATCTAATGAAGACCACTCTTATTTAACGAGTAACTAACCTTAAAGTAGATAAAACCCTTGCTTTACTGTCCGCAAGGGTTTCTCTCCTGAATATATTAATCCCGTCACATCAAATTGTCACCCTAAAATCCAAGGAAGTTAACGTTCTAACAAAGTTACTACATGTTCAAACCAAAGAATTTTGATCTGGTTTGAGATATAAGGGGTGCTATCAACCATATACGTAACAATCGATGAGCTCTCTAGTCGATTTTGAATAAATTCAACAGGGGCCAACGCCAATATGTAAATAAAAACAAACAAAATAAAGTATGTTTCAACAAAGCCTAAAATTGCACCCAATATTACATTAATTGAGTTTAAAATAGGTAAGTCTGCAACAAAGTCCAACATAGATGTTAGGATTTGTAAAACAATCTTTGTTGCAAAAAAGATTGCAACGAAAGCGATACCATTATAAAATGCAGATTCTAGTGGTAACGTATCTAGAAAAACAGCCCATGTAGCATCTTCGGGTAAATCTGGATACGGAATCCATAAATCCAATTTTGACGACAACTTGTCATAATAAAGAACAGAGACAATAAATGCAATAAAAAAACCAATTAAGTGGAATAATTGCAGAATGAATCCTCTTTTTAAACCAATAAAAATACCTAGAATTAGTATTCCCAATAATATAATATCAATCATTTTTTCTTAATCCTCTTTCTGTTTTATTGAACCAAGTAGTTCTGCGTATTCATCTTTCAGTTTCAAATAATCATTCATTGTATTTACCGCTGTTAAAACAGCCAATTTGGTAGTGTCCAAGCTTTTGTTTGCATCATGAATTTCACGCATTTTTTGGTCAACAAGACTAGAGACCATTCTTACATGGTGCGCTCTCTCTGTACCAACTATCGTGTAGGATCTACCATATATGTCAACCGTAGTACGTGTTTTATCAGTTTGGGACACGATTATACCCCCCGTTTCTATCAAATCCTAAATTTAATATTAACATGAAGACTATCATTTAGGAAACTATTCTGACGGCTTTATTATTGGTATAATGGAATAATTAAAGAATTGGAGAGATACTATGCCACAAATCGTCTTAATACTATCTAAGGAAAAAATACTAGAATTAAAATCTTTTTACAAAAACTCTTTAAAAGCTGCCCCACCAGGAGCAATATTTTCAGCAAAAACAAGTAATAGTTCAATTACTGCATATAAGTCCGGAAAGGTTCTATTTCAAGGAGCATCACCTGAAACCGAAGCAGCTAAATGGGGGAGCGTTCAACAAACTACTTCTGAGAACAAGAAAGGCACCCTAAAATCAGCACATTCCTATGCCCCCCCATCCTCACTCTTTACTTCTTCACATATCGGATCTGATGAGGCTGGAACCGGTGATTATTTTGGTCCAATTACTGTAGCTGCTGCTTACGTTAAAAAAGAGCAAATTCCATTACTAAAAGAAATTGGTGTAAAAGACTCAAAGAACTTGACCGATGATAAAATACAATTAATCGCAAAAGAAATAGTTAAAATGAAAGTTCCTTATTCATTAGTAATATTACATAATGAAAAATATAATAAGCTTCAAAGTAAGGGTTGGACACAAGGAAAGATGAAAACGATGCTACATCATCATGCCATCACAAAGCTACTTAAAAAAATCGAACCAAATAAGCCAGTAGGTATTTTAATTGACCAATTTTCCCTACCACACAGCTATAAAAACCATCTTAAATCGGAACGAGAAGTGCTTCAGGAGAACGTTTATTTCATGACCAAGGCGGAAAGTCACTCGATTGCCGTAGCTACTGGTTCGATAATTGCAAGGGCTAGTTTTGTGAAGGAAATGGATAAACTATCAGACTTAGCAGGGGTAACCTTACCAAAAGGAGCCTCTCAAAAAGTAGATAAAGTTGCTGGTGGTATCTTACGTAACATCGGTCTAGATGAGCTTTCAAAGTATGCCAAAATTCACTTTGCCAATACGGAAAAAGCAAAACATTATTGATAATAAGAAAGAGGCTGTCATTGATGACAGCCTCTTTCTTATTATCCTCTTAACTCTGCTTGATGCACATCTTGTACAGCAGATAGAATTGCTTGATAAGATTTCTCTACCTCTTCATCTTTTAGGGTTTTCTCTGGGTCTAAATATAGGATATTGAATGCAATCGATTTTGTACCTTTAGCTAAATGCTCACCTTGATACACATCAAATACTTGAACTTCTTTTACAAGTGAACCGCCAGCCTCTTCAATAGTAGACTGAATAGCACCTGCATAGACTTCTTCTTTTACTACTAGTGCTATATCCCTAGAAATAGAAGGATAACGTGGAATTTTTAAAAAGCTAGGTTCGATATCATGTAGCTCAAAAATATAGTCCAAATCTATGTCAAATACGTATGTGTCTTTCAAATCATAATCTTTTTGTAATTTGGGATGCACTTGACCAAGAAAACCAATTGGTCTTTCTTGTAAATAAATTTGAGCAGTTCTTCCAGGGTGCATTCCGTCTATCTTCACCTGCTTATATTCAACCGAAAGATTTAATTTCCGGAATAGTCCTTCAACAATACCTTTGACTAAAAAGAAATCTACTACTCTTTTTTCTTGTTGCCACGGGTGTGATATCCACTCCCCTGTAACCGCTCCAGTTGCTCTTAATTTTTCTTCTGGTTGCTCTGTAACTATTTTTTGTTCTGAAACAAATACTGTACCTACTTCATAATAGCCCAAATTCGGTTGCTTCCTCGCGATGTTATAAGCTAGGGAATCAAGCATTTCAGGTAGGATGCTTAAACGCAATGTGCTATGTTCTTCACTCATAGGCATGGCAAGTGCCACAGGGACCTCTGCTTTTGATTTTATCTCTGGACTAATAAGTAGATTAGCACGTTGTTTGGTTGTTAATGAATACGTGATTGCTTCCATCAATCCTGCACTCTCGAAATAATTCTTCACATTTCGTTTCAACTGTTGTTGATTTGTAAGACCACCAGCTTGTGAAGCGCCTTGTGGTAACGTATATGGCAAATTATCATAGCCATATATTCTAGCGACTTCTTCAATCATATCTTCAAATATTGTAATGTCTTGGCGTCGAGTAGGTACATGTATTGTAAAATCATCTCCGTCTTGGTCATAATTGAAATTTAGTTTCCGTAGAATATCAGCAATTGTTTCCTTACTAATTTCTGTGCCAAGTCGGTTATTAATTTTGTTGGTTTGAATGTTAACTTCTACTTCTGATTTGTCAAGTTGATCAAATTCCACTATACCACTTAATAATGTTCCATTAGCATACTTAGTTAATAGCTGTGCAGCTCTTAACCCTGCTCTTTTTACACGGTTAGGATCGACACCTTTTTCAAATCGTGTACTCGATTCACTTCGAAGTCCATGGTCTTTTGACGATGTTCTAACTGCAGATGGTGCAAAATATGCTGCTTCCAACAAAACTGTAGTGGTTTGGTCAGATACTTCAGAATTTGCTCCACCCATTACACCAGCTAGTGCTGTTGGTTGTTGTCCATTTGTAATAACTAAATGATCTGATTTTAACGTTCTTTCCTCGTCGTCTAGAGTGATCATTTTTTCCCCATCATGCGCTCTTCTCACTACAATTTCCTTCGATCCAAATTGATCAAAATCGAATGCATGAAGCGGTTGACCATATTCAAGGAGTACATAATTCGTAATATCTACAACATTGTTAATTGGTCGAATACCAGCCGCCATTAAATAATTACGAATCCATAAAGGTGAAGGTCCAATTTGAATGTCCTTTACGACAAAAGCCCCGTAGTATGGATTTAAATCCGGATCCTCTACTTTTATAGATACATAATCGCTAGCTTTCTCTGTGCCAGTTTCTACTCCTTCTTCGGGTAAGCGAATTGGGACATCTAGGATTGCTGACACTTCGTAGGCAACACCTAACATACTTAACGCATCGGAGCGGTTTGGCGTTAAACCTAGCTCTAAAATCGCATCATCCAAGTTTAATAATTGTAATGCATTTACTCCTACTTCTGATTCTTCTGGGAATACAAAAATACCCTCTGCCACATCTTTTGGTACATATTTTTCTTCAATTCCAAGTTCCTGTAAAGAACAAATCATACCATTTGATTCTACACCGCGAAGCTTTGCCTTTTTAATTTTGAAATTACCTGGTAGCACTGCACCCGGTTTTGCAACTGCTACTTTTTGACCTTGAGCAATGTTTGGTGCACCGCAAATGATTTGTAATACTTCATCACCAACGTCAACTTGACATAAATTCAGTTTGTCTGCATTCGGATGTTTTTCACATTCGTTAACAAAACCAACTACTACATTTGAGCTCTGGTCAGCAATGTACTCGATCCCCTCAACTTCGATACCAGTCTTAGTAATTTTTTCTGCTAGTTCTTCTGGTGTGATATTTTCTATATCAACATAATTTCTTAACCAATTTAAAGATACAAACATCAGATAACCTCCCTATTCTGCTTTATGATATTGCTTTAAAAACCTTACATCATTTGCATAGAAATGGCGTATATCATCTACTCCATATTTAAGCATAGCGATTCGTTCAGGTCCCATACCAAATGCAAATCCGTTGTACACCTTCGGATCGTATCCGGCTAATTCCAAAACTCTTGGGTGTACCATACCTCCACCAAGTATTTCAATCCAACCAGTTCTTTTACAGACGGAACAACCTTTTCCATTACAAACTTTACAAGAGATATCCATTTCAACAGATGGTTCGGTAAATGGAAAGAAACTAGGTCGTAATCGAATTTCCCTATCTTCACCAAATAACTGTTTAGCAAAACTGTTTAAGACACCTTTCAAATCACTCATTCTAACGTCTTTATCAACATATAACCCTTCAACCTGAGTAAATTGATGGGAGTGTGTCGCATCATCCGTATCACGACGATACACTTTGCCAGGACAAATCATTTTAACTGGTTGACTTCCCTTGTATTCACCCATAGTACGTGCCTGTACTGGTGATGTATGTGTACGTAATAATAGATCTTCCGTAATGTAAAAGGAGTCCTGCATATCCCTAGCAGGGTGTCCCTTTGGTAAATTTAAAGCTTCAAAGTTATAATAATCTGTTTCAACCTCTGGGCCTTCTCTTATCTCAAAGCCCATTCCAATAAACAAGTCTTCGATTTCTTGAACAATACTAGTCAACAAATGCGGTCCTCCAACTTGAACTGGCCTTCCAGGAAGGGTTATATCAATCGTTTCCTGTTCTAATTTCTTATCCAATTCTTTAGCCTCTAACTTCGCTTTCTTGACATCAAGTTCATTTGCAATACCCTCTCGAACCTTATTAGCAAGTTCGCCGATAATTGGTCGTTCTTCTTGTGATAATTTACCCATACCTCGTAATACTTCTGTAATTGGACCTTTCTTACCAAGATAAGCGACACGAATATCTTGAAGATCCGATAGAGTAGATGCTTTCTCTACTCGTTCTAACGCTTCTAACTGCAGTTCTTTTAACCGTTCCTTCATAAAAAATAACCTCCTCTAATTTATGTACTGACGACCTGCATTTACCCGTTTTCTCAGATCTCGAAAAAGCATAAAAAAGCCTCGCCCCTAAAATAAAGGGACGAGACTTGTAAGATCGCGGTACCACCCTTGTTGACACATGTAAAAATATGTCCACTTGAGCTTGATAACGGAATAAATCCGGAACACCTTTACTTGCGCTCAAGCGACAAGGTCCCAGTGTCGGCTCAAGAGTGAATATTCAACAGTTACCTCGGTAAAAATGCTTTCAGTCTACGGCATTTTCTCCCTTATAACGATTCTGCAACTGTTTACTGACTCTTTCTTTGCCTGTCGATATTCTTATTATTTTCTTATTATAGAAAAAGCAAAGCAAAGATGCAACCTTAAGTACTAACTTTCTAACAAAAAAGGCTGATTTCCCATCAGGAATAGGAATTTTTATTTTTTTTGGTTTGCTATATGATAAAGCAATATGCCGGTGGCTACACTAACATTTAATGATTCAGCTTGTCCGTATATAGGAATATGTACTTTTTCATCCGCTAAATCAATAATAGAAGGCTGGATTCCAGAGCCTTCATTCCCTACGATTAAAGCTACTTTATCAGGGATGGGCAGATTTGTATAAGCCTTTGCACCTTCTAAAGTCGATGCCCACACTTGAAAAGCTCTTTCTTTTAAAGAGGGAATTTCATTATGTAGATTTTTTTGAAATATAGGTAAGTGGAACACCGAACCTTGAGTTGACCTAATTACCTTTTCGTTATACAAATCAACCGTTCCGTCACCAAGTATAATCGCATCAAAACCTGCAGCATCTGCGGTACGGATAATAGTACCTAAATTTCCAGGATCTTGAACAGTATCCAAAATCACAATCCGATTTAACTCTTGCTGACTTGGCTCTTTCATTTCTACGACTGCCGCTATTCCTTGTGGTGTTTTTGTATCAGTTATGGATTTGAAAACATGGTCAGAGACATACGTAACATCCTTATTGCCTAGCCAACTCGGTAAGACAGTTCCCTCTTCGATTATTATCTCTTTTATATTCCAATTACTGTCGTACGCCTCTTGAACTAGATGATTTCCTTCAACTAGAAATGAATTAGTTCTTTCTCTATCTTTCTTTTTTTTGAGTTTATTCCATTCTTTTACCTTACTATTTTGTACTGATGTTATCATCAAATCATCCTTAGCTATTTTAATTTCATCATACATATTTCAACCTTATAGGGTCAAACTAATTATATATTATCTGCGAAAACTCCTGTTAAATGTATAGTTTTCCTAGATAGTCAGTTGAATACCAAATACTTAATTAGAGGTGAAAGAAATGGATTTAAATTTAAGAAATGCAATATTATCTAATGTATCCGATAATAACTCGGAAGAATTGGAAGCTACCATTGTTGATGCAATTCAAAATGGAGAAGAAAAAATGTTACCTGGATTAGGAGTGTTTTTTGAAGTTCTGTGGCAGCATTCCGATAACAATGATAAGCAAGAAATGCTTAAAACACTTGAACAAGGGGTAAGACAAGGTCAATAAAGTCTTTGTTAAAAAGGGGGTTGTTCAATTGTAATGAACAGCCTTTTTTATTTACCTTAATTCTTTAGTTATATCGAAATATAAAATTAAATTGCCTATCATTCGCAAATCCTGTAAACTACACTTAACGAGATTGTAAAAAAATGTCGATAAGCGAGGGAATATGATGGATATTAAATATATGCAAAATCTAATGCAAATACAAGCAATGTCTTTACTGACGAACAATAATTCATATTCTTCCCAATCCTCAGCAATGGATCAAGCTTTTCAACAAATTCTAAATAACCTACTTACAACAGCAAGTTCAGATAGTAATGCTCATACTTTGGCTACATCTAAAGATTTCCCATTAAATAATTACATACCTAACATAAAAATCTCAACACCTATGAACTCAACTAATGAAATTAATGATTTGATTCACCAAGCATCAAACACATATGGCGTCGAGGAAAAATTAATAAGATCAGTAATTCAAACAGAATCTAACTTTAATGCACATGCAGTAAGTGGGGCTGGAGCACAAGGTTTAATGCAATTGATGCCATCAACTGCCAGAGGCCTAGGTGTAGAAAATTCTTTTGACCCCAAAGAAAATATCTTTGGAGGAACGCGTTATCTAAAACAAATGCTGGATCGATATAACGGCGATGTCAATTTGGCGTTAGCTGCTTATAATGCTGGTCCAGGCAATGTCGATAAACATCAAGGAATCCCTCCATTTAAAGAAACACAAAACTATGTACTAAAAGTAATGAATAGTTATAACGCATAATTTTTTAAAAGGGTGTCCCAAAAACTTGGTGACACCCTTTTAAATTCTTTTCTTAACTAAAAGTAATTTCCTTCACCTTATCTGCATCTAATCTCTTTATAACTTCAACAATTAGCTTTACAGCATTTTCAAAATCGTCTTGATGAAGAATAGCGGCATGTGTATGAATATAACGGGTAGCAATTGTGATTGACAGTGCCGGTACACCGTTTGCGGTTAGATGAATAGATCCTGAGTCTGTTCCACCACCTGGCATAGTAGCATATTGATATGGAATCTTCTTTTCATCAGCAGTATCTAGCACAAAGTCACGAAGACCTTTGTGTGAAATCATTGATGCATCATAAAGGATTATTTGTGGCCCTTCTCCAATTTTGCTATCTGCATCCTTATCAGAAATTCCAGGCGTGTCACCAGCAATACCAACGTCAACTGCGAAACCAATATCTGGCTCTATTGCATTTGTAGATGTCTTTGCTCCACGAAGACCTACTTCTTCTTGTATTGTTCCAACACCGTACACAATGTTAGGGTGGCTTTCACCCTTCAATTGCTTCATTACTTCGATTGCAATTGCACAACCAATACGGTTATCCCAGGCCTTTGCTAACAATAGTTTTTCATTTTTCATCTGTGTGAATTCAAAATAAGGAACAATTGAATCACCAGGACGTACGCCAAACTCTGTCGCTTCTTCTTTACTAGTTGCACCTATGTCAATAAACATATCTTTAATCTCTACAGGCTTTTTTCGTGCTTCTGGAGGTAAAATATGAGGTGGTTTAGAACCAATTACACCTGTCACATCACCCTTATTTGTAAGGAGCGTAACACGTTGGGCAAGCATTACCTGGCTCCACCACCCACCAACCGTCTGAAAATAAACAAATCCTTTTTCATCAATACGTGTTACCATAAATCCGACTTCATCTAAGTGTCCTGCTACCATAATCTTAGGTCCATTATCTTTGCCTATTTTTTTTGCAATTAAGCTACCTAAATTATCCGTAAAAACCTCATCTGCATATGGAGAGATATATTTATTCATTACATCTCGTGCTTCTTTTTCATTACCAGATATCGCTCTAGCATCAGTTAATTCTTTTAGCATGGTTAATGTTTCTTTGGTATTTGCCATATGTAATACATCCTCCTTTATGATAATTCAACTAAAAGTATAGCCTTTTTCGGTTCAATAAACAAAAAATACAATTAATATCCTTTATCTTGTCTTTCATGATTAACCTTATTCTTCTCAAAATAAGCAGCTTGTACACTTTTTTCATCAAAGCCAAGTTTACTTCCTAAAGCAATATATGTATTAAAGAGTTTGTTGTACTTTTCTTTACTTGGTTCACTTTTAAATGCTATGATTTCCTTAAACACATTATTAAAATGATCAGTAATGTTAAAAGAACCTTCCATTTTTGCAGAATTAAAAGTGAGATTTTTATCTAACCCAAGAGACAAAATAAAATGAAGTCCGTCAACATACTCTTCTAAGATAACTTTGTTTTCACTCGGGGCCTTTTTGCTCCAAAATTTGAAGCATCTAGTTTCGTTAGCAAGCTCTCCAACTTCTACTAGCAAGGCTAGTACTTTCTTATCAAACAGATCAATCGAATCTAGTTGATGATTTGATTCTATGTATGAATCTAATTGTTTTTGCATGTTAAATAAATGACTCCATTCCATTGCAACTACTCCTTTTTAAACTTTTTTCGATTATAACATGTAAATACTAATTAAAGTGAAACCATAACTAGCTATCAACCGTATTAAGTATTGAAGACTAATTTAGGAGTCGATGAAAATGATAATTTTAATATTTAGATTATTAATAATAATAGCTATGATAATGCTCTTATACACTGCTTATAAATATATTATGAATCCAAAAAGAAAATTGGAGGTTGCTAAAGAAAAAAAGTCTTTTTATTTTCTTGATGACTCTGATAATATAAAAAAGAATTTACTTATGACTTATAAAGGATTTTTATTTGAGGGTGAAAAATATTTAGGTACAACTGAAAAATCATTTGATGTTATCAATATTAATGTTCATGCCCGTAATCCAGGAGAGTTAAAAGGGTTAGAGAGAGATGATTTATATTTCTTAGAGCAAGAAATATTAATAAGATATCCACACGCTGAGATAGAATGGAAGTATCCGATTAACAAACTTGTTCTGACTAAAGTATAAAGTACCCCCTACCAAGAGAATTTCTGGTAGAGGGTACTTTACTCATCTTAAGAATTACGAGCCATCAGATGGATTTATATGCCACCGGTTTTTGTGGACTGAACTCCAAAAAAGTCTTCCCATTTAATACTTATTTCCTTCCTTCTTAACAAATATAAGAAAGGTAACAGTCCAAGTAGCAAACTTCCCATTATTATTGGCGAAAAAGTTGATATCCATTTACCTACAGATGTATAAACAACCGCAAGAGGTATATTAGAATAAAGGGATGATCTCATATAATCTTTAAAGCTGCTTGATATTTCCAAAATACATAGTGACAACAAATGAAAATGGATAAAAGGTACTAATCTTAGAAGAGCAATTTGTGGCGTTGTAAACCTAGAATTTTCTCCAATTAGTTTGTGTTTCATTTTCACCAATCTTTCAAAGGTGTTGGGCATCCACTTGACCATTTTATAGAATATTAAACTTGAAAGTGTTATACCTATAACGGAATAAAGAGCACCTGCTACTGCCCCGAACAAGATACCTCCTGAAATACAAATAAATACTACTGGGAGAAAAAACATAGGCCTAAGTAAATGAAATCCGATGAATAACAATGGAGCGAACAATCCACCCGTTTCAATGATGGCCATCAAGTAAGTACTTATGTATTCCATAGATAGCCCCCTTCTCTATGTGTCTATTAATATGTATGACAAGAGACGAGCTATTATGACATAAAAAATATTAATGATTGTATTAATTAGAAATACGGTAAATAAGATAAAAAAAGATGAAAGCTTCTAAAATCCCAAGAATCGGTAATCCATATTGAAAGGAACGATGTTTTGTCTTGTGGCTGAACAATCTCATTCCGAAAGAACTACCAATCGCTCCTCCAATAAATGCAAGGCTCCAAATTGTCTTTTCAGATATTCTCCATGCTCCAGCTTTGGAACGCTTTTTATCTATCCCCATTGTAAAAAACGCAACAACATTAATAATTAAGGCATAGCCTATTAAAATATATATCGTCTCCATATTTTGGGCACCTACTCTTTTAAAATTTGTTGATTCAGTATTATCCAATTAAAATAAAGGACCATTTCATTAGAAGAAATGGTCCTTTATTTGATCAATTATTTAAGTGCTGATTTTGCTTGTTCAGCTAGTTGAGTGAATGCTTGTTGGTCATTTACTGCAAGATCAGAAAGCATTTTACGATTAACTTCGATACCTGCTTGCTTTAAACCAAACATTAAACGGCTATAAGTTAGTCCATTCATACGTGCTGCAGCGTTAATACGTGCAATCCAAAGTTTGCGGAAATCACGTTTCTTATTTCTACGGTCACGATAAGCATATTGACCTGATTTTGTTACCTGTTGTTTTGCTGTTTTAAATAGTGCATGTTTTGCACCATAATAACCTTTTGCTAGTTTTAATACGCGTTTGCGACGTCTACGCGTAACTGTTCCACCTTTAACACGTGGCATAGTAATTCCCTCCTATTATATATCAACGAATCTATTTGTAAGTTTGCATTTCCATGGTGAATAACAATTCTTAACTCACTTTCAGGAAGAAAGTAGCTAACAGTTTTAGGACCATGATTGGTTCAACTAACATCAGAAAGTAACTGATGGAAGCTTGAGTTTATTTTTTTGGTAACATTTGCTTAATGCGCTTATAATCTCCTGCTGAAACAAGTGTACCCTTACGTAGTTTACGTTTTTGCTTTGTTGATTTGTTAGCAAATAAGTGACTAGTATATGCATGGGAGCGTTTTACTTTCCCAGAACCTGTTCTTTTAAAACGTTTTGCACTACCTTTATGTGTTTTCATTTTTGGCATGAGTAGTTCCTCCTTGTAAGCTAAAACTTATTAATTCTTTATAAGTGCCTTATTGTTTTTCGTTTACGGGTGCAAGCATTAAGAACATGCTACGACCTTCCATTTTGGGTCTTTGTTCTACCGTGGAAAGCTCCTTACATGCTTCAGCCATGCGCTCAAGAACTTTTTGTCCTAATTCTTTATGAGTAATAGCACGTCCGCGAAAACGAATAGATACTTTAACTTTGTCACCTTTTTCAAGGAACTTTAAAGCATTGCGTAATTTTGTGTTAAAGTCATGTTCTTCAATTCCTGGGCTAAGACGAACTTCTTTAACGTTAATAATCTTTTGGTTTTTACGAGCTTCTTTTTCTTTCTTTTGTTGTTCAAAACGATATTTACCAAAATCCATAATACGGCACACCGGTGGTTTTGCATTCGGTGCAACAAGTACAAGATCTAGATTTCTAGTTTGAGCAATTTCTAACGCTTCTTGACGAGTTTTCACGCCAAGTTGATCCCCATTTGAATCAATGAGACGAACCTCACGTGCACGAATTTTCTCATTGACATTCATATCTTTGCTAATAATCAGCCACCTCCATAGATTTTCAAAAAATGTAACCTTTCAACGACAAGTCGGTGTTAAACTATCCCACGAACTTTTATAAATTTTTTCAAATTAAAAAAGTGTCGGTACACATTGCACCCACACATCTCCTGTTTTTAATCAGAATAATTACCTGTCAACTGCACATTGCGTCAATCAGGTGAGAAGCGGGTGCTTCTACTTGTCTCAAGATCATATTCAATTCCATACCTATAAAATAATATCACAAGTGAAATATAATGTCAATAAGTGGTGTATAAGTTTTGCAACAACCTATCTATCATAACTAACTTTTCTATAGATTACAATAAAAAAATTAATGGTTTTTAATATTTTTTAAAGCATTTGCTGTTTGATTTAGATAATATTGATAGCAATCTCATGATAAACGAAACTTCATAAACTTTCTTATCAATAGTCCCATGTAAAATACTAGTACTATAATTCCACCTAAAACTATGTATCCTGTATTATTCTGAACTGTTTGTTTTAGCTTATTTGAAAAGGGTTCTGGAATTGGTTCCTTTCTTGGCTCGACTTTCACAAGATGATTAACTGTCTCACCACTAAGAGCCGGCTTCCAACTATTTCCGTATTTTTCCAACCATATTTCAATCTCATCTCCAACTATGATATCCATTTTTTCTCCACCTGCCAATTGGACCCATGATGGAACATAAGAATAAAAAATGGACAGCGTATCTTCTGGACCTATTGTAAGACCTGTTGGTTGTTTTGTTACCTCTTTTATTTTTAACTGCATTTTACGAACCTGACTAGGATAACTTCCTTCTACATCAGAATGTAATTTGTCGGTTATAACCTCCCCTTCGACTTGTAGAGAAGAATTTCCTTTTATTCTTTCAACCTCATCTGGGTCAGGTGCAGCATCAACGGATAGGGTTATAAATAAAAATAGTAGTGAAAATAAGTATATATTTTTACTCATTTTTTGTACTCCTCATCTTTTTTTAATGCTATAAAATAAGACGAATGGATTAAATGGAAAGTTACATGTAGTAAATATATAAAAAAACAGCACACCAGAATCAAATTGGTGTACTGTTTCTAAATTACGTAATTCTTTTTAATATATTAGTTGTTTTGACACAAAATCTACAGACTGTGCCAAAACTAACATGGTGATTTGCGCTCCGGGCAGTCGCTTTCCGCGGGCAACGCTTCAACTTCCTCGGAAGAAAACCGCTTCCTGCGGGATTTTCAGACGTCGCTTTTCCCGCTGGAGTCGACTGCCCTCCGCTCCAATTAACCAACAGATAAGATTAAATAGCTGTTGGTTGGTTTATTGAAGTTATAAACACTCTACTAGTGTATTAAATACATAAAAATTCTATTTTGTGCATATCTTGGAGTTCTTATCACCTGAACAGAAAGCTATTCAAAGCTTCGGAAAAATGCGACACTCCTATGGGAAAGGAACAGTCTGAAGACCCCGCAACGAGCGTTTTCCTCGTGAGGAGGCTGAAGCGTTCCCCATGGAAAGGGAGCGTTTTTCCGAAGCGCTGGATGATCACTCATCCTATAAAGGATGGGGGTAAGTCACGACAAAGTTAAGACGCATTTTATATCAACTCCATAAATTAAATAGCAAGAAAACCTATGAAAGAGACTTATACTATAAATAGATTGCTTTTGTTATTATTTGTTGCGTAACACTCTATTTTGAATTTCATCTTTGATTTCTGAGATAAATTCACTCAACGGTTTAGTCTCTGAATCTTTCTCACCATATCGACGGACATTGACAGAATTGCTTTCAATCTCTTTATCACCAACTACCAAAGCAAAAGGAACTTTTTGCATTTGGACCTCTCTAATCTTGTAACCAATTTTCTCGTCTCTTTGGTCAACTTCTACACGGACACCTTGTAAACGTAACTCGTCTTCAACTTTTTTAGCATAGTCTAAATGTACATCAGCCGAAACAGGAAGGATTTTAGCTTGTACTGGTGAAAGCCATGTTGGAAACGCTCCCTTATACTCCTCGATAAGAAAGGCAACAAACCTTTCCATTGTTGAAACAACGCCACGGTGGATTACTACTGGACGATGTTCTTTCCCGTCTACACCAATATAAGTTAAATCAAAACGTTCAGGTAAGTGGAAATCAAGTTGCACAGTGGAAAGTGTTTCATCTTTACCAAGGGCAGTTTTAACCATTACATCTAGTTTAGGACCGTAAAATGCTGCTTCACCTTCAGCTTCTACGTAATCTAACTCCATGTCCTCCATTGTTTCCTTTAACATGGCTTGTGCTTTTTCCCACATTTCATCATTGTCTACATATTTTTCATTATCTTCTGGATCACGGTATGATAAACGGAAATAATAATCATCGATGCCAAAGTCCTTATAGACATTTTGCACTAACTGTACCACACGAATAAATTCATCTTTTAATTGATCTGGTCTTGCAAAAATGTGCGCATCGTTTAAAGTCATCGCTCGAACACGTTGTAATCCTGCTAGAGCTCCTGACATTTCATGACGGTGCATTGTTCCAAGTTCTGCTATTCTAACAGGAAGGTTCCGGTAGCTGTACAATTCATTTTTATATACCATCATATGATGTGGACAATTCATCGGTCTTAACACTAGATCCTCATTGTCCATTTCCATAGTTGGAAACATATCGTCTTTGTAGTGATCCCAATGACCACTAGTCTTATACAGTTCAACATTTCCCAAAACCGGTGTATATACATGATCATAACCAAGGCGCTCTTCTAAATCTACAATGTAGCGTTCAATAGTGCGACGAATTGTTGCACCCTTTGGAAGCCATAAGGGTAATCCTTGACCTACTTGTTGTGAGACTGTAAACAGCTGCAACTCTTTTCCTAATTTACGATGGTCGCGTTCTTTTGCCTCTTCTCGAAACTTTAAATATTCCTCTAGTTGGCTCTTCTTTTCAAAGGCAGTACCATAAATTCTCTGTAGCATTTGATTTTTACTGTCTCCACGCCAATATGCACCAGATATACTTAATAATTTAAATACTTTTATTTTACTAGTTGATGGTACGTGAACTCCGCGACAAAGATCAAAAAACTCACCTTGTTGATAAATTGTTACTGTATCATTTTCCGGAATAGCATCAATTAGTTCTAATTTTAGATGATCTCCAATCTCTTTAAACATTTCTATCGCGTCGTTTCGGGAAACCTCTTTACGGGTAATCTCTAAATTTTCATCAACAATTCGTTGCATTTCCTTTTCAATACGTGGTAAGTCTTCTGGTGTAATCGACTCTTCCATATCAATATCATAGTAAAAGCCATTCTCGATTGTTGGGCCAACACCTAGCTTGACATTCCCATATAGTCTTTTAACAGCTTGTGCTAATAGATGAGCAGTAGAATGGCGCATAATCTCAATGCCATCTTCGCTTTTATTTGTGACAATCTCAATTTCACCATTATGAGTTAATTCTCTACGTAAATCATACAGAATACCATCTAATTTAATGGCAAGTGCTTGCTTTTTAAGACCTGGTGAAATAGATGCTGCGATATCTTCCCCAGTTGTACCTTGAGGGAACTCTTTCTTAGTTCCATCAGGAAATGCTATGATGATTTGTTTTGACATTACTTTCACTCCTTATTTTTTCATTAAAAAGAAAAACAAAAAAGCCCGTCCCTTTGCAATTATGCAAAGGGACGAGCATTGCTCGTGGTTCCACCCTAATTCCCGTATCAATATACGGCTCGTTAAGAATCTGTAACGTAGACAAATCGCTGCTAACTACTCACTTAATAGTTTTCGAAAACAGAGTTCAGAGGTGGTAATTTTATGCAGATATACAGGAAGCTTGCAGCCTATGACTTCCCTCTCTTTGTATTCTTTCATAAAATATTGTCCTCATCAAAACCAATGTGCTTAAATTAATATATGAACGTATTATAGCGATAGAATCATAAAAAATCAAGCACATTTACGACTTAGTTTTTAAAAAAATTGGATACGGGAATTTCTTTAAAGGTTTAAACTTTACTTTTTCTTGAAATATATTAATGATGGTTAATGTTTTAGCTTCTGATGGATTATTTCCATAGATAATAATTTCCTTTGGCGCCATTGTTAATAATGGGGTTAAGTTTAATTCCTCTTCATCTAATCCAACTATGTATAATGGTTCTTTTTTTATCATTTCTATCAACTCTGAATTTGAAAATGGATTACCATCAGATTGGTAATACCTGAAATTGTGACCTTGGATTACATGAACCGTTGAATAATACGTACCTTTTCTTGATACATATTCTCTTAATGATTCAATAAAAGATTGGTATTCTTCTTCACGTTTGTATTCATCAATGGCTAGTCCGATCACATCCATTAGTTCATTTCGGTATGATTGAAAACGAAAATTCACTATTGAATCATAATGGACAATATTTTCACTAGTATAAGTTTGAAACAAGTTAAACAGTGTGTTCCTCGGCTTACTTTTAACAACTTTGTTTAGCTCAAAATCACTACCTGAGATTATCGATTGGGCAAGCTCAATAATTCTATATATCTCCTCCTTATTCTTATAATAGTAGTTGTTTGTCACCATCTGTTTGACCCAGTTAATTTCTCTGTGATTAATAAATACGTCAGTCATTGCCCTTGCAATAACTTGTGGTTGATTCGCAACTGAATTAGTCACCTCAATCTTTATCTGATTCCCCCATTCATCATTAGTTTTCCAATGAATAATAAAATATTTATCGTACTGGAACAGACGTTGACAAAATGTTACTGCCTCTTTATTAGATTCAAAATATACCTCAAACAATACTTATCACCCTCACCACGCTCAAACTGTTACATTATATGGGAGATTGAATTAAAAAATGTATTATCTAGTTAAAATTTAAAGATGATAGAATTCAGGAAAAGTATTTAATAGAAAAAAACTATGTCTTTTTACATCTTAGACATAGTTTTTTTCTATTGTGAGTTTAGCCTCTCCGGTTATACCCATATAGAGAAACTTCTTTACTTACTTGCTTAATTCTTTCAATTATTCTTCCTGCTTTAACCGTTTCTGTGTCTCCACGATTCGATGTAGCTAAATGATGTTCTAGTTGCTTCAAACTGTAATTCGAACTGAAAAACACAGGTAATCTTTCCATCATTCGGTATTGCAGAATCGAACCTAATATTTCATCTCTAAACCAAGCAGACAAGGACTCTGCTCCAATATCATCTAACATTAACACTTGTACTTTTTTGAAATGCTCAATTTTTTCATTAATAGAATCATCTTTCAGTGATGCTTTAATTTCTCTTACGAATTCTGGCATATAGATTAGCATGGAAGAAATGCGTTTTTCGGCAAGTTCATTGGCAATAGCTCCGAGAAAATATGTTTTCCCTACACCAAATGGCCCATGAAAATATATTCCTTTGTCAGCCTGTTTCGTGCCGATTGATTGGATATAAGAAACCGCTTCACGTATTGCTTCATGCCTTTCATTATCCTTATGATCCAATCCATTAATAGAAGCTTCTAAGATGTCCTTAGGCATGTAAAGGCTTTTTACTAAAGCTTGCTTTTTTTGTTGTTCATCTCTTTGGATTTTCCTATGGCATCTATCATATGATAGACGGATATCGTGATTCTCTACTTCAAGGTGAGGAGAATAACCAGGCAGTATATTTATACATTGTTCAAGTGAAGGACAGTCGGCACAATGATGTTTGGACTGTGACCTAAACTCGTATAGTTTCATTAAATTTCTATCTATATCTTTTTCTGTAAATTCAGGGTGACTATCAATAATTCGACTAACTTCGGGATCATTTAAGATCTCAATTCGCATCTGGTTGTAATTAGTTTGGAAATTCTTATTATCTCTCATCCACTTTTTAAGTGAGGCTTGGATCGGTTCCATTTTAAATCACCCTTATAAATGATTAGATTTCTTATTTTTTGTATAGTTCTGTAAAAGCTTTTCAATGTCCTCTTTATTCTGATCATCAGAAGTAGATTTTTTCTTATTTTCATTTTGTTCGCCTGTTTTTCTTTCCGTAAACCAATCAGGGACAATTTCCTTTTTACTTGGTTTTTTATAATACTGTTGCTTATTAGTTCCCCATTGCTGATACTTATTACTTTCTGATTTAGCAAGAGTCATTGCTTGTCTAACAGTAGTAACATTTTTTCTAGCCCAATGACTTGCAATTTTTTCTAAATAAGCTTTTGTTAGCTTCATATCTGTTTTTAGAAGAACATAATGAATCAATACATTCATGACACCAGGGGCTAAACCTTGTTGAGACATGACATCTCCAATCACTTTTAAATCTTGTGATGATGCTTCATTTCCCCCTGACAAATCTTCTAGTAATTGTTTAGGGGAAATGGTCTCTAACATGTTAATAAATTGATCTTCTTTACTTAATGTTTTTTCAGAATTACTAGAATCTGTAAATTTAAATCCGTCTTTGCTATTTACTTGCTTTACATCAGTATTTTTTTGCCTTGTCTGCATCAAATCTTGACATGCAGTTTTAAATTCTTGAATATCCAATAAATTTTCATCACTTACTGCCCATAATAAAGCTTTTTCTAAATCTTGATTTGTTAGGTCATATAGAACAACCATTTGGGTCATTAGTTTTTTGTTTTTTGGACTCATGATCTTCGCGACTGGTAACATTCTTTGACTCAAAATTTGTTCAATCCATTCGAAGTCAAGAATGTCATAAGCGATAGATGGTCCATTGTTAATCTTATCTATACTAAAATTAGTATCTTTTGAATTATTTTTTTTAAATATACCTTCGTTTGTTTGAAAAACATCATTAAAACTTGCTGTAACATTTTGACCTAATTTTGAAAAAGAAGTATGTGAATTGTTAAATGTCTCTATTAAGTCAGTATATTTATTTTCACCCAATTGATGTTGTAAAAGTTGAGATAACATACCGTCAGAAAAGAATTCTTTAAAAGAAAATGGTGGATTTAGCTGATAAATATAAGTTTTTCCCTGGTCGACATCTTCCTTAAATGTCGTTAGTAATCCAATAGCTTCTAGTTTTAATCGGGCTTGATATATTTCATCTAGCGGTAATGATAAGTAATTCATTAAAGTATGATGAGTTTGTGGGTTTTTCGGATTATTTCTTAGTACATTTTCACTTAAAAGTGTTTGATAAAGTGAGATGGCGTGGATACCAATTAGTGGTTGATATAAATGGGTCAATGACTGAAAATAAGTAGTTGATATTTCACCACGAAATATCACATAGTAGCCTTCAATCGGTAGTAATTTACCAATATTTTGTTGCATCATTTTTCTAACCCCTTCTAAATCTATGTCTAAAATTTTAAAAAGAAAAAGAGCCGGTCTGGCTCAGTTGTTACTTTTTGTCAGTTCGAATTAAATCCTTTAATTCATCCAAAAATACGCTTATATCCTTAAATTGCCTATAGACAGATGCAAATCGAACATAAGCGACCTCATCAACCGATGATAAGCGATCCATTACCATTTCACCAATCTCTTTACTTGGTGTTTCCGATGTTCCACGATTACGTAAATCTACTTCAACCTCAATTGCGATTGCTTCAATTTGCTCTAAGGCAACAGGTCTTTTTTCGCACGCCTTTATAAGACCTCGCATTAGCTTGTCCCTACTATATTCTTCTCTTGTACCTTCTTTTTTGACCACAATTAACGGGACCTCTTCTAAGCGCTCAAAGGTTGTAAAACGAAAAGAACAAGATTCACATTCCCTTCTTCGTCTTATGGATCTTCCCTCTTCAATCGGTCTAGAGTCTAATACTTTTGTACTTTTGTGTTGACAATTCGGACATTTCATTTCATCAGCCCCATTAAAAAGTTACCTTATTATCTTGAAGTTTCTAAATATGTTAAGTCTTTCTTTAGGTCATTATATAAAGTAGGAATAAGATTATGGCTATGTCCTAAGTCAAATGGAATCATGGATTCTGTAGTAACTGAAAAATCGATTGCAGTACGAAAAGGCTTGACCATAATAACAGTAGCAATGACAAAGGCCTTTCTACCACCACTTTTATAATTAGCACTAATTTCTCCATGCTCCTCAGAACCTGCAACAAATTCAAATTTTGATGATTGTTTGAAAAAATCCTCAACGGACTTGAAACCTCTATCCTTGGTTGTCTTAAAATAATGTGTTTTTAATTTTGGATCCCAATGATCCTCTTTTGTTTCTGAATGATTATTAAAATACTTTGAAATAATTTGTCGAAAACTCATCCCCTACACCTCATTATCAATTATTATATCAGAATTTATTTTTGATCATAATTTATTTTAACATGTTTTGCTATAGAACACGATATCAACCTTTATGATGGGTAGTTGACAATTGCTGAGGTTTAATTAAAAACTTAAAGTTGAACATAAACATAAAAAAACCCTTGTTATAAATAACAAGGGTTAAAACTTTTAAAGTTTTTTGTCACAATTTAATTAGAGTGCATTAAATTGTTTAACGTCAACTGGTCCCATACCACGAGGTACTTCTACCTTCTCACACTTCTGCGATTCTAAGGATTCAGCAATGAAGTCTGTTGCTACGTTTGGGTCTATAATATCTCCACAAGTGTAAACATCGATGCTAGCATATCCATGTTCCGGAAAACTGTGGATTGTTAAATGAGACTCAGAAATAATAACCACACCACTAACTCCATAAGGAGCAAATTTGTGAAAAGCTACTTCTCGAATTTCAGCACCTGCTTTTAACGCTGCATTCACAAATATTTGTTCAATTAATCCCACATCATTTAACTTATCTATATTACAGTCCCACATTTCAGCAATTACGTGTCTTCCCATAGTATCCATTGTATTATCTCCCCCTAACATATTGACCTCTAAATAAAATGCATGTGGCACCACGGGGGAAAGTTAGTCCTAAGAGGTTCTAACCCTTTAAGCACCCATTATTAACGCATCTATTCAGAAGATTACTTAACCTCAACAATTTTCAGAAAGTAAAGGTTTTTATTACACATAAAACTTGTACAAATTTTAACAAGTTTTACGTGCAAAAAAAAGTATATATGGTTTACCCCGTTTTGGCAAGAAAGATTTCTTTTTTTTCTTTTGAAAAAGGAAATTCTTTCTTTTCATTCCTGATACAGGATTATTGAATAGGAACACCAAATACTTGTTTAAAGTGCCTATTCCTTATTATAGGATATACCTAGGGTCTTTATCCAATGATATGAATATAAAAAATAGCACTAATCAAAATATTAATGCCATTTTGTTAGTCATATTGGAATTCCCCATTTAGTTAACACAGCCTTTAGTTGCTTCTTTGACTCTTCCTTCGTTCCGTTATTATCAATAACAGCATCCGCCATGCTAGCTTTTTCTTTCATTGATATTTGGGAATGGATTCTATCTAAAGCTTCTTGTTCAGAAAATTTATCCCTTGCTTTTAATCGTTGCAATTGTGTCAGTTCATCAACATAGACAACTAGTACCTTGTTAACTAAATTAGTTAATTTGCTTTCAAAAAGCAAAGGAATATCCAATATTACAGCCTTTTCATCTTTATTTATCCATTCATCCCTTTGCTTTAACATTTTTTCTCGAACAGCAGGATGGACAATAGAATTTAATTCCTTCAATTTCGATTTGTCGGAAAAAACAATGTTGCCAAGTTTTTTTCGATCTATTTCTTTTTCTGCATTCAAAATTTCCTGACCAAAGGCTTCAATTATCTCATGATAAGCCTTCGCGCCCGGTTCAACTACTTGCCTTGCAATAATATCTGCATCAATTACAGGTATTCCCTCTTCAATAATCATTTTAGCTATTGTACTTTTACCGCTAGCAATACTACCTGTCAATCCGATTGTTATAGTCATGTTCAGCAAACATCCTTATGTCATTTTAAAGATACCTATTAGAATTAGTATAATACCTGGAACAAAAGTTAATCGTTGTAGCCAATGCCAATAAGAAAATAAATAGCCACTTTTCAATCCTATAGCTAAGAAAAGTCCAGTGGTTGCTCCAATACCTACTGCTGCAACTAGGGGTGAAAAACCCAACATAGCTGCACCTATACCCGCTCCGAATGAATCTAACGAGAGTGCTAACCCAAGTAAAAATGCTTCAATACCTGTTATTTTACCAGAGTTATCTATATCAGCAACCATTGGTTTTTTTAGAATCTGAATAACAATCCCTAGAGATTTTATTTCGAACTTAAAAAGTGTTGGATCACCCTCATTGCTCGATTTATCTGTTCTGAAAAATTGATAGATAACCCAAATCCCTATAAATATAAGCACCCAACCACCAATTGATTCAGCAATTGATACTGATAAAAAGGAGGCAATCATTTCGCCTATTAACATGGATAGATAAAAAATAATACCGGTTATTATGGTTATCACTAATATCGAACGAAGTGGTAAGACCATCTTTCTAAGTCCATAGGTAAAAGCAACCATAAAGCTATCTAGACTAACAGCAAAGGCTAGAAGCATAAAAGTTGTAATCTCAGCCATGTTAAATAGCCCCTTTTCCATTACTTTTTACTGTATTGTAGTATATGGATGGGGCTATTCCCTTGTGCTTTTATTCTTTTTGGCAAGAAGCACAAAAATGCGTGCCTCTTCCTCCAACTTTAATTTTTGATATCATGGTACCACAATTCTTACATGGCTTATTCTCTTGCCCATATGCAAAAAGTTGCTGTTGAAACATTCCTATTTGACCCTGACTATTAACATAAGACCGAATGGTTGTCCCACCTTGCTTAACAGCTTCTGCTAAAGTTTCAATGGAAAAGTGTTGAAGCGATTCAACCTCCGTCTTAGATAGCTGACTTCCTTTTCTTAATGGATGAATACGAGCCCTGTACAATGTCTCATCAACATATATGTTCCCTAAACCAGCGACAACACTCTGATCTAACAAAATATTTTTTATCGCCCGTTCACTTTTGTGAATTTTATCAAAAAAATCATTAAGTATGAACTTTTCTTCAAAAGGATCCGGTCCGAGTTGATTTAAGGGTTTTGAGACAAGCTCTTCTCCTTTACGAAACAAATGCATCGTGCCAAATTTACGCACATCATTGTATCTTAACTCATCTCCCTCTCTAAAATGGAAAATTACATGAGTATGTTTTGAAACAGGCTCTTGATGATTAAAAACACCATATTTACCTTCCATCCGTAAATGGGATACTAGAACATACTCATTCAGTTGAAATAACAAAAACTTACCTTTTCTTTCAATATCCATAATTGTCTGTCCAATTACTAGATGCTTAAATTCTTCAACGTCATCGGGTTGCTTAATAATTTTAGGCCAAAATATTGAAATATCATTAATTGTTTTATTTAGTACTAATTGTTTTAATGTTTTCCTTACTGTCTCTACTTCAGGTAATTCTGGCATAGTTTTCTACTCCTTATATTACTTAGCGTCGTACCATGTCTTTCCAAAAGCATAATCAACTTTTAATGGTACATTCAATTCAATAGCATTCTCCATCACAGAAGAAACAATATCTTTTAGCAAGTCAATTTCTTCTTCAGGCGCTTCCAAGATAAGTTCATCATGAACCTGCATTAACATACGTGCTTGTAAATTTTCCTCTTTCAACTTAATACTTAAATTAATCATTGCTAATTTTATAATATCGGCTGCACTACCTTGAATCGGTGTGTTCATGGCTGTACGTTCTGCAAAACTTCTTCGGTTAAAATTCCTACTTGTGATTTCAGGCAAATATCTTCGACGTTTCATAATTGTCGTTACGTATCCCTTTTGCTTTGCATCCTGAACAATTTCCTCCATATAGGTTCTTACCCCAGGATAGGAGTCTAAATAGCGATCAATAAACTTTTGAGCTTCTTTTCTAGTAATGCCTAAGCTTTGTGATAAGCCATAATCGCTTATTCCATACACAATACCAAAGTTAACTGCTTTTGCCTGTCTTCTCATGTTGTCAGTTATCTCACCTGCTTCAACGTGAAAAACTTCCATAGCAGTTCGTGTATGAATATCCATATCGTCATTAAAGGCTTCTATTAACTTCTCATCGCCTGCAATATGAGCAAGAACTCTTAGTTCAATTTGTGAGTAATCTGCAGCAAATATAAACCATCCTTCTTTTGAAGGCGTAAAAGCTTGTCTTATCTTTTTACCCTCTTCTAAACGAATCGGGATATTTTGTAGATTTGGTTCGGTTGAGCTCAATCGACCAGTTTGGGTTAGGGCTTGGTTGAACCGAGTATGAATTTTATTAGTATCTTCATGTACTACTCTTAACAATCCTTCAATGTATGTTGATTGAAGTTTTCCTAGTTGTCTATACATTAACAGCTTGGGTATTATTTCATGTTTTCCTTGAAGTTGTTCCAATATATCTGCTGATGTTGAATAACCAGTCTTAGTTTTCTTTATCACTGGTAAACTTAATTTTTCGAAAAGTATGGGTCCTAATTGTTTTGGAGAATTTAAGTTAAACGTTTCTCCTGCTAATTCATGTACTTCTTTCTCAATTGTTTTTAAGCGTTCTTGTAAATCTTCACCCATTTTTTCTAACCTTTTTTGGTCTACATAAACTCCCGTGAATTCCATTTCGCCTAATATTAAGGCTAACGGCAACTCTAATTCTTTTAACAGTTCTGATTGTTCATTTTCCTTCAATTTTTCTTCTGCAGTCTCTTTCAGTTGGTAAATCATGTTGGTTTTTCTTCCAACATGTTCAACAAGCTTATCTAGTTCCGGAACCTTCCTCTTAGCTCCCTTACCATAAACCTCCTCATCAAAAAAGACCCCCTTCTGTCCTAACCTGTGACTTATTGCTGGGATATCATGATTATTTTCTGAAGGATCAATTAAATGAGAAGCTAATAATAAGTCGAATTCGATTCCCTTAATATGTATACCCTTGTGTAATAAAGAAACTATAACTTTTTTAGCATCAAATACCCACTTCTTATTATTAGTATTTTCAGCCCATTCTTTGAAAGCATCAGACTCAATTGCAACATTCACTGGGATAAAGTATTTTCCTTGTTTGTTAACCAGTCCAAACCCTTCTATAGACGATAAATGATAATTTTCATCTAACATCTCCACTTCAAAAGCCTCTACACCCGTAAATAATTCCTTAGTTATATCGTTAACAATTGTGACATCAATTTCTGGTAAATCAATAGGCACAGACGAATCATCTGTATATTCCCCATCTATTCTATTTAATAATGATTGAAATCCCAATTCTTTAAAAATTTCACTAACCTTTTGAGCCTGATATCCTTGATAAGTGAGGTCACTTAAACTAATTTCTATTGGAGAATCACAATTAATTGTAACTAATTCTTTACTCATAAATGCGTCTTCTTTATGATTCACTAATTTTTCCTTTAACTTTTTTGCGCTAATTTCTTCCACATTATCGTAAAGATTTTCTAAATTCTCATATTGCTTTAATAATTTTATTGCTGTTTTTTCTCCAACACCAGGAACACCTGGGATATTATCCGAACTGTCTCCCATTAGTGCTTTCATGTCGATAATTTGATCAGGTCTAATCTCCAATTTTTCATCTAAAAAGGAAGGTGTGTATTTATCAACCTCACTAAGTCCTTTTTTGGTCATGCTAACTGTTACTTTATCCGAAATTAATTGTAATAAATCTTTATCTCCTGAAATCACATTTACTTCTAAATCCTCATTCTCACCTTTTCTTGCAAGAGTACCAATAATGTCATCCGCTTCAAATTGATCGAGCTGATAATGACTAATTTGAAATGCATCTAGCATTTCCCTTAGAAGTGGAAACTGCTCAGACAATTCAGAAGGTGTTTTTTGTCTTCCACCCTTATATTCCTTATAAGTCTTATGTCGAAATGTAGTTTTACCTGCATCAAAAGCTACTAACAAGTGCGTAGGTTTTTCGTCTTCTATTATTCGTAAAAGCATGGTTGTAAAACCATATATCGCATTCGTGTATACTCCTTTATCATTGCTTAATAACGGTAAAGCAAAGAAAGCACGATAAGCTATACTATTACCATCAATTAGTATCAATTTGTTTTTCATTTTCGCTCTCCTTTACAAAATCCTGGTTTCTATACATAATCTATTTTACCATGATTATGAAGTAGAAGAAAAAAGATAAAAAGGCTCCATTTCAACTATTCCTGAAATGGAGCCTTTTTTATCCGCTTTTTACTCTATATTACCCAAAAGTAATTCAGTATATGGTGAATCTTGTGGGAGTATAATAGTTGTCTCCCCGTCAATAGTCACCTTATATGATTCCAAAGTACGATACAATTGATAAAACTCTTCGTCTCTTTGGAAAGATTCATTGTACATTCCTGCCGCTTCTTCTTGACCTTGGGCACGTATTTCTGCAGCTTCGGCATCAGCAATGGATAACATTTCTGTTACATCACGATCGGTTTGTGCGATTATTCTGTTTTTCTCCGCTTCCCCTTGGGATAGATATTCTTGCGCTTTTGACTCACGCTCTGAAATCATACGATTAAAAACAGACGCCTCATTTTCAGCAGGTAGATCTGTTCGCTTGATTCGAACATCATCTACTTCAATTCCATACTCATCTCTTGCTAGCAAAGTGTTCACCCTGTCCGCAACACGTTGATTCAAGCCACCTCGAGTTGAACCTTCATCATTAATAATTTCATCGTAATTCATTGTTCCTAGCTCTGATCTTATAACAGAGAAAATAAACTCTCCCATACGAGCTTCTGCATTTAGTACAGTTCTTGCGTTCGCAATCATAAGCTCTGGGTTATTAATTTCCCAAACAGCATAATTATCAATAATCATTCGCTTTTTGTCTAATGTATTAATTTCTTTCTCAGTTACATCATATACCATTTTTTTGTTTGGAAGTGTAGTTATCGTATGCAAAATTGGCACTCTAAATTTTAAACCAGGATCACTTTCATACCGAATAACTTCTCCAAACTGACGAACAACTTTATATTCTCCTTCTTTGACAACAAACATGCTGCTTATAAATAAGCCTATTATTACTATTAAAACAAGAATTGAAATCCCGATTTTTATATACTTTTTTATATCATCAGGAGTTTTCTTTTTCATCTCAAATACATTATCATCTGTCATTTGTTTCGGCCTCCTCATCAGTTGTTTCGCTATTGCTACCAGGTGCAGCCGAAGGTTTAGGTGTTTCTTGATTTCCACTTGATGTTAACGGTAAATACTTTAATGTATTTCCATCATCATTCATTACAAAGACTTTTGCATCTGGCAACACTTGCTCTAGTGTTTCAATGATAAGTCGTTGTCTAGTAATGTTAGGATTATTAGTGTATGCATTATAGAGGGCGTTAAATTCGGCAATGTCACCTCTTGCTCGCTCTATTAGTGCAATTTTAGCTCCTTCTGCTCTTGAAATTATTGCATCTTTCTCACCGAGAGCTTCTTCTACCGCTTGGTTTTCATATTTTCTAGCTTCATTTATTTTTGTATTCATAGTTTCTCTTGCATCTGTAACTTTAGTAAATGCTTGACGAACTTCCTCATTTGGCAAGTCTACTTCTTGTAGCTTAACGTCAGAAATTGAAATTCCTATATCATAATCATCCATTAAAGTGACTAATAACTCTCTTACTTCGTTTTCAATTTCAGCTTTCCCTGATGTTAAAGCTTCGTCTATTACTGTTGACCCAATAATCCCTCTAAGGGAAGCAGATGTTGCATTAAATAATATTTGCTCAGGATCTTCTGAATTATATAAATATTTAGCAGGCTGTGTTATCTTCCATTGCACAACTAAATCTGCCTGGACAATATTTTCATCTCCAGTAATCATTCTAACTGTTTCATTGGTATCACTACCATCTTGACCAAAACCAAAATCTAAACTAAATGTTTCTTTTGATAATGTCTCAACCTCTTGAATTGGCCAAGGTAATTTAAAATGTAAGCCTGGTTCAGTTATTCCTTCTTCCGGATGACCAAATGTTACAATTACAGCTTGCTCCGATTCATCAACAGTAAACCAGCTTGTGAATCCAACAACACCTAAAACAGCTACTCCGAATACAATTGCTATCCAACTGTATATTTGTTTTAACGTCATATTCTTTCCCCTTTTCTACTACATAATAATACATACGAACTGAATAAGTTTTTGTTTCACATTTTAAAAACAAAAAAAAACGAAAACAATAAAGGTGGTTTTCGTTTCATTTCCTAATCTCATTGTTTAGGTAACAAAATACAAAATGTTGTGCCCTTATCTATCTTACTCTCGACTTTTATACTACCTTGATGGGCCTCAACAATATGTTTTACAATGGCTAGACCTAACCCAGTTCCCCCAGTATTCCTACTTCTTGCTTTATCAACGCGATAAAAACGCTCAAAAATCCTGTCTCTTGATTCTTCAGAGATTCCGATTCCATTATCACTAACTATAATTCTAACAAACATGTCAATTGTTTCAATACTCAAGGAGATATTTCCATTATTAGGGGTATAGTTAATGGCGTTATTGATTAAATTTATAAATACTTGCTTTAATCGCTCCGGATCAGCAACAATTTCAATGGTATTCTTAACAGTTGTATTAAAAGTTATATTTTTTTGTTGTGCTTGATGGCTTACTATAGGAAGGATATCATCTAACAATGAAGAAATGTTTATCAATTTACGATTTAATTTTAATTCGTCATGTTCAAGTTTAGATAGCTCAAGTAAATCATGAACAAGTGTTTGTAATCGCTGACTCTCATTTAAAATAATTGTTAAAAATTGTTCCCTTAATTCCTCTTCTTCCATCGCACCATCTAGTAATGTTTCAGCAAATCCTCTTATTGAGGTCATAGGCGTTTTCAACTCGTGAGATACATTGGCTACGAAGTCTTTTCTTGTTTGTTCTGATCGCTTTAACTCGGTTATATCATGAAAAACTAGAACAGCACCTTTCAAATTCTTTGTGTCATTAAAAATCGGAGCCCCTACAATTTCCACATAGCGCTTTTCGACTTCCAAAGAGATAGTGAATGAATTTTTAATTTTTTCTTCATATAAAAAAGCTTCTTGAACTGCTTTATGTATGTTTTCTTGGTCTAGAACATCATAGTACAGATAGCCAATATATTGATTCGCATTTTTCCCAAACATTGCTTCGAACTTTCTATTAACTAGGTGTACATAACCTCTTTCGTCAATTAACATGAGACCACTTTCCATATTATCGATGACAGTTCTTAATTGATTTCCTTGCATTCTTTCTTGAATCGTCATTTCTTGCAAACTTCTAGCTAACGCATTTACTGTGTTACTTAATTTGCCTGCTTCTCCATAGTGACTTACATATGTTCTAGCTTTATAGTTTCCTTTTACTAACTGTTCAGCTACTCGTGCAGCCGAGCGAACAGGCTTAATATATTTCTCGAATATATTGTAAATTAACACGAAAAAGATAATTAAGCCTCCAACAAGTGTAAGAATCGCAATTATTCTTTCATTACCGGATAAAAGTGGTATGATAACAGTTCCCATCAAAATCATAACAATAATAACAACAATACTATATGTTATAAATAACCTTGAATTTGAAGAATCCATTAAGACGGTTCCTCCATCTTATAACCAAGTCCTCGTATAGTTTTAATGTAAATAGGGTTCTTTGTATCAGGTTCGATTTTTTCTCTTAGGTGACTAACATGTACATCAACAATCCGTGTATCACCCACAAAGTCGTAGTTCCATACAGCACTAAGTAGTTGGTCTCTGGAAAGAACCTTTCCTTTATGTTTAGCTAAATACATTAATAGTTCAAATTCTTTTCTAGTAAAAGTTAAGACTTCACCCTTTATACTAGCTTCATATTGCTCTGGATAAATTAGTAGTTCAGCTATTTTAATATAAGGTTTATCATCGTTTTGCACTTTTACTGTTGAACGCCGCAAAATAGCTTTAATTCTTGCCAGAACTTCCTTTGGGCTAAAAGGCTTCGTTAAATAATCATCGGCTCCTAGTTCTAATCCTAGCACCTTGTCAAACTCATCATCTTTTGCCGACAACATTAAAATCGGAGTCTCTATTTGTTTTTGTCTTAATCTTTTGCAAACCTCCGTTCCATCCAATTCAGGCAACATAAGATCAAGAATTATTAAATCAAAAGACTCCTCAGTGGCCTTGATTAGCGCATCTAAGCCATTGTAGGCAACATCTGTATCATAACCAGCTCGTTCTACATTATATTTTAATAAAGTAACAATCGATTCTTCGTCGTCAACAATCAAAACTTTTTGCTTCATACAACCCCACCTCGTAATGTGTTCTCTTTTAATCATACAGTGAAAAATAGTTTATGTGAATACTAGTGGAGACTATCAATTGTAAAATTTCCTTAACATTGTATTTAACTTTTCCTACTGGGGACTTAAAAGTTGTTTAATGTATTTGCAGTTATCGATTCAGGTTCATAAGGGGGAGATACAACTAAAGACCCACTAATCACTTCCTCTTTATCACCATTCAGGCCAATTATAGATATATAGACATGATGATTTTCATGATCGATTGAACTTACTTCAATAGAAAAATTTACTTCAGTATAGTGATAAACTGGACGTGGAAATTTCATTTCATGTTGAACTATATGGCTTCCAGGGCCTGGAAGATGCATAGAAACTATTGCTGACACCATACCGAATAACATGACTGAAGGGACTAGGGGACGCTTGTATGGAGTCTGAGATGCATAATCATGCTGAATATATAGCGGATTAGAGTCATTGGTTAAACCTAAATATAATAACAGGTCTTTATCCTCTATTGTTTGAGAGGATTCATAATAATCCCCAACCTTTAATTGATTTATTTGCTTACCAAGTTTACGTTTTTTTGCAAACATCTTCTACACCCCTAACTATATAATTATTTAGTAAAAAAACCCTTGTCAATATTGGCCATGACAAGGGTTTAGTTACATTCATTCAAGAATTAATTTCTACTCACTATTGCAACACTTCTAACACTTTTTTAACCGATTCAGCTGATTGATCAAGAGCTGCTTTTTCATCTTCTGTTAAGTCTAACTCAATGATTTCTTCCAACCCGTTTCCACCAATTACAGTTGGAACTCCTAAGTAAATATCAGAATAGCCATATTCACCCTCAAGGTAAGTTATGCTTGGAAGAACTCTACGTTGATCTTTTAGAATTGCTTCTGCCATAACAGTTAAAGATGCTGCTGGAGCATAGTAGGCACTACCATTCCCTAGTAGACCAACAATTTCTCCTCCACCCTTTCTTGTACGTTCTACAATTGCATCTAAACGATCCTTAGAAATTAGTTTCTCTAGCGGAATACCACCTGCGAATGAATAACGAATTAATGGAACCATGTCATCTCCATGACCACCGAGAACAAAGCCAGTTATATCCTTTACTGAAAGGTTGAGTTCTTGAGCAACAAAAGTACGGAATCTTGCTGAATCTAACACACCCGATTGCCCAATAACCCGATTTTTAGGGAAGCCTGATTCTTTAAAAACTGTATAAGTCATTGCATCAACAGGGTTTGTTAACACGAGGATAATAGTCTCTGGTGAATATTTCACTATTTCCTTTGTAACACTTTTCATAATTTTAGCATTAGTGTTAACTAAATCATCACGACTCATGCCAGGTTTACGAGCAATACCAGCGGTAATAATCACAAGATCAGAACCTTTAGTATCTTCATAATTTGAAGTGCCTACTATGTTGGCATCAAATCCTTGAACAGGGCTCGCTTCAAGCATATCTAATGTCTTACCCTTTGTCGGACCTTCCATATCAGGAATATCTACTAATACTATATCAGCAAGTTCTTTTTGAGCAACCATTAGCGCTGTTGTAGCACCAGTAAATCCCCCTCCAATAACTGAAACCTTTTTTCGGTTTATAGCCATAAAAATTCTTCAACCCCTTAATTCATATTTTTAATAAGTTCGTCTCCAAATTCTGATGTTTTTACTTCTGTAGCCCCATCCATCATACGAGCAAAGTCGTAAGTTACAACTTTTGATCCAATTGTTTTATCCATTGATTTAGTAATTAAATCAGCAGCTTCTCTCCACTCTAAGTGTTCTAACATTAAGACACCAGATAAGATAACTGATGAAGGATTTACTTTATCAAGTCCAGCATATTTTGGTGCTGTTCCATGTGTAGCTTCAAAAATAGCGTGTCCCGTTTCATAATTGATGTTAGCTCCTGGCGCAATTCCAATTCCACCAACCTGTGCAGCTAGTGCATCAGAAATGTAGTCTCCATTTAAATTCATTGTAGCTACAACATCAAACTCACGAGGACGTGTAAGAATTTGTTGCAAGAAGATATCTGCAATAGAATCTTTCACTATAATTTTTCCAGCTTTTTCAGCAGCCTCTTGTGCTTTATCCGCAGCATCTCTACCTTTTTCATCTACGATTTTATCGTACTCTGCCCAAGTAAAGACCTTATCCCCATACTCTTCTTCAGCTAACTCATAACCCCAAGCTTTAAAAGAACCTTCTGTAAATTTCATTATGTTGCCTTTATGCACGAGTGTTACACTTTTGCGTCCTTCGTTGATCGCATATTCAATAGCTGATCGAACAAGACGTTTTGTACCCTCTTCAGAAACGGGTTTTACACCAATACCAGACGTTTCAGGAAAACGAATGTTTTTTACTCCCATCTCATTTTGAAGAAAGTCTATTACTTTCTTAACCTCTGGTGATCCTTGTTGCCATTCTATTCCCGCATAAATATCTTCAGTATTCTCACGGAAGATTACCATATCAGTATCCTCTGGACGTTTCACAGGTGATGGAACCCCTGCAAAGTAACGTACTGGACGTAAACAAGTAAATAGATCTAATTCTTGACGTAACGCTACGTTTAATGATCTTATTCCCCCACCTATTGGAGTAGTTAAAGGACCTTTAATTGCCACTTTGTATTCACGAATTGCATCCAAAGTTTCTGCAGGGAGCCACTCTCCTGAACGATCAAAAGCTTTTTGACCAGCATAAACTTCTTTCCATTCAATTGACTTTTCTCCGTTGTATGCTTTGTCGACAGCAGCCTCGATTACACGTTTAGCAGATGCCCAGATATCTGGTCCCGTACCATCACCTTCGATGAACGGTATTATTGGACGATTGGGGACATTAATTACCCCTTTATTAACAGTAATTTTTTCAGCTTGTACCATATTTATAAATCCTCCTATTCATTCTATGTTCCTATTAGTTAGTATCATTATAGTAATTGAACTTTTACAGTTCAAAAATTATTGTTCATTAGATTGCTTATCAAATCATAAGCCGGTTTTTTCACCGGCTCTGGTACTGATAAGTAAAATCTATATTATCTTTTTTCAATTGGTGTATATGATTGAATCTTCGGACCTACATATTCAGCGCGTGGGCGTATCAATCGATTATTATCATATTGCTCTAAAATATGAGCTAACCAACCCGAGAATCGGCTTATTGCAAAAATAGGTGTAAATAAGTCATGTTTAATACCCAGGCTGTGGTAAACAGATGCAGAATAAAAATCCACATTCGCTGGTAATCCTTTTTCTTCTTTAATGTATTCTTCTATTTTAACTGACATTTCGTACCATTTCGCTTGCCCAGTTAACTCAGTCAACTCTTTAGACATTTTCTTCAAATGTTTTGCACGAGGATCACCTGTACGATAAACACGGTGGCCCATCCCCATAATTTTTTCCTTATTAGCCATTTTTTCCTTGATATAAGGAATTGCATTGTCAACCTCGTCTATCTCAGTCAACATCTTCATTACTCGCTCATTTGCACCACCATGTAATGGGCCCTTTAAGGCACCGATAGCGGCTGTAATACCTGAATACACATCTGATAGGGTTGCAACACAAACCCTTGCAGTGAATGTGGACGCATTTAATTCATGATCAGCATGTAGAATTAAAGCTTTATTAATAGCCTCTACCTCTAAGTCCTTTGGTTCTTCTCCATTAAGCATATATAAAAAGTTAGCTGCATAGCTAAGATCCTTTTTAGGAGACACGGGATCCTTCCCATCACGGATACGGGCAAACGCTGTTACTATCGTAGAAATTTTTGCTTGTAAACGAATAGCCTTTTGGAAATTTGCATTTGGTTCCATAACATCTGCCTCTGAGTCATACAACCCTAATAATGAAACTGCTGTTCTAAGTGCTGCCATTGGATGTACAGAACTAAGATCATAGGATTTAAAATGTTCAATTAATGCATCAGGGATTTCCATATTAGAAGTTAACTCATTTTCAAATTGCTTCAATTCATCTTGCTTTGGGAGTCTTTTATTTAATAAAAGAAATACTACTTCCTCAAAGCTAGAATTTTCTGCAAGATCGTCAATTCTATACCCAACATAAGTTAATTGGTCATCGACAATTGAGCTAATTGATGATTCTGTTGCAATTACCCCTTCTAGTCCTTTGGTAGTTGACATTATATCCTTCTCCTTTTCTCTTATACCCGTTTTGCTTCATGTTTAAATAGTTAGTATTGTCGTCTGCTAGGGAACAATTTAAACAACTATGAGCAAACGATTTTATTTATAAAGGTCAAAAGCATAGGTGAGATAAAATTCGAATTTCTATACTTCTGATCATCCCCACTGATAATTATAAACAATTAAGAATTATTTGTGAAATGAAACCGATTAAATTTCAGAGAGTTTTAATAAAAGTTAATAGTTTCTCATATAAATTATGTATAGCACTTATTCATAAAACAAAAAAATCTACTGCTTTCATCACCATATAAGCAATTCCTGCACCAATTAAGGGGCCAACGGCAACTCCTTGAAAAAACACTACAGCAAGTATAGTTCCCATGACTAACGCAGCGGTTAAATGTGGATCATTTGCAAGCAAATCCAAGCCGTTTTTTGCGATAATAGCGACAAAAGCACCTGCGCCTAATGCTATCCATGCATAGTAAGATTTCACACTATCCAATAACTCTTTAAAGCCTATTTCACCTGTGGCTATTGGAACTAGTACTGCAATAGTAATGATTGTTACACCCCAACTTATTCCTCTATCTTGAAATACAGGGAAAAATCTTTCATCCAATTTGAACAGTTGCATACCAAATAAAACATAAACCGCTATCATAATTGACTGATTTTTTCCAATATAACCCAATATAAATAAGATAAGTAAAAATATCGTTGACTGGTTAATCATACTTAATCCTCCAAGAACTACAATCAAGTCTTGAAACCAATTTAATAGTACCACAAATAAGCGTGTAAATAAAAATCTAAACCTAAGAAAGGATGTGTTCCATGTCTTTAACAAATGTATATCGTTTAATACGATTTTTAATTGTTATCATCGTGATAATTAGTTTTCTTTTCATAGCATTTTTTGTAGCTAAGTACACTTATCCATTTATTATTGCACTTATTCTAGCTTTTATGATACGCCCTCTTGTGGATATATTAGAGACAAGAGCCAACGTTCCACGACAGCTAGCTGTCTTCGCAGCCATCATGTTTCTTTTAGTGGTAATAACCGGTACGATTACTTTTTTGGTTATAGAATTAATTAAAGGAACTACATACTTGGCAGAACATATTCCAACACATTTTAAAATCTTAGTTATATTTTTTCAAAGCTTTATTACAAATGAGATTATCCCTATTTATCAAAGGTTTGCTTCTTTGATAAGTACTTTAGATCCTTCTCAACAGACTACCATTTTAAATAATATACAGAGAATTGGTGAAGAAATAGCAACAACCGGAGCTAACATAATTCAACAAGTTCTCCAGCAAATACCATCTACATTAGGAAAACTACCAAATTACATTTCGGTATTAATATTCTCGCTGTTAGGAACTTTTTTTATTACGAAGGATTGGTACAAGCTAAAAACATTAATTAATAATTCCTTACCAAATCACCTAACAGAGTCGGGTGGTAATGTCGTAACAGGTCTTAAGCAGGCTTTATTTGGTTTTGTTAAAGCTCAATTAACATTAATTATGATTACTGCTCTTATTGTTTTAGTTGGTCTTATTATTTTAAGGGTCGACTACGCAATTACAATTGCCATTATTACTGGGTTAATTGATTTACTTCCCTATCTCGGAACGGGACTTGTTTTTATTCCATGGATACTTTATGTGTTCTTCAGTGGCAACTATTTTCTAACAATAGGCTTATCACTTTTATATGTAACTATTGTTGTTCAAAGACAAATAATGGAACCGAAAATTTTATCATCTAATATAGGACTAAACCCTCTTGCGACACTTATTGCACTCTTTGCGGGATTTCAATTGTGGGGATTCATCGGACTTATTGCTGGTCCCGTTAGCTTAGTTGTGATTAATACACTGTATCAAACTGGGATTGTTAATCAGGTATGGAATTATATTAAAGGTGATAACACATTAAAATAGACTATTTTCGTAGCTTCTATAGTATTTTAATCTTCGCACTTGATGATAAATGCGACGTAACTTTGTCATGAATGTACCCCATCCTTTATAGGAAGATTGATCACCCATCGCTTCGGTAAAACACTCCCTTTCCATGGGGAACGCTTCAGCCTCCTCACGAGAAAAACCGCTCGTTGCGGGGTCTTCAGACTGTTCCTTTCCCATAGGAGTGTCGCATTTTTCCGAAGCTTAAAGTAGTTTTCTGTTCAAGTAAGATGTTACCCAAGAAACGTTAATTTCATAAATTTCACTACTTACTTATTTGAAAATTTCATTCGTGGAGGTCTGTACTTTTTTATGAGTCTTAGCGTATTTACAGCGCTAGTACTGTTAATAACCCACTTATATGATGGTGATTGAAGCGGAGGGCAAATCAACATATTAGTTACGACGCAATCTTTAGAAATTGTGTCAAAACAATTTTTTAGAAAAAAGCCTTAATATAAAAAAAAGAACTGATTAGTCAGTTCTTTTTTATCTTCTGAAAATTGTAACCGATCCGTTGTCCATCATTCGTCTTAACATTTTTTGCATCCAGATTTTAATTGGTTTTCTTGTTTGTGGTAATAGAAGTAAGAAACCTATTGCATCAGTAATAAAACCCGGAGTCAGTAATACTGCAGCACCTATTAGAATACAGATACCATCAAAAATTTCTTCATGTGGTGGAAGACCATAAGAAATAGATTCTCTCGCCTTATTAATTGTCTCCAGTCCTTGGAATTTAGCAAGCCAAGCACCTAAAGCCCCGGTTAATATAATTAAAAAGACGACCCACCATGGCCCAATTTGCCCGCCTGCCCACACCAAAACACCAATCTCTAAAGCAGGTACAATTAACACAAACAAAAAAATCCAACGAAACATCTTCTCTCACTCCCTTTACCACTATAAACACACTCTTAAGAATAAAATGAGAAGGGAATAACCCTTCTCATTAATAGTTATATCCGAACTATATTTAATTTACAATACACTAGCATGGCCAGCATAGATGTCGCCTTTACTTGCATCCATTGTTATATCTTTACCATCTTCAATAAAATCTACTGCATTTTCAACCCCAATAATAACAGGAATACCAAGGCTTAGCCCAACTACTGCTGCATGTGAAGTAAGTCCAGCTTCTTCGGTAATTATACCGCTAGCCTTTTCAATTGCCGGCATCATATCCTTGTCAGTTCCATAAGTAATCAGAATGTCATCTTGCTGCATCTTACTTAATGCTTCTTCAGCATTTCTAGCAATCACAGTTTTTCCATATGCACTACCTTTGCCTACACCTTGGCCTTTAGCTAAAACATCACCAATGACATGAACCTTCATCAGATTAGTCGTTCCGCTTTCACCAACTGGTACACCAGCGGTAATTATAACCCGATCACCACGTTTAAAATAGTTAGTAGATAATCCTCTTTCGATAGCAACATCTAACACATCATCTGTAGTGTGTGCCAATTGTCCGATAATTGTTTCAACACCCCAAACAAGAGATAACTTACGACTTACTCTTTCGTCAAACGTTACTGCAACAATTGGTGCTTTTGGACGATATTTAGATATCATTCTAGCTGTAAATCCACTTACAGTTGGTGTCAATATAGCATTAACATCAAGGTTCATAGCTGAATGATTAACAGATTGGCTAATCACATCAGTAATTGTTACATCACTCGATTTTGAACGTAAATCTAGGATCGCTTTATGATCAAGTGCTGTTTCAGCTTTAGTTGCAATATTACTCATTGTTTGAACAGCTTCTACTGGATAATCACCTGCAGCCGTTTCCCCAGAAAGCATTATAGCATCTGAACCATCGAAGATAGCATTTGCTACGTCAGAAGCCTCAGCACGCGTAGGACGAGGATTGCGTTGCATTGAATCCAACATCTGGGTAGCGGTTATAACTGGCTTACCTGCTGTATTACATTTGCGAATCATATCTTTCTGTACAAGAGGTACGTCCTCAGGAGGAATTTCTACACCAAGGTCCCCCCTTGCAACCATTAAACCGTCACTTACTTGTAAAATACTATCTAAGTTGTCGACACCTTCACGGTTTTCTATTTTTGGAATGACATGAATATGTGTTGCATTATGTTCTTCAAGTAATCCTCTAATATCTAAAACATCAGATGAACGACGAACAAATGAAGCAGCAATAAAATCTACTCCTTGTTCAATACCGAACTTAATGTCTTGAGCATCTTTATCTGTAATTCCAGGTAAATTCACACTAACATTAGGAACATTTACACCTTTTTTATTTTTAAGAAGGCCAGAATTTAATGCCTTTGTTTTTAATTCATTTTTATCTTTAAGTATTTCTAATACTTCTAACTCAATTAAACCATCATCTAACAATAGCTTAGAACCTACATGGACATCATCTATTAATTGTGGATACGTAACAGAGATACGTTCAGCTGAACCTTCAATCTCATCCATAGAAACATAAAGAGTATCACCCTTGGTAAGCTGAGCCTGCCCGCCTTTTAAAATACCAGTTCTAATTTCTGGTCCTTTAGTATCTAACAAAATTGCAACAGTTTTTCCTGTTCGCTTTGCTGCTTCCCTAATGTTTATGATTCTATTGCCATGCTCCTCAAAATCTCCATGGGAGAAATTTAACCTAGCTACGTTCATGCCAGCCTCAATTAATTGAACAAGTTTTTCGACTGATTCTGATGCTGGTCCTATAGTACATACAATTTTTGTCCTTCTCATTTCAGTTTCCTCCTTAAAATCTAAAACAACAACTAAAAATCTTTAAAATTAAATAGATAACTCATTGGATAGCTTATACATATCCAAATCAATTTTATGTGGTTGAGTTAATATTTGTACAATATCGTGATCAACTAACTTATTATTTTGAATTCCAACTACTCTACCTGCCTTACCATCTAATAAAAGATCTACTGCTTTAGCACCTAGTCTGCTAGCTAAGACCCGGTCAAACCCAGTTGGCGAACCACCTCGTTGAATATGTCCAAGAATAGTTACCCTAGTTTCCATGTCGGTTGCTTCTTCGATACGTTTTCCGTAAGCAAATCCATTTCCTACACCTTCAGCAAGAATAATAATACTATGTTTCTTACCCCGATCATGACCTCTTTTTAATTTCCTTACCACAGAATCAAAATCATCCGGCTGTTCCGGGATTAATATTGTTTCAGCACCGTCTGCGAGACCTGCCCATAAAGCTAGATCACCAGCATTTCGGCCCATAACTTCTACAACATATGTACGTTCATGTGATGTGGCAGTATCTCTTATTTTATCAATTGCATCAATTACAGTATTTAGTGCTGTATCAAATCCAATTGTAAAGTCTGTACCTGGAATGTCATTATCAATCGTTCCCGGAACTCCTATACAAGGGTAACCTTTTTGGGTTAATTTTTCTGCACCACGGAAAGATCCATCCCCACCGATTACTATTAGTCCTTCAATCCCAAATTTATTTAATTGCTCAATAGCTTTTTGTTGTCCCTCTTCGGTCTTAAATTCCTCAGAACGGGCTGAATAAAGAATGGTTCCACCACGTTGGATGATGTCACCTACTGATCCAAGTTCCATTCTTTTTATATTGCCCTCCATAAGTCCTTGATAACCATTATAAACGCCGTAGACTTCCATTTCGTGAAAAATCGCTTTTCTTACGACGGCTCTAACGGCCGCGTTCATCCCAGGAGAATCGCCACCACTCGTTAATACTCCGATTTTTTTCATTTAATAATTCACCTCTATCTCAATAGTTTACTTTACTTATTATTTTTTCCCCAGTTTAAGACAAAAATAAACAGGATTAGCACAAATAAGATTATACATGAAAGAAATAAGAATCTCATCCCTAAATATTACAATTTTGGTTCAATTGCTTTTCACACAGTCTACCCTTGCCCATTATAAAATTGGCAAGGGTAGACTAAATCAAATCACTTGAAAAAAATTAAAATTCCGTTAGCTCATTAATATCACCAATTTGTTTATACTTTTCCCATCTTTTATCAAGTAATTCCTCTGTATTAAATGGTATTAGTTTATCAAGAGATTTTTTTATTACTATATCGATAGATTCCGCTTGGGAATGGACATCTCTGTGCGCTCCACCTCTTGGCTCAGGTATAATTTCATCAATTACTCCTAACTCTTTTAAGTCAAAGGAGGTAATTTTAAGAGATTCTGCTGCTTTTTGAGCTTGGCCAGAATCTTTCCATAATAGAGCGGCAGCTCCTTCAGGAGATATAACCGAATAGGTAGAATTTTCAAGCATATGGATATGATCTCCAACACTTAAAGCAAGTGCACCTCCACTACCACCTTCACCAATTACTATGCAAATAATAGGAACTGTCAAGCCTGCCATTTCCATTAGATTTCTTGCAATTGCTTCACTTTGTCCTCTTTCCTCAGCAGCTTTACCCGGGTAAGCACCTTTTGTATCAATAAAACAAATAATTGGTCTGTTAAATTTCTCAGCTTGTTTCATGTGACGTAGCGCTTTCCTATATCCTTCTGGATGTGGACTACCAAAATTCCTTCGAATATTTTCTTTTGTGTTCTTACCTCGTTGATGTCCAATAACTGTTACAGGAGAACCTTTATATTTACCCACACCTGCAACAATTGCCTCATCATCACCGAAAAAACGATCTCCATGAAACTCTAAAAAGTCAGTGAACAAATATTCTATATAATCTAGTGTAGTTGGCCGTCCAGAATGCCTAGCTACTTGTACCCGATCCCAGGGTTTCAAATTACCATATATATCAATTTCTAGTTTTTCTAATCTATTCTCTAAGGTCGATATCTCTTTCGATAAATCAATTTCACTATCTTTTGTTAATTCTTTTAACTCCGTTATCTTCTCTCTTAATTCAATCACGGGCTTTTCAAACTCTAATACTTGTTTCATCCTTTTATACCCCCTGATTGATGGATATCAAGCAATGTAACCATTGTTTTTTTCATCTCATTCCTAGGTATAACTTTATCCAGTTGCCCGTGCTCTAATTGGAATTCAGCAGTTTGAAAATCGTCTGGTAATTTTTCTCTAATTGTTTGTTCAATTATTCTTCTGCCCGCAAACCCAATTAGGGCCCCTGGTTCTGCAAAGTTATAATCACCTAAAGAAGCAAAACTAGCAGATACACCACCAGTTGTGGGGTTTGTCATGACCGAAATAAAAAGTCCGCCTGATTTATGGAAACGCTGAATAGCTACGGAAGTTTTGCTCATCTGCATTAGACTTAGGACACCTTCTTGCATCCTAGCTCCGCCTGAGGCAGTAAAAATAATAAAAGGTAGTGATTGTTCTTTGGCCTTTTCTAATGCCCTAGCAACTTTTTCTCCAACAACGGAGCCCATACTCCCCATTCGGAAATGTGAATCCATTACTGCAATCACTACTTCAAACCCTTCTATTGTTCCCTTACCTGTAACAATAGCCTCATTTAAACCTGTTTTTTTACGGTCTATCTCTAACTTTTCCTCATAATCTGGAAATTGCAATGGGTTATTGGAAATGATATTTTTATCCCATTCCTCGAAACTTCCTTCATCAATTAAGCTATCGATTCGATTGAATGCGGTCATGGGATGGTGATAATTGCAATTTGGACAAACGTCTAAGTTTTTCCGCATTTCTTTACGATAAAAAATTTTTCGACAGCCAGTACACTTTTGCATTAATCCTTCGGGAACATCCTGTTTTGCTTGTTCCCTCGGAATTGGTGCATACTTTATTTTTATTTTTTTATTAAATAAGTCTTTAAGCAAGGGGTGTTTCCTCCTTTATAACAAATGCGTACATACTGATAATTCCAACTTCAAACCTAATTCTAAGGATTTCGGATTCTACCTGGATAACTTTTCGAATAAATACTCAATGGATTCTTGTTGGTTGGTATTAAGAATTTCTATTAAATCTATATAAAATTGTTTATTATAACCTATTTCTTCCATGGTGTATGAAAAGTCTTCCATCAGTTGCCATATTCTCTGCATTAGGTTATTTTCAGTATGTTGAAATATAACCATAAAAAAATTGTAATGCCTTTGTTTCTCGTCAAGTTCATTATTTTCTAAAATTGAAAGTAATTTTTGCATGTCTTCCTGCTTCAATTGAGAGGAAGCAATTTTCGTCGCTTCTTTTTCTATTATATTCTTTGTGAGTATAATGTCTTTTTTTACATTGGGATCTTGTAAAATAAATGCTGAGAGTAACCCTACTGTGTGATAGGGACGATACACTTTTAAAAAAGTACCCTCACCTCTCCTAGTTTCTATTAATCCTAACAGTTCTAGTGCCCTTAATGCTTCCCGAACTGAAGATCTACTAGCATTCAATTGGTCAGCAAGCTCCCGTTCAGAAGGAAGCTTATCTCCTGATGACAATTCATTTTTGCTAATAAATTTCCTGATTTCGCCTAGTACTTCTTCGTACGCTTTTGACTTAGTGTTCATTTGACGGTCTAAAGACCTCCCTTTATGCGTAGCAGTCAACTAGACCTTAGCTATAAGGCTAGTTTTCTTAGGTCTCGTGCATTGCGAACAGATACTTTTGACTGAGTAGTCAATTTCCCCTTGGTTAATTCGATGCATGTGTAATGCTCCATCTCGCAAATAGGTCACGTTGTACTCGGCCCTTTTCATGAAGAAATGAAAAATATTCCGCTAAAAATTGGTCTGACCACTCAACTATTACATTATAACAAATGAAAGTTAAGTGTAAAGTGAGAATATTAGTCGTTTTTCACAATTGACTACGCGAAATATTAATTCTATTGCCTCCTAATACAAAGTTAACAAAAACCGTCAAAACGATATCTATTTGTATCTATACAGGCCAAACGTTGTAATTAAACTAATTTTTAGCGAATGTTTTTCAGTGCTACATTTTTTTGACCAAACTCTTTATAAAATTCTTTTAAGCTTGCTTGATTATATTTAATGTAATAGGAGCTTGACAATTGGTAGGTGGTTTTTTTGTGCTCTTGGTAAATAATTACTGGCATATCCCCAGGAAATTTATTTGCTATTGCCTTTATTTTATCTAAGACCAATTGGTGGTTATCATCCATAACTTTTACAAACAACTGTTGTGAAACAATCCTTTCTAACTTTTCTTCTTTAAATTGCTCAATATCGGAGATCAATAGTTGGGTACGGCCATTCCTATTTTCAACTTTTCCTTTGACAGAAACAAGCACCTCTTCTTCAAGCCATCGATGAACATTTCTATATACTTCCGGAAATAAAACAGCCTCCATATCATCGCGCTCATCACCCAAAGTAATAAACGCCATTGGATCGCCACGCTTTGTTCGAATTGACTTAATTTCCTGAATAACTGCACTAGATTTCATGTTATTTTTACCTGGATTGGCTTTTAACTCTGTTAAGTTCAAGATACCATTTGATCTTAATTTATCTCTGAATTCAGCTAGGGGATGACTTGATACATAGATACCCAACAGTTCTTTCTCATATGATAATTGTTTCATTTTAGAAAAAGGCTCGGTGTCAACAAATGAAGCATCTAGTTCAATATCACCTTGAAAAAAGGATGGTTGATCCTCAAACTCTCGAAACAATTCTCCCTGCTCAATCGCTTGATCAATTGTTGCAAGCAAACTTGCTCTATTAGTATTTGTCTCGTCAAATGCCCCTGCTAATACTAATGACTCAATTACTTGACGATTTACAATATTTAAAGGTACACGTAAACAAAAATCAAAAAGATGTTTAAAATACCCATCCTTGCGAACACGAATGATTTCTCTTACAACCTGATGTCCTACTCCTTTAATTGTCATTAGCCCAATCCGAATATTGCCACTATCAACGATATAATTACTGAAGCTTTTATTTATGGATGGCTGCAGTACTTCTATTTTAAATTCTTTAGCTTCTCTTATGTATAATCTTATTTTCTCATGTTGGCCAGCAACAGATGTCAGCACTTCAGCTAAAAAATGAGGTGGATAGTGTGTTTTCAAATAGGCTAATTGGTAAGAAATCATACTGTACGCAACCGCGTGGCTACGGTTAAATCCATAATTTGAAAATCGAACAATCCAATTAAAAATTTCATCTGCTACTTCTTTACTATAACCATTTTTGGTGCACCCTTTAATAAACTCATCCTGTTGCTGTAGCATTAATTCTGATTGTTTCTTACTAACAGCACGACGCAAGATATCAGCTTGCCCTAACGTGTAACCAGCCACTTTATTAGCTATTTGCATGATTTGTTCCTGATAAACGAGCACCCCGTACGTTTGTTCAAGAATTGGTATTAAGTCTTGATGTGGATAGGAAACAGGTTCGTGACCATGTTTTCGATTAATGTAAACTGGAATATATTCCATTGGACCTGGTCTATATAGGGCATTAACTGCCACAACATCTTCAAAATGGGTTGGTTTTAAATTTGTCAGAACCTGTTGCATCCCTTGTGATTCTAGTTGAAAAACGCCATTCGTCATACCTTTTTGTAACAAAGAGAATGTTTTGTAATCATCTAATGGAATCTTTTCTAAAACAATCGTTTTATTTTTATTTAGTTTTATTGATTGTACGATTCTTTCTAGTAACGTTAGATTACGTAATCCTAGGAAATCCATTTTTAACAGACCAACAGCTTCTAACTCTTTCATGGCAAACTGTGTAAGATAAATATCATTTCCAGAAGAAATTAATGGCACGTGTTCAACTAAAGGTTTTTGGCTAATAATTACTCCAGCTGCATGTGTAGAGACATGTCTAGGTAACCCTTCTAAATGAATAGCAATTCTGAACAATGTTTGTAATTCTGATGATTGGCGGACATAGTCTGTCAATTCCGTCGAAGCCTTCACACTATCCGAAATAGATTTAGAAGTTTGTGTTGGTATCTCTTTTAAGATGAATTCTGCATCTTGCTGATCGATTTCTAGCGTTTTAATTAATTCTCTGAGCAAAGACCTTGCCGCAAACGTACCAAATGTAACTATTTGGGCAACATGCTCTGCACCATATTTATTTTTCACATACTGAATAACTTCATCTCTGCGGTGATCTGAAAAATCGATGTCAATATCAGGCATGGTTACCCGTTCTGGATTCAAGAAACGCTCAAATAGTAATCCATATTCAATGGGATCAACATTGGTTATTCCTAATAAATAAGCAACAACCGAGCCTGCTGCAGATCCTCGTCCAGGACCAACCATTATACCTTGTTCCTTAGAGTACTGAATAAAGTCCCAAACAATTAAAAAATAATCGCTAAAATCCATTTTTTTAATAATTTCTAATTCATACGTTAATCGTGTTTCCGCTTCTTGTCTTCCTTGAGCGAATTTAGAGTCAAGTCTTTTAAAACATAAACTTTCAAGATAGCTAAAAGTGGACTCATTCGTAGGGACCGGATAAGAAGGTATCATTCGCCTATTTAAATCCAATTCCACATTGCATCGTTTAGATATTTTTTCCGTTTCAATTAATAACTCCGGCCAAGTGCCATTGAATAAATCTTCAATTTCCTGTTGGGAACTAAGATGCTGATTTTTAATTACCATTTTTTTGTTATCAGCCCACTTATTTCCTTCACGCATTGCTTGCAGACATTCATAGGCTACTTGACCATTCTTATTTATATACCTTACATCTCCAACTACAGCAGCTCTTATATTCCGCTCCTTACAAACGTCCTTAAGAAATCCAAGAAAATCAGCTTCAAATTGCTGGCTGCTCTCAACACCTAAATAAAAATTATTATCTGATACTAGGCTTTTCCAGCTTGAAATATGGTCAAATGCTTTTTCTCGATCATCATTAAGCAGCTTTAATAAAGGAGATTGAGATAATGGTAAGATCATGACTAGACCTGATAGATATTCCTTTAAATCAACCTTACTAACTAATTCTTGCTCTTGAAGTTGGATATGAGTACTTAATTTTAATAAATTCTGATATCCCACACCATTTTCTGCAAGTAGAACACAGCTTTCTTCTTGATTATTATCATCATTTAAGAGAACCGTCATTCCTAGTATCGGCTTTATACCAAACTTCTGGCATGTTTGATAAAACGATATAGCACCGTGCATGACATGTTCATCAGTCAATGCTAGAGATTTAAAGTTTAACTCTTTTGCTCGCTTTACTAATTTATTAATCATAACTGAGCTTTTCATTAAGCTATATCCGCTTCTAATTTGTAAGTGTGTAAATTCCATTGAAATTCCCGCCTTTTTATTCCCTTCTATTATAGCCGAATAAACCCCTGTATGAAATGAATAACATATCTCGTCCATCTTTTTCATAAAATTTTTAAAAGGAAGAAAAGTTTTATAAAAGAAAAAGGTTCAACAATAACTGTGTAAATGAAAAAGGGAGATGGACAGCAATGGAAGAAAGATTTTTCTCCTCAATGATACAGTGTTACTTTATCGCACTTGGTGTAATTATGGGTGGTTCTCTAATAGGTAGTATTGGTGCCTTTGCAACTGGGGAACCTCCTTTAACATTAATGAGTAGACTGGCAAGAAGCTTGAGGATTTGGGCAGTTGTAGCAGCTATAGGTGGGACGTTTGATGCTATTACTAATTTTGAAAAAGGTATATTTGAGGGCTCAACAATTGATATCGTGAAGCAAGTACTTTTAATAATCACTGCTATGGGAGGAGTTCAGACTTCCCTTATGATAATAGAGTGGTTGACTCAGGAGGATATTGAATAATGCATATTCCACCCTACTATAAAAAAGAAAGCTGGCAACGTTTTTTTGCCGGTACATTTATAGGAGCGATTGTAGCATTCATAGTTTTTATTTATATGTATGGTCAACTCTACGAACGATGGGTTGAGGAAAACTTAAATTTGCGGTCTCAATTAAGTAAGCTTGAAGATAGCTATAATATTTTAGAAGAAAGTAAGCAAGAATTAGATGAGCAATCAAAACAAAAGGTTACTGTAAATACAATTGAAATTAACATAGACAATGAAAGAGAACTAAAATTAGATAGTCTTATCGTTCATCAATTGCAGGAATTAATGAGAAATGAAATTAAAGATGTTGTTGGTAAAGATATTAATAGTTTAGCCGAAAACTATCAACTATTGACTTCTACGATTGAAAATAAGAGATACAAGGTAGATGGTTTCATTTACAATGCAAAAGTTAAGCAATTGTTTGTCACCTCTACACTTACAATATCAGTCGAGTTAGTTTTCTCGAGTTAACTAAATATTATGAACTTTTTATGAAACTTATAGGAATATAAGGCTAAAAGCTCTAATATGACATATACTATAAATGTAAGGGAAACTCTTTAAAAGGAGTGATTTGATGTATATTATGAGTCGGCGACTTATCGTAGAAGAAAAGATGAATAGACTTTCAGAAGGTCATACCGCTTTTGCAGAAAGTGATGAAGTAATCCGTCTTATGAAAGAAGAGATATCCAAAAAAAACATCCCTGTTATATGTGATCAAACTGAAAGTGGTTGTTGGTTTATTCCGGATGAACAGACAAATATATCAGGTTAGCAGATAAAAGGACTTACCATGAAAAATTTAATCTTGGTATAGTCCTTTTTTATGTGTATCTACTTCCACTTTGAACATGCATTTTCTAGATCATTGATAACAGCATTCATATCGTTCCAATTGTATATTGTCGCCCCGGCAGCCAATGGATGTCCACCTCCGTTATATTTGGCTGCGATATCATTAATTACTGGACCCTTCGACCGAAGTCTGATACGAATTAAATCATCTTCTTCAACAAAAAACACCCATGAGCGAACACCTTCGACATCACCTAATACTCCTACTAGTTGGCTTGTCTCAACGGAAGTCATGTTATATTCATCTAATATATTTTTTGTTATTTTTATGGAACTAACACCTGACTCTGATACCTCAAAATTATTTAATATATACCCTTTAAACCTTGCAACATTCTGTTTTATTTCGTACATATTATCATATAATTTTGTTCGATCGAACCCATATGTAACCAAATCAGAAACGATTCGGAAGGTTTTTTCAGTAGTACTTGGAAATAAGAATCTTCCAGTATCTCCCACAATCCCACCATACAGTAAACTTGCAGCTGCTTTATTACATTGAAGTCCATTTTCTTTTCCCTGTAAAAATAAATCATAAATCATTTCACTAGTGGAGCTTGACGTTATATCAACCCAAGACAGGTCACCATAGACATCCACATTGGGATGGTGGTCGATTTTGATTATTTCACTACCTTTTTCATATCTTTTATCTGATATACGTTCCTGGTTTGCTGTATCACAGACGATAACTAACGCATTATCATATTGATTATCATCTATTTGATCCATTTCAGCCAAGTAAGACAATGAAGGATCTTCATCACCAACTACGAAAACTTGTTTAGATGGAAAAGATTGTTTAATTATCATTGCTAAACCAACTTGAGAACCATATGCATCTGGATCCGGTCTTACATGACGATGAATAATGATTTTGTCATAATCTTTTATTTTTGAAATGATTTCCAGTTGATAATTCATCCAAATCCCCCTTTTATTATCCTAGTATAACTAGAGGTCTAACATGAAGACCGAAACAATATACTAGTAAATTAAATCATTATATTATATATGTAAAATGATTTGATAAAACGAACTTCTTTTTTTATAGAAAAAATATGTAAAACAAGCTACAATAGAGAAAGTGTCATAACAGTAAGGAGTAGATTTGTATGATCATTTTTCCAATTATTATTCTTATCTCTTTAGTTTTATACGTGTACTTTAAAGTGGCTATCTTAAGGACAAGTGATCCACTTGTTCAATTGTTTATCAATTCAAAAGCTCGGATTTCACTTGGGATTTTTATTGCTATCTTCGGAATAAATCAATATTTATACTATGAAACAAGTATAGCACTTTATGTTACTATTGTTTTCTTAATTTTAGGTACTATTCAGTTCTATAGTGGTATGAAAAGATATAGCCATTATAAAAAAGAATTAAACAAAAGTTCTAACAAAGAATAAAACCCCTGCGTACTTCTACAATTCCTCTGTCTATTAATTGACAGGGGTTTCTTTTTTAAAATTAACGATCTATCAACTGCGCCATCATAACAGCCTTTGCTACAATTGCTTTTTCATGAAATACCTCAACATCAACTTTAGCTGATTTTCTTCCCACCTCTAATAATCGTGGCCTTACCTCTAAGGTGCTTTCCAATTGAACCGGTTTAATAAAATATACGGACAGATTCTCTACAACTAAATCGCCTTTTTTAATTTTCCTTAATAAGCGGCTACTTGCTTCTGTAACAAAAGAAACTAGCACACCATACGATAAAGTCCCCAACTGGTTGGTCATTTGAGGGGTTATATCCGAGCGATAGACTGTATCATTTGTATCGTTAGAAACAGCTTCTAAACGACTAGTGACAATATCGTCAATCGTTTCTCCTACTTGTGGTTGTCGTTGAATATGTTGAAGTGCTTTTAAGACATCTTGTCTAGAAATTAACCCTTCCAATTTGTGATTGGAATTTACTACAGGCATTATTTCAATACCTTCCCAAACCATAATATGTGCCGCATAAGCTAGCGAAGTTTCTTTGAGTACTGTCATCGGGTTTTTAGTCATAACTTTATCAATTGTTAGCATTTTGTCTCGACCAATAACATCTTTAGAGGTAACCATTCCAGTTACACGATTATTTTCATCCACAACTGGATATCTACTATGTGTTGTGTGTTCATTAAGATCATACCATCTCTCTAGCTTGTCTTTAGTAGTTAAACAATGGGTATCTGTAAAAGGCGTATAAATATCCCCTACAAGCACGATTTCTTTTTTTATTAGCTGATCATATATCGCTCTGTTAATCATGGCAGCAACAGTGAACGTATCGTAACTTGTTGACATAATAGGTAGCTGCTTCTCATCGGCAAGTTTTTTTACATGTTCATCTGTATCAAAACCACCAGTTATTAAAACTGCAGCACCTTCTTGTAAAGCAAGTTCATGTGCTTTCACGCGATTTCCGATGATAAGCAAAGAATCTTTTTCTGTATATCTCATCATTGCATCAAGTTTCATTGCACCAATCACAAATTTATTAAGAGTTTTGTAAAGACCATCCCGACCGCCAAGTACTTGTCCATCAACAATGCTGACAATTTCAGCAAAGGTGAGATGTTCAAAGTTTTCCTTCTTTTTACGTTCAATGCGAATCGTCCCCACACGTTCTATTGTACTAACCAGTCCCTGGTTCTCTGCCTCTTTTATAGCCCGATAAGCTGTTCCTTCACTAACATTCAATTCTTTGGCAATTTGTCTTACAGATATTTTATTTCCAACTTTTAATGATTCGATAAATTTTAAGATTTGTTCATGTTTAGTAGCCAATCAATTTCACCAATCTTTCCATCTGTACTAGTAAATTATTTCTTATTGTTATTATACAGATGAAAAGAGTATCTATCAATTTTTCTCATATAGATGTTGCCTTCCTCGTTCTTGTTCCATCACAGGTGGCTTAGTCATTTTGAACAAAGTTGCTAAGTTAGAGCCAACTACTAGTAAGAAAAACGCAAGCCATCCAGCCCAAAAAACAGAGGCCATTTGTACCACTTCTCCATGAATAGATGGCCAAGCGATATAAAGAAAAAAACAAGCTATTAATAATCTTAATAAAGCATACTGTTTCATAATCAATTCCCCTCCTGTTTTATATATATTCTATTTTATGCAGCATTATTTTTAACATGTTCATTTAAAGATCTATAACTAAAAAAGAAATACGACTAGTACCAACTTGCAGTCTATAACAAAAAAATTATATGAGATTGTTGTTTTTGACACAAAATCTATAGACCCCACGTAACTTTTTGTTAAATTTTTTTCACTTTTGCTTAATCGGCTACTATGTTGATTTGCACTCCGGGCAGTCGCTTTCCGCGGGCAACGCTTCAACTTTCTCGGAAGAATACCACTTCCTGCGGGATTTTCAGCCGTCGCTTTTCCCGCAGGACAAGGAAGGCTTCGGCAGCATTGCATCTCACGAAGAAAATTGGGTTGCATTTTCGAGGAGTCGACTGCCCAGCGCTCCAATCAACCATAATATAAGAGTAAACAGCTGTTGTGATATTGAAGTTATTAAACACAACATTATACTAGTGCAGATAATCAAAGACTCCTCAAAAATACAATCTTTTCTTCGAGAGAGTAGTTATATTTCATGTAATAAACGTTTCATGGTGTTGTATCTCACGTGAACAGAAAGCTACTTTAGCTGTGGAAAAATGCGAGACTCCTACGGGAAAGGAACAGCCCGAAGATCCCACAGTGAGCGCATTTTGGGCCTGCGATTACTCGCCCCATCGAAAACATTTGCTCGCGAGGAAGCTGAGGCGTTCCCCATGGAAAGCGAGTGTTTTTCAACAACGGTGATTAAGCACTAATCTTATAAAGGTGGAAAAGAAACAGTTATGTCGTATTTTTCATCAATAGCTTCAAACTATCGAATAGGAAAAAAAAGAGATCAATAAAGGTATTCACCTTATTGATCTCTGATAATACTATAATTCTATTGCTTCTCCGGGTTTCAGAGCTATTCCCTTCCCTGGTTTAACTTTGCTTGCAAATGCATCGCCATCCTGTTCTATTAACGGAAACGTATTATAATGCATTGGAACAACTTGTTTTGCATTAATCCATTCCGCTGCGATTAGTGCGTCTTCAGGACCCATAGTAAAGTTGTCTCCTATTGGGAGGAAAGCTAAGTCGATATCATTCATTTCTCCAATAAGTTTGAGATCGGAGAATAAGGCAGTATCGCCTGCATGATAGATTGTTTTATTCTCTGTAGTAAGTAAAATCCCTGCTGGCATCCCTGTATAGATACTTTGTCCGTTCTCATCAACAAAAGCAGAACCATGAAATGCCTGTGTTAATTTCACTCTACCAAAATCAAATTGATGTGCCCCACCAATATGCATTGGGTGAGTATTTAGCCCTCTAGACTCCAAATAATTAGCAAGTTCATTTGGAGCTACAACTAAAGAATTGTTCCTTTTCGCTATATCAATAGTGTCCCCCACGTGGTCGTTATGACCATGAGTAAGTAAAATAACATCTGCTTTCACCTTACTAGCATCAAGATCACAAGTTCCGTTTCCGGTTATGAAGGGATCAATGAAAATAGTATGTGTTTCTGTTTGAATTTGAACAACAGACTGACCGTGAAAAGATACTTTCATTAAATCTTTCTCCTTTCTTTATTTTATAATAAGTATTTGGATAACTATAATTACTCTATACCCCATTAACTAATTTTTTAAAAGAGAAACCTTTAATAATTTTCCCACGCGCGTTCATAAATTTGAATAAGGTGAGGATCAATCAAAGTATTTGGTTTTAATTCCATTATTTCTCCGTTTGCTTTTAATATTGTGTTATCCTCGTCTTTACCGAACACTGATAATGATTGCAGCATGTCATTAGCAAGAAAACGGGTGGGTACATTAATAGTGATATCGTCAACATTTATAGCATCTCTACTTGCCATTACGAATCCCCAGTTACCAAAACTAGGTATGTCTACGTGGAAGTTTTCTACATTTAATCCTGTTGATTCAATCGTAGTAGAAATAGTCCAATAAACTTCTCTAGCAAATACAGGGCTTGTTGCTTGTACCATCATCGCACCACCAGGCAACAAATGGTTTCTAGCTAAAGAATAAAATTCTCTAGTATATAGTTTGTTAAGACTTTCGTCGTTTGGATCTGGTAAATCAACAATAATTACATCGAACCACTCCTCAGTGGTTTCTAAAAACTCAAATGCATCTTCATTAATTACTTCAAGAGCCTCATTATCTAAAGCTCCCTCGTTTAACTCTAACAGAAATTTATTTTGACTTGCTAGCTCTACTACTGCCGGATCAAGGTCAACTAAGGTAATATTTTTAACACCTGGGTATTTTAGTATCTCTTTAGCTGCGATCCCATCCCCACCACCAAGTATTAATATGTTTCTATGGTTTTCTGTGAATGACATAGCTGGGTGCACAAGTATTTCGTGATAACGGTATTCATCAATAGAACTCAATTGAAGTGCCCCATTAAGGTATAACCTTATGTCATCTTGACTATTTGTTAAAATTATTTTTTGGTACTCACTTTCCTCCATATGAATAATTGGATCCTGATATAACTTTTGTTCAAATGTAAAAGCCATTGCTTGTCCAAATAATAGTCCTAAAAACAGTAGGATAGCTATCACTGATCCAACAATAAAATGTAGCGTTACTCTTTTTATTTCCTTTCTAAATAGCCAAAGGACAATAAGCGCAACACTTAAGTTAATTAGACCGACAAAGAATGCTGTTTTAACCATTCCTAACTGTGGCCTAAGAAGAAAAATAAACAATAAACCACCAATTAACCCTCCGGCATAATCAGAAAATAGAACTCTCGCTGTACTTCGGTTGAGTGATACCCCTATTTCATTAGCCTTACGAATAAGAATAGGTAGTTCGACACCCGTTAAAGCACCAACAATAAACGTAATCAAATACAAAAAGATTGCTTCGGTTCCCTGAGGCGCAAAAGCAGTAATCCCAAACATAGTAAAGCTAGAGAAACCACCAATTAATGCAACTAAAAACTCAATATATATAAAAGCGATTACTAATTTTTTTAATACTCTTTCACTAAGACTTGCCCCAACCCCCATACCCGTTAAAAATAGGGATATGGTAAGAGTGTACTGTTTTACTCCATCTCCTAATATGTAGGAACCAAGAGCCCCAAACAAAACCTCAAAAATAATTCCACAAATTGAAACAATACCAGATGCCCAGTAAATAAAATGACTTTGTCTTACAGATGATTGATCCAAGGTAATCACTCCGATATGAAAAAAAGAAGGTCTGACCTAGAAAAAAGAAAGTCAGACCCCTAATCATTATTATTTATGTAATCGATGCTCCAATTACAAATGCTAACCCTATTGATACGGCCATTGTTACAGTACCTACAGCTATATTATTTTCTTTAAGTTTAGTTTCAATAGAATATTTTCTAGTTAATCCTTCAAAAATTAAGTAGGCAATCAATTGAAGAATTACACCATATCCTCCCCAAATCAACGTCTCCCAAACAGTAATACTATTGTAAACTGCAAAAGATAAAATGATACATATCCCTATAATTTTACCCGCAATTGATAATGCAACAGCTTGATTTCCATTACCAATTTCTTCCCAATCCTTGTATTTTTTTGTCATGTTTTCAAAGACTATTAATCCAATGAATACTATAAAGATCGCAATTATAAAGTAAATGAAAGTAAAAATAAATGGTTCCATGTCAAAAACCTCCTTTGTTATTTTCCAGAACTTGGACCTCCACCGCGGACAGTAGACATTCCTCTTTGTGTTGACCTAGTAGTTGTATAACCACCATAGCAGTTGTTATTTCTACACTGGCCCAGACGCCTATCACTCCAGTCGTTCCTATCTAACATACTATTTAACAGCATAAATCCAAAAAAAGTATTTAAATAATTAGGTGAATAATGATTACGAACAAATTGGTCACTTGCAATCTCTATTAGAACTGTTTCATCATTTTCTTCACTTAGCTTAAATGTTGCAAAGTGATCGGGGTAAATTAATATTTGTTGATTATCCTTTAACTCGCTTTTTTCTTCAGGTTCAAGCGTGTTGGAAACTAAATCAGCTAACTCACTAACTGCAAATCGGTTAGTCGCATAGACATTAGCATTACCATCGTCAGTAGAAACGACATCAAGTAGATGAAAATTATTTGAAATAATAGTTTCTATATCTCCAGCATCAGTAGCTTCTATACTGTTTTCTATCTCTTCTTTTGGTGGTTCTTCTGGTACATCGTCCACCGAGACACTAGGTGCTTGCGAATCTGAAAACCCTTGTAATCCTGACAAGCCACAAGCAGCCAATACAATCATCAACATTACTAAAGACAACCCATATATAATTCTATTCATGAACGTAGATATCCCCCTTTCTTTTTTATTAAACCAGGTAAACCCTTGTAACCAATAGGATACAAGGGTTTACCAATAAATATAACCTAAGCTACCGTCTTATTTATTAAAATATATTCTATTTAAATTCTCTAGCCTAATTGGACTATTCTTTGCCCATTTTCTTTTTTAATTCTGCTAGTTGATCGTCAACACCATTTTTTTCTAAATCTTCAAACTCATCATCTAGTGAACGATTTCCAGCCGAAAGGTCTTCACTAGTGTCAGCTTCTGCTTCAAACTGCATTACCTTTTCTTCCATTCTTTCAAATCCACGTTTAGAATCATCGCTACCGATAGAAGACATGGTACGGTTCATTTTTGTTCTTGTTTTGGCAGATTCAGCCCGTGCTTTCATTGAATCTTTTTTCAACTTCATATCTTGGTATTCTTTCTTCATCTCATCCAGTTTTTCTCTTAATGTATCAGCATCTTTTTTCGCTCTTTCCCACGATTGATTTAAAGAATCTGCTTGTTGCTGCAAATCACTTTTGTCTTCTAGAGCACGACGAGCTAAGTCGTCATTTCCAGCTTCAATCGCTTTTTCTGCTTGACCTTGTCGTTTTTCTACTAAGGCCTGTGAATCACTATATTTCCGATGTAGCATTTTTTCATTAGCAATTTGTTTAGCAACGGCACTTTCAACTTCTCGTATATCTGACTCCATTTCTCTCATAAATTGATCTAACATTTTTACTGGATCTTCAGCTTTATCTAACATAGAATTCATCTCTGAACTTACTACTGTTTTTACACGACTAAAAAATTTAAACATTTTATTTCCTCCTTATTTATATAGATCCTGCAATTACCTTTAATTCATATTTTTCAATTGGAAAGCCTAGACTTACTTCCAATTCACTGCCCCAGTCTTCTAAACTTATGAATTGTTTTTCATCATCGTCACAGTACTCAGCATATTTCATTAGTCTTCCGTCTATATTCGTGCTTCTTCCCTCGCCTACTACTCTTGCTTCACCCTCTTCATCAAGATAATACGTTTCACCCTGATAGGTCAACTCTTTTGGAAGTGGGTATGTTACTGGAAGGTTTATTGTTTTGTATATACCTAATTCTAATTCATCATCCATTTCAGCCGATAACCAAATTGTGTTGTTGCCTTCTAGCATCTGATAGCCATACCATACATAAGAGTCCTGTCGATAAGTGATTTTCCCTACAACTTCATAATCAGTTAAATCGTAAACAACAATATCACCAACTTCAATTGATAATGGGGTTCTTTCCTTAACTTTTGGTTTCTCATCACTCTTGGAAAAAAATTTGGAGAATAGTCCAACACTTGTACCCCTTCCTCTAAAAATCCTTATATTATCAATACGAATCAATATATAAAATGTTTCACTTTTTTAATTTTATCACAAAAAAAAATAAAACAGTAAAGTTTGTTTTTGTTTCCCCAATACCCAATATAAGTGAGGTTTTAAGCAATCACTCAATTTTTCTGAAATAACTTTGGCATACCAGCCTCAACCGAACAATTAAAACCCTAATTTAGTTTAATTTGTTCAACAATTGCTTAGTTATTAATTATAGTAAACTTTCATCCCTATAAAAAAAAGTTAACCGGTAGGCCGATTAACTTTTTTAAATACTTCTATCTCTTATTGTACTTCAACAGTTCCAGTTACTGTTCCTCCAGATAAATCAGCAGATGATTCATAGTCTGCGTTTGCAAAGTAAACATTACCTTCTACTGTCCCATCAGGAAGGGTAAAGCCATTTGCTTCTACATACACATCTCCTACAAATGTACCACCTTGAATTCTTGCATTTTCACTTTTAATTGTTAATGAAGGTGCCGTTAAAGTATATGAATCCGTGATATTACGGTCTTCATCTTGTGCATATAACGCAAGTTTGCGAGCCGGTTCATCTTTACTAGTAAATTCGCCTTCTAAAACTAATTCCTGATCAACTGCCATATCTTCATGGAAAATGATAATCCAAGCTCCTGCTTCACCTATTCCATCTAATAAAGTTTGCTCGTCTTCCACTACAACTTGTGTTGCGCCTGTAACGACATCAGCTCCAGCAACTTCCACAGAACCAGTTACTTCACCATCAATTACAGCTGTTGCCTCTACATCTGCACTTGCATAGTAGATATTACCTTCAATTGTTGCTGATTCATGAAGATTAAATCCATTAGCTTCTACGTAAACATCTCCTGCCAATGTACCACCTTGAATTCGTAAATTTTCACTTTGTACTGTTAGCTTAGGAACAGTTATCGTAAATGATTCTGTAATATTATGATCGTCATCTTGTGTATAAGGGGCAATCTTGCGATAGATGTCTGCTTCTGGGTCATCTTTGTCGTGGAATTGGCCTGCTACAACAACATCCTCCTCAACAGTAATGTCCCCAAGCGTTGCGATTATCCATGTTCCATCTTCACTTACTGCATCTACAAATGCATCTGCTTCATTCACTATTGATGCTGTGGTCACTACGTCTGGATCATTTGTTGTTGTGGTATCAGTTTCTTCAGATCCACAAGCTACTAATAAACCAATAGATAAACCCGCTGTTAACAAAACTTTAAATTTCATAATATTTCCCCCTAATTTTTGTGATTTTATTCACATTAAATTATTTTGTTACCCTCTTCACAAACTATAATACCACAAGAATTATACATTTAAATATATAATGTGTGTATATTTTGTGAAATTGTGAACATTATCTTTCGCATCTTTTTAATGTCTCTAATCATATCAATTTACTAAATTTTACATACTTGTGTTTATCTTAGAAAGGAGGAAAAACAAAAAAAGAAGGTGATTATAATCTCACCCTCACTTAATCTCAAACTATAATAGTGTATTTACATCTGCATAGTCCAGTTTATGAGCATCTGCAACGGCTTGATAAGTTACATATCCATTAAGAGTATTTATTCCTTTTCTCAAAGCTCCATTCACTAAACAAGCGTTTTTATACCCTTTGTTAGCTATACTTAATGCATAAGGGACAGTGACATTAGTCAGTCCGATAGTTGATGTTCTCGGCACAGCCCCTGGCATATTAGCAACTGCATAATGAAGTACCCCATACTTTTCATATGTAGGATTATCATGGGTAGTTATTCGATCAATAGTTTCAAAAATTCCACCCTGATCAATTGCTACATCAACAATTACAGAACCTTCTGGCATTGTTTTGACCATCTCATCGGTTACCAATTTTGGCGCTTTAGCTCCAGGTATAAGAACTGCTCCTATAACTAAATCTGACTCTTGTAATGATTCAGAGATATTTAAAGGATTTGAGATCAGTGTATTTATTGATGAACCAAATATGTCGTCCAACTGCCTTAGTCTCTCTGGATTTAAATCAATTATTGTGACATCCGCACCAAGACCGATTGCTATTTTTGCTGCATTAGTACCTACTACTCCGCCACCAATAATTGTTACCTTACCTCTTTTAACGCCTGGGATTCCTGCAAGCAAAATTCCTTTTCCACCCTTAGGTTTCTCCAAAAACTGTGCTCCCATTTGTGATGCCATCCTCCCCGCTACTTCACTCATTGGCGTTAGTAATGGTAAGGATCCATTTTCAAGTTGAACCGTTTCGTAAGCAATACCAATAACCTTTTTATCTATTAAAGCTTTTGTTAATTCTGGTTCTGGTGCTAGGTGTAAATATGTAAATAATATTAATCCCTCATAAAAATACTCATACTCTTGTTGTAATGGCTCTTTTACCTTCATAACCATTTCTTGTTCCCATGCTTCATTGGCTCCAGGAACAATAATTGCTCCTGCTTCCCTATATTGATCGTCGGTAAAACTAGAACCAATTCCTGCCATCGTTTCCACGTATACCTGATGACCAGCATTTGTCAGTGTAGTTACCCCTGAAGGTGTCATTGCAACACGATTTTCATTGTTTTTTATCTCTCTTGGAACTCCAATATTCACTATTTTGACCTCCCTTATCTCTATCAACACACCATTATTGTATCAAAAAAATAACCTGAGCGGTATCTGTGAATATATTGAAGGACTAGGAATCCACAAAGAATTCCTAGTCTTTAGCATGCTCTAGTCCATTTCTTTGTCCCTTTGACTGATTACCTTTTGGTCATGGTCAATTACTCCACTTTGATAGCTTTCCAACAATTGCTGACTAACAAGTTCTTCACCTTTGGTTTTGGTACTTGGATCTAAATAGTTTATCTGTTCCAAATCTTCACCTCCACACTTTTAGTATGTTTTACTTCACTAAAAATTCATCTAAAAATTATTACCAAATTTTGTCGAGATGATTTAATACATGATATAATTGAAGTATTAGTAAGAAGGGAGATGTTTTATATGACGTTTGAATATAAACGGATTGTCGTTGCCGTTGATGGTTCAAAGTCCTCAGAACGCGCCTTTGAAAAAGCCGTAGATATCGCAAAAAGAAACGATGCAAAAATGATCTTGTCCCACGTATTAGATACAAAATCCTTTGCTACTGTTGATGCTTATGATCGTACATTAGCAGACCGATCAGAAGTCTATGCAAATGCATTGTTAGAAGACTACAAAAGTAAAGCAAAAAATGCAGGGATAAATGATGTAGAAATTAATATTGAATATGGTTCTCCTAAAATCAAAATACCAAAAGAGGTAGCGAAAAACTATGATGCAGATTTAATCATTTGTGGTGCTACTGGCTTAAATGCTGTTGAAAGATTTCTAATAGGTAGTGTCTCTGAAAACATTACTCGCCATGCTAGTTGTGACGTTTTAGTAGTTCGTGGCGGAGAGTCGAAGTAATAAACCCTAAATGAAAAATTAAATTTATATAGTGGGGCGTAAGAATACGGCCCACTTTTTTGTTCTTTCGGTTATTAAAGATAAAGTAAAAAGTAGCCTGACTTAATAGGATAAGCCAAACTACTCTTATTATTTACTATATTCAGTTTGGCTTAATCTTACTGTATCCCTAGCAATCATTACTTCTTCATTTGTTGGGATAACAATAACCTTGACAGGTGAATGTGGAAAATTTATAAACGTCTCTTTTCCACGAATTTGATTGAGTGCCTTATCCCAATAAACCCCCATAAATTCAAGCCCTTCTAAAATTCTTTCACGTATTGTAACACTGTTTTCGCCAACACCAGCTGTAAAAATAATAGCATCTACTCCGTGCATCTTTGCTGCATAAGAACCGATGTATTTATGGATTTTTTCAGCAAAAACTTCTAAAGCAAGTTCGGCACGGTGATCTCCGCTACTAGCTTTCTCTTCAATATCTCTTAAATCACTTGAAAAACCCGAAAGAGCTAACATTCCACTTTCCTTATTCAAAACATTCATCACTTCACCGGCTGTTTTACCGGTCTTATCCATAATATAAGGAATTAGGGCTGGATCAATATTACCTGATCTTGTTCCCATTGTAACACCAGCAAGTGGTGTAAACCCCATAGAGGTATCAATTGATTTACCATTCTCGATTGCTGCTATACTTGCACCATTACCTAAATGGCATGACAACAGTCTTAATTGATCTCCTGGAATTCCTAAAAGTTCTGATGCTCTCTCTGAAACATACTTGTGTGATGTGCCATGGAAGCCATATTTTCTTATTCCATATTTCTCATAGTACTCGTAGGGTAGACTGTATAAGTATGATTGTTCTGGCATGGTTTGGTGAAATGCTGTATCGAATACTGCTACTGAAGGTACCTCAGGTAAAATTTCTTTGAAAGCCCGAATACCTGTTAAATTAGCAGGGTTATGAAGAGGGGCCAACTCAGATACATCTTCAATTTCTTTTATTACTTCTTCAGTGATACGTACAGAGTCGCTAAAACGTTCTCCACCATGAACAACTCGATGACCGACACCATCAATTTCATTTAAGGACTTTATTACTCCTGATGATGTAAGTTTATTGAGTAACATTTTTACTGCTTCTTCGTGGTCATCGATATCTTTTACAATTTTATCTTTATCATCGTTAACCTCAAAAGTAAAAATAGAATCGTTTAATCCTATACGTTCAACTATTCCTTTTGCTAAAACTATCTCTTCCGGCATTTCTATCAATTGAAACTTTAATGAAGAACTACCAGCATTAATTGCCAAAATATTGCTCAAAATTATTCAACCCTTTCGTATATAGGTTTGATTTGTTCCCACTCCATTTTAACAATCGGTTCAATATGTTTGCAATACAAAGCCTTAAATGACAGCGTTTGCGACACAAAATTGTAATTTTTTAACTATTCAAAACCTTCATTTCTAAACCATTGATTCACTTGCTCAACCATGTTGTTCATTGCTTTTGCATTTTTGAACGAAGGTAATTCAGCTAATAAGGTTTGTTTTGGTGCCTTAGTTTCTGGACCTTTCTTTTGCAGAATTAAGATACTCTTCGCATTGGTTTCGGATTTAAAAATACTAAATGGCAATTGTAACATTCCCACAATATGTGCATGTTTATGAATAAAAGTGTTTAGTTTATCTGCTTGATCACTATCAAATAGGAAGTTTGGAATTACAAATATAAGATATCCACCTTTTTTCACATAATTAAGGCTTTGTTCTATGAAAAGATGGTGCGAAAAAGAATGTCCTTCATCCGCCCTCAATTCGAAGCTACCAGCTTGTACATCATCTGGATAATAGCCAACAGGTAAATCTGAAATCACTAAATCAACCGGCTCCAATAAAAATGGACGTAAGCTATCTTGATGAAAATATTCTATCTCAGTTTTTTGAAGATTAGCACTTAACAACGCTAATTGGATTAATGTTGAATCTACCTCACTACCGTAGCTCTTTACCTCTTGTTCTAATTGATTTGTAACAGCTGTTAATAGATTACCCGCCCCAGAAGCTGGATCAAATATTCTTATCTGTTCCTTCATACCAATCAGTTTCCGAACTAAATAGCCAATAAAAATAGCGACTGTATCAGGAGTAATCAAATGCTGTTGTTGAGTGAACCCTTTCATTCCTTTTAAAATTGCAAGTTGAAGTGACTTTCTTAACTCTTCTTTTTCAATAGTGTTGAGATCTATCTTTTTTATTTCTTTTTCTAACTTTTGTTTCAAAAGATCGTTCATTTCATCATTAGTTTCTTTGGTAAATAAAAAATCCAAAGCCATTACAAGACTGTCGATGTACGTAAGGTTCATCTGTTTTTGAATTAATTCAGAAATATTATCTATCCATTGAAACGTATTTTCTACTTTAGTTTGTTCCAAGATTGTTCCTCCATTCACGCCTTCGCAACTTAAGTTTTATATGTATTATAAAAAGGCTTTTTTTGTAAGTTTTGTTGTTCTTACTATTCGCAGTTGATATAAAATGCAGCGTAACTACTTATTGATTTGCGCTCCGGGCAGTCGCTTTCCGCGGGCAACGCTTCAACTTCCTCGGAAGAAAACCACTTCCTTGAAAAAGGAAAGCACTTTTTCTGCGTGCGGTGTTGATTCAGGAAGTTAATTCAAGTCCTGCGGGATTTTCAGCCGTCGCTTTTCCCGCTGGAGTCGACTGCCCTCCGCTCCAATCACCATTCTATATGTAACAATAATGAAAGGAAGATGGATAAAAACCGAAATCTAGTATAGTTTCGTGGCTTCGATAGCGTGTGTTCAAGAAGATGAAGATTCTTTAGAAAACAGCCTATAAAAAAAATACATACATTCTAATACTTTAATTTAATCAAATCAAAACCCGGCCATAGCATTCCATTGCCGGGTTTTCTTCTAGAAATTAGATAATAAATTATCTCATCATTCACTGATTGTTAATTGAAAAAATCAACTTAATTAAGACTGATTTAACTAGTAATTTTTTGAACCGCTTCTATCGCCTTTTCATAGTTAGGGTGATTGGTACCTTCACTAACATATTCTGTGTACCTCACAGTTCCTTCCTCATCTATTATGAATACTGACCTAGCAAGTAACCGTAATTCTTGCATTAACACGCCATAATTCGTTCCAAAATTTGCATCTCGGTGATCTGAGAATATATCAATTTGGTCAATCCCATTTTCGCTTTTCCATCTTTTTTGTGCAAATGGTAGATCCATACTTATAGTAAACACTTTTACATCTGGCAGTTTTTCAGCCTCTTCACTAAAACGTTTGGTTTGCTCAGAGCAAACACCAGTGTCAACGGACGGAACAATACTAATAATTTTCACTTTTCCTTTGAAGTCATTAAGTTTTACTTGTTGCAGGCTATTATCTAGCACAGTAAAATCCGGTGCTGTATCACCAATTTTTACTTCTTTACCTACTAATGTCATTGGAGTACCCTTAAATGTTACCTCTGCCATTTTATCATCCTCCTATTAAATTTAAAAATGGATCTGTACATCCGATCAGAATCAGAAAGACTGCCTTCCTTTATTATGAAGGCAGTCTAATCTAATGTCTAATGATACTTCTTAAGACTTGTCGTCCTTATCTTTATCTTTAGTTTCTTGATTCTTACCTTCTTGCTTACTATTTTTAAGTATTGATTGTATCTTTTCAATAGCCTGTGGTGCCAAATCAATCATCTTTTCATATAAGTGAGTGTTTTCATCCAAATGAATCATTTGCACACCCTTACTGTTAACTATAAGAAATGCAATTGGGGTGATGGAGACTCCTCCACCACTTCCGCCTCCAAAGGGTAAAGTCTCTGATTGACCGTCCTTACTTCCTGATTGTTTATTGTAAAAATCACTTCCACCTGCAGCAAATCCAAAGCCAACTTTAGAAACAGTTATAATAACACTACCATCCGGAGACTCTATTGGATCCCCAATTATTGTATTAACATCGACCATTGCTTTTAAATTTTCCATTGCAGAAGTCATTAAACCTTCTATAGGATGTTGTTGTTCACTCATTTTTATATCCTCCTTCTAAGATTGAGCTGCCTTACTCGTCCAGCTATGTAAATCTCCCTGAAAATGCTTTATCATTTGAATGATTGCGTAAATAGTTTGTCCTAATCTAACCGATAAGATACATTCTACCTCGGTATGTACTAGCCTATGCTGAAAATACGGCGTCACTAGTACGTTAGGTTTTGTTATAAAACGCATATGATTAACCATCAATCCTACGATTCCACCTTTTACTGCCCAAATACCTCCAGTTAGTAATCCAGTATTACTTGCGTCACCTGTTCCAACCTTTGTATCCCAGTCAAGTTGATGGACTGATATTTTAGCTATAAATTTTAACGCTTTTGGTTTAAAATCCAAAATATGTTGGATAGCTGACTTTATAATTCTCAACTTATTCAGCAATTCATTTGGAGTAATCTTTTCATTAGTATGTGAGTCTTTTTCTTTTCTAGTCGAAAGGCTTTCCTGCTTTTCGGTAAAATTCGTTTCATCTTCAAACACTGAAAATTCCCTATTAAGGAATTTTACACCTAACATTTTCATTTCAAGTTTTATAACATCAATCTCACCTTTATGAATATACGAAATGGTTGTATAGATACGGATAAAAAGACTTAATATAACTAATAGGAACAATCCCAATAATAAATAAACCCATACCATGATTACACCTCCAATACATTCATTATTTTCAAAAAATTAGTAAAATAAACCTTTCCAATTCAAATGTAATCTTATTAGGATTCTTAGTTAAATGATGGTAACATAAAAGTGTAATGAGTTAACTGATTAGGAGGAGTATAGAATGGATAATCGCAGAAATTTATTTTTTTACTATCCACAAGAAGATGAACTAGAAAGCCAACTAAAACCATTGTTTGAGCTGGCCAAAAAAAATAGGTTTAACCTTGTAGAAGACCCAAAAGAAGCTAATATCATTATAAGTGTTGGTGGAGATGGAAATTTCCTTCAAGTCGTTCGTAAAACCGGGTTTCGACAAGATTGCTTGTATATGGGAATTTCCAGATCAAATGAGGCTGGACTATACTGTGACTTTAGCTTAGATAATTATGATGAAATGGTAAATGCAATCATGAGTGAAGAGTTGGAAGTTAGGCGCTTCCCTATAATCGATGTAAATATAAATGGAGAAGCAACCTTTCAATGCTTAAATGAAGCGAGTATTAGGTCAACTATAATCAAAACTATAGTGATTGATGTATTTATAGATGATAATCACTTTGAGAGGTTCCGTGGAGATGGGTTAATTGTAGCAACACCAACAGGCAGTACCGGGTATAATAAATCTACACATGGAGCGGTCATTGATCCTAAAATCCCTTGTTTTCAGATATCTGAAATCGCATCTATAAATAACAATAGATACAGAACATTAGGTTCTTCTTTTGTTTTAGACAAAGAACGCAAGCTTAAACTCGAAGTTCTTCAAGATGGAAACGACTATCCAATTGTCGGACTAGATAACGAGGCGTATTCCATTAGAAACATAAAAGATCTTACTATAACTTTGAGTGATAAGATTGTTAAGACCGTCAAACTTAAAAACAATTCCTATTGGGACCGAGTAAAACGTACATTTTTATAAAAATCAACCTTAGATATAAATCGATTTTAGATCTCTATACGAAGTAACAAACCAAAAAGTCAACATCACAGCAAACCTGCCACGATGTTGACTTTTTATTGTTTTTGATAAACAATCTGTTCATTAATTATTGTCATTTCAACCTTTGAAGTTGTAATTTTTTCAGGAGCAATAGTAAATAAATCTTGATTGAATACTGTAAAATCCGCAGTAAAACCAGGAGCTATTTGTCCTCGATCATTTTCATGAGAAATCACGTAAGCACTTCCTTTTGTATATAAAGATACCGCTTCATACACAGTTAGTTGTTCTGTCTCATTATAGTAACCACCATCAATATTAGATCTCCGTAATACCGCAGCCTCGATACCAAGGAGAGGATTTACTTCTTCAATCGGTGCATCTGAACCACCAGCACACGGTATTCCGTTTTCTATCAATGTCTTCCATGCATACGCATAACGAACTCTTCTGCTCCCAATTCGTTCAATAATCCAAGGAAAATCCGAAGCTACAAAGGTTGGCTGTATATCCAACACGACATCAATCGTTTTTAACAATTCGATAAGTTCTTCATTAACGATTTGTGCATGGATGATTCGGTCCCGACGTCCATTTTGTAGTGGATATCTTTGAATCAACTTAGCAACAGTCAATGCCGCTTGGTCACCAATTGCATGCACAGCAATCGGCATGCCTTTTTCTCGAACTTTCTTAACTAATTCTTCTAGGTTTTCTATATTATGAATCGCGATTCCATAGTTGTCTTGGTCATCTTCATATGGCTCTGATAACCAGGCAGTTCTTCCTCCTAACGCACCATCAGAAAAGATTTTCACAGCCCCTAGTTGGATAAAGTCTGTCCCTTCATTATAGCTCAGTCCCTCATTCTCCATATCATCAAGTACCTCATGATGTACTAATAAGTTGGTTCTAAATTTTCTATCCTCACCATCTATCGCATTTGTAAATGCATTTAGTGTTTTTTTGAAACCGCCATAATAATTTAAATCCTCACTATGACCTCCTACTAAGCCCTTACTAAGTAAGTCGTCCACTGAGGCTTTAACTACACTCGTTAAGTATTGTTCGGAAACATCAGGAATTCCCTCTTTTATAAGTTCTTGAGCAGTGTCAAGAAAATAACCTATTGCTACCCCGTTGTCATCACGGACTATTTTCCCACCTTGTGGATCCTCAGTATGTCGATCAATATTCGCACTATTAATTGCTTTAGAATTAGCTAATACAGCATGTCTACAAACCCGTGTAAGCATCATTGGATTATTAGGGCATATTTCATCTAGCTCACTTTTATGTATAATTCGAGGGTCTTCCCATTGATTTTCATTCCAACCTTCACCAATCAACCATTCATCCCCACTTAAATGCTTCGCACGTTCTTTTAAAGATTCAAGAACCTGCTCTGGAGAGGTCATCATTGATAAATCTAAACGGATAAGTTTTTCCCCATGTCCGATAATATGTAAATGACTATCAACAAAACCTGGATACATAACATTTCCTTGTAAATCTGTAATTTGATTTATGTCATTTCGATACTTATTATTTAATTCATCAAAGGTCCCAGTATCGACAATAAATCCTTTATTTGTAAAAACTGCTTCTACTTGGTCTTCCTCTGATTTCATTGTGTAAATCTTTCCTCCATACCATAAAATTCCCATCACTAAGTTCCTTTCTTTTAAAAATACAATTTCCTACTATATTTACAATAAGATACCAAATTCAAGACGAAAAGAAAAGGGTAGTGCAATAACACTACCCTTTATATATGCCATTATATTTATTGTTGTTGGCCACCACTCATTTGTTGTTGAGCCATTGAAACTAAACGCTTAGTGATTTCTCCACCAACAGAACCGTTAGCGCGAGAAGTAGTATCAGCTCCAAGGTTAACACCAAACTCTTGAGCAATTTCAACTTTCATTTGGTTAATCGCTTGGTCTACACCAGGTACTAAAAGTTGGTTACTGTTATTGCTATTGTTATTCGCCATGATATCTTCACCTCCTGTTTGCTACATTTCTATTTTGCTCACAGTGGAAGGTAAACATGCATGAGAAACAATGGAAGTTGTTTCAAAAAAAACCACTTACAGGAGGTCAGAAAATTCATCTTCATGGCTAGTTGAATGTGAAATTTCAATTACTTCAATTCCATTAATTGTTTCTTCTAAATCTTCATTAAAATTAAGGGAACTTTCAAAATAAATAACTTTATCCTTTTTTGGTTTTGTTTTAGGTGAACTTGGCACAAAAATGGTACAACAATCCTCAAAGGGTCTTATTGAAATGTCATACGTATTTATTTTTTTCGAAATCTGGATAATTTCTTCTTTATCCATTGTTATCAATGGACGCAATATTGGATAGTTCGTTACCTGATTGATGGCATTCATGCTTTCCATCGTTTGACTAGCTACTTGTCCAAGGCTCTCTCCAGTAGTTAATGACAAAATCCCTTCTTTAAATGCGACAGCTTCACTTATCTTCATCATCATTCTCCGCATTACTGTCATGGAATAACCATGGGGAATGTCCTGATATATTTTTTGTTGCAATTTCGTGAATGGGACTACATGAACCTTAATTTTCCCACCGTAGCTCGTTAACTGGTGTGCTAAATCAATAACTTTTTGTTTAGCCCTATCACTCGTATATGGTGGAGAATGAAAGTGAATTACTTCTAATTGAACTCCACGTTTCATTGTTAAATATCCAGCTACAGGACTGTCAATTCCACCAGATAATAGCAAAAGAGTTTTTCCTGCTGTTCCTACCGGTAATCCGCCAGCACACGGGATTTTCAATGAAGTGATATAAGTAGCTTCCTTACGTGTTTCCACATTTATTTCTATATCAGGATTATGAACATCAACAGTAAACCCATCAGTGTTCGAAAGTAAATACCCACCGAGAATTTGATTCATATCTTGCGAATGAATTGGAAATTCTTTATTAATTCTTTTTGCAGTTATCTTAAATGTTTTTGCATCTGTTGCTTCCTTTAATGCATATAAAGTGGCTTCCTTGATTTTGGTTTCATCATTATCAACCTTAATTGCCAAACTTAAACTATGAATACCAAAAATTGTCTGACAGATAGCTATGATTGGATCTGGATTTTCGCCATTCAACAAAATATACATTCGATCTCTTGTTGTCTTGATACTTATTGTAGAAAATTCTTTTAGTTTATCAAGAACATTCTCGTGTAACCTGTTAAGAAATATTTTTCTATTCTTTCCTTTTAAACCTATCTCGCCATAGCGAACTAAAATATGATCGTACTGCATAATACCTACCCCATTACTTCACTCAATTGTTGTAACACTTCACTTAATGAATGACAAAAAGTAAAAACTTCATCCTCTGTATTGTCATAGTCTAAACTAATTCGTAGTGCAGATTCACTAATTTTTTTGTTAAATCCACATGCAGATAGTACTGCACTTTCATCTGGCTTTTTGGATGAGCAAGCTGATTTCGTTGAAATATATATGTCCTTTTCACTTAGAGCGTGAATGACGACCTCAGGTTTGTAACCCGGAACTGAAATATTAATTATATTTGGAGAGTGTTGTCTAGGTGTATTGACTACGACTCCTTCTATTTGTTCTAAACAATTCCGTAATAACTGGGTCGTTGTTTTCATGTCATCTAGTTGAGTTCTTTGCTTTTCAATAATAAGACGCATAGCTTTGACAAGTGATACTGCACCTGCCACATTTTCTGTGCCAGATCGAAAATCACCTTCCTGTGCTCCGCCATGAAATAAAGGGAAGATTGTTGTGTTTCTTTTAATATACAACAATCCGGTGCCTTTTAAACCGTGAATTTTATGACCTGAAATGGTACAGAGATCGATACCACTGTTAATTAACGGAAGCTTAACTTTTCCAAACCCTTGTACATCGTCAACATGAAAAAACAATTTAGGATATAGTTTTGCAATGGCTCCAATTTCCAATATAGGCTGAACTGAACCTATTTCATTGTTTACATGCATAATGCTAATCAAAATTGTTTGATCATTAATAGCTTCTTTAACATCATTAATTTCTACAACCCCATCAGAATTAACGGGTAGATATGTCACCTGAAACCCTAGTTTTTCCAATGACTTACAAGCTTCAATAACGGAAGGATGTTCAATTTGTGATGTAATAATGTGCCTTCCGCGGTTCTGGTGAGCGAACGCTATACCTTTAACGGCAAGGTTATTACCCTCAGTACCACCAGAAGTAAAAACAAGCTCCTCTGCCTTAACATCCATTAACTGAGCGGCTTGCTGCTTTGCCTTTAATAATAGGCGTTCAGCATCTGCACCAAAACGATGAATCGAAGAAGGATTACCATAGTATTTTTCAGATACTTGCCTAAAACTTTCCAAAACTTCCGGGAGTGGTTTAGTCGTAGCACTGTTGTCTAAATAAATCATTGATAATCTCCTTACTATTATTTAGCGTTCAAATATCTTACCATAAATTTATTGTATTGAAAATAAATAAGTAAGTCCCTTGTTAGTGATAACAAGGGACTTAACATATTACTAAGGTTCTATACCTAATGCTGCTAAAATTTCATCGATTGATATTTCACCATTTGTACCACTTTTTAGATCTAAAGTGAAATCTGCGTCAATATCAGATATAATTTCCTCTTGGAATTGCTCATGATTAATCTCTTTGGGGAACTCAACTGATACTTTATCTGTCATTGACCTCTCCGCCACAAAATGTTTTTCGACAGTTGAAGTATTTTGGATTCCTATAAAGATCCAAATAACAGATATCCAAGTCACAATAGCAACGACACTTAACAAAACTAGCAACCATTTAGACATTTTAAACACTAACTAGGTACCTTACTTAATTCTTCTAGTCTTTTAAGTGCGCCTGGTTCCACTTCTTCCAATGCTCTGGCTGCTTCTTCTAAAGCACTTTCATATTCGAATTTCCTAAATAATTCTTCCGCCTCATATAGTCTGGCGGCCAATATAGCGTATTGGCTTCTATATCTGTTAGCATACTGGATTACTACTTCCACTAATCTAGCGTGATCTAATAATAATTCTGTTTGATCTACCATTGATTGGATTGATTTTTTTGCCTCAGATAACAAATGCTGTACTTCTCCCATATCAAGCGGATGTTTTTCAAGGTTTTTTATAACTAAATCACTTTTTAATGTAGCCTCTTCCATAAGATTCCATATATAACTTGGTACACCAGGAATATTGCTTTTTTGTAGTTTACGATTTGTTTCAAAAAGGTCACGACGAATTTTCAGTACCTCTTCTTTAGCTTCAATCTCGTCTTTCCTAAGTGTATGAATTCGTTCCTTGAATTTATTATGAGATTCTTCTAATTCTACTAACTGCTTGTAACTATTTTCCAACAAATCACGAAGCTTGTCATGAGATAGCTTTTCCTCTACCACATGTACTTCGATTTCCTCGTGTTCTTTTTTGAGTTGATTGATATGCTTTTGAAGACTCATATGTGTTTTCATGTCACTATCTTCAAAGTAATATGCTTCTTGTAATTGTATAACTTCTTCATTAGTATCAGTCAAATCTTTATCAACTTCTGTCAATAACTTATGAAAACTAGGTAATTGTTTATCTACAAACGATTTTGAGACAGCTTCTTTTTCTAACAATTGATACATCTCAGCTATTCTTTCTTCAATCGGTAAAATAATTTCGTAAGCATCACCGATACTACCCTTCTCTAATTGCACGACACTCTTAACTAAACTTTCTTGGAATTTATGAATTTCCTTTTCAAAACCTAGGTGCTCTATTCGATAACCTTCTTCTTTCATATCTTTTATACCAAACAGAAGATCGTCAATTTGGGCTGGTAATTCCTGCTTGCATTTTTTATATACAGTCGGAAATTCTTCTACTTGCTCTTCTAAAAAAACAAGGTTTTTTTTCATATCTTCGACAAGTTGCTCTGCTTCTAAATAGTTACCAGAATCTGTTAATGCAAAAAAATTAGTAACTTCTTGTTCCAATTCATCCAGTTCAACTTCAAAGCGGATTTCAGCCTTACCATATTGGTGACGATTTTGTATTAGTTTTTTTCTTAATCCCGAAATTTTTGGTTGAAGATTGTCAACTTCTTCTCGGCTGCTTTGTTCTGATTCGATTAACTCATCAAGTTCCTGAAACATTTTTTCGATATTTTCTTCAATAGACAATAGGGTTTGATTAACTGTATGTAGGTTCTTCTTCGCACCTGATATGCGAAACCTATCTGAAGCTTCTTCTGCATCTAGTAAATACTCTTCAATATCTGGTAACTCTCTAGTTAAAATAACATCCCAACGATCTTTCCATGATTCAAACTTCTCTTGTGTTTCTCCAGATAGGTTCAATTTTTTAACGCGAGCCAGTTCTGAAGTAACGTTTCTGTTCATTATATCCATTTTCCAGCCTTCAAGACGATCAACCTCATCGTAGACTCGTTTTCTTAAAATTAAACCTAAAATAATTAATGCTATTACAACGAGAACACTCCCAATGACATACGCCAAAATAATCCCCCTATCCGTTGCCTGCTATGTATGTACAACCTTAATCTAATCCTAATTAAGTAATACTATTATGATACCATGTTCAGCCTATTTTTTGCTAAATTTTTTCAAATAAATTAATAATCCGACATTTTTAATAGTAATAACCTTGAATTTTAACAGATATAGTAAGATTTGGGCAGGAATAGAGGAAGGGCGGAGCATCAGTAGAAAATGACAAACCAAGGGAGCTAATCTCTGGTGAATACGATTAATTACTCTTTTGTTGTGTCAAGTAGTCAATCCATTTATGAATGGAATTAGTATATTTTTTTACAAACAAGTCTTGGGATTGGTCCCAAACAATATGACTTCTCCATTCCTTTGGAGCCATATATGGTGTAATTAACAATCCTTTTAATTGTAGTAATAAAAACTCCTGATCCATATTAGTATGTGGAGTGCCTTTTAGGGCATCACTGAACAGTTTGCTCACAATATAATTTTCCTTAGCTAAATAAGTAACCATCATTTCTCTGACAAAAATAGAATCAAGTGTTAATTCCCTCTGAATAAAACATGTAAATTGATGTTGGTTTTGCTTATAATGTATAATAGTTTCAATCATCTTTTTCAATCTATCAATTGCGCCATCATTTTCAGTTTCATCGAAGACAAAATCGAGCTGTTTAAGGTATTCTTCATAATAAGTGACAACAACTGTTTCTAAAAGTCCTTGCTTGCTTTTGAAATAGTAATTTATTAATGAAACATTCACCGATGCTTTCTTGGCAATATCTCGAACGGATGTACCATGATATCCCTTTGCATAAAACAGCTTACATGACGCATCCATTACTTTTTGCTTTGTTTCGTTATTTTTCATCAGGTTCAGCTCCTTACAGTATTTTTTACGACATTGATGTACGGATTCCTGCATTTTTCTCTCGTCAAATACCGCATCGCTTTTGTCGAAAGAGCTCGATATTCAGTTTTTTAATTTTAAAGGAGGAAGGACATATGTTTCAAGTACAAAACTATGAAGGCTCTAAAGAAAAAGACTATAGCCTTTTATTAAAGCAATTACAGGCACTACTAGAAGATGAAAAAGATCAGTTAGCTAATCTATCAAATGCTTCTGCATTATTAAACCAGTTTTTATCTGAGGTTAACTGGGTTGGCTTTTATTTGTGGAAGGAAAACGAGTTAGTACTCGGTCCATTCCAGGGATTACCTGCGTGTGTTAGAATTGCCAGTGGTAAAGGTGTTTGCGGGAAAGCTGTAGAAGAAGGAAAGACACAGCGAATTGCAGATGTCCACCAATTCCCAGGTCATATTGCCTGCGATGCCGCTAGCCGATCAGAAATTGTAGTACCTCTATATAAAGATGGAAAGATATTCGGAGTGCTGGATATCGATAGTCCAATTACTAACCGGTTTGACGAACAAGATCAAGAGTATTTAGAAAAATTCGCTAAAATTATTGAACAAAATATATAATAAAAGTTTGACTTCGGGGAAATTTGGCCTAGACAAACTTGTTAGTAAAATAAAATCTCACCAAAAAAGTGAAACCGATGTACTAGTACAACGGTTTCACTTTTTCCCTAACCACACAATTCTTCCCTTTTGCTTTTGCCTCATATAGAGCTTCATCAGCTCGATCAAAAAGTCGGTGCATTTCGTTTGGTTGATTACTATTCCAGTAAGAAACACCTACGGAAATGGTTATTATCGGATTTGTATTCTGCCTAACTCGATCAACCAATTCCTGAGCTACTTCCATTGCTTCGTCCAACATTGATTCTGGCAAATAAACAGCTAGTTCTTCTCCACCCCATCTAGCAGCAAAGTCATTTGCTCCAAGTCTGTTTTCAATAATATTAGCAACTTTGATAAGCAACTCATCCCCAGTATCATGGCCAAAAGTATCATTAATCGTTTTGAAATCGTCTATATCTATTAACAAAAATGCACCCTGCTTATCAAATAGCAAATGCTCCTGAAGTCGTTCATCTAAGTATTTTCTAGAATATAGTTTTGTTAAATAATCTGTTATTACTAGTTGTTCTAGTTGTTCACGTAGCAACGAATTAACAAAAGCCAAAGTAGAATGATGTACCAAAGATTGAACTAATTTGAACGTTTCAAATGAATAAAAATACGGCTCTGTATGTAATACAACAATTGCACCCTTTACTTGATCAGATTGTATCATTGGTATTGCCATAACAGAATGATAAGGCATCTTCACATCTGGATGTTTGGTTGAAAAGTTACCAATAAACAAAGATTCCTTTTCACTTCTTAATGTAGGAATGATAGTTTCTAAAAATAAACTAGATTCATCTAAAAGAAAGAACTTTGTACTTCCATCCAGTAAATCATAATCATCTTCTTTAAATAGAATAAATCCAATTTCGTTAGCACCAAAAAAAGTCGTAATTTGCTTATTCATAAAGGCAGTTGTCTCTGAAAGTCTTAAATTTGAATTCAGTGTATGTGAGGTTTCATTTATTAATTGCAAGTCGGAAATTAACTGTCTCGATTGCTGATATAAATGGGCATTTTCTAAAGCATTTCCTGCTGTGTTAGCAAGCAAAGTAATAAATTCAACGTCACTATCCGGAAACAAACGATCGACCGGAGATATAATTTGTAATACACCATAAATCCCTTGTTTTCCCTTCAATGGTGCAAATAATCTTGTTTTTAATCCTGTTTCGTCCTTTTCCATTTTTACGTTTCCAGTTTGGAAGGCTTGTACACTAGATTTATTGGCAAATTCATCATTATAAATTAGTTCTTTTATAGGTAAATCAGTATCATTCTTATAATCTTGAGATAAATACAACCTGTATTCAAAATGTGGATATACATCCGATAATGTATGAATTACTTCAGTTAAAACATCATTTGTATTAATTGAAGAATGGAATTTGGTTGTTACACGATATAAAAGTTCATACTTATTTGCTTTTTCCATTGTTTTCGAGTAATTACCTAATCCGTTTAATAGCTTATATGTTTCATCTATCATACCTTCTAACTTTTTATACGACTGATTTGACAATTTGTCTTGTTCAACGGCTAAAAATAAATAACCTATCGGACTATCACCAAAATTTAGTGGAAATAAAAATGAAGAAAAATTTGAAGGTTGTTTAAACACATTGCAACCCTTAAGTATAGTGAAATTAGTAGTAGATTTATAAATAATTTTATTATTACTATCTATTAATAAGTTTTGTTTTAATACCTTTTGTTCATAGGTAAGACTAGTAGCCAACTCAAAATTGTCATTACAGTAATCATGTAAATACAAAGCTACACACTTCGCCTGCAACAATTTCTTTATATGTTTGGACACTTCAGTAATTAGATCCCCACTGAATCCATCTGTACTATACATAAACTTTTCAGCGAAGAAGTTTCTTAAGTCCACCTGCAACGACTCTTTTATTTCCATAAGTATCTCACCTATCATAAATAAATATTATATAAGACTATTATAAACGAAATAGTTTTATATTCCTATAATTGTTTTATATTCCTGTAACTAAAGTAGTACTTTCTTCTCATAAAGTAAAATAAGCACATGCTGTTGACATATACGCTTAAAAATCATATAATATTCTTTGTGTAAAATAAAAGGTAGCCTATGTGGAAACCTCCGACTAGTTCATTTTATTCCTCCTGGTGAGGTGTATCGTGTAACTCTCTGCTGCTGGAGCGATGGTACATGAAAATAAAATGTCTAGCGATCAAGGGACACTCTGTCTTTTTTTATGCAAATCTAATATAAGAAGGAGAAGATGTACAATGGCTCGCTATACAGGTCCTGTATGGAAAAAGTCTCGTCGTCTTGGCATTTCATTAACTGGTACTGGTAAGGAGTTAGAAAAACGTCCTTACGCACCCGGACAACATGGTCCAAATCAACGTAGAAAACTTTCAGAATATGGTTTACAATTACAAGAAAAACAAAAGCTTCGCTTCATGTATGGAGTTAACGAACGTCAATTCCGTAACATGTTTGACCAAGCAGGAAAAATTAAAGGTATTCATGGTGAAAACTTCATGATTCTTCTTGAGTCTCGTTTAGATAACCTTGTTTATCGTCTTGGATTAGCACGTACTCGTAGAGCTGCTCGTCAGCTTGTTGGTCATGGCCACGTTACTGTTGATGGTGGTCGTGTAGACATTCCATCATACCGTCTTAAGCCAGGTCAAGTAATTGGTTTACGTGAAAAATCTCAAAACCTAGACATCATTAAAGAAGCTATCGAAGCAAACAACTTTGTACCTGAGTATCTAACTTTCGACGAAGAAAAATTAGAAGGTACTTATACTCGCTTACCAGAGCGTTCTGAGTTACCTGCTGAGATTAACGAACCACTTATCGTTGAGTTCTACTCTCGTTAATTAGCAAAATTATATCTAAAAATCACCGAATCTTCATTAGAAGAATCGGTGATTTTTTTTGTATTATTAAAATTTCTATATTTCAAAGTAAATTTAATTGAATCGAATAAGAAAGTACTTTTTCTTACCCCTTCGAATAATTGTGAACGCATCATCAATTCGATCTTGGCTACTTATCTTATAAGTTAGATCTTGTTGTCGATTACCATTAATATAGACAGCGCCATTCTGAACGTCTTCTCTTGCTTGACGCTTTGATGGAGAAATATTGGCTTCAACAAGGATATCAATCAGGCCCTTTTCTTCTCTAGCAAATGTAATAGAGGGTACATCTTTAAAGCCTTGTTCAATTTCCTCCCCGTTTAAATTTTGAATTTCCCCACTAAAGAGAGCTTCTGTAATTTTTTGAGCTTGAGCTAATGCTTCCTTACTGTGTACTAGCTCAGTCATCTCTTCTGCTAGTCGTCTGTGAGCAATTCGTTGTTCAGGTGCTGTTTCCATTTCAACTGCAAGTTCTGCAATTTCACTATGGTCTATAAAAGTGAAATACTTAATGAATTTAATGACGTCCCGATCATCTGTGTTGATCCAAAACTGGTAAAACTCATAAGGTGTTGTCTTTTTCCCATCTAACCATACTGCCCCACCAGCCGTTTTTCCAAATTTGGTTCCATCAGCTTTTGTTATTAATGGAACTGTAAGTCCGTATGCCTTTGCCTCTTCTTCTTTTCCGCTTTTTGTACGTCGAATCAGTTCCATTCCAGCAGTGATATTACCCCACTGGTCACTACCACCAATTTGTAATGTACAATTTTCTTTTTCATATAGTTTCAGAAAATCTAAAGATTGAAGGATCATGTAACTAAACTCTGTAAAGGAGATTCCATTCTCTAAACGAGATTCCACAGAATCCTTGGCTAACATATAATTGATGCTGAAGTGTTTCCCTGTATCACGTAGGAATTCAATAATTGTTGTTGCTGATAACCACTCATAATTATTTCTAGCAACAGCTGCATTTTCCCCCTTATCAAAATCCAACAAATTCGCAAGCTGATCCTTTATCTTTTCACTATAGCCCTGGACAACTTCCAGTTCATTAAGTGAACGTTCTGTTGAACGGCCACTCGGATCCCCAATTAGACCAGTCCCACCACCTATTAAAGCAATCGGACGATGTCCAGCTTTTTGGAATCTTTTTAGCATAAGAGCTGGTACTAAATGCCCGATATGCAAACTATCCGCTGTAGGATCAAACCCACAATATAATGTCACGACCTTACTCTGTAAATGTTCATTAAGCCCTTCATCATCAGTAATTTGTTGAATTAACCCACGTTGTCTTAAATCTCCTAAAATATCCATTGTCTTCACTCCTAATTTTTCATTAACCTTTAATTCAAAACAAAAAAACTCCCCCCTAAAAAAAGGGGCGAGGTTAATCGCGGTACCACCCTTGTTGCAAAAATAAAAATTTTGCCACTAAAGAAAATAACGGTGAGGTCCACCGTCTTCTGAATTAACAGAAGAAGCTCCAGAACGTAATTCATAAAGTAATTGTATTCTGACTTGCACCAACCGCCAGCTCTCTGAATTAGGGAATTACTTTATTACTTCAATCTTTCAACGCTTATTAGTTTATTATTGTGTTACATTAATATCACATATTTTAAGTTATTGCAACAAGTATTAAACAATCCCCTACTTATTTGACGTTTATGCTATAATATAGATTGATATTTAGGAGGTCTGATTATGAAGTTTAAAGAATTTATTCATAGATATTTCACTAAAGTTAAAACATGGTGGCAAAAAGGAATATTCCAAAAAAGCTATAGAATTACGTATGATGTACTTTGGAATATTATTCTATTTTTTATAATTATAGGAGTAGTCGGTTTATTTTTCGGTGGTGGAGTTGGTGCAGGTTATTTTGCCTCACTTGTAAAAGACGAACAAGTCCGGGACAAGGAAAGCCTGGAGGAAGATATTTACAACTATGAAGAAACTTCAGAATTATATTTTGCCGATAACATTTATTTGGGTGATGTTGGGTCAGATTTATATCGCGAGGAAGTTCAACTTGATGAAGTTTCCGAATTCGTTAAAGACGCAATTATTGCAACAGAGGATGAATATTTTGAAACACATAATGGCGTGGTTCCAAAAGCAATATTACGTGCAGTGTACCAGGAAGCATCCAACTCAGACATAAAAACGGGGGGAAGTACTCTAACCCAACAACTAATTAAAAACCAAATACTAACAAATGAAGTATCCTTTGAGCGTAAGGCAAAAGAAATATTGTTAGCAATGAGAGTAGAACGATTCTTCGAAAAAGACGAAATACTAGAAGCTTATTTAAATATTGTTCCCTTTGGTAGAAATGCAAATGGACAAAACATAGCAGGTATTCAAACAGCTGCTCAAGGTATATTTGGAGTTGATGCAAAAGACATTAATTTAGCCCAAGCAGCTTTTATTGCTGGACTTCCACAAAGTCCTTCGTACTACACACCGTTTCTAAACGGGGGGACTCCAAAAGATGAAGAAGGTCTTGAACCGGGTCTCAGCCGAATGAAATCGGTATTAAGCCGGATGTTGAGTGCTGAACATATTACACAAGAACAGTATGACCAAGCAATTAATTATGACATCGTGGCAGACTTCGCGGAGCCTATACCTTCATCATTAGATGAATATCCATACCTAACAAATGAAATTAAGAAAAGAGCTACGGAAGTACTTGCCGATATATTAGCGAAAGAAGATGGATACTCAGACGAAGATCTTGAGAATAACGAAGCACTGCAAGAAGAATATTCTATCCTTGCAGAAAGGCAACTAGGTAGAAATGGATATAAAGTACATTCAACCATAAACAAAGAGATTTTTGATAAATGGAAAGAAATCACTGCGAACTATAATAATTACGGTCCAGATAAAGTAGTTAGGGACAAAACTACAAATGAAGTCGTAATGGTAGAGAATCCCGAAACTGGTGAAATGGAACAGTTAGTTGAACCTGTTCAAGTAGGTAGCATGCTAATTGATAACACTTCTGGGAAAATTATAAGTTTTGTTGGTGGAAGAGGTTTTGAAACTGAGCAATTAAACCATGCCACTAATGCACCTAGGCCAAATGGTAGTACAATGAAGCCATTACTAGTGTATGCACCAGCAATGGAAAGTGGAGCTGTTCAACCGGGGTCTATTGTTGCTGACGTAGAAACAACCTTTGCAGGCGGATACACTCCTGGTAATTATACAGGACGCTACTATGGGCTAGTTTCTGCAAGAGAAGCTCTGTATAAATCACATAACGTTACGGCTGTAAAGACCTATGCGAAAATTATAGGAAGTGATCCAGCAGCACAATACCTTGAAAAAATGGGCTTTGATAGGTTAGTAAAGAACGCAAATCATAATGACCATGTTAATTTGTCAACTGCTCTTGGAAGTGTACGCAATGGAGTGACAGTTGAAGAAAACACCAATGCCTATTCAACCTTTGGTAATGATGGGAAGTTTTCAGACGCTTATATGATAGAAAAAATAGAAACTGTTGATGGTGAAGTTATTTACCAGCATGAAAGCAAGGATCCTGTTGAGGTGTTTTCTCCCCAAACAAACTATTTAATGATTGATATGATGCGTGATGTTTTAAGTAGAGGTACAGCAGCTGGCGTAAAAGGAAGTCTTACCAATCCAAATATTGATTGGGCAGGAAAAACAGGTACATCCAATGATTTCTATGACACATGGTTCGTCGCAACAAATCCAAATGTGACAGTCGGAAGTTGGATGGGATATGACCATAATATGCAATTAATTGATGGATACAGCACTAGGAATGTCTCATTCTGGGCGCAACTAGTTAATGCTGCTACAGAAATTGATCCGGAATTGATGGCCCCTAGTGAACGTTTTGAGCGTCCAGGAGGGATTGTATCACGTTCCTATTGTGTAACGTCTGGTCTATTACCTTCAAGTTTGTGTTCAGAGCTTGGATTAGTTCAGTCAGATTTATTTAACGCAAAATTCGTTCCTAATAAACGTGATGATAGTTTAATAAAAGGACGTTACGTAATGTTGGATGGCGAAGCTGTCGTTGCGGGTGAAAACACCCCAGAAGAATTCACCGAAGGAGACGGAGTAGCCTTTAATCCTGAATGGTTGAAAGAAATGGAGTACGATAAGTTACGTGATGTCACAGACCTTATACCTTGGAATGCTAGTGGGGTGTGGGCCGATATCGAGATACCAAGTACGGAGGAAGTCGCTAATGATGGTCGAGATCCTGCAGTACCAAGTTCATTAACTAAATCGGGTAATGCACTTAGATGGAACAGTTCAGCTAGCAAAGATGTTGTGGGGTATCGAATATTTAGAGCTAGCGAACCTGATGCAAACTTTAACCTTATTGGTAATACTACTGAATTAGACTTTAATATACCTGAGAGTAAAGCAGTGTATCGTATTGTAGCAGTAGACTATTTTGGCCAAGAATCAGCAGCTTCTCAGACGGTAGTAGTCGGTGATTTCAGCGAGCCTGAACCTGAGGAACCTGAAGAACCTAAAGAGCCAGAAGAACCTAAAGAACCTAAGAAACCAAAACCTGATGAGCCAGAAGAGCCAGAAGAACCTGAAGAGTCAGAAAATCCTGGTGATAATGATTCCGGAGATAATGGTGGAAATGGCGGAAATGGAAGTAATAATTAAGAGTAGTCTTAAGTCTATAGCTTAAATAATAAATAACCTCTACCTATCAACTGGTAGAGGTTATTAAATTTTCGTTCATATAAGCTTAATTAATATGGATTTTCTTATATTATCGCTTACAACATCATTCCTATTCTTGTATAATGGAACCAACAAACGTCGGTTAAATTGGGGGTGTTGGAAATGCAACATATAAAAACCTATCATTCCATGGAGATTCAAACTGATTCAAGTTCAATTATCATTGAAGGACCTCTATCTTCAACGGAACTAAAGAAGTATGGGTTTCATGAAAAGCTCGGGAGTTTTCGTCCTTCAAATAAACAGTTTGAAGCAGTTAAACAAATTGCGGATCTAGAAGAAGGACGAATATTGATTGCCCGGACAGATGATACAATAATTGGTTATGTAACTTATCTATTTCCAGATCCTCTGGAAAGATGGTCTCATTTCAATATGGAAGATCTATTAGAGCTAGGTGCTATAGAAATTGCACCTACATTCCGAGGGTATAAACTTGGTTCTGAATTAATCAGATTATCAATGATGGATAAGATGATGGAGAACTACATCATTATATCAACAGAGTATTATTGGCATTGGGACCTTAAGGAAACACAGTTAAGTGTGTGGAACTACCGAAAGATAATGGAGAAAATGATGAGTGCAGGTGGATTAACCCCTGCCCCAACGGATGACCCAGAAATAATCTCGCACCCTGCGAATTGCCTAATGGTTAGAATTGGCGAGAATGTACCTAAGTCATCAATTGATACATTTGACCGTTTGCGCTTTTTAGATCGCGAAAAATTTCGTTCCAGAAAGGGGTTTTAGAATGTTAGTAAAAGAGATAATGAAAACCAGCGTAATTACACTCTCACCTGAAGCTCCTATATCAGAAGCATTAAAGCTATTGACTGACAATCATATTAGACACTTACCGATTGTTGATGAGGATAATCGAGTTATTGGGATTGTCTCTGATCGCGATGTTAGAGATGCAAGTCCTTCCATCTTTTCTAAACAAGTAGACTCAGAAGAGTTAAAGAATCCCATTAAAAGTATTATGACCCATCCTGTAGTTACGGTTCATCCGCTGGATTTTGTAGAAGAAATTGCAGCTATTTTTTACGAAGAAGAATTTGCTTGTGTACCAGTCGTACAAAATGATAGATTAGTAGGAATCGTTACCGAAAAAGATATGCTTTACACATTAATACAATTGACAGGAACTCATGTTCAAAGTTCCCAAATTGAAATTAAGGTTCCTAACAAAATTGGTATTTTACCAGAGGTCACTGCTATTTTCGGAAAAAGAAAAGTTCAAATTACATCGGTCCTAATATACCCATATAAGACTGATTCGCACTTCAAGGTACTAGTTTTCAGAGTCCAAACAATGAATCCGCTCCCAATAATTAATGACTTAAAAGCAGAGAATTTTGAAGTGTTATGGCCTAATACTTCGGAGAGTGAACTATGACTACCAATTGTCATTCAGCATTTGTTTATTCCAAAGACTTCGAAAAATATAGGTTTAGTGCTGATCACCCCTTTAATCAAATTCGAGTAGCTATGACTAAAGATTTATTAGAAATGGAGAATACACTAAATCAATCACAAATCTTAATGCCACGTAAAGCAACTGATGAGGAGCTAATGCTATTTCATGATCCAAGTTACATCGATGCTGTTAAAAGAGCAAGTGTTGATGAATTAACCGATGATGATGAACTAAAATATGGCCTGGGAACAGAAGACACACCAATATTTCCTAATATGCATGATGCAGCCTCACTGCTTGTTGGAGCAACCCTTACTGCAGTAGACTCAGTGCTAGAGGGTAAATCAAAGCACGCTCTTAATTTAGGAGGTGGCCTCCATCATGGGTTCGAACGAAAAGCTTCTGGTTTTTGTATTTACAATGACGGAGCTATTGCCATTAAATACATCCGGGAAAAATATAATTTAAGAGTATTATATGTAGACACCGATGCACATCATGGTGATGGAGTGCAATGGGCCTTCTACGATGATTCTGAGGTGTGCACACTGTCTATACACGAAACCGGGAGGTATTTGTTCCCTGGAACGGGGAATACAAATGAGCGTGGTTTAAAATCTGGATATGGCTATTCATTTAATTTACCTATCGATGCCTTCACAGAAGATGAATCTTTCATAGATGTCTATGAATCTTCTTTTAGAGAAGTTATGGAGTATTTCAAACCGGATGTAATTGTGACACAAAATGGTGCAGATGCTCATTGTCTCGATCCGTTAACACATTTATCTTCAACTATGAAGACTTTTGAGTATATACCACTATTAGCTCATGAATTAGCTCACAAATACTGCAATGGAAAATGGATTGCACTAGGTGGTGGAGGTTATGACATTTGGCGTGTCGTTCCAAGAGCATGGGCGCAAATTTGGAACGTAATGACAACGAATAGTATCTTTACTGGTAATTTGCCAATGGAATGGATTTCAAAATGGCAAACAGAAGCACCAGTTAAATTGCCTGATTCTTGGCATGATCATGAAGGAATTTACAAATCTATACCTAGAAAAGCCGAAATTTCCGAAAAGAATAGTAAAATGTTAGAAAAGGCTCTTCAGTTTACAAGGAATAAAATGAAATTCAGTAAATAGGCTAATCAAAATGTTAGCTTAATGCATGTTACAATATGTCTGCAAATAAAAAACAGTAAAAAGCTCCCTCATGAATTTTAAGGGAGCTTTTTAATTGTTATTATCTAATTCTAAAATCACAAATTCTACTCTTCTGTTTTTACTCCAGTTTTCAGATGAATTGTTTTCAACTAAAGGACGTGTGTCCCCATATCCTGCAGCAATAAAACGAGTAGGATCAATATTACTATTTTCAATCACATGTCGGATTACACTGCTTGCTCTGGCACTCGATAACTCCCAGTTTGAAGGAAATCGGTAACTAGAAATTGGACGATTATCCGTGTGTCCCTCTACTCTTACCTGATTTGGAACATTAGTTAATAAAGTTCCAATTTTATCTAAGAAAGGTTTTCCAATATCAAGGATTTCGACCTCGGCGGACTCAAATAACACTTTTTCTTGTAAAATTAAGACCACGCCCTCGTCTGTACGGTTGGCGCTTATAACATTATTTAATTGGTTTTCGTCCAAAAAAGCCTCTACCTCTTGTAACAAATTGTCCAAGGAATCTTGTTGTTGACTATCTGTTTGGTTATCTTCTTTTTGACTAACTTCCTCCGGTGCATTTTTATGTTCAATCGAACCTTCTTTTTTCTTTTGAACTTCAGTATGCTCCGTAGGGTTTTCCATTGGGAGAGGTGATGGATAAGAATCGAAAATCATACGGTTTCGAAATGACTCAGAAACTGCCTGAAATTTCACTAAATCAATTTGCGACATGGAAAAAAGTAATATAAAAAATACTAGAATTAAAGTTACCATATCAGCGTATGTAACCATCCATTTCGGAGAACCTTTATCAATCGGCTTCTTCCTTCTAAGCTTCATTGATTGTCTCCTCCGTGTACTCCCCATCTTGCTCTTCCAAATCTCGTTGCTTCATCTCTTTTGATAAAAAGGCACTCAATTTCTCTTTTAATATTCTTGGATTTTGCCCTGATTGAACACCAATAACGCCTTCAATTACAATCTGCTTTAAAAATACTTCTTCATTTGTCTTAATTTCAAGTTTCCCTGCCATTGGAATAAATACTAGATTTGCTAGTACTGTTCCGTAAAAAGTAGTCAGCAATGCAACAGCCATATTGGGGCCTAATGTCGTCGGATCTGTTAAATTGTTTAACATTAAAACTAAACCAATTAGAGTACCAATCATTCCCCAAGCTGGGGCGTATTCTCCGGCTTTTTCTAGTATTGCTCTACCTTTTTGATGTCTTTCCTCCATAGCCGTAATTTCCGCACTCATAATGTCATTAATTACTTCCGGTTCAATTCCATCAATTGCTAGTAAGACTCCCTTATTAATAAAAGGATCCGTCACACTATCTAGTTCGTTCTCTAGTGCTAATAAACCTTCTCTCCGTGCCCTTTCAGAAAGTCGTACAAATAATTCTATCAACTCATATAGATTTTGTTCATTCTTATTAAATGCTTCCATTATAACGTGACGCGTTAATTTAATTTGATCCAAATTAAAGTTAATAAGTAATGCTGCAAAAAGTCCCCCAATAACAATCAATATTGAGGAAATCTGTAAAAAGGAAAGAAAACCTCCGCTTCCACCACTCGAAAGAATACCAAACATAAGCATGACAAAACCTAGTGTAATACCAATTGGAGTCAATATGTCTCTTTTTTTCATACTCTCTCTCCCTAACAATGAACAAACCTAGTCAAAAAGAATGATGGACCAATGATTTGTTATAAAAAATAAGTTTGTCTCTATATTTAGTATCGGCATATTCTTTATTTTGTTGAGTTTCTTTCAATAATTCGGTGAGGTAAAATAACGTTTTGATTTTCAACCTCTTCCTTATTCATATATTTAGTCAATAGCCTCATAGCAACCGCGCCTATATCATACATGGGTTGCACAATTGTTGATAATGTAGGACGAACCATAGTTGCTAGTCTTGTGTTATCGAACCCGAATACCTCTATATCGTTAGGCACGCTTAATCCACTATCTTGGATTCCGTGAATAACCCCTAAGGCCATTTCATCTGAAGCAACAAAAATAGCAGTTGGTCTGTTATCAAGTGCTAACAATTGTTCAACAGCCTCAATCCCGGAGTCGTAAGTATAATCACCTTTTACAATTAATTGATCCTGTAATTCTTGTTGATTTTCTTGTAGAGCACGTAAATAACCTCGATATTTTTGATTATTTATTTCTGTATCTTCATGACCTGAAATGAATGCAGGATGTTTTGTTCCATTGTCTGTAAGTAGTTTCGTTGCCTCATAAGCTGCTGCTTCATAATCAATGTTTACGGAAGGGATTGATTTAGTTGGATCAACTGTTGCCGCCAAGGCAACTGGTACCGGTGAACTTTTTAATTGATGCACATGTTCATCGGTGATTTTCCCACCCATGAAGACAATTCCATCAACTTGTTTTTCTAACATTGTATTAATGAGTTGAAACTCTTTATCTTTATTTTGATCTGAATTACTTAATATAATATTGTACTTATACATTGTTGCTATATCATCAATTCCCCTTGCCAATTCAGAGAAGAAAATACTTGATATATCAGGGATAATAACCCCAACAGTAGTGGTCTTCTTACTTGCTAAACCTCTTGCTACTGCATTTGGTCGATACCCCAAACGTTCAATTGTATTTAACACTTTTTTTCTTGTAGCTGGTTTCACATTTGGATTTCCGTTGACTACCCGAGAAACAGTAGCCATAGACACATTTGCTTCTCTAGCTACATCATATATTGTTATATTCATAACAATCCTACCTCCTAAATTCTATTCTCTTTAATCTACTTTTCAATTATCATACGATACAAATTTTTTTTCTGCAATGGTTCGACAATTTTCATTATATACCATTTCAACCATATCAACATTCATTTTACCTTTCATTATACCAAATACTGAGGGAAATATTAGTAATTGAGGTAAATCAGTTAATAAATACTGAACTTGGAGATTTTTAATATAAAGTTGAAGGTGTATTATCTATACTTAATAGCTTAGCCCCCGCCTATATTTAGTAGGCGAGGGCTAATAAAAGTAATACTTATTTACTTCTTGAGTAATTCCTTCATGAATGTATCAAATGTATCAATATCCATTTGTTGTGCAGAATCGGATAACGCGACTGCCGGGTCTGGATGAACTTCAGCCATTACTCCATCAGCACCGATAGCTAATGCTGCTTTTGCTGCAGGGAGTAAAAGATCCCTTCTACCTGTAGAGTGGGTAACATCGACCATCACCGGTAAATGCGTTTCCTGCTTTAAAATTGGAACAGCAGTAATATCTAATGTATTTCGCGTAGCTTTTTCATAAGTTCTAATTCCACGTTCACATAAAATGATATTGCCATTCCCTTTTGAAATAATATACTCTGCTGCATTAATAAATTCTGCTATTGTTGCTGACATACCTCTCTTAAGTAAAACTGGCTTATTTACTTCACCAGCAGCTTTTAATAGTTCAAAGTTTTGCATATTTCGTGCACCAATTTGGATCACATCAACATATTCAACTGCTTTTTCAATATCCGCAGGGTTTACAATCTCACTCACAACAGCTAAATCATACTCATCTGCTACCCTTTTTAGTATCTTTAATCCTTCAAATCCTAAACCTTGGAAGTCGTATGGAGAAGTTCTTGGTTTAAACGCTCCACCTCGTAGTAATTTTAATCCGTGTCTTTTTATTGCTGCCGCAACTTGAGATACTTGCTCATAACTCTCAACAGCACAAGGTCCCATTATAAAGTGTTGGTTTCCATCGCCGAACTTTTCACCATTTATTTCAATAACTGTATCTTCAGGTTTCTTTTTACGTGAAACTAGCAAAGCTTTACTATGATCATCTTCCTGTAGTTCTAAACCTGCTTTAAATATTTCTTTAAAAAGGTGAATAATTGTTGAATTTTCAAACGGTCCGCTATTATGTTTAGAAATTAAATTTAACATATCACGTTCGCGGACAGGATCAAATCTATTTGCACCTTGTTTTTCCTTAACTTGCCCAATCTGCTGTACAAGTTCTGCACGATTGTTAATCAAGTCCAAAATTTCTAAATTTACATCATCGAGTTTAACTCGTAATTGATCTAATTGTTCGTTACTCATTATTAATCCCCCTATTTCTATTTAATGATATTCGATAATATGATATTTTTAATAATTAGGTGTAATTATAGCTAAAAATTTAACTCCTGTCACCATTATGTTTATAATATTTAGTATATTCATTATTTTTATTTCAATATGAAGGGACATAAAATCATGTCAGAACGTATTTTTGCACTTGATATAGGGACTAGAACAGTTGTAGGACTAATCATGGAAAAAAAACAACAAAAGTTTGAGTTAATTGACTATTGCATCAAAGAACATGATGAGCGTTCAATGTTGGATGGTCAAATTCACGATGTCGTATCGGTCGCTAACATAATAATAGAAGTAAAGGAGACATTGGAAAAAAGACAAGGTAAGCTCACTAAGGTATGTGTGGCTGCAGCAGGTAGAGCTTTAAAAACAAAACGAACCAGTATAACAAAAAATATCAGTGAACAACCACTTATTGATAAAGAAGATATTTTATATTTAGAATTAAGTGCTGTACAGAAAGCACAATACGATTTAGCCATTGAAGAAGTAGGGGCTTCTAGTTCTCATTATTACTGTGTCGGTTATTCAGTCCTTCAGTATCAACTTGATGATCAAATCATCGGGTCATTAATAGATCAGCAAGGTGAAAATGCCAAAATTGAAATTATAGCTACATTTCTACCAAAGGTAGTTGTCGAATCATTGATTTCCGCTTTAGTACGAGCTGAATTAGAAATGGAAGCATTAACATTAGAACCTATTGCTGCAATTAATGTTTTAATACCACCTTCAATGAGACGATTAAATGTTGCTTTAATAGATATAGGTGCTGGTACTAGCGATATTGCTTTAACCAATGAAGGAGCAATAAGTGCTTATGGAATGGTTCCCATTGCAGGTGATGAGATAACTGAAGCAATAAGTGACCATTATTTGCTAGATTTTCCTCAGGCAGAATTGTTAAAGAGAGATATTACCACAAATCATAGCTCAACAATTACCGATATCTTAGGATTTGAACAAACTATAAAGTACAATGACTTAGTTGAAGCAATCTCAGTTCAAATAGATGGTTTAGTAGAGAACATAACCGATGAAATTATTGAATTAAACGGCCAAGCACCTAAAGCAGTGATGCTCGTCGGGGGCGGTAGCTTAACACCTGACATTACTAATCGGTTAGCCAAGAAATTGAATTTACCTAATAATCGAGTAGCTATTAGAGGAATAGATGCCATCCAATCTCTAATACAAACAAATTCAACTCCAACAGGCCCTGATTTTGTTACTCCAATTGGGATTGCCATTGCATCTAAAGAAAATCCTGTAAATTATATTAGTGTTAGTGTTAATGACCGTGCTGTGCGGTTATTTGACATGAAACAGTTAACTGTGGGGGATTGTTTACTTGCAGCTGGCATTAACTTAGACAAGCTATATGGTCGTCCAGGTGGAGCCTATATCATAACCTTAAATGGAAGAGAAATCACTCTGCCAGGTAGTTACGGGGACTCTCCTAATCTATGGTTAAATAATGAATCTATTTTAGTCGATGCACCAATAGAGCACGGAGATATATTGACCGTAATAAAGGGAGAAAATGGATCGGAGCCAGTGGTTAACATTAACGAATTAATCGGGGAGTTACCACACTTTTCTGTAACTTTTAACGGAAAAATCTACAATATCAAACCGGACATCATTGTGAACAATCAAATGGTTAACGACAATTATATTGTTCAGGATCATGATAGTATTTATTTAACCAAAACTAGAACAATAAAAGAGTTTTTAACTTTTATTGGAAAAAGTGACATTGAGAATCAAATTTACCCTTTTTTTCTTGAAATTGATGGTACCAAAAGAATCATATCCGAATTCGATTCAATAATTTTACTAAATGATAAAAAAACAGGCTTAGATGCTACAATTAAAGAAAAAGACGAAATTATGTTTACTAAATCTGAAAATCCAACGGTTGTCTCCGTATTATCCCATATCAATGTGGATTACTACGAGTACATGAAGGTACATTTCAATGGCCAACCAGTTACACTTAAAAAAAGAAAAGTAAAGGTGACCAAAAAAGATTACGATTTACAGGCGAATGATATTTTATCTTGTGGAGATGCCATAAAAATTAAAAAACAAGACAATACTCCTTTTATTTTTCAGGATATTTTTCGTCATGTCTCCATTGACTTATCTCAAGTAAAAGGTACTGTTAAAATTTTAAAAAATGACAAGCCTGCTAATTTTAATGAAGAACTTTCTGCCAATGACTTCCTAGAAATCATCTGGGATTAATGTTACCAGTTATTTCAATGGATAATATCAGAACTGAACAAAAAAGTTACTTGAACATTTCTGCTCAAGTAACTTTTTGATTCTTCTTTATGACTTTATATTACTTGTTGTCCTCTTTCTTTTCTAACTCATCTGCAGCATCTTCAATTGCTTGTGCAACTTCCTCAGCTGCTTTTTCAGGATCTTGTTCTGTCTTAGTTATGTTTTTTACCTTTTGCTGAATGTTGTCAGATGTCTGTTTTACTTTCTCACTCAACTCCTGAGACTTATCACTTACATTTTGAGAAATTTGAGAAGAAGTGTCCTTTGCATAATCCTTCCAATCAGTACCTTTCTCATAAGCAACATCTTTCCAATCAGATGCACGTTCTTTTACATATCCTGCACCCTGATTAATATCATTTCTTAAATCTTTACCTGATTTGGGAGCGAACAATAGTGCAACAGATGCTCCTACAATTCCTCCAATTAATGAACCAATTAAAAAATCCTTACTGTTAATGTTCTGGTTTTGCTCTTCTTGATTACTCATAATTTTTTCCTCCCAATAAAATATATTTCTTAAATCCGATGCTAATCTTTTCTTTTTTTCCAGATATCTATAAAGAAAGTTCCCCACTTCATTGCTTGAGCAGTTCGATCATCTCTCTCTTCAGACACTGTTAACACACTAGAAGATAGGGAACGAATAGAATTATTGAAATCGCTAATTGTGTCCCCAATACCCTTCACACCATCTACTACAGTATTTAGTCTTTGGGACTTATCATTAATATCTTCTGCTAGTTTATTTGTTTTGTTTAGCAGTGCAGTGGTTTCTAAGGTAATACCTTCCATTTGCTTTTCTAGTCCTTCTAACGTATCAGCCACATTTGTCAAAGTTCGTTGTGTGGCTTTCAACACTAGTGCTAAATATATTACAAGCACGGCAAATGCAAGGGCTGCAATTAATGCTGATACATAGAGTAAATTCTCCATTTACTAAACCAACTCCTTTGCTTGATATAATTAGTTATTATAGATACCGCATTTGTTACTACATTAACAGACAGCTATCAATTAATGCCCCTTCCTTATGTAAACCAAGTAAAATTTTTATCTTACTAAGTAGTTACCCACAATATAACTCTTTTAAACATATATATTTTTTAAATTAAATACATCTATACCAATAAACTTTATACAGTTAGTTTAATTTAAGCAAGTGTTACGACTTGTTCTAATAGGTGGTGAATTTAGTATGTCACATTTCATTACATTAAATTGTATGAAAAGAGGAAAGGTTTTATTTAACCTTCCCTCTTTAGTATATTTCTATATCCGATAGTTATAATCCTTTTATTTAAAAAATTTAATTAAGTATTTCTTAGAATTTGCTTAGTTTTGCTTCATAAGCCTGTTGAAATTTTTGAATATCACCAGCACCCATAAAAATAAGAATACTATCATCATATTGACTCAGAATTTCAGTATGATTAATGTCAATTATTTTACAATTATCAACTAATGCTTTTAAATCATGAATGGTTAATTTGCCATCAGATTCTCGAGCAGAGCCAAAAATATCACATAAATAGACATGATCAGCTAATTTTAGACTTTCTGCAAATTCTCGGAGAAATGTTTTTGTCCGTGAATAAGTGTGAGGCTGGAAAATAGCTGTTATTGATTTATCTGGATACTTTTTCCGAGCAGAATCTATTGTTGCTTCAATTTCTTTTGGATGATGGGCATAATCATCAATTAGTATTTGATTTCCTACCACTTTTTCGGTAAATCTTCGCTTAACGCCTTTAAATGAATGAATTTTTTTAATATCCTCTGTTTTCATTCCTTCATAATGACAGATAGCGATTACAGCTAACGCATTTAGCACACTGTGGTTACCATAAGTTGGAATAGTAAATGTAGCATAATAGGTGTTTCTTACGAATACATCAAAGGTGGTTCCTGTTTCACCTTCGTGCATATTTTGAGCCTGAAAGTCATTGCTATCAGAGAATCCATAGTACACAACTGGAACTTTTGCTTGGATCCGTTGGAGGTATTCATCATCCCCACATGCAACGATTCCTTTTTTTACACGTTCTGACATTTCTTGAAATGATTGAAAAACATCATCAATATTTGAAAAATAATCTGGGTGATCAAAATCAATATTCGTCATAATCGCATAATCTGGTTCGTATTCAAGGAAATGTCTCCTGTATTCACACGCTTCGAATACAAAATATTTACTATCTACGTGTCCCATTCCAGTACCGTCACCAATTAAATAGGAGATCGAGTACGTTTGATTTAAAACATGGGCGAGTAATCCGGTCGTTGATGTTTTTCCATGTGCACCAGTTATTGCTATACTAGTATATTGTTTTAACCATTCACCCAAAAACTCATGGTAGCGGTAAAATGGCAACCCCTGACGTTTAGCTTCGATAATTTCTTCATGATCATCACTAAAAGCATTACCAGCAATAATTGTTAAACCGTCTTCGATGTTTTTCTTTGAAAAAGGGAAGATTGGAATCTTTTTTTCCTCAAGTGCATCTTGAGTAAAAAACATCTTTTCTACATCAGAACCTTGCACTTTCTCTCCAGAATCATTAAGAATTTGTGCTAATGCACTCATCCCAGTCCCCTTAATACCAATAAAATGGTAAGTTGTCATAAACAAGAACCTCCAAAAAAATGAGTGATTTACTCTAATTTATATTTCACTCGGTTAACTATTTAATTATTATAGCAAATCAAATCCCCTAGGTGTATAAATCCAAGCTATTTTTTTGCTATCTAGTGAATTAATTAGGGTAATGTTATCTTATGTTACATACTCAACTTTTTTCAAGCGGGGATTTGGGCGGAATTGTCTTCCATCCTTCGCCTGATGAACCCCGTTTAACATTACATTATCACCTGTAAATCCAATATGAATGTTCAAAAGGTTCCTGCCAACTCCATACATATCAACGGGGACATTTAATTTTTCGAATTCACGGATACGACTCTCAGTAAATCCACCGCTTGCAATAATCTTAACATGATGAAAACCCTCTTGATCTAGTGCACTTCTTAATGCAAATACTAGTTCAGGATTGACTCCTCTAGGATCAAAAGTTCCCATTATATCCTGATTCCTTAAGAAATACTTATCTACCATATTTTTAGAAGTATCCAACCGGACACCTCTTAACTGATCACCAAATTCACGAGCAACTCTCAACGAGTCTACAATAACATCATTATTATAATCGACTAATACCATTAATTCATCATTGGGGTACACCTCTTTGTAGGCATTTGCAGCAGCTACAACATCCCCCTCGAACATTTGAATCATTGCATGCGGCATCGTTCCCATTCCCTGCTTGCCCCACCATTCGTTCATTGCATGTGTGGCTTGGGCAGTAGAACCACCGATAAATGCAGCATATCCATCTCCAGCTTGCTGGGTATAATGGTCATCTCTATCTCCCATAAATATAATCGGCTTCTGTTTTCCAGAAGTTCTTGCGGCTTTCACCACATTATATACATTTGTTGCTACAGAAGTTCTCCTAGCCAAAATACCATCTATAATACCCTCCAAATAGCCAAAGTATTGGTAAGGCCCTGTAACAGTCAACACCGTTTCATACGGTTTAATCTTATCACCATCTGTAAGAGAATGTATCTCTAATTGTTCTGGGTGTTTTGCAAAAGCATGTAATAAAGCAATAGCTTCATCAGTTCCACATAAAACTGCACTATTTTTCTGAAAAAACTGCATAGTAATTTGGTTGTCAGGAACAAGCCTTTCAGCTATCTCCTTTGTTTTAAGAAAATAAACGGCTGAAAACCAACCTTCTTTAATCCGTTCGTCAAATTTAAATGTCTTATTGGTTAATCGTTCAATTTCCCCATTCAATTTACGTGTGATTTCTTTCATTACAATAACTCCTATCTTTTTATCCATTACAATTTACTCAGCATTGGTAGTAAGATTCTATTTCCGTCATCTAATAACTATTGTCTATCATATAAGAATAGGCTCATTTCGACAAGTAATTTTACACCAGTACACCAGTAAAAGATGGTAAAAGATCATGTGTTTTGGTTTATAATTATAAATTAGCATTCAACTATAATAAGTATTCTTACCGTTGTTGTCTACATTATCACTAGTGCCATAAAGCAACTGATCGAGTTCCACCGTAGTTATAAGTATATCACGGGGTTTACTACCTTTTTGCTCGGATATAATTCCGTTGGCTTCCATATGATCGATTAATCTCGCAGCCCTATTATACCCTATCTTAAACCTCCTCTGAAGCAAAGAAGCACTAGCGCCCTTTTGTTGGACAACGAAGTCAACCGCCTCTAAGTAGATTTCATCACCTTCATCTTCATCAGTAGCTAGTATTTGAAGCAATTGGTCTTGTTCAAATAGATATTGAGGGGGTGCTGTTTTCTTCACAAAATTGGTAACTCTCTCTATCTCTTCATCAGAAACAAATGCACCTTGAATTCTAACAGATTGACCAACCCCATTTTCTAGAAACAACATATCTCCTTTACCTAGTAACTTTTCAGCTCCATTAGAATCGAGTATTGTTCTAGAATCTACTTGAGAAGAAACACTAAAAGCAATCCTAGTTGGAATATTTGCCTTAATTAATCCGGTAATGACATCCACTGAAGGACGCTGAGTTGCTAACAATAAATGGATTCCACATGCTCTTGCCTTTTGAGCTATTCTGCATATGGCATCTTCCACATCCTGCGGGGCAGCCATCATTAGGTCTGCTAGCTCATCAATAACAATGACAAGATATGGTAACTTCTCTTTGTTCCTATTTTGAGTTAACATTTTCTGATTGTAGCGCTCAATGTCACGAGCACCTTCTTTTACAAATTTTTCATAACGTTCTTCCATTTCAGCAACAGCCCACTTTAATGCGGAGGTTGCAGCCTTTACGTCAGTAATAACTGGTGACACCAAATGTGGGAGGTCGTTATAAGGTGCCAATTCAACCATTTTTGGGTCGATAAGCAAGAACCGTACATCTTCGTGGCTAGCTTTATACAGTAAACTAATCAATATTGTATTAATACAAACACTTTTCCCTGAACCCGTAGCACCGGCTATTAAGCCATGGGGCATCTTTTTTAAATCAGTAACTTTTGCTTTGCCTGCTATATCTAATCCAAGAGCAACTAATAATGGCGAAGAATCATCTTGGAATATTCTAGTTTCAAATATTTCATGTAATCCAACAGCTTGAGAAACAGGATTCGGAATTTCAATACCAATTGTATTTTTGCCGGGGATAGGTGCCTCCATTCTTATATCTCTAGCAGACATATTTAATTTAATATCATCGCTCAGGTTTTTTATTTTGCTAACTTTTACACCAGGATCAGGCTGTATTTCAAAACGTGTAACCGCTGGTCCACTCATAGCATTAACTACCTTCGCTCGAACATGAAAATGCTTTAGTGTTGTCTCCAATAATTCCGTTTGTTGTTTCACCCATGTTTGATCTTCATGTGTCCTCTTTAATTGATCATTCAATAAATACATTGGAGGTTGTTTTTCAGAATTATTTATTTGTGTTTTTTGGGCGTCGGCTTGTTTAACTAAACGTGATTTTTTATCTCTTGGAGTCATTATCACATTAAAAGGAGCTGTTTTTTTACCACGATTAACATCTTGTTTAGGTTCTATTTCCCTTTTTTTGATTTCTTTATTGTGTGTACTATCACGATTGATTATTTCTTCATTCAAACTTGTGGTTTCTGATTTACTAAAGTATGTTTCATTCTTTTGCTCAACTTGGCTAGTACCACTTGACACTTCTTTTAGGTTGGAAGAATCTTTTTCAACTTCTATTTTCTCATCATTGTTAGGATATAAATTATCTTGATGAGCATTATATGAATCAACCGTACTTTTTTCTTTAACAGGAATTAGCATATCTTCATGTTCATTAACTAGGGTGTCTTTTTTTCGGAGATAGGCGGGAATTTCTTCTACCTCATTAATTGATTTAGTTCTTTGGTTAAAACCAAAAATTGGTGATGGTACATCACTTGGCTCGAATTTCCTACAAGATTTTTCCTCTTTAGAATCACGATAATTCACTTGTACATCTTCTACATATCTTTTCTTTTCTAGTTGATCAGACGAATTATGAGAGTAATCCGATTCAGTCTTCGGACTATCTGGAATTACCGGAAAATTAAAAGGTTTTTCTTTAGGATACTGATACGACATTTTCGTATGCACACTGTTCGTATTCCTACTATTCATCTTATTTTTAGGCTGTACTTCATCCATTAAAGTCTCTGAATCAAACATTCGTTTTAATTTGTGTTTAAAAAGTTTCCACATAATCTTCCACACTTTCTATCGATTTCAATCCTACTTTTAGTTTAACAGGTTTTAAGAATTCTTGGGAAAGGTAAATAAAATAAAAGAACCTTTGCCGATGATTTACATGACAAAGGTTTACTAACTTTTAAAAATCAAATGCTTGTCCAGTTTGATAGCTATTATCTAGTATATATATTCCTTTTTCTTTAGGAGCGTTTGGCATTCCAAGTTCCTTTTGTGAACATATCATTCCAATGGATTCTACCCCTCTTAACTCAGTAGGCTTAATCTCCATTCCGCTAGGCATTATAGCCCCGACTTTCGCAACAACTACTTTTTGATTTGCATCTATGTTTGGTGCACCACAAACAATTTGCAATGTTTGATTACCAATATCAACCTTACAAACACTAAGCTTATCTGCGTTTTCGTGTTGGCTCTTCTCAGTTACATAACCTACTACAAATTTTGGTGTGATATCTATATCTAGAGTATCATTTAAATCATTTACGGTGAAAACTTCTTTTAATTTATTTAATAAGTTTTCTGTAAGTAAAATTTTTCCCGTTTCTTCTAATTGAAAGTATTTAGAAGCATTAAAAACATTATAACCAAGTACTTGTTTGTCATTGGAATCAATTATTTTAACTATATCCCCAAATCTTTCATAATCGGTTTGGTACCTTTCTCCCTGCTTCAAAGGAAAAATCAATACATCGCCAATTCCTTTCGCATTATAAAAAACATCCATTTTTTATTCTTCCCTTCGAGGTTCACTTTGATTTGTCGGCTTATTTTTTGCTAATATAAAAATAGGTTCTAATTTTTTATTCTCGTATATAAACGGTAATGAAGTGATAGGTACTCTACCTTCTGCGAAGAATTTCATCATCATTTGCGCTAATATATCATAGCCCATATCATTTTGAATATCAGCAATAATTAATACATCCTGGTGTGGCACAGCAACAGCTAGATCCCCTTTACTGTTTGCTTTCATTTCCTCAAGTAAGGATTCATTTAGAATACGACTTGCATCATAGCCATCCTGGCTTGACATAAAATAAAAGTCATTGTCTGCTACTCTATCCTGCTTTAAGTTTGAAGGTAGAGAGCGAACGTTAAATATTGAAATTTCCCGGATTCTCTCCATTGTCCATGATTCTTTTTTTAGCATTTCTTCGTCAATTAATTTATAAGTTTTCCCTAAATCCAATGCGTAATAAATTCGGGTTTCTGCCGTGTGTTCAGAATATACTAGTTTTAACCCTTTTTTTGTTTTAGTGGGAAAGGAAGTAGAACGGATGACTGGGTAAATACTTTTCTCCTCGCCAGTTAACTCGTGAGTTTCGTTCATTATTTTCAAGGCCTCTTTTATATGGTATTCCAAATCCTCTAAAGCCTCTTCTCCCTTTTGCTCATATTTGGCAATAACATTTGGAATTGTAATTGAAATTCCTTGTCTTGTATCTTTCCACTCGACCCGAAAGATGTCTTTATCCCGATTAAACGAAGTGTGCCAGTCTGGGTTTTTCAACCTCTCATCTAATATGTTTTTCATTTTTATACTTGTCATTTTCATAAAAACATTCCTCCTTAAGGGAAGAAAATAACTAATTATTATTTTAGCAATGCCTCCTGAATGAAACAACTCATTTGCAATTTCATACAGAAGATTACTATTATTCTAGGTACTGAAGGATTTACTCCAGATACTTTTGGAAATTAACTATTTGAGCCATTCAGCTATTCCGATGGATTAAAAATAAATCAATTCAAATTAGGATAATTCATCAATAAACAACTCAATCTCTTCCTTCGTTTTACGATCTTTACTAACAAAACGGCCAATCTCCACACCATTTTCAAATGCTAAGAAACTTGGTATTCCGAATACATCATTAGCCTGACAAATATCGATAAATTGATCACGGTCTACATATACAAAGGTGAATTGATTATATTTTTGTTCAATCTCCGGGAGTACTGGCTCAATAACTCGGCAATCTGGGCACCAGTCAGCTGAAAACATTAAGATTGTCTTACCTTTCATATAACCGTCTAATTCTTCTTTTGATTGCAACTCTTTCATAGTTCCACCTCTTTTATTACTCATAATTAATTTTCATGTCGCCTAACTTAATCCAGCCTTTTTTACGGAACCACTCTGATACAGCTAAACTAATTATTGCCGTTCCCACGATATGTAAAAATAAGATAATCCAAAAGTTACTTAGACTAAAGCCCATTGATTCTAATGTCATTATCTGACCAACAAATCCAGCCGTACCCATTCCCGCACCCAGGGAGTTATTCGTCATCTCAAATAAGACACTGGCAAATGGTGCCATGATAATTCCAGCAATTGTTGGTGGCAGAATTATAATTGGCTTTTTTATAATATTTGCTACTTGAAGCATAGATGTTCCTATACCTTGAGCAAGTGCACCACCCATTCCATTGTCTCGATAGCTCGAAACGGCAAAACCAACCATCTGAGCTGCGCAACCAACGGTAGCCGCTCCGGCTGCAATTCCATCTAATGATAGCATAATTGCAATAGCCGCACTGGATATAGGGGCCGTTAACGCCCAACCCATTAAAACAGCTACGATAATCCCCATTATGAACGGTTGTTGTTCGGTTGACCAATTAATCACATTACCGAATCCAGTCATAAAAGTATTAATTGGTGCCCCGATGATCTTTCCCGCGGTAAAGCCAACAACTATGGTTAGAAATGGAGTTAAAAGAATATCAACCCTTGTTTCTTTGTAGATTAGTTTTCCAAACTCCGTTGCAAATAATGCAGCAACATAACTTCCTGCAGGTCCACCTAAGTCATATCCATAAGCTCCGGCAAACAAAGCTGAAAAAATAACTAAAGGCGGGGCCTTTAATCCATAAGCAATAGCTACACCAATAGCTCCTCCGACAATTTTAGGGTCCATAGCAAATGCGCCCATTTCTCTAAGCATATCAAATAGTCCAAGTGATCCGAACAGTTTAGGTAATTGTTGGCCCAACGTTTGGATGATTAGACCAATGATAAGGGAAGAAAAAAGTCCAAGTGCCATATAACTAAGGGCCGTTATAAAGTATTCTTTAGGTGATAGTGATACCCCTTTTTTGTTTAGGAATTGTTTCATTATAATTCTCCTTTTTAATATCTTAAAAGTTAATCATACACAATTAAATTGTCTATCTCAATTGTATCTACCTGACTTTTTTCGACAAAGTCTCGAATTGGAATTGTAATCCAATTATATAATCTCTATAATTATAATATAATTTTATAAAATAGATAAATATTTTGGGGGGATTATGTGCATTCAATTCGCAATCGACTTCGGTACGTACTTATACTATCAATTGTAAGCATTTCTGTATTAAGTGCATTCACGTTTTATTTTTTTTACCAGCAATCGGAATGGACAGCTGAGACTACTAAACTTCAAGGTGCTTTGCTACATAGTGAACTAATTAACAACGAATTAGCTGTTACAAATCAAAAGGAGCAACAATTCTTTCATGAACCTTCGGAGGCTCATTCAGAAGAAATGAGGAAATCTATCACCAGCTTACAAGAGTTAGCTAAGGAATATACAACAACATATTCCGATTTTCCACAGATTGCGAGTAATTTCTCCGATATCTCAGAAAGCGCCAATACTTACATAGAACAGTTAGAGCCAATGGTGAATATGTATCGTTTAGTTGGCTTTTCCGATGAAGAGGGTCTACAAAAGAACATTAATGAATCTTATCAGGTTTTGTACAACACGATTGAATCGACTGAAAACCTTGAATTAATTAATGCAGTCCTTCAAATAAAACTAGAAGAAAAAAATTATTTAGCTAATCCTGAGGAAGAGAATTCTGAATTTGATATGGCTGTTAGAAATTTTTCTACTCTTATGAATGATTCAAACATTGCTGATCAAGATAGAAGTCTTGTGAGTAGTAGCTTATTAAGGTATCAACAAGCTGTTCATTCCGTTTCTAATACGCTAACTCAAGCAGACTCAATTAAAAGTTCATTTGAAAATGTCGCTGCTGAAGTAGCTACAAAAGTTATTAATGTGCAAGAAAGTGCCGCATCAATGAACCAACAAATTAGTTTATCCCAACAACAAGCGAAACAAAGGATGATACTCGTATTCACTATTACTGGAGTAATAGTTCTATTAACTATGTTAATCACCGGTTCTATTCTAATTCGCTCAATTGGAAACTCAATTTTAACACTAAAGCATGGGGCCCAACAAATTGGTGATGGGGATCTATCTCATCGTGTTCCAATTAGGACAAAGGATGAAATGGCTGAGCTAGCGAGAACATTTAATAATATGGCTACAAAAATGGAAATTTCTATGCTAAAGGTTCAAAATGCTTCTAAGGTTTTGAGTGATTCTTCCTCCAATTTAGCTGCTGTATCAGAGCAATCAACTGCACAGGCGGAAGAGGTAAATGACTCTATTAACCATGTAGCAGCAGGATCACAACAACAGGCTGCTCAAATAGAAGAAAGTACACACTTAATTGAAGAAGTATCAGTTGCAATTCAAGAGAGTAATTCAGCTGTAGATGACATCTCTTTATCACTTAAACAAGCGGAAGAGGAAGGTAATTACGGCTTAGATACAATGAATACACTAGAGAGCACTTCCTCTTCATTCATTGAACTTGCTAGTCATCTAACAAAACAGGTACAAGAAACTGCAAAGCAATCACAACAGATTTCTACCATTGTTACTGCTATTGAAGAAATCGCTGATAGTACTAATCTACTTGCGTTAAATGCTGCTATTGAATCTGCTAGAGCTGGGGAAAGCGGGAAAGGATTTGCAGTTGTTGCCGATGAAGTACGCAAATTAGCGGAGCGTTCCAAGAATGAAGCACAAGATATTTATCAGTTAGTAAATAAAATAAAAAACCAAATGAACCGGTTGACCGAAGATGCTAGTCAGTTTGATAATTTTCAACAAACCCAGAAAGATAATGTTTCTAGAACTAAAGATGCTTTCAACCGAATTTCTAATCATATATATGATATGGACTCCAAAATTAAGAAAGTAGTAGCATCAATTCAAGACGTTAGCGGAGCTAATAACAATTTAAAAGACAAGTTAAATGAGATTAATATTATATCAGAAGAAGCTGTCGCTACAGCTGAAGAAGTATCTGCATCAAGTGAGGCACAGGCCCAATCAATTGAGCATGTGGGTGAAGCGGCTATCAAATTACAAGATATTTCTCAAGAGCTTTCCGCAGAGGTAGGTCAATTTATTCTTAGTGAATCATCTAACAACACAAAAGAACTGACTAATGCGGAAAATTCACAAGATAGAGAATTGGTTAAAGATGAGCTCACTAATAATGAAGCTGAATTGAATAAATCAGATCCTACCTATCGGAAAAACATTTCTTAAGGAATAAAAAAATACATTATAAAAACACGAATTCCTAGTTTGGAATTCGTGTTTTTATATTAATCTTGTTTAGTATAAGCGATTGAGTTTGCCATTTTCATCATTTCTTCGGTGTCTTCTACCAATTGATCTTTCGATGTACGGGTAGTTATTTTAACACCACCAACGCCTATTTGAAGTTCATAGGAGTCCTCTTCTGTTGATAAAACCTTAATGTAACCAAACCTATTTTCATCCTCAAATGATTCTAACAAGGTTGACTCGTCTATACTTTCTGCTGCTTTATAATTCAGTTCACTTGTTGTATCTTCTAACGCATTGTAAAACAAGATATAAGTTTGATCGTCCCTTTGTAAAATTAAATTACTCATAGTTTCCTCAGTAATTTCAAAACCACCGGGCAAGTATAAAGAAAAATTTTCTAGTTCAGTATTTGTATCAACACTTTCTTGTTGAAAAGTATTTATTGCCACTTCTTGAGTTTCCTCTAAAACTTGTTCTTCTGATTTCAGACTACATCCAGCTAAACTAGTAAATAGTAGTATTACTGAGATTACGAAAAGACTAACTTTAAATCTGTTCATAAATAAATCCTCCTGTAAACCTAGTTCTTTTCCCCTACTTCTATAATACTATTAATCGAGGATTTGACAAGAAATGATTTGTTTCACTTTTGTTTCATTTGTATTTCAATTCTTTGAAAGTAATATATGGAATAGATATACTTAAATACATAGCAAAATTTACCGCTATTCTAAAAACCTATTTAGGAGGAATAATCTATATGGAATTAACTGTATATTTAGCAGGACAAATTCATGACGACTGGCGCGATCACTTAAAAAATAAGGCAAATCAAAAAGAATTACCTATACTTTTCGTCGGTCCACAAGAAAACCATGAACTTTCTGATAATATTGGTGAAAAGATAATGGGCGCTCAACCGGATAATTTATATAAGGATGATGCAGCTTCAGACATTAATAATTTTAGAACCTCGGTGTTAATGCAAAAATCAGATGTTGTCATTGCTCTTTTTGGTGAAAAATACAAACAATGGAATACAGCGATGGACGCATCAACTGCTATTAGTCTCAGCAAACCGACTATTATAGTAAGACCCAAATCCCTAATTCACCCATTAAAAGAATTATCAAATAAGGCAAATGTTACCGTTGAAACTATTGATCAGGCACTAGAAGTAATTGACTATTGCTTCGTTTAACTGGCCTGTAATCACATCCCTTTAAGAGGTGTTAAGGATAAAACTTAACGCCTCTTTTAACTACCTTCTGTATTTGTTTGTACCGACCCACTAATCCTGGGATTTTTTATATTGAATTCATATTGACCCTTTAAGAGTTTTAACACATGAGTAAACATTTCTTCCCTACTAACTAGCTGATTGGTGAAAATTCCAACAGCTCCCTCTTTTTTTCTTACGTCCTTCATCATGGTATACTCTTCCATCACTTCTCCCAGTTCAACTCCCTTTTCCAACCGTTCTGTTACTTCAGTTGGCAACGGAATTCTGGCACCACTTGCGACAAAAAGTTCTCCATTTTCATCGACAAGGGCCCCCCAGTTACAGAGGAACATCCCTGTTTCTAGTTCCATTACTCCACCTTCTAATCCAATACCTATAGCCCCTTTAGCAAATGAAGCACATTCTTTTGCACGATTAACCGCCCCTTCCAATGTTTCTTCATCGGAAAAGGGTTGTAATGATACTTTTGAAGACACATCAACTTCACTTACTTCAAAGTTAGGAAATACATTGGTAACTGCCTTTATTTTTGTTGGGTTTTTTGAACCAATAAACACTTTCATTTCTGTCATCCTTTGCTCAAAAAATTTAAAGGGATGTTCCTTTTATTATTAAGCCAATAAGGACTAACTTTCAAGGTTTAAATACCCTTATAAGTCAGTCCTATTGGATTTTTTTAAATACTGTTAGCCATTCTTCTTAATTTGTTCAACGGCATTATTATCTGTTGTTTTCACTAATTTAACTAATAATTCTTTAGCAGCAGCATAATCGTCAACATGAATAATAGAAGCATGTGTATGGATGTATCGAGAACAAATACCAACCACTGCGGATGGAACCCCTTCATTAGCTATATGAACTCTTCCTGCGTCTGTACCTCCCTGTGAAATGAAATATTGGTATGGTATGTTGTTTGATTCTGCTGTATCGAGAATAAAGTCTCTAATACCACGATGAGTAATCATAGAGCGGTCAAAGATACGTAATAGTGCACCTTTTCCTAATTGGCCAAATTCCTTGTCATCACCTGACATATCATTAGCTGGAGAAGCGTCTAATGCATAAAAAATATCTGGGTTGATCATATTTGCTGCAACTTGTGCTCCTCTTAATCCTACTTCTTCTTGGACTGTTGCACCAGAAAACAATTGATTTGGTAACTTTTCACCCTGCAACTCTTTTAATAACTCAATAGACAATCCACACCCATATCTGTTATCCCATGCCTTAGCAAGAATTTTCTTATCATTGGCCATTTGTGTAAAAGGAGTTATTGGCAAAATCTGTTGTCCTGGTTTAATGCCAATATTTTTAGCATCACCTTCATCATCTGCACCAATATCAATAAGCATATTTTTTTGTTCCATTGGTTTCTTTCTTTGCTCAGGTGTTAAATTATGGGGGGGGATAGACCCAATCACACCAACAATTGGTCCATTATCAGTCATAATTTGCACTCGCTGTGCTAACAACACTTGTGACCACCAGCCACCTAATGGCTGAAATCGAATCATTCCGTTCTTCGTTATTTGAGTCACCATAAAACCAACTTCATCCATGTGGCCGGCAACCATTACTTTAGGCCCTTGGCCATGTTTAACCCCAAAAACGCCACCAAGACGATCCTGGATAATTTCATCCGAGTATTTTTCAAGTTCTTGTTTCATAAAATTACGAACAAAATGTTCATTTCCAGGAGCACCTTGTAATTCTGTTAAATTACGAAATAGTTCTAATGTTTCCTTTTTCATATGTATTACCTCCATCATTTGTAACCTTTACTTATTGTATCTGATTCAAATAATCCTTTCCACTTTTTAGTAAAGGACTAGGTTTTCTATTTTTCCTAAATTCAGGTATACTAATACTAAAATATTAACTAGAGGTGACAATATGAATTGGAAAAAAATAATCATTGCAGCTGGTTTAGGTGCTGTTGCGGGTTTAATAATTAAAGAAACACTAGTTGATTCTCGTGCAGTTTCCCCCGAAAAAGCATTAAAGGCAGCAAAAGAAACCTTTAAAAAACAAGGACCTATTAGTGGTTCATGGATCTACATGAAACCTGAAGAAATGGTTAAAAATGGTCTAACTTATACTGTATATCGTGGTGGGGTAACAAGAAATATCGATGGTGATAATCAGCAATATGAATTCTTTGTAGATGCAGAAACTGGTACTGTACTAGATGCAGCTCAGTCTGCTTGAGAACACAGGTATGAAAAAAGACTAAAGCCACTACTGTGACTTTAGTCTTTTTTCTGTTTTTTAAATGAAGCTTTGCATCGATAAATCGCTTGTCCCTTTTCCGAGAATTTTTCCTCATATTCAGTCATTACATTTAATGGATCATTTTCTTCATGTAAATTTAATAGTACTTCATCTAATTCCATACCAAATTTCGAAAAACTTACTAGAGAATATTCAAATAAACTCTTGTTATCTGTTTTTAAAATAATTTCCCCATTCTCTGTTAATATATCACGATATTGTTCAAGAAAAGTATTGTAACTTAAACGCCTCTTCTCGTGACGACTTTTAGGCCATGGATCTGAAAAATTCAAATATATCTTTTCTACTTCATTCTCTCCAAAAAACTCTCGTAGATCCTTGGCATCTTCGTTTATTAGTCGAATATTCCCTTGTTCAGAATCTGACACCTTTTGTACAGCACTGACAATAATACTTTTAGCAATTTCGATTCCGATAAAATTTACATCTTTATGTTGTTTTGCCATTCCGGTAATAAATTGTCCTTTTCCAGTTCCAATTTCTAGGTGTATTGGATTGTTATCGTTAAAAACAGTCTTCCATTTATCTTTATGGTCAAAGGGTGTTAGTTCAACTATATGGTTATTCTCCTTAAGAAAGTCATCAGCCCAAGGCTTATTTCTTGCACGCATAAACTTAATCTCCTTCACTATGATATATCGTTTAAAACGATATCATGATTATAAACATCTGTGCAAGCTCTATCTTTAAATTAAGGATCTTTTCATATAGCTTGGTGCTATTAAATGAAAAAAAAAAATGAGTACCAGTTCAGCACCGAGAAAAGAACTACGAAGCATTTATAGAAGACGCAGGCGCATCATATGGGCTCTTAAGACTGTTTTGCTTTCCATAAGTACGAGAAAGGCTCTGACAGTAATACATCGCCCCCAGAAATAGTGTTGTCCCTTCAAGGTATTGGTTTGCTTCCGTGGGAAGTTGAAGCGTTGCCCACGGAAAGCCACTGCCCGAAACAAAGATCAACACGACAGTTACAACGCAATCTATGGTTTTTGCATAAAAAATTACAAACTTATTAAACAAAATCCTTAATTTAACAGCATTTTTTAAAAGTCTTTGAGCAATTTCAACGTTATTAGGAGCATAAGGCAATATATTGAATTATTAGTATAGATATCAAAGTTATATGACTACTACAATATAACAGACTGTTACATTACTTATTATTAATCCTAAGGGCATTTTGATTGGTTGCGCTTTCAGATTTAAGATTAATCTCGTGGCACAAACTAACTACTATATCGGAGTTGAATAATTTGAATTTATTAAAAAGTATTCTAGATCTTGGTGTTCTGGCCTTATTCTCATTTATGTTTGTGGGATATGCATTGTTTATATACCCAGTTGAAATATTAAACCAATTAGTTGATCCTGAAGTAAAACAAAAAAGAGTAAAATATGCACCACAAATTGACTAAAAATAAGATCTCAACATGAAATCTAAACATAATTACAAAAAAGACTGCGTTAATTTTAACGCAGTCTTTTTTGTATAGTTTTATTATTTTTTGAGAAATATACTAATAAAGGTGGGTGCTCTATGTCATTAAATATTTATGATCAAATGGTACTTTTACAGGATATTTTAGGTGAACAATCAGAAGATTGCTGCGGAAGTGTGGCAGAATGTCAACAAATTAAACGAATCGTACAGTCAATGATGGTTAAGGAAACAATTGATAATCAGGAACTATTGCAGTTATTACCAGAAATTTATAATTATGGTAGACAAGGGGAATTAGTCCAAAACCTCGATGAACATATTACAACTAATCAAGAAAACCTTAAAAATTGGGTAAGTATCATTGAAAATACTAGCACACAGTAACCTTTTGGACTAGCCGCTTTAATTCTTTCAATCGTTGAGCGGCCTCCTTGTCTTCTGACCTTTTGCTGTGCCAAATAATGTAGGATATCGCTTCTGTCATTAAATACCAATACATACGGTCGATTAAATGAAGATCTTTTTCTATTCCATAGCTTTCTAACCAATAGTCCCAATCAGCTTCGGGGATATACCATTGAAGAATTGTTCCGATATCCATTGCTGGGTCACCAACTCTTGCATTGTCCCAATCAATTAAATATAATTGTCCATCACCTGAAAGAAGCCAGTTGTTATGATTCATATCACAATGACATACAACTTGTGTGTTAGATTTGATATGAGGTAACATTTCTTCTAAATACTTTAAAGCACGATGGATGTCTATTTGGGAATCAAGTTCTAGGTTTTGTTTAATATCTTTTCTTAAATCTAAAAGGATGTCTTTAGGTTCCATCGGCGTTTTTTCTATTCTCATCAACATGTCCAGTAATTCTGTCGAATGATGAATTTTACTCAGTAATTTGGCAACTTTAGGATGTTGCATTTCCTCAGGTGTAAGTTCACGGCCTTCTAACCACTCCTGTGCCGTAATAACATCGCCATTTTCCATTCGTTTTGTCCACACTAATTTAGGAACAATTCCCTCAGCAGATAAAACTGCTAGAAAGGGGGAGGAGTTTCGTTTCAAAAAGAGGCTCTTTTCATTGTTTTTAGCAAAGTACGCCTCTCCGGTTGATCCGCCCGCAGGTATTATTGTCCAATCTTTTCCAAATATATGTTTAAAGCTATTCACCTTTAATTCCTCAAATCTACTAAAGTTGATATCGATCTTCTGTATTTATTGCGACCAAGATTTGTTATTTAATTACGCTTTAAAAGCAATTCTAGGAGTTACCCTTATAAAAGATTAACCCAAACTAGGAGGTAATTTCAAGAAGATTATTTTCGGACATAGTTCCATTTATTTCCCTAGTGGTACTTTGTTTCATGATTTTACATGAATAACAAGTTCCATATTGTCCATCAACCTGGTAATCTATCAGGGAATCCGAAGAAATTTGCAGGGAAGAAATATATTCGATTGATACCTCTTTAAACCTAATATGTCCTCCCCAAAAAACTGTCACAAACAAAGCCAAAACCTTCCAATGGGAAATATTTTTTATGATAAGCATAGGAAAGACTCTTGGCTGAATTTTTGTATTTGGGATAATTTTCATTCCACCACCATAATAGGAGTGATTAGATATGGTAACCATCCATACATTTTCTAGTTTTCTCTTCTGACCATCTATTACGAGCTCAATTGTTTTTGGTTTAAACTTCCTTAATACGTCTATTAATGCAATCACATATGTTAAAGTTCCTAAATTCCATTTGTTTAGCCAGCCCTTATATTTTGACTGGTTAGCTGTCTTTACAATTTGTGCATCAAAACCAAACCCAATACTATTGGCGAACAATTTTGGTGGCTGTGACTGTCTCTCGTTTATAGTAAAACTACCAGGCCAACACAAGGTAGAATTACCTTCAATAATTCTTTTTAGTATTTTAGATGGATTACCTTTAATCCTATATCCCCTAGCAAAGTCATTACCAGATCCAGCAGGAATAAAGGATAAAGGAACCGATCTATGACTACTAGTTCCATTTAAGACCTCATAAAACGTGCCATCCCCACCAATGACAATAAGGGATTTAATTTGTGTTGGATACATCTTGACCGCTTGTCTTGCCAAAAGTTCAGCATGACCTGGATAGTCAGTTATAAAGCAACGTGATGGTATCTGTTTGAAAAGAATATTCTTTTTCAACTTGTTAAGTATCTTTAATCCCTGACCCTTCCCCGCTATCGGATTCACAATAAAAATATACATATCTTTGCTCCTATTTTCTACTAGTTTAGTTTAGAACTGATAGACATCTTTATCTTCATCCCATTCAGGGCGTCTAACCGATGTTGTATAGCAATGCTTTAATAAACAGTCACATACTTTTAATTGTAGATGCTTTAATGGAGATACAAAATTTCTCTTATCAGTTAACCATTTCTCATGTTGATCGCTACCTATATATTGAGTATTGAAAGGTTCCGTATTGTACTCTATCAAATTGTTTCTAGATAAAATTGTCTTTTTTATCGGAAAGTTTATCTCATACTTGCTTAAAATACTCTTAACAACCTTCTCCGTGCGCTTTAAGGATATCATTGGACTAATTATCCGGCTCCGGATATTATTTTCTTCTAGAAACCATGTACGATCATCACCAGCAACAATAGTAATACTAGATTGATATTCTACTAATCGAATAATCTCAATGCCAAGTGGACTAATTAAAATTAGATCAGTTTCTAAGGTTGTGTTTTTAAGATTGAAAATCGGGTTATAAAGAAGTAAATAGGTATCTGGGAACCGTTGTAAAAAATATTTTAACGTATAATCACTATGAAATTCCTTATCCAGAAAAGACATTTCACTAACGGTTGTCGAGGCCCAATTAAGTTGGAATGGAATTAGCGAATCCAGAAAATACTGTATTAAGGCTGTTTTGTTCGTAGGAATTTCGTTGTTATCCCATTCATTGTCATCTTCTTCAATTTTCTCTCTTTTTTTAAAGAAACTTTTCCACATTGAAAAATTACTTTCTTCCTCCTCTGAAGATGACAAACTATCTTGCTCTTCGATTTCCAACTCCCAAGAATTCAGAAGTTTATTCCAATTGTCTTTTTTCAATCGAATAAATTGTCCTGGGTAATGAAAAATTTCCCTTTGATAACGGGAAATGTAGTCTTGAATTTTGATTAGTTGTGCCACTTTCCCACCTCATTTAGGTTAGCTCTAGAACTTTTATCACTTCATACTTAGGTGATTTATTAGGGTTGATACGATAAACAACAAAGTGATTAACATAAAATTCCTTTGTTTCCACAAAAGTAGATTGGATATCCATTAGAGTAGTATCTGACAAAACGCCTCCGCTCCATTTCTTTGCAAGCGTTACATGTGGCCGATAACCTCTAGATTCTTTTTGGAATCCTAACTGTGCACACGTCTCTTCAACCTTTTCAAACAAATGTTGCAATGGTTGAGTTTTCTTTACTCCTGCAAACAAAACTCTTGGTTTATTTGGATTTCCAAACGTTTCTAACTGTCCAATGGTAAGATTGAAAGATTTAATTGAAATTTGATCCAACTTGACAGTTAGATTTTCCACTTTATCCTCAGGTACCGGACCTAAGAACTTTAATGTAATATGTAAATCATTAGGGTGTGTCCAATTCTTATAAGATACATTGCTATCCTTATTTAACTGTATTTGCCAATCTTCCAACCATTGTTGTATAAAATCGTTTACAGGAACAGCAACGAAGTAATGAGCAGATTGCGTCATAAACTAACCTCCTAGATATCAGATACTGATAACTTGCACCTGAAAACGCAGTTTATGAATTACCATTTGTTATTTAACCTTTGATATGTCTCTTTATCACAAATAGCATATAATTCAGCATTTTCGGGTAATTTTTCATCAAGCATTCGGTTTATACTAAGATTATCTCTATCCGAAATCAACGTGGCTCCCTCTTCAATTAATTCATTAAATGCATCCCGATACGTTAACCAACTCGCAGATCTTTTGATGTAATACAAGTCATCACCATGTGACCTTCTTAGTAACTGGTTATAAACATTAGATATACCTTTTCTGAAGGCGGATCTCACGAATAACGATGAAATTGTTTCATTAGAAATAATGAACTCATCCACTTTCATATATTCAAAATTCTTAATGTGATGTTCCTCCATTACTTCAACTATCGTATGGACATTTGGAGCAATGGATTCTATAGCAGATGCAATTAAAAGAGTTTTCCCATCCGACAGCTGATCATTATTAATTTGATCATCTGAAAAAACTAGAACTGCCTTAGCTCCTTTTATGTTAGCTTTTAAAAGAGTCTCCTGTTCAGACGCATTTCCTTTAATATAATGAATGTTATTATCTAACATCGGTGCTTTTTCAAGGTCGTCAATGATCACGATGTCTATCTTTGGATTTGTATCTACCATTTCTTTTATAGCGAATTTGGCCTTTTGCGACCATCCAATTATAATATAATGATTATTTTCTTCAAACACAATATCACCTTCCAGTCTTTTTTTACGAAAACTAGCTAATCCATCTATTATTTTTCCAATAACGACACCAATAAGACCAATACCGAATATGTATAGGAATAATGCAATAAGCCTTCCGCCAACAGAAATAGGGAAATAATCTCCATAACCAACTGTAGTAACGGTAGTCATTACCCACCAAAAACCATCGAAGTAAGATGGGAATGTTTCTTTTTCAACTTCGACGACTAATATGGACGAAATGATTATTAATAAAACACTAGTAAAAAAAAGTAAACTGTTTGGTATCTTTGTTACCTTTAACATTAGTCTTTTAATTAAAAACATATTTCTCCTCCTTGTTAGAATTTAAAGAATTGTCTGGTAAATTAGATCAAAATCTGGCATTTTAAAGTGAAAGGGTGTAAAATTGAGTTAACTTCTAGATTCACATCCACCACATGTCTAATGAACTGAACATTAAGGAGTGGTTTTTTGAATCAATCAACAACCCGTATGCTTACTCGAGTAAAGGCTGTATATCTTTATATTAGAGAAAACGGTACAGTCTCAACGACGGAACTAGCTGAAGAATTTGGTATTACTGATCGCACGGTTCAACGGGATTTAAATGTCCTTGAACATAATGGTCTTGTAGTGAGTCCAAATCGGGGGAGATGGAGAATCACTAAAAAGAAAGTCAAAATTTCATAAATGCAATGATAGAAAGAAAGGGCTGACTCCCCAATTGTCAGCCTTTTTTTGTTCTATTTTATTTATTTTTCTTTAAGTGACCTATATTCCTGATCTGAGAGTTCACGATACTCCCCTAACTGTAATTCTGGATCAAGAGTTAAATTCCCCATTGATAAACGTTTTAAATAGATTACTTCTTTTTCAACTGCTTGAAACATTCTTTTCACTTGATGGAATTTACCTTCGATAATTGTCACTTCAATTTCTGATATTTCACCTCTAGTTAATATCTTTAAATCAGCAGGTTTCGTTACATAACCATCATCGAGGGCTACTCCTTGATTAAATGTTATAATATCATCTTCAGTAACCCGTCCATCTATTTTAGCATAATAAGTTTTTCCAACCTTTTTTTTAGGTGATAAAAGCTGGTGAGCCAGTTTACCATCATTTGTTAGCAACAATAAGCCCTCAGTATCTTTATCTAACCTTCCGACCGGGAATGGTTCAAAGATGATATCCTCTGGTTCTAATAAGTCTATGACTGTTGATTCTCTTGCATCCTCGGTTGCTGAAATGTAACCAGGAGGCTTATTCATCATCAAATAAATAAATTCTTTATATTCAACAATCTCTCCATAGACTTTTATGATATCTTCATTAGGATCAACGTGTGATTGACTATTTTTAATGGCCTCATCATTCTTAAGTACAGACCCTTTTTTAAGTAAACTTTTAACTTCTTTCCGGCTACCATATCCCATATTAGAGAGCAGCTTATCTATTCTCATTTATTTCCTCCTAAATGTTAGTTTATTTAAAAATTTATCAATGATCCTGACACGATTACCAAGTATTCTTTCTAACAGAGTAGACTGGTAGCTTAACCATAAATAGGTTCCTCCACCAACTAAGACGCAAACAACTAGGATCAATGCGGCAAGTAGTCGCCCATCTTCGTAAGTGATATAAAAACTTAGGACTGTTTTGGTAAGCCAGACTAAAACTCCCATGATAATCGTAAATATAGTAATTAACATCGTTCGTTTTATTAATTGATTGAAATCAAATTCTATGGATTTTTTAATCTTAAATAAATTAAGGATAACTGCCGTAAATACCGATAGCATTGTAGCTATAATAGCCCCTTTTGCTCCGAATAGATGAATAAAAGGTATATTCAAAATTCCTTTCACTAGTAATCCAGCAGTCAAGCTGATCACTGCGAACCTCTGTTGATTGATTCCTTGCAATATAGCTGAAGTCACTGTGAATAGTCCAAAAAACAATGCTACAGGCGCATACCATCTTAGGAGAGTTCCATTAAGTATAATAGTTTGTTCTTTAACGCCATAGAACGTACCCCATGATTCAAAAGAAAGAATCGCCATTCCCACAACAGCTGGGACAATTAATAACATAACAATTTGAAGCGATTGATTAATCTGGTTAAACATCAGTGTTTTATCTTTTTGAACAAATGATTTAGTTAACGCTGGTATAATGGCTAATGATAATCCAGTAGCTAATGTAACAGGAATGATAACTAACTTGTGACCATAAAGATTAATATTGGAAAAAGCAGTCGAGATAATTTCAGTTTGGCCAATTGCTGTCATAGCCCTTGCAAAAGTTAACGCATCTATTTGTTGATAGAGAGGAGTTGCAATCCCAACAAGGACAAATGGTCCAGCATAGCGAAACAATTCTTTAAATAAATCACTAGTTGGTATTTCATAACTTTTATTTTGTAAGCGAACTTGTTTGTCTAGATACGGCTTTCTTCGTTTCCAGTACATAAAGAGAACAATACAAGAAGCAATGGCGCCAATAAATGCAGAAAATGTAGCAAACCCTACAGCAGTTGTAATTGTCCCATTTAAGACATTCACAACAACATGAGCTGAAACGAGTAAAAAGATGATCCTTACTATCTGCTCGATAACTTGAGATACGGCAGTAGGTCCCATTGATTGATACCCTTGAAAAAAACCACGCACGATACTCATTCCTGGAATAAGAATAAGTGCAAAACTTACCATGCGTATAACAGTAGCAACATCTGAAACAGCTATTCCATCTGTATCCTTAGGCAAATACACCTTAGCTAACAATTCAGCGCCAAAGAAAAGCAATAGAAATGCAATTACACCTGTAACGGCCATTAATGTCGTGCCAGCTTTAAACATCCTTCTCCCGGTTTCATAGTCACCAAGAGAATTGTATTTAGAAACAAATTTAGAAACTGCTAATGGAACTCCTATTGTGGACAGGCTAATTAGAATATTATAAGGCCCATAAGCGAATCCATATAGTGTTCCCCCTACATCCCCCACCAGTGCATTAAAAGGTATTACATAGATCATACCTAAAAATTTGGATAAAAAAGTTGCTGCTGTTAATAGCAGTGTTCCCCGAAGTATTGTTGATGTTGCCATATTTTCACCTGCATTTAATTTATTAGTCGAATGAATTCATTTTATCACAAACTAAGAGCTTCTATCATATTTTGTTGTTCATCTACCCTATATCTGACTATTTCAAGATCATATTTAAATAATCAGAAGCTCTTTATATTAAATTGGTGACTTGTTTGATAAGATGATATTGGATATAGCTTGTTTATTAGGAAAAAATAAATTAATCGTCTATAGATGTATTTTAAGAAAGGAATGAACTATTTGACTTATCAAGTCACAGTGATTGGTGGAGGTCCTTCTGGGTTAATGGCTGCTATCGCCGCAGCTGAGAATGGCGCTAAAACCATCCTTATAGATAAAGGAAACAAACTCGGAACAAAATTAGCTATATCTGGTGGTGGCCGCTGTAATGTTACTAACAGGCTACCAAAAGAAGAGGTAATTAAACATATACCTGGAAATGGCCGTTTTTTATATAGTGCATTCTCTATATTTGATAATTACGATATCATTGATTTTTTCGAAGCACTAGGAGTACAGCTCAAAGAAGAAGACCACGGTAGAATGTTTCCAGTTAGTAATTCAGCCAAAAGTGTGGTTAACGCTCTTATTAACCGTCTTAAGGAACTAAATGTAACAATTAGGACAGATTGTCCAGTTAAAACAATTAATTTTGAAGACAAGGAACATGTAATTATTCTTCGATCGGATGAAAAAATTAAGACGAAGGCAGTGGTACTTGCTGTTGGTGGTAAAGCAGTACCTTACACGGGCAGTACTGGAGACGGATATGCATGGGCAAAAAAAGCAGGACATAGCATAACTGAACTCTACCCAACAGAAGTTCCTCTTCTATCTGACGAATCTTTTATTAAGGAAAAGAAATTACAAGGTTTAGCATTACGAGACATTGGCTTAACTGTGTTAAATAGTAAGGAGAAACCAATTATTACTCATCAGATGGATATGCTTTTTACTCACTTTGGAGTATCTGGGCCTGCTGTATTACGATGCTCCCAATTTGTAGTGAAGGAAATGATGAAAGGAAATAAAAAAGTAACAATGGCAATTGATGCTTTACCTCAGAAAAAAGAACAATCTTTATATAGTGAGTATATAGAGATTATGGATAATAACCCCAAAAAAAATGTAAAGAATATTTTTAAAGGTATAGTTCCTGAAAGATATTTGGACTTCCTATTAGAAAAAAACATGATAGATAAGGAAGAAAAGACGGCAAATATTTCCCGGGAAAAGATTAGGGGTTTGATTGCTGATTTTAAACATTTTCAATTTGAAGTTTTTGGTAGTCAGCCAATTGAAAAAGCTTTTGTAACCGGTGGTGGGGTCGCAACAAAAGAAATCATTCCGAATACCATGCAGTCCAAGTTTATGCATGGATTGTACTTTAGTGGTGAAATAATAGATATTCATGGTTATACAGGCGGATATAACATTACCTCAGCCATGATTACTGGTAGAGTTGCTGGTATGAATGCTGCATGGGAATCGATGTCCTAATAAAAAAAGACTATTTTCAAACTTTTATATAACTTGTCGTTACTGGAATACCTATGTGCTTGCCTTTAATCCCTAACATTTCTATGATAAGCTGTTTTGCACTCTTTCCCTTGCCTTTTGTCTCGACAACTTTAGGATACCAAAAGTGAGGGGAATGAGTGTATCTTTGTACTTCTATTAAAGGCTTGTTAGTTAGCATAGAAAAAAAAAACAATACAAAAAACCTTAATGAGTTTATACTCATTAAGGTTTTTTTAGTGCCTAGCAACGTCCTACTCTTGCAGGGGCAAAGCCCCAACTACCATGGGCGCTGGAGAGCTTAACTACTGTGTTCGGCATGGGAACAGGTGTGACCTCTCCGCTATTGTCACTAGACCTAAAGAAATGAAGATATATATACCTTCAAAACTAGATAAGCAATGGGGACATCAAGTTATTCAACGAACGACTTTTCTCTTTGATTCATAAAACTCATATCATTTTAGTTAAGTCCTCGATCGATTAGTATTCGTCAGCTACACGTGTCACCACGCTTCCACCTCGAACCTATCAACCTCATCGTCTCTGAGGGATCTTACTCATTTAAAATGATGG
>NZ_WJNG01000006.1 GCF_009649745.1 Aquibacillus halophilus | reverse complement strand
CAGTTGGCACAGTTACATCACTGTCTACATAACCCGTAACAGTTACTGTGTAGGTCTTTCCGTTTTCTAATCCTATGTCTGTGAAATTGAAATCAGCTGCAGAGTAATCATTCTGTCTGTCACTCACATATAAAGCTGTTCCATCATCATTGCCTGCGAAAGTCTTATCAGTCACCTGTGTTAGGCTGGCACCGCCGGATTGGACAGCAACACCTGGACCATCAGCAAAGGATTCATGATAAACCGTTTCTGTATCTGTCTGAGCTCCTTCAACTGTACTTATTGTCGAAAGTAAACCAGGTGGTAATAGTAAATTGAAAATAAGTAATAAAACCATTGCTAAGCTAAATTTTCTTTTCATTTTATGCCTCCCTGTAATAGTTCATACAAATTCTTAAAAAGTTGAAACCGTTTACATTACTAAGGCAAACACCCCCTTTTCCTTAAACAGGCCTAATAGATTTTGTTAGATAACTAGTTAAATAGAAAATATATGGAGTAAAAACTATTTGAATTTAAAGCTCTTAGAAGTATTTATGGTAATGTGTGGTTTATGTAAGAAGTTTTTCGGAAAGGAGAAGTGATTGTTACCTCTCCTTTTCCCGAAAAGTGTTTTATCATAGCTAGAATTTATTGTTTTTCAAGTAAATACTTTAACACACGAATAGACTCTTCTTGATTATCGCTAAACTTGGGGATAAAAGCTGCCAATTGTATATCTAATTCGACACCAAGTTTTCTCAATAATAGTGAGTCATTGTCGATTGGAACTACATAAACATGTTCGTCACCTGTGTCGGGGTTAACACCTTTATATTCGTCTGTCACTAATTCAGGATCAATAATTTCATCTAATTTAGAAAAACCTATTGGATCCTTTATTCCTTCAATTGCAACTTGTCTAATAATATAAATGTCACCATGTTTACCAGCTAGTTCTGCGTAGATTTTCTCATGATACATCGGCAAAGAACTAACTTCGAAATCATCCGCTGTACTACCTTCTATCCCTTCAACAAGGATGCTTTTCACATCTTCAGTGATAGTCGTTGGAAAGTCTGCAAAAAAGAACAATTCAGTCTTGTCCTCTTCTGAACTACATCCACTGGCAATCATTACGAATAGTACAAGTATTATTCTTACACTTAACCTTTTCATATTACTCACCCCAAATGTCTACGGTTAACGATAGTATCTATGGTATCAAGACGTAACATACGCGGAGTCCAAATCTTTAAAAAAGGTCAGAATCCGTCGATATTAGCTAGTATAAGTTAAGTATTATAACTATTTACCATTATCAAAATCGACAATTTTCCAAAATGATAGTTTTGGTTCGTGATTCTCATCAAATACAAACGGCCAATTCTTTCTTCCCCTGACAGGAAAATTACTTAACCATGTATAGTCGTCTGCCGCTCCCCAAAATGTAACGGAAGTAATCACATCTGAATACTCTCGAAGCAATTCAAAAAAATGTTGGTAGCGTTCTGCTTGAGCTTCTTTCATTTCGTCTGTTTGTTCAACTACATCTATCCGTTTATCTTCTGAATCAAAAACGGATACATCCATTTCCGTAATGTGTATTTGTAAGCCTAAAGAGGCGTATCTTTCAATAGCTTGTCTTATGTTATCATAAGATGGTTTTGTTAAATTCCAATGAGCTTGCAAACCAATACCATGTATTGGTACTTTTCTATCTACTAATCCTTTTACTAGCGTATATATTTTCTCGCGTTTTTCAGGATCTGACTCATTATAGTCATTGTAGAAAAGTGCAGCTTCAGGGTCTGCTTTATGAGCGTATTCAAAGGCCTTATCGATAAAGTCTTCTCCAATTATATTTAACCATTTAGAATCCCTTAATAAGTCTTCTCCACTATCTGATACTGCTTCGTTAACAACATCCCAGCTATAGATTTGTCCCTTATATCTTCCCATTACTGTTGATATATGTGTTTCCATTCTTTTCAACAGAGTTTCTCTGTCCACTAAATTTCCTTCTTCATCTGTAAAAAACCAATCAGGCGTTTGATTATGCCATACTAGAGTATGACCACGAACTTTTTTTCCATGTTCTTTTGCAAATGACATCATCTTATCAGAATGATCAAATGTAAAACGATTTTCTTCCGGATGCAGTCGTTCAAATTTCATTTCGTTTTCAGCTGTAATACTATTAAAATGTTTAATAATTAATTCCTGCTGTGATTTTAGTGTTATAGGATTGACCGCTGCACCAACAAGGAAATAATCTTGATATACCTCATGAAGTGATGGAGTTCCCTTATTATTATTATTATTCGTCATCTAAACTCTCTCCTCTTTAAAAAAAGATTCACATTTCAAATAGTTCCCATCCCCGGATGGATCTGAAAATCCCAGGTAATACTAAAATTAAAGTTGAACGGTCGTCATGTAAACTAATTAGACTATTTTACTGCACCCAATGTCATACCTTTAACAAAATACTTTTGTAAGAACGGATAGACACAGATAATTGGTAGACTGGCTACAATCGTCATAGTAGCTTGAATTGATTTCGGTGTAACAACAGCTGCACTTCCCCCACCAGAATTCGCAAAAGCAGAGTTTGCATCACCACTTGAAGTAGCTGAGTTTGAAAGTATTTTCATCAACTCATACTGTAAGGTAGTTAAATGTTCATTACTTGAGTTATACAAGAATACATCAAACCACTGGTTCCACTGGAACACTGCAAGGAATAACGCTACTGTTGCTATAACTGGTAAGGATAATGGCAATACGATCTGGAAGAACTTTCTAAAGTCTCCAGCCCCATCTATTTCTGCCTGTTCAAAGATACTTCGTGGAAGTCCTTCAATGAATGAACGCATAATAATAAGGTTAAAGGCACTAATTAATGTTGGCATAATATAAACCCAAAACGTTCCAATTAGTTCTAAATCTCTCATAAGAAGGAATGTTGGAATTAGCCCACCATTAAAGTACATTGTCATGATAAATATAATTGTAACTGTTTTTTTGAAAACAAATTTTTCCTGAGCAATTGCATATGCTACCATCGCAGTACATAGCAAACCAAAGCCTGTTCCAATAACTGTTCTTAGAACAGAAATTAGTATTGCCTGTAAAACGGATGCTTTATCAAATACGTGCTGATAGTTATGCCACGTGAATTCTCTAGGCCATAGATAGATTCCACCTTTAACAGAATCAGTCGCAGAATTTAGAGAAATAGCTATTTGGTTTAAAAATGGATATAACATGACCACACATAGCAAGATCATGAAAATAATATTACTAGTATCAAAGATTACATCTTCTCTTGTCCTCATATAACTTCTTTTTCTTTTTTTAACTTTTTTCATGTTGTACACCCCCTAGTATAGTCCACCTTGACCCATTTTTTTCGATAATGAATTTGCCGCTACCAAGAAGATAAAACTTATAACTGTCTTAAACATTCCTGCTGCGGTTGCAAGTGAAAAGTTAAACATCGCAATACCATATTTGATAACAAAAACATCGATGTTTTCTGAATACTGAACGTTTTGTCCATTACCTAATAAATATTGAGGTTCAAAGCCTGATTCAAGAATGTAACCAATATTCATAATTAACAGAACAATGATAACTGACTTCATTCCAGGTATTGTAATATGAATAATACGCTGTATTCGTGAAGCACCATCTATTTTTGCTGCTTCATACTGTTCTTGGTCAATCATAGATATAGCTGCTAAGTAGATAATTGCATTCCAACCAACATTTTTCCATGTTTCTGCAGCACCCAGAATTCCCCAGAAGTATTCTCCAATTCCTAACCAAAGAATTTCTTCATCAATGATGTTGAGTCCCATTAATACTTCATTAATAATCCCATCAATGGATAGTACAGATGAAACAAGCGCTGCTGCAACAACCCATGAAAGAAAGTGTGGTAAATAACTGATCGTTTGAACCACTCTTTTAAACTTAATGTTTGTTAGTTCGTTAATTAATACTGCCATACCTATCGCAGTCACAAAGCCTAAGACCATATTAATTACACTCTGTGCCAATGTGTTTCGAAGTACGCCTAAGAAACGATCATCTGTAAATAAGAACAAAAAGTGTTTGAATCCAACCCATTCTTGTTCAGTAAAGGCTCTAGCAGGCTTATAATCCTGGAACGCCATTGTCCAGCCCCAGACTGGAAGGTACTTGAATATGAACACCCAAATAACAAACGGAACGGTCATCCATAATAATGCTCTTTGCTCTTTGCATTTTTTAAGAAATGGTTTAATACCTTTTGTTTGTTTTGGAGACGTGGGTGTATTTATTGGTGTTTGTGTTTGCACTTCTATTCCCTCCTCATCCTCTATACACTCGTGAACTTGATTAGAAAAACTCAGTACTCACTTAGCATTTTCTAGCCCGTGGTGATACTTTCATTTTAAATAAAATGAAATTCCACCAGTGAGGGAGTCCCCTATTTCTGATGGTCAGTATTCAAGCCAAAGGTAGTGACTTGCATCTTCAAATTATAGGAAGGCTGAACTTCCTGTAGAACAACTCAGCCTTCCTTTTAATTTTTGATATTATTCGTAATTTACAAGTGAAGCCTTTCTCTTAACAGACTCAGTAATTACTTCCTCATAAGCTTCAACTGGAAGCTCGGAAAATTCTGTTTTATATTCTTCCCACGCAGAGTCGAACTCAGATGGATCAGCAAAAATCATTTCCGGGTATTCACGTACCATTAAATCATTAACACGTTGCTCGTAAAGCTGTGCTTCAGAGCCTGTCTCAATTGGTGTATCCCAAGCTGGGAACCATGGACGTGGATCTGGCTCAGAGAATAACTCTGTAAATGTTTGAATACCGTAAGCATCCAAAAATTCTCTATCACCTTCGTCATACATCAAGTTCGCTACTTCTGGTTGTTTAGGAGGCTCAACAGCGTTACCATCGTCAAATACGCCTCTCATACGTGGCCAACCCCATTCGAAGTACGTGAAACCGAACTCGTCTCTAAACTCAGTACTAGAAGTTAAATCGATTTGTTCTTGAGTACGAGTGTAACGTCCATCTTCGCTAACCTCATACGTTTCACCTGGGTCACCCCAAGTAATCATTTTTTGTGTTTCAATCTTAGCAATGTGATCTAAAAACTTAATGATTTTAATTTGATCTTCTTCAGATGTACCAGAAGTAATACCAATTCCAGGTGATGCAGTGAAACCAACTGGATCTAAATATTGGTCTTTAATTCCTTCTTCAAATACAATTGGGAATGCCATGTAATCATTATAGAAATTCTCGTCTTCTGCAAGCGTATTCATCGCTTGGCCTACTTGCCAACGATAGTCAAAGAATCCAACAAGACGACCTGATGTAATTTTAGCTAAATATTCATCATAATTTTGTGTAAATGCTTCTCTGTCAAACAAGCCCATGTCATTTACTTGATTCAATTTCTCTAACCATCTTTGTGTCATTTCTTTATCACCGTATACAGTTGCTACCTGAGATTCCATGTCAACAGTGATACCACCATCGTTTGGAAAACCAGCTAAGTGCATTGGTTGGTTAGATAGTGCGAAAAATCTCCAGTCATATGTTAATGCTGAAAACCCTATTGTGTCCGCGCCATCAATAGTAGGATTTGCTGTTGTATATTCTTCAATAATATCAAAATATTCATCTAAAGTTTCAGGTTGTGGATAGCCTAGTTCTTTTAAAACAGAACGCTTAATCCACCAACCACCTTGATTTAAATTCGCTGGCTTAGCATATCCGTGAGGCGCACCAGATGAAATAACATAAATATTTCCATCATCACGTTTCATTAGATCTAAATATGGGCCATACATTTCTTTAAGGTTTGGTGCATGGTTCTCGATAAGATCATTCAATGGAACAAACCCACCTGCATCAATAACTGCATCAGTTGATTGCTCAGCATTTAGAAGTTCTGGATATTCACCACTAGCGATCATTGTACCGATTTTTTGATTAACGTCGCCTACAATGTGCTCAATGTCAAAGTTAACTCCAGTTTCCTCTTCAAATCTTTTACCAAGTGTAGTTTCATTCGTATTAATATCTGTAGCTGGTCCAGATGCATCGAAGAATTTATAAGTAACAACTTCTTCAGTTCCTTCTGAATCATCTGTTGAATCGCTTTCATTTCCAGCTTCATTATTACTACAAGCAGCAACCGCTAATAGTAGCATCATGATTAAAGCTAGAAAAAGATGTTTCTTTTTCAACATAATTAGATTCCCCCTAATTTCTTCTTTTTTTTTTACTCACATAAAAAGCTTGTTCTTTTTTGTAAGCACTTACATTATAACCTTAATATTTTCTAAGAGTTACCCCTCAAACTATAGATAATACTTTGTAAACTTTAGGTTTGTGAAGCTATTATTATAATCTTCACCAATAGAGTAAGAGTATTATTTAATTAGTTTATAGATTTAGATTCGTAAAACATAACAATACCGTAGTTACTAAGAACTACGGTATTGTCTACTTTTGTAACGGAATAATAAGTCGAATTAATGTCCCAGTTCCTTTTAAACTTTTCACTTCAAACGTAAATTGATCGCGATAGTAAAGCTTTAAACGATAATAGACATTTTTCATGCCAACATTTTCGCCAATATATTCTTCTTCATACAATGATTGAAGTAGCTTCTCATAGGTTTCTTCTTCCATCCCTACTCCATTATCTCTTATTTCACAAACTAACTGTTCGTCCTTACACCTGATTGTGATAGTAATCAGTCCTTGTCCTTTTAATGGTTCTACACCATGTATACTTGCATTCTCTACAAATGGAATGAGTAGCATGTTTGGTATGACTGACTGATAAGCCTCGGGGTCTACATCAATATGGTATTGCATTTTATCATCAAATCGATAATATTGAATTTCCAAAAAGCATTTTATTAAATAGATTTCTTCTTCTACGGTAACCCAATCTTTCCCCCAGATAAAAGATTTCCTTAACATTTTTGCCATATTATGAATAATCTTTGCTGTTTCATCTTCTTTTTTCAATATACTCCGCATGCGAATTGTTTCCAATACGTTAAATAAAAAATGTGGATTAATCTGACTTTGTAGCGCACTTAATTGTGCTTGTTTTCGTTGTAACTCCAAATCTTTCTTCTCGATACCTACTACATAAACATCGTTGATTAGATTTTTTATTTTGCTAGCCATTCGATTGAATGCCTTAGTAAGCTCACCAATCTCATCTTGGTAATCTTTACCTTCAATCAGCTCAAAGTTTTGATCTTCAACTTTTCTCATATGCTTTAAAATGCGCAATATTCGCAAGTGCAGTGAACTTGTAATATAAATAATAAACAAGGATGGAAACACTAGATTTATCATCGCTAAATAAATAATAAAATTTCGGGAACTTTGTACTTCCTGAAGTAACTCCTTTTCATCTGTAATGCCAACTACTTTCCAGTTATTTAAATATTGAATTTCATATTCTTCTTCAAAGATAACTGTATTTTCAGGAATCGGAATCGAGTCAAATTGGACACTTCTACTTGACAAGTCAAGGTCTCGATTAGTCGTATATTCAATTACATTATCTTTATTTAATAAATATACATCACCTGGAAATGTCACATTATCAAAAATCCCTGCTATTAAAGCTGAGTTTAGTTCTATCTCAAGTATTTTCTTAGCAGTGTTATTCTTATAATAGTCAAGTTCTCTAATTATACTAAATCGATCTAACTCATCTAAATCATTTGTATCATCTTCTATTCGGGTTATCAGCGGAAACGAACTTATTGTTTGCGAATCCTTATACCACTTTTTTTCTTGCAGGGAGTTGTCAATTTCACTAAGACCTCCGGCAAAAATTACTGTTTCGTTATCAGTGTACAAATTAATGGAACGAATAGAAGAATATATAGGTACAAATTTACTTATGTCTCGATAATAGGAATTATATGCATGAATAAATTCAATTACTGAATCATACTCTGTTTCTAAAAAGGTATACAGTCTACTATCTACATAAAGAACAGATGAAACCGCTACAGCTTCATCCATAGCTTTTCGAAATTCGTTAGCCATTTGTTCTACTGAGAGAGATAAATCATGCATTTTTTGAGTTCTAACATTTTCAGATGTTACGTTATAAAAGGCTATATGGGTTAACGTAATCGGTAAAAACACTGAAACAATATAGATGATTAATAATTTGTTTCTAAGACCTATGTTATTAAAATGGAATCGGTTCATTTTATCGCCATCTTCACAAGAATTTATCGGTAACTTTGTTACGATATTTAGTTGGTGTAGCTCCAACTGTTTTTTCGAACTGTGTGACGAAATAATCGGGATTACTAAACCCAACATTTTCTGCTATTTCATATATCCTTAAATCAGTCTGTCGCAACATTTTTTTCGCTTCATTGATACGAACTTGTAAGAAGTAGTCTTTAAAATAGACACCATACGTTTTTTTAAACAGTTGGCCCATATAAACAGGATTCATATAAAAGTGGTTGGCAATCTGCTTTAAAGTCAGGTTCTTTTTGTAATTCGTATCAATATACCTTTTAATCTTATGGATATTACCTTTGACGTTGTCTTTATTCAACTGAGAAATTAGTTTAGATGCCTCAATTATAAATTCACTAAACATATCCTTTATTTGTTCCAATGTGTACGGATGATCGCTCCAATGAAGCATCGATGGTAGCGTAGAGAGATCCTGTTCGTTACCCTCTAATGTTTTTATTGTTTTAACTATCTCATGAACAAAACGGTTTATAGAAGTCTTCACAGCATCTCTTGCAAATTCTTTTGTTTTAAACTCGTTAATTATCTCATCAATTGTTTGTAATATGGTAGTTGAATTATACTCTTCTATTTGTTCCATTAACAAATTGTGTGTCTTCTGATCAAGTTCAATGTAGTTGATTGACTCGTTTTCTACATCTTGATAAAAGATTGGTCTTTTATCTGATTTCACATATTTAAACTGTGCAGCAAGTTTTGCTGTTTCATAAGACTCTTTTATTTCACTTGGAGCATTAACCGTTTTCCCAACAAAGACCGAGACCTCTTTATCTAATTGTCTTTCCATCCTTTTCTGAAGGTCTTCGGCAAAGAGTTCAATGTCTTCACTATATACTAATTCTTTTCGATCAGAAACGAGTAACCCAAAGCTACCTTGTCCATGATCACGAATTAATAAAGATTCATTCTCTTCTTCAGTAGTTGTCTTACGCATAATCATGTCCTGTAACTTAGATACATCTACAATCATTTTATTAACTTCAATAATTAAATAAGTGAGTGGACCACCATAGGATACATTTAATCTCTTTAAAAAATTATGTTCGAGGGGCTCTTCCTGTTTACCAGTTAGAATATTTTCAAGGGTCGAAGTAGCTATCATGTTTTCTCTCGCCCTTGTCATTATCTTTTCTCTTTTTAACTTTTCTGAGAGTATTTGCAATGTTTTCTCAAATTCTTCCTTATCAACTGGTTTTAGAATAAAATCATGCACACCATATTTAACCGCCTGTTGAGCATATTTGAAATCACTATACCCACTAATAATGATAAAACTAGGCTTAGGGTTCAACGATTCAGAAACTTCTTTTATCAATTGGAGACCATCTAGCACTGGCATTCGTATATCAGTAACTACTAAATCAGGGGTATGATGTTTAATATACTCTAAGGCATCTTCTCCGTTATCAGCCTCTGCACAAACTTCATAACCACAACTTTCCCAATCAATTATACTTTTTAGTCCTTTACGTACAAAACGATCATCGTCGACTAAAAACACTTTGTTGATCAATGCGAACCTCCTCCTTTTCTTTGATGCTAGTGTTAGTTTAAAAGAGACCTTGTTTTAGCTTGATAGTCTTATGCTTACATTATTATTTTTCAAGGTGTTCTCTAGGACTGTTAGTTGATATTTATAAAATCCATTTCTAGTATATTGATTGTGGTCAAGTTGTATTTGTTCGTTAAGTTAATTATCTTTACGACTGACCTTCGACCCTGCAAAATAGTAAGTTTTACTTTTGATTTAGTTTCGAAATCAGTCTAAACCTGATTAATTTTCACTTTATAATCCCAGTTTAATTGGTTAACTTCAATCTGTCCACGAGCTAACAAACCAGAAATACTGCCAAAATCTAGTTCGTTGGGGAACGCTGGTAACAACTCAATTCCACCTGAATAAAGCACTCTAAAATAGTCGTGGAATACGACAGTTAGAATCCACATTATATATCTAACGATTCGGATGTAGTATTTTTGTTAAAGTCTACCCTTGCGAAATTCCATTTCACTAAAATTCTTATCTGCCTATTGCACCAATCCATTGTAAGTAGTTTTTTAACTTAGACGTTTATTCTTTTTTTTCTTTTGGTTCATTCAGTAACCTTTGTTTGTTTTCAAGTCTATGGAACGCAAACAATCCACATGCCATAATGACGAATGCACTCGCCCCAAAGGCAAATAACGGAATTAAACCTGGTATTAACGTTATTAAGAAATAAACAATAAATAATCCGAGAACCATTGCAATCGTCATGAGTGGGCTAAAAATCCCAATTTGAATAGCTTGTTTAAAGTACCTAGTAAAGTTCAAGTCAAAATGAACATAGACTGGCATGATATACAATAATGCAATTAAGTAAACCAAACTGACAAAAACTAATCCAATTTGAAGGACATAGAATAATAGCCCATTAATATTACCTATAAACACAAAATCAAGATATAAAATATAACCAACTACAACAAAGATAAATCCAATTGCATTGGATTTAAAAAATTCATTTTTATACGTACGAAAAAATGTTTTGATGATTGGCGTATCTGTATTTTTCATTAACAACCCACGAATAACTGTAAATCCAGCAACGGTTGCAGGAAAAACACCTAAAACTATTAGTCCAAGTAACGAAAAACCAACCCATAGTAAATTAATATACGCGATCCACATGATCCACTCTAGAATCCGATATAATCCACCACCAGAACCATTAGATTTTGCCATAGTTGTACCTCTTTTCTTGTTGAATTCTATGATACAAGCTTCTCATGATAGGGGAAAAGCATGTATCCTATTTAATAATTTTAAATTGAATGAAAGGATTAGTATACTAATACAGTATATTTGATTCCTATATAAAAACTGGAAGATACCTAATGAGTAGAGTCATTAAAGTACCTCCCATAAATCCTTCACTTTAAGGCATCCAGATTTTAAAATTACCACTTAATGAAAGTAAACTAAAGAAGTAAAGGCAATTATCATAGTATCGTCGATCACCAGTACGAAGTGGCGTATTCCAAAATAAATCGACACATTTTTCTGCATTTGCACCTGATGTTGCGAGTGATCCCATTGCGTTGGAAGCGAGAAGCCCAACAGGATGTAATGATTTCTCTTCAAACGGTTCACCTGCGACCGTATAACGGCGATAATCTTCTGGGTCTTTATTCACAAAAAAAGCTTGTATCCTGTCAACTATGTCTGTTGGACACTCTTTATCTTGAAACCATTCATAGTCTAAACCGATGTTACACGCTACGCGATAAGAATCACTAAAGAACTGCCCAAACCCTCGTACATTATTTGGAGTTCCATCATAAAAAGCGTATTCTGGTGCTAATCCCGTCTCAGGGTGACAAGACAATTTCAAATAACTTCTACTTGCATCAGCAGCTTCCTTCCAAAACCGTTGATCCTCCGGATAAGACCATAAAGCAAACAGTTCATAGAAATGCGGTAAATGATAAGACGGGTCAGAAAACTCGACGCTCGGTACAAATTTTATTAATTTATTGTCGGGATTCCACATCGGATATCCATCATTATTTTCTCCTTTGTGGATACATGTACGCAATAAATCTTTTGCTTGTTGACTATAATTGAAAGGTTCAATACCATCTCCCCATCTGTGTGAAGCAAAGAACAATGCTAATGCGAAATACTCTTCTCCATCGGGAGCTGGTCCATATGCATTCTTTGATCCATCAGGGCTGCATGACCATGCAAAATAACCTGCATTTTCTCCTTCTGTCATATACATGTTTTTGTATGTCCATTTCCAAAGTCGATCAAAAATATCTTTGTTATCCATCTGAACAGCCATCATCATCCCATAGGACATGCCCTCCGTACGGACATCGATATTACCAGTATCTAGCATATACCCCTCATCGCCACCAACTGTAAAGTAAATTTGTGTTTCAGGGTTTTTATCTGTAAACAGTTTATTCCAAGTATCTTCCACTCGGGTCACTATTTCTTCCTCTGAGTATCCATATTCCTTTAGTAAGTTTCTATGTTGTTTAGTATAAAAAGCAGCATTGTTTGTTGTCATGCATTTCTCCCCTTTATCGTAATGTATCTATTAGCACAACCAAATTAATTTAATTTATGTATCAAATCAGTCGATGCAAAACCTGAAAACCCTTACATGTTCATACTATAAAAGGATTGACTACGAAGAGAAAGGGAGTAGGAAACCAGCAACACTCACTTTCTTTTTCTTCGCAGTTAATCCGCATATTAAACTCAGTTATCTTAGTTACGGAACTCCATTAATTGTTTATTTAAGCTAGACGTTTGAGCATAAACATCTTTATATACTTTAAACAGTTTTTGATACGTATCTACATTTTCCGGAATAGGTTCGTATGCTTCCGCTTCTTCCAGGAATGAATCTGCACATTCCTCAAGAGAAGAAAACCATCCTGAACCAAATGCAGCTAGCATCGCTGCACCCATACCAGGACCTTGTTCACTTGTAAGCTTTACAATTTTAGCATCAAAAATATCTGCTTGCATTTGTAACCAATTTTCATTTTTTGCTCCACCACCGATAGAATATACTGTATCAATGGTTTTACCATTTTCTCTGAAGATTGCAATCGATTCATTCAACGAGAATGTAATTCCTTCTAATACAGAACGCGCGAAGTCTTTTCTTTTATGTGAGCTATCCATACCAATAAAGCTGGCACGGATTGTTGCATCAGCATGCGGCGTTCTTTCACCAACTAGATATGGAGTAAATAATAATCCGTTAGATCCAACTGGAACGGTACCAACTTCTTTTAATAATGTATCGAAGTCTTCATTTTCAGCAAATGTATTTTTAAACCAATTTAAACTATGTCCAGCCGACAAAGTTACACCCATTGTATAATAGGCATTAGGTGCACTATGATTGAAGTAGTGAACTTTTCCTTCATAGTCTTTGTCACCAGTCTCTTCATAAGATAAAACAACCCCTGAAGTTCCGATGCTTGCAAATGTCTTTCCAGGAGAAAGAATTCCAGAACCAATAGCACCACATGCGTTATCTGCTCCACCAGCAAACACATCCGTTGTTGCTGCAAGTCCTGTTTGGTTAGCAAAATCAGCAGTTATCTTACCAACATTATCATGGGAATTTACTAACGGTGGACAAATAGAAATATCCAGATCTAGAAGATCACATATTTCCTTACTCCATTGCTTTGAGCTAACATCAAGTAGACTTGTTCCCGCTGCGTCTGAATATTCCATTTGCAATTCATCAGTAATACGGAAACGTAAGTAGTCTTTAGGAAGTACAAACGTCTTAACTTTTCCGTATAGGTTTGGTTCATTTTCCTTTACCCATAGTATCTTAGGTAATGTAAATCCTTCTAATGCCAAGTTTTTAGTAATCGAGATGAATTTCTCTTTACCTACCTTTTCGTAGATTTCTTGGCACTGTTCAGTTGTACGTGTATCGTTCCATAAAATGGCATTACGAAGTACCTGGTTATTCTCATCAAGCAGTACTAAACCATGCATTTGGCCAGAAAAGCTCATTCCCTCAATGTCTGTTACATCGCCATCGAATGTGCTAATTAATTCAGCAAGACCAGCAGTGGTTTGCTTTACCCATTCCTCAGGATCTTGTTCACTATAACCTGTCTTTTCCTGAATTAATGGATACGATTTAGAAACTTCATGTGCCACTTTTCCTTCTTGATTAACAAGTAAAAGTTTCACCGCACTTGTTCCAAGATCTACTCCAATTACATATTTCATCAAAGCACCTCTTTCATAGTTTTACCATAATTTTATATGGCATATCTCTATTAACGTTCAATACCCCCACTTACGTTGTTAAGTGGGGGTATTTACATGAACAACGAGACATAACGCTGTTTGCTTAGCTAAACCGTTTTTCTTACCAAAGACTTAAAATTCATTTTGTGTAAGTAAAATGGTTACTTTGTTATTACTTATTATCTGCAAAAGCAGTTAAAAGATATTGGTTAATTGTTGCTTTAATGCTTTCTACACGACCTGATTTATTCGTGATTTCATTTAAACCAAGTGCATGGTCTTCAAGTTTCTTGAAGTTAGTATTTCCATCAACGATGTCTTTACCAATTCCAGATGTGTAACTTGAATAGCGCTCTTCTATAAAGCTATCTAATGCTTTATCTTCAATTAACTTGTTAGCAACTTTGTAACCAACAGCAAATGCATCCATACCAGCAATGTGAGAAAGGAATAAATCGTCTTGTTCGAAAGATCCTCTTCTTACTTTTGCGTCGAAGTTTAATCCACCAGTACCTAAACCACCGTTTTTGATGATTTCATACATAGCTAATGTTGTCGACCATAGATCAGTTGGGAATTCATCTGTATCCCATCCAAGTAATGGATCACCTTGGTTAGCATCTACAGATCCTAACATACCATTTATTCTAGCTGTGCGTAATTCATGCTCAAAAGTATGTCCAGCCAATGTAGCGTGGTTTGCTTCAATGTTAAATTTGAAAGTATCTTCTAAGCCATATGTGCGTAAGAACCCGATACCTGTAGCAACATCAAAGTCATATTGGTGTGTTGTAGGCTCTTTTGGTTTTGGCTCAATTAAGAATTGTGCTCCAAAGCCAATTTCCTTCGCATAGTCTTTTGCCATGTGGAAGAAACGCGCAAGGTTATCTTGCTCTAATTTAAGATCAGTGTTTAAAAGTGATTCGTAACCTTCACGGCCACCCCAGAATACATAGTTTTCTCCGCCTAGTTCTTTACCAATTTCTAATTGCTTTTTAACTTTTGCAGCTGAATAAGCAAATACGTCAGCATTGTTAGAAGAAGCAGCACCATGAACAAAACGTGGGTTTGTAAAATTGTTCGCAGTGTTCCAAAGTAATTTTACTTTGCTGTCTTTCATGTAGTCTTTAATCATTGAAACAATGATATCTTGGTTTTTATTTGATTCTGCTAAAGAATTTCCTTCAGGTGCAATATCCACATCATGGAAACAGAAGTAAGGTACGCCTAACTTTTCGAAAAATTCGAATGCGCCTTCAACACGAGCCTTTGCTTGATCCATTTCACTGAACTTGTCCCAATTACGGATTGCTGTACCTGCACCAAACGGGTCTGAAAGGTCAGCAGTAAATGTATGCCAGTATGCTACACCATAACGTAAGTATTCTTCCATTGTTTTCCCGTTAATCACTTCTTCAGGGTTGTAAAATTTAAATGCAAAAGGATTCGTAGACTTTGCACCTTCGAACTTAATCTTGTTAACGTTTTCAAAGTACGCCATAAAAAAATTCCTCCATTAAAATATAATATTGTGTAACCACTTGCTATAAATTTATTATAACAACGACTCAGAAGTTTGTCTAGTGGATAAACTAAGTTTATGATAAAATAAATTATACAGAAAATTAGTGTAAATTACGGGAGCGAGTTGATCAAATGACCCAAACTTGGAATCAGCATGTTGTAAAAAAAGAAAACAAAACACTAGTACTAAAAACAATAAAAGATAACGCTCCTATTTCAAGAGCAGATGTCGCCCAAATGACCGGTTTAAATAAAGGCACCGTTTCATCTTTAGTCAGTGAATTAATTGCAGAACAATTGATTCAAGAATCTGGTCCCGGAGAATCGAGTGGTGGCAGAAGACCAGTTATGCTACTTTTCAATCAGATAGCCGGCTATTCAATCGGCATTGATTTAGGAGTTAATTACTTACTTGGTATTCTTACCGATCTTAGCGGAAATATTATTAATGAGAGAAAAGTTATTTATGAAGGTTTATCCTATGAGGAAATTGTTAATGAATTATATAGTATCATTGACCTATTAATTTCGTCTGCTCCGTCTAGCCCGAATGGTGTGATTGGAATTGGCATTGGGGTTCCCGGAATTGTAAGTCACGAAGGCGAAATCCTACTTGCCCCTAATTTAAAATGGAAGCGAATTCAATTAAAGAAAGTAATTACAGAAAAATATAACCTACCTGTTGTTATTGAAAATGAAGCGAATGCAGGTGCATATGGTGAAAAAAAATTTGGTGTCGGGCAAGCCTTTGAAGATATCATCTACATCAGTGTTGGTGTAGGAATTGGTGTAGGGCTAATTTTAAACGGGAAATTATATAAAGGTAGTCATGGGTACTCTGGTGAATTGGGGCACATGACAATTGAAGTCAATGGATTGAATTGTCGGTGTGGCAACAATGGGTGCTGGGAATTATATGCCTCCGAACAAGCACTACTGAGAAGAGCGAAGCATTTGAACATTAGTCCTCCTGATGGCGGGGAACTTACACTTGATAAATTAAACATCCTTGCTGAAGATGACGAAGTGACCAGACAGCTATTCAATGAGATTGGTGACTACCTTGGTGTTGGTATCACTACGATTGTTAACACGTTTAACCCAGACCAAGTCATTATCGGTAATAGAATTGCCGCTTCTGAAAATTGGCTTAAAACCTCAATCACAGACAGAATTTATAGATATGCGCTAAAATTTCACCAAAATGATTTAGCTATTGATTTTTCTAAATTAACAACACACTCTCCTGCACTTGGTGTAGCAGCATTTACAATTGAAAATTTTTTAGAAGTAGATATGATTCATTGAACAATCGACACTTCTCTTAGATGAGAAGTGTCGATTGTTGTTGTTTAACATACTTGTTAAACTGTTATGTTAGCTGATTCTACATTAATTGCTTGCTCCTGTGCTTCAATACATAATGACGCAGCTTTAAACGCATGCTCTTGAGTCATAGCATTTTCCGTTCCATTTAAACAATCCAAAATAAAATCACCAAAAAACGGGAATCCAACTTTACCAGATAGTTCAAAGTGTTTTTCCCCTTGATGGTTAACTAAATAGAGATGGTTGGAGGATGCATCACGTCCGATATCAACATATTTTCTCACTTCAATATAGCCATCAGTCCCTAAGATTAATGCCCTTCCATCTCCCCAAGTACTAAGCCCATCTGGAGTAAACCAATCCACTCGGAAATAAAAAGTGGCGCCATTATCTGCAACAAGTGTAGCATCACCATAGTCCTCAAATTTAGGGTATTGCTTATATTTATAGTTGGCAACTTTACTATGTAACACTTTTGCATCTTTAGCACCAGTATAATGAAGAAATTGCTCAATTTGGTGACTGCCTATATCGCAAAGTATTCCTCCATATGAATCGGGCTCAAAAAACCAATCGGGTCTATTTTGTACATTGGCTCGGTGCGGACCAGTACCAATCACTTGTACCACTCTACCAATTGCACCTTCGTCAATTAGTTGACCAGCAAAAATTGCACTCTCTACATGTAAACGCTCACTATAGTAAATGCCCCATTTAAGACCGGTTTCAACTGTCTTACGTTTAGCTTTTTCTATTTGTTCTATTTTAGTGAATGCAGGCTTATCTGTGAAATAATGCTTTCCATGATCCAAAACTCTTAAACCTAAAGGACCTCGATCGCACGGAATATTTGCACTTGCTACTAGCTTGATAGTTGGATTATTTAATATTTCCTCTTCCGACGAAGCTACGTGGACTGTAGGAAATTTTCCACAAAATCCTTCCACTTTGTTGGGATCAGGGTCATAAACAGAAATTAATTCGCCTCCTGCTTCGATTAATCCGTTGCACATGCCGTAAATGTGTCCATGATCCAGACCTATAACAGCAAAAGGAAATTCTCCCTTTTTGACCACATTATTGTTTTTTCCTTTTGGCGCATAATTCATACCATCTTTGTTATCCACCTAACCTAAACCCCTTTCACTTGCTTAAAATTTTATTTTTTTAATTCAATCCTATTAACCATTCAGTACTCATCACTTAATTACTCGTACTTCCCACCAGTTGTAATTGTGTTATTAGTAAAATTCGCAACTGAATTTTTCTTTTCATAGAAATAGGTAGCACCTTTCATTACACCTTCTCTTGTATAAAAAGGACTGTCCTCACTCAATGGTAGCTTAACTGTTTTGCCTAGACTTGAAGATTCATATATAGCTGTGATTAATTCAAGTGTTTGTCTTCCTTGTTTACCATCAATTAAGACATCTCTATTGTCTTCAATGGCAGATAATATATCATTTATTTGTCCTACATGTCCCTCATATTTTAGGTCTGGTATTTGGTTATAAACGTGTTGAATTTTTTCTTCTAGCTCTAAATCCTCAATCGGAAAACCATTTTCTTGTGAAGTTGATGCTTTAAGCTTCCAAGGTGCAGACACACGCGCTTTCTTACCTTGAAAAATCAGCTGTTGTTCTTCACCATGGTGTACTACAGAACTTGTAATTTGAGCTATGCTACCATTTTCATACTTTGCTATCGCTACTGATAAATCCTCAACTTCGGCGTTATCATGAGATGTGTTACTTGTAACAGCCGTTATTTCAGCCGGCATACCGTTCATCCATTGAAAAATATCGATATGGTGTACTGCATGGTTTAACGTACATCCACCACCTTCTTTTTCCCATGTACCTCTCCACCAAAGATCATAATAACTGTGGCCTCGCCACCAAAAAGAATCAACTTGTGTATGTACAATTGGCCCCATTAATTTTGTATCTAGTACATGCTTTAACTTCATCATCGGGGTGGTAAAACGATTCTGCGCTATAACTGAGAGGAGTTTGTTATTGTTCGATGCGGCTTGATTCATCGCATCACACTCAGCTAAAGAAGAAGCCATAGGTTTTTCAACCAAAACATGTTTACCCGCATTTAAAAAGTCGATTGATATATCCGCATGTGTATATGGAGGGGTACAAACTGAAACTAAGTCAATATCTGACCTTTCCAACAACTCTTTGTAATTACTATAAATATCTACAGAAAGGTTAAATTCAATTGCCAAATGTTCCGCTTTATCTTCAAATAAATCACATAAAGCCACAATCTTACATTTATCTTGGAACTCTAAATAACTTTTAATGTGGGAAGACACAATTGCACCCGTACCAATAATCGCTATGTTTATCATATACACTCACTCCTAAGTTTTTCTCACTGAAACTTTAAAATCACTGAATATACTAGACTGGCTTATTATAGTAGTAGGTACTCGATTCAAAAAGAGTGGCATAAAGCAAATCCAATCAAAAAATTTGTTGGATTAATTTTAGAAGGCAACAAAAACCTACGAAAAGAGAATATATTTCAATAATTTTCAACAAATTCTTGACCCTATAATCGACTTCAACCTTAAAATAATTAATAAGAAGGCTGAACTTCCTGTAAAGGATAGTTCAGCCTTCCATCTTTACTTCTTAATTACCTGACAACTTTGCTGCTTTATTCTTAACAGATTCAGTTATCGTTTCTTCATAAGCTTCATAAGGAAGTTCTGCTACCTCAGCTTTGTATTCTTCCCATTTAGATTCAAATTCACTAGGTTCAGCATTAATGATTGCAGGGTATGCACGTACCATCAAATCATTAATTTGTTGAGCATAAATTGCAGCTGGAGAGCCAGTTTCAATCGGTGTATCCCAAGCTGGGAACCATGGTCTTTCGTCTGGCGCAGCAAAATTTTCAGTGAAAGTGGTAATATCGTAAGCATCTAGGAATTCTTGGTCCCCTTCAGTGTACATCAGTGTAGCTACCTCAGGTTGTGTAGGTGGTTCAACGGCATTACCATCATCGAATTTGCCGCTCATACGTGGCCAACCCCATTCAAAATAGCTAAAACCATATGAATCTCTGTATTCTAGATCAGAAGTTAATTCAATTTGCTCCATAGTACGGGTATAACGACCATCTTCATCTACTTCGTAGTGTTCGCCTTCAACACCCCACATAATTAACTTTTGAGTTTCAATTTTAGCGAGATGGTCAAAATATTTAATAATTTTAATTTGATCTTCTTCAGATGTACCCGTTGTTATACCCATTCCTGGAGAAGCAACATAAGCAACTGGATCTAAATATTGATCTTTGATATCTTTCTCAAATGTTACTGGGAAAGCCATGTAATCATTGTATATATCATCATCTGCTTCAAGCGTATCAAAAGCCGGTCCTACCTGCCAACCATAATCAAAGAATCCAAGCAAACGACCAGATGTAATCTTAGCTAGGTACTCATCATAGTTTTGTGTAAATGCTTCTCTATCAAAAAGACCTTTGTTGTTTACATCATTTAATTTTTCTAACCACCTGTGTGTCATTTCTTTATCTGCATATATTGTTGCATCCATAGTGTCCATGTCAACGTAAACACCACCATCGTTTGGATAACCAGCTAAGTGGTTTGGTTGGTTCGAAAGCGCGAAAAATCTCCAATCGTAAGTTAACGCTGTAAACCCGATAGTATCTGCTCCATCAATAGTTGGATTATCTTCTTTGTATGTTTCAATAATATCAAAATATTCATCTAGTGTTTCAGGGTGTGGATAGCCAAGCTCTTTTAGTACAGAACGCTTAATCCACCAAGCCCCTTGGTTTTGGGTGACTGGTTTAGCATACCCGTTAGGTGCACCAGATGATATAATATAAATGTTTTCATCATCACGTTTCATTAATTCCCAATATGGCTCGTACATTTTGTAAAGGTTTGGTGCATGATCCTTAATAAGATCATTCAAAGGAACAAATCCTCCTGCATCAATAACAGCATCTGTAGATTGCTCTGCATTTAATAGTTCTGGGTAATCACCACTAGCAATCATTGTACCAATCTTCTGGTTAACATCTCCTACAATGTGCTCGATGTCAAAATTAACACCTGTAGCCTCTTCGAATTGTTTACCGAGCGTTGTTTCACTTGTGTTAATGTCTGTGTCTGGACCGCTAGCATCAAAGAAATCAAATGTTACTACTTCTTGTTGTTCAACTTCTCCCTCGCCATCAGTATCACTACTAGACTCAGACTCTGTGTTACTGTCATCTGTGTTACTGGTTGATTCATCGTCACTACAAGCTACAACAAATAGTAAAAACATTAATACAAAACCTAAAAGCAAATAATTCTTTTTAAACAACATAATTACCCCTCTCCATACTTTGTGATTGGTCTTACTTGAACTTTTACCTCCTATTAAGTGTAAGCACTTACACCTTTACCTCTCTTTTATGTAAGCACTTTCATCATATCGCTTATTAGTTATAATAGTCACCCCAAAAAGTATAGATAAAACTTTGAAAACTATAGTTATGACAACTTTTTACAGTTTTTTTGCCAATTAATGAATGTATTTGTTTGCGTTTTCATAAGATACACTTCCTTTCAACAGCAAAAAAAGATTGTAGTTCAATAGAGAACTACAATCTTTTTAATAGTTTTTATAAGTTGTTACTATTACCGCTAAGGTATTTTTTATTAAATTAGGCTGTTTTCTAAAAGATTGTTATTTTTGACAGATTATCTATAAACTGCGACGTAACTTACACCACTTCGGAAATACACTACGCTTTCCGCGGGCGGCTGTTGAGCCTCCTCGTGCTACGCACTGTGGGGTCTCATCTATGCCTTTCCATCCCGCAGGAGTCTCCGGTATTTCCTCCGTTGGTATAGTTCGTTGTTTGAGTACTACATTTAAACAAGCAACAACGGCTTTCATGCGACGAATAACCGCAGGACCTGAATTATCTTCCCGAATCAACATCGCACTTAGAAAAAGGATTTGTATTTACTAGGAGTCTATTCATTCTGCCTACACTGGTAATAGTGTTCATTTGTGAAGAGGACTTTCCCCTTAAATAGAAAGCTTTTCTAAGATGTTGAACTACACTACGTATAGGATGGTGATTGGAGCGGAGGGCAGTCGACTCCTGGGGGAAAAGCGACGGCTGAAAATCCCGCAGGAAGTGGTTTTGTTCCGAGGAAGTTGAAGCGTTGCCCGCGCAAAGCTACTGCCCGGAGCGCAAATCAACAAGTAGTTACGTCGCAATTTACATCAACTGCGAATATTAGGAACTAAAAAACTTACAAAATGAGCATTAAATTAAGTTTGGGTACCATTTTCCAACTGCAAAAAAATACAACTTCTACGCTATTTTCTATTTTTCGTTTGAATTACCTTTAGTCACAGTTTAACATCTAGATAACTTTCAACATTATTAAAAGAAATATCCTGAATAACACTTCCTAGCCATTCAATATCCTTTGGGTATTCACCATCTTCAACCCAATTACCAATGATATTACATAGAATTCTTCTGAAATATTCGTGCCGTGTATAAGAGAGCAGACTTCTGGAATCTGTTAGCATCCCAATAAACCTGGATAACACCCCTACGTTAGCGAGTGTCTTGATCTGTGCCTCCATCCCATCACGGTGATCATTGAACCACCACGCAGTTCCAAACTGGACTTTTCCAGGTACGTCTGCCTGAAAATTCCCAATCATAGTAGCAATCATATAATTATCACGAGGATTTAAATTGTAAAGAATCGTTTTTGGCAGCTCATTTGTTTTGTCTAGCTCATTTAACAAACTTGATAAGTCCTGTGCATAGGTGAAATCTGCAATTGAATCAAATCCTGTATTTGGACCAACTTTTTCTACCATACGAGAATTGGTACTACGCAATCCCCCAATATGATATTGCATTGACCACCCTTTTTTAGCATATTGTTTTCCTAAAAACACTAATAAATACGATTTAAATTGCTTCGCATCCTCTGTTGTTAAAGTTTCTTTTCGCAGTGCTTTGGCGAATATTTTTTCACACGTTTGTTCACTTGAAACAGTATAAAAAGGTTGATCAAGACCGTGATCCGATAGTCGACAACCTACTTCATGGAAATAGTTTATTCGCCCTGCCATTGCATGCATGAAATCTGCGAACGTAGTAATTTCTTCCCCATGAATGTGTGCTAATTTATCCAGCCAGTCCGTAAATGTTTCCAGATGAACATTTAATGCTCCATCAGGGCGGAAAGTAGGCAGAACTTTGACATCAAACGATGGATCTTCTTTTAGTTGTAGATGATATTCCAGTAAGTCAACAGGATCATCTGTTGTACATAACGCTTTCACATTAAATTGCTTAATAATATTCCGTGCTGAAAACTGTTCTGATTGTATTTCTCTATTACACTTTTCCCATATTTGTTCTGCTGTTTTAGGACTCAATACCTCATTAATTCCAAAACATCGTTGTAACTCTAAATGTGTCCAATGGTACAATGGATTTCCAATCAAATGCGGTACAGCTTCTGCCCATTTAATATATTTTTCTTCATCACTTTTGGCACCAGTTATATATTCTTCTGGAACACCGTTGCTCCTTAATACTCTCCATTTGTAATGATCATCACCTAGCCAAAGTTCTGTGATCGAATTGAATCGTTTATCTTCTGCAATTTCTTTTGCAGTTAGGTGACAGTGATAATCAAATATTGGCATGTCTTTCGCATATTTATGATACAATTCTTTAGCTGTTTTCGGTTTCTAGCAAAAAATCAACATCTAAAAATGATTTCATTACTACCCTCCTGTCACTGTTTATAGGCTTCTGTTTTAGTTCGGAATCTGTGGCGCACGTAAAATAGTTGGATCAGTAAAAATATCATACTCATCCCTACTAGTCGTTGAAAATTCAGAAACAATTGCACCACTAGGACCAGATTGGAACCAATGTAAGGTATTTGGAGGAATCGTAAACTGATCACCAGGATTTAATTCAATTTCATGAAACACAGTATAATACTTGTCACTACCTGAAGGAACTTTTGCCTTTATATCTGTTGTTGGCTCTCCTTCTATATACAACCATACTTTCCCCCATCGACACCGAAACGTCTCTGTTTTACCTTCTAAACTACCAATCGAAGGATGTTTATGTTCAGGGCATGTTTGATTTGGAAACAGAACTAATTCCTTCGCACAATAATAATCGTTATTAATATAGGTAATTAATTCCAACCCTTGTAACTCCAACTGATTAAGCCCAAAATCAGCAATTTCAACTGCTTCTTTTTCTTGTTTTGTTAAAACAATTCCGGCTTGTTCAAAAAGATCATTCGTTCGTTTCTTAGCTATTAAATACTCGTCTTTAGCTACCATTGGAATTCACCTCTCCTTTTTAATCGTACATGTATAACCTTCTAGACAACCAAAAATATAGTAGAATGTTTCATCACATTCTTAAAGAAATAATGGATTCTTAGCACCAATACTTGTTGTAAATAAAAACCTAAGAATACGACGTGATTGGTTTATAACCTGCCTTTTTAAAATACAACTTTACTTAAACTCCTGAATAAGCCATGAATCCTCCATCAACTGGGATACAAGTTCCTGTCACAAACCCACTTGCATCATCATTCACTAACCACAATAGTGTTCCTAATAGGTCTTCAGGGCTTCCTAATCTTCTCATCGGTGTGTGTGCTACTATTTTTTCCATTCTTGGCTTCGGTGAACCATCCTCATTAGTAAGCAGAGAACGATTTTGATCAGTTAAGAAAAATCCTGGAGCAATTGCATTCACACGTACACCCGACTCTGCCATATGTACGGCTAACCACTGAGTAAAGTTATTAATAGCAGCCTTGGCAGCACTATATGCAGGAACCTTTGTCATCGGACTTGGTGCACTCATAGATGAAATATTTATAACCGAACCACTATTTCCTACCATTCGTTTCGTGAAAATTTGTGTTGGTATGAGGGTACCGATAAAATTAACATTTAAAACGGAATTAAACCCCTCCGTTGTTAAGTCGAAAAATGAATTCACTTCCTCATCTTCAATATCAGACAAGTTCAGTGTTTCATTCGACGTACTACCTTGTGGATGGTTTCCACCAGCACCATTAACTAATACATCACATCGTCCGTATGTTTGAAAAACAATTTCTTCAGCGTTTTTTACACTTTCTCTATCTAAAACATCACATTGAATAGCAAGTGCATGTCCACCAGCTTTTTTAATTTCGTTTGCTACTACAATTGCTTTTTCTTCGGTTCGATTTAGAATAGCTACCTTCATACCTTGCCTAGCAAGCTCTTTTGACATCTGTCCACAAAGAACTCCACCACCTCCAGTAACAACAGCCACCTTACCCTTTAAATCTGGATTAATAGTTAACATGCTATAGTTCCTCCTTTTTGGTTTCTGGAAAAATTAATGAATCAATATTGATTTCTACTGTCTTTCTACAGAATCCCATAATCCCCATAAATACATGATACCTAGTGCTCGGTCATACAAACCATACCCTGGTCTACATTTCTCGTCCCATATATGTCTGCCATGGTCTGGACGTGCATAACCGGCAAATCCACTGTCGTGATAAGCCTTTACAATAGCATAGATATCAACTGTTCCATCCTCGGTCCTGTGAGAGGTTTCCACAAAATCCCCGTTTTGGTAGACCTTTAGATTTCTTATATGCGCAAACGGAATTCTATCAGCAAATTCTCTTACCATGTCAGGAATATTATTTGTTGGATTTGCACCAAGAGAGCCACTACAGAGAGTGACACCATTATAAGGACTGTCAACAAGCTTTAGTAATCTTCTAATGTTATCCTGTGATGTAATCAATCTTGGTAATCCAAAAATTGGCCAAGGCGGATCATCTGGATGAATAGCCATTTTAATATCATTCACTTCAGCAACAGGAATGATTTGTTCTAAAAAATATTGTAAATTATCCCATAAATTTTCTGTCGTTACTTGACTGTAAGCAGTAAATAATCGTTTCAACGACTTTAACCGTTCTGGTTCCCAACCCGGCATGGTAAAGTCCTGGTTAGCAGCAATTTTTTCTACTAACTCAATTGGATCCATACTCTCAACCTTGGCTTTCTCGTAAAATAAAGCGGTTGAACCATCTTCTAATCGTTTATCTAGTTCTGTACGAGTCCAATCAAACACAGGCATGAAATTATAACAAATAACCTTCGCACCAGCTTTTGCTAACTTTTCAATTGTTCGTTTGTAGTTTTCTATATATTTATCTCTCGCTGGCAAACCTAGTTTAATATCTTCATGAACATTGACACTTTCTACAACATCAATATGAAATCCATGTTCATCAGCTTGTTGCTTCACTTCCTCAATCCGTTCTAACGGCCACTCCTCGCCCGCTGGTATATCATGCAGGGACCAAACTATTCCTTCGACACCAGGGATTTGTTTGATGTGGTTCAAACTTACTTGATCATTCCCATTACCAAACCACCGAAATACCATTCTCATATCATTTTCCCCCAATCCATTTACGATCTACAACAGATAACTAGGGGCCATCTATAGATAACCCCTTTGTTAAATCATGCTTTAATAGATTGTTCTATTCTGATCATCCGAAATTCCGGACTTTCTAAAATAGTACGTATTAATCTTATCTCGCCATTCGACAGCATTTTTTAATTGAAGTTGCAGCCTTTCAGCAACATTATTAAATCGATAGTCGTCTATTTTCCCATCTAACTTGTTCCATCTGTCAATTAAATCTTTCACCTGCTCTACCCCTTTAAAGTGGGTATTGTAAATATATTGGATAACTGTTTCACCAGATTTAAGCTGGTGGGTATATGGAACGTGATGATAAAATAATAGAAATTCATCAGGACAATTCTCAAGAGAATTATAGATCTCAGCATTAGGTGAGAAATACTGATTCGTGTAGCCTGTACCTGTTTCTACAGTTCGATCAACACCGACTCCGTCTCGATCTGAAAAGTGGTAAGTTCCCCACACATCGTATTCATACCCATCTACATTTGGTCCATAGTGATGACTTGGATTAATCATCCAACCAACACCTAATGGAGCCGTATAGTTCTCATAGATATTCCATGAATCTAGTAGCATTCCTTTAATAGTTTCCACTACCAATGGATCATTACCAAATGTTGATTGAACCCATTCCTCAGCTATTTCTTCTGCTCCCAATTCCGGATCCCAGATTAAGCGGCCGTATCCGTAGAAATTAGCTTGGGCAAGTGTATTACCAGTCCAATTGATATCATTACCAATATTTGAAACTGCCGCTACACCACTATAACGATAATTGTACATAGAGCCATCTACAATGGTTTTAACCGTTGAACCTTCGCCCTTTGCATGAGTATCAAAGTCAAAGTATTCTTTCCACTGTGGAACTAGATAACATAAGTCTTTTTGTTGACCTGTATATTCCTGAGCGACTTGGAATTCCATCATCTGATTTGTTTTTTCCATCGCACCAAACAATGGAGAAACTGGCTCCTTAACCTGGAAATCCATTGGTCCATTTTTCACCTGTAAAATAACATTATCAAGAAACTTACCATCTAATGGTTTGAAATTGTCATAAGCAGCTCGCGCTCGGTCAGTTGTTCTGTCACGCCAATCCTGTAAACAGTTGTAGACAAAACATCTCCAAACAACGATACCATTATAAGGCTGCAATGCTTTAGCTAGCACATTAGCACCTTCAGCATGATCACGATCATATGAAAATGGACCTGGACGATGCTCTGAGTCAGCTTTTACAACAAATCCACCAAAGTCTGGAATGTAACTGTAGATTTCTTTTACCTTCTCTGCCCACCATTGTTGCACACCTTCATCAAGTGGATCAGCTGTAGTCAAGTTGCCAATTTCAATCGGACTTGCATAGTTAATACTTAAAAGTGTTTGAATACCATATGACCTGAATATGTCTGCTACTTTTTGAACTTCAGGTAAAAATTTACTTGTGATAAGATTCGTTTCAATCTCCCAAACATTAACATTATTAATCGAAATAGCGTTGATTCCAACTGACGCTAACAGTCTTGCATAATCTTTGATTCTATATAAGTCATTAGTAAATTGATTGTTATCATAGAAAATGGAGTTTCCTGAATAGCCGCGTTCAACACTTCCATCCATATTATCCCATTGATTGATAATTCTAATCTGATTTCTTGGAGACTCCACTAGATCAAGTGAATTTACCGATTTTCTTGTTTGTATTAAACGTAGCAAATGATACGCACCGTACAATATACCTTTATCAGACTTGCCAACCAAAAGGATCTTGTTATTCCCTTCCTTGTTGACTGATTTAAGCACGTAGCTTTCGTCATTTAATTTTTCAAAAAGATCCGAAGATAGTTCATAGTCACTTAAGTTAATGCTTTCGTATGTACCTAGAATAATAGAAGCATCGTTTGAAAAATAGTTATAGATTGTTGGCTCTTTATCTAGCATAGATTTGACACCATCAGCTAGTTCCTCTACAGCAGATCTCACAATAGGTGAATCTTCAGTAAAACTTAAACTTAAACAATAAGGTAAATATTCTTCAATTAACTTACTATCGGTTATTTTGTTATATTGAAGCCAACAGGAATAACCTTTTTCCAAAAAAGTATCTTCAACAATGTTTACACTATTTATATTCATGAATGTATCCCCCTCTAATATTCGTCAAAGTTCTGCTAGAAAAACACTAACAGTTATTTTTGACAACGGTTACAAATTGACTTAAAAAAAACTACTATCTATTGCCCTTATTCAAAGAATCCCGGATAGCGTTTCTTTAATTCCTCTTTTTCTAGATTAACCAATTTTAGATGACTTGTCATCGCTTGCTCTGCATGATCTAGACTTTTCTTTGCAACATAGTTATATATTTCTTTATGCTGGGAAACTACAATATTCCAATCTTGATTTGCAACCAAACGTAACATCCGTAATCTATCAAAGTGACTATTCATTTGTCGAATCATGTTCCATGTTCGTATTTTCCCACAACCTTCAAACAAAATACGGTGGAACTCATCATCAAGCTCAAACAGTTTATGATGTGAATCTTTTTCAATACATAATTCCTGGAATCTAACATTCGTTTCCAATTGGAATAATAGATTTTTGTCAAAGACCTGACAAGCTTCCCTTACAACAGCCTTTTCGATATTTTCTCTTATGAATCTACCCTCTTCAACCAGCGATAAATCTATTAGTGTAACAATTGTCCCACTTTGAGGATAGACTCCTAATAATTCTTCCTGAGACAACTTAAGAAAGGCTTCCCGGACTGGCGTTCGACTTACCTTAAGCTTTTCGGATACCTCTTTTTCTGAAATTTTCGTACCGGGCTCAAGCTTTAGATTAATTATTTGGTTTCTTAATGTGTAATATACAAAGTCTCTTGTTGATCCATTAATCCTTGTGTTTATTATAGTTATCCCTTTCACCCCACCCTCAAAACTAGCAAATAAATATATCACAATCAGTTTGACACTTTAGTTATACTAGTATGGTAGTTATACAAGATTTATTATAAGGTTTTTTGGTTTAGATTTCAAATGAAAAATAACTATTAAAATATAATACCGTTTTCTAAGACACAATTTCCATAAACTGCGGCGTAACTTACACCACTTCGGAAATACACTACGCTTTCCGCGGGCGGCTGTTGAGCCTCCTCGTGCTGCGCACTGTGGGGTCTCATCTATGCCTTTCCATCCCGCAGGACTTGAATTTTCTTCTTGAATCAACACCGCACGAAGAAAATGGATGTTTATTTTCGAGGAGTCTCCGTGTATTCCCTCCGTTGGGATCGTTTCGTTGGGAAAAGCGACGGCTGAAAATCCCGCAGGAAGCGGTATTCTTCCGAGGAAGTTGAAGCGTTGCCCGCGGAAAGCGACTGTCCGAAGCGCAAATCAACTAGTAGCTACTTTACGACGCAATTTACATCAACTGTGAGGTTTTAAAATTGAAAAGAGCAAACTAAAAGAGGAAGCGCCCTAAGGCCTCCCTCCTAATATCGTTTCTTAATTATAATTTAACCCACTGTTTTGTCTCAGACGATTGATCAATTGCCTCCAATACCTTTTGATTCTTCACCCCATCTTCAAAGTTTGGGGTTGGCTGATAATCTTCTACAATACCCTTCATAAATTCATGAATTAAATGAATAAACGTATGCTCATACCCAATAATATGTCCTGCAGGCCAATATGCACCAACGTAGGGATGGTGCTCTTCCGTACAATTAATTAGTCGGAATCCCTGTAATCCAGGTTCATCATCTTGAAAAAACACCTCTAAATTGTTCATATTTTCCATGTCCCAACGAACCGAACCTTTTTCTCCATTTATTTCAAACTTATTTTTGTTGCGGTTCCCACCAGCAAACCTAGAAGCCTCAAACGTTCCTAAGGTTCCATTTTCAAACCGGGCGATAAAAGCTACTGCATCATCAACAGTAACCTCTCCTACTTCATTACCACCTGATTGAGCTTTTAGACCGCCTGACATTTCACCAATAGGCCGCTCCTTGATAAATGTTTCCGTGGTTCCTACTAATTCCTTGAATTCACCGATTAAAAAGCGAGCTAAATCAATGCTATGTGCTCCAATATCACCTAGAGCACCAGAACCGGAGACCTCTTTCTTTAATCGCCATACAAGCGGAAAATTCGGATCCATAATCCAATCCTGTAAATAGTTTGCTCTAAAGTGATAGATTCTACCTAAACGTCCATCATCAATTAGCTTCTTAATATATTGAACAGCTGGTACATAACGGTAATTGTGACAAATCATGTGTTTCACCTTATGTTTTTTTACTGCTTCATACATCTGTTCGGCTTCTTCAACCGTTAATGCAAGTGGTTTTTCCGATATAATATGTTTGCCCGCTTCAGCAGCAGCAATCGCAATCTCTGCATGAGTATGGTTTGGGGTTACAATATCAATCACATCGATATCGTCACGTTCAATCAATTTTCGTCAATCTGTTTCATAGGACTCCCATCCCATTGTTTCAGCAGCTTCTTTAACAGCCTCTTCATTTCTTCCTGCTATTGCTTTAAGGACTGGTTTCACTTTTGGATCAAAGAAAAAAGGTAAGTCACGATAAGCATGACTATGAGCTTTTCCCATAAATTGATATCCTACCATTCCAATTCTAATTTCCTTTTGCTTTACGCCCACCACATTTCACCAACCTTTTCTTTAATAAGTACATTCTTTAATAATGCCACGCTTTTTTGAAAACCTTCATCCACAGACATTAAACTGTCCTCATGTTCTATACTAATTGTTCCTTGATAACCTACCAACTGAAGTGCACTAATAATTTGGCGCCACGTTTCTTCACCATGTCCATAGCCAATTGTTCGGAATATCCATGATCGATTTAGTTCATCACTATAAGGTTTAGTATCTAATACACCATTTGAACCTGTATTTTGTTGGTCAATTGCTGTATCCTTTGCATGAAAATGATATAGTGCATTTTGTTTAGCAATTTCTTTAATTCCAACAACCGGATCCATTTGTTGCCAGAATAGGTGACTTGGATCGAAGTTAACTCCTATATTATCTCCGCACTCGTTTCTGAGACGAAATGCTGTTTCATTGTTGTAAACTACAAATCCAGGGTGGGGTTCAATAGCTACACGAACACCATGCTCTCTCATAAACTCACTTTGTTTTTTCCAATACGGAATAACTCGCTCGTCCCACTGCCATTTTAACACCTCAGAATGGTCCTCTGGCCATGGGCAGGTGACCCAAACAGGAAACTTAGAATATTCAGATTCACCGGGGCAGCCTGAAAAAGTGATTACTGTTTCGACTCCTAGCTTTGATGCGAGTCGGACGGTATCTTGAAATTGTTGATGATGTTCTAATTGAATTTGGCTATTAGGATGAAGTGGGTTTCCGTGACAACTTAATGCACTAATTTCTAGACCACGGCTATCAATAGCATGCTTAAATGCTTTTAGCTTCTTTTCATCCTCAAGCAACTCCTTCGGATTACAATGCGAGTTTCCCGGATATCCACCTGTACCAATTTCTACTGAATCTAAGCCTTTTTCAGCAATAATGTCCAGTGCTTCCTCGAGTGACTTGTCTCCAAATAAGACAGCAAAAACGCCAAGTTTCATTAACACACACTCCTTATTTTTAAAAATCGACTAGTAACCTCTTAGTAAATCATCAAAGTTACCGTAGTTCATACCAATTGGCAATGCTTCAGGTTGTTGGCAAGTACTAGTTAATTGATAATGTTGATTAGTATCTGATGAGTCCTGAAAGCCGTGCATAACATCTAGTACATGGTAAGCAAGCTCTCCATTAGCTCTGGATTCTTTTCCAGTTAAAATTGCATGTGACATATCAGCAATCCCTAATCCTCTACTATTTTCAGTAAATCCATGAGTTAATGGAATCTCTGACCATTCTTTTTGGTCATGTCTACGAACATATACTGGTCCCCCAAATCTGTTAGGATCTGGAACCACCATACTCCCCTCAGTCCCGTGAACTTCGATATTTGGTAGATGATGATACCAAGTATCAAAGCTTGTAATGATGGATGCTACAGCCCCGTTTTGAAAATCTAGTATTCCATTAATCTGGGTAGGGGTGTTTACTAGAATCTTCTCACCATATTTAGGCTGACTAGTTATTGTTCTTTCAGGAAAAGTAATATTTGTTGAACCAGTAACTCGTTTTACTGGCCCCATTAATGAGATTAGCGCCGTGATGTAATATGGCCCCATATCAAACATTGGTCCTCCACCTGTTTGATAATAAAAACCAGGATCAGGATGCCAATTTTCATGTCCGTGATTCATCATAAATGCAGTTGCAGAGACGGGTCTTCCAATCCATCCATCGTCAATTAACTTTCGGCACGTTTGAATACCCCCACCTAAAAACGTATCTGGGGCATTAGCCACAAGCACTCCTTTTTCTTTAGCAAGCTCCAATACTTTTTGTGCATCTTCTCGTAATACAGCTAATGGCTTTTCGCCATAAACATGTTTACCTGCTTCAATTGCAGCAAGAGCTACCTTCGCATGGACAGCTGGTATTGTTAGGTTTATTACCAAATCAATATCAGGATCTGATAATAGTTCCTCGGTCGTGCAAGCTTTCGGAATGCCGAATTTTTCTGCACTTTGTTTTGCTCGCTCTAAATCCAAGTCAGAACAAGCAACAATATCAAAGACGTTGAATTTTTTTGCATTTTCAAAATATATTTTACTAATGTTTCCACAACCAACTAAACCAGCTTTAATAGTTTGCATTTTACACCTCACCTGTTCATCACTTTGATAGATTTATCTCGCCGCCCAGCTCATTCCTTTTCGCATTAACTTAATAACTTCTGGCATTCTAACAATCTCTGCTACGTGTCCTAATGAACAATAATAGACTTTCCCTTTTCCCCAGTTTTTCGTCCAAACTACAGGCATATCTACTTCACCGTTAGTCTGATATGGCCCTTCTGCTACAGGAAACCTAGTAGTCGCATGTACTTTTACTGCAGGGTCGACATGCATGTAATATTGCTCGGATACTACTTTAAAATCTTCCATACCTTCAGTTAGTGGATGATCTTGATCTAAGATATGAACATCATAACTGACACCATCGTTTCCTGGATGAGCAACCCATTGTCCACCTACCATAAACTGATAATCCACCGCCATTCGAAAGGAGTCGCCCATTCCACCGTGTAAACCCGCTAACCCAACACCTGATGCAATCGCTTCCATTAATGGCGTTAGTTGTTCTTCCAAAATCGTATCTTGCGTCCAGTTCGGCACAATTAAATCGTATGTAGTAAGATCGTCCTCTTTTAATGTTGTAAGCGTATCAGTTATTTTTACTTCGAAATCTTCTTCTTTGAGAATCCCTGCTAAAATACCCGCTACTTCTGCAGGTTCATGTCCCTGCCATCCACCTTGAAAAATTAATGCTTTTTTCATAGAATACACTCCTATCATTTTTTAAATACTGTTTTGAGGAAAAGGAAGGGGCAGATAACCCCCCCTTCATTTATCCATTACTTTTTTTCTTGATAATCGAAATATTCAAAATCAGCGTGCAGGCTTTGACCACTTAAATCCTGTGCACAAACGCCAACAAACGTACCAGTAAAACGAATATAGTCAGCATCATCATCAGAGAGATGACTAATGTCTATTTTGCTACCAATCTTTTGCCAATCGCCATTTCCTTCGGCGTAGAAAAACTGGAGCCATTCATTGTCAATAGTTGCTTTTAACTTGGTTGAGTCTGCTGTTAAAGGAATGTCCTCATCTAGTAACTCATCATATTTCCCATGCTTTGATTCAATGATCCCTAAACATTTACCATGCTGCTCGTGTTGAGTAACACGAAGATACACATAGTCATCTGTATCATAACAGGCGATCAATCCTGCCATTTGTTGAAAATTCACCGGGTCAAATTCGACTGCAGTTTCTACTTCTACATTGAAGCTTTCAAGTCTTCTAGCTACAAGACTTTGATGGTGTACAGAGTTCATTGACTCTTCACCTATCAACCTTAAAAAACCTGGACGTTCTGTCAAAGAGACCCAGTCTTCTGTGAAGGGTCTTCTTAGAGAATTCCAATATTTTTTAAATGCTTTTGCTGTAAAGTCATCATGGTTAGGTTCCAGTTCAAAAGGGTGTTGTTTTAGATTAGGTGCTTCAACTTCCAATTTCGGATGATTACCACCCTCAACTCGAATCCAGTCATCCTCAGTCCAATAACATTTTTGTATGGCAGTTTCACGACCAAGAATACATTTTTTATCGACAACCGGTCGTCCACATAAATGAGCCAAATACCATTCACCATTTTGAGTTTCCACAAAACTACCATGCCCAGCCTTTTGCAATTGCGTCAAATCATCTTGATTCGAGGTAAGTATTGGATTAGTAGGGTCGATTTCGTAGGGACCACTAAGTGTTTTGGATCGAGCAACGGTGACAGCATGGGTGTACCAAGTACCTCCCTCAGCAGTTATTAAGTAATAATAACCATTGCGCTTATAAATATGAGGTGCTTCCGTTAAACCTAATTCAGAGCCTTTAAAAATATTCTTGATTTCTCCTACGAGTTTTTGTTCCTCAACGGAATACTCCTGAAAGGCGATTCCCGCAAAAGAGTTAGTTCCCTTACGATGATCCCAAATCATGTTTACTACCCACTTGGACCCGTCTTCTTCATGAAATAAAGACGGGTCAAAACCACTACTATTCAAATATACTGGTTCAGACCATGGTCCCTCGATATTTTCTGCTGTTACTAAATAATTATGTGTATCTTTAAACGCTCCCATTCTACTCTTCACATCGGTATAAATTAAATAGTACAGTCCATCTGAGTAGCTTAAGGCAGGCGCCCAGACGCCTCCCGAATTAGGATTTCCGATCATATTTAATTGAGAAGTTCGTGTTAATGGGTATGTAAGTAGTCTCCAATTAACCATATCTTTAGAATGGTAAATTTGCACCCCCGGAAACCATTCAAATGTAGAAACTGCAATGTAATAATCATCTTCGACTCTTAAAATAGAAGGGTCTGGATGATATCCTGGCAATACAGGATTTATTATTTTCGTCATTTAATCAATCCTTCCTTAATACAGTAATCCATTACAATATAATACTATCACAAAAAAATTGCTTTCTTATACTATCAGCAAGTAATTTCAATTGAGTGATAGTATAAAAAAACAAGAATGCCTTAGAAATAAACAACTTCTTAACTACTTAAGGGATGGCCTATGCGATTCATTACAATCGCATAGTTCCCAAAAGGAGGCCTTATTCATTTATATTTTTTTGAAGTAAAAAATAATTAAATTAACCTTTCACAGAACCCGCTGCGAGTCCTTTTACAATTTTCTCTTGGGCTACAAAATAAATTAGTAAAAGCGGTAAACTTCCTAGTGTGAGTGCTGCCATAATCGCAGGAACATTAACGGTAAACTCTCCGTAATACTCTCTTAAACCTAGAGGCAACGTTGCGTTTTCTGATGAATTCGTTAATACCAATGCAAATATAAACTCATTCCATATATGAATAAAGTTATAAATTGCAACAGTTGCTACCGCTGGTGTTAGTAACGGAAAAATAATTCTCCAAAATAATCTGATATGTCCACATCCATCTATTTTCGCTGATTCTTCTAGCTCTTTAGGTATTTCCTTCATGAACTGAGTAAAGATTACAACAGAAATAGGAAGCGCAAATGCAACATACGGTCCGATTAAAGCCCAAATTGTATCATACAACCCTAGGTTAATTGTTAGTAAGTAAATAGGAATCAATGTTGTGTGTATCGGAATCATCATTCCAACCATAAACAACAAAAATAGTGGTGTATTTAGTTTGAATTTCAATCTTGCCAAGGGATAACTTGCCATCGCCCCGAAAATAATTACAATTATTACAGAAATCACCGAAACAATTAAACTATTTTTGAAATAACTAAAAAAGTTTGTGTCTAAAAGAAGTGCATAGTTACTAAAAGAAAAACTATCCGGAAGAGACCATGGTGATGTCATAAACTCTAATTGTGACTTAAATGATGTATTTATCATGATAAAAAAAGGTAAGCCGGTGAATAACAACAAAATTATCGCTACAAGGTATAGTGGCATTTGACGTATTTTTTTTATCATTATTCTACCCCTCTCCTTTTTCTCTCACCAATTAGGATAAACAAAGTTACAATAAAGGCAATAATAAACATAGAGAAGGAGACAGTACTTCCATACCCCATATTAAAATTAGTAAATGTTTGTTTGTACATATACGTTGCCATTAATTCAGTTGAATTATTTGGCCCACCCATTGTCATTACGTAGATCAGGTCAAAATATTTCAGTGAACCAATAATTGATAAAATGGCTGATGTAATAATAATCGGCATCAATAACGGTAACGTAATGTTTTTAAACCGTTGTAAAGGTTTAGCACCATCAATATTTGCCGCTTCATACAATTCTTCTGGAATACCAACTATCGCTGCTCGGAATAAAATCATGTAAAAAGGCGCAAATTGCCAACATACGGTTGCAATAACGGCCCAAATAGCTGTGCTTTCTTTACCTATCCATGATTGTTGTAGAGATTCAAGCCCTACCATACCGAGTAAATCATTTAATAAACCAAAGTTACCATCATAGATAAATACAAACAAAATACCTATGGCTACCGTTGACATTAAAAATGGCATAAAATAAACAGATCTAAAAAGTCGCATTCCCTTAACTGGACTAAAGAGTAATAGTGCCATAATTAGGCCTAACGGAAGCTGAGTTAATAAAGATGCTCCAAGTAACAAGGAGTTATTTCCAAGCGACACCCAAAAAACTCCATCCTGCAACAATCGAACATAATTGTCTAGCCCTAAAAAAGAAAAATTGTTATCAATACCTGACCATTCAAATAGGCTGTAATAAAATGTCATACCGATTGAATAAACGACATACACACCGTATATAATTAAAGCTGGTGCCATAAAGCCAATAATTGTTAAAATTTCACGTCTTTTTCTCATAGCCTTTGTTGAAGTGTTTAACGATAAACTTTTTTGAGTTGATGTCTCTCCCAAACTTTTTTGCATAATCTCACCCCAATTATAATGAGAAAACTACATTAAGTTCCGTCACCTAATGTAGTTTTCCTTGACTTTTTTTAAATTAGACTTCCAATGATTAATCTAATAACTCTTTTGCTTTAGCCTCAACTTCAGCCATAGCTTCTTCTGGAGTCATTGAGAGTCCAAATAGAGCTTGTGTAGTATCCAAGTGAACTGTTGCTAATTCAGGTGGAAGCGTTTGATCATAGTACGTTTGCATAAATTCAGAGTTTTCAAGTACCGCAGCAATTTCTTGAACATACGGATCTTTATATTCTACACCAATAAGAGCAGAAACATCTCCTGCATTATTAGCCATGTCTGTTGCAGTTGCTACACTAGCAAGTTCCTTTACTAGTTCTGTTGCGAGATCCTTATGGTCACTAGTTTCTGCTACAGAAAATACTGGAGCAACGCCTCCAACAACGTGGTTTTTCTCGCCTTGACCACCTTCAATGGCTGGCATTAAAAAGAACCCAAGCTTTTCTTCAAAATCTGGCATTTCTTCTCTAACATTGTTCACATACCAGTTACCCATCAATTCCATTGCAGCTTTCCCAGAGTAAACCAACTGTCTTGACTGACCAGTATCATAATTCATCCCGTTTACACCTTCTGGAAACGCATTCATTTTTACTAATTCTTGCAACTTATGCCCCGCTTCAATATAAGCTTCATCATCGAATCCTCTACCTGTACGATTAAAGGCTTCACTAAACAAGTCAGGACCACCGATTCTTTCAGCGAGATACATTAGATAGAAAGAACCCGTCCATTTAGATTGATTTGCAAGTGAAAATGGAATTATTCCATTAGAATCTAGCGTCTCAACAATCGCCAACAAATCTTCGTACGTTTCAGGTTCTTCTAAGTTATATTCCTCGAAAATTTCTTTGTTGTAGAAAACAGGAACTACAGCCATACTTACCGGCGCCCCATAAACTTTACCATCATAAGTAGATGCCGATAGAGCCGCCTCTACATAAATATCTTGGTCGATATCATTGGTAATCTCCTTAACCTGACCAGCCTGTACGAATTGCTCCAACCAGCCTCCGCCCCAAGAGTGGAATACATCCGGTGGATTTCCCCCACCCATTGCAACAACTAATTTAGATTTATATGGATCGTTTTCTTGTTTTGATACTTCTACTGATACACCAGGATTTGCTTCTTCAAATCGATCAACTGCAGCTTGAACTGCTTCTCCAGATGGACCATCCTCAATATGCCATAGTTGTAAATTAACTTCTTCTGGGTCATCTCCACCAGTTTCAGTTTCTGTTTCTGTTTCTGTTTCTGTCTCAGTGTCGTCTTCTCCACCACTACTTACATCCGTATTGGTAGGATTACATCCAACAATTACAAATAACGATAACAATAGTAGAAGCAAAAACTTAAATTTCATTAAAATACCCCCTATTTTTTTTAGTTGACTAAGTAATTACAAAGAATTTCGAGTTATCACCCCTCTCAATTGTTCATATTTATTTAAGTAATTTAAATATTGAAAAAATTTTAATTACTAATGGATAGGGAATAATAGAAACCAAAACTATTATTAAAATACTTGTCTTCTGGATTATGTAAGCGATTTCAATTGTCGAAATGAAAAAGTTACCCTGTATTCAATATACTATTCTAGGAAACTAAGTTTTATTTCTTTTCATTTTAAATTTAAATTATTCAATTGTCAATAAAAAATGTAAGCGCTTTTTTATTTTTAAAAAATATAAATTTGTTGAAAATCCTTTTTTTTACTTTTTAACCGGCACAAACCTTGGTATATAGCTATTCAATATATAAAAACAAAAAAATGTTTTATTTCAATATTTTTCATATACTTTCATATAACAATATTTTATTTTCATATAGTTAAATATTTTAACAGAATTTGTTGGATTTACATATAAATCGGTGTACACTTTTTCAATTTTAATATAAAATGAAATAATAAGTAATATAAAAAGGAAAATATATACATGGAGGTAATTAAATATGAAAATTGGGTTTGTAGGATTAGGAATTATGGGAAAGCCGATGGCCGGTCATTTAATTAAAGATGGATTTGAAACTTATTTATTTGATTTAAACGAAAAGGCAGTTAATGAGTTGGTGGATCAAGGAGGACATGCCTGTAGTTCAAATAAAGAAATCGCAGAAAATTGCAATGTCATCTTTACCATGCTTCCAGCAGCAAAACATGTTTCCCAAGTACTCTTTGGCGATGACGGTCTAGCCAAAAACGGTCAGCCAAACACCATTATTGTTGACATGAGTTCTATTTCACCTGAGGATTCAAAGTCTTTTGCGGCCAGACTACAAGAGTATAATATGTCATTTATCGATGCCCCAGTTAGTGGCGGTGAGCCAATGGCAATTGAAGGAAAGCTTTCCATCATGGCTGGTGGAAGTGACGAACACTATAATCAAGTATTACCATTATTTGAATCCATGGGTGGAAATATCGTTCATGTAGGAGATGTAGGTGCTGGATCTGCAACTAAATTAGCAAATCAAATTATCGTGAGTATAAACCTTGCGGCACTATCAGAAGCTAGTGTCTTTGCAAGTAAATCGGGTATTGATTTAAACAAAATGTATGAGGCAATCAGTGGAGGTTTAGCAGGTAGTGCTGTTATGGAAGCTAAAATGCCTCAAATCATTGATAGAAACTTCGAACCTGGTGGTCGAATCGAAATTAACTATAAAGACTTAGGAAATGTACAATCGTCAGCAAATGCAATTGGCGTTCCATTACCAGTTACAAATCTTGTAAAGGAAATTTTCAGTTCCGAAATAGCCAATGGTAATGGTATGAAAGACCATTCCTTTATTATTGATTTTTTCGAGAAAATGGCCAATCACCAAACACCAAAAGGTGGCAAACTGTAAGTTATCCTCGCAAGTAAAACGCCGCACAGCATCTGTGCGGCGTTTTTAATATAATTTTCAACAGCTAACCGTTATATTGCGCTAAACACACTATGAATTAGTTGGTAAAATTCTGAAAGGAAATTTATTGCTCCACATTGCACTTCTAACGCGTTAGTACTAAACGAAACATTAGTAATTTGGAAGGAAAGGCTATTTTACAAAGTGAAAGGAAAAAGAAAATAATAAAAATCTATTTGAAAAAATCAAAAAATAAATACCATAAAATGGAAAGCCCTTCTAACTAAAAATATCCAGTTAAATGTATTAAATGGATGGTATATTGGGATTGGATAGAGGATAAGTATCGATTTAACTATTAACTTAAAAGCAAAAAACGATACCTATCCATTGTCTAGTAAAACTAGACTCAAGAGCAGATATCGTTATGTGTGGTCTAAAATCCATTTATCTCTTTATAGCTTAATTTTCTAATAATTCTCGTAATTCGTCAACGACATCAGGTGGAACCTGATTAGTAACACCTGCAACCAAATTCTCTGCAGCTTTCATCACCATGTTAAATCGAGTTTTTTCTGTAGCAGATCCAATATGAGGTAACGTCACAACATTTTGCATCTTCAATAAGGGGTTATCCTTATCAACAGGTTCTACTTCAAATACGTCTAGCCCTGCTCCGCTTATTTCTTTAGTTTCAAGGGCATGAATCAAAGCCTTTTCATCCACAATTTTACCTCGTGAACAGTTAATAAAGAATGCACTTTGTTTCATTAGTTTAAATTGTTCTTGTCCAATCAACTGATATGTAGCATCTGTAAGCGGCAACATTAATAAAACAAAATCAGAGTTTTCTAGAAGGGACTCTATATTACTATATTTGATACCATAAGACTCCTCGAGTTGAGGACGTCGATTTCTAGTATGGTAGAGAACATTCATGTTGAACCCAAAGGTAGCACGTCTTGCTACTTTCTCACCAATCCGCCCCATCCCTATCATACCCAAGGTTGAATGATGTACATCCTGTCCAAGGAACTTCTGATTATCCGACTTATGCCACTTGCCACTCTTAACATATTGATCTAATTCACCCAACTTTCTAGCTGTCATTAGGATGAGACCAAACGCTAAGTCTGCTACTGTTTCATCAAGTACATAAGGTGTATGAGTACCTAATACTTTTCTTTCTTTCATTGCTTTTATATCAAAAGCTTCATATCCCACTGCAATATTACTTACAATTTTTAGGTTAGGTGAGTTTTCGAGGAACTCCTCGGTAATCACTCCCTTCGGAGTCATTAAACCATCAATATCTTTTGTTTCTTTGTATAAAATTTCTTTTGGAATTGGGTATTTTTCTTTCCAAATCTTATAGTCACAAAATTTACTGATATACTCTTCAACTTCTTGGGGTACCGGTTCTGAAATAAACACTTTCGGTTTCATTTCTAATCACGCCCTAACTCCTATTTGAATTTTTAAACCTTCCATACTCTAAAACTTTCTTAAGCTCGGGGGAACTATAACTTTAGGAATATGAGGAAGAGTTAGAGATGGATTATTAATTAATAACTTTAAATTGATATACACCTATCACCAGACGCGGCAATAGGTGTATAGTAACTTACATTTTAAGAAGCTTTTGCAACTTTAAGAAACGTCGATAACATTAAGTAGGCAGAAGTAGCTCCTGGATCTTGTGCACCCTTTGACCTCTCACCCAAACGGCTTGAACGACCTAATTTAGAAATAAGATCTTTAGTAGATTTCATGCCTTCTTCACCAGCTTTAACTGCTTCATTAAATGCACTTAAAAAATCTTGTGATTCAGCGAAACTTTTTTCTAGTGCTTTTGCTGCAGGATCTAGTGTATCAACAATCGTTTTATCTCCCACTTCTGCTTTCCCTCGTTCTTTAATACCGTTAGCAAAGGCAATCCAAAATTCAGCAAGGTCTGAATCATTAAGGGTAGATTTACCTTTAATGATTTTGGCTCCTTTTATAAACCCTGTTGCGTACAACGGTCCAACAGAAGAACCTACTGCATTCAAAAATGTCATCCCTACATCAGCACTTATTTTTCCACAGTCTGTTTCATTTTCTAATTCATTCATTAATTTTTTGTTAACTGCTTGCCAACCGATTGACATAGTCACCCCGTGATCTCCATCACCGAGTTTACGATCAAGTTCACAAAGGTAGTCTTTTTCAGTCTCCATTACTTCAACCACTTGTTTAAAATAATTAATAAGGTCTTTTGCTGTAAAATCCATTTTTATCCCCCTTATTTCTGAACGAACATAGGACAGTCTACAGGATGATCAATCATTTTTTTTAATTCATCGTCCAATTTCGTGAGCGTTATTGAGCATCCACCCATTTCGAGTGATGTAATGTAGTCACCAACATAAGAACGATAAATGTTGATTCCCTTTTCCTTTAAGACTTGCTCAACCCTTCTAAACATAATGTAAAGTTCCATGCGTGGCGTTGAACCCAAACCATTTACAAGAACGGCTACATCATCACCTTTATTCAAGGTCATATCTCCAAAAATATTCGCTAATAATTCATCAGCGACTTTATCTGCTGATTCAATTTGTGCTTTTCTAATTCCTGGTTCGCCGTGGTGTCCTAGACCCACTTCCATTTCATTTTCGCCTAGTTCAAAACTAGGTTCACCAGTTTGCGGTAAAGAACATGGGCTTAAACCAACACCCATAGAACGAGTGTTTTCATTTGTTTGCCTAGCTACTCTAGCAACCTCTTCTAATTTATAACCAAAATCTGCTGCCGCACCTGCTGTTTTATAAACAAAAAATTCCCCGGCGATTCCACGTCTTCTGTCCTTTTCCTCTTTAGGTGCAGATGCCACATCATCAGAAGCAAGTACCATTTCAACTTGAATTTCTTCCATTTCCGCCAAATCTGCTGCCATACCGAAGTTCATTACATCTCCTGCATAATTACCGTATAGATAGAGGACACCCGCACCCTTATTTATTGCTTTTGTCACTTCTAAAATTGGTGCTGGTGGTGGTGATGCAAAAATATTACCAACAGCAACACCATCAGCCATACCGGCCCCAACATATCCCATAAAAGCAGGCTCATGACCTGAACCGCCTCCAATTAAAATACCGACTTTATCTACTTTAGTTTCCATAGAAGAAACTAATGATCGATCATTTTCTGCTAAGCGCCTTACATAAGATGGGTGAGCTTTAACATAACCATCAATCATTTCTTCCACTACATTTTCAGGGTTATTAATTAGCTTTTTCAATCAATACACTCCTTCATTAAAATTTGATGTATTTACTCATTTAATAATTGGTTTTAAATTTTCATCTACATACTTACCAATTTCTTTAATCACATGTTCTGTGTTGGATTGAGCTTCTGGAGTTTCTTCTTCCACCATAATCCAGCCACGATAACCACCGTCAACAAGAGTCTGTACACATCCTTGGAAATCGATATCTCCTTCACCCATCTTCTTCCACTCACAATTTGCTGTCGCATCTTTAAAGTGAACATGTTTGATGAGAGGTAAATACTCTTTTATAATCTCAACCGGATCCATTCCACCAAAAATAATATGCCCCACATCAGGTGTGTATCCCATATATTTAGGATCTAATCCATCAAGAAGCAGTTCATAGTCTTCTCTAAATCTCCAATAAGAAGTTTTATATGAAATTGGGTGGAGCGAGGTAATAATTCCGTTATCATGCGCTCGTTTTCCAAGTTCGTTTGCACCTTTAATTATTTCTTTTTGCCTTTGCAATAAATTGTCTCGGTTTTGTCCCACTCTTGAAGGTACATTCATCTTAGCACCAGGGAATTTTTTTAAGTAATTTAAATAGAAATCTGCCATTTCTCTTTCTTTTGAGGATTCCCTACCACCTTCGAAACTAAATGGTAAAGTTAAGGCAGCTAACTCCAACCCTCTTTTATCCAATTCTTCTTTTAGACGTTCAGGTGAACTCTTGTATTTCCCCAATAAAGTGACCTGCATATCAAGGCCTTTAAAACCACCATCATAGATGTTATCCATTATTTGATCTAACATATCTGCTTCAATATCATAGTCTAAAACCCAAGTTGATCCTTGACACCCAAATTTAATTGTCATGTTTTATCCTCCTAGTTTTCTTACAAATACAAACGCTTCCAATAGTAATTTCGACCAAATTTATACATTACTAATTTTATCATTTGGTTGCATTTTGTCAATTATCTATTTCGAATACACAAGAAAATCGAAAAAAATTGAATACAAATAATAAAAATTGGATGAATATTATAAATAAAAAGTAAAGATTTCCCACAAATTTTTGTTGCTAATGACATATTTTTATCTTATATTAAGGATAAACTTTTATTTATGAGGATGTGCCAGTCAATGAAAATGTTTGTTACGGAAAGAAGAAATCAAATTATGCATCTCTTACAAGACAAACAACGATTAACTGTTAAAGATCTAGCGGCAAATATTGGAGTATCAGAAGCCACTTTACGATCAGATCTTAATCAAATGGAAGAAGAAGGCCTTTTAACTAGAACACATGGCGGTGCGGTACTTAATGACACAAATAATGAAACAAGTTATTCTGCCCGCGCAAAGAGAAATCAAAAGGAAAAAAAACTAATTGCTGAAAAAGCATTAGAAATTATAGAAGAAAAGCAATGCATCCTCCTAGATGCGAGCTCAACTACAATGGAGTTGGCATATCTTTTAAAACAAAAACCAATCCGTTTAACAGTTATAACTAGTGGCGTAAAAACAGCATTAGAATTAAATGAAAATCCTAATATTACAGTTATTTTACTTGGAGGAATGTTGACAAAAGGTTCATCGTCCCTAGAAGGTACATTGGGCTTAGGCATCCTCGAACAAGTGAACATTGATTTGATGTTTGTATCCGCCAGCGGATTCACACCTGACGCAGGACTTACCGACTTCAATTTATACGAAGTACAGCTAAAGAGAGAACTAATTAAAAAATCAAAAGCTATTATTGCTTTAATTGACCATACTAAGATTGGCACGATTTCAAGTGCAATATTTGCGAAAACCAATCAAATTAATACTATTATAACTGATACAAAATTAGAGGATAGTATATATACTGAACTCTCTACTACAAAAAACATCACTATAATTGATGCCTCTTCCTAATTAATCATTAATTAAATAATATAGAAACAAAAATCAAGCCTCCATTACTTTAATTACTCGTGGAAGCTTGATTTTATTTATTTCTGCAACAAATTGATAAGCATTAGTAAATACTTATGTCTACTAAATTTTTCCCTTAATCATTTATTTTATTAATAAATTCCTTTTCCTTCTCAATAATTTTATTAACCTTGCGTTCTGATCCACTTGCCCATTGAGAATTCAAGTACGCCTCAACAACCTTTTTCCCAACTTCTACACCAATGATTTGTGCACCCATAGTAATAATTTGCGCATTATTACTTAATTGAGCTCTCTCTGCTGAATAAGTATCATGAGTAAGTGCTGCTCGAATTCCAGGATACTTGCAAGCTGCAATTGCAACACCAATCCCAGTTCCACAAATTAAAATACCTCGTTCGATTTTTTCATTGCTTATTGCCTCCGCAACTTCAAATGCTACGTCTGGATAATCAACCGCATCACAAGAATGGCAACCAAAATCGACAACTTCATGACCCTGTTCTTCTACAACCTTCTTAATCTCTTCTTTAAATTCAAATCCATTATGGTCACTACCAATACCTATTTTCACTTTAGACAAACCCCTTTCAATCGACTATATAAAAAACCTTTTGATAAATGTTAATAATCTAATCTTATTATATATTTTCATTTTCATCAACATTTGCTTTCGTTTTATTATGTTTAATTTAAAATATCTGTTTTTTTTAATTATTATGCAAAGCATTACCAATACAAGCCCATTATTTTCAAACTATTCTTATAGTTAATATTTGTAAAATATGTTATGGTAAAATATATTAATTTCACAAAAAAGAGAACAGATTTTAAGGGGGCATCATATAAATCACGAGAAGTTTTTAAGTCAAACAATTGTTTTGGCTGCCAAAAACGTTGAAGAAAACGGTGGTCCTTTTGGAGCAATCGTTGTCAATCAACATGGAGAAATAATTGGGTCTGGTAGCAATAAAGTAACGCAAAACAACGATCCTACTGCACACGCAGAGATCCAAGCCATTCGAGAAGCATGCGAGAAACTGAATACATTTCAACTATCAGACTGTATTCTTTACACTAGCTGTGAACCTTGTCCAATGTGTCTTGGAGCGATTTATTGGTCTCGTGTTGAAAAAGTATATTACGCCGCTGATCAAAAACTGGCTGCTGAAGGTGGCTTTGATGATGCATTTATTTATGAGGAAATAGCCAAAAAACATGAAGATAGAAAAATACCTTTTTATTCACTATCATTAACTGACAAAAACCTTCCTTTTGAAAAATGGGCTAAAAACGAGTTGAAGTTAGAATATTAAATGTAAGTAGGACTGAAAGCATCAGTCCTCTATTTTTTGTAATCCCATAATATTTTCCACTCCCCTTCTACTTTAGTTGCATACACATTTTGTATTAAATTGAAATTCCCGTATTTTCCTTTATATGTTTGAATTACTATGACTTTATAAACAATTTCTATCGGTTCCATCTCATTTGCCATTTTCCAATTTTCTATTTTATCAACATCACTAAGCTCATAAGTAAATGAATTGACACCAAAGTGATTCATAAAAACATGCGGACGATCTTGAAGGTAATGACCCTTATTAAATTTATTTTTCATTTCAGCGTGAAACAGATCCCATGAGTTTGCAAATAATCCATTTTGCTCATACTGATAAAAATCATCAACTATATTCTTCGCTTGTTTACCTGGTGTAAATAACATAGCAATAAAGACCGTACACGTTATAATTGCGATAGCAATAACAATGAAGATCACTATACCCTTTTTTCTGTACACGGTATCCTTCTCCCTTAAGCTAGTCTTATTATTTAAAATTATTCAACAGAATTACAATTTATTAATAAACAAATAATTTTGATTAAAAGTTGCATATATTGGAAACAATTATAAAAATTCCAGTAAAGAGGGAAGCCCGTGAAACAAGGAGAAGGATCATTTGCAAAAGGTTGTTTAATTGGAATTATGTTGTCGACTCCTATGTGGATAATCATTCTGAGTATAGTAAAGAAAGCCTGGTGATATTTAATTATCGAACTATTACCTATAAATTCACTTATGGGTATAAAGTCTGATAATCTTTAAAACCAAAAAACTCATATTTCCAATACAGATAAGGATTCAAATTAATCAACACTTTTCAAAATTATATAAAAATTTAGGACTTTAGTATGATGTAAGCATTTAAATTTTATTATATACTGAAAACGGTTACACAATTGAATGAAAGCAATCTTAAGTATGCAGCGATTAACAAATCGCAGCAAAAAAAGATGTGAGTAAGCAAACTGATTAATAGATTGTCCCCCTTCGAGCATCCAATATTGGATGCTCATTTTTTTTGTTTACAACAAAAAAAGCAAGCACATAACCACATGGATTGTGTGCTTGCTACTCATCATACCTCTGTTACTACTTCACCATTTACTCTTTGTTGTTTACCAAATCTACTACGCAAGAATGGAATTACGTAACGGTCTAATCCAAATCTACCAGCATTATAACCTGCAACTAAGATAAAGAACGTTAATAGAATCATTTGTCCGTTTGTGCTCACTGTGCCACTTAAAACGAATGCGAAATTCATAATAATTCCCATAAGTGCTGCGAAGTTTGTAAATAGTCCTAGAATAAGTGCGATACCTACTAATACTTCTCCATATGCTACTAGGAAACTAAATACTCCTGATCCTGGTAATGCGACACTTTCTAGAAATGCTGCCCACCAGCCTTGGACTGCCGGATGTTCTCCTGTTGCCTTTCCGATTGCTCCTTGTATGAAACCAGTTGCATCAAATCCACCGGTAACTTTTCCCCACCCGGATGTTAACCAGGCATAACCTAGATAAACTCGAATAATTGCTAATACCCCTGCCATCACATTATTTTTACGAAGAAATTCTACAAACATGTTCATCCACTCCTTTTTATTATATTCTTTGTTTGTTCAGTGATTCACATTTGTTGTTAAAACACTTTTTATCTTTTCTATATTTTTATATTAACACGTGTATAAAGTTAATAAAGTGGTTTGTTCATTAGTTCACATTTTAGAAAAAAACGTTTGACACTTGTGTGTCAATATTCAATTAACTATTGAAATAGGTCTATATATAGTTTTTCAGAAGCATCCACAAACAAAAAGAGAATTAGCTAAATAATTGGCTGTTTTTTATATTACCTAAGAATAATTCCCCACAATTACCACATAATAAGAAAAAAGGAAGCGTGGTGAAATCAAGTTGGGATTTATAAATTCTATAGCTGAATGGTCCAATGGAAGGTACGAGAAAAAAATCGAAAAAATGCGTGATCAAGGAAGGTGCCCAGATTGTAATGGGAGAGGAATTGAATCGTTACCATATGAACATTTCTATAATAGCTCTTTCCAGTGCCCGAGCTGTCAAGGCACAGGATTATTTTCTGACTGGGCTAGATAGTAACTAGAAAATCTCAGTATATAGCCTGAGCTTAGGCCTAATACAGGCCTTTTTTACATCTAATGTTAGGTTAGATAGCTAAAACAGTAAAGCTTGATAGTTTTAACAGTTGGGGGAAATTATGAAATTTCACTACAGATTACTTAGTTTTATAATAGTAGTAAGTGGACTATCATACTCTTTTAATCTTCTAATTCAGAGTGAGGTTAAAGGTAAACCATTATATGCTTTCAGTGTCCACGAGATGGGTACACAAGGGGTTAATCAAAAAAACAATCATTCAGTCCCCAATTCTTATAAAACAATAAATGAAATAGAGCAGGAATACATACCTAAGTTTGAAAATCTGCGAATCCAAACAATCAAAAATGTGGAACAACTAATAAAAAATGCTAAAGAAGAAATTAAACGAAATCAAAGTTATAATGAAAACACTTCTTTCCTTTACTTGTATAATAAATACAAAAACAATGCCGATACACTTGAATCAAAAACAGATAAAACCTTTAATGAGCTCTACATAGCTATGATGAAAGAACTGACATACAATGGGCATCCCCCTGAAATTGCTTACCGAATAAAAACTACTTATCAAATTGAAAAAGTAAAGCAAAAAAAAGAAATAATAAAACTTGTTCTGAATTTATTTTAAATACTGTCTGAGTTTTTTGGTCAAGAACGAAATCGCAAGCTCTTTCGAAGTGATTTCGGGGAGAAGTTGGCAATAGTTAACAATCAGCTTACCACAGAGTCCTAAATCTAATATCGTGCAATGAAAAAGAACAGAATCAAGTAATGAGTAACTTGTTCTGTCCCATTTTCCAAGAACGAACGGTATCCACTTCACTATTGGACAAACTACTTATCGAATTTAGACACATCAATCGGGATTGTATTGTTATTATTATAAAATTTTGCTAGTTCCTCTGCATTTGCAGTTTCTTTAGGTTTCTTTGGATCAGCATAGTGGTCAAAATACTTATCCTGTTCTTGCTTTTCTTTTTTAACCATGTTCTATAACCTCCTATGAATGTTATCTTAGTTTTTACTTTTTTGAGATTGTTATGCTAAATAAATGACTACTATTTATTATTGAATAACTCATAATTACAAAAACAAAGATATATTATATTTTCACTATAGAAGGAAGGCTAAAACCTAGAAATTAAGATTTTTACTTTTTAAAAATGGGAAAGTAATTGTTAAACCTATCACGGAAACGATTACTAAAAAGTAAACAGGTACTAGCAATTCCCTATTGAACGTAATCGCGAATTAAACCTCTGTGCCTTGTTTTTCCTCGTACTTATCAACAACTCTTCTATCATAAATAAATGTAGTAATATAAGGAATAAGGTAAAGGAATAGCAAGAAATAGAATAAGAAATGAATGGCATAATTATCGACAATAATACCACCTAATACAGGGCCAATCATCCGACCAGCAGTGCCAACACTATTAATAATCCCTTGATAAAAACCTATCCTCCCCTTAGGAGCAAGGTTGTTCGCAAGTGTTGGTACTGCGGGCCAAACGAGCATCTCTCCGATTGTCAGAATAATCATCGCTAGAGCGAAAACCGAAAATGAATCAGCAAACAGTAAAACGATAAAAGAAATGATAAAGATGGTGTTTCCTAAATATATTTGCTTTTTGGGATCCTGGATTCTCGTCGTTATTAATTTTAACAACGGCTGTCCTAATACTATCAAAGCTCCATTTATAGTCCATAACAGACTGTACTTACTGAGTGAAATTCCAAGTTCTTGAGTATAAGGAGCAATAGTCGATTGCCACTGAACATAACCAATCCAGCAAATTAGAAAGCCCCCACTTAATAGAAGCAAAGCTCGAAAAGCTGTTTTATCTTTAATTGTTCTTTTTTGTTCGAATACACTCGTATAAGCCTGAGGGTCACTAGCACCACTCATCGATTTATATGTAATAAATGCGAACGAAAAAAAGACAATGAATAAAAGTGCATTAGCAATAAAAATATAGGAAAAAGAAAAAGCAGCAATAAAACCACCAATTGACGAACCAAGTGCAACACCAAAGTTTTGGGCTACATAAATAGAATTGAATGCCCTCCTCCCACCTTCAGGCCATACAGAGCTAGCCATTGCATATACAGCTGGCATAATTATTCCTGAACCCAATCCGATGATCATTAAAAGAATAGCGTAAGGAACAATTGTATTAAAAATAGCTAGCAAGCAGGCTGCCACCATGGTAATTGTAGCCCCACTCATGATTGTTTTAAATCCACCTAGTTTATCAAACAAAACTCCTCCTATTAAATTTCCAATAACACCAAATGCTTGAATAAACATTAGGATCATACCTGCAAAGGTCAACGATTTACCAAGCTCATCATGCATGTAGATGGCATTTAGCGGCCAAACAAAAGAGGCCGCTGTGATACTAATTGCAGTTCCTATAATCAGTAACCAAATATTTTTTGGCATTCGCTCATCTCATTTCATTATTTCAAAGGAATAAATTTCCGATTAAAAATAACACTATTAAGATAAATGTAATCAAATTGTGTACACTTCGCAATATAATAAATTTGAATATAAATCTTTCCAAAACAATTAGACTATTCAATCAAGTTTTTAGAAATACGTTCAAATTTTTTACGGTTATCACTGATCTCTTTTTGGTATTAATGAACCAAAACCCATACAAAAAAGTGATGATTTGAAGCAAAAAGCAAATAAACGTGTTAAAATGGATTTAAGTGTCTAGAAAAATCTGAAAATGAATACCCCAAATACTCCGCTCAATAGCATTAAAAGAACTTCAATCATCAAATCTATATTAATAGGGAATTTGAAAGGATGTTACTTAAATGGATACAAAAATAGAAGAAACAAATCCGAATTTATCACTCCATAGAGATATGGAATACTTAGAACAACTTTTAGATAGCGTTTTACTAGAACAAGTCGGAGAAGTCCTAGTAGAAAAAGTTAAAAAGATACGAGTACTTTCACAAACGATCAGAGAGTCAAATGACCCTGCTGCTTACAAGCAGATTAAAGCTGAAATAGATTTAGTCGAGCCTCCACTGAGACAGAACGTAATTAGAGCTTTTTCTGTATATCTACACTTAGTTAATATTGCAGAACAAAATTACCGTAGCAGGCGCCGTAGAGAATACCAAGCACAGGATACAACACTTATCCAACCGGGGTCACTAGAAGCCGGTGTAAATAAGTTATTAGAAAATAACGTTACACCTGAAATGGTTACTACGTTACTTGAAACGTTGTCCTTAGAGCTAGTTATTACCGCTCACCCAACCGAAGCAACAAGAAGGACAATTTTGCAAATGCACCAACGAATTGCTGGCTTACTAAAATCTTGGGATCATGCGTATACACGACATGAAAAGAAGGTTATTGACGAGACAATTGCTAACGAAATTACGATACTTTGGCAAACAGCTGAGATTAGGGAGAAAAAACCTTCCGTTATGAAGGAAGTCTCAAACGGTCTATATTATTTTGATAAAGTATTATTTGATGTTTTACCTAAGATTCACCAAGATTTAGAGGATATTTTATATGAAAAATACCAACAGAGATTTCAAGTGCCATCCTTTTTACGTTTTGGTTCTTGGATTGGTGGAGATCGTGATGGTAATCCAAACGTCAAAGCTACAACAACCTGGGAGACTTTAAAAACCCATAGAGAACTAGTCTTGAAAAAATATAAAGAGTCTTTAACAAATCTAAGACAATTATTAAGCCACTCTGCGAAACAAGTTAATGTCAGTGATGAGTTATTAACTTCTATTGAAAATGAAAAGAAATTATTACATTCAGATGCTTTATTTAAGGTAGATGAACCATATAGAACTAAAGTTTCTATTATGTTAAGAAAATTAGAGTTAACAAATGAAGATTCAGATAAAGGCTACTTTACTGCCGAGGAACTTTTGGCTGACCTATATATGATACAAGATAGCATTGCAAATCATCATCCAGGGCAAAACCCAATTAAATTACTAAGAAAAGTTATCCGTCAAGTTGAATTATTCGGGTTCCACTTAGCATCACTAGATATTAGAAACCATAGTGGTGAACATGAATCTGCACTTACTGAAGTGCTCCATTCCGTTAATATTGAACCTGACTATGCAAACTTGTCAGAACAAGACAAAATTGAGGTATTATTAAAGGTCCTTAACGATCCAAGACCGATGATATCTATTTATGATACATTTACAGAAGACACTCAAGAATTAATGAACACGTTCCGTATGATTAAGAAAGCTCATGATACCTTTGGTGAACGTGCGATTGAAGTATATTTAATAAGTATGACTCGATCTGTTAGTGATATATTAGAAGTTCTTGTACTAGCAAAAGAAACTGGACTATATCGTGTTTATGCAGACGGTACGATTAAGAGTAAATTACACGTTGCACCACTTCTAGAAACAATAGAAGATTTGAAAAACGGACCAGATATGATAGAAAAACTATTTGAAATACCACTTTATCGTAGGCATTTAACTGCTCGTAAAGATTTACAAGAAATCATGCTTGGCTATTCAGACAGTAGTAAAGATGGCGGAGCATTAACAGCTAATTGGGAATTATACAAAGCACAACAAAAAATTCATGATATCGCATCGGGTTACGGTGTTAAGTTAAAGTACTTCCATGGCCGTGGCGGTTCATTAGGACGTGGCGGTGGTCCACTCTATACAAGCTTACTATCTCAACCACCTGTTACCTTAGGTGATGGTGTGAAAATTACCGAGCAAGGTGAAGTACTATCATCTAGATATCTGTTACCCGACATCGCTTATCGTAGTTTGGAGCAAGCAACGACAACTATGATAACAGCAATTATGGGTATTACGCAGGAAGAGGAGTCTGCTACGAAGATACAACCATCAACTGAAGCAGAGGCAGCAATGAGTGAGGTATCCAACTATGCATTAGAAAAATACCAATCACTTATCTTTAAAGATCCTGGCTTTTTAACTTACTTTAATCAAGCTACACCTCTACATGAGCTTGGCGATTTAAACATTGGCTCTAGACCTATGAGTCGTAAAGGCAGTAGTAGATTTGAAGATTTACGTGCAATTCCATGGGTTTTTGCTTGGACACAAAGTAGACAGTTGCTACCTGCATGGTTCGCAGCTGGAACAGGCTTACAAAAATTTGTTGATCAACACGGAGGAGACTGGAAGCTATTTCAAGATATGTATGAAACATGGCCTTTCTTCCAATCAACGATTAACAATTTACAAATGGCTTTAACAAAAGCTGACTTGGCTACTGCCAAGGAGTACACAAAAATGGTAAAAGATGAATCAATTCAAAAACGAATATTTGGTCAAATCACAGAAGAGTACCATCTCACGAAAGACATTGTTTTAAAAATAACTGGCCAATCTGAATTGTTAGATCATAAGCCAGCTATTAAAGAGTCAGTGAGACTTCGTAATCCTTTTGTTGATCCGTTGAACTTATTCCAGGTTGAGCTAATCTCAGAGCTCCGCAAACTATCTGAAAATGATGAAAATGCGGATGAATTGTTAACAGAAGTTCTGCTTACTATCAATGGTATTGCAGCTGGTTTACGTAACACTGGTTGATTTTACAACAAAACAATCCCACCTATTAATTTAGGTGGGATTGTTTTGTTGTAGTTAGGCTGATTTATAAAAGATTGATGTTGCACAACACAAGAACTATAAATTGCGTCGTAACTTATATCTATTTATTTATCATTTATATGCGCTTTCTACAATCGCTTCGGCAAAAAACTTCGCTTTCCGTGGCACGGCCTTAGCCTCCTCGTAGAAAACCGCTACTGCAGGGTCTTCGGACTCGTGGGACTGCGATTACTCGTCCCATCGAAAAACATTTGCTGATCCCAGAAAATTGAACTTCATTTTCGAGGAGTCTACGTTTTTTGCCTACGCTGTTAGTGTTCTGTTTATTGAAGAATAAAACCCATGACTAAATGTGAAAAGGATTTTTATCTTCTTGAACACAAAGCTATTCTAAGATGTGGAACTACACTTAGGTAAGTTTTCCGCTATATCCATCTTTTTTTCATTATTGTTCTATTAAGATGCTGATTGAAGCGTAGGGCAGTCGACTCCAGCGGGAAAAGCGACGGCTGAAAATCCCGGAGGAAGTGCTTTCCTTCCGAGGAAGTTGAGGCGTTGCCCGCGGAAAGCGACTGCCCGAAGCGGAAATCAACTAGTAGCTACGCTACGACGTAATTTTATCAATAGCAATAAACTATACAAAAAGGTTAATTCATTTTTCGAAGCGCTCGCCTTTCAGCGTAAGGAACACATTTATAACAAACAAGAACTTTATTGCCTTTATCGTCCAAGTATGGTTGAGGCTTTACTACTTTACTGTTACATACATAACACTTCTTAGGGCTGAATAGCTTTTTCAGTGAATCAAGCATAACTTTTCCTCCCTATACAATTGAATTCTTAATTCTATTGTATTAAACGAAATAGAATTTTTAAAGAATTTCGCTTTCCGGGCATAGTAATAACACTCGATCCTTTACTACTCCAATCCATAGCCGATAGGAAATAGCGGATTAGATTTATCATGGTTATTGACCTGATTGATATTTTTCGGCCAAGTATAGGATAATTTCCCAGTAAAAGGATGCTCTCCAAACAGGACATCTGCAATTCCCGCTCCTTCACTACCAGGCAACCATGAAGCGACAAATGCATCCCACTTGTCTATCTCTTCTGTCACAATCATCGGACGCCCAGATAGTAATAAAACAACCATTGGTGTCCCTGATTCCTTTACAGTTTCTAGTAAAGAGATATCTTCATCGCTTAAACGTAAATCTTCACTGTCACCTTCAAACTCTGCATAAGGTTCTTCGCCAACAACAATAATGGCAACATCATGTCCACTCACCTCTTCACCATCTGTGCTAAAGGAAATAGAACTATTAGGACCAGCGACCTCTTCAATCCCAGCCAAAATTGTAGTACCTTCCGTAAGATCTGGTTCTGGTGAGCCTTGCCACTCCATTGTCCAACCACCAGACTGAAATCCGATATTAGCCGCTTTTCTTCCTACCACAACAATATCTGAATTATCCTTAGCTAAGGGAAGTATGTCATTGTCATTTTTCAATAGAACCTGTGATTTTCTCACTGCATCGCGGGCAAGCGCACGATGTTCGTCTGAACCAACCCCTTCGGCAACCAGCGCTCGATTTGCCAACGGTTGTTCAAACAAACCGTTCTCAAATTTGACCCGTAAAATTCGTGTAACTGCATCATCGATTCGTTCAATTGAGACCTCTTCATCCTCTACCAATTGTTTGGTAGTAGTTATAAACTCCTGCCAGTCGGTTGGAATCATAAACAGGTCAATTCCTGCATTTATACTTTGTTTAATTGATTCCTCAAAATCATCTGGTACGATTTGCTGTGCTCCGTTATAGTCAGAAATAACAAAACCAGTAAATTCTAGATCACCCTTTAACACTTCGGTGATTAGATGGTAATCCCCATGGGTTTTTAATCCGTTGATGCTGCTAAAGGAAATCATTACTGTTCTTGCTCCTGCTTGAATTGCTTCATCAAATGGCTCGATATGTTTTTCTAATTCTTCCTCTGAATATTCGCTAACATCTCCTTGATCAATGCCATTATAGGTTAGCCCGTCACCTACAAAGTGTTTAATACTTGCTGCAACATGTTCCTCTTTTAAGAAATCTTGTTCATCCGGCAATCCTTGTAAACCTTCTACTATCGCTGATCCTAGTTTACCAACCATTTCGGGTTGCTCACTATATCCTTCATACGTTCTTCCCCATCGAATATTCTGAGGCGAACAAAGACAAGGGGCAAATGTATAACTAATGCCTGTTGAACGTACTTCTTTTGCGGTAACTTCGCCTATTTGCTTCATTAAATCCACATCATTTGCTGCACCCAAACCAATATTATGTGGAAAAATTGTAGCGTCCTTTACATTGTTATGGCCATGTACCGCATCAATTCCGTAAATAATTGGAATTTGCAATCGTGTGTCTAAAGCTTCTAGTTGATACTCATCAACCATATCAGCCCAACCCTCTGGTGTATTTTCATCAGGTACGGCGCCTCCACCACTCAATATCGACCCAATTCCAAATTGTCTTACGTCGTTTGGTGTAACATTGTATTTTTCCGGTTGTACCATTTGTCCAATTTTTTCATCTAAACTCATTTGAGATAATAAATCTGTCACACGATCTTCTATCGAAGCATCAGGGTCTTTATAAACCGGAGACTCAATAGTTGTTTCTTCTTCTTTTTCATCAGAAGTATCAATTGGTTCTTGTTCCTGAATGTCATCGGATGTATTCAATACCTCTTCATTAGGTGAATCAAATAAGAAAAAGCCTCCTACCCCTATCCCAATTATTAATATGAATAGGATAGTTCTAAGTGTGAAAATGGTTTTCCTTCCAAGCATATAGTCCATCTCCTCCACACATTGTACCTTTTGCAAATTTTACCAGACATAGATAGTTATTATGATTTTACCAGATTACTTGACAAAAAAGATGTCATAGTAGAGAAATTCGAAAAAATTCTGTTCATAATAAAAAGAGCCAATTTTAGTTAAAATTGACTCTTCCATATCTTCTATTTAATTATATCTAAGCGTTTTCTTTCTTCTTCACTGAACAGTCGCGATCTTGTTAAGAATCTTTTACCTTCAGGTCCCTCCAATGAAAACATACCTCCACGACCAGCGACAACATCAATTATTAATTGGGTATGCTTCCAGTAGTTATACTGGTCCTTAGATATATAAAATGGCGTATCGCAAATCTCCCCAAGTAACACATCTGAATTCCCGACTCTAAATTCATTTCTTGGGTAACACATCGGTGAACTCCCATCACAGCACCCTCCTGATTGATGGAACATAAGTGGACCATGCATCTGTTTCAAGTGTTCGATTAATTGAACAGCCTCCTCAGTTACGGTTACTTTTTCAACCATCTCACACAACCTTTCTCTAAGCATCTAATTCTTTAGAAAAAACCTAAAGGTTCGGTACTGTAACTTACTAGTAAATTCTTAGTTTGTTGATAGTGAGAAAGCATCATTAGATGATTCTCTCGACCAATACCAGACTTCTTATAACCACCAAATGCTGCATGTGCAGGATAAGCATGATAACAGTTGGTCCAAACTCTTCCAGCCTCTATTTCACGGCCAAACCGGTAAGCAGTATGAATATTTCTTGACCATACACCTGCTCCAAGTCCATAAAGAGTATCATTAGCGATAGCAAGTGCATCTTGATCATCTTTAAACGTAGTTACCGAAAGAACTGGTCCAAAAATTTCTTCTTGGAAAACCCTCATATCATTGGTACCTTTGAAAATGGTAGGCTTAATATAATATCCGTCCGCAAGCTCACCTTCCAGCGCGTTTCTTTCACCACCAATTAAAACTTCAGCACCTTCTTGCTTTCCAATATCTAAGTAAGACATGATTTTTTCCATTTGTTCCATTGAAGCCTGGGCACCCATCATCGTATCTGTATCAAGTGGATTGCCAATTTTAATTTGCTCAACTCGTTGAATTGCTCTTTCCATAAATTCATCATAAATGGACTCATCAATCAAGGCACGGGATGGGCATGTACATACTTCCCCTTGATTCAAAGCAAACATGACAAATCCTTCGATTGCTTTATCTAAAAATGCATCATCCTTATCCATCACATCTTTGAAAATAATATTTGGTGATTTACCACCAAGCTCCAAAGTTACTGGAATGATATTTTCAGAAGCATATTGCATTATTAAGCGTCCCGTTGTTGTTTCGCCGGTAAATGCAATTTTATCGATTCGACTACTTGATGCTAATGGTTTACCTGCTTCCAAACCAAATCCATTCACAATATTTAAAACTCCCTTAGGAAGTAGGTCTGCGATTAACTCCGTTAATACATGTATCGAAGCAGGAGTTTGCTCAGCTGGTTTAAGAATAACAGCGTTTCCAGCAGCCAAAGCAGGAGCTAATTTCCAGGTAGCCATTAGTATTGGGAAATTCCAAGGAATAATTTGGCCAACAACCCCTAATGGTTCATGGAAATGATAAGCAACGGTATCGTCATCCAATTGGCTCAAACTTCCTTCTTGCGCACGAATTGCACCTGCGAAATAACGAAAATGATCAATCGCTAGCGGAATGTCAGCTGCCAATGTTTCACGAACAGCTTTACCGTTGTCCCATGTTTCTGCCACAGCCAGTAGTTCTAAGTTCTCCTCCATACGATCAGCGATCTTATTTAGGATATTTGCCCTTTCTGCAGGTGAGGTTTTCCCCCAGGCAATTTTCGCTTCATGTGCGGCATCAAGAGCAAGCTCAACGTCCTCTTCTGAAGATCTAGCAATCTCACAAAAGACCTGTCCGGTTACTGGGCTAACATTATCAAAATAGCGGCCTTTAACAGGACGTCTCCATTCGCCACCAATAAAATTATCATACCTTTTTTTAAACTGAACTATCGATCCAGGTTGGTTTGGTGCTTCATATTTCATACAAATTCCTCCTCGTATAATTTATGTAATCGCTTGCAATTATGTTTGAATTTAGGTAGAAAGCTTTTACAATACAGTTTACGAGACAAAATTATATTTATTACACTTTTTATACTAGAACAAAAAATATCTACCACTAGTTTGTTAGAGGTAGATATGTGAATTTTTCAATTTTATTGTATTGTTTTTCTTTGCAATTCGAATAATAGATTCATTCACTAACCAAGACTTATTTAATCGCGTTAACAAAATGAATAATATGTTTAGTTTTTTGATAGAGCAATTGCTCTGCTTGATCGATACAGACTTGTAGGGACTGCGGCTTATCAATAATCGAGAAACAACCCGCAAACACTTTTCTTAACTCATCACTATTACTACCAAGACTTCCCGAAATTAAGATTGTTGGTACATTGTATTTATTAGCAATACTCGCTACGAAGCTAGGAGCCTTGCCAAACAAAGTCTGCTCATCACTTTGTCCTTCACCAGTAATTACAAGATCCGATTCTTTAATTGCTTCCTCCAAGTTCATTGCATCGGCCATAAGCTTTGCACCAGATTCTAGTTTGGCTCCTAAAGTCAACAGTGCAAATCCAAGTCCACCAGCAGCGCCTGCCCCTGGCACTTCTTTATCTACCCGACCAATTTCTTTTTCTACTAAGTTACTAAAATTGTCTAACGCTTTGTCATACAAAGAAATTTGCTCGGGAGTTGCTCCTTTTTGAGGCCCATATATTGCGCTAGCTCCTTGGGCACCACATAAAGGATTATCAACATCACAGGCAATACGCAATTTTACATTCGATAATTTTGACTCGAGGTTAGTAAGACTAACTTTTTCCAAAGAAAGCAAATCGATTCCGAATGGGCCTGTTTCCCGATCTGCCTGATCCCAGCTTTTCATACCTAGTGCTTGAAGCATTCCAAGACCACCATCATTGGTTGCACTTCCGCCTAGACCTATAATGATTGAGGTGCAGCCTCTAGCAATTGCAGCAATAATCACCTCACCTAGTCCATAGGATGTTGTTAAATCAGGATTTCTTGATTCCTCTGGAACCTGTACTAACCCTGCTATATTGGCGCATTCCATCACAGCAGTTGTGTCATCAAGGATCGCATAATATGTATCTATCTGCTCGCCAAGTGGTCCCGTACAGCGAATTGGTACTCGCTCACCTTTAGATGATGCTAATAACGATTCAACTGTTCCTTCCCCTCCATCAGCCATTGGTTTTATGATTCCATGATGTCCTCCTACTTCAGTTACAGCTCTATTCATTATGTTTGCAGCATCAATCGATGAGAGACTTCCTTTATATGAATCTGGTGCAATGACAATTTTCATACTAGACTCCTCTACATTATAGTTTTAATAATATTAAACCATTAAAATGTATCCGTTTTCAACTATTCTCAACAATGACAACCACTTAATTGAGCATTATAATAGAGCTTTACATGACATCCAGGAAGATCAAGGAGTTTTGTTATGAGTGAACAAGCGGTGAAAGAAAACCAGAAAAATTATCCGTTAATGACCTTTGCGCTTTTTTGGGCTGCAATAGCTGTTATGTGCGGCTTATATATGACGATACCTTTAATTTCAACATTTGCCTCTACATTTGAAGTATCTCACGAGGAAGCTGCTTGGGCAGGAAGCTCATTTTCAATTTTTTTTGCAATTGGATGTCTATTTTATGGAGCTCTATCTGATCGATACGGTCGTAAAATTATTATCGTTATTGGCCTTGTCGTTTCAGCATTTGTAACGACTCTGATCGGAACCGTCGATACACTTACAGCTCTAATAATCATGCGGGCAATCCAAGGTGCAGCTGCGGCAACCTTTTCACCAGTCGCCTTATCTTACGCAGGAGATATGTTTCCATCCAACCAAAGAGGAACAACGATTGGATTTATAAGCACCGGTTTCCTACTAGCGGGAATTATTGGTCAGGTGTTAAGTAGTGTGGCTAACCAATGGATGGAATGGCATGATGCTTTTTTTATTTTAGGTGCCATTTATTTTATTACAATGCTGCTCATTCTTTTAATTTTGCCAAAGGATGAAATTCAACAACCAGACGGGAATATCCTAGCACCTTTTAAACATATTCGCACCATTGCAAGACAGCCCTCGTTACTATTATGTTATGTCATAGCAATTACGATCTTACTTTCATTCGTTGGAATGTACACATCACTCGAAAATTACTTAACGGGGCCAGAATATCAGTTAACAACCAAAGATATATTGTATATCCGTTCTGTTGGCATTATCGGGATGTTACTTTGTCCCTTCACTGGTAAATTGGTTTCAAAATTTGGATTTCCTACCGTGCTAAGAGGTGGATTTTCCTTGGCAATTATTGGATTAGTTGCCTTGGCTTTAAGTAATTCATTAATGATGCTTATTATTATGAGTGTTGTTTTTGTTACTGGAATTGCGATTCTTGTACCTACTCTTATTTCATTAGTTGGACAGCTAGGGGGGAAATCAAAGGGACTTGCCACATCGATTTATACGTTTGTTTTATTCATAGGAGCAAGTTTAGGTCCTATTCTGTCCATCTATTTATTGAATACCGGTATAGTGACATTACCATTTTATTTGTTTGCCTTACTACTTTCCATTGGATTTGTATTAACTTATTTTATTCACGTTGAAAAATAACCGTTTAGAAAGTATAAAAATTTAACGTATCCTTCCTCAATGGTTGTCAAGTTCTTTTAGCAGATTTTCGTGTACTAGAAAGAACCTAGGAGAACCTCACTTTTTATATATTATGCTTTTCTAAAATAAACAACATGAGGATATCTAATATGATAATCAATTCCTTGGACTGTTAGTTGAAGATGATCAACTGCAGCACCTGTTAATTTTCCTTCCAACGTTCCAGAAACTGTCACCACTTGCAGATCTTTGTTTAGGTGCATCAATAAATGATTTAACCAAACAGGTTCCAGGTTAATAGAGTAACTTGGTTGGTTTTTCTCCATCATTTCTGGAAGCTCACTCGTATAAACATACACTCCAGGTGGTAGTGACTCCGATTCTTTTTCTCCTCGATGATTATTCATTTCATCCATGTAGTTCACTCCTTAATAGACACTTGTAGACTATGCTAAGGGTGGATTCTAGGCACGGCAAATGCCTAATCCACTAAATGAATGATGAAAATGAAAACGAACATTCTAATAGTAAGTAAAGATATACATAGTAAAAATATTAAATGAGTGCTGATACTATCATCGTGTTCCGCTAGATACAGGGAGTGCTTTTCCGTAGGGATGGATGATCACTCATCCTATAAAGGATGGGTTCAATCACACAAAGTTACATCGCATTTTATATCAATTGCAAAAAATAAAAAACGAGCCACTTTCCTAAGTAAAATGGCTCGTTTTTTATTTATAATACAGATAGTCTTTCTTGAAGCTGTTGTTTATCAACTACATAGGTACGACAAATCATATCATGCAGTGATCTATTCTGGTGATCAAACGCAATCATAATAAATCCGAACAGAAACATGGCAGCTGAAATCCAGTAAGAATAATATCTTATTAACGCTCTGGTAAAGCTAATTTTATTACCATCTGAGTCAACTACGACGGCCCCAACAGCAAGTTTTCCAATCGTACCTTTTAGTGGTGAAGAAGTTAACAACGCATAATAGAGGGAATAAATAAATAGTAAAAGAGGGAAATTTCCTATTTCAATAATCAAAACACTAAACAAAATCCAGTCAATAACGAAGGCATATAACCTTTTTTCGAATCCAACAAAAAAAGGTTGGTCTTGTTCTGCTTCCTTTTGCTTATTGTGGTGATGGGTTTTTTCGCTGGTAGCAACGGTTGAGTCATTATTCTCAGACTCGTCATGGTCACTTTTATACTTATTTTCATTACATAACTTTAACCATTGTTCCAGCCTTTCGTTCTTTGACATAGTACCCTCTCCCCGTAGTCTTATTAATTATTATCATATCACTTTTTTATAGTTAATGTAATTGTTAGATAACTCATTTTGACAGGGTTAAGAACCAATATTAATCCACCTTATACAACAAAATCGGAGAAAACCCTATATCCAATATAAATTGATTGGACAAAAAACAAGATCCCCCATGCAAATGCTGGGATCATAGTATATTTTTGTAGGCTGGTTGCATCACCAGCTTGATTCGGTTGCTTTATACTAATAAACATAAGATAAGCTGCACTGGCTACTGATTCTAACAATACAACCGATGCTAACAGATAACTAAAGTGAATAATTATGGAATCTAGTTGATTATTAAGTAGTAATGCTAGCAATGAAATCATGGATACTGACCACAAAATTCCAACAATACTTCTTAACCAAAATATAGTTGCAACTACGAGGATACTTAACAGTACAGATAAAACCACGAAATAATATCCCTTTGATAGTAGAAAAAACAACATAAATGCCGTTAATGACGAGCCTGTGTATCCAGAATATGCAATCACAATTCCACTTAACCATGAAGAAGAACCAACAAGTGCGTGACCTGAGGTATCTCGATTCAAGACAATTCGGTAGGCTTTTCCACCAGTAAGCTTCGCTATAACAACATGGCTGCATTCATGGATTGCCGTATTAATCATCCTAAAATAAGAACCAATCACCGGCATCTTCGTTATAAAGTAAGCTATTAATATGTAATACAAAATAGACACACTGCTTTTCTCCTCTCACCTAAGTAATTCCCAGTTACAATTTTACCCCCATAGAATATTTAAAATACCACCATTATTGGTTTTATATATAAATTATGAATGATTTATTTTTAGCTAATCCGCAATAAGCATTTTCTAATCCCTTCATTTCATGAAGCCAGCCTCAATCTTTTTAACTAGATTCACCCAACTTATCGACAACTCATTTGAAACTATGACAAGTGAACTATTGACAGGTAAAAACAATTATATCTATAATAGTCGAAACCGGTTTCGATACGGTGGTCTTGTGAATTTATTTTTACATAAGGGTACCCTTATGTAAAAGTTTAATGAAAATAAATTTCAAATCAAAAATTTTAATTCCTTACCTCCTTTCTCTAGTTTTTTACCTGGTATTGCAGGAATCGATGGGATTCCTATGTGGGTTTTTTATGTAAATCGAGGACAAGGTATAGCAAGTTTTGTAATCCAGGATAAAGATCACGCGATTACAGAATTTTTCCCGTCGGACAAATCCTATCAATCTATCTTTACACAAGGGTTTCGAACTTTTATTAAATTTGAACACGAAGGTCAACCTGTTATGTTAGAACCATTTTCCGTCCAAAGTGAATTCTCTTATATCGAAGAAAAAATGGAAATTACAGAGAATAGATTAGTTCTTAGTTATGAGAATAAACGATACGGCGTCTCAGTAAAGTTTGAGTATTTCACCCTACCACATGCTCCTGTTGCTGGTCTAGTACGTCATGTAACAATACCTGACTTACTCCACGGGGCAAGCCCACGTGGTTTTACGGGCTATTTCTATAACTGCTGAGACTAATCACTTTAGTGTCTTTACTGTTTTTGAACTAGCAGTAACAGATGAACCAGTTGACGGAGAACCTGGTGAGGAAAATCCAGGCACCGAACAACCTAGTAAGGAAGAACCAACTAAACAAGATCCAAAAACAGAAGATCAAGATAAATCACCGAATGAAGACGGACTTCCTGATACTGCAACAAGCATGTTTAGCTTTATGATTTTAGGTTTACTTCTATTGTTAGTAGGTTTTGGAACATTAGCAGCTAGAAAAAGATTTGCTAGAAGATAAATAATTAAAAGTAGGGCTGGTTGACAACTTCTCCAAGAGGTTGTTAATCAGCTTTATTTTATGGAGGTTTTCATTGAACTCTTGATTTTTTATGTCATAACAAACCAAAAAACCTTGATATCTCCAATAATTGGTGCTAACAATATAGATATAACCCTAATTGAAAGTTAGGTGATTAAATGAAAACCGCAAAACGAACAGTGGGAATATTATTCATCCTGATTGGTATTGGTTTGGTAGGATATCCCTTCTATTACCACTGGGAACAACAACAGGAAATAGATGAACTAACATCTTCCATTCACGCCATTTCAACCGGTGGTGATATTGAGGTTTCTCCGAAGATGAGAAAAAAACTTGAAGATGGTGTCATGCATTTAAAAATTCCCTCAATAGAATTAAATCAACCAGTATTAAGTGAAACCAACGAAGAAAACTTAAATATAGCATTGACACAGATTAAGACAAATCAAACTCCTGGCCAAGGGAATTTCACGATTGCTGGACATCGAAGTATGAATCAAGGAAGACACTTTAATCGCCTACCAGAAGTAACCACAGATGAAAAAATTATATTAGTTAGTGATAATAAAGAGTACCACTATATTGCATATGAAATAGCAACAATTGAGCCAGAGGATATTGAAGTTCTAGAGGATATGGAGAACAAAAAACAGATAACACTAATCACATGTAATACCACAGGAACAAAACGAGTCATGGTTAAGGGTGAACTGGAAAAAATAGTAGATTTAGAATCGGCATAGAAATCACTTGTTTAGCATGTTATTGCTGCAAGTGATTTTTTTTGCACCAAAATGTATCCCTAAGTATAGTTGTTTGAACTCAAGGTTGAATCTAGTATAAAAGGAGGTGTTCTTAATAAAAAATAAGGAGTGATATAATGAGAAACAAGAAAATCTTAATTGGACTAATGTTTTTGCTTATCTTTGTTCAATTACCTTTAACGAGTATCGCAGCAGCCTCCCCTATTCAGGATGACGCGCTTAGGAAAGCAATTAATGAAGAACTAGGAAAGACGGGAGCTGAGATAGATACCTATCAGCCAACACAAGCTGATTTGGAATCTATTAGTAATTTAAGTGCATATAGAAAAAATATAACGAATCTAGCTGGACTAGAACTTGCAACAAATTTAACTAATTTAAATCTATCTAGTAATAATATTTCTGACATTAGCACACTCAGTAGTCTAACAAAATTAGAGTATTTAATTTTCTCTGGTAACAACATTACTGACATTACTCCCTTGAACAGTCTAAATAATCTAACTACGTTGTATTTAGATAGAAACACAAACCTAGACCCTAATCCACTGAGTAGCTTAACAAATATGGAAGCTCTGTACTTAAATTCTGTTCAAATTTCAGATTTAGAACCAATAAAAAATTTGACAAAGTTAACACTTTTAACTCTAGCAGATAATAATATTACTGATATCTCAAAATTAAGTAACTTAACTAACTTAGAAAATTTAAATATAGACAATAATGATGTCAGTAGTTTATCAGTTATTAGTAATTTCCCAAAGTTGACTAATTTATCTTTAGATAATAACACTCAGATTGATCAAAATGATCTATCTGCTCTAGACAATTTCCCAAACTTAGAAAGATTGAGTATAGCTGGATTAAACTTAAACAGTTTGTCATTCATAACCAACCTAACTAAAATAACCGAATTGAATTTTTCTGGAAATAATATTAGTGATCTTACTCCACTAAAGAATCTAAACGATTTATATTACCTGTTCTTTTCGGATAACAATGTGAGCGATTTATCTGTTTTAGGCGATAATAATAGTTTGAATAGAATTAGCTTTGAAAACAATAATGTCAGTACTTTACAACAAATAGGGAATTTAACTCAGTTAAGAGGGATAAATTTAACAGGTAATAGTATTAGTGATTTATCACCAATTAGTAATTTTTCATACTTGTATCAATTAGAGGCCTCTGGAAATGCAATTAGTGACTTATCACCACTTAAAAATGTTGTGGATGGATTAACATCATTCGAGATTGAAGATCAATCTATTACACTACAGGAAGTTGAACTGCATACAAATAGCACTGAATTAGAAATTATAAATCCAATAAAAGATGTTGTTGGAAATCCCGTTGCAAACATAACCCCTAGTGATTCAGGTACTTATAATTCTCCAACTATATCATGGACGGGATTAAACAGTGCTGATACATCTAGATCCTTCACATTTACAATGAATATAGATAATAATACTAATTTTACAGGAGAGGCAATCCAACCAATTAACCGAGTTGATAACTACACTCCTGTGATTACTGCAACAGACAAAACCATAACAGAAGGATCTAATTTCAACCCAATAACTGGTGTTACAGCAACAGATGAGGAAGATGGTGACTTAACTGCTGCTATTGAAGTTGAAAGTAGCAATGTTAATACAAACGAACCTGGAGATTATAGTGTAACTTATAAAGTAACAGATAGTGGACAACTTTCAGATGTAGAAACAATAACTGTCACCGTTACGGGTAAACCCTTTTTCAGAGGTGCTTATACTCATACAATTGATCGTAGCGACAGTAATACCTTTGATCCATTAGAAAGAGTTCAAGCTTTCGATTTAGAAGATGGTGATATAACTGATGATATTGAAGTGATCAAAAATGAAGTAAAAGTAAATGTGTCCGGTGAATATGAAGTAACTTATCAAGTGACCGATAGTGACGATAACACGACAACAAAAACAATCAAAATTTATGTCAATGTCGGACCCGTAATCAACGCAAGTGACCAAACCATTTATGTGGGTGACAGCTATGATCCGATGGAATATGTTACTGCAAATGATACTGAAAACGGCGATATTACGGATAGAATTCGCGTCGATAAAAATGAAGTAAATCCTAATGTGCCTGGTGAATATGAAGTATCCTATTCTGTATATGACAATTCTGAATACAGCGCTGTAAAAACGATTACAGTTACTGTCATCAACAGAGCTCCAGAAATTGCAGCTTCCAATCAAACACTCACTGTTGGTGATAGTTTTGAGCCATTAGAAGATGTAACAGCAACTGATGCAGAAGATGGAGACATTAGTGACAAGATTGTCGTAACTACTAACAACGTTAATATGAACACAGCCGGTGAATTTGATGTGACCTATGATGTAACAGATAGCCATGGCAAAACAACTACAAAAACAATTACCGTTACTGTAGAGCCATTACCAGGTGAGGCATCAGAACCTGAAAAAGAGGAAGATAAACCTACTAAATCGGGTGACCAATCAGAAGATGATGAAGATTCATTACCACAAACTGGTGAAGCGACATTATGGTTGTTTGTACTAGGTGGAGTCCTCATGTTGTTTATCGGATTCTTTACCATTCGGTACAACAAAAATAACAAGTAATTAAGAAAGGCCTTAACTTCACTGTTAAGGCCCTCTTTTTTTGTTTAGTCTAATAAGCGATTGTTTTCATCTACGTTAATTAGACTGGATGGCTCAGGGGTGTCTCCAGGGAAAAAGTGGCCATCCCCTTTGCAAACTGTACATCTATATTGCCATTCCTCGTCATCAGCTAACATTCCTGTCCCCTCACATGCTTTGCAAACATTATTTCGATCAACCATTTGAATTTCTCCTTTATACTAAATTCCTAGTACAACTGGGCTTCTATTCCAATTCCTATTAAAGTGAAGCGTTAGTTTTTGTCCGATCCTTTACCCAATTAATCAGACCGCCTTTTAACATCATTTCGATTTGCCTACCGGATAATGCATGACGAACAGAAATTTCTTGGTCCGTTCCTTTAATACTTATTGTAAATTCATTCCCCTGCTGAATTTTACTTCTTAAGTCGGTAAATTCCAGAATATTTCCTTGTTCTAATTTTCCGTAATCATCTTCATTTATGAAGGTAACTGGTAAGATACCAAAGTTAACAAGGTTTTGCCAATGAATGCGAGCAAAATCTTTTACTAAAGCAACCTTTAAACCTAGATATCTCGGTGCAAGGGCCGCATGTTCTCGACTGGATCCTTGCCCATAATTAAATCCACCTACTACAGCATGTCCTCCTAAGTCGCGAGTAGCCATACCTTTATCATAGTAGTGCTCATCAATGATTTCGAAGGTGAATTTGCTGATTTCTGGTAAGTTACTTCGGTATGGAAGTACACGAGCACCACCTGCCAAAATTTCATCAGTTGAAATGTTATCACCCATTTTCAGCAAGATTGGAAGCTCAAGGTTATCTGGTAACTCGTCCATTTCAGGAATCGATGCGATATTTGGTCCTTTGTACAATTCAATTTTTTTGGCATCTTCTGGTGATAAAGGTTCATCTAGTAAATTCACGTCTATCGTTGGCTTCCTTGGCTTCTTTATCTTCGGGTAATCCATTTCAAGTGTACGCGGATCAGTAATAACCCCTTTTAAGGCGGAAGCTGCGGCTGTTTCCGGGCTACATAAAAAAACACTGTCTTCTTTCGTTCCAGATCGGCCTGGAAAATTCCGTGGTGTTGTTCGTAAACTGTTTCGACCAGTTGCAGGAGCTTGTCCCATTCCAATACATCCGTTGCAACCAGCTTGGTGCAAACGGGCTCCTGATTGTAAGAGACTAGCTATATGTCCTTCCTGAACCAAGTCTGTTAACATCTGACGTGATGTAGGATTAACATCAAATGAAAGCCCATCTGCAATTAGTTTTCCTTTTACAATCTCAGCGGCTATTGCGAAATCACGATAACCCGGATTAGCTGATGATCCTAAATATGATTGGTAAATTGGCTCCCCGGCAATTTCTCTTACTGGTACAACATTACCGGGACTTGATGGTTTAGCAACTAAGGGTTCTAGTTCAGAAAGATTAATTTCTTCCTCTAGGTCATATTTTGCACGTCGATCGGCCTTCAACTCTATCCAGTCATCTTCCCTATCCTGTTCCTTTAAAAATCGTCTAATTTCTTTATCAGAAGGGAAAACAGTACCCGTTGCACCAAGTTCCGCCCCCATATTCGCAATTACATGACGGTCCATGGCAGTTAAATTTTTCAATCCAGGTCCATAATATTCAATTACTTTTCCTACTCCACCTTTTACATCATGACGGCGAAGCAATTCAAAAATAACATCCTTCGCGCTTACCCAATCGGGCATTTCTCCTGTTAATTTTATACCCCACACTTTCGGCATCTTCACGTAAAATGGTTCTCCAGCGATAGCCATTGCCACATCAATACCACCTGCGCCCATTGCAAGCATTCCCATACAACCATTCGCACACGTATGACTATCTGAACCAAGTAATGTTTTACCTGGTTTTGCTAACCGCTGCATATGTACAGGGTGACTCACTCCGTTACCAGGTCGGCTATAATGTAAGCCAAACCGACGAGTTGCACTTTGCAAAAATAAATGATCATCTGGATTCTTACTATCGACCTGAATAAGATTATGATCTACATATTGTGCCGAGGCCTCAGTTTTAGCATAATCCAACCCCATTGCCTCTAGCTCTAGCATAACCATCGTTCCTGTCGCATCTTGGGTTAATGTTTGATCAATTTTAAGCCCTATCTCTTCCCCAGGATTCATCTCACCGAATATGAGATGGTCCTTAATTAATTTCTGGGTAACATTCAAAGCCATTTATGTACCTCCTCAAGTTTTCTATCTATTATCATTTTGCTTAAAACATGAAAAAATATGCTTTTTTAAGCAAAGTTAAGTACTGAAAACAAATTTAAAAAGGGTATTCCAAGCTCTTCTTGTGGATGTAATTTATGTAAAAAGCACACATGTTTTGTTTTTAATAACAATCACACCAAAAAAGAGTCAGCCGGTTAGCTAACTCTTACTTAAATCGAACTTATGTAGAAACTTCATCTAAGATTCACGGACAACTAACTCCGGTTCTACCAAGATTGGTTCAACTTCCTTATCGCTGTCAATTAAAGCTTGAAGCATTTTTGCAGCTAACTTACCTATCATTTCCTTATCCTGTTTAACAGTAGAAAGTCTCGGCATACTATAACGGCAAGCCTCTATATCATCGCAACCTACTAATCTAATATCCTTAGGTACCGACAACCCATGTTCCAGGATCGCACGCAATGCTCCAAGAGCCATTAAATCGGAAGTGGCGTAGACTGCACGTGGATAAGGCTTCTGTTTTAAGATTTGTTTCATTGCTTGATAGCCACTTTCATCAAAAAAGTCACCCTCCTGAATCCAATCCTCTACTATAGGAAGGGAGTGGTCAGTCATTGCCTCAAGGAAACCTTGCTTTCGAGTGGTTGCTACAAAAGAGTCTTGTTCACCACCAATATAGGCAATATCGGTAAGATCATTCATATAAAAGTGCTCTATAACTCTAGCAGAAAGTTTTTTATTATCCGTTGTTACGAAACTAGATTTAGGACCTTTTAATTCTATATCAACACCAACACAAGGGATCTCACTTTGAACTAGTTCATCAATTGTATCTTCTATATCATCACCAGCGATAATCAAACAACCATCGACATGGAAATGCCGGCATCTAGCTAAATAACTACCGTCATCTTGTTTGAACTGCTCGTTAGAGAAAAATAAAATGTCATAACCTAACAATCCAACGGCCTTCTTAAAAGAAGAAACTACTTGATTGAAAAACGGGTGGGTAAAATCTACGTTTATTTTTCCAGCATAAATCACCCCAATTAAGTTTGATTTCTTTGTCGCTAATGATTTAGCAGAAAATGTGGGTGAATAGCCAGTCTCATTTATAATAGCCATCACTTTCTTTTTGGTATTTTCGTTTACACCTGCATAATTATTTATTATTTTTGACACTGTAGCCCGAGAAACACCTGCCATATTCGCAATATCCTGTATAGTAAGACTCATCCTTAAATCCTTCCATTTCATAGTAGTTGAAAGCGCGATCATTTTATCATGACTAAAAATAGAAATCCTCATTCAATGGGCATCTTACGACCAAAGGCTATTGAATACGGTATTCGTTAACGTGTGATTTTGAATCATTATGTACACTACTATTATATCATATGTATGCCTAGGCTATGTATTTTAAAATAGTTGCTAATAGGCGTTCATAACTAAAAAACATTTAAAATAAAATAACGCACAAGATTTCAGTTAGTTAACCTGGGGAGGTCATCCTGAAAAATCATACGTTTTTTTATATATACTATTTATATCAATTAATCGGATAATTGTCATACATCCTAAGAATGAGATCATCTAGTGTTTTGGACTGAATTAGATGGTTTCAAAATATTACTTCTTTTGGATTTAACATTCTATAATCTTTTCCTGACAGCCAAAAACAGGATACTGATAATAGATCAGTAACCTGTTTCTCAGCTATAAACTATTTCCCTTTAGGTATATTAAGCCAATTTTTTAAATAAAATGTTATTTTCTAAGTGAATATGTTGGAATGTATCTCCTTCTAGTTCAGCTAACCTAGCATAGGTAATGCGGTATGAGTTACACGCATCAACTGGAGGTTCAAATCCATTTGTTATGTCATGCATTTGTTTTAGAAGATCTCCAGCTGTATCATGCTCTTCTTCCATAGCGGTATTTACAGTCCGGATTTTTTCTAACAGTTCTGGACTTGGATCCACATCATATTTTTTAATTAATGGAAATAAATCTTGTTCTTCTTTAACCATGTGTGATTCCAATTCCATTTTAAACGTATTGTAAAGCTTATGCAGATTGACCAAATGCGGGTGACTCCCACCATGAACACGATAAATCTTTGTTACAAATTGACCTAGTGCTGGCAATTCTTCAGTTAAGTACGCATGATGTGTATGAACAACGTGATCAACCAATTCTGAATTTGAAATTTGGTCCCAGTCAGTTTCCACGTTACCCTTACTTTTCCAATCCAGATAAGAGGCATTTAATTCACCTAAAATCGCACCTTCGTTCATATTCTTCTTAGCAAACACTTCAGCGAGTGGCTTATCTCCACCACAGCAAAAATCAATCCTATTCTTCTTAAACAAATCACTAGATTTCGGGAAAACTTTAACAATATCCGCCGGTGTATCATTTATTGTAAATGTAGTCATTTAAAATACCTCCTTAAGTTGTAATTTAACTATACTGCTTGTTACCTTTAAGTAACGTGAGCTAAATCACAGGGAGGGTGTGACTTTAATTCGAGTAGATTAGGACTTTTTAAAAATGAGTTTCTTAAAGCTGCTCTCTAAAAGATTGTTGTTTAAGACAGAATATCTATAAACTGTGGCGTAACTTACACCACTTCGGAAATACACTACGCTTTCCGCGGGCGGCTGTTGAGCCTCCTCGTGCTGCGCACTGTGGGGTCTCATCTATGCCTTTCCATCCCGCAGGAGTCTCCGTGTATTCCCTCCGTTGGGATCGTTTCGTTGTTAGATTACTACATTAAAACAAGTAACCTTGAAGATTACACAGGACTAGAATTAACTTCCTGAATCAACACTCACAAAGAAAATTGAACTTGATTTTCAAGGAGCGTACGTATTCTGCTACACTGGTAATAGTGTTCTGATTATCGAAGGATGAATTTTCCGCTATATCCGTCTTTTTTCATTATTGTTGTATTAAGATGATGATTGGAGCGTAGGGCAGTCGACTCCTGCGGGAAAAGCGACGGCTGAAAATCCCGCAGGAAGCGGTTTTCTTCCGAGGAAGTTGAAGCGTTGCCCGCGGAAAGCGACTGCCCGGAGCGCAAATCCAACTAGTATCCATATTACGTCGCAATTTACATCAACTGTGAAGAGTTAAAAGAAACAAACATTAGTGAAAAGAGTACAAGGTTTTGGCTCCCTTAATCTGTTGGCTGAATCACTGCCCTGACCGGACTGCCATCACCCTCTGCAATTGCAAGTGGCAAAGCAATCAGATTATAGTCTCCTTCAGGAACATCATCCAGCACAAGATTTTCCAAAATATAAATACCATGCTGATGTAGTGCATGATGGCACAACAAATCCTTACTATCAATTGGATCGACAGAAGGCATGTTAACTCCAAGTAGCTTTACTCCTTTTTCAACTAAAATTGGCACTATTTCTGGTTCTAACTTAGTTATTTTTTCAGGAAATAGTTCGGGCCTACTTTTTAATGAGGTCTTTAGTAATAGGCGTTCAACCCCATCTAACGAAAAATCCTCCAAAACACGACCATCAATAACATCCACATCTGATACATCGATTACCTTTGCTCGGCCAATATAATAATTAACATCCATATCTATTATTTTCTTGCCTTTGTTATCAAAGTGATACGGAGCATCGACATGTGTTCCTATATGGAGGCTTGTTGTCATTTGTCCAATATTAACAGAGCCCGTTTGTTCCTTAGAATATGTCAGTTGATTGGTAAAAGGTGTATCCTCTGGCCAATGGGCAATCGAATTGGTTAACGGTTGAGAAATATCTATCCATTTATTATTATTCATGCTAAGCCACAACTCCTCGATTATTGGAATAGTTTTTATATCTTTTGTCATCCATAATCTTCTTTAATTTTGTTATTGTAATAAAAATTTCCTCGAAGCTATTATATAGAGCTACTGGAGCTAACCTAATTCCATTTGGTGCACGAAAATCCGGGATAACTCCATCTGCTTTTAATGCCTTACAGATTCTTGCTGCTTCTTCGTGTTCGATGAAAACATGCGCCCCTCGTTGCTCTTCTGACAAAGGAGTTCCAACGACAAATCCGTAACCCTGTAATTCTTTACTAATTAAATTCAATAAATAATCGGTAAGCTTTAAGGATTTCGTTCTAATCCTTTCTATTCCAGCTTCTCGGAACATCTCAAGGGAACCAATTAATGGTGCTGCACTTAACACGTGTGGTGTACCAATTTGAAATGCACCAGCATCTGTCGCTGGTATCAATTCATGCTTCATATCGAATTGTTTTTCCTTGTCTGAACTAAACCAACCAGCAAGGCCAGGATTTTCACCAAAATGTTTTTCATTAACATAAAGCCCACCCAGACTACCAGGTCCTGCATTTAAATGCTTATAATTACACCAAAATGCAAAATCAACACCCCATTCATCGAGCTTGTGGGGAATTGCACCAATTGAATGACATAAGTCAAAGCCAATAATGATCCCATGTTTATGAGCGGCATCTGTCAACCTCTCCATATCCAAAATCTGTCCACTTCGATACAAAACACTCGGCAGGACAATGATTGCAATCTCATCTGTCATCGCAGCAATGATATCCTCTTCATTTATTGTATGCCCGTCCCTACTTTTCACTTGAATGAGATGATCATTTGCAGAATATCCCTTTAGTTGTAGCTGACTTTTTAATGCATATATATCAGAAGGAAAGTTTAATTCATCCGCTAGAATCTTAGTTCTAGATTCTTGTGGCTTATAAAAGGTCGCTACTAATTGATGCAAATTTACAGTAGTTGAACCGGTAACCACCACTTCCTTAGCATTTGCTCCAACGAGTGGTGCCATCTTCTCTCCTAGAGATTCTGATAAGTAATACCAAGGATTGTCCGTCTGTGTCCAAGCCTCAATAGCATTGTCTTTCCAAGCATTCATCACCATCTTAACTGATTTTTCTGCTCTCTTTGACAGCAATCCAAGTGAGTTTCCATCAAAATAGATGACACCTTCTTTTGTATAAAACTCATCTCGATAAGCATGTAACTCGTCTTGTTTATCCAATGTTTTTGCATATTCAAGCGAATAAATGTTAGTATCATTCATTTTATAATCCCCTATCGATATGTATTTCTACTTTTGATTGTATCGAAGTTAATCTGAATTTACTAACGTTCAGCGCCAAATATAAAAGCCGTTACTCAGGCATATGAGTAACGGCTTTTATAATAATCAACTTGTTAATAAGGGACTAAACCTTCTTTTCTTGATGCTCAACGGCTTTGTTGATATCCTCAAATATCCCATCTATAACTGAAAAATCAACCGCATCGACATAAATTTTTTCCAACTGATCATGAAGAACCTTCGCTTCCTCTAAATATAAAATGCCATCTTTCATTCGTTTTTTATACCGTTTGGTGACGTCAGTAATCTCTGCTTCATACTTCTCATCCGTACCAGGTGTGACTGTTTTTTCGTATAGATCTACAATCTCATCTCCATGCCTACTCGGGAAATATTCATGTGGATCTGTACTATCAAATACACATACTTTTAGTTCCCGAACAACTACCATGTCGATGCTTTCTGGATCAAAACCACAATGATACATCTCTACATCAAAACCGCGCTCTTCTGCTGCGGCCGCTACCTTTTTAAGTAATGTTGATTTCCCAGTACCCGCACGTCCTTTTATAAAATAGCGTTTAGATAAATCTGCAGTGATGTTAGGTATAAAATCAATGACTCCAGCTGGGGTAGAAGCTCCAAAAAAACGATGTCGGGTTTTTGAATTATCTGCTTGACTTTGCTTACCAACAAATATTTTGTCAATTAAATCGTTTGCGACGGCATTGGCTTTATCAAAATTCATCTCACTTATATAAATTTCTTCTAGATCATCATGTATTCGCAAACCATCTGTAAATGATTCATAGGCTGTTCGGTTAACTGTTCCAATAGTTTGTTGGAAATCTATTATTTCTTGTTGTTTAATTTTTAACTTAGACAAATCCCAAGCAGTTCCTAGATTCACATACTGCTCGACGGCACCAGGGGCAGTTGGTTCTAATACATGTGGTGCTGTACCATCGAAAATTCCAAACAATAGCTCTGGAATAATTAGACCGTCCAGGGTATCATTATCCGAAGCGCAATGGATAAGTTCCAAATGATAGCCCTTATCCCCCCATACATCAGCAAGCTTTTTGATCAGAGTTGACTTCCCATTTCCAGGCCCACCCTTTAAGATATAGACCGTTTCTAAGCCTTCCATGTTCGACTCATATAAACCATAAAATCCCTTTGCTGTATTTCCACCACAAAAGTAATTAATTGAGTTTTCAGTCACTACAAAGCACTCCTTTGTTAGATTATCTAACCTATTCTATGAAAAGATATGTAAGTAGGTGAATGTCCTATGTATTGAAGAATACTCATTTTAAACATATCTATAATAATCTTAAAACAAAGGCAGAAAGGGATAACTCACAAGTAAGTTACCTAAAAAAACAACCATTCCCCCCATTCTGGGAAATGGCTGTTTTCTGTAGTTGTTTATAAAAATCATTTAATTACAATTTATTCCATATTTCGGTACGTATGTTCAGAAAAAATTAGATTCGACAAAATTAGATAAATTCATCTGTTTACATATGATAGTAGCCATTATAGACTATATCTATAAACTATCAATTGTTCTACCACACCAACAAGGGAGTGAATAAGTAATTTTAAAATAGTACCGATCAACGGATCGGGTTTTTTATTTTATAATAATAAAGGATGGAGTTGCTTTTCTTGACCCAAACAAAAGTACGGGAAAAAAAAATGGAAATACTGCGATTAGAAATGTATCGTTGCTACCAAGAAAATCGTGATAGTGAGGAAGTTATCAAAGTCTCACAGGAATTAGACAAATTATTAAATGCATTTTTATCATTACCTAGCAAAGATAATGGACTAAATGACTAACTTTATATCCTATAATCACACGAAAAGGCAAGGCTTTTGGCGAAGCCACGCAAAACTATAGGGGCTAATTTTTTAGAGCCAGCCAGTTACCGAAAGGATTAGATCCTTCACGCTATATACTAGGAGGAATGGGTATGCTTCTTATAATAAATACAACCATAACGAAACAAGCACTCATTCGAAAGAGTGCTTGTTTTTAATATGTTGGAAATATGATTAGCAGTGCTATTTTACTGCTTTCACAATAAGACTTACAATGAAGATTAGAATAACAGCCCCGAGCAATGCTGGAATAATAGCGATACCTGCAAGAGTTGGTCCAATGTTACCTAACAACTCTCCACCTATCCAAGCACCAACAATACCTGCAATGATGTTACCGACAACTCCGGCTGGTAGGTCCTTTCCAAGAATAACTCCAGCTAACCAACCGATTAACCCACCAACTATTAAATACATAATTAATCCCATAAAATCTCACTCCCTTTATATTAGTTACCTTATTCAATTATTTAGTAAACTATAACTAATTACATGAGTAACGTGCTAAACTACTATCCCTTGATTAATACTTGATTACAAGCATATAATCCTAATACCCTTATAGTTAAAGTTAAAAACATTCGTTTGATCTTAGTTCTCACTTCTATTTAGTTGTGCTGTTATCAGTTTACACATTGATGCGTAAGCACTTACATGGTATGTTATTTTTATAAAAGAAAATGGAACTGCATCTTTACTTACACGTTTTTTCATTCTTGTTCAGCCTTACATATGTAAAAAAATGGAGGGGTTTCAGTTGGGGAAAACTAAGCATACCGGTCCAGTTAAATTAACTAAAATACCAGACCCGAAACACTGGGTTAGTAAGGTTCCGTTTGGATTAGGAAAAGTAAAACCACACCATATCCGAGAGACGATGAAAGTAGTTTGGGAGAATAAAGACAACCTTCCATATGCAACTCGCATTTTATCTAATGGAGTATGTGATGGCTGCGCACTCGGAGTGTCCGGGCTTCAAGATCAAACTTTAACAGGTCCACATTTATGTACGACTAGATTGAATGTCCTACGATTAAATACAATGCCTTCAATTAAAGAAGATATTTTACATGCTGATATTGATGAACTAAGAAAAATGTCTAGTACTGAACTTAGAAAGTTGGGGCGCATACCTTACCCGTTAATTCGTAAGCCCGGAGACCGAAGCTTTACGCGTCTTACATGGGATGAAGCTTTGGATACAATCGCTAAAAAGATGACAAAGCTTGATCCAAAACAATTTGCTTTTTACTTAACCTCTAGAGGGATCACAAACGAAACCTATTACACAGCAGGTAAAGTAGCTCGCTTCCTTGGAACAAATAATATTGATAATGCCTCTCGTATATGTCATTCTCCTTCTAAAACTGCTTTAAGTCGTTCAATTGGGGTTGGGGCTTCTACCTGTAATTACAAGGATTGGATTGGTACTGATGTCCTTGTCTTTTGGGGATCAGTTGCAGCCAATAACCAACCAGTATCAACCAAATACATGTATGCAGCAAAGCGCAAAGGCACAAAAATTATTATTATAAATCCATACTACGAGCCATCGATGGATCATTACTGGATTCCATCAATTCCGGACTCTGCATTGTTTGGAACAAAAATAGCTGATGATGTTTACCAGGTCAATATTGGTGGAGATATTGCTTTCATGCATGGAATTATAAAGCACTGGTTTGAGATGGAAGAAGTCGAATCTGGATCCGCCATTGACCATGATTTTGTCAATAAACATGCCAATGGAATCGAGGAATTAAAAGAAAAATCAGTAGCTTACGATTGGGATCAGCTTGTCCAATCTTCCGGATTATCAAAAGAGCGAATGGTTGAACTCGCTGAACTCCTCGCAAGGTCTAACTCAGCTGTATTCGTCTGGTCTATGGGACTAACCCAACATCGATTCGGGACTGACAATGTATCCCAAGTAGCTAACCTCGCCCTTCTTCGTGGATTTATCGGACGAGAGCATTGTGGATTAATGCCAATCAGGGGGCATTCCGGTGTCCAAGGCTCAGGCGAAATGGGCTCTGATCCATTTTCACTCCCTGGGGGAGGTATGGATGATGAAAATAAAACCCGAGTGCAGCAATATTGGGGATTTGAAATTCCTGAATGGCAGGGTGATATTGTTGGAGTTTCACTTGAAAATTCACTACTTCCAGAGGATCACGAAAGAAAGCTACAACTCTATTACATGTCAGGTGGGAACTTTTTAGAAACAATGCCAGACCCAGAGTTTGTTAAGCAGTGTCTAGAGAATCTTGATATTCGTGTCCATCAAGACATCATTCTTAATACATCCACTCTTGTCGACGCCAAGGAAGCAGTGATTGTTTTACCAGCAATGACTAGGTACGAACAACCAGGTGGTGGAACCTCTACCTCGACCGAGCGGATGGTTTATTTTTCTCCAGAAATTAAGGGACCTCGAATAGCAGAAGCTCGGAGTGAATGGGAAATCTATATTGATCTGGCAAAAAGGGTGAAGCCTGACCAATATGAGCTAGTAAACTTCCAATCTGCTAATAAAATTCGTGATGAAATTGCTATTACCGCGCCAAATTATAGTGGAATTCAAGAATTAAAAAATAGCGGGGATGTTTTTCAATGGGGTGGTGCCTGGTTATGTGAGGATGGAATATGCCCTACTCCCGATGGTAAAGGTAACCTTATAACCGTTGAAATCCCTGAACTAAGGAAACCAGAAGGACACTTTTATGTTACAACAAGGCGAGGTAAACAATTTAATTCAATGATTTATAATGACTCAGATCCTTTTAATGATGCGGATCGGTTTGATGTGTTGATGAATCAAGCAGATGGCCAAAAACACGGCATTAAAGAACAAGAGGCCATCGTCGTCTATAATCAATTTGGTACATTTAACGGCAGAGCAAAATTCGTTGAACTAAAATCCGAAAATATCGAAGTTCACTGGCCTGAAGGAAACACCCTTATTCCAAAGGGTGTTTATGAAAAATACGCTGGGATACCCGAATACAATACTACTGTTATCGTTGAGAGAGCGGAAACCTTTTATGCTCATAAGGATACTAAATACGCTGAAAAACGAATAGCAGAACTTGAGATGGATGTTAATTAATAAGGGACGGATAAATTATGAATGATAAAACCACAAGTAGCTGGAAGGTTTTTAAGTATGATGGGACTGATTTTTCCGAAGTTGAAGAAGAAATAGCGGTGGAATTCCCACTAACTATTTCAATAGATGAGATTGAATTTGCTACGATTGTCTGTACCCCGACAGACTTAGATGATCTAGTAATAGGCTTCCTCGCTTCAGAAGGAGTGATTCGTTTTTTACAGGAGATTAAATCAATTCAAATTGATAAAAATCGAGGTTTTGCCTATGTAGAACTAATTAACCCTATAGATGAAAGTAAATTCGATCATTCCAAACGGTTTATTGGATCATGTTGTGGAAAAAGCCGTCAATTCTATTTTAAAAGTGACGTGAAAACTGCCAAAACCGTAATGAGTCGTTCGACAATTACCATTGAACAGTGCGTGCATTTAATGAAACGACTACAAGCTCAATCGGACTCTTTCCAGAGAACAGGCGGTGTGCATAATGCAGCCCTTTGTAATTCTGGTGAAATAGTAACAATTAAAACCGACATTGGTAGACATAATGCTTTAGACAAACTGTATGGTCATGCCTTAAAAAGCAAACTAAAACTTAAAGATAATGTAATTGTTTTTAGTGGGCGCATTTCTTCCGAAGTATTATTAAAAGTTTCCAAAATTGGGATTGGCATTCTTATTTCTAAATCGGCTCCAACAGACTTAGCACTAAAGCTAGCTGACGAACTTGAAATTACTACGATTGGCTTTGCTAGAGGACAAAAGCTTAATGTATATACGCATCCAGAACGAATCTTAATGGAGGAAAACTAAATACCGTAACAGTAGAATGTTATATCGTTCATAGTGATTTAGCGTTTTTTTTTCATTATAATTCTGACCATCCTATTTAATTTCAAAAATTTCATCTATTGTGAGACGCTCAACTTGTCAACGCTTGTCGTTTTTGAGATGATAACAATATACTAATGAATTAATAGAAAAGGCATAAAATTGCCGATTTGCTGTCATAATTAGTAGTACATAAGAGAAATTGGTATTTATATAGGAGGATATTGGTCGTGTCAAACAACTATCAAAATACAAAACTGAAGGTATTCACCCTAAATTCAAACCCTTCGCTTGCAGAGGAAATTGCATCTAATATGGGACTGGAACTAGGACAATGTTCCGTTCAAACATTTAGTGACGGCGAGATTCAAATTAATATTGAAGAAAGTGTCCGTGGATGTGAGGTTTTCGTTATTCAATCCACATGTGAGCCTGTTAATCAAAATATTATGGAACTTTTAATTATGGTTGATGCGCTTAAACGTGCCTCAGTTGAGACAATCAATGTCGTCATTCCTTATTATGGTTATGCACGGCAGGACAGAAAAGCTCGTTCTAGGGAACCAATCACTGCCAAGCTTATTGCTGACTTAATTGAAACAGCTGGAGCAAATAGGGTGATAACATTAGACCTACATGCAACTCAAATTCAAGGTTTCTTCAATATACCGGTAGACCAATTAGTTGGTATCCCTATCCTATCCGATTACATCGAATCAAAGAATCTAGATGATATCGTTGTAGTGGCTCCAGATCACGGAAGTGTAAAAAGAGCCCGTCAATTGGCCGAACGACTAAAAGCTCCCATTGCTATCATTGATAAACGTAATCCAACCGATACCTTTGCTGGAGAAATAAATGTAGTTGGTCATATTGATGGAATGACAGCGATCCTTATTGATGACATTATCGATACTGGTACAAGGGTTACCAGTGGTACCAAAGCTTTAATAGAAAACGGAGCAAAAGAAGTTTACGCTTGTTCTACACATCCAGTCCTATCCGGAATGGCAATTGACAAGCTACAAAACTCGCAACTAAAAGAACTGATTGTTACAAATAGCATACCGCTTTCCGAGGATAAAAAAATTGATAAAATCACCGAACTAACAGTCGCTCCGTTAATAAGTGACGCAATTATTAGAGTTTATGAGCAACAATCTGTCAGTGTATTGTTTGATTAAACCCATATATTACAAAGAAACACCCCCTGAATTCAATTTATTCAGGAGGTGTTTTTTAAATAGACAATTATACCAACCGCTTCGGCAGAATACTTCGTAGCAATACATCGCAAATATTTTCGAGGAGTCTACGTATTCTGCCTACACTGGTAATAGCGTTCTAATTATCAAGGATAAAGTCCTTGGCTCTATGAGTAGAGGATTTTCCCCTTAATCAGAAATCTATTCTAAGATACGCAAACTCTACGCTTGTTTTTCTGGCTATATCCATCTTCCTTTCATTATTGTTGTAATAAGATAGTGATTGGAGCGAAGTGCAGTCGACTCCTGCGGGAAAAGCAAATGTTTTCGATGGGACGAGTAATCGCAGTCCCAACAACTGAAAATCCCACAGGAAGCGATTTTCTTCCGAGGAAGTTGAAGCGTTGCCCGCGCAAAGCGACTGCACGGAGCGGAAATCAACTAGCAATTACAACTCAATAGCAACAAACTATACAAAAAGAAAATATTACTTTCAAGTTCATATTAAACAAAAATCATCCATAACAAGAAAGTCACAGTAATTGCAACCAAACCTTGAACTAATGTTCCAGCTGTTTGCGCTTTATAGGCTTGTGTTACTGACATTCCACTGAATTCTTTGACAACCCAGAAATAGCTATCATTGACATGAGAAACGACCATTGCACCAGCACCTATTGACATTACAACTAAAGCAAGTGGCACTGCACCTTCAATACCTACCTGAATTAGCAATGGAGCTACTAATGTTGAAGTAATAACTAATGCTGCTGTTGACGATCCTTGTGCAGTTTTTAGTGCAGCAGCAATTAAAAACGGAATGAAAATGAATAGAGCTCCAGTGAATATTCCTTTGTCCGCAAAACCCTGAATAAAATCAGCAACAGGTGTCGCTTTAATCACAGAACCAAATGCTCCGCCAGCCCCTGTAATTAGCAAGATAGGAGCCGATTCCTTAATTCCTACACCAATCCATTTCGTAAGTGTTTCTTCATCATACGATGGCATCAAGATGAAAGCGAATAGTACTCCTATCAGTAATGCTACGATAGGTGAGCCTAGAAACAAGAATACATTGACTAATGGTCCACTTAACTCCATAAAGGTTAAAAATGAGCTAAATGCTATCAACAAGATTGGTACAATTATTGGTGCAAAGGATTTCGATGCTGAGGGCATTTTGCCAAACTGCTCAACAATTTCATCATAACTGAAAGCCGCATCTGTTTCATTAGCATCGTCTTCCCCTTCAACTTTGATTTTGGTACCAACCTTAATCGCCCATAAATAACCAGCAAAAATGACTGGAATAGCGACAATTAATCCCATCAAAATAACAGTACCCAAGTAATTTTCCGCGCCGATGTTTCCAGCTGCCGCTATCGGCCCTGGTGTTGGTGGTACTAGTGTATGAGTCGCAAATAAACCAGTAGATAAAGCAATCGCCATTGAGGCAACTGTTACCTTAGCTCTCTTAGCAAGTGCTTTTTTTAGAGAAGATAAAATGACATAACCTGAGTCACAAAATACTGGGATACTAACTATTCCACCTATTAAACTCATGGCTAATTGCGGCCGTTTTTCCCCTACTAATCGAAGCACGACCTCCGCCATCCTAAGGGCGGCTCCTGATTTTTCGAGAATAACCCCAATAATTGTACCAAAAATAATTACAAGACCGATACTGCCCATTAATCCACCAAATCCACCATTAATGGCAGCAACTACGTCCGCCAATGGCAATCCGGCAATGATACCAATTGCAAATGAGGCTATTATTAATGAAATAAACGGATGAAGCTTTAATTTAGCAGTTGAAAAAATTACAAATAAAACACCTAAAACAATAACAATAATAAGACCATAACCCTCCATGCTCTCACCCCTTTAGAATTATTAAAGAATTTAAGAATACCGTTCTAGTTCTACTACCTTCCCTTCTCCTAGTTTTAAGAAATACCTATTTATTGTGCAATCATGCAACTACTAATAAGTTGTACTTGTTATCATTAATATGAATATTAATTTTTAATATGAAATAAATATTTCGGAACTATAAAAATAAAAAGTAGACTTCATTAAATAAATCAAATAGTTTAAAAGTCAAAATATTACAAAATTCTCTTTATTTACATGGATATCAGTACTATACTGAACATATGCTTAAATATTATGGAATTTGAGAGGTGTTATTGATGAAGAATTCAGGTTTAGCGGCGGTATTATCTTTTTTATTTTGTGGACTTGGACAAATTTATAACGGCCAAATCGGTAAAGGAGTCGGATTTATTGTTGCCTATGCTATTTCAGGGCTTTTGATGTTTGTCCTTATTGGGTTCATTACAACCCCTATCCTATGGATTTGGGGAATGGTTGATGCTTACAAGGTAGCAGAAAAACTGAATCAAAAGTAAGACTATATAACATCAACAAAAGCAACCAATGAAAATCATTGGTTGCTTTACAATTCTGTCTAGACTATTTGTTATTCTGTATCTTTCTTTCCTTCATCCAGTTAATTAAGCCGCCATGTAGCATCATATCCACTTGTCTTTCTGATAATGCATGACGTACAGCTATCTCATCTCCCTTTTCTTTAACAGTGATAGTAAATTCACTTGTTTGCTTAATTGTATCTCTTAGGTTGGTGAACTTGAGCACATCCCCTTGCTCTAATTTGTCGTAATCCCCTTCATTTACAAATGTTATTGGTACAACACCAAAGTTAACAAGATTTTGCCAATGGATTCGAGCAAAGTCTTTTACTAATGCAATCCGTAATCCTAAAAACCTTGGCGCTAGAGCTGCATGCTCTCGGCTTGATCCTTGACCATAGTTAAAGCCGCCGACAACCGCATGACCACCGTGATTACGTGTATTCATGCCACTGTCATAGTATGTTTCGTCGATGATTTCAAAGCAAAACTTGCTGATTTCTGGTAAGTTACTCCTAAACGGAAGAACACGAGCACCACCTGCTAATATTTCATCCGTCGAGATGTTATCACCCATTTTCAAGAGAATTGGTACCTCTAAATAATCTGGTAATTCGTCCATCTCTGGGATTGAAGCAATATTGGGCCCTTTATATAACTCTACTTCTCTCGCCTTTTCAGGTGGTAATGGTTCATCCAATAGATTGTTGTCTATCTTTGGATTCTTAGGATTTTTTAATTGTGGGTAGTCCATCTCAAGTGTTCTTGGATCTGTAATCACACCTGTTAACGCTGAGGCAGCAGCAATCTCAGGACCACATAAAAAGACACTGTCTTCTCTCGTACCCGACCTGCCTGGAAAGTTACGCGGCGTTGTTCTCAAGCTGTTACGTCCAGTAGCTGGCGCTTGCCCCATGCCGATACAGCCATTGCACCCGGCTTGATGTAATCGTGATCCGGCTTGGAGTAAGCTTGCTAGATGCCCTTCTTGCACTAAATTAGTCAACATTTGCCGAGAGGTTGGATTCACATCAAGTGATACACCATCTGCAACCTGCTTTCCTTTTACGATTTCGGCAACCATAGCAAAATCTAGAAATCCTGGATTTGCTGAAGACCCGATATAAGATTGGTAGATTGGCTCTCCTGCAACCTCACTTACCGGAACGACATTGCCTGGACTGGATGGTTTAGCAACGAGTGGTTCTAGTTCCGATAAATTGATTTCTTCATCAATGTCATACCTGGCACCTTTATCGGCCTTCAATTTAATCCAATCCTCTTCACGTCCTTGATCCCTCAAAAACTTTTTAATTTTTTTGTCCGATGGAAAGACAGTCCCAGTCGCACCAAGCTCAGCGCCCATATTTGCGATTACATGGCGATCCATCGCATTTAAATTCTTCAATCCAGGACCATAATACTCAATTACTTTACCAATACCTCCTTTAACATCATGGCGCCGCAACAGCTCGAAAATGACATCCTTTGCTCCTACCCAATCTGGTAATTCTCCGGTTAATTTTACACCCCAAACCTCTGGCATTTTCACATAAAATGGCTCTCCCGCAATTGCCATTGCTACATCAATACCACCTGCTCCCATCGCCAACATCCCCATACATCCATTTGCACATGTATGGCTATCAGAACCAAGCAATGTTTTGCCGGGCTTAGCTAATCTCTGCATATGTACAGGGTGGCTAACTCCATTTCCTGGGCGGCTATAATATAATCCAAAACGTTTTGCTGCACTTTGCAAAAACAGATGGTCATCAGGGTTTTTACTATCAACCTGAATTAGATTATGATCAACATATTGAGCAGATGCTTCTGTCTTCGCATAATCCAACCCCATTGCTTCTAGTTCCAGCATCACCATTGTACCGGTTGCATCCTGCGTTAATGTTTGATCGATTTTCAGTCCAATTTCACTGCCCGGTGTCATCTCACCAGATACTAAATGATCTTTAATCAGCTTTTGCGTTACATTTAATTTCATGTTGTCCCTCCTTTTTTTGGGGTATCCATGTTGGATACGTATTTCTGTTGGAGATAGAATTAATTTGACTACTTATAACACGTATACCTCTTTTAACAAATATATAGTCCTGAATTTCCAATAAACTTTTTTAAGGCATTATCCCCGATACAGCTCAAAATTGATTAAGACCTTGAATAAAGTTTCTAGGATAAAGGGAAATTCAGATGAAAAAGTCTAAAAACCAAAATAAAAAACCCGTTATCACACCAATGAAAGGGCGACTTAACGAGTTAATACCTAACTTATAATTCCTTGTTGTTTTTTTTATTTTTTAACTTCCTAAGGATATCCTGTCCCTTACTAGTATTTACAATAGTACCGACCTTGCTCTTTGTCTTATTTTTATAATAAATGATTATTTCCTTACGTCTTAATTTATTAGTAACCCTTTTAAAATTAGTTTGCTCAAACCAATTAAAAAAGTCTAATGTAAATACAGTTAGTCCCTCTTTTTTTGATGGAATATGACTCTGAATCTCCTTATAGTGAAATAAATTTTCTGGAGTTACCACACCATCATTTTCGAGGTGATGGCGCATTCTATCAAGGGTTGTCGCATCAACATGCTTAAACCCGTGCTTCGAAGGGTCTAGTCCCTCTAACAACATTGATATCATCGTTCTAATGCATTTCTCACAGTTGGAACAATTATGACTTATTTGAGTGTTTTGGCACGCTTTAATTTTCAAAGTAGAATCATACGTCTTTATATAGTTGCTTATTAAAGCTATCTTTTCATGTCTAGTCAATACATATCCCTGTGGGAAGACTTGAAGTAAGTCACTTCCCCAGCTTATATTACTCTCTATTTCTATATCTGAACCGAATGGACTTATAAAAGAAGGTTGATGAGTTGCACCGATATAAAGCTTTGTTATTTGATGATGATAAGCAAGTGGTGCGGACAATCCAATTATTCCTAGATCATGTTGAATTTTAGTCCACCAATGGCCACCAATCAATTCCTCAAATGATCCATTCAATTCTTCATAGTTAATCATATCTCTGAAATTGGATTTAATTACACTTACCTTGGTATCAAAACTAGTAGCAAAATTCCTTAACTCCTCTGATACAGCCTGCCATGCTTCCTGATTAGTCACTTCTGTTTCCGCACCCCATACTGAAATCAATAGAGGCTCATCATCTCTTCTCTGAATGGATGACGCTACCGAGGCAATCCCATTATTAAAGAAAAGAGCAGACTTAGAGTTTTCCTTAAGATGCGTATCATTATTAATAATAAGATTAGGAGTCAAATCACTTTCACATAAAAAGCTTGGATACATGCTTTTAAAGTAATCTTTCAGCACATTTAGACTCTTATAAAACTGCAAATCTACTTGTCCACAATAAATAATAGAATTGGTAACCCACGCTATTGGAGTAACATTTGCTAGAAAAGGAATAATCAACAAACTTTCAGGTACATTTTTGATATCACTATCATATTTTGCTACAAATCTATTACCATTGATATAATTAGCAATTTCGCCCTTACAATGATAATGGACAATCAACTCCCTGTTTATGACGGTAACTTTATCAACAATGATTTGTGATTTCATTTAACACACTTCCCTTCAAAAATAGTAACTCCGATCATTAGCGTTTTAAAAGCATCAATGTGGTAGGGTTTTTACATCCCTCTAGAAATCAAGCAAATAACTACCAATCTATGTAACTATCAACACTTGTTCTTGATAAAGAACATAAAGAGCAAAAAAACAGAAAATCCAGAATAAGTATCTCTATTAATAATACTATAACTTCATAACATTCTCAATAGAGAATATTATCTTGTTTTGTTCGTTTTATTCTGATACGAAAGGTATTTTTAAAAACTTACTCTTTAACTAGATAAATTAACCTCGTGACACCTAACTATTTCTCTTGTATAATATATTTCGAGTGTCGAAGGAAGGGGTAAAACATAATGGAAAAAACAATTGAAAAACCCCATGTAAAGGATGATAAAATTTGGACAAAAGACTTTGCCCTCATCTGCATGGCAAACTTTTTTATTTTCTTAGGTTTTCAGATGACACTTCCCACACTTCCATTATTTGTACAACATTTAGGTGGAAGTGATCAATTAATTGGTGTTATTACAGGTATTTTCACTTTCTCTGCGTTAATTTTCCGGCCATATGCTGGTCACTCATTAGAATCTAAGGGTAGACAGTTTGTTTACATGATTGGATTAGCTATTTTCGTGCTTTCCGTCGGTTCGTACGCAATTGTTCCAAGTATTGCCTTTCTATTTATGATGCGAATTGTTCAAGGAATAGGGTGGGGATTTTCGACAACTGCTACAGGTACAATTGCAACAGATTTGATTCCACCTAAGCGACGTGGGGAAGGGATGGGTTATTTCGGTTTATCCGGCAACATTGCCCTCGCGTTCGGTCCAGCATTAGGGTTAACACTAGTTGGCCACATTTCATTTCCTCAGCTTTTCTTAATTTGTGCTGCTCTAGGTGCGGTTGCCTTACTGTTATCTTCTCAAATAAAATATAAAAAAGTAGAAAAATCGGAACATAAATCGGTTGCTCCTAAATTTGATATTTTCGAAAAAAGTGCAATCCAACCCTCTGTCCTATTATTCTTCATTACAGTTACTTTCGGTGGCCTTGCTTCTTTTCTTCCACTGTACACTGCTGCCGAAGGGATTGATGGCATCGAAATGTACTTCTTACTCTTTGCAATTTTTTTGATGATATCAAGATCGTTTGCCGGTAAAATATATGATTTAAAAGGGCATCTAATAGTTTTTTTACCAGGAACTTTCATGATTCTGCTAGCGATGCTCCTTCTAGTATGGCTTCCCAATTCACTCGTGCTCTATATCGCAGCAGCTCTTTATGGCTTAGGGTTTGGAAGCGTACAACCAGCATTACAAGCTTGGTCTGTTGAGAAGGCTCCTAATAATCGAAAAGGAATGGCAAATGCAACATTTTTCTCCTTTTTTGACCTTGGTGTCGGCATTGGAGCCATTGCATTCGGACAAATAGCCTATTTATTCGGTTATAGCTACATCTACCTTGGATCAGCAATTTCTGTGTTTCTATCCATGGTGCTATATGTAGTGTTGTTGATTAGAACAAATAGAATTCAAAATTCAATAAGCTAACAGAATGGATGCCTTTTTCCAAAAAGGTGTCCATTTTTCATTCCCTTTAACCTCACCATCAATTAATGATATGATGAAAGAAAAGCTAAAAGAGGAGCGTTTACAATGAGAATAGCCTTTATTTCGGATATACATGGAAATGCAATTGCCTTAGAAGCTGTCCTTGAGAATATTAACAAGAAACAAGTAGATAAAGTACTAGTACTGGGAGATATTGCTTATCGAGGTCCAGAACCCAAACGTTCAATTGAATTGATACAAAAGTTGTACACAACCGTTATTAAGGGAAATGCTGACGAATGGATTGTCCGAGGAGTACAAGAAGGAGAAGTACCTAATAAAGTACTAGAACTAATGAACAAGGAGCGTAATTGGACTGTTTCTCAACTGGCTCAAACTGATATTGATTATTTAGCTAATCTTCCCACGGAACTAGCATTTGAAGAAGAAGGTATTTCATTCCATGCCTTTCATGCAACACCTAATAGCTTATTTGATGTGGTACTGCCAAATACTGCTGATGATAAAATAGAAGAAACAATGATGACCGATAAGACCGCGGACATTTATCTTTATGGCCACATTCATAAACCATACATCAGATATATTAACGGAAAAACGATAATCAATCTTGGTAGCGTTGGCCTTCCATTTGATGGACAGGCAAAAGCATCTTACGCGATTGTCGATATTAATGATGGCAGTGTCAGTACTTCGATTGAGCGAGTAGCGTATGATTTCGAAAAAACAATCGCTAAATATAAAGAAGTAAATTACCCAAATACGGACATGATGGAAAGCATTATTAGAAAAGGAAGCTTATAGACAGATAAAGATCGGCACCAATTCTGGTGCCGATTTTTTAGTTACTAAACCATTTACTTAATCAAATGTAGTATAAGTGGGAAGCGATACTTTTCTCCTTGATAGGATTTCACTGCTGCTACGATAGTGAAAATTGTTAACAGTAAACCAATTATTGAAAACAGTATGGCTGCAGTTATAAAAATAGCTAAACCGCTACCTACTATTAAATAAATAATAAGGAGTAGAATACCACTTACAACAGAGTAGATCAAATAAGAAAAGAACAGATTCCAATATTCTTTCCCATGATAGTTAACAAAATCTGACGTTTCCCTTTTAATCAACCAGATAACCAATGGACCGAGGATTGGGAAAGGGAAACTAATCAGATAGATTAACATCCCAAACAGTTTTTCATCTTTAGAAACCATGAAAATTCCTCCTTTATTTACTACAATCAACGGTAGTTAACCTTATAGTTAGCCATTCCCGTACCACTTCAGATTCTAAACATAGTGGAAAATTAAGATGCTCTTTACTTCATAACAAAAGGCACTATCATTGATGATAGTGCCTCCATTTTTTAATCCACAAGGTTATAATAAGTTACTTAACAAAACGGATAATTAGTGGTATTCGATATTTTTCACCATTATAAGATTTTATTGCTGCAATAATAGTAAAAACAGCTAACATAGTACCGACAACTGGTAACAGTACAACCCCTATTAGAAGTAGTAGAGATAAAGCACTTACCGTCAAGTAAATCGTGTATGATATTAATAAATTTAAATATTCCTTGCCATGATATTCAATAAATTCCGATTCTTCCCTTTTCATTAACCAGATAATTAGTGGTGCAAGAATTGGAAACGGGAAACTAAGTAGATAAATTAACATGGCATAAAGTCTTTCATCTTTAGTACTCATTTTTAACGCCTCCTTTTATTCATTATAAACATACATTCCAAGGATAAGAAAACTATTATGTATTAATTTACTATTTAAATTACTTATACTAAGGAGCTTAACAACTATTTAATACATTTAGGTAGTAACCACTTCAATAACATGCGATAATTACTAAATATTACTTACACACGAATGGATGAATCTTACATTGAAATTAATTTATTACTTAGGACTTATTTTAGTATCAATCATATGGGGTATCAATTTTGGCGTTTCACGCTGGGCAATGGAGGTTTTTACAGCCGAAATCTTCGTACTACTTCGATTCGGATTAGCCCTACCGTTTTTATTTATCATTTTAAAAATTACTGAGGGAAATATAAAAGTAGAAAAAAAAGACCTTATCCGTCTAGCTGTCATTGGTTTCGTTGGGGTAACAATTTTAGAATTACTTGTCATGTACGCAATCAAATTCACGACCCTAGCCAACGCATCTTTACTAAACGTAGCACCGTGGCCAATTTTTGCGGCTCTATTTGCTCCTCTATTTACTCGAGAAAAAATGACCCTTCGATTAGCAACCGGTGGATTTGTTGCGTTAGTAGGGGTAACCCTTATTATTCTTGGAGGAAAAGATGGATTCGACCTTAGTTCAGAGTATATGCTTGGTAACATTCTTGCACTATGTATTAGTTTAATTGGGGCACTATTCAATCTTGCTTGTATGCCTCTGATGAACAAATATTCACCTATGCGTGTAACAACCTGGTATATATTATTCGGATCTCTGTTCTTGATTCCTTTTACATTTGGTGGGTGGTCAAGCATAGAGTGGACTCAACTTTCCCCTATTACATGGGGTGCCATTGCCTATAATGTAATTTTATGTACTGTTTTTGCCTTTGTCGCTTGGAATTTATCAATGAAACATGTTGGTGCAACAAAGGCTAACTTCTACCGGTATTTCGTGCCAGCATCAGCTGCTGTAGCAGGAGTATTGTTCTTTAACGAAGCTATCTCATTAGCACAAATTTTTGGAGGACTAGTTATTGTTTTGGGACTAGTTTGGATTGCAACTGAACGAAAAATAGTCGCACCACCTGTCGCAAAAGGAAATGCTAGTTAAGACACTTCTCAATTGAAGGAATAACAAAACTGGCAAGTAGATTCTGTCTACTTGCCAGTTTTTTATTAATCTATCAATTTAAAATAAGGTTACAACGATCATCATTACAAACAAGATCATTAGGTAATTTACCGAATACAAAAACATCCGGTGCGCCCATTGGAAATCATCTTTAGTAAAAAATCCAGTAATACCAAGAGCTAACCACCCACTATTAAGTAACGTAGCCACTATTATAAATAAGTTGCCTAACGATAGAATAAAAAAGGGTAACGGAAATAAGCAAGCAATGTAAATAACCATTTGGCGTTTTGTAATTGCAAACCCATGTACAACAGGTAGCATCGCAACCCCCGCAGCCTTATATTCTCCAGATTTTTTCATCGCTATTGCAAAGGTATGAGGAATTTGCCAGATAAAGATAATCAAAAATAAGATAATCGGAACAATGTGAAAAGCAGAATCAATTGCTGCCCAGCCAATCAATGGCGTAACGGCTCCAGAAACACTCCCAATTACAGTATTCAATGTATATTTTCGTTTGGACCACATCGTGTATAACACAACATAAGTAACCCATCCCACAAGAGCATAAATAGCAGCTTCAATAGTTGTCATGAGAAGAAGAAGCAGCCCTAGAACACTGATGGTTATACCCATCCACAAAACAACCTTTAAAGAAATCGTCCCAGTTACAGTCGGGCGATTTTTAGTTCGTTCCATGACAGCATCAATATCGGCATCATACCAATTATTAAGCAGTAAAGCACCTGCCATAATTAGCGTGCTTCCGATGATTGTTAACAAAAGTAGATCCCAATTTCCTAATAAGGAGCTTTCGGTAAAATAGAGCGCTAACCAAAAACCTGTAAAAACAGGAAGAACATTGGATATCAGTACGATTGCTTTGAAAAGGGATTGTATGTCCGCGATTAAACTTGTATTTGGTTCAGTTGAATTAGGGTCTTTATTTACAATTGATGAAGAATTTTTCTTCATTTTGTTCACCTCAGAAGCTCTTTTAATGACGATTACATACTATGGTTAATTCTACTTCAACACATAAACATTTTCCACGTTTTCCAGTTTTTCTTCCGTGGTTATAATCGTTTTTGCTTCATTTAATACAGTTAATACAGCTTTTCAGGTCAAAAGTGCTCATTTCAAACTGTGACGAGTGTCCATTATTCCATCAATGGAATAAAATAATCATAATAGCACATAGTAAAAATTGAGGTGATAAATGATGGGAGTACTCAGTAAGCTATCCGATTGGGCAGACGGAATGTATCAGAAAAAAGTAGTTAAAATGGAGAAATTGGGAAAGTGCCCCGATTGCAACGGAATGGGAATTCCAATAATGTCTTATGAACATTATTATGGCAGTGATTATCATTGTCCAGGTTGCAATGGAAGCGGGTTATTTGAAGATTGGATGAAATAGTAGAATGCCTGCCTATTTAATTTGAAATCACTCTCAGTTACAGACAAAGCAAGGCTCTTTTTAATGGTGATACTACTTCAATTAATAGATTTAAGATTATATTCATCTTGAATTTCAACTACTTTAAATTGAGAACCAAAGAAGGTATTAACCATTTTCTCATTATCTGAAAGCAACTTTTGTCTTTCATTTTCATTTTCACAGTTTCTGATTAGGTCATTCACAAGAACTGTTTTGACTTTATCTTTACCAAATGGAATTGATTTAATTACTGAAAATGTAGTTTTTTGAACTTTAACTTCATTACCTTTTTTCGAAAGATATACATTGAAAATTACCGAGTAATCTGCCATTTTATTATATGGCTCTTTATAGACACCAGCTATTCCTGAAAAACCACCAAGTGAATATGCAGTTATTTTTTCTTGATTGTTCCCTTGAATTTTACAATGGTGAACTACATGTTCATGATTACCAATCACGGCATCAACACCTTTTTTTAACAAAAAGTTTGAAAGCTTCTGTGTATAGGTAGTTGGAGAATCATTATACTGTCCTCCAGCATGCATAAGCATAACAATATATTCCGCACCATCTTCTTTACATTGTTTCAAATCTTTTACCAATTGTTTTTTACATTGAATACTTCTTTCTTTCCGCTCATATACTGGTTTCATAAATTGCTGCGGATTTAATAATCTACCGAATTTATTATAAATACGCGAAAACAAATTAGCAGGATTATGATATATTTTCCTAGTTAACCTATTATTTAACTCTTGTTCCTGGAATAAATTGACCATATATTTTTCTTCTTTTTTAAGATAGACATTGTTGGCGAAAGCATTTGTACCATATGTATAAGAAAGAAATCCAATCTTAATTCCTTCTATTTCTTCTATTAGATATTTCCTGCTATCCTTATCCGAATTCGTGCCAACGTGCTTTAATTCTATTTCGTCTAATTGTTTTATTGTGTTCCTTAGTCCTTGTACACCACGGTCTAAACAATGATTATTAGCAGTAGATACCAAGTTAACACCTGATCTTTTTAATGACTCAACAAATTCTTTTGGTGTATTATAGCTATATTTTTCTGTTGTGTATCCTAACTCTTTTCCAGCTATTGGGGTTTCAAGATTTGCAACAACATAGTCTGACTTTCCAAGATGCGTTTTAATATCTATAAAGACTTCATTGTAGTCATATTGACCATTACTCAATTCATGTGCAGGTATCTGCTTTGATTCACACATTACATCCCCAACAAAAGTCAATTTTAATTGTTGATTGCTCATATCGACTAACCTCCTTTTAATAATCGTTGGATAGGGACATGTTGAATTTGTATTTCCCAATCGTATGCAAGAAAAACAGTTCCTTCAACTTTCGTCACTCTAAGAGCTTGTTTACTCTGAATGACAAGTATTTGCACACCTATCTTTTTCCTTCAGCAAGTACCAATTGATTGTTAATCCGCCATCACTAGATCCAGCGAATTACTACTATTATATTGAATTTTTTGTTCATTTCACTTTCACATTAATTTTTCTCCACTATTAAATTTTAAAAATGAGAACAAATATTCAACATATTTAACAGTATATAAGCTTAGTCATTCACATGTTTAAACACGACAGGCATCTAAGTCTAATGACTTTTTTTAAATTTCAATACATTTATCTCAGGTGAATTTAAAAATCGAAAATCCAAATACGAGACCGCATCACTACTTCCAAGGCCTGCACTTACATATTGCTTGAGACCCTTATATTCCCAAAGTCCTTTTACACGATTTTGCGGAGGGAAAAAACTATCCGAGTACCATGGCTCTGGTACAAATAAAGCACCTATAAATGGCAGACGAATTTGCCCTCCATGGTAATGACCTGCTATCACTAAATCAAAATTCCGCATTTTCAAAAGCGGCCTTTCATTAATTTGGTCAATTCTAGCATCAATTGCGGGATAATGGCTAAGAGCAATTAACACATTCTTGTCCACCCCTTGATCTAAATATTTCATTTCCTCTAACAATAAACTTTGATAGGCAATATATTGATTGTCTTGAATATATGACGGTTGTGGTATTCCCTCAATCGTGCTTACTTTTCCATCCATAATCGATAATTCAAAATTAACAAAATCAATAGTTTTCGTTCCAACTTCAACTGTGTAAACTGATTCCAAAAGTTTTACCCCTCTGTCTTCCAATCCATTAATAAATTCACTTTTTTCTACTGTTAAGTGAACATAATAACTATCTGGATCGGTATTACCTGGTATAAATAATGCTGTTTTTTTATTTTCTATTCCTTCTAATACCTCATAAAAAGGTTGATAAGTTGCACTTTCTTTATTTTCTATCATATCTCCTGTAAAGAGTATCGCATCATATTTGATAGAATTTATAGCTTTAATTAACCGTTCTTGGTTTTTTCCAAAGTTTTTTTCATGAAGATCAGAAACTTGAAGGATAGTGTAATTTTCCAACTCGTTTGGAAGATCTTCTATAGGTATATCTTGTTTAACAACTATTATTCGATTATTGTCCCATACAGTATAAACAACTAAAAAAAACATTAATAAAATGGTACCTTTCAAAAATTTACCACCTAGCTTCTTCAAGACAACGCTCCTTAATTTACAAAACACCGACCATAGATAAGTGAATGTTTTGTTAATGAGTTATCAAGACTTTTTTATGTCTATCAGCAAGCTTACCTTAGTTGAATCCCATGTGGAGTACTCCCTACCACTATCTCTTCAACAAGTTCCGTTGATTCCAGATTAATAACAGCAACTTTATTTGTACCACCAAGTGTTAAATAGACCATAGATTCGTCGCCATTAAACGAAATATGTTTAGGTGCAGCTAAATCATCGATTTTTTCAATAATCTTACCTGAAACTAAATCAATAATACTAACGCTGTTTTCATTTTTATTTGTTGCAATCAAACGTTTCTCATCATCAGTTATCACAAAATCAGTTACGTCATCACCTGATTTGATTTCATTCACCTTTTCACCTGTATTTGTATCAAATACTTCCAGAGCACCATAGCTACTTGAAGCAACATAAAGTAAACTACCATCCTTACTAGTTCTAGATACCATTGGAGCACCACTGACTTTATAAGTTTTAATTATTTGATCATTTTCAATTGCGTAAACTAGTTGATTTGAATGATCAGTTACATATAGTTTATCCCCATCAAGAGTTGGATAATTGGTTCTTGCACCACTTCCTAAATCAATTTTTCTACTCACTTCTTCTTTTAGCGTATCAATCACATAGACATATTGATCCCCTACCGTCGTTACATAAAGTTGTTCCTTATCCTCTGTAAGTACTAGACCATGAGGATCAATCCCAACTTCAATTTCCTTTATCATCGTGTATTCGTCTAAATCAATTACACCTATACTATTTCCATTACGTTGCGTAACGAACGCCTTCTCTTGTTCTTTTAAAAATACAACATTCGCAGGTCTTTCGCCTGTCTTTATTTCACCAGAAACACGATTAGTTGGCAGTTCAATAATTGAGATAATATTATCATCTTCACTTGGAACAAAAAGTTGATTATTACTATTTTGTACAGGGGTGTCTGTTGAAGCTTCCTCTGTTTCTATTGTTTCTTCTGATGTTTCCACAGACTCCTGAGCATTTTTTTGTTCTAGTTCATCTTGTTGGTCTGAATCATCTTCTGTAATTGACGAACAGCTGATTAATAGCGTTAAGACTGCACATTTTAAAAAAACTAATAGAGTTTTTTTCATTAGATCTATCCCTTCTATAACTATAACAACGATTCCAATATTTTTATAAATTTACCCAACTCATATTGAAATTTTAATTGGTTGCTTTCAATTGATTCCCTAACAGGTGACTGAACATACTTCTCTTCTCCTCAGCAAGCTGGGCAAATTCTCCGATTTGGACTATTTCTCCTTCATCGAGAACGACCACTTGATCAGCGTTACGGATTGTCGATAGCCGATGAGCAATAACAATGATGGTCATGTTCCCTTTAAGTCTCTCTAATGCCTCTTGGATCTTCATCTCATTTTCTGTATCAAGTGCACTTGTTGCCTCATCAAGTACTAATATAGAAGGCTTCCGTAAAATAGCTCTTGCCAAAACAAGTCGTTGTCTTTCTCCACCTGATAATCTAATTCCTCGGTCACCTATTAAGCTATCTAGTCCGTCAGGAAGCTTACTAACAAATTCAGCAGCTGAAGAGAATTCTAGTGCTGACCATAACTGCGCCTCTGTTGCACTTGGTTCTACTAATGTTAAATTATCCCTAATGCTCGTATTAAATAAGAACGGTTCCTGTGCTACATAACTAATCGATTGCCTCAAAGCTGTTAAATTCTCACTTGTTAGTGGAGTGTCATCAATCAGCACCATTCCTTTCTGTGGTTGATTTAAGCCCATCAATAAGTCAATCAAGGTGCTTTTCCCAGCTCCTGATTTACCAACAAAAGCCGTCATTTGATTAGATGGAATGGAAAGATTAATATTGTTTAAAGCGTATTTCTCGGCATTCTGATTGTATTTGAAGCTAACATTCTCGCAAGAAACGCCGATTCTAATCTCAAGTGGTTTAACAGCCTGGTCAAACTTAGTAGTAAACTCCTGGACATTTTTACATTCATGTTGCAAGGCTTTTACTGCTTTGAAAGCCGGTATCATGGTCGCAATTTGCTCCATCGAAGCTTGAATTCCCGCAACTCGTGGCCATAGCCTCGAAAATATGACAATCACTAACATCAATTGGCCCGCCTGAGCGTTGAATAAATTTACAGCTATTAAAATAAATCCTGCTATCAATACGGCAGATGCGACTTTATAGTATAACTGTGAAGTACTTTTTAGTTTCGTGTATTCAACTTGTTCTGTCTGCATTCTATGTGTTATCGAGCTGTACCAGTCCATTCTCGATTCTTCCAACGTATTACTCTTTATATCTTTAATTCCATTAATCTGATCTGTAATTCCTGATAAATAACTTCTACCTAGTTCATAATTCCTGTTCCCAAGTTCCAACGAACGGGTAAGAAACTTACGATTAAAAAAGATAAGCACTAACCCACACATCAGTACAAAAGCAGTTATAGTTGGTGATAGAACAAAGGCAAGTATGATTTGCATACTAGTAAATACCAGTGAAGCAACAAACTGTAAAAATGAATTCGTACCTGCACTTGCGCGAGCAATCTCTGCTGTTAGTAGGTTAATTAAATCTGATTTCCTATTTTTGATATAAAAATTCCAATTGGCATGGAGGAGCAGTCCGTAGGTTTCTAATCTGACATGCCTTAAAAACCCATGTTGGATAATTGCATTCTTAACTGTAATTTGCCGGTTCAACACGTTTTGACTTATGACAATCAACACGTAAATAGCTAATATTGAAGGCAATGCTATCGAACTAGGTATGCCTTCCAGTAGACTGAACAAGTTGCCCACAATCGGGATATCTCCTCCACCTAAATCGACGATTCCGCTCATACTTATCATTGGAATGAGCAGAAGTATCCCAACACCTTCCAATAAACTAATTCCCATCATTGCAAACATATTTATGTAGAGAGTTTTGCCCGAATAAGTATGAATTTGTTTCAAAAAATACAAGATATGCCGCATTCGATTATCCCCCTAGGATAAAGCTTGTTGCCTCATTTTTCTCCACGCCCATAATAAAGGCCTTAACGGAAAATAAAGAAAGTGAAATTGCTTTGGTAATGGTAATGTATGAGCATCCTCTGGATACGGATGAAAAAAATTTACTATAAATACTATTTTTCGTTGAACTGACATTAATGAAAACAAATAACGTTTATGATAAACAGCTATTTCGTTTGGAACTGGATTGGTATGTAAGTTAACCATCTGTTTAAAGTAAAAAGTCGCTTGTTGTGCCAATTGGCTTTGTTTTTCTCCTAATAATAAAGAGGTCATGTTTTCACTGATTTTCGAACCCAACAGCTCCGAAGCTAGAATCACAGACTGACCACCTTCATTCTGAAAATGGTAGGTTCTAAGTAGCTTACCAACTTTAGGCCAATCTAGTTTCTGATTCAACAGCTGACTGATATCGAGTAACCAGCGCAGCCTGGACCAACCATGCCTAGCACCGTGGGACACGAGCAATAAAAATAAATCTTCTTTACCTAGTAGATAAACGGGATAGCTGATAAGTGAGCTTCTTGTTTTTCGTTCCCACAACTGTTCAAAGCTCGGTTCTTTACTTGGCCCTGGATTTAATCTCCAATGTATTTCTAGTTTCAATCTTTTTTCTGGATGAATATAAGTAACATGGTGGTGACGCCATTTCCAATCGTTTAACACGGTTTGAATATAGTCGTCTTTTTCGTACCCTAGATTCTCGAGCAGTCTTTCCGCATTCTCTAGTTTATTAATTGGAATTAGAATATCTAAGTCACTCGAGGTTCGAAGAGAAACATCTCCGTACAGCTCTTGGGCAAGTATTGGTCCCTTCAGAAACAGAGACCTGATTTCTCCTTGATTAAATAACTTACTGATTTGCTCCATTTCAGCACTAAGTAACAACATCTGGAATGTATTTTGCTTATATTTTTGTTCGATGTATTCTATAACGAACTTTGGAATCAAGCCTTTTTTAACTAACTTCAACTTACGATATAGAAGTGGATAAAGACGATGATGATTCACTAGATTGATAAATAAATTCCAGTCGACATTTATTAACAGTTGGGGTTCAATTAGAGGGGCATACTCATCCCTTTTCAGGAATTCGAGGATTAAAAGTAATTCTTTCGATATTCCTGCTAACTCGAGACGATATTTGTTATCCATTTTTTCTCCTTCATTTTAAACGTTTTTTGCAAATTTACTAACGACAGTAAATTGCTCCATTACTTCTGATCCAGTAATATAATACGAACCGCTTCGTAACCATGCATGTGCAACTAACTTCCCGGACTCATCTTTTGCAGTCCCTAAATACAATGTGCTCTCCACATTACGTTTCTCCAACATTTTCATTGCAGCAATTGCTTTAACGAGACATTGACTCTCCCAAAAGGTGTAGCGGCTCATCATGTGGATTGCCTGAGAAACACTGCTTAACAATTGTTTGTTCGCTAAATCATTATTTCTCGTGGTCTCTTGCATTTGGATGCCCAAGGAAGGAGCTACCTTTGAAAAAGGTACATTTTTTAATATGCGAGCCCATCCTAAGTAAAAATAAGATTCAAATAATAGCAGTTTCAATTTTCGATCCATTAATAAAAAACTCTTAAACTTCCTCATTTCTTAATTCCTTCCTTAATTATGATAGTTGAATCAATTCTTCGTTTGCCAACATACCTAAGAACGAAATGACCTGATCCCGACATTCGCTTTCTTCAACATCATACTGAGAGAGTAAAGATTCAATCAATTCCTTAACGGAAGTGGGGTCCTTAATCTGTTCCCAAATTTCCCCACCCATTTCACCTAAGTTATAGTACTTGCCTTTGTGGATACTTAACATTACTTTCTCTCCATCCATATTACTTACAATGTTTCCTTCACCTTGTTTAACAATCTGATTAAGCGAAACAGCTTGATGTTCAATCATAAATTTGGTTCCTCCTTTTTTATCTCCGTCAAAATGACATCCGTTAATTCATTGGCCGTGAAACAAGATGTAGGTCGTTCTAACCGAAATAAATCGATTTTATTAGCAATCTTAGTTGTAGTATCAAAATGCCATTCCATCAAACCCGACCTCTTAATCAGAAAGTTTCGGTACGTGTGAACAAACAAGGTATGAAGTCGTTCGAGGGCAAGAACCGGTCGTATTTTGATTTCTTCAGTTTCTGTTTTAACTAATTCTATAACTCCTGCAAGCGGCATCGGTTCATGAGCAAACTGGTCTGGAACCGGGACAGCAAACTTGGTCTCTCTATCAATAATTGGACGTAGCTGACTTGATTCCATTCCAAACTCATTCAAACTTTCTTGCCACAACTTTTGTTGCGGGTATGCAGGCGTAACATACGGGATGTTTTGATTAGATAGCGTTACTGGAATCACATCATCACTAAGTAACTGATAGCCTTTTTGTAGAAAAGCCGAAGCAAGTGTTGATTTCCCAACGCCGGAATCACCCACAATTGTATATGCCTTTCCATCAATGGCAATTGCACTGCCATGTAAGGGGAGGATATTCCGTTGCATTAAAAGCGCACCCATGCAGGTTCCAAGGATATAAAGCCTAATTTGATCTTCCTGTACTCCTTCCAAAGGTGAAAAAGTAATTTCTTTTCCATTTTCAATCAAAAAGGTGGCCACCCTAGGCACTTGAAATAGAACAACATTTTCTTTAACAACAAAGTACTTATTTGGTACTGCTAATTCAGCCCATATAAACGATAAATCAGACTTGCTTATTAAAATATCCACTAGATTATCCCTGGCACTAATTTGAGGTAACTCAGGAAAATAGAGTTCACTTGAAACATTTAGCCCGAATACCTTGTATATAATCTTGTTATCGGTAACTGTCATCCAACACCCATCCCGTTTAATAAAACCCTTATACTTTACGTATAAGGGTTAAGTAATAATTTCATTTCCAAAAACTATCCTAACTACCTAAGCAACTTGCATTTGACCTTCCTTCATGTGTCTCCTCACGGCCATCAGAAACATCAAAGCAATCCGCGTTCGCATTCCCTGGTCCATTCATTGTCATGCTTACATCAAGAACTTCTAACAATGGCTTTTTCCACTCTCTCTTCATCATTATCACCTCCCCAAATCAGCCCATATTCTTCAAAAAACGGTACACGATTAAACTACGTGTTAGAACCTTAAAGTCATTTTCAAATATTAATTCCTGCCTTGGTTTGGTCCCTATCCTTGATAAGCAATTTCTAATCACATTTAAATCTAGAAATTCAGAAACTAGAGAGTCATTGCTTAGCTGTTGTAATTCATCTATGAAATAGTCCCAATGTTTAGCAATACGATGAATTGTATCTGCCCCTTGAATCCCACGTGTATGATAGTTAAGTCTCACCTTATCAGGAAGAAAATCTTTTGTAGCTCTTCTAATAAATGAACGTTCCATTCCATTTAGAACATATTGTTCCTCCGGTATAGCTAAACAAAACCGGATAACATTAATATCGTTTGTTGGGTCACGATTCCACAACGAGTAACGCAAGGATAATTTTGTTTCTGCAACCCCACTTTTATTCCAAACATGTAGTTGCTTGAAGTAGTTCTTCCTATATTTTGTTAAATCTTCAACGGGCCCTGATGTTGGGTCAAGACCATATTGCTTAAGCCTTTCAATTACATTCGTCTTGTTAGCAAATGATGGATTAATTATAGTAGGAAATTCATTTCTAAATTGATGACTTTTTTTAGTAGTCTTATTCAATATGGTTGGAAATGCTTTCTTTGCAACAATAGGAAGTATATCTGACTTTCCCATATGATAATTCTTAGTGTAGTATTCTAGTTCGCTATTAAGCTTTAACCATCTCATTTTTTTAAATAGTGAAGTGTAATAGTTTACGTTCAGCTTCGATGAGCCCCAAGAAATGGAGTGGTTTCCTCTTGCTCCATTTAAAAGAACTTTAATCCCTTGTTTGTTAGCTATTTCGTTAATTCCTTTTAACCAAAATGAATTTTCAAAAAACTTGTAAGGCATTTCCATAAGCTTGGTGAAATCATCCACTTCAGTCAAAGGGTCCATTCCTTCAAAACTCAAATAGTTATCTGTAATATTACCTACATAATCTACCGTTTCTTTTACCAATGAACTTTCGTCTGCTTGATAATACTTCGGTGTCCAATCTGTAAAACTATCTTCTGCTAAGTAACTATACGTGTGTAATTTTTTATTTTGTTTTATAAGGTTATTTGAAGCAAAACTAACAACTGTTCCAGAATCCAAACCGCCACTCAAATGTGATCCTACTTGCCCGTGTGTTCGCGTCCTAGCATAAATTGCTTTTTGAAAAACATCACAAAATGCTTCCCCATACTCCTCATTTGACCCAAGCTTTAACTCTTCATTAACCTCTATCGTGCAGTACCTCGATACAATAACTTTCCCATTAATTACAGTGATTGTATGGGAAGGAGGAACTTGTGAGATAGATTTATATACTGTGATTGACATGTCTACTGCTTCAATAATCGTTGGTATTGCAAGAAATTCAGCTAGCCAATCTTCATTTAGTTTCTTTTTTATGTAAGGGATTGTGAATAAAGGTTCTATTGTAGTTGAAAATGCGAACTGTCCATGGTCAGTGTGAAAATAAAGAGTCCTTGCACCAGAGAAATCTCTAGCTCCAAATAACTTCTGCTTCCTCTCATCCCATATCATAAAAGCAAAATCCCCATCCAAATACTTTACAACCTCTTCGCCCCACTTATGATAAGCTAGTAAAATTAATTGGCTATCAGGAATTAACTTTCTTTGTGATTGATCAATTTGTAAACTATTAAATAAATCTTTTCGATTATCAATAATTGCATCTATGGTAATTGCCAACTGTCTTTCATAGTCATAGTATGGTAATTTCTCACCAACCGACTCTGGTGTTATCCACTGTGCATGGCAGCCAAGGAAGACATTTTTATCATTCCAAATCTGAACCTCGTCAGCTGGATAACTCTTCAGGGATTTCATCATATTTTGCATATATTCTACAGCGACAGGTTCATGATTACTGTTATGGATACCAACAATTGCGCTCATAGATTCCTCCTAATAACAGTCAACACCACTTACATACGTTATATAGAACGACGTGATTTCGAAACACATATAAACATAATCACACATACCTTTGGCTAAGTAATTATCTTTGTTTTTTAAAAGTTAGCATAATTATATTCTCAATAAAGAACGTTCTATTTCAAAATATCATTTTAATATCCTTGTGTCAACGCAATTTCCAGTTAAATATTATCAGTCAAATCAAGATATCGATAATTAAAAGCCTATAACAATTGTGCTAATCTGTGATCGTTGAAAAACTCCCTATCAAGAGTAGGTATTAAGGTAAACAACAATTAAAATATACTTTTGTCATCAACTGCAAGTACTTTATGATCCTGAGAGTATATCTTTATTTTCACTTAACAAATTGAAACTCCACATTATAATTAGCTAAATTATGAATAACATTACACAACCGTTTATAGAACTTATAAAGAGCATCTTTCTCACTGTAAATTACAGTAAAAATTACATTTTATCTTAAGTTTGACTAGTCTATTACATCACTAAATAACATTCTATATAGAAGTAGACATTTGTAATTATTCAGAAATGGTAGACCATTCATTTTAGGAAATTAAGACCATTAACCTCCTCCAGTACATGAAGGAATAGCAATAAAATTACTACCCCGACACATTTTTATATTTTATTCTGGAAATTCATGGTTTTTTCCTTCTGCTTCAGTATATTTAATGATAATTACTAAGAAATTTTCGTTAAATTTGAAGTACTAATTATTCTCAGTTAACTAGGCTAGTTATTTCTTGCAATTTTCCCTTTAAGTGTTTCACAACTAAATCAACGTTAGGTTCTTTCAGAAGCCCATCATGTTCAGCGTGTATGGTTTCCTCACGAATACATCCTTCTTTTGTCGTTTCCCAGCCAAGTTTTTTTTCAAAGTCTTTATAATTATTTGCTCGAATTAGTAATATTTCACTTGAGTAAGGTTTAGGTTTATATGCATTAATCGCTTTAGTCAGACCTTTATTAGTTTGAGTAATTTCACTTACCGGTTGCTCTATATCAGATGTAACTTCAATAAGTCTCATGACATTTTTAATTTTTTGAATAAAGAAAGTAAATCGTTGCTTTAATGGCATTGTAAAAAGCACTTTCAGATTATTTATTATTATTTTTTTATAATTTATTTGATAATGATTTTCTTCAGGTTGACGCTTTGGATTGGCAAAATTTAAGATTGTTAATAACGAGACCTTCTCTGTCTCCTTAATTAGCTTTTGTGCCATTTCGTAAGCAATTGCGCCTCCAAAACAATAACCAAACAGAAAATATGGACCGTTGGGTTGTATTTCTTTTATTTCTTTAACATATTTTTCAGCTAATGTTTCAACACTTATACTAGAACTTTCGTCATTAGTGAATCTTAGCCCATAAATAGGTTGTTCCTTACCAAATTTAAATGCCATCTCTCTATATCCTAGTACTTCCCCACCCCCACCATGTACACAGAAAATTGGTTGCTTACTACCTAATGGTTGAATAGGCACTAATGAAGATGACCAATCATGCAATTGATCATTTGATCTTAAATAATTTGCTAATTTTTCAATTGTATCCTCCTGGAAAATGATAGATACAGGTAATTTTTTATGAAATAACGTTTCTATATCGGCAAACATTCGCATTGCAACTAAAGAATTGCCACCTAAATCGAAGTAATGATCCCGCACTCCGATTGGTTTAAAATCCAACATAGTTTCCCATAAATGAACTAATTTTTCCTCTACCTCATTTCTTGGTGAAACAAATTGTTCTTTTGAAGTTAAGACGACAGGTGTAGGTAATCTCTTACGGTCTATTTTTCCAACAGGTGTAACAGGGATTTCACTCATTTCCACAAAAAAGGTTGGAATCATTGATTCTGGAAGTTTCCGCCTAGAATAAGAACGCAAGTCTTGTTGGTCGAACTTTGTCAGGTTGTTCATCACAACATAAGCAACAAGCTCATTAGTTCCACTCTTTCCTTTTGTGACTCCTGCCACCAAGTGTCGAACACCTGGGAATTCTCCTAGGATTGTCTCAACTTCACCTAATTCAATTCGATTTCCTCTTATCTTAACTTGATCATCAATTCTCCCTATAAACTCAATATTACCATCAGAACGATAACGACCCATATCTCCAGATTTATAAAGTTTTCTCCCCTTTGCTAATATAAAAGGATCCGGAGGGAATTTTTCATTCGTTAATTCAGGTTTATTTAAATATCCTCGTGCAATACCTTCACCAGTTATATAGATTTCCCCCGCTACTCCTATAGGTACAGGCTGTAAAAATTTATCCAATATATAAACGCAGTCGTTTGAAATCGGCTTTCCTATTGGAATAGAAGCTACACCCTCCGGAAGCTCATTTACATGATAACAGGTTGTGTTCACTGCATTTTCAGTAGGGCCGTAGGCATTTATTAACTGACATTCGTCCAATTTGAGCTTAAATTTACGTGCAAGCCAAACCGGTAGGACTTCTCCTCCTGAAAAAACTTGTTTTAAAGACTTCAATTCATGACTATAATCCTCTAATAAAATATTAAGCATATCTGGACCTACTCGGAGAGTAGTTACTTTGTAGTTATATATCAGATTTGCAATTTCTTTAAATGTAGGTTTATGAGAATTGATAATAACAAGTTTGCCACCATTTAATAAGGGACCATAAATTTCGAAAACAGATACATCGAAAGCTATCGGTGCTCTATTCAAAATTGTTTCATCTGACCCTAAATTTGCATAAGTAATATTTTTGACAAGACGAACTATTCCTTGATGGTTATTTGCGACCCCCTTAGGCTTCCCTGTTGATCCTGATGTGTACATTACATAAGCCAAACTATCTGGCCCACTAGTATTTGTGATTGTTTCTGGCCGAGAATCAAAAGTCTCATCTTCTTTATCAAGATAGATCAGTGTTGTATCTAGTGAAGGAAGGTCCTTACCTATTAGCACAGTTGTTATTAGAAAAGATATTCCTGAATTTTCAAGCATGTACTCAATTCGTTCATTAGGATAGGCTAGATCAATCGGTAAATATGCTCCACCAGCCTTAAGTACTCCTAAGAAACTCGCAATCATATCTGGTGAGCGATTAAGGCAAATAGCAACCAACTGCTCATCTTTAATATTTGCTCTTTTTAGATAACTTGCTATCTTATTAGCTCTATTATCTAGTTCTTGATATGTTATCTTATTATTTTCAAATATTATTGCAACATTATTAGGATTCAACTCTACTTGCTCTTCAAAAAGTTGATTGATACTAGAATCCCTTGGGTAATCTGACGTGGGCTTATTCCATTCAACAATCAACTGATGTCTCTCCTGAGCATTTAACATTGGCACACTAGATATTAAGATATCTGTATTGTCTAATACTCCATCTAACAAGTTATTAAAATGTCCTTCCATCCGAATCATGGTTTCATTATCGAATAGATTTTCATTGTAAAGAAATGAGCAATGAAGCTCATTTTTCACTTGAGTAATCTTTAATGTTAAATCAACTAGTTCAGTGCTTTTTCCGATATCCGTTCTTTCTATTTGAGAATCTACCGCTTCCTCATATGTTAACTTCAAGTCCTGTATTTTCAACATTACTTGGAAGAATCGATTAGTGTTGCTATTTTTTTGGTCACCCATTTCAGCAACTAACTCACCAAAAGGGAGCTGGTGCTCTTTTGCTTCCTGATAAACTTTTCTGACTTCTTCCAAAGCATCTCGGAAACCCATATCACTATCCAGTCTTGTTATCATTAGAAATGTGTTATCAAGTGAAGATCTTAAGTCATTCTTATTCACCCCAAATATTTCAGTACCAATGTATATATCCTCTTCATTGCTATAACGGTACAGTAGTATATTAAAAACTGTCATAATCAATATATTCGAAGTAACTTTTTCTAGATAGAATAAACTATCGATTTTCTCTTTGATATTATTTGAAATTATGAAATTATAAGACTCAATTAAAGCATCAGAATTAGTAGTTCTAGGATGATCAAATGGAAGACTTAATTCTGTTGGTCCATCTCCTATCTTTCTTTTCCAGTAAGCTAAATTAGTCTTCATATCTTTTTCCAACATACTATTCCCCATTAAAGTTCCTCCTAAAAATTTTCTAGTTTTAATCGTTTTACAATTAAATCAATCCTATCAGTTCTCTACTCTAATTATTTTTTTCAAGATTCTTTTTGACCTTTCAGGCAACGCTTTTGCAACCATAAGACGTACCCTTATTAATAAACTAGGTTGATAATGTCTCAACTTATAATTTTTCAACCAAATAAACAAGTCTCTGTAATCAGAATTTTCAAAATTTAAATTATGAGGAATATGGTCTTGAACATCCTGCCATTGAAATGCTATAGCCTCAGTAATCTTCCACTTTTGGGTTTCAAATTGCTTTTTAACATGAGATGGAAAAGAATTACTAACATAAAATCCATGCTGATTTGGATCTAAACCTGCCAGAATTAATCCTATAATTGTACGAGAACATTTTTCGCATTCATTACAATTCCCTCCATTTCCCTCCGGCAACCAACAAACTCTTATTTGCAAAGATCCATATTTGTTAGTTATATAATCAGCAATCATATTAATTTTTTCTTGTCTAGTTAAATCATAAGAGTCATGAATAACGTTTGTAGACCCCCATTTAATATTATTATCAATTGAAGGATGTGAACCATATGGCAACTTATAATCAACTGTATGTGACGATCCAATATAAAAAGTCCCTAACCCCTTTTCATAGGTAATAGGAGCACATAATCCTGATAAACCTAATCCATGCTGTACACCAGCCCACCAACTTATAACAATTTCTCCAAATTCATCTTTTAGTTGGCCTTGATTTAAAAATTCTTTAAAATTCGACTTAACAAATACAATCTCAGTTTTCAAATCTTTTGCTAATTTTGAATTGTAATTTCGTACTTGTTCCCAAGCCTCAAATTCATCTAATCTTACGTCTGCTCCCCAAATAGTAACGAGGTAAGGAGTCTCGTTACTTCTTCTTATATATGTAGTAAGTGAATCTATCCCCCCACTGAATAACTGTGAAGACCTACTTAAATTGTTTGCTTCATTTTTAACTATCTTGTTAGCTATTAGATGGCCACCTAAATTGAGTTTTGGATACATTTTCTGAAAAGCATCTTTTAATACTGGGATTGATTCGTAAAAAGTTTCATCGACTTCATCAATGAATAAATTTACATCATTTGCCCAAGCAACTGGTAGTAAATTAGCTAAAAGCGGAATGGACAGTATGCTATCCGGAACACTGTCAATAGAAATAGAGTAAGAAGAAAAAAAACTTTTTTCATTAAAAAACCTTTCAACACTGTCTGGAACTGTAAATTCTATCTCTAAATAACCTTTCTTCAATTTTGAAATCGAATTAATAATAATTCCTTTTGAATTATACATATAAAAATCCACCTCTTAATATTTTTTTATAAATAACTATAGTTTATAGTTTCGAATCTCAATTAAAACGCAAGAATAGTTCACTATTAAGAAATAAGGATGCAATTAAAACACCCTGGTTATTGGCGCAAGATTTAACCTTCATGTTCTGTATGTTTTTTGATTAAATACTTTAAGTTGTTAAGATATTGTTTATTTATTCGGTCTGGCAAAAAACCTTTAAAAGTGTAAAACCCCTCTATGTCAACATTTATTATTTTATTTGAAACATTATCATACACTAAATTATGAAGCATCCAATCTCCTGGTAAATTTTCATGTGCTTGATAATATTGTTTTAAGTTTAAATACAAATTGTCAATTGCGGTTAACAGCTTTTCTGATTCTTCCTTGGATATCATTAAGTGTCCTTCCTGAAATTCAATTAACATTACTTGAATATTCTTCCCCTGAACAAAGGGGGATTTATATCCTCCATCCCTAAAAACCTCTGTTACAGAACAAATATGTGGTTTCAAAAATTCTTTATTTACGGCTGACATAAGAGTTTTCTTATATATATCAAATTCTTTGGTTCCTTTTATTTTCTTATAAAATTTGGAGCTAGAACTACTATCCCTTCGATTAACCTTAATCACTAGATTAGATTTTTTATCAACAAATACTTTAAAGATACCATTAGTGATTTTTTTATCAAAAGTAAGAAGTCTATAACCTTTTACTTTCATTAAATAATTAAAATAAATGATGTTCATTATTTTTCTATGATAATAGGGTAAGTCAGATTTGAGATAAATTATGAAGCTACATAAACCCTTTTTATGAGAACTTTTATATAAAAATTCCCGTAATTTATAGAACATATTTTATACCTTCCTTAGATTTTTCGAATTTAATTACTGTTCTTTTCAGTTTATTCTCAATTTCTGTCAATCTCCCTGCATTTATTTTAAAAACAATATCGCAATTTTCAATTGTACTTAATCTATGAGCTATTATGACTAGAGTTTTTTCGCCTCTTAAACCGTCAATGGCTTTCATGATTTCTTTCTCAGTTTCATTATCCAAGGCAGATGTTGCCTCATCCATAAACAGTATTTCAGGGTTATGGTATAAAGCACGAGCAATCCCTATTCGCTGTCGTTGTCCGCCTGAAAGTCTCACACCTCGTTCGCCTACTTTTGTTTCTAGTTGATCTGGAAGATTTTTAACAAAACCTTTCAATTGTGCTTGTTCTAATGCTCTCCACACTTCAACATCTTCGATATGTTCTTTCACTATTCCAAAGGCAACGTTACCACGTATAGTATCATCAGAAAGAAATATAGATTGAGGAATATAACCGATTTTTCGCTGCCATAGTGATTTTTCATCAAATAAATCCTTACCATCTACAGAAACAAAACCCTGTTCCGGCTTAAATAGTCCAAGAATAATATCAACAATAGTTGTTTTCCCTGCACCTGATTCACCCACAAAAGCTACAGAGTTTCCTATAGGTATCGTTAGAGATACATTTTTTACTGCATATTCTTTTTGATTAGGATAATGGAAAGAAACATTATTTAATTTTATTGAATCTTTAAAGGTTTTTTCTCCACTATTAATAATTACTGACTCATTACGCTTAACTTTTGTGGGTTCCTCCTTATTTAAAAATAAATCTTCATAAACAACTGTTAGAGCAGGTTGATTGTATCGAATTGAGGTAATCAATGACACAACCTTCGTAATGGAAGGCAACAATCGAAAAGCTGCCATTGCAAATAATGCCATAGTTGAAACTATACCCGTTGTGCTTGTTCCTTGAAATACAAGTATAAGCATTGTAATTAGAACAATAGATATTAATAATGTTTCAATAAATAACCTAGGAGTTACTTCAAGCATTTTCATATAGCGACTATTATTAGCTTTAATTTGGCTTTGGCCTTTATAAGAGTTAATAAAAAAGCTCTCTTTTCCTGAAACCTTAACCTCTTTGCTTGCTCCTAATCCTTGATTAACCCATTTAATCATTGAACCACTAACTTTTTGCTGTTCTTTACCTAGATGGCTGATCTTTTTGCGTAAAAATGCAAAAAATATAGTAACACTTCCACCTAATAAGCAAGAGGCTACTAAGGTTGCAATTGGTGCAGTTATTAATAGCAACACCAGAATAAAAGTAATTACAAGGATTTCAGTGATTAACTGAAATCCGGACATTATAATCCCGCGAAACACCTTAGATACTTCACCGTTTACATTCCGCAGTAAATCTGCTGTATTTCGTTGTAAATGGAAAGTGTATGGTTTGGTTAAGTACTCTTTAAACAAAACGCTAGACAGCTTAACTTGCTGGTTTAGAATCACTCTGAATTGTGCGTAATTAAAAAGAAGTAAATAGAGATTCTTTAATACATATATCACTAATAACATCACAACTGAAAATACAATGAATGATCTAGTTGATTGAAAATTAAACAATTGATAAAGAAATGCTAATATTGCTTGATTTTGTATGATATCGGGATTGGTTACAATTCCTACAAAAGGAACAATCAATCCTATTCCTATTGTTTCCAACAAGGCTGCTACTATCATCATAAAGAATAAAATTAGGAACTTTTTCTTTTCAGTTCTATTAAATAACATTACTAACTTTCTGATACTTTCTGCCACTTCATCACACCCTTTATCAATAAATTTATTACTTTCAATTTTCCTAAAATAATAAAATCAAATCTAAATAACTCACCCCGGCTAAAAAGTACTACTTTATTTATAAAACTTATACAAAAGAAGTAAATATGCAAATAAATACAGTTTTTTATTTAATAAAATAAATAGGAATTTATAAAACCTAATAGAATTTGCATAGTGCAACATTACAAGTCTGAAATTTTCGTCGTTGTGTAGTTGCTTTAGTACTTCAAACTTCTCACTCATTTTTGTCACTTTTTTGTGGATGATTATATTTTTCAAACATAAAGTGTACATTGGAAGCACATATGAATACATTTGTTCCGCGTTTTTTTTGAGCATCATATTTTGATTGGTATGATTTATGAAATCAAATAGCGAATTACAAACAGTACTAATATCAGAAACTATATTAATTTTGTTCCGTTTAGCTAATTGGTTTGTTGATGCATCCAAATTGTAATGATACAAAGCGTCTGGTATAAAAGTGATTTTACTAGAATGATTCAGGTATCTTAAGTTAAAATCAAAATCCTCATATAATACTAATTTACTGTCAAAGTATAGATTTTGCTCAACAATAATATCTGTTTTAAATAGATACATCCAAGAAGGGTGCATTCCAACCGAATTTAAAAAATATATAAAATTGTTTCTTAGATCTTCAATGCTTATTTGTTGTTTTTTGAAGAACCCATTGTATTCACTTTTTATTAATTCCTTTTTAGAAAATAAATCTTTGATTAAACCAAAAATAATTACATCATTCTCATCATTTAAAGTGTGATCTATTAAAGTCGACAAAGTATTAGGTTCAATCCAATCATCACTGTCAACAAATAACATATACTCTCCTTTTGCAATCTTTATCCCATTATTACGTGCTGAAGATACTCCACCATTTGGTTTATGATTTACTATCACCCTGTTGTCTTTAAGAGCATATTCATCACAGATTTTTCCGGACTTATCCGGTGTTCCATCGTTAATAAGGATGAGTTCAAAGCATTCGAATGTTTGTGATAAAATAGAATCAATACATTTATGAATATATTGTTCCGCTTTATAGACAGGCACAATAACGGTTATTTTTGGTTCAATTTTTAAAACCCCATTTCCTAACTTATTCATTAAACGTTTTTTCTTTTTTATTTGTTGTAATAGCATTTTTGCTCTTTAAATTAGTAGTCAATAACTCTTTTTGGTTTGGATTATCAATAAGAAACTTTATAGTTTCATATAATTCTTGTACATCACAACTTACTATTAATCCATTTAAACCATTGTCAATCTGTTCATTCGCTCCAGTAAAATTTGTGACTACAATTGGTTTATACAAGCATTTTGCTTCTGCTAACGTTAAACAATATCCTTCATGTCTTGATGGTTGAACATAAATATCTGCATTCTTAATATAAGGGTATGGATTATCCTTTTCTCCTAACAAGAAAAAGTGATTATTAAGGTTGTAACCATTAATTAAATTTTCATACTCTTCTCTAGCACTGCCTTCCCCTACACAATACCAATTAACGTTATACCCATTCTCTCTTAAATCCGCTAATACTTTAATGGCAATATCCTGGCCTTTTTCCTTTGAAAGCCTTCCAACAGTTACAATCTTGAATCCACCATACTCATCTGAAAAATCTACATTTACTGTTGACATTTCTCTTATTAATTCTTCGGAAATAATATTCATAAAAACTTCCGTTTTACCCTCTACTGAAGGGATTAATTCCTTCAGTTTTATTTCAGCTTGACTAGACACAACAAATAGTTTGTCATATATTCTATATAAATTCTTATAAAGTTTTTTGTTGATGGAATGTTGCGTAACATCAAAATGAATCCAAGAAATTTTCTTTTTTGCAGTTACTTTCGTCGCAATAAAAAAATCAAGGATATCTGTGGGTCCTTGATAAGATATTGCTATATCGTATTTAACTTCGTGTTTAGGGATATTTTTGAATACATGATTATAATATAAGTACCTGTTATTCAGTTTTTTTGATATAATGTATGACCATATAAAAGGGATAATCTTATGAAATTTCTTATTATAATATAAACTGGCAATAGTTTTTTGTGGGGGTTGCATAATTATTGGCTTTAGGTTTCTGTACCAATCCACTTCTTCCACTCTCACCCAATCTGGAACGTGCTTTAGGAAACCACCATTTTTTTCGAGTAACAAAAGAGTTATGCTATAGGTTTCCTTTGAAATTATTGAAAATAGAGATAAAAGCGATTTTTCTACTCCACCAATACTCATACTACTTACCATAAATAGAATTTTCTTCATTTTATCTCCTCATTGCGAATTATTGATAAAGATAGGCTTAGCCCTGAAATTCAGTTAGGAATTTTCTACGATAGTTAGTCAAATTATACTAGCCTAGTCGTTTAAATTCCCTAACACATTTTCTGTGAATTCAATACTTTAATATTCATCATAAATACTAGTGTGTATTCAATTCCATGACATGCCAAGTTTATTTTCACTATTTGATATTCCAAATAATGAAATGGTAAATTATAGGTCTAAGGGAAGTACTATATGTTGTGTCAAATTTCTCTTTAGTTAATACAATGAACCAAGTTAGGTCTATGAAAATCTCGTCCATGCTGAAGTGAAAAAAGTTCTCGTTTGGCTTTAAACTATACTCTATTGATCAATGATAAGTCGTCTAATAAATTTTGAAGGAATTCTGTTTGTACTCTTGATGTGTTCATTCTTTGATATATAATTTTTAAATTTTTTATTGGTAGATTCTTTGTGAATCGATGCAAAAGAACGTAATGAAGAAATGGATAATTTGGTGTTTCTTCTTTCTGGTAATACAAGTTTTAAAGGCACGTTTTAATTAAATTCCCCCCTAAAATATGGCACTTTTAAAATGTGATAATACCTCCTCATCAACCTTTAGAATGACTTAGTTACAATTCCCAAACTAAATCAAAAATTACATTTAATTTTTCTATTTCTTCTGCTGTATTTATTATTTCCTTTTCTAAATTTCTTTTTATCTTTAGTCTAAGTGTCTCATTATTCATTAATAGTGTTAAAGCATTATATAATTGAGTAGAACTAAAATTAATGATTAAGCCTGTGTTATTATGATCAATCTGTTCAAATGCTCCTGCAAAATTAACACTTATAATAGGATTACTAAAACATCGCGCTTCGGAAAGTGTGATGCAGTAACCTTCATGTCTTGATGGTTGAACATAGATATCACATTGTTTCATATATGGATAGGGATTAGTGATGGCACCTAGCAAAATAAAGTCATTTTCTATACCATATTTTTTTATTAAATTTTGATATTCTGATCTAGCGTTTCCATCACCGATACAATACCATCTAACGTTAAAACCATTATCCTTAAGTTTTGACAGTACAGAAATAGCTAGGTCTTGACCTTTTTCTTTACTAAGGCGTCCAACAGTAAGTATTCTTATTCCTTGAAAGTTGTCCTCAAACCCTTCGCCTTCATTTGACAATTGCCTTATTAACTTAGGCGACACGATATTTAAGAAAGTGTCTATCTTTTTCTGAAGTGTTGGTAACTGACTAACTAGCTTCGTTCTTCCTTCAGCAGAGACAACAAATATATGATCAAATTCATTGTAAATTAAAGATGCGTAACTCTTGTTAAATCCAATTTTTGTAACATCAAAATGAATCCACTGAATGTATTTTTTGGCTTTAATTTTATTTGCAACAAAATAACTAATGAAGTCCATTGGACCAGCATAAGCCACGGCAATATCATATTCTGTTGTTAAAATTGGAACATTTTGAAGTAGATACCTAAATAATAAGCTTTTGTTTTTCGTTACCCTTGATATGAGGTAAATTGTATAGAAGCTTAGTCCGATTATCATATTTCCACTTCGTAATAAATTAAGAGCAACTGTTTTAGGCGGTTTTTCAAGTGCATCTTTCAATTCTGTGTACTCTTTTAAATAAATAACATTTACTTCAATAGGAATTGAATCTAAAAAACCACCATAATGTTCTAACATTAAAATGGTAATATCATATTCGCTATTAGGTAATTCATTTATCATATTAAGCAATGCTTTTTCAGTGCCGCCAATATTCATATTAATAACCATGAATACAATTTTTTTCTTCATTATTTTACTCTCTTTCTTAACCTATTAATTTATAGAACTTTTCAATTTCTTCAAGATTACCTTTTTTCTCTAAATTTAAATATTGAATAATACTTTCTTTTAATTTCACATCATTTACTAATCTAATAATTCCATTACATACAGCTTCAGCCTCTCTATCAACTACAAGTCCATTTTTCTCATCAATCATTTGATTATACACCGCATCAAATCTAGTAGTAATAACAGGAACATTGAGCATTCGTGCTTCTGCAATCGCAAGACCAAATCCTTCAAATCTTGATGTTTGAACATAAATATCTGCATTTTTTATATACGGATAAGGATTTGCTTTTACCCCTAACAATATAAAATGTTCAGTAAGACCATTTAATTTTATATAATCCTCAATCTCTTTTTGTAATGGCCCCTTTCCAAGTACATACCATTTAAATTTCAACCCTTTTTCTTTCAGACTTTTACACGCATCAAGTGCAACTTCATAGCCTTTTTGATATGCAAGCCTTCCAATTGTCAGAATTCTTATTCCGTCAAAAAAATCCTCGTAACTATTTCCAATTTTTGCCATATTGGAAATTACATGAGGATTATTAATATCATATATAATCTTTATTTGCTCACCGTATTCAGGAAATGTCTCCATGAGAATATCTTTAGTAGACTTAGATACAGCAACGAGTTGATTAAATTTATTATAAAATTTTTTTTGGAAACTCTTCTCTTTTTGATCCAATCTATAACTAACATTAATCCATGCAAATTTTTTCTTAGCTTTTACTTTATCGGCTACATAAAAGGTAGGAACCCCTTGTGCATAACTAATAGCGGTATCATAACTTTTCGGATTGTTTTCTATCACCTTTGAAACACATTGCCAAAACAATCTAGCCTTCTGAGGGTTAGTATTTTTCCCTTTACGTATGAGGGTAGAATATTGTAATCGCGATGCTAGCATCCTATAATCAAGTTCCTTAATGCTAAGTTTTACAGCTTCATATAAAGGTATTTCGGCAAATGTTGTATATTCCAGTGGCTTTAAAATTGTAACTTCTGTAGGTACTAATTCCTCCAGCTCTCCACCGTGAGCAAAAAGCATTAAATCAACATCATAGTGAGAATAATCTAATAATGAGAGTAACGTTACTAAGCTCTTTTCTGCACCTGCACAATCTAATGAATCAATGACGAATAAGATTTGTTGTTTCATGTGCCCTTTCACCTCACTACTATACTCTCTTATTCTTCTGAGATTTCTAATTTAACCACACTATATGTCCAGGTTTTATAGTAACTTGAATTTTTCCCATACGAATTGTCAATTAGCTCACTATTTTTGTTCATTAAGCATGCTAATATATGCCCGTGTAAGCGTGAAGTAATAATAGAATGATGTTCATTATATAACATGATGGCTTTACTAATTGAATAGTTTGTAAATAGTAACCAAAGTTTTGGTAACAGCATGGTAGGTAATATTGCATTTAACTTAGATGAACTATGTGCGGATATAAAAACTGAGATTAGGCCTTTTTCAAGATTGTTGTATAATGAGGGCCAATCAAAAGTCTTAGATTCTTCATAACTTTTCTGTTGAAGATCACTAGATTCTTTATCCCTTCTAATAAGATGAAGGGTTTTAAACTCTTCTGATCCGTTAGTATTTATAGGATATAAAGAATGAGCCATATCAGGGCAGACATAAACGTTATTCAAATATTTTTTTGCAATGTCTAGACTTTCCATATCTCTAGTGAATATGTGTAGGTCCTGATGTTTCTTAAATAAATTAAAATCATCTTCCATTTTTTTTATGTCCTGATAATATATTGTCTGTGGAAGAAACACAATACGATGAGAAGAAAAATTATTTACTAGTAACTTTCTAACATTCTGGTATTGTATGTACAAATCACCAAAATTCCCACCTCCATGACAAACTATTATGACATCCTGCGGAATGCTAATGCTTTTACCATTTTTTAACTTATTTAATATTTGATGATTACTGTATCTTCTTTTCACTTTAATACTGCTTTCACGAAAAAAATTTTCAGTACCCTTCCATATAAGCATATCTCCGACATTTCCATGGACGGGATAATCAAAAAAATAGATAGTTGATCCTTCAGGAATTATTCGTCTCAATATACTGTTCATCTTTTCTTTCAATCCCATCATTGATTCGACACACACAGCTTGCTTATCCATAAAATTTTTCTCCTTCTTCTCATTGGTTGAAACATGTTCTTGTGCATTCATTGTTTAAATCTTTTATTCAATATTTTATTAAAATTTATCGATAACAGTAGTAAATTAATATCATATTTTAATAATCCTATATGAGTCTTATATTTTATATCTAAATTTGCGCTTTTTATTATGTGCTTATAATGATTCTCTACATGATTCTGAATAGTTGATAGAAACTTTTTTCTATCCTTACTTTTCTGAACTTGAGATGTAATATAATAAACATTATCTACTACCCAATAAGCAAAACAGGATAAATAGTATTCAGCTAGTTGAGAGTAATTTTTATTCATAAATGAAATTATCTCATTCCAACCCAAAAATGCATCTAGTCTTTTTTCGTTATAGTTTGTTGTTAATATACTACTATCTCTTTTCACATATATATATCCCGCATAATTAGTAAATACTACCTTGTCTGCTTTAGCAAAGACCTTATAAGTAGTAAATAAATCTTCATGAATCCTTCCTTCAGGAAATTGTACGTGCTCAAAACATTTCTTAGTGTACAACTTATTCCATACTGCGAATCGGTATAGATTCCCCTTAAAAAGTTGCCTCATTGCTTCAACATTATCCATCTCTTTAATATAATTATCTCTGTCTACATAGACTATTTCTCCCTCAATCTCTCTGTACATAGTACAAATTGAAATATCACTATTTGTCTGGTTACACAATTCATATAAAGTTTGATACATGTCTTTAAATACCCAATCATCGCCATCTATAAATCCAACAAAGTCACCTCTTGATAACTTCAATCCAACATTTCTAGCAGAACTCAATCCACCGTTATATGTGTGAATTACCCTGACTCTGTTATCCAGTTCAGCATACTCATCACAAATGTCACCACTTGAATCTGTTGATCCGTCATTAACAATAATGACTTCGAAATCTGTGAATGTTTGGGCAAGAATACTATCCAAGCATTTCCTGAGGTATTGCTCAATATTATAAACTGGAACAATAATACTTATCTTTGGTTTCATTTCATCACCCTATCCATCTTCTCCTTCACCATTGTCGATGACACACCCTTTGTATAAGGAAAATAAACGATATCCACATCAACTTCATTAAACTGTTTCTCCAGCTCATTAAAAAGAGCATTTCCTTTCCAATCGTCTCCTACAAACATGACGTTGAATAGTAAATGCTCCCAAGCTGTGAATTTATTTCTACTTATTTGAGGTACAACTTCATCTACATACCTTATCCCCTCAACAATAGTTTTTCTATCTTCATATATAATGGTTGGTTTTTTACTTTTGTACTCTGTCACTAGGTCATCCGTACTCACACCTACAATAAGATATTCGCATTGTTCTTTTGCCTTCTTTAAAATATTCAAATGACCAACATGAAACAAATCAAAAACTCCGGTTGTATATCCAACTTTATACTGTTTCAAGCATTTCACTCCTAACCTTGCTATAGCAAACTTTGTCAATACGATAAAGCAAATTTTTACAGGCATCTCCATTTTCAAACGATCCAATACTGTCTAAAAATCGTGTTAAGTTTTCCTGATAATTCACATTATTAAACCTCTCCATTTCTTGAATTAACTCACTATTACTAGTTGCATTAATAAAAGGTAGCTCTTCTATTTCGAAATACAGCTTCCGTTCCTTGCTTGTATATTCATTGATATCAGGGACATATAAGAAACAAGGTCGCTTCGTTATCGAATAATCAAACATTAGCGAGGAGTAGTCAGTAATTAAGGCATCAGCAACAACCAATAGTTCCTGAATATCATCATAAGAAGTAACATCTATAGCACTAAAATAAGACAATAATTGACTTGATTTGGATATCAAATGTGGATGTAGCTTTACTAAAATACGCCATTCACCACCGAACTTGCTTTTTAATTTCTCTGATATTTGCCTGTAATCTAAATCATATACTTCCAAGCTCTCACTTGCCCTAAAGGTTGGTGCATACAACATAATCTTGATATCAGAACCAATACTTAGTTTTTTTACAATCTGATTTCTAATTTCAGAATTACTTTGAAAAAGAAAGTCGTTTCTCGGAGTCCCATGTTCAAAAATTTCACCATCATACCAAAAAGACCGTTTAAATATTTCCGTACTATACTTGCAACCAGAAAGTAACAGATCTACCTTTGTTGAGTCCTTTTTTGCCAAATTTAGATAATTCTGAGGTAGTATATTCTCTGCATCTTTCTCTATATGTTTTAACCTTAAAGAACTGTGCCAGGTTTGAATGTAATACTGATTCTTCCTTTTCACAAACAGTTCAGTTGTTCGAAAATTTGTAAGAATAACCTTTGCTGTACATAGTTCATAAAAATATCTAATTGACATTGTTTTTACTTTTCTAATTCCTTCTATCGCCTTGGACTTAGGATTATTAAAAGCCCAGACAACGTCAAATTTATTGCTAGGATAGTTGGAAAGTATATAATCCGTGATGTATTTAGGATTGCATCCATATTGACTCCCATAATAACTAAACATAAATACTTTATTTTTTTTAATTGGCAAGCAATTAAAGAGATAAATAATTAACAAACAAATAGACCTTTTAATAAAATTTGTGGCATTCAACCCTAAGTCCCTCCCAACATCATAGATTCATCCGCTCCAACCCAGCAGGCTTTGCTCCAAATTGAATTTTTCTTAATCCTTTTTTCATCCCTAAGTACATAATATTTAGAATTGGATGGACTGAAAATAACGAAAACTGTTTTAGAAGTTTGTTATCATCTTTTACAGCTTCTTTTAATACTTGATAATTGTTATGGATATAGTACCTAATCTCTTTTCTGTGTACCCCTTGCTTATCTTTTTTCCAATTTATTAACAACAGGTTGTAGTGTATCAGGCATGTCTTTGTGATTACCTTATACGATTCGTTTTTCAAATCACTGTGATATTTCTCGAGGAAACTGTGTCTTTCTTTTAATCCTTTTATAATGTCTAGGTTTCTCGGTGTATAGTTGGCGACGATACTATCGTCACGTTGATAATAGTAATACAATGGTTGATGAATCATTACATAGGTGGTAATATGATGCATCACTTGATGTGCCCAAAACACATCTTCAAACAAAACAGCCTCTTTAAATGGAATATCTTTAATAAGTACTGTCCTGTAAAGCTTTCCCCATGCAAAGTTCTTCACTTTTTCATTGATTACTAGTTCGTACATTAGTGTCTTGTTATCTAAAACAATATGATTATCACCTTGCTCATAATGCCTGTTGTCATAAAGCAATAGATCATCGTAAGCATAATAAAAAGCTGACTGCACTGCATCAGCTCTATACTTAACACAATAATTAACTTGTCTCTCAATCATTAATGTCTCCAACCAATCATCACTATCGACAAACATAGTGAATTCACCAGTAACTAACTTCATTCCGTGATTCCTAGCGTCAGATAATCCCCCATTTTTCTTATGCAATACTTTGATACGATCATCCTGTTCAGCGTATTGATCAACTATTTCACCACAATTATCGGGTGAACCGTCATCTATTAGGATAATTTCAAGATTTGAATACGTTTGGTGTAGAATACTTTCGATACAACGATGGATGTATTTTTCTACTTTATAAATAGGAACAATAATGCTTACTTTTCCACATCGCAATGTATTGTTCCCCCTTAAGTTAATTGATAGAGTTTTTCGAGTTCTGCATTATTATTGTAACTTTCACTTTTACAAAACTTAGATAAAGTGTTTCTTAATGGTTCATTGTTATATAGTATTTCGATTCCATTGGCAATTCCTTCTGGTGATAAATCACAAATGCATCCATCATGGCCATCATCTACTTGGCTTTTAGCAGTAGGATAATTGGTAATCAGAACAGGCTTTGCTAAGATTTGTGCTTCTCCAACCGTGACAGCTTTACCTTCGTAACGTGATGGTTGAACATATAAGTCACAAGCTTTAATGAATGGATAGGGATTTGTTTTTTTACCTAATAAAATAAAATTGTCCTGCAGACTATTTTCAAAAATTAGTTCTTTTACTAAGTTTTCATCACCGCCATATCCAACTACATACCAGGCAATATCTTGATACCCTCTATCTTTTAACAATCTTAACGCCTTAACCGCTTGATCAATTCCTTTAGCATGCGATAATCTCGCAACAGTAATGATTTTAAAACGTTGATCTCTTGCCATTGGATTGTCAATGGTTTCATTAGCTAATGTTCGCACAATGTCTGGTGAAGTAATATTTTCAATTACTTTAACCTTCATTGCCAAAGTTGGATATTTGTTTATGAATGCATTTCGACACTCCTCTGAAACAGCTACGATGTACTCATACTTATTCCACATGTTGAGGTCCATTTCGACATCCGTTTCTACCGTGGAGAAGTCTGTGTGAATCCAAGCTATTTTTGTCTTTGCTTTAACTTTGTCAGCAACAAAATAATGTGGCCATAAATAACTGATTGCAACATCGTAATTCCCTTCTAATTTTGGTAAAAAAGGTAGAGAATACTTCCACATATATTGCATTTGCTTATAACCATTTTCAGAAGATTGATCTAGACTCGCTTTATACTTTGCTAATAACCTTGCTATCCCTACTGGAAGCCTACCAGATTTGAAAATCTGTCCAATCGACATTCGAAATGTTTTGTAAGCCTGTAACTCTGATAGTAATTCTGGTTGATTAGGGAGTAGATCCATAAACTCACCTGTATGGCTATATAACATCAAATCAATTGAGTAATTTTCATAATCAAAGTTATTTAACATACTGATTAAGCTTCTTTCTACACCCCCGACTTCCATATCAAAGGAGGCGACTAACATCTTTTTCATAAGTTTCTCCTTCGTTTGGATTATATATAGACATTAACCTTGAAATTCCTCCTAGTAATGAATAACCACTACTATTAAAACCACTAGTAATCTTATTAATATCCTTTTCTTTTTTTCCGACTCTGTCTATAATTTCGGCGGCCCAAGTCTTTGATCCACCTGCCAATGTGAGAGTTGATACAAGATCTATATTCAAATCTGCCTCAGGTTGTATTGCTTCAGACACAATACACGGAATTCCGCTAGCTTGAGCTTCTAATAGGACAAGTCCTAACCCTTCATATAGTGATGGAAATACAAACAAATCCATGCTATGCAGCATCGTTGACACGTCATCTCTTAAACCCACAAATCTAATGCTATCGTATATACCTTCTTGTTTTGATAGCTCTTCAATATCCTTCCTTAAATCTCCATCACCGACCAATAACAGTTTACTAGTTGGAGCTTTCTTAAGAACATCTTTCATTACTTCTAATAAAAACCGGTGATTTTTTGCTTCTATGAATCTACCGATATGACCTATTACTATACTATTTCCCAGTCCTTGTTCCAACTTGAATTTCTTGACTTCAGTTTTTTGAATTTGTAAGAACTTCGAAAAATCAATTATATTTGGAAAATATGCATACTTATCACTAGATAATTTGCTGTCCCCAAATAAGTAACTTCCTGCACCATTACTACAAGCTAGTAAGCTGGTGGAAAATGTACTAATCATCAATCGCATTGTATTAATGTATAGTTTTCTTACTAGGCCATTATTGTTATCTAAGGTTGTATGCGCATGAGCAATTCTTATTTTCACACCAGCTAGCAGAGCTGCTAGATTAGCAATCCCACAATGGAATAGTGTATGAGAATGCACGACATCATATGGCCCATACTTTTTAATAATTTTATAAATTTGTTTAACTGAGTCTGGTTTAGAAAGTTTTATTACCTGGCCACCCAAATCTCTTATTTCTTCGTCATAATCAGCATCGCCTCTACCATACGAAATAAAATCAAATTGCACTTTGTCCCGATTGATACTCCGAAATATATTCATTAACATCGTTTCTGTTCCCGCTCGATTCATCGCACCAGTAACGTGAAGGACTTTGATTTTTTCTTTATTATTCATATATTTCCCTTTCAATTCAGAGTACTGAGTCACTGTACTATTTATTTCTCTTGCTGTTTCTTATTTTTCCACCTGACAAACTCTATGACCGGTTTGTATTCATGAAGCTGTTCCTTTTTTATTCCAGAATCCTTTAGCTCATTGACAAACTCTATCCACTCTGTTTCCGGATAAACTGTTTTTTCCTGTTCAATTCCTAGAATTTTATCAAGATTTACATCTAATACTGAGGCAATTCTTCCTATTATTTGGATTGAAGGGTTTTGATTTAAATTTCTTTCAATATTACTTAAATAGGATTTAGATATATTTGCACGTTCGGCTAGCTCTGATAATGTTAATCTTTTCTGTTTTCGAATTCTATAAATATTGCTACCTATCATTAGCTGTACCTCGTATTTTCTAAAATGGTTTTTTCACTATTGATGTTGCTCGATATTGTCCTTTTCACACAGTCAATTACCCTATTTTGCTCTTGAACTGTCAGGCCAGAACCAGAAGGAAGACATAATCCTTCAGCAAACAATCGTTCTGCAACATGCTCATTTTCTTTATGGGAATAGTATTTAGCATCCTTGAACAATGGCTGTAAATGGAGTGGTTTCCATACTGGACGAGCTTCGATGTTTTCATCATTTAGTACTTTCAACAAATGTTTTACAGAAACACCAGAATGATCTTCATTAATTGTTAATGTTGTAAGCCAACGATTAGATCTTGTATATAGCATTTCAGGCATTAAGTTAATTCCAGGAAGATTAGCTAATTGTAAATAATACCGATCAAATATGCGTCTTCTCGTTTCAACACGGTTGTCTAGCACTTCCATCTGCGCTCTGCCAACACCAGCAAGAATGTTACTCATCCGATAGTTAAACCCCATCACACTATGTTGATAGTTTGCTGATGGGTCCCGGGCTTGGGTTGCAAGATAACGTGCTCTATTCAATGCCTCTACATCATCAGATACAAGCATCCCCCCTGCTGAAGTTGTAATTATTTTATTGCCATTAAAAGAAAAAATACCAAATCTTCCAAATGTGCCACTTGGCTTACCTTTATAAGTTGATCCTAGAGATTCAGCTGCGTCCTCAATAATTGGGACGTTATATTGATTGCAAATGGCCATTAACTCATCCATTTTTGCACTCTGACCATACAAATTCACAACAATAACAGCTTTGGGCAATTCCCCTTCAATAGCTGCTTCTATTAATGCTCGTTCAAGCGCCTGTGGTGACATGTTCCATGAAGTCTCTTCTGAATCAATAAATACCGGTTGAGCATTTTGATATAGAATAGGGTTAGCACTAGCCACAAAGGTAAGACTTGAGCAAAATACTTTGTCTCCCCTTTTAACTTCTAATAAAGAAAGAGCCAAATGAATAGCTGCAGTGCCAGAACTAACGGCGACAGCTTCTTTGACTCCTAGATATTCCGCTATTTCTTTTTCGAATGCATCGACATTGGGACCTAGAGGGGCAATCCAGTTTGTACTGAATGCTTCTCTGATGTAATCAATTTCTTTACCACTCATGTGTGGTGGAGAAAGAAAAATTCTAGGCTTTGTCAATAGATACCACCACCTTTTCTTGGTAAAGTTCATCCTGTTGATTATTTTTCAAAATCCTGGCAGGACTACCAACAGCCTTACAACCTGCTGGAATATGTTTTATGACTGTGGAACCAGCACCAATCACCGACCATTTATCTACTCTTATTCCAGGTATAATAGTTGCTCCTGCACCAATATTCACACCTTCACCAACATGGACATTTCCAGTCAGTGTAGCACTTGGTGAGATATGAGCATAATCATTAATTACACTTTCATGTTCGACAATTGCCCCCGTGTTAATGATGCAATGATCACCAATGGTTGTCTCAGCATTAATGACTACATTTGGCATAATTACTGTCCCATTACCGACTCTTGCTGTACTACTCACTACCGCCGTAGAATGAATAATTGTTAAAAATTGTTCTGCTCTCAAATTCAATAAGGATACTACTTTTTTCCGTATCAAGTTATTTCCGATTGCAATGATAACTTTAATCTCATGATCTAATATGTGATGTATTAAAGGTAACGGACCGAATACTATATCGTTGACCTCAATTTTATTTCCGTATTTATCATCTAGAATAGCAACTATTTGTCTTTCGTTTTTCAAATTAACCATCTCTTGAACAACCTTACTGTGTCCACCATCACCAACAATAACTACTCTCATCTATATCACTTCTTTTGAGCCTTTGAATTTTCCCATCGTAACATGACCTTGATGATTTATCCCTTCTTTCTTAACTACTTTGGAAAGTGTTAATAAAATAATCTTAATATCGAGAAGTATATTTCGATTCTTGACGTACCAAGTATCTAAATTGAATTTTGCTTCCCAATCAATCTCATTCCGTCCATTTACTTGTGCCCATCCAGTTATACCAGGCTTAACATTGTGTCGTATCTTTTGTTCTTCCGTATAGAGAGGTAGGTATTCCATCAATAATGGTCTAGGGCCAACCAAACTCATCTCACCCTTTAAAACATTAAACAGTTGTGGTATCTCATCCAAACTGTATCTCCTCAAAAAACTTCCAACTGTTGTTAACCGGTCTTGATCAGATTTTAAATATCCATTTTTATCTATTAAGTTATTCATCGTTCTAAACTTAAATAAGTAAAATCCCTTGCCATACAATCCTGGTCGTAATTGTTTAAATAGTATTGGTGTTCCCAGTTTAACTCTGACAGTTATAGCAACAATTATGAAAATCAGTAACAATACAGTTATTAGAGTCAAACAGATGACCAAATCCATTAATCGCTTCATCATGACATAACCCCAATTCTTATTAACAGATTATCTAACCTTTTAGCTTACCCTCATCAATATGCTCTCTTTGAACTCAATGATAACCCTCGAGCGCACTAATACTTGTTGATTCGTTTCCTTTTTTGTAGATAGTTAGTAACATCTCTTTTAAGTCTGTTTTCGTTATATTGATTGAAATACTCATCCTTTACCCCACTCTGAACACTATTAAAAATTAGTACTGCTTATGCATTAGTTTATTTTCCTTGTTCTCTTGATAACCATTTGGGTTGTTTTGTTGCCATCTCCAGGTGTCAATACACATTAAATCAATATCTCTCTCAGCCTTCCATCCCAGCTGTTCGCTTGCTTTACTCGGATTAGCATAACAAATAGCTGAGTCTCCGACTCTTCGTTGAACCATCATATAAGGAACTTTCTTCCCAGAAGCTTTTTCAAAAGCCTCAACCATCTCTAACACACTGTGACCTTTACCTGTTCCAAGGTTATAGGCTTCTACACCAATGGCAGACTGTACTTTTTCTAAAGCTTTTAGATGGCCAATTGCTAAATCAACTACATGGATATAATCTCGAACACCCGTACCATCTTTTGTAGGATAATCATTACCAAAAATATAAAGGCTTTTTAGCTTTCCAATAGCTACTTGTGAAATGTATGGTACCAAGTTATTTGGAATACCATTTGGATCTTCACCAATACGTCCACTTTCATGAGCACCAATTGGGTTGAAGTATCTCAACAAGGCAATGTTCCATTCGTGATCAGAGTCATATAAATCCTGTAACAATTGTTCTATTAGATGCTTGGTTCTGCCGTACGGATTTACTGAGCTAAGTATTTCTTCTTCAGAGATTGGCACTTTCTCAGATACTCCATAAACCGTTGCTGATGAACTGAATACAAGCCTTTTAACTTGATATTTCCTCATCAATTCACAAAGTATAATCGTACCCGTCACATTGTTTTGATAATATTTAAGTGGTACTGTAACCGACTCGCCAACAGCTTTAAGTCCAGCGAAATGAATGACAGCTTCAATGTCATTTTCTTTAAAAACTCGTTCCAATCCTGACTGGTCTAGCAAATCAACCTCATACATTCTTAGTTGTTTACCTGTTATCTCTTGAACTCTATTGATTGATTCTGGATTACTGTTAGAAAAATTATCGACAACAATTACTTCATAGCCACTTTTTAATAACTCCACACAAGTGTGACTCCCAATGTATCCGGCGCCACCGGTTACAAGAATTGCCATGTATTATTCCCCCTTCCGATTTTAAGAAATAAAAAAAACTAACTAAAACAACTGTTCAAGTTAGTTAACTAACCTCCTATTAAGAAGGTATTTCTATATATAATATTTAACGTTATTACATTCTCATAATAATAATAGCCAAAATAGCAAATGATAATTCCATAGTAAATTAGGCTTTGGTCTCTTTCTTTGAATATCTTAACAATCCAAGAAATCAAGATTAATTGATATAACCCAAAATAAATTGAGAATCTAGCAAAAACCCAATTTTGTGTTGCAATAATCATGACTATGAACCCAAGTAAAGCCATATTGACAATATAATCACTTTCAGGAAATACTTTTCTTAGTTTACTTCTTCCTAGGTACGCGACTGCAATCGGTACTGCGGCAACTGCAACCCTTAAAATATTTGCACCACCTTCGTCAAAATCTTTATACACTCCATATTGGGTATTAGCAATCACAGAAAACAAAAATGTAGAGAACATGTCAAATCCTATTACGATAATTACTGCAAAAGCAATAAGGGCAACAGTTGCTTTTGACCAGGCCTTTAGCCTCGCCAAAAAATAAAAAGGCAATAAAATAAGAGCAGTTTGATGAAAAAAGGAAGCAAAGATTACGATTAAAAAATACATTTTAAAATTACCATCTATTAAAAACTTTGTCGCAGTGAAAACTATCGCAGCAGCTAGCGCTTGTCTAATTCCATTCATTGATACCAAAAATAAGCCACCAGTAATGTAAACATACAAGCTTAACTCAATCATTCTGGAATAATTGTATAATACAGATACTACCAGCAAATTTGTAATCAGTGCAGTAGTAAATATTAATATTTGAGGATCTTCCGATACATATTTTTTTAAAACCATCTGTAGGATACCAAAGCCTATATCATTTTGGGATTTGATGAATTCCCAAGTAAAATCATTTATTACGTAAATATGTTTATAAGCGCCCGTGTCCCCAACACCTGATCGAAAACCTGAGGTGACAATTAAAGACAACAGTGCTCCAAATATTAGAACCTTATTTGGTTTAATCTGTGCGGGTATGTTGATACTTGGAGTTGCTGCGTATCTTGCAAAAAAAGCAAATGTAAAAACTACAATAAGATTAACCCAAAGAAGAGTCATATAAAAATTCCTTTCGTAAAACAAGAGTTTAGAATCTAGTAATTTTAAGCAACTCTTGTTCTCGTTGTAACATAAAAAAACAGCAATATTCCTAATGGTATTGCTAGAATAGTTAGGATTTTTTGGGGTGTTTCTTTTATAAATAACCAGTTTCTACTCATTAAACTACTAGACACGAAATGTATAGCTTGCCTGTATTTAAAAATTCCATTAGTAAATGGTAATTTCATCAATTCTCGTCGGTAAAAAGCAAAGCCTCTTGGATTATTACGATATTGTCTTAACATGTTTTTGGATGACCCATCGGCTAGATATTCTACACAACATAGCACTTCATTCATTAACAATAATTGATAATCCTTATCTAACATGTGATATTTGTATGCAAGTCCTACATACTTCTCACCACTAAAGATTGGATAAGGATACTTTTTGGTCAGCTCAGATCGATAGACGAGCTTTTTATCGCCAACTACCCCGTATTTATGATATAGATCAAATAAAGTAGAGCTATTTAATTGTTGAGGAAGTTCTGTTCCAATAATGCGACCATCAGTATATGAATCTAAACCAACTATTCCACTGACGTTATCATTCCCATATTCATTCCAAAAAATGAGTATCTTCTCAATAGCATCCTTAGGCATATAGTCATCCGAATCAATACATACATTCAACTCTGAGTCGATTAGTTTATATGCTGTGTTATGGGCCCCATGCATTCCTTGGTTTTTTTGTTTGTAATACCTTATTTCAATTGTATTTTCCTTTATCCATCCACTCACAAGATCCTCCGTATTGTCAGTAGATCCATCGTCAATAATTAACCAAATAAAATCTTTGGATGATTGATTTTTAAAACCTTCATAACAAGTGACAAGACAATATGCTCTATTATATGTCGGTGTAAATACTGTTAACTTTTTCATATAGCTTTCTCACCTAACGTTAGATAAGACAATTGTGTTTGAACTGCAGTCTTCTTGATGTCATAGCCTCTTAGGACAAAAGATTTATCTGAAATCCCTCTAGAATAGTTATTATTTGCTATTTGGGTTATCTTCTTCACCCAAATACTACAGTCATTGATGGGTAAAGAATGAACCAATCCAATCTCCATATCAACTTCCTTCGTGATTGAATCGGAAATCACACAAGGCAAGCCAGCCCCCTGCGCCTCAACTAAAGTAACCGGCAAGCCTTCATGTATAGAAGGAAAAACAAATAAATCAAATGATTGTAGCAATAAACTTATATCTTCTCTAACACCTAGTACTTTAACTTTATCGTCTAAGTTTAATTTCTTTATCCTTTCGATAATCTTCTGTTTTAGTGAACCATCACCTACTAAGATCAATACAGTGTTTGGTATGTTCTTAATAAGATTCGCAAAAACTTCCAATAGGAAAAAGTGATTTTTTTGAGAAGAAAACCTACCGACATGACCCAACACTAAAGTATCTTTATTAATATTTAGTTCTTTTCTAATTTTCTCCCTTCTTGTGGAAGAGTATTGAAATTGGAACGTATCTATACCATTTTTTAAGATAAAAGCTTCATTTGCTCTTTTACCAAACAACCACTTAGATGCCATGATAGAACATCCAAATAAATGAGTGGCATTATTATTGATATATCTACCTGTGTACCATTTATAGGTTCTCGAAGGTAAAGCCCCTTCGCTTCTTGTGTTGTGACTATGCGCGATCCTTACAGGTATATTTTCTTTTTTTGCTGCTCGAAGAACAAGTCCACTCATTTTGTCCATATGAGAATGAACAATTTTGTATTGATTATTTGTTTTAAAAAACTCTTCTAACATACGTTTGTAATTTAAATGTCCTACATCAGTTAGATAAGGGATCCGATGAACCTTCCCACCCATTGCAACAATTTCAGAATCAAAGATTCCTTGTTTACAAGTTAAGAAGTCAAATTGAACCTTTGACCGATCAATATTCCGATAGAGGTTCATAATTAAAGTTTCGGCTCCACCACGGTTCATATTGACTACAACATGAAGTACCCTTAATGGACTGACCATTCTGGCTCCTCCTCTTCAATCATATATACACTATAAATTTTGCTTATTTCAGACAATACTTTACTTGAACTGTAAGTTTTCAATATCATCTCACGGCCATTTTTCCCTAGCTTCACCTTTAGATCTGGAACACTTTCGAGCATCTTTATCTTATTGGAAAACCTTTTTTTATCATCGTGCTCCACGAGCCAACCATTTTTATTATTTTGTACAAGCTCCCGGTGTCCTCTATTATTGACAGCTACTATAGGAAGCCCACAGCTCATCGCTTCCATAATATTGACTGGCAAACCTTCACGAAGACTGGATGCCACCGCCACATCACAAATTGAAACAAGCTGCTGAATGTTCTTCTGGTAACCTAAAAAATCGACCATGTGACCTATCCCAAGCGCTATAGCTAATTCACGGCAATTCTCTAGTAATGCCCCTTCACCAGCAAGTACAAGCCTTGCACCGGGAACGTCATTTTTAATTAGAGCCAACGATTGAAGTAGGAATTTTTGGTTTTTATTATTATTGAACTCCGCTGCGTAAAATAATAAGAAGTCATTCGGCTGATAGCCAAATGACTTCTTCATTTCGTTTTTTTGGTTTACATCTAACGGCTTGAAATGGTCAGTATTTACGCCAACACCATGGACCTGTTTAATATTCCCAGCCTTAAACTTATGTTTAACTGCTAATCGGTAATCTTCTTTATTAATAGTAATTAATGTATCGGTAATTCTAGAAAGAAATTTTTCAATAGGGTAGTAGACAAGCCAATTGATTAGAGGCGCGCCTTTACAAAAGTGAAAACCGTGAGCTGTGTAAATGACCTTCGTTCCCCGTTCCCTAGCACCCTTGGCAGCAAGACGAGTAAGTCCCCCTCCTATTGGAGTATGACAATGAATAATAGTATAATCCCCTTCATCAATGATGTTCTTTAGTTTCTTATAAGCCTGTAGATTTTTTTTATTAAATGGTGATCGTTGGATTGGAATGTTGTACTTATTATCTGTATATAGTAGTTTAATTTCTCCAAGTGCTGCCACATCAACCTGCCACCCTTGATCTTTAAACCACTTCATATATGGTAAATGAAATAATTCGAAGTGGTAATCAACTGTTGCGCAAAATAGTATTTTCTTAGCCATAATTAATCACCTATCCTATCTACCTCATCAACTCTTTCTCTACTATAATAGAAAGATACTCTAATAAATCTTCACGCAACTCTTCTCGTTCCAATGCGAAGTCAATCGTTGTTCGGATAAATCCTAATTTTTCTCCAACGTCGTATCTTCGACCTTCAAAATCATAGGCATAAACTTCTTCGTGTTTATTCAATTCGGCAATGGCATCTGTTAACTGTATTTCATCGCCAGTACCAGGTGTTTGATTTTCTAATATTGAAAAAATACTAGAACTGAGAATATAACGACCTAGGATTGCTAAATTTGATGGGGTCTCATTTTGTTTTGGCTTTTCCACAAGATTATGTACGTTGTAAAACCGATTAGAAATCATAGTCCCGTCGACAATACCGTACCTAGACACCTCATTTTCTTTAACCTTTTGTACTCCTAAAATTGATGCATGATAACGGTTATATTGATCTATCAGTTGCTTTAAACACGGCACATCCGATCTGACAATATCATCACCTAATAGCACTGCAAAAGGTTCGTTACCTATAAACTTACGTGCACACCAAATGGCGTGACCCAATCCCTTAGGCTCTTTTTGACGAATATAATGTATATCTACTAGTTTCGAAGATTTTTGGACTTCGCTTAATAAATCAAACTTCCCTTTATTAAACAAATTTTGCTCTAATTCGAATGAGTTGTCGAAGTGGTCCTCAATTGCCCTTTTACCTTTACCTGTTACAATAATAATATCTTCAATACCTGATTCGATTGCCTCTTCAACTATGTACTGGATCGTTGGCTTATCTACAATTGGTAGCATCTCTTTCGGCATCGCTTTTGTTGCTGGAAGAAACCTTGTTCCTAAACCTGCTGCTGGTATGATTGCTTTTCTTACTTTCATTCATTCACACTCCTCTAACTAGATGCTGACATAAATGGTTTTTGCTGCAACGCCACTTTTCCATTTGCCAAGTTCACTAGGTACTCTCTTAGCGAATCTCTATCGAAATTAACATATGTGTTAATAATTTCATCAATCTCATCCAAATAAAGGGTTGCTGTTTTTCCAATATATATCTTCGGGTACACCTGTTTCTCCTGTACCTCATCTGCTTTTAAAAGCTCTTCAAACAACTTTTCGCCTGGTCTTATTCCTGTGAATTCTATTCCGATTTCATCAGTTGAATAACCTGAAAGTTTAATTAAATTGCTCGCAAGATCTACTATTTTTACTGGCTCACCCATGTCTAAAACGAATACCTCTCCGCCTTTAGCAAGTGTACCCGCTTGGATCACTAACCTTGACGCTTCAGGAATCGTCATGAAATACCTAACCATGTCTGGATGGGTAACGGTAACTGGTCCACCTGTCTCGATTTGTTTCTTAAACAAAGGAATAACACTGCCCCTGCTCCCTAACACATTACCAAACCGTACCGCCACAAATTTAGTCTTACTATGTTTATCCATCCCTTGCACAACCATTTCTGCCAACTTTTTAGTTGCACCCATTACACTCGTGGGATTTACTGCTTTATCAGTGGAAATCATGACAAATGTCTTTACTCCATGCCAATCTGCTGCTTTTGCAGCATTCCTCGTTCCAATGATATTGTTTTTAACAGCCTCCTCAGGATTTCGCTCCATTAAAGGTACGTGCTTATGTGCTGCAGCATGATAAACTACATCGGGCTTGTGATATCCAAATACATCTGACATTTTATTAGCATCTTGCAAGTCAGCAATCTCCGTTATAAACTCAATTGGTGAATGCTTAAAAGTTACCCTTAATTCCATCTCAATTGAATATATGCTATTTTCACCATGCCCAAGTAAAATTAATGTCTTTGGGTTAAACTCCGAAATTTGTCTAGCAATCTCTGATCCAATTGAGCCGCCAGCTCCAGTTACTAAAACCACTTTTTCAGTAACATATTCAGAAATGGCTTGGATATCCATATCAACTTGATCTCTACCCAACAAATCTTCAACCTGAACATCACGAAATTGGTTAACAGATACTTTACCTGTTACCAAATCCTCTAACATTGGTAGTATTTTCGTCTTTGCTTTTGTCTTTGCACACTCTCGAAATATATCATTTAATTCTTTTTTACTAAGTGAAGGAATTGAGATTATTATATTCTCTATTGCATAATCTTTAACCACGTCCTCAATTCTACTCACACTACCTAAAACCGGTATTCCCATGATATCTAGGTGGTGTTTTTTAAAGTTATCATCAACGAAAGCGATTGGTAATAGGCCATCATTATTTTTTAAAAGTTGTCTAGCTACCATCGTGCCTGCAGCACCAGCACCAACAATTAGGGTTCTTTTTTGATTTTTAGAATTATTAATAATTGAAATACGATACATTCTCAGTACAAACCGAGAGCCACCAATTAACATCATGTGAAGCAGCCAGGTAACAGCGAGTAACCTAAAATATGTTTGTTGAAACAAAACTTGCTGAAAACCAACGGCAAATAGCACTGAAAATGAAACAATTTTAAAAATAATAATTAATTCACCTACGCTTGCGTACTCCCAAGCCTTCTTATATAACTTATAGAAAATTGAAAATGAGTGGTGACTTAATAGAATAACAATGGAACTGATAACCACTGGCGCAGTAAACACATAAATACTTGCATCTACAAGAAAGCTGCTTATAAATATTGCAATTAATACGATAAATGAGTCAAGAATAATAAACAATGACAACCGTTGTCGATACGTCATTTCTTTCCCCCTTTTGTCTACTTGATTCTAGTTCTTGTTGGCATATAAATTTTTATAAATATCAACCAAAAACATCCATTATAAAGTCATTTAAACACTTATTTACATAGCCTTTGTGATAAAGCCGCATAAGTAAATGTTTAAAGTGAAAATATAAAAAATATGGGCATTTAACCCATCCTCACGTCACACTTTCGACAACGAACGCATCTAAGGTTGATTCCAACCCACAGCATGACCGAGTGCCTACAATTTGATATAGGTAAGTAGACATCACCATAATATGAACCTACAAGCTAATTACAGACCTGTAGTTCTCAATAAAGAACAATTTATCTAAACTTTTCTATTTTTCAGTTATAATTGCCCCAACTAAATTTGCATGTGCTAGATCCAAAACTTTTCTTGCCTCTTCAGCCTTTTCTATTCCCGTTTTACCTCGTACTATCGTAAGAACAACACTATCACTAAGATTTGCTAGTATTCGTGTTTCCGTCCATTTGAGAATACTAGGTGCATCAATTAGTATCATATCGTACGAGTCTGCCAACGTATTAAGTAGTTCCCTCATCCACTCATGGCTTATTAACTCTGCTGGATTAGGAGAATGTGACCCACTAGTCATGACGTCTAAATTTCCAATACCACTTTTATTAATTGCGTTATAAAGTAAATTTTTACTTTGTAGTACATCTGTCAATCCCATATCATTTGAAAGTTTAAAAATGGTATGGATAATTGGTTCCCGTAAATTTGCATCGATTAATAAGATTTTTTCCTTTTGTTGAGACATTGAGACAGCTAAATTAGCGGATATGGTTGATTTACCCTCGCCCAAGCCTGGAGAGGTTATTAAGAAAACTTTATTTTTTCTTTTCTCTGTTAAGAATTTAATATTTGTTTTGATAGTTTGAAATTGATCTGAAATCATTGAATCAGGATTTGTATATGTCACAAGGTTCCTTTTCTTGAAATTTTTCACCTGACTTCGCCTATTCAACTCCAATTGTCTCACCCCTTATTTCTAAATCCTGATAATTCTTGTGCTTTTTTGAAATATATTTTTTCCTGTTCATATTCGAAATAACCCCAAGTACAGGCACACCCAGTATCTCTTCGACATCTCGATCTTTTTTTAACGTTCCATCTAGAGAATCCAATAAAAATACTAAACCTATACTGACAACAACCCCAAAAACAAAAGCAATGATGGTTATACCATTTGATTTTTCATTGAGCGGATAAGGCATCTCTTTGGCCTCTGATAATAACCGAACATCACTAAACTGTAATATAGACACAATATCTTCCTTAAAAATCCTGGCCGTCTCGTTTGCAATATTTGCTGCTAAGACAGGGTCTTCATCGGTAACTGCAATCTGTATTACTCTTGATTCGTCAAGTCTGACTACATCAATTTGAGCCGCTAAAGTCTCAGTAGTTCTTGTTAGTTCTAACTCTTGTATGACCTTTTCCAAAATACTTGGATCTTTAATCATAACCATTAATGTTACCATCGATTCTGCTTCTGGACCGATTATAATCCTTGTTGACGTTTCATATAACGGTACATAGTTGTTATATTTACTATCATAGAAATATCCAGCTAACGTTGTCAGAATTATAATTAAAATCATTAGCCACAATCTTTTTTTGATTAAATCGTAATATTCTTTTAAATTGATTTCCCTGGCTTTCAAATTAGTTGATCCATACCCTTGGTTTATTCTGCTCACTGTTCATCACCTTTTTCTACACCAAAATTTATAACCACATCGTTTCCTTCTATATAACGAACATGTTAACTAAAAAAAAGCATCTATCCAACTTTATCCTTTAATTCTTTACAGAATCTAGAACCATTTTTAACACTTCTTTTACACATTAAATATCATATGAAAAATTAACCGAAATATGAGTTTGTAAACTATAATTTTCCTTATGGTCCGTTATCTTTTTTAAAATATTGGCTACCTCCATATTTTTATCTTAATCGCGCTTTTTGGATCATCTTTTGTTTTGTTCTCTATTAAGAATAATATATGGGTATAATCTCACCTAAAACTGTAAATGTCAATAATCATTAAAAGTCATTTAAAACTACAGACTCTTGTACTTTTTGCATTATATTGTTGCAATTTGCTAAACACAGTAAACTAGTAAGCAAAAGGTTTAATTTTATCTATGGTTCCTTTTTAGTTCTCATAGAATACACATTACAACTAAGAAGATTGTTTTATAACTAAGGATTTCCAACAAAAATAGAGAGTAGAATCAGTTTAATTCTCCTCTCTACTTAATGTTTGAAATAGCTTATTAGGTAATTAATACTACAAGTAATTCGCCTTCTTCCATTAAAAAAGTAGAATATTCGCTGTATTCGTAATGACAATTTTTTACAGATTTAAATTTAAAAAAGAGTTTTTAACACCTTTATATTTATTTTTAAATTTATATTTGGAATCATGAATGTCTATGTAAAGACAATAAATTACTACTTTGTTTATCCAATTAATCCTACACAAAAGGATTATAAAACCTATTCCCATCATAAAACGTTACGACAAGTGAAATAATCAATAGCAATAATAACAAGGAAATTGCAATATAGTCACCCTTTTGAAAGGGACGATTACGATACCAGGTTCGTTTTTTGTTCTTTCCAAATCCTCTAAGATCCATCACATTACTAATTATTTCAATTCGATCTAGGCTAGAAAATATAAGTGGCAGAACAATTGAGGCCGCATTTTTAATTCGGGTTGGTAGTTTTTCCTTTCTGGATAAATCGACTCCGCGAGCCTGTTGGGCTAGAGCAATCGTGCGATAATCACGTTGAATATCGGGAATATAACGTAACGCAATCGATACCGCATAAGCTATTCGATAGCTTACCCCAATTCGATTTAACGAGGATGCGAACTCACTCGGGTTTGTCGTTACAATGAAGAGTAACGCAGCAGGAATAACCACAAAATACTTTAACGTGATATTGAGATGGTAAAACAACTGCTCGGCCGTGACATCATAGTTTCCTACAAGTTGAAGAAGAATATGTTTGGTTCCATAGATAGCCACACCTTGCTGAGGGGCAAATACGTAAATTGCAATATTGTTTATTAGCAAAAACGTTAAAATTAAGATTAGTATAAAGGCTATTTCCCGAACTTTAATTTTAGATATCTTAAAGATTAATAAACTAGCAATAAACAACAAGACTAAAATCCTTGTATCATAGGTTAGCATGGCAGCAAACGACCATAATAAAAAACAAACCAATTTAGTTGCACCTGTTAACTGATGAATAGGTGATTTTCGGTCGATGAAAGACAACATTTCTACTGCCATGTCCGTCTTACCTCCCTATCGTAATCAATAAACCGCTGCACAAATTCTCTGGGGTTTTTAAAGCCTGCTCGGATCGCTAATTCAAACAAGGACGTCTCCTTTAAGTTTGCCTTCGAAATAATTACTTCATCAGTCAGAATGTTTACAGCTGTGTCATCAGCAATTTTTTCACCATTAGCAATGACAATTGCACGAGGAGTGTATTCTAGCATCAGGTGCATGTCATGAGTAATCATGATAATTGTTACTCCTAAATGATTTAATTCAATCAAAAATTCCATTATCTCAGTGTAGTGTCGGAAATCTTGTCCAGCGGTCGGCTCATCTAAAATTAAAACCTCTGGTTCCATAACTAATATCGACGCAATCGTTACTCGTTTTTTTTGACCAAAGCTTAGTGCGGAAATTGGCCAATTACGAAAAGGATGCAATCCACAAAGCTTTAACGTCTTTTCAACACGCTCTTTAATCTCGTCTTCTGTAATCCCATTTAGCTTTAGACCAAAGGCAACTTCATCAAAAATTAGATGCTTAGAGATCATATGATTCGGGTTTTGCATCACCATTCCAATCTTTGACGCACGTTCCTTTATCGTATTGTTAGTGATTTCTTCTCCCCCAAGCAAAATCTTTCCTGCACTTGGTTTTTCAAAGCCACAAATAAGCTTTGAGAGCGTTGACTTACCAGCACCATTTTTTCCAACAATACTCACCATCTCACCTTTACTGATGGAGAAGGAAACATTGCTTATAATCTCTTGATCAGACTGATAGCTAAACGAAACGTTTTTAAGCTCTAATCCCGGTTCGACGTGCTTACTGTTAGCATCAAAATTCACAGACTCAAACCATTCAACTAATTGATTCTTACATGAATACAACTGAATGCTGTTGATGTTTTCTGGTTGTATCTCTGGTGTAATCTCACACCCAGCATATTTAAGTGCTTTTATGTATAACGGTTCCCTTATGCTGTTATCATCAAGAACTGAAGTAGCCAATAGTTGATTAGGAGTAGCATCCTTGACAATACGGCCTTCATTGACAACAATGATTCGGTCCACTGTTCTATAAAGGATATCTTCTAATCGATGTTCGATAATCACTACAGTTTTATTGGTTTCCTTCTTAATACGATCAATAAGTGAAATTGCATGCTTTCCAGTCGCTGGGTCTAGGTTGGCCAATGGTTCATCAAACAACAATATATCAACATCATCAACCATCACACCACCTAGCGCTACTCGTTGCCTTTGTCCACCTGATAATTGATGAATCGATGAATCTAGGTATCCCTCCATATCAACCATGTGAGATACCTCTTCCACCCTATCAAGCATATTTGCCTGGGATGTACAATCATTTTCTAATGAAAAAGCAATATCTTCCCCAACGGTTAATCCGATAAACTGGCTATCTGGATCCTGCAAAACGGTGCCAACTAACTTGGAACGCTCAAAAACATCTTGAGTAGCTACGCTCTCCCCTTTTATTTTAAGCGAACCAGTAATATCTCCTTTATAGGAATTCGGAGCTAGTCCATTCAAGCAATGTGCCAGTGTACTTTTTCCAGAACCTGAGGGTCCTACAATTAAAACCTTTTCCCCTTCTTCAATTGTTAGATTGATATCATAAAGAGTTGGATTCACCTGACTACGATACTTAAAGCCAAAGTTTTCGAATTCAATGATTGGTTTTCCCATTATGTAATCCCCTAGCCTAAAACTTTTTCTATTATTCTACCATATAAAAAGCCGGAAACCTCTGCCCCCGGCCTAGTATATTTTTATAAATCTAAATCTAAACTATCGCTCTTGCTACGCGTTTTTGCATAGGCCACTAATAGAAGTGTACCAAGTACTCCGGCAGTTAAAATATTAAATGCACCGGCTACAATACCTTGTAAAAACACTTTGTTTGCTGGTTCCGCGTATATGAGAATGTCTAGAACTGGCGCAACAATAAACCAACCGACAGCTTGGGCAACCACCTGAGCAATATTAAATGTAAAAATTTCTTTCCCGCCAAAAGTTCCATCTTCAATATTGATCTTGTTAGCAAATAATCCAATTACAACTCCGACGAATCCTGAGACAATCACCCAACTCCACCAAACAGAGCCCCAAACGATTGCGTCTGTTAATGCATGGCCAATAAAGCCAATAAGTCCACCTGCAACTGGTCCAAAAAGAATGGCCATCAGTGCTAGAAACGCATAAGAAGTTTGAAAATTTGTGTTAGGTACTCCTGTTGGTATTGCTGCGAACCGATTTAAAATAACAAATACGGCAGTTCCAATTCCAATTGCTACAATCGTTTTGGTTGTTATTCCTCTACTCATTTGCTCCATCTCCCTTATGTTTTTATTAATTTAGGCTCTATTACGAACCGAGATACTCCAGTTAGATCCTGTTCCAATGTTGTACGCTTTTGCAAACGAACCTTGATTGAGCGCTACGGCTAGATTGTCGAGGGAATTGATGTAAACCAGTGGTTCACCTACACTTATATCTGCGAACGACCGTCCATAAGTCATGAGGTTTTTGTACACTTTTCTTGTTCCCGTTTTAATTGTAACTTCTATTGTGTCCCCGTAGTCGATACCCAATTGAAGAAATAACTCGCGATCAATATTTGTCCAAATATTTCCAAATCGAATGTCTAATATGTCAATTATACCTGTTAATAATCCGTCATCAATACTTGCTTCATAAAAAGATAGGTTAACGATTTCATCTAGCGATATTTCTGGGCCTATCTCTTCAAAGGGTATTTTTCCAGCTGCTAGACGAGCGCCTGTATATGCATATATATCCCGACCATGAAACGTATGGGATGCACCAGATTTCGGTAACCTGTTTATTTTTTCATCTATTATTCGCGCTTCCTTAATCCCAATTTTCTGATTGATGTGTGTAAGTGTTCCATTATCTGGGGTAATAATATAATGATTGCTATCTGTCTTGATAACCACACTTTTGCGGTCAGAGCCAACTCCTGGGTCAACTACAGAAACAAATACAGTGGTTTCAGGCCAGTAGGTTACTGTCTGTAACAACCGGTAAGAAGCTTCCCAAATATCGTATGGTGGAATGTCATGTGTTAAATCGAATATTGGTATCGATGCATCTACCGAATACGCTACTCCATTCATTGCATTAACCGCCCCATCACTTAATCCAAAATCTGACTGTAATACCAATGCATGACTCATATAAATACTCCTTTCTTATTTTAGAAAAATAAAAAAACCACGCCCTTATCTTTTTAAACACAGATAAGGACGTGGTTTGTCTCACGTGGTACCACCTTAATTCACTGATTGCTCATGCAGTCAGCCTTAACAAGTACAGAACATCCAATTCTTCCTTCGGTTCTTATACTGTGGTATTGATAACGAGTACCAAATCTCGTCAAAACCTAGTAATATCTAATAGATACGTTCAGTCCGCAGCTCAGAGGCCATTTTCGAATCAGCATTTTTTGCTTCTTTTCAGCTACCGAAGCTCTCTTCTAAAAAATAACTAAGATTCTACTTTCTCTCTTCAACGCCTTATTTCTTTAATTGAAATAATATTACACGATACAGAAATAGTTTGTCAACATAAATTTTCTGAAGAATTGGAATTGTCTAATTTATATTCTAACAATTGCTGATAATGTTAATTGACCGGGAAACTTGGTAAGTGCTCTTTCCCATAAGATATGCGCTATCACTAAAATATATGCGCTGACTACCTATGTAATGCGCTCAAATCCAGATATGCGTTAGTTCTATTAGTATTGCGCTCAAACCCCTTGATTATGTGCTAATTCCCACAAGTATGCGCTCGAACCTAGAGGATATGCGCTAAACTCAGCATGTTTTGCGCTACTGTTTTGGTGCTAGCTCTATTGCTTGGCGAATAGCCTCCATCAGACTCCGCTCATCGGCCACACCTAAACCAGCAATATCAAAAGCTGTTCCATGATCAACACTAGTTCGTATTATTGGTAGACCAACAGTAATATTAACTCCAGCTTCTAGTCCTAATACCTTGATTGGGCCATGCCCCTGGTCATGATACATGGCCACGACAATATCGAAGTCCCCACGCACTGCACGATAGAAAAGTGTATCTGCTGGCAAGGGGCCTTCGACTTTAATCCCTTCACTAATGGCCTGTTCAACTGCAGGAATAATCTTCTCCTCTTCCTCACCATATCCGAATAAACCATTTTCACCCGCGTGTGGGTTAATTCCACAGACGGCAATTTTAGGATGATTAATTCCTGATTTACTTAACGTGTCGTGTGCCAATCGGATGACGTCATATACTCTCCCTGGATTAATCATGTTGACAGCATCAATAATACCAACATGGGTCGTTACATGGATTACTTTTAATTTAGGAGAAGAGAGCATCATCGAGAAGTCCTTGGTGTTAGTTAATTCAGCTAGAATCTCTGTATGTCCTGGATACAAATGTCCACCTTTATGCAGAGCTTCTTTGTTTAGAGGTGCTGTACATATCGCATCAATTTTTTTATCATTGGCTAACTCAATTGCTGTTCTCAAGTATTCAAATGCTGCATGACCTGATTCGGCAGAAATCTGACCAAACGGGAGATCGACTGGCAATAAATCCAAATCCAAACATGCAATTTCACCATATTTCGCTTCAAAATTCAGATTAGAATCTATTCTTTTAACACGAACATCTAGGTTTAATAGGTTTGCAGCTCTTTCTAATATTTTTGCATCACCAATAACCAAGGGTTGGGAACTTTCATATACCCCCGGTTGGCTAAGACTTTTAACGATAATCTCCGGCCCTACTCCTGCTGCGTCACCCATGGTAATTCCTATGATTGGTTTTCTATTCATGTTCAGATCCTCCTTTCAACTCTTCCATTACCCGGTAAATAGATTCTCTTTCACCAAATGCCCCGGCCTTTGTAGCAACATATATATCCTTTTCAGGACCTATTAACCTACCAATAGGAATCCCTGCTTCGATTTCCTTGATGATACGTAGTCCAATTGCCCCTAAGGCTTTGCTAATACCTTTTGCTGTATCTCCACCGGTTAGAACGAAGGCTTTTAAGTCAGGGCATTGACGGACTACCTCTAGAACTAGTTCGCTAATTGCCCGGGAAATTTTCTGTCCAACCTGATAGGCATTTAACCCTAAGTTATCAGCTAGACTGTTTACTTGATCGCGGACTTCTGAATTTGATTGCAAATGTAAGATTACGTGTTTCCCTTCTCTTAATTTTGATAGACATTGTCCTATGTAGTAGGATTTATCAAAATTCCAGTTCTCGCCAAAAATACGGTCCGTCTGAACTTCTACACCAGCAACATTTGGCTGTGTGATTGCATAGTTCACTTGTTGTTGTGTCATTTCGGATAAACTACCAGATACAGTCATGACTATTTTCGAGGTTGGAAAAGCACGTTTCCCTTCATTCTTATTAAATCCTAGTATTTCCGGTATAACCTCTGCTAATCCTGCTGAACCTGCCCAGATAATGCTACTAGAAAATTGACTTATATGTTTGGCAATCCACGATAGCTCTTCCTGAAAATCAACATCACATACGAGGTACTGGATACCTTCGTCTTTATATTCTTTGAGTTTAGCTTGCCAGTTTTTCTGTAAATCTCCTAATTCTTTTGTATTTATTAGTCCTACCTTTTGACCGGTCCCTTTTTCGATTATGCTAGGAATATAGGATTCTTGAACCTGGTGTGTTGGATCTTTACTAAATTCAGTCTCACTTATTTTAACATCGTTTACATAGTGAATTCCATTTCTCGTTGTTCTACCATAAGATGGGAAAGCAGGAGCAATAATTATGAAATCCGGTTTAAAGACAATTCGAAGTGCTTCTAGCTCTGCTTCAATATGCCCCCTTAATGTTGAATCCATCTTTTTATAAATATGTATATACCCTGCTTGTTTAAGAAATTCCGCGGCTTGTTTTGTGATTGAAAAAGCTTCATTCTTTGTTAAGGCACGGGAGTTAGTATCAATGACAAATCCACCCGTTAACGAACGGTGAGTTGTCGGGATTTCAAATAAAACGGACGTATCAATTCCTTTTTCAGTTAACTTTACACCGCTGTCACTTGCACCTGTGAGATCATCAGCTATCAGCCCAATCAATCGCTCCATTGAACACCACCTCATTTCTTTTTTATTGGAAATACTAAATCAGTAGAGGAAATGTTTTAAGACGGACAAATTTGAATACGTTACCATTTTATAACTAATGGCTCAGCGATGCTAGAAATAAACTATTTCATTCTAAAATAACCATCAGATAGTAGCACTTCCATAAGCATTTTTTTTGAACTTCACCTTTATATTTACTACACTTGCTCATACTATAACGATTACCAATAAAGGAGATTGAACTATGAAAGCAATTGTCATTAATAACTATGGTGGTAAAGAAGAGTTGCAAGAACAAGAAGTACCGAAACCGCAAATTAAAGATAACCAAGTATTAGTTGAGGTGCATGCGACGTCGATAAATCCGATCGACTGGAAGTTAAGAGAAGGTTATTTAAAGAGTATGCTTGATTTTTCCTTTCCTATTATCTTGGGTTGGGATGTCGCCGGTACGATTGTAGAGACTGGAAAACAAGTCAAAGATTTTCAAATTGGTGACGAGGTGTTCGCAAGACCAGATACGACAGCTAATGGGACTTATGCGGAATATACCACGGTCGACGAAAATCTATTAGCGAAAAAACCAAAAAATATTTCCTTTGAGGAAGCTGCCTCCATTCCACTTGCAGGTCTAACTGCCTGGCAATGTCTCGTTGACAAAACTGGGGTTAAAAAAGGTGATAAAGTTTTAATACAGGCTGGTGCTGGCGGAGTTGGTAGTTTAGCGATTCAGTTCGCTAAATATTTAGGAGCATATGTCGCCACCACAGCTAGTGAGAAAAACGAAACGTATGTTAAAGAACTAGGTGCTGATAAGTTTATTAACTACAAAACACAAAATTTTGCAGAGGAACTGGAAGATTTCGATATTGTTCTTGACACAATGGGTGGCGAAGTTTTAGAAAAAAGCTTTCAGGTGCTAAAACGTGGAGGAAAGCTTGTGACTATTGCCGGTCAGCCTGACCAGGATTTAGCAAAAGAATACGGAGTAGAAGCAATGTCTTATTGGCTTACACCAAATGGAGAGCAGTTGACCGAGCTTGGTGATCTATTAGATAAAAAGATAGTTAAAGCCCAAGTTGGCCATGTTTTCGGGTTTTCAACTGATGAACTCCGAGAGGCTCATACACTGAGCGAGACTCACCACGCTAAAGGAAAGATCGTTATAAAAGTGAAATAAGCTCAAATTTTAAGAAATAACAAAAATGGATCTATCTCTATTAAGAGTAGATCCACTTTTGTTTATTGTATAATTTACACACAGTTATTCTATGCTAAGTCACTTACCTTTTTAATTGAATTTATCAGTAGTTTTTGAACAACAGGGTGCATTAAACCTTCTTCAAGGTGGGCAGGGATTAAACAAACAACCTTACCCTTTCCATAATCATGATACCATCCAGCAATCGAGGATCCATCTACAGAATCAGACGTTAGAAAGACACTTGTATTCTCCACGTCACAAGCTACAAAATAGTGCTCGTCCAAGATTTCAAAGTTTTGTCCGTCATCGATAAAATTTGAATCCGGGTTAAAAGTATAGCTCACCACTTGATGCTTTTCTGGATGATATTTGAAATAACCGTGAAGCATAGAAGTATAAGCCTCGATGTTGTCATAGGACGCTAGTCCGGAATGCCATGCTAGCCAACCTCCACCATTTTCAACAAATCGATTAATGGCAAGTGCTGCATCATTATCCATCCATGTTTTTACTTGATCATCCTCAGGATTTATTCTGTTCTCCGCGAAAAGAATAACAGCATCGGGATTAGTTTGTAAGCTTTCAACAAGCTCATCTACATGTTTATACTCAATCTCTATACCTTCAATTGATTTAACAGCAGCCTCTAGTGACTGAACAGCTAAATCTCTGTCATGATAAAAATCACCTAATGCGGCAACAATTCGTTTTGTCATCTCTATTCACTCCTTACTAGATTTCCATAGCATTCCCATTATAATCAACGAAAAGATAGTCACTTTTTATTTTAACCTTACGTTCAATCATTTGATAGATTCCATCTGCAGTAGTAGTTGGGTCTGTAGGAGCATTGCTACCACCCATATCTGTATTCATCCATCCGGGATGAACGGAAAGAACCTGGATAGCTTTATCCTTCAAGGTAGCATGCAGCTTTTCCGTCAGCATATTTAGTGCAACCTTTGACAATCCATATGGGTAGTCGCCACTGTATGCATTTGTTAGGCTTCCGGCTTCTGAACTAATATTAATAATTGACTGTTTTTCACCTTGCTCTAATAAAGAAAGGAAATGCTTTGTCACCCGAACAGGCCCCAAAGTATTTATATCTAAAGCCTTCATACATTCGTCTAAATCCAGTTCTTCAATCGACTTGTCTCTTTCATTTAAAATTCCAGCATTGTTAATGATTACATCCAAATGTTTGGTTGTTTGCTTTATTTGCTGAAGAGCATCCTTGACAGTGTCCTCATCAGTAACATCTATCTGTACTATTTTTAATTGTTCTTGATATTCTTGCTGAAGTTTTTTTAAGTCTCCAATCGTATTCCCATCAATTGTTCTTGTTCCAGCATAAACATGGTGACCGTTTTCAATTCCATGCTTCACCAGGGATAAACCTAGTCCTCTGTTGGCTCCTGTTATTAAAATATTCATAGTAGCCTCCTATTTATCGTTTTCTAGTAGTTCGACTAGTACTTTTAAATCCTTGAAGGTATCCATATATGCGTAACGTCCGCCGGTATATTCGCCTTTTTGTTGTAATGGCATATTGTTCGCTTCCATTACTTTTATCTTTTCCTCCATACCTTCAACGACAAAGGCGATATGGTGTGGACCTTCCCCGTGCTCATCAAGGTATTCCCTCCAAGTACTTGGATGTTGATCGGGTTCAATTAATTCTAGTTGCAATGAACCCATATCAAAAAACGCTAGCTTAGCACGCGCTTCCGTACTATTACCTTTATACTCTGTTTCTGCCTGTTCAACTGCATCTGTTAAATTAATTGGTGGCTTTTCAACACCAAAAAAATCAGCATAAACCTGCGCAGTTTTTTCGATGTCCTTTACGATGATACCAATTTGAGCAATGACATTTGTTCCAAGTACATTTTTATCCATGATGATTACCTCCTATTTATTAAAAGAAACTAAATTAGCCAATCTACTGACCGACAGCTGTTTTAGCCTCATCTACCTCTACCAGTACTTTTTTCTTCCACTTTTTACTACGCCAACGCAGGAACATAAGTGAACCTCGGAACCATTCATCAATAATAATGGCAATCGTAACACCGATTAAACCATAGCCTAGTGAAATACCCAAAAAATAGGCAAGTGGTACACTAAGACCCCACATTGACAAAATACCTATGGTTACCGGGAACTTGGCATCTCCTGCAGCACGTAAGGAACTAATGATAACTAGATTAAACGTTCTACCCGGCTCTAATATAACTCCAAGAAATAGGATAATTGAACCTAATGCAATAATTTCTGCATCCTCGGTAAAAAATCCTAATAAAAATTCTCCTGAGATAGCAATAGTAAGTCCAACTGCAAGGGCAACAGTAATCGCTACCCTCAATCCCTGGTACATCTTCTGATAAGCTTCTTCTAATTTTCCAGCACCAACCAACTGACCAATATAGATCTGCATCCCTTTTGCAACAGAAAGCGAAAACACAGTCATAAAATTCATTAAGTTTTGTGTATAGACTCTTGTTGCTAATGCATTTGCACCTAACATTGTAATAAACACTGTAATTGTTAGCTGGCTTAAATTATGGGATAAATGCTCTCCCGCAGCAGGAACACCAATGCCCAGGATTTTTTTAACATATTCCTTTTTTAATTTATAGTAATCTTCTAATCTTATCTTTATTTCTGTTCGTTTATATAACATGACAAACAATGCAACAACTGCAAGTCCCCGACTAACTGCTGTTGAAATCGCAACACCCATTACACCTAATTGTGGTACACCTAGTGCACCGAAGATAAACAAATAATTCCCAAATATATTTATAACATTCATGGCAAGCACGACATACATGACATCTTTAGTCATCCCTTGGGCTTGTAAGGCTGAAAAAATTGTAAGAATCATTGCTTGGGTAAACAATGTACCTCCAACAATAAGCATATATATATTCGCATGCTCCAATAGTTCTGGAGACAAATTGAACAAACTTAAAAACTCATGGCGAAAAATGACCACCATACTACTGATGAAAATTCCAAATAAAAGGTTAATAACAATCGAGTTGGCAATCGTAATGCTAACCGCCTTTGGTTTCTGTGCACCAACATACTGAGCAACAACCACACCCGATCCCATTGCAGTAAAATTAAATAGGACAAAGGTAAACATCATTATTTGGTTTACAACACCGATAGCAGCTACAGCTTCGTCGGATACAAAGCTTAGCATAAATATGTCAGAAATCCTCATGAACGTTTGTAAAAAAACTTCGATAAATATAGGCCATGTTATTGCAAATAAAGTGACTTTTTTAATAGATGAATTGTCTTTACTTTTTTTAATTTTATCTTTGTTAAACATCTTGAAGCCACCACTTCACTTTCCGCGGTTGGACATTTCTTTGTCTATTCTTCATGTTTGACTCTCCCTCTACGCTGAAAAAAAGATAAAGCGCTATCATAATTCGATTCAACAAAATAAACTATTTCCCTCTAAATATTTGCATGTCCTTTAGTTTTCAAAGTTTTACCTATATAAATTAGAGTTTTTACAGCCATTTCTCTAAAAAGACCTTCACTTCATACCTCATATCGGCAGTTTCCAAATGACCAGTATTGTAGCGTAACAGATTCCATCTGTCTGAAGCACCTTTTTCCTCATATACAGCTTTCAAGTGCTGATCAAGTTTATCAAGACCTTTACTCGGGACAAGCCGATCGTAGTCTCCTGCAAGACTTAAATGGAAACGTGGTACAATTAATGAATTAATTTCTGAGGTCGAAAAATGTTTTAACAAATTAGGAACATAAAAATAAATCCCGTGCCCATCTAATCCCCTATCCTCTATTAGAGTATGAAAGTCTACTAATCCACAAATATCTACACAGACTTTAATCCGTGTATCTAGTGCGGCTAACCACCATGACATCACGCTTCCCATCGACATACCCATCGTTCCAATTCGAGTGGAATCTACGTCATCACGGGTGGTTAAGTAATCAATTGCACGAATACTATCATAAACCATTTGACCCCATAACACCTTCCCGTTCAGGAGCATTTCCTTGAAAAGCTCGCCCTCAGATCTTCCCATCCTGCTGCCAAATCCCCATGCATCAATACAAAGAACTGCATATCCCATCTTTGTTAGTTCCTCCGCATAAGAAGGCTCTTCTAAATAGGTATTACCTTGAAGTAGTTCATTTTTTCCAATATGGTATTGTCCACCATGCGAATGATTAAAAAGAATGGTTGGAAATGGTCCCTGTTGGTTTAGTGGTCGAACAAAATAAGCAGGAACTTTATCAACACCGTTTAAATCGAGCAGCCATTTTTCTAATACATATTCGTCTCTTACCTCTTCATTTAATTTTTTTGCTGAAATAGGCTGTGATTTATCCGGTAAATCACCTAGTAATCGATACAATTCCTCCCTACGTTTCTGTTGATTCATTTATTCCATCCTCTCGATAATCATTATGTATTCGCTATCATTCTATATCTATTTACTAACTGGTGCTAGCAAAAACTATTGGTAAAAGTGTGAGAACTCGATGTAAATCTCTCAAACTTAATTATGTTTAAGAATAATATTATTTGGTAATAGGATAATAAGACATATTATTTCGAGGAGGTATATCGAAATGTTACATTATGCAAATCGGATACAAGAATTTAACGTGCAAGCAACAGATGGCAAATTAGGAAAAGTGAAAGACATTTATTTTGATGAGGATAGTTGGGTGGTTAGGTACCTTGTTGTTGATACAAACAAATGGTTACCTGGTAGAAAGGTATTAGTTTCACCGATTTCTTTCGACCATATCGATTATGAGAATTCAACAGTAAATATTTTTGAATCGAAAGACATGATAAAAAATAGCCCTAGTATCGATGAACATCAACCTGTATCAAGAAAACAAGAGCAGATGTTGAGTGTTTATTATGGTTGGCCTTATTACTGGAATTATTTAGACACCCCTATGACTTGGGGACAATTCCCGACACCTGGGGAATTAAGGTCAGCAGGTAGTAAAGAGAAAGAACTAACACCAGAACAAGAAGAAAGCAAAAAACTGCGAAGTGTTAAGGAAATTAAAGGTGACTTTTCCGGTTATAACATTCAAGCTACCGATGGTGAAATCGGTCATGTGACAGATTTCATAGTTGATGATTACAATTGGAAGCTTCGCTATTTTATCGTGGAAACGAAAAAATTGCTACCAGGAAAATTCGTGTTACTATCAATCGATTGGATTGAAAGCATCTCATGGTTGGACCGAAATGTCGTCGTTGATTTACCAAAAGAAAAAATTGAGAATGGCCCATTTTACGATCTTCACCAACGCTTTACGAGAGACGATGAGAAACGTCTCTACGAAAGCTATAGTAAAACTCCATACTTTTAATCATAAAAAGGGTGTCCTGAATGCTAAGCGTTCGGGACACCCCTTTTGTATAGACATACCTAGTTTGTTAACTAAATAAGTACTTTATTTAGTCTCATTGTTCAGAAGGGTATTTAAGTCCCCATTGCCCTCTAATTTCATCCATTAGCTTCATAATTTTTAACGATTCATCCAGTGGCATAATGGAGCTTTCCTTTAGATCCCCATTCAAGCATCTACCTACTTCTTCAATTTCAAATGCATAACCTATTGATTCACGATCATCATAAAATGTTTCTATCTCCGCCCCAGCAACATGCAGTGAAGCTTCCTTAGCATGTAAAAATGTTGGTACACGGATATAACCTTCAGTCCCATGAATGACTGCTTCATTAGTCAAGCCAAGTCTAACAGCGCCATTAAGCGATGCAACTTTTCCAGAAGGATAGGACATAAGAACGGAAAATTCTTCATCGACACCAGTTTCACCGATATTGGCGGTGCTCATTATCTTATCAGGTTTTGAACCTAGAATCATAGAGGCAAATGATACCGGATAAATACCTGCATCAAGTAGCGCCCCTCCCCCAAGTTCAGGATTAAGCAGGCGCCATTCTGGGTCCCAAGGGGCGCGGAATCCGAAATCTGCTTTTACTAGACGAACCTCGCCAATTTTTCCACCCTCAATCCATTCCCTAACTTTCACGATTGGTGGTAAGAAACGGGTCCACATTGCTTCCATAAGGAAAAGCTTTTTATCTCTAGCAAATTCAATAACTTCTTCAAGCTCTTTTGCATTAACTGTAAATGATTTCTCACAAAGAACAGCCTTACCACCACGCAAACAGGTCAATGCATTTTCTTTATGAAAAGGATGTGGTGTGGCCACATATATAGCATCGACATTTGGATCCTGGGCTAGTTCTTCATAGCTTCCGTGAGCTTTTGGAATACTGTACGTTTCAGCAAATTCTGTAGCACTTTCTTGTGTCCGTGAACCGACTGCAACTCCCTCAGCATTCTCAGCAAACTTCAAATCCTTAGCGAATTGACTGGCAATCCCCCCTGTACCAAGAATTCCCCATCTAATTCTTCCGGTCTGTTTGTTATCCATTTTACCTACTCCTCCTCTAGTAACTTTTCAAAATAAAACTTAATCTGTATATAAACATCTTATCTGTTGTTAATTTTGCAACCCCAATCCAGGGCATCTTTTTCTATTTATACCCTAGTTATTAGAGGAAATCGTGGATGAAAACTCTACCTTTACTTTATCATAATTATAACAAAAAAGCCGGCTAAGCTAAAAAAGAGTAGATTACCATAACTGGCTCTACCCTTTACTAAGTAAGACTCTTAATCGTTACCCGTTAGCTAAGTTCTTCCGATCTGCTGCAGAGGGCGGCTTTTCCATCCAACCATTTTCAATCATAAGCTTTGCCCCGTCTTCTGTGTATTCCCCTACTTCGGCCATTAAACGGGTATAAGCAGCTGCTAAATCTCTCCTTGCACTTGTAGCGATACTTGCACCATAGTAACCCATTCCCGCCGCCTGAACTGCGGCAGTGTGGAACATGATCAATTTATCACTAAACGGAGCCTGTTTAGATCGAGTTGGAGATGCATCAGAAGTCATTGGTACCAGGATGTTACTTTCATCTAGGAACTTACTAAAGACTGCACAATGATGCTTAGCAATTTCGACCCCTCTAGTAACATACTTCGCTACTTCTCTAGAACTCGCTACTTGACTGAATCCAGTTAACATTCCAATTCCAAGTACATTTCTCTGGATGTTGTTAAATAAAAATGAAATTTCAGTTGATGTAAGCGGTCGTTGTTCCCCAATCCACCCTGAAATAAAATGCTGCTTGTGAACAAATTCAACTTGTTCATGATAAGGTATATAAGGTGGACGAATATACACCCCTTTTTCCTGCATAACATCTGTCACACGATTATATAGTTCGATGGAAGAGTTTAAAGATTTAGAAAAATAATCACGAATATCCTCCCTCGACGAATTTGGTAATGACATGCTATACGTATTTAATCCCATTGAACCGATGTGAGAAAGGTAGGAAAGGATAAATAAATCTGTATATAATCTATCTGCATGAAGATTAACATCCTGTTCCGTAAAACCCATTGGAATTGGAAGGTTTTCTTCTTTAAAAATTCCTCTTAATAATTCCTCATGTTCTACCGATAAACCTAAAGAGAACTTTAAAAGTGAGCGTATTTGATCATCTTCAACTATCTCAAGAAAATAGGTAGTAGTACAAGTTACTACTGTGCTATTTTGAAATGCACCCCATAAAACAGCCATTTCAGCAGAAGTTAATTTTGGATGATGATTCGTTTCCATTTAGTGAATGACCTCCATTTTTTTATAGTGACTATATATAAGTATTCCAAAAAATCGGCTAATTATTTGTCTTATGTCGCATTGGTTGTACAGATTCTAATGTAATAATTTTAAAGAAGTTGGAAATATCTATTAATTATTGAAAAACTGATTGTTAATTTATGGTTGTATTTATATAATTAAATATATACATTTATCTACATTTTTCGCGTAATACATTTCTTACATAACAATAGGGGGACCACCATGAATTTAGTTGAAAATATGAAGCTACAAGATACGATTAAGAAGAACACACTCATGCTAATTACCGTATTAATCTCACTGGCTGCAGGGGCTGGCTTGTCTTTTGTTAAACAAGACAATTTTACATTTATCGTTTATGCAACTGAAATTATTTTAGTAGCCCTACTATACCTCGTATTACAAAGAATAATGAAAAAACCAACGATATTGCCTTATGTAATTATTGCAGTTGTTTATTCTGCTAACTTTATATCAATCTTCCAAGAAGGTGGCAGTATTCCCACTATCCTTATTATTTTATTTATGACAATCATCTCAGCCATTCAACTAAACAGAAAAATATTTTTCTTTGGCTACATATTAGGATTGGCGGTTTTAATCGCAAACAATTTCTATGTAACAGCTAACACTGAAGCAATTCAAGACCTTTTTAGTACGGTTCTTTTAATCTACGTCTTAGCAGGAATTATATTCAACGTAGTGATTCGCCTAGCCTCAGAGCAAACAAAGAAGCTGGCAGACTATTTGCATCAATCGGAAGAAGAATCAAAGAAAAAAGAAGCACAAAAAATCCAATTAGAGCAAAACATAACTGAAATAATCGAAAGTATTTCAGAAGTAAATGATCATTTACAAACGAATTTATCTGCACAAAATGAGATGGCATCGGCAATTAATGAAGTATCGATTGGTAGTCAAACACAATCGGAGCAGATTTCTGAAATCTCACAAAATACAAATGAAACAAAATCAAATATTGATCAGGTGCATAGCAAATCAATTGAATTATATGATGCATCTAACAATGCTAGTAAGCTAACGGACAATGGAAAAATTAAAATTGATGAACTTAATAAAAATAATAAGGCGATTGAAGATGTAATTAAAGATTTGAATGCAACGTTTAAAATATTAACCGAAAAAATAACTGATACTAACACACTTGCCGGTACCATCAAAGAGATAACCGAACAAACAAACTTACTAGCTCTTAATGCATCAATTGAAGCAGCACGAGCGGGGGAAGCAGGAAAAGGCTTTGCTGTGGTTGCAGATGAAATTCGAAAGCTTGCTGATTTAACAGGGAAAACTACTGAAAAAATCACAAAGAACCTAGCTGAATTAAATACTAGTAATAAGCAAGCAATCGAACAAATGGAAGAAAGTAAACAAAACATTGAGATTGGGGTCCGATCAACAGGTGAAGTAACTGGGTATTTCGACCAAATTTCAACTACGATGTATAAGCTGGACGAAGGTCTAAAGAGCTTCACTTATTTAGCAGAAAAAGTCCAGAATCAATCAAATGACGTGGAAAACTCAACCAATGATTTTGCTGCTATTATTGAACAAACATCTGCGAGTTTAGAAGAGATGAATGCTACTATTGAAAATCTAACTAGCGGCAATCACCAGTTATCCAAAATCATGGATGAAACAGTGTCCAAAGCAATTGCAATCAAAGATAACTTTAATCAATAATTATCATTTAAACTAATGATACAACCTAGTTCCTTCTATTATATGGGATTAGGTTGTATCATTTTTTTGTATCCCTACTAAATGTGTGTATTCCCCCGTCTGACAATTATCAATCTATCCTTTTTAATAAGAGCATTGTAGACACAAAATCTATAGACTCCGACGTAACTATTGATATTTTTTTTTCACTTTTCCTTAATCGGCTGCTATGTAGATTTGCGCTCCGGGCAGTCGCTTTCCGCGGGCAACGCTTCAACTTCCTCGGAAGAAAACCGCTTCCTGCGGGATTTTCAGCCGTCGCTTTTCCCGCAGGAGTCGACTGCCCTCCACTCCAATCAACCACCATATAAGTGTAGGTGCAAATACAACAAAATACTTATGTAAGAAATACACGAAGATCTATAAAAATACAAATCTTTGCGAGATGAAACTTTCAAAAATGAATAGTGATATTAATGAATTAAAATTTTTTGAGGTTCAACTTACTTGAACAGAAAGCTATTCTTCGGAAAAATGCGACACTCCTATGGGAAAGGAACAGTCTGAAGACCCCGCAACGAGCGATTTTTCTCGTGAGGAGGCTGAAGCGTTCCCCATGGAAAGGGAGTGTTTTTCCGAAGCGATGGATGATCACTCATCCTATAAAGGATGGGGTACAGTCACACAAAGTTACGACGCAATTTATATCAACTGCGAAAAATAATACCTCATAATTTAGATGGTGATGGAATCAGTTTTTATGTCAGGAAAAGTACTAATCACAGTACAATTATCTCAGAACCTTGAGTAATATTTTTGTTTTTCTGATTACACCTTTCTATTTTAGCCATTTCGGTTATTATTAGTATTATATAAATGAAACCTCAATGGAGTTGATATTTGAATGCCAAACATACTGATTGTTGAAGACGAACAAAAGCTTGCCAGAGTTATTCAACTAGAATTAAGCTATGAAGGCTATCAAACTGAAATCGCCACGAATGGGAAAGATGCCTTAGAGAAAATTCTTGGACAATCTTGGGACCTTATCTTATTGGATATTCTTTTGCCACAATTAAGCGGTTTGGAAGTGCTCAGACGGGTTCGAAATAAAGATACAGCAACCCCAATTATATTACTAACAGCTCGCGATGAAGTTCATGATAAAGTTTCCGGCTTAGACTTAGGAGCCAACGACTATATAACAAAACCATTTCAAATTGAAGAGTTATTAGCACGAATTCGTGTTCATTTGCGAAGTCGCCCTTCCTCCTCCACTGAACAATTGAAAATTGGCGATCTTTCTGTAAATGTACAAACCCGCGAGGTGAAGCGTGAAGAACAACACATCGAGCTAACTCCACGAGAGTTTGATCTGCTCGTCTATTTAATGAAAAATGCAAATCAAGTATTACACCGAAACCAATTAGTCGAACAGGTTTGGGGTTATGATTATTTCGGAGACACGAATGTCGTTGATGTCTATATTCGATATTTGCGGCAAAAGGTTGATAACCCCTTTAAAAATCCATATATTAATACCATTCGTGGTGTAGGGTATTCAATAAAGGAAAACAAATCATGAAAATCCGAACAAAAATCCAACTATTTTTAAGCCTAATTATGATACTCGGTATCGTTCTTGTTAACGCCGCAGTTTATTTTTTATTTTATAATGTATCACTAAACGCTGAAATGGAACGCGTCCAATCACAAGCCAATAGCCTGATGGAGGCATTAGCACAAAATGAAAACATAGAAGCAGAGCCTCGCCAGTTTTTAAAAGCATATATCCCACCTAACGGAATGATCAGAGTTATTAATGATCAAGAGAAAGTGATTCAATCAATTTCTAAGAGAGCCGAATACTATAACCTCCCATTCACCTTTGCAAGGACAGAGTCCAATCAAATAGTTGTAGGTGAGGATGAGACTCCATATGCTGTAATTTCAATTCCACTAATTTGGAACGACGGGGAAATAATAACACTACAGGTGACCGAACATCTTACTTCACTTCATGAAACAATGTCTACACTGTTGATTGTCTTAGTGTTAGCTTCCTTAATCATGATTGTTCCCATAGCTATAGCAGGCAGGTTGTTAGGAAACTTTGTTGTCCGACCAATTCAGCTGCTTACCCATTCAATGACAGACAACCCAAAAGATGGGGAATGGAAAAAAATAAACACGAACAACCGCTCCAATGATGAATTGTACCAAATGGAAAATACGTATAATCAAATGATTGATCGACTAAATGAAAGTGTTAATCGCCAAGAACAGTTTGTTTCTGATGCATCCCACGAATTAAGAACACCAATTGCTGTCATTAAAAGCTATGCTCAACTACTTAAACGTTGGGGAAAGGAAAAGCCCGAGGTGTTTGAAGAAGCTATTCAAGCAATTAGCTCTGAATCAGAAAAAATGCAACATATGACGGAACAAATGCTATCACTTGCCAAGAACCAACAACGTGAGAATCTTCTTTTTGAAACAATAAACGTTGTTTCCTTAACTAAAGATGTCATCCGTTCCTTATCAGTAGCATACAGTCGTAAAATCACCTTGTTTACTGAGATTCAGCAGTTAGATTTTAGTGCTGATAAAGAAAAAATTAGCCAGGCATTATATATTCTCATTGATAATGCATGCAAATATAGCGATGATGAAATTCATGTGAGCATTGATCGACTAGACAAGGAACTGCAACTGTCGGTTAAGGATTTTGGAGAGGGACTAAGTGAATCTGATGCTGAGCAGATCTTTGACCGTTTCTACCGGGTTGATAAAGCTAGAAACCGAAAAACAGGTGGAACAGGTCTTGGTTTATCAATAGCACTTTATATTGTTCATGCACATGGTGGAGATATCAAGGTGAAAAGCAAGCAAGGAGAATGGTCTATCTTTACCATCCACCTTCCATATTAGTAATTTTAATTAGATTCTCATCAAATTCTAATTTAAATCACATCGAACCTTCATAAAAATTGCTTATGCTATAAGTAATTAGAAAAACCGACATCGTTTAAAACGGTTTCGAAGTTTTTCACACTACCAATTAAGTGGTGGTGCAAAATTAGGAGGTATAAAAATGAAGAATAGAAAATTTATTTCAATTGTCGGTGCTCTTGTTATTGTTGGTGGTGCATTTGGGATTTACCAATTAACCGCATCACCTGCTTCAGCTAGTTTATCTGAGGAGGAAGCACGAACGAAAGCCCAAAACCAATTTCCAGGTGAAGTCGTTGAAATTGAGTTAGATGAAAATGGTAAGAACAGTGTTTACGAGGTAGAAATTGAAGGAACAGATCGTAGTTATGAACTTTTAATTGATGCAAACTCAGGTGAGATACTGCATCTAGAAGAAGATTTTAAAGGCACAAACAAAACAAGCGATGGCAAAGACGATCAAGAGCGTTCAACCGATGACGACTCGTCAAATGATGATACTAATGATGATAAGAATGTAACTCTAACTGAAAAAAGTGATGATAATGCTGATGGTAAAAATGAAAATACAACTGACAAAAATGACGACGATGCTGATGATAGCGAAACGAACGTGAGTAAAAAATCTACGAATACAAAGACACCAATTTCATCTGAAAAAGCTAAAGAAATTGCTCTAGCAGAAGTAAATGGTACCATTACCGAGATTGAATTGGATGAGGATGACGGTTATCTCACTTATGAGATTGAATTAGTTACTGATAAAAATGAAGTAGATATCGATATTGACGCTTACACCGGTGCAATTATCGCTGTATCTCTTGATGATCTAGACGATTAATAAAATAGACACTGGCATTGATCAACTAAATCAATGCCTTTTCTTATTTTCGTACTTTAGTATCTATAAATTATAAAATAGCAAATTAAACCGTTATGCTATTAATGAATTCCATATTAAGGTAGGATAATTAAATAAAGCAATTAACTGAATTTTCATTAATCATTGATTCGAAAGTAGGTGTTTAATTGGAACATCAATCCGTAACCTCACTAATGTTCGTAGTAGGTATCGCTTTTTTCATCCCAATTATCCTGCAACGTTTTCGGCTGACATTTGTTCCAGTTGTTATAGCCGAAATAATAGCCGGTTTGATTATTGGAAAAAGTGGTTTGAACATTATTTCTGAAGATCCATTACTCGAACTACTTTCGCTATTAGGTTTTATTTTCCTAATGTTCATTAGCGGTTTAGAAATAGATTTTAGTGTTTTCAAGAAAAAGAAGAAGCCAGATAATCTGCCTAATCCTGTTATTATTTCACTGATTATATTCGCGCTTATTATCACCATTTCTTTTGGTCTATCTTATTTATTAGTATGGTTCCAACTAATTAAAGAACCTTTTCTCATGACGTTAATTATATCAACGATCTCCTTAGGTATTGTCGTTCCAGTTATCAAAGAAAAAAACTTAACCGAAGGAATACTAGGTCAAATTATCCTACTCGTTACCGTCATAGCTGATTTTTCTACAATGATTTTATTAACCGTCTATGCAATGTTTCGTGATGAGGAAGGGCTTAGGGTTTTTCTGCTTTTCGTCCTATTCGTAGCCGTTTTTCTTGCCTATCGTTTAATCCGTAGATTTTTTCAATTCGAATGGTTTGATAATCTACTTAAAGGAACGGTGCAACTTGGTACTCGAGGAGTATTTGCCTTAATTTTATTATTTGTTTCCCTTTCAGAAACGATTGGTGCGGAAAATATTTTAGGAGCCTTTCTTGCTGGGGTTATTATTTCTTTGTTGTCTCCAAAAAAAGAGTTTGTCCATCAGTTAGATTCATTCGGATTTGGTTTCCTGATTCCCATCTTCTTCGTGATGGTTGGGGTTAGGTTAAATATTTGGGAGTTGTTTGTTGATTCAAGAATTTTAATATTAATGCCACTATTATTGTTGTTTATGTATGTTGCTAAAATAATTCCTGCACTTGTTTTGAAAAAATGGTACTCATGGAAAGAAACAATTAGCATTGGGATTTTAACAGCTTCAAAGCTTAGCCTCGTTATTGCAGCAGCATCGATTGCCCTTGAGTTGGGTGTAATCAATGATGTACTTAATGGCGCTATTATCCTAGTATCAATTATTACTTGTCTCATTTCACCAATTGCTTTTGCGAAAATGTTTCCAACGTCAAATTCAAATGGCAAAAAACTTAAAATTTCAATTGTTGGTGCTAGTGAGGCCACCCTATTAGTTGCTAGGGATATTATGGAAGATAAATCAATTGTCCGTCTATATAGTACCGAAACACAAACAGAGGAAAGAGATAGTCCGTTTCCTATTATCCAAATTAGCGAGCTCTCAATTGAACAGCTTGAGAAAAAGGATGCGTTTCGAGCCGACAAAATAATTTTTGCTACTGAGGATGATTCAACCAACATCTCACTCGGCCAACATGCAAAGAAGCATGATATTGATACTGTTGTCATTAAAGTTGAAGAACAGGCTTTACACAAAAAATTAGTTGATGAAGACTTTGCTGTGTACTCAACATTACACTCAACAAGAACATTCCTTAAAGCACTAATTGATAACCCTGGGCTTCTTCAACTGATTACCAAACATAATAAAACAATAAAAGAAATAGTCGTGAATCATTCTAATTTCGATCAGACACCAATTACAGAGCTTCCGTTTCTCGGAGAATCTCTTATTCTACATATCTACCGCTACGGACAAGTAATTATCCCTCATGGAGACACATCTCTCCATAATGGTGATAAGCTACTTGTAAGTGGAAGAAATGAAGATCTGCTAGGGATTGAAAAAGCATTATCTTAATTCAAGACTATCCAATCACTCAAAAAACAAGCGTGAAGTGCATCAGTTTATTGCATTTCACGCTTTAGTTTTCCGTAAATTACGACATCCTGATAGGTGCCATTCAGTAGTTGGTGCTCGCGAAAATAGCCCTCCCTTTTAAAGCTAAGCCTCTCTAAGAGCTTTAGAACTGCCTTATTCTTTCTAAGCGTATAGGCCTGAATTTTATTTAAATGGAGGTTTTTAAATCCATACTGAATCAGCTCCGGCAACAGTTCGGTCGCATATCCTTTCCCCCAATGCTCTTTAAGAAAATTCCCCCCTATTTCTGCGTGGTTAGATTCCTGGTCCCAGTTTCGAAACCCACAGGTTCCTATTAACTTTCCTGACTCTTTTTGAATAACAGCCCATCTAATTGAATCATCATAACGATTTGGATTCATCGTTTGTCTAATAAATTGCTCCGCTTCTTTTATACTTTTTAATCCTGGACTATTATCAAATTGAAGTACTCCTGGATCAGAATAAATCAAATATATCTCTTTTTTATCACTAATAAAGAAATTCCGAATATATAGACTTTCTGTTTCAAAATGAAAAGACTCTTTTCTATGAATCATATTTTCCCGTCCTCACGTTGTTTACATAGAAAAAAGGAGTGGCAATTTAAAGCCACACCTTAATAATCATATTACCAATAGTAAGGGTATGGCCTAAATGCTAATGAGGCAATTGAACCTAAACCAATACCTACTAACGCTCCAGCACCAAAGGCAGGTCCCCATAGAAACATTCCAGGTCCACCGGGGCCTGCTGGTGGCACACCTCCAGCTTCATGTTGACGAAGGTATACCTTCTCATAATCAACCTTTTCAATAACCCCTTCATACACCTTCCCATGAACATCTCTGATTACTACCGATTTTTTTATGCTTTTTTGACACAACTCGTAATAATGACTAACAGACATCATTACCCTCCTTCGAAATAATTTATTTTTTTAAAAAAGACTCTTTTCGATAGTTTGTTGCTATTAATATATACTGCTACGTTGATTTCCGCTCCGGGCAGTCGCTCTCCGCGGGCAACGCTTCAACTTCCTCGGAAGAAAACCACTTCCTGTGGGATTTTCAGCTGTTGGGACTGCGATTACTCGCCCCATCGAAAACCATTTGCTTTTCCCGCAGGAGTCCACTGTTCTCCGCTCCAATCACTATCCTATACGTAGTGTAATTCAACATCTTAGAAAAGCTTTCTATTTAAGGGGAAAGTCCTCTTCACAAAGGAACACTATTACCAGTATAGGCAGAATGAGTAGACTCCTAGTAAATCCAAACCCTTTTTCTAAGTGCGATGTGATTCAGGAAGATAATTCAGGTCTGCGATTACTCGTCGGATGAAGACCGTTGCTGCCTGGTTAAATGTAATAAGTCAAACAAAGCACTATACCAACGCAGGAAATACACGGAGACTCCTCGAAAATACACATCTATTTTCTTTGTATGAAAATCTTCACGTGAAAAGGCAATAAGAAATTAGACCCTACAATAATTATCTTTTTTGAAGAGCCAACATATCCTTAACTGATATTTGTTTTAGATTATGCTACTTCCGGATCAGTACTTGTTATC
>NZ_WJNG01000005.1 GCF_009649745.1 Aquibacillus halophilus | reverse complement strand
TAACTACTACATTAAACCAACCAGAGTTAAATACTTATAATGGTTGATTGTGGTGTAGACAATCGACTCTAGAGTGAAAAGTAACAAAGGTCTCATGCGACGAGTAAGCGCAGGTATTTTCGAAATGTCTATGGATTCCGCCTACGCTAGTAGTAGTGTTTTTTTTATTAAAGAAAAACCCATGAATTTATTGTCTCAAGGATCCATCCTTGAACAGTGAGCTACTCAAAGCGGAGGAAAAATACGACACTCCTATGGGAAAGGAACAGTCTGAAGACCCCGCAGTGAGTGTTCTTTACGAGCGAGGAGGCTGAGGCGTTCCCCATGGAAAGGGAGTGTTTTTCCGCAGCGGCGAAATAGCACTATTCCCAATAAAGACCGTAAGGAAGTCAGATGGTTACGTCGGAGTCTATAGATTATCCGTAAATAACAACAATCTTTTAGAAAACAGCCTTTTTTTGTAATACTGTTTTAAATAAATAGGATATATTCTTTTATTTTTAATTGTATGTATCATAATTCAACTGCTCATACTAATGCTATGAAAAGAAAGGAGCATTTTGATGGCAGAAAAAGATACCGGTAAACAAGATCAGAACGATGATCAAACAACGCAGTCATCGTTAGTCCAGAAAATACAGCAATTAGGACAATCATCAGTTCCAACTGCGCCTGACTCAAATATCCACATTTTATCAATTATTGGCCAGGTAGAAGGGCATGTGCAATTGCCACCGCAGAACAAGACGACGAAATATGAACATCTAATACCTCAAATTGTAGCCGTAGAACAAAATCCGAAAATTGAGGGTTTAATTATTATACTTAATACTGTTGGAGGAGATGTGGAAGCTGGACTGGCCTTATCAGAGATGCTTGCCTCTTTATCAAAGCCTACAGTTTCTATTGTTCTAGGAGGAGGACATTCGATTGGAGTGCCGATTGCAGTCTCTGCTAACTACTCCTTTATTACACCATCGGCAACAATGACCATTCATCCAATACGTTTAACTGGCCTAGTTATTGGTGTACCACAGACATTTGAATACTTAGATAAAATGCAGGAAAGAGTAATCCAGTTTGTAACAACTCACTCTAATATTGAAGAAGCTAAATTTAAAGAGTTGATGTTTGAAAAAGGTAATTTAACTAGAGACATAGGAACCAATGTGATTGGTACTGATGCAGTGAGTTATGGATTAATTGATGGAATTGGTGGGGTAAAGGAAGCAATTAAAAAGTTAAACGAGCTTATTGGAATTTATAAACAAGAAGGGAAAATGATCCAATGATTTTGTATACACCGTTGGCAGAATCCGATATATTTCCTACAGAACAAAAACAATTCGATAAATGTAAGACGATAATGTACCAGGGAAGTATGCTTGAAGTTGAACAGCAAGATGACGGTTCATTGCGAATTTTGCAGTTACTGTCTACGGATCCTCAGGATTACTTAAATAATTCTTTAAATCCTGGAGAAATCATTTCAACGAATTTAATTGATTGAATAGTTAATATTAGTTATTCTCTGTGATATAATAGATTTGGTAAAGTGGTTAATTTCGCCAACTAAGCTAAATTATTTAACCCTTGTCAACTTTTGACAAGGGTTTCTCTAATCAGTTGGTTAATTGCTTTATTTAACAGGTTGTTAAAATCCTTAACTAAGGAAATGGACATCTTCTGACAAACCACAGAGGTGATAAAATGGCTAGGAAAAGAAAAAGCAAAAAGAAACAGAATCAGTTAAAGAAACAAGTGAAATATGAGCTTTTTGGCATATTGTTTGTTTTCTTAGCTGTATTTGGCAGTGGTGCTAGTGCAATAAGCGATGGTGCAATTCCAGCCGGGTTAGAAAACATATTTCGTTTTAGTTTCGGGATATGGTATTTTATTGCCTCATTATTTTTGCTCGGTGTTGGCTTGTATCTAATGATAAAACGAAAAATACCCAACCTGCTGCATAAAAAAATGACAGGATTCTATATCATTCTATTAGGACTTTTATTATTTACTCATATTCAATCTTTTGAAGATATTATTTCCAGTTCGTTGAATCCGTCTATAATAAAGACTACCATGAACCATTTCTTTGAATACGTAAATGGAAATGTTCCTTCGAGAAACTTAGGTGGAGGAATGATTGGTGCACTTTTATTTGCCTTTAGTTATTATTTGTTTTCATCAGTAGGTGCCCATATAGTATCAATATTCTCCATCATTATTGGCGGGGTATTTTTGACTGAGTTTTCGATTGGTGATTTTATTGAAAAATATTGGATTAAAATCCGAATTTACGCAACACAGCAACTAAAACAAATGAAAGAGAATAAAAAGATTAAAAAGCAGGAAAAAGATGAATTATCTACTTCTGAATTTAACAATGAACCAGAAATACAGCAACCAACTAATGTTAGTATGGATGAACCAGTCATACAGGACTTTACCGATATTGCTTATTCTATGGAAAATATAAGGGAGGACACCGATCAGGTTAAACAGGAAGACCGAAAACCCACCAAGACTTCCAAGGATCCTACGGATGACATTGTAATTGATGAATCATTACCGATGACAGAAACTGAAAACTTCGACTATCAACTGCCACCGATTGAATTATTGACAGAACCGAAGCCAAATGGGCAACAACAAGAAAGATCACAAATTCAAGCAATTGTAAAAAAGTTAGAAAAAACTTTTAATAGTTTTGGAGTGAAGGCTAAGGTTACAAAAGTTCATGTTGGTCCTGCTGTAACTAAATATGAAGTATATCCTGATGTTGGAGTTAAAGTGAGTAAAATTGTTGGACTACATGATGATCTTGCCTTGGCTTTAGCTGCAAAAGATATTCGTATTGAGGCTCCAATCCCAGGCAAATCAGCAGTTGGAATTGAAGTTCCAAATAAAGAAATAGCTACTGTTTCTCTAAGAGAAGTTCTAGAAACAAAGCAAGCGAAGCAAGGTTCTATCCTATCGTTTGTTTTAGGACGAGATATCTCAGGCGATGCAGTAACAGCAGAACTAAATCGAATGCCTCACTTGTTAGTAGCAGGAGCAACTGGAAGTGGAAAGAGTGTTTGTATAAATGGGATAATCACTAGTATCTTAATGCGAGCGAAACCCCATGAAGTGAAAATGATGATGATAGACCCAAAAAAAGTGGAATTGAATATTTACAACGGTATTCCACATTTGTTAGCGCCGGTTGTGACAGACCCTAAAAAGGCATCTAGAGCATTAAAAAAAGTTGTTTCAGAAATGGAACGTCGTTATGAACTCTTCTCTGATACTGGTGCTAGAAATATCGAAGGCTACAACGAATATGTTAAAAAGTGCAATCAAGCAGAGAATGAAAACCAGCCACTGTTACCGTATATTGTTGTTTTAGTGGACGAGCTAGCTGACTTGATGATGGTTGCTTCCAATGATGTTGAGGATGCAATTACTAGATTAGCTCAAATGGCAAGAGCGGCAGGAATACATTTGATTATTGCAACACAGCGACCGTCTGTTGATGTTATTACCGGTGTAATAAAAGCAAACATACCATCGCGAATAGCATTTAGTGTTTCGTCACAAACCGATTCTCGTACAATCTTGGACTCAGGTGGTGCTGAGAAGCTTTTGGGTCGTGGAGATATGCTTTTTATCCCTGTTGGATCTTCTAAGCCCACCAGAATTCAAGGTGCGTTCCTATCTGATGAAGAGGTTGAGAGGATTGTAGATCATTGTATTGAACAGCAGAAAGCCCAGTATCAAGTAGAAATGATACCAGAGGAAGAAACAGAAATTAAAAATGATGTAGATGACGAATTGTTTGATGACGCTGTACAACTCATTACCGAAATGCAAACCGCAAGTGTTTCTATGTTACAAAGAAGGTTCCGTATTGGCTACACTAGGGCTGCTAGATTAATTGATGCGATGGAAGCTAGAGGTATTGTTGGACCATACGAGGGAAGTAAACCTCGGACTGTTTTAATTTCTCAAACTACCGAAGAAAAACTTTCATAAAAAAAGAATAATATGGACAAATTAAAAAAGGACCTTTCTTACTTAACGAATGTTAATGAGTTAAGGTCTTTGACATTCGTAATTAAAAAATATTCGACAAAAAAACTTGTTATTCGCGTTTTGGATTTTAATTATATAAATTTCTATTTATTTATATAATTAAAAGTGTTATATTTATCTCGGATATAGTGAAAGGATAGATTTAACAGTTTAAATTATGTAATGAAAATGATTACAAGTAAACGAGGGAATTTATTAAAACATATTTACCTACTCTTAACTTCTAGCGTGAAGTCAGGAAAAACTACATACTAAATAAATAATTTACATGTGTATAATGCTGTTTTCTCTTTCCATCTATTTAGCCATATACATAAATACTATAATCAGCTAGAAAATTGTAATTAATTGTCTGCAGTTTTTAAGTAATAAGTCTCTATATTTAATTAATTTTAGGGGGTGATCATCCATCATACTGGTAAAGTCGTAGGAAGTTTAGGTATAAATCTTAATTATATATAATGGGGGTTTTATTTTTGAAAAAGAATCGTTTACTATTTTTAATTTCTTTACTTTTAATGGTAGGTCTAGTATTAGGTGCTTGTGGAACTGACGAAGAAGATACAACTGAGGGTACAGAGGATACAACTGACACAACTGATACAGAAGAAGGTACAGATACTGAAACTGAAGCAGCAGACTTTAAAGCAGGTATGGTAACTGATATTGGTGGAGTAGATGATAAATCTTTTAACCAATCTGCTTGGGAAGGTTTAGTAGCATTTGGTGAAGATAACGGACTGTCAAAAGGTTCAGGAATTGATTATGTTCAGTCTGCAAATGATGCTGACTATCTACCTAACCTTAACCGTTTAGTTCAACAAGATTATAATCTTGTATTTGGTATTGGATATTTACTTGCAGAAGCTGTATCTGAAGTTGCTGGACAAAATCCGGATACTAACTTTGCAATTGTTGACTCAGTAGTTGAAGGTGACAACGTTGCAAGTATTACTTTCCAAGAACATCAGGGTTCTTTCCTTGTTGGTGTTGCTGCAGCACTTAAAACAGAATCAAATAAAGTTGGCTTTGTTGGTGGTGTTGAAGGTGACCTAATCAAAAAGTTTGAAGCAGGATTTGAAGCAGGTGTTAAGTCTGTAGATCCTTCAATTGAAGTAGTATCTCAATATGCTGATTCTTTTGGTGCACCTGATAAAGGTAAAGCAATTGCTGCTAGCATGTACAACAGTGGAGTAGATGTAATTTATCATGCTTCTGGTGGTACTGGAAATGGTGTTTTTGCTCAAGCAAAAGACATCAAAAATGCTGATCCTGATGCGTATGTATGGGTAATCGGTGTTGACCGTGACCAACATGAAGAAGGTGTTATCGGTGATACAAACGTAACTCTTACATCAATGGTTAAGCGAGTTGATATAGCTGTACAAAGCGTATCTCAACAAGCTCTTGATGGTGAATTCCCAGGTGGGGAAGTCTTGGCGTTTGGTATTGCTGAAGACGGCGTCGGAGTTGCACAAACAAACGAAGAAGCATATACAGCTGAAATAAACGACGCAGTAGAAGAATGGAAGCAAAAAATTCTTGGTGGTGAAGTAGAAGTTCCAGCTACTGATGATGAATTAGCTGCTTACCTTGAGTCTCTTTAAGTTCACTAATGAAAAAGGCTAGAGATTTTTATTTCTAGCCTTTTTTAAACTATAAGAATTGCTCTCTAAAAAAATCATCAAATGAAAGGTTAATTCCGGTCTTTTCATTTGACGATTTTATATCGCTATCGTCATTAAAAATTAACACCACCAATATAAATGTTCCAAATAAGGAGTGGGGATTTTTGGAAAATTATGTAGTTGAAATGCTTGATATTCGTAAGGAATTTCCAGGTATTGTAGCAAATGATAATATTAATTTACAAGTGAAAAAAGGAGAAATACACGCACTTCTTGGTGAAAATGGTGCTGGTAAATCAACACTGATGAACGTCTTATTTGGATTATATCAACCGGAAAAAGGAGAAATCCGTGTTAAGGGGAAAAAGGTAAAGATTACCGATCCTAACGTAGCCAATGAGTTAGGAATTGGGATGGTGCACCAACATTTTATGCTAGTTGATACTTTTACTGTTACCCAAAATATTATTCTAGGTAGTGAGCCAAGAAGGTATGGCACGATTGATATAAAAAAGGCTGAAAAAGATGTATCGGAGTTATCAGATCGATATGGCTTAAGGGTTGATCCAAAGGCGAAAATCCGTGATATATCTGTTGGCATGCAGCAACGAGTGGAGATTCTGAAAACGTTGTATCGAGGTGCTGATGTACTAATCTTGGATGAGCCTACTGCCGTTCTAACTCCACAGGAAATAAAAGAATTAATCGGCATCATGAAGTCTTTAGTTAAACAAGGAATTTCGATAATATTAATTACTCACAAATTAAAAGAAATAATGGAAGTTTGTGATCGGTGTACTGTTATTCGAAAAGGTGAAGGTATTGACACTGTTAATGTTTCAGAGACAAACGTAGATGATTTGGCTTCACTAATGGTCGGTAGAGAAATAAGCTTTACGACAGAGAAAACGCCAGCAGAACCAAAGCAAAGTGTCCTTAACATCCACGAATTAAAAGTATTGGATGCTAGAGGAGTAGAGATGGTAAAGGGATTAAACCTGGAAGTAAAAGCGGGAGAAATAGTTGGTATTGCTGGAGTAGATGGTAATGGTCAATCCGAACTAATTGAAGCTATTACCGGTCTTAGAAAGACTGAATCCGGTAAGGTATTACTTAATGATAAAGAAATTACTAACTTAACACCTCGAAAGGTTACTGAAGCAGGTGTATCGCATATTCCACAGGATAGGCATAAGTTTGGCCTTGTATTAGATTTTCCAATTGGAGAAAATATGGTACTACAAACTTATTATCAAAAGCCTTATGCTAAAAATGGTATATTATCTTTTAATAAAATTTACGATCATGCTAAGAACCTGATTAAAGAATATGATGTACGTACCCCGAATGTATTCACTAAAGCGAGAGCATTGTCTGGTGGAAATCAACAAAAGGCTATTATTGCAAGAGAAGTAGATCGTTCACCTGATTTAATTATTGCTGCACAGCCGACACGTGGATTGGACGTAGGAGCAATTGAATTTATACACAAAAAATTAATAGAAGAACGCGATAAAGGACGAGCTGTTTTACTAATCTCATTTGAACTGGATGAAATAATGAATGTTAGTGATAGAATTGCAGTTATGTTTGACGGGAATATTGTAGCAAATGTAAAACCTGAGGAGACTAATGAGCAAGAATTGGGACTTCTTATGGCTGGCAGTAGGAAAGAGAAAGTTGGTGGAGAGTAATGTTTTCGAATCGGATGTTTAATATATTAGTTCCAATCATCTCGGTAGTCTTGGGACTTATAGCTGGCGCAATTATCATGCTAGGTTTTGGTTATAATCCTTTTCAAGGTTATCTAGCACTTATAGATGGAGCATTTGGTAACGCTTATTTTTTTGGTGAAACTATTAGACAGGTTACTCCATATATACTAACAGGATTAGCTGTTGCATTTGCTTTTAGAGCTGGTTTATTTAATATTGGTGCGGAGGGTCAAGTTATCGTTGGCTGGTTGGCTGCTGTTTGGATCGGTACAACTATTGAAGCGCCTATGATTGTTCATTTACCTTTAGCTCTTTTCGCTGCCGCTTTAGCTGGAGGGATGTGGGGATTTGTCCCAGGCTTATTGAAAGCAAAGTTAGGTGTACATGAAGTTATTATTACAATAATGATGAATTATATCGCACTATATCTTACGAACCATCTGATTAGAAATGTTTTAACAGATACAAAAGATACAACGGATCGGGTCGTAGAAAGTGCTGCACTTTCCTCAGAGTGGTTAATGACATTGACTAGTTACTCCAGGCTCCATTGGGGAATTCTGGTTGCATTAGTTGCTGCCGTATTTATGTGGTTTTTACTAGAGAAGACAACGGCAGGATATGAGTTAAGGTCAGTTGGGTATAATCGACATGCATCTGAATATGCCGGCATGAAAGTAGGAAAAAATATAATATTGGCCATGGTAATTTCCGGAGGGTTTGCTGGTCTAGCTGGCGCTATGGAAGGGCTAGGAACATTTGGTTATATGCCTACCCATTCTGCCTTTACCAACATCGGTTTTGATGGAATTGCAGTTGCACTACTTGGTGGTAATGCTGCACTTGGAACTGTTATTGCTGCATTTTTATTTGGAACTTTAAAAATTGGTGCGTTGAACATGCCTACAGGTGCTGGAGTACCGGCTGAATTAGTTGAAATTGTAATCGCATTAATTATTTTCTTTGTAGCCTCTAGTTACATAATTCGCTGGGCGCTATTACGCTTGAAAAAGGAGGGGAAATAATATGTTAGATGTTTTGCAGTCTATTATACCAATTGCGTTATTCTATTCTGCCCCTCTAATTTTCACCGCATTAGGTGGAGTGTTTAGTGAACGATCTGGCGTTGTTAACATAGGTCTAGAAGGTTTAATGGTAATGGGTGCATTTGTTGGTATTGTATTTAATTTAGCTTTTGTAGACGTCCTGGGTGCTGCTACTCCTTGGGTGTCGGTGCTAGTTGCAATGGTAGTCTCAGCTGTTTTCTCTTCTATACATGCTGTTGCTTCGGTATCATTTCGTGCTGATCAAGTAGTTAGTGGTGTTGCTATAAACTTCCTAGCACTAGGTTTAGGTGTGTTTTTAACAAAGCAATGGTACGGAAAAGGGCAGACAGACATGGTAAGTAGACCTTTTTATTCTACTGATATTCCATTTCTAGCTGATATACCAATCATTGGACCATTGTTATTTCAAAAAATCTATCTTACTTCATATATAGCAATAATTGCTGCCATAGTTGCATGGTATGTATTGTATAAGACACCTTTTGGCTTGCGATTAAGATCGGTTGGAGAACATCCGATGGCTGCTGATACAAACGGGATAAATGTATATACGATGCGCTATATTGCGGTTATAATTTCGGGAGCTCTAGGTGGACTTGGAGGTTCAGTATTCGCATTAACAATTGCACTAAACTTTTCACAGTCAACAATTGTCGGTCAAGGATTTATGTCACTAGCTGCAGTAATATTTGGGAAATGGCACCCACTTGGCGCAATGGGAGCTGCTTTATTTTTTGGGTTTGCTCAAAGTTTGAGCGTTATTGGCGCAGGAGTCCCATTCTTGGCAGATGTGCCTAAAATTTATTTAACAATTGCCCCTTATCTGCTGACCATTCTTGCGTTAGCAGGATTTATAGGAAGAGCAGAAGCTCCCAAAGCTAATGGTCAACCTTATATAAAAGGTAGCCGATAAGAAAAAATCAAGAAAAAGAAACCTGGTAATTGTTACCTGGTTTCTTTTTGGTTACAATTAAGTCTAGAGTTATTGTAAGGATAGATACTATTTAAATAAGAAATGCTATACATATATTAAAATAGGGAGGATCTCAAATGCCATCAATTAAAGAAAAATTGCATAAGGAAAATGGATACAATTTGCATCTAATCCAAAGTGAAAAATACAAAACTATAAACATTGTCGTTAAGTTTAAAGCCCCGTTGGTAAAAGAAACAATTACTAAACGCGCATTGCTCGCATACGTCCTGCAACAAGGAACACAAAGTCATCCAAGCTCCAGGGAATTGCGGACAGCTTTAGATGACTTATATGGAGCAGTTCTAAGTATTGACGGTGGGAAAAAAGGTGAGAGTCATATCATGAGCCTTCGATTGGAAGTTGCAAATGAAAAGTACCTTGCATCCAATGAAGAGGTTATGGAGAAAGCTATGGAACTGTTAAATGAGATTATTTACCACCCTAAATTAGAGGGAGAACATTTTGATTCAAAAATAGTGAAAAGAGAAAAACAAACATTAAAACAAAAAATGGATTCGGTAATTGATGACAAAATGAGTTATGCTAATATGCGTCTCATTGATGAAATGTGTAATGATGAGCCATATAAACTTCATGTTCACGGTTATCCAGATGATTTGGATGAAATTAACGAAATCACCCTATTTGACTACTATAAAGAGCTATTAGTCAATGATCAAATGGATATCTATATTCTTGGTGACATAGAAGGCAAAGAGATAGATAAAACGGTACAGTCTAAATTCTCTCGAGAACATTCACAAACTCAACAACACCAGAAGGTTACTACAAAATCTGTAGAAAAGGTAAACGAGATTAAAGAGGAACAATCTGTTCAGCAGGGTAAATTACACCTAGGTTACCGTACCAATATTGGATACAATGATCCTGAGTATTTTGCATTACAAGTTTTTAATGGACTGTTTGGTGGGTTTCCAAGCTCTAAACTTTTTATGAATGTGAGAGAGAAACATAGCCTTGCGTATTATGCTGCTTCTCGAATTGAAAGTCATAAAGGTCTGTTATTTGTATTTAGTGGCATAGACCCTAATGATTATAATAAAGCAAAAGATATCATCCTTGAACAAATGGAGTCTATGAAGCAAGGGGATTTTACTGACAATCAAGTTGAGGAAACTAAAAATATGGTAATAAGTCAATTATTGGAGACGATGGATCATCCTCAGGGATTAATTGAATTATTGTACCATCAAATACTTTCTGATAGTCAAATTAAACCAGATCAAATGATTGAAAAAATTAAGGATGTTAAAAAGGATGACCTTCTTAAAGTTGGTGAGAAGTTGGAATTGGATACAGTCTATTTCTTAACAAGTAAAGGAGGAAATGTAGATGAATAAAACAAATTATGATCAATTAAAAGAAACCGTCTACTCTGAAAAGTTAGATAATGGATTGAGTGTATTTCTTTTGCCAAAACCTGAAATGGCTAAAACGTTTGGTATTTTTTCTACTGACTATGGATCGATTGACCAGAAGTTTATTCCAATCGGTCAGGAAGAATATGTTACTGTACCTGACGGGATTGCACATTTTCTTGAGCATAAATTATTTGAAAAAGAGGATAGGGATGTTTTTCAGGATTTCACCAAACGTGGAGCATCAGCTAATGCATTTACGTCTTTTACTAAAACAGCTTATCTTTTTTCTGCTACAAGTAGCATTGATGAGAATATGGAAACATTAATGGATTTCGTCCAAGAACCATATTTTTCAGAGAAATCAGTTGAAAAGGAAAAAGGCATTATAGGTCAAGAGATCACAATGTATGACGATCAACCAGATTGGCGTTCATTCTTTGGTACAATTCAAAGTTTGTATCAAAATCATCCGGTTCAGATTGATATAGCTGGCACTATTGATTCAATAGCTGAAATCACAAAGGATGACTTATACACTTGTTATAATACTTTCTATCACCCTTCTAATATGACATTATTCGTAGCAGGAAATTTCAACCCTGATACAATGATGCAATTAATAAAAGATAACCAAGATAGGAAAGAATTCCCAGCTATACCTGATATCAAAAGAAGCTTTCCTGACGAACCAGTAGAAGTAGCAAAAAAGAAACATATAATTGAGATGCCGGTATCCACTTCTAAATGCTTAGTAGGAATTAAAGAAGATATGAAGGAAGAAGGTATAGAGGCATTTTTACAAAAGGACCTTCTTGTTGATATGATTTTAGATCACTTTTTCTCGAAAAGCGGGGAATTTTATCAGGAATTGTATGATAATGACTTAATTGATAATAGCTTTAGTTTCGAGTCAAACCTTGAAAGAAATTTTGGTTTTTCTATTCTTGGTGGTAATACTCAAAAGCCAGATCAGTTGGCAGATGAGATAAAAGAGATGTTAGTAAAATTAAAAGACTTCTCATTAACCGAGGAGCAATTTGAAAGAATGAAAAAAAAGAAAATTGGTCACTTACTTCGAGCATTAAATTCCTTAGAATTTGTCTCCACTCAATTTGTTCACTATCATCTACTTGGAATTGATCTTTTTGAGGTGGTACCAACGATTGAAAAGTTGACTGTTCAACAGGCCAATGATTTTCTTCATCAATGGATCGATGAAGATAGAATTGCTGTGTGCCAAGTTATACCATCACAAGGGTGATAATATGGGGAAAAATTGCTTGATTACTGGAGCAAGTGGTGAAATAGGAAGTGCTATTGCAGAGAGGCTTGCTTCGGAAGGTTATACACTAATCTTACATTACAATATAAATCGAGAAAATATTGAACGATTAATTCTAAGGTTACCGAAAGAATCTGTGTTGGATGTCGTTCAAGGAGATTTAACTTCGAGTAGTGGGATTAAATTGTTTTTAAGTAACATTCACTATTCTGTGGACCATGTAGTTTTTGCAGGTGGTAAAAGTGAATATGGTCTATTTCAAGACGTCACTGAAGATACAATGGATGAAATGTTAACTTTGCATGTAAAAGCTACTTGGTTAATAACTAAACAATTAATACCTGATATGATTAAGAAAAATAAAGGTAGTATCGTGGTGATTTCTTCTATATGGGGAGATGTAGGTGCGAGCTGTGAAGTTGTCTATTCTTCTGTAAAAGGCGCACAAAATAGTTTTGTTAAAGCATTGGCAAAAGAGTTGGCATTGTCTGGGATTTCTGTTAATGGCGTAAGTCCTGGCTTTATTGATACAAAAATGAATAAGCTTTTTACAGAAGCAGATAAAAAGCAAATCATCGATCAAATTCCTATGAATCGAGCTGGACGACCTGAGGAAGTTGCTCATACTGTTTCTTTTCTACTTGATGAGAAGTCTAGTTATATACACGGGGAAATAATTACTATTTCAGGTGCTTGGTAGAATAAAAACCCTTCTTCATTCATGTATAAAGTTTTCCAAATTTCAAATGCTAGTAACGTAAGCTGAATGAAGGAGGAATCTAAATGTCTGTTCTTGATAATTTCGAATCTTGGAAAGACTTTCTTGGCGACCGTTTACATCAAGCGCAAGGTCAAGGAATGAGCCAACAAGCTATTACTGAAATAGCTTATGATATTGGTGGTTACCTTTCCAACCAAGTGGAAGCTAAGAATGAACAAGAGGCAGTATTGCGTGAATTGTGGAATGTTGCTAGTAAGGAAGAGCAACATACAATCGCAAACATGATGGTCAAGCTTGTGCAAGATGAAGGCACAGGTAAATAATTTTACTCCTTAAATAGTATTGTTACAAAACCCTTGCTTCTTGACTAAGCAAGGGTTTTGTAATTATTCAGTGAACAATTGTATAATTTGTTCTATTTAATACGAATATTGTCTTTTCTAAAACCATAAAATCATTTATGATAAGATATAAGTATGTTATTTATTAGGAATTTTTTTATTTGGTTTAAAAAGGGGTTATGGTTTATGGAAAAAACTGAATGGTACCTTGAGTATGAAATTCAACACAATAGACCTGGTCTATTAGGCGATATTTCTTCCTTATTAGGCATGCTTTCAATCAATATAATAACGATAAATGGGGTAGAAAACTCTAGAAGAGGTATGCTGCTCCTTTCTAGAAAAGATGAACAAATACTTAGATTGAAATCTATTTTAAATACAATGGATACGATTAATGTAACTAAATTAAGGAAACCTAAACTAAGAGATCGTTTAGCTGTAAGACATGGTCGATACATACACAGTGATGTTGACGATAAGAAGACGTTTCGATTTGTTCGGAGTGAGTTGGGATTATTAGTTGATTTTATGGCAGAATTATATAAGAAGGATGGACATAAACTTATAGGCATAAGAGGCATGCCACGAGTAGGTAAAACAGAGTCCATTGTTGCGGCTAGTGTCTGTGCCAATAAAAGATGGTTGTTCGTATCAAGCACCTTGCTAAAGCAAACCATTCGAAATAAATTAATTCAAGACGAATATAATGCAGATAATCTTTATATAATTGATGGGATTGTATCTACAAAGCGAGCTAGTGAACAACACTGGGAGCTTGTTAGAGAAATAATGCGCCTACCAGCTACAAAAGTAGTGGAACATCCTGATATATTTGTTCAACAAACGGAATACAAAATGGATGACTTCGATTATATAATTGAGCTCAGAACCGAGGATGATGAAGAAATAAGATATGATCCAATTGAAAAACCAGAATTTAACCAAAATAATGGTTTTTCTATGTTTGACTTTTAAAAATGGATGGTGTTATAGATGGAACTAGGAGCAAGGCTAAAAGAAGCTAGAGAAACAAAACAGTTGTCTATAGAAGATGTACAAAAAATCACTAAAATTCAGACTAGATACTTACAAGCAATTGAAAAAGGGAATTTTAGTGCAATGCCTGGAAATTTTTATGTCCGAGCGTTTATTAAAGAATACGCTACTGCCGTTGATTTAGATCCTGATTTATTAATTGAAGAACATAAAGCTGAACTTCCTGCTTCAAGTGATGAAAGTTCAATTCAGTACACACGAGTTCAACGTAGTAGGAAAGATACGTCTTCGACTAAGAGTCCAGCTATTTTTTCTTTTCTACCTACTGCTATTGTAATTATTTTGATAGTGGGAACCATATTTGCCTTTTGGTATTTCTACCAAAAATCACAAGCGGATGATACTAATGAACCCCGCCAAACTGAAGAAGACAATGGTGGGAACGATGAAGTACAGTTACCCCGTGATCAACAAGAAAATGCTGATGTAGGTGATGGAGAAGAAGAACAGGAAGAAGCTCCTGCTGAGGATGAGGAAGAAACTGACGTAGAGGAAGAGCCTGAACCAACTCTGACATTAACCGATCAAGGAAATGCCGAACAAACGTATGAATTTATTAATACTACAGATCAATTAGTAGTAACACTTAATACCGACAATGAACATTGGCTTGAAATCGAAAACGGAAAAGGAAATGTTTTTTATAACGAGATGTTCTACGCAAATCAGACTCCTTATGAACAAGATTTAACAGGAGAAGAACAAATTTATTTAAGGTTTGGTAATCCAACCTCGTTAGATATAAAAATAAATGGTGTAACATTAGAACTACCAGAAGATATAGAACCGAGCAAAGTCCAAAAAGTTTGGATTAATGTTCAAAATAGTGCAGAATAAAAGAAGGAATTACAACTTTAGATTGACCCTTTTCATCTTAGGATGGGAAGGGTTTCACTTGCGTAAAGATGCTATTAAATTTGGAGGAATTATATATGAATATACCTAATAAAATTACCATTTCACGTATTTTATTAATACCAATTTTTATTATTTTACTTACAGTTCCATTTGACTGGGGATCATGGAATATAGGTGAGCAAGTGTTGCCTATATCACACTTTGCTGCTGCATTATTGTTTGTTATTGCTTCAACTACCGATTGGGTTGATGGTTATTATGCGAGGAAATATAATCTTGTAACCAACTTAGGTAAATTTCTTGATCCAATGGCCGATAAACTTTTAGTTTCTGCTGCATTTATATTATTAGTGGAAATGGGGCTAGCTCCTGCATGGGTTGTGATCACAATTATAAGTAGGGAATTCGCTGTTACCGGTTTAAGGCTTGTAGCGGCAGGTGAAGGTGTTGTCCTAGCGGCAGGTCAGATGGGAAAACTAAAAACAGTTTTACAAATAGTGGCGATTACTGCTTTACTGCTACACAACTATCCTTTTTCTTACCTAGGAATTCCTTTTGCTAGTATAGCACTTTATAGTGCATTAGTTATTACTGTAGTATCAGGGTATGATTACTTTGTTAAAAATTGGAACGTTATGAGGGATTCAAAATAATGAGCCAACTCAAAGCGGAAATTGTAGCTGTTGGTACGGAATTATTATTAGGCCAAATTGCAAATACCAATGCCCAATGGCTTTCAGAACAAATTGCTAATTACGGAATCAATGTGTTTTATCATGGGGTTGTTGGAGATAATTTGGAACGTGTTAAATCTAGCTTTGAACTCGCTAGTGCACGCTCTGATATTATTTTTGTGACCGGTGGCTTAGGTCCTACAGATGATGATTTAACGCGTGAAGCATTTCAAGCATTAACAAATAAGATATTGAAAGAGGATCAGTCGTCCATAAATAAGATTACAAATTACTTTGAAAAAAATTCACGACAAATGACTCCAAATAATCGAAAACAAGCATTAGTTTTTGATGATGCTATAGTATTACCAAATAGTGCAGGTATGGCACCTGGGATGATTGTAGATCATAACAATGCTATCTGGGTGTTTATGCCAGGAGTCCCTAATGAAATGAAAGCAATAACATCTGAACACGTTATACCGTATCTGAAAAAAACATTACAACTAAATACAGTCATTCAGTCTCGAATGCTACGGTTTATTGGGATTGGAGAATCTCAACTTGAACATGAGTTAAAATCACTAATTGATGCTCAAGAAAATCCTACCATTGCTCCATTAGCGTTTGATGGCGAAGTTGCGATTCGAGTAACTGCAAAGGCTGAAACTAATCAAAAAGCTGACGAACTTATAAATAATACGACAAACAAAATTTTCGAACTTGTTGGTAGTCATTTTTATGGGTACGATCAAGAAACTATTGAAAAGAAGGTTTATGAGCTTTTAAAGAACAACAACCTAACGATAGCCACCGCTGAAAGCTTAACAGGTGGTAGATTTGCAGATTCAATTGTTTCAATAAGTGGAGCTTCCGACGTATTTATGGGAGGGGTTGTCGCTTATTCTGCCAAGACCAAGGAAACTATGTTAGGTGTATCATTAGACACTTTAAGTACTTATGGGACTGTCAGTTCAAATTGTGCGGAGGAAATGGCACAAAATGTAAAGCGAAAATTAGATGCAGATATTGGCATAAGCTTTACGGGAATAGCCGGACCTGATTCAGTTGAGGGGAAACCATCTGGTACAGTGTTTATTGGGATATACGGTCCTTCAAATCAATCATTGGTAAAAGAGTTTCATTTTCAAGGTAATCGAGATGGGATTAGGATTAGATCTGTCAAAAAAGGGTTTGAATTACTCAGAAATCATTTAATTCAACTGTAACAATCCAATTCTTATGAAATTGAGAATTATATTTGGAAATTTAAATTTAAATTTAAATAGAAATAACTATAATTGAAAAATGCGATTCTATTATCAAATTAAAATTTAAAAAGCATTTAAGTAAAACATCATTTTTGGAATATTATTACATGTAAAAACAAGGGAACATTTATTCGCTTTTAGCTTGTTAAATCTCAAAAAACAAGTTATGATAGATTTAGTTACTATACGAGGGGGATATAAATTGAGCAATCGTAAACAAGCCTTAGACATGGCGTTAAAACAAATAGAAAAGCAATTTGGAAAAGGTTCAATTATGAAACTAGGAGATCGAGCAGAGCAACGAGTAGCAACTGTGTCTAGTGGATCAGTTGCACTAGATGTTGCTTTAGGTGTTGGTGGGTATCCAAGAGGACGTGTAGTTGAGATATACGGTCCGGAATCTTCTGGTAAAACAACTGTTGCACTCCACGCAATTGCTGAGGCACAAAGACAAGGTGGACAAGCTGCTTTTATAGATGCTGAGCACGCACTAGATCCTGTTTATGCTAAAAATTTAGGTGTAAATGTTGATGAACTACTTCTGTCTCAGCCCGATACAGGAGAACAAGCATTAGAGATTGCAGAGGCACTTGTCCGCAGTGGTGCTGTTGATATAGTTGTCATCGACTCTGTGGCAGCTTTAGTTCCAAAAGCAGAAATAGAAGGCGAAATGGGCGATTCGCATGTTGGCTTGCAAGCTCGTTTGATGTCGCAAGCACTTAGAAAGCTTTCAGGAGCGATATATAAATCTAGTACTACTGCCATTTTTATTAACCAAATCCGTGAAAAAGTAGGGGTTATGTTTGGTAGCCCTGAAACAACTCCAGGTGGACGCGCTCTTAAGTTTTATGCATCTGTCAGACTGGATATTCGTCGCGCAGAAGCTTTAAAACAAGGAAATGATATAGTAGGGAATAAGACTAGAATTAAAGTAGTGAAAAATAAAGTTGCACCACCATTCAAACTAGCAGAAGTTGATATCATGTACGGTGAAGGTATCTCTAGAGAAGGTGAGATACTTGATATTGGATCAGAATTAGATATTGTTCTGAAAAGTGGTGCTTGGTACTCATATAACGAAGAACGTCTAGGCCAAGGTAGAGAAAATTCAAAACAATTCTTAAAAGAAAATGTAGATGTTGCTCAAAAAATTTACGATGCGATAAGAACTCACTATAATATGGATGTTGTAGCTACTAAAGAAGCTAATAGCGAAAAAGAAGATCAAGAAGCATTAGATATTAAATAATAGATTTTACAAAAACGGCGTGAATTCACGCCGTTTTTATTTGTCATAAGTTATCGTAGCAATCCTGGATTTGGTTAACAATAGTTTTTCTGTCATGTGAATAATATAAGAATAGATTACAATACCTACGAGTGAAACTATGAAGTATGGAGTTAAATTAAATGCTATTTTGTAAAGATAGTGAGACTAAATAAACACAAATGCTAAGACAAGCTTAATTGTAAGATGAAATATAAAGAATCTTCGAGGGTTTTCGACAGTATTTTCAGCTATTCTTGCTACTTTTACAAAAAAATTCGGAATAATTTATATATTTCATATATAAATTTGACGTTTCCTTGACATTATATACCCTCAAGATTAAAATTAAACATGTATAATTTTATAATTTATTATACATTCTCTTTATTTAAAAAAGATTAATAAAGTGCAGGACTGTACATGCCGACTAAAAATTGATTGTACAAGTACAAGTTTATAGCAAGAGGAGGTGAAACTATGGAATTAGTAACCTTAATCATCTCCATTTTGCTTACCCTTATCGTCGGTATTGTTGTTGGTTATCTGATTCGTAAATCTATTGCTGAAAAGAAAATTTCTAGTGCAGAGGACTTGGCGAAACAAATAGTCGAAGAAGGGCATCGCAATGCAGAAGTTTCTAAAAAAGAAGCTCTTCTAGAAGCTAAAGATGAAAATCATAAACTTCGTCAACAAGGAGATCAAGAACTTCGAGAGAGAAGAGCAGAAATTCAGAAGCAAGAAAGCCGTCTAATGCAAAAAGAAGAAAATCTGGACCGTAAAGATGAGACGCTAGATAAGCGTGAGCTCGTGTTAGAGAAGAAAGAAAGTTCGCTAGCAGACAAACAACAACAAATTGAAGAAATGGAAAGCAAAGTGGACGCTATGTTAAGTGAGCAGCAAGCTGAGCTTGAGCGCATTTCCGGATACACTTCTGACCAAGCAAAACAGATAATTTTAGAGCGTGTTGAAAAAGAAGTTACACACGAAACTGCTATTATGATAAAAGAAGCGGAAAATCGTGCTAAAGAAGAAGCAGATAAGAAGGCCAAAAGCATTCTATCTCTTGCTTTACAGCGTTGTGCCGCAGATCACGTTGCCGAAACAACGGTATCTGTTGTAAATCTTCCAAATGATGAAATGAAAGGCCGAATTATTGGTCGAGAGGGTAGAAATATTCGAACTCTAGAGACGTTAACGGGCATTGATTTAATCATAGATGACACACCAGAAGCTGTAATCTTATCAGGATTTGATCCTATAAGAAGAGAAACAGCTCGGATTGCCTTAGAGAAGCTAGTTCAAGATGGACGAATACATCCAGCACGTATTGAAGAAATGGTAGATAAAGCTAGACGTGAAGTGGATGAGTACATTCGTGAAGTTGGAGAGGAAACAACGTTTGAAGTAGGCGTGCATGGCCTACATCCAGACTTAGTGAAAATACTAGGTAGATTAAAATATCGTACAAGTTATGGTCAGAATGTATTAAAGCATTCTACGGAAGTAGCGTATCTTTCCGGTTTACTTGCTGCCGAATTGGGTGAAGATATTACCTTGGCGAAGAGGGCTGGATTGCTTCACGATATTGGAAAAGCAATTGACCACGAAGTAGATGGCAGTCACGTAGAAATAGGAAAAGAGTTGGCGACTAAGTATAAAGAAAATGCAGTAGTAATTAATTCTATCGCTTCCCATCACGGCGATGAAGAACCTACTTCAGTAATTTCTGTTCTTGTTGCCGCTGCTGATGCATTATCCGCAGCAAGACCTGGAGCTAGAAGTGAGACATTGGAAAATTATATCAAACGTCTTGAGAAACTTGAGGAAATCTCTGAATCTTACGAAGGCGTAGAAAAATCTTTTGCAATTCAAGCGGGTCGTGAAGTAAGAATTATGGTAAAACCAGACGAAATTGACGATCTTGAATCAGTAAGAATTGCTAGAGATATTAGAAAAAGAATCGAAGAAGAATTGGATTACCCAGGTCATATTAAAGTGACCGTAATTCGTGAAACAAGAGCAGTAGAATATGCGAAATAAAGCGACCAATCGGTCGCTTTATTTTTTTGGATAATCTATTTCGAATAAAAAGTGATTTTACGAGGATAGATTGATGTGTACGACTAGTGGAATACTATAATAGTATTCGATTTTGACTTTTAAGATTAGATATGTGAAACTGAAGCTAATTTAATGGATGGGAATGTAATCAATGAAGATTTTATTTATCGGAGATATTGTAGGTTCTCCTGGAAGAGATATGGTACAAACATATTTACCTAAACTAAAACAAAAATACCAACCGCACATTACGATTGTAAACGGAGAAAATGCTGCATCTGGTAAGGGAATTAATGAAAAAATTTATAAACAGTTATTAGAGTGGGGTGCTCAGGCTGTTACCATGGGAAATCATACATGGGACAAAAAAGAAATATTTGAATTTATAGATCATGCCCCATATATGATTAGGCCGGCAAATTTTCCCGAAGGTACACCGGGTAAAGGACTAGTATTTATTAAGTCCAATGGTCTAGAACTAGCAGTTATAAATATACAAGGCAGAACCTTTTTACCACCCTCAGATGATCCATTTCGTAAAGTTGATGAATTAATAGATGAGGCTAGGAAACGTACTAACCTTATTTTTGTAGATTTTCATGCAGAAGCTACTAGTGAAAAACAAGCTATGGGGTGGTATCTTGACGGTAGAGTGAGTACGGTGGTAGGAACACACACCCATACGCAAACAGCGGATGAGCGGATTCTACCAAAGGGAACAGGATACATAACAGATGTTGGTATGACGGGACCATATGATGGAATACTTGGTACCGACAGAGAAGCAGTTATAAAGAGATTTCTTACAAATCTACCTGTTAGATTTGAAGTGAAGAAAGAAGGAAGAACTCAATTGAACGGTTTTCTGGTTGATATTGATAACAGTTCAGGAAAGACGAAAAAAGTCGAACGAATATTAATTAATGAGGATCATCCATTTTTTGGCTGAATAATTGAATTTTTTGAAAAATTAGTTCATAATAAAAGGTAATAACTATCAACTCCTAGAATATAGTAAAAGTGGAACAACTTTAGTAAACTAAGGAGGTACTAGTATTGGATATATTAAAAGTTTCAGCCAAATCGAATCCTAATTCAGTAGCAGGAGCACTCGCGAATGTACTAAGAGAACGTGGCTCAGCGGAAATCCAAGCGATCGGTGCTGGTGCGATAAACCAGTCCGTAAAAGCAGTAGCTATCGCACGAGGATTTGTTGCCCCAAGTGGAGTTGACCTAATTTGTATCCCAGCTTTTACAGATATAATGATTGATAATGAAGAACGGACTGCAATTAAATTTATTATTGAACCAAGGTAACCCAAATATTCACCTGTTTGCTCAAAGCAAGCAGGTTTTTTTTGGAAAAAGAAAAATATCAGGAGGAACGTTTACATAATGATTATTGATGGACATTGCGATGCTTTATTAAAACTATGGTCGAAAAATATATCTTTTCAATCTAGCAGTGAATTACAAGTTAACTATGAAAAATGGAAAGCAAGCTCTGTGAAGATTCAGTGTTTTGCTATATTTGTACCTGAGGATGTACCAGAAGAAGCCCAGTTTAAAGTTGCATTAGAAATGGTTGATATCTTTTTTAAGCAAATAGTTGAACCCTATGAAGATGTTAAATTTATTTCTTCTAAAAAAGATATGTTGTCTTTAAAAGAAAATGAAAAAGGTGCAATACTCACATTAGAAGGGTGTCATCCAATTGGCAGCGATTTATATAAACTTAAAACACTCATTCGCTTAGGCGTTCGATCCGTAGGACTTACTTGGAATCAAGCAAATGCTGTATGTGATGGAATTGGAGAAAAAAGAGGGGCAGGACTAAGCACATTTGGTGAAGAGGTAATTGACCTACTAAATCAAGAAAAAATTTGGACGGATGTTTCTCATTTATCCTACCAAGGTTTTTTTGATGTAATGAAAATAGCTAAATATCCTATCGCTTCACACTCGAATACAATTGCTTTTTCGTCACATCAAAGAAATCTAGATGATAAACAAATTCAAGCAATGATCGATAAGGATGGATGGATTGGTGTTACTTTTGTTCCCCCCTTCCTCAATGACCAAGACAGTACTTCTGTGAAAGACGTCATTAATCATTTAGATTATTACCTGAAAAAAGGTGCTGAAGATTGTCTAGGTCTCGGCTCAGACTTTGACGGGACAATTAGATTTGTGGAGGGACTTTATGACCAGTTAGATTATGACTCACTAATAAACGAATGTCGTAACTATTTTTCTAGTGAAGAAATTCAGAAATTTAGTTATCTAAATTTTATTAATAAATTTCCACGAGTGTAGAAATGACTTACTTTACTGCAATTGCAAAAACATTTTTGTAATTGTAAGTAATCTGCCATATAATTATTTAATAATACCTTTATTTTTATATTAAATTACTGATATAATAGTAAAATTGGAGAAGAGTTCTAATTATCATTTGATATTTAAGCTCTTTTTTCTAGTGAACTTCTATTAGTAGGTAATTCATTTCTTTATAATCGAAGTATCAGTGAAAGGAGATTCCGTGAAATGAACGAGCAACAACGGAAACAAGCGAGTCAAATTAAACAGGTGGATCCAACAGACATAAAATCTGATCAGGATTCAAACCTTGAACGAATTCAAAGTATTGACTCGGATGAATTAATTGGTAAGTATTTTCAAGCAACATATGAACCACCAAATATGAAAAAAGCTAAAAAAAGATTAAAGAAAGATGTTGATGTTCATTATGACTTTTCTATCCCGAAAGAAATGCAAAACATTGGTAAGGATAAAAAGTTCCTAATCCGGACATACGGATGTCAAATGAATGAACATGATACAGAAGTAATGGCTGGTTTATTAACTGATATGGGATATCAGTCGACAGATGACACGAATGAGGCTGATGTTATTTTATTAAATACATGTGCAATTCGTGAAAATGCAGAAAATAAGGTTTTTGGTGAAATTGGGCATTTGAAGCCTTTAAAATTAGAAAAGCCAGATTTAATTATTGGTGTATGCGGTTGTATGTCACAAGAGGAATCTGTTGTTAATCGAATCCTCCAGAAGCATCATTTTATTGATATGATATTTGGTACACACAATATACACCGTTTGCCAAGTCTTCTAAAAGAAGCAATGTTTAGTAAAGCGATGGTTATGGAAGTTTGGTCAAAGGAAGGCGACATTATTGAAAACCTACCTAAGGTTCGTAAGGGAAAGATAAAGGGCTGGGTTAACATTATGTACGGTTGTGACAAATTCTGTACCTACTGTATTGTTCCTTACACCCGTGGTAAAGAACGTAGTCGTATGCCTGAGGACATTATCCAGGAAGTACGTCAGCTAGCTGCTGCTGGTTATAAAGAAATAACGTTACTTGGTCAAAATGTAAATGCCTACGGAAAAGATTTAGAGTTTGAATATGGATTAGGACAATTGATGGAGGAAATTAGTAAAATAGATATTCCCAGAGTCCGTTTTACTACCTCACACCCGAGAGATTTTGATGATCGATTAATCGAAGTCCTAGCGCAGGGTGGTAACTTACTTGACCATATTCACCTACCAGTTCAATCTGGAAGCTCTGAGGTTTTACGAGTGATGGCACGTCGATATACGAGGGAAGAATATTTAGTATTAGTTGATAAAATTAGAAAAGCTATGCCGAATGCAACCCTGACAACTGATATCATTGTTGGTTTTCCTAATGAGACAGATGAACAATTTGAGGATACAATGACATTAATGGAAGAGGTTGGGTTTGAAAGTGCATACACATATATTTATTCTCCTAGAGAAGGAACTCCATCAGCAAAATGGGAAGATAATATCCCGATGGAAGTAAAGAAAGAGCGTCTTCAACGGTTAAATGCACTTGTTAACAAACAATCTGCAGAGGCGATGAAGAAATATGAAGGACAAACTGTTAAAGTTCTTGTCGAAGGTGAAAGTAAAAAGAACCCTGATGTTCTTTCTGGTTACACAGAAAGAAACAAACTTGTTAATTTTAAAGCACCAAATTCAGTAATTGGTAAGATTATAGAGGTAAAAATAATAAAAGCAAAAACCTGGTCTCTTGACGGAGAATTGGTTGAAAAAGCTGTTGAGGTGAATTAATATGGCACAATATACACGTAAACAAGTAATTGAGGAAGCACATAAATTAGCAAATATGATGGCCAATACCGATGAGATTGATCGTTTCAAACAGTTAGAAGCTAAGTTAAACGAGAATCAAAAAATACAAGCATCAATTAAAAAAATTAAAGCACTTCAAAAGCAAGCAGTAAATTTTCAAGCTTATGGTAAACAAGAAGCTTTGAAAAAAATAGAAACTGAAATTGATCGGTTACAAGCTGAAATTGATGAAATCCCAATTGTTCAGGAATTTAAAGATTCACAGGTTGTAATTAACGACATTTTACAATTAGTTTCTAATACCATAGCTAGAGAAGTGACGAATGAAGTAATTCGTTCTACTAATGGGGATCTATTATCTGGAGCAACTGGATCCGCAACAGGTGGTAGTTCTTGCGGTCATTAGATTAACTAGTTAAATACAAGAAAGACTGACTTAAGGATTGTTATCCCATAGTCAGTCTTTTTTTATTATTATTTTTTCTGTTATTCGTACATTTTGTTAGGCTTTTGCATAGGATGGATTAGAACCTTTGCTGGACTACACCCAGGAAAATTTAAAAAGTAGTATGCACTATAGGTAGATGTCATGCATAAAATGACTATGAAATAAAGAGGAGGTTTTAGTTCTTATGTCTTTTCTTGATCAAGATTATCGAGAAATAATAACAAAAGCTGTCATTGGTAAAGGGCGCAAGTTTACTCAGGATACAAACACGATCTCACCATCACATAGACCTACCAGTATTCTTGGCTGTTGGGTCATTAACCACCTATACAATGCGAAAAAAAAGGGAGACGACATTGTAGAAGTGAATGGTAGTTACGACGTGAACGTTTGGTATTCGTACAACGATAATACTAAAACAGAGGTCGTCACGGAACGCATCAGTTACTGCGACCACATTAAGCTTTCTGTCAAGGATGAACAGACACTTGGTGATGAGGTAGAAGTATTTGCTAAAGTGATTCAACAACCGAACTGTTTAGAATGTAAGATTGCCAACCACGATCATAAGATTGTTGTCGAAGTTGAAAGAGAATTTCTTGTTGAGGTAATCGGTGAAACAAAAGTTACAGTTAAAGTCGATCCTAATGGTGTTGTAAGTGATGATGACGATTGGGACTTCGAGTTATCTGATGATGAATTTGAGGACGTTGATCCTGATTTCTTAGCAAAAGTAGAAGAAGAATAGTTGCAAAATCTTTTTAATAAGGTTTCGAGTGCAAATTAGTAAAAACTAATTTGCACTCTTTTTCTGTTATTGGCTTAATAAATATCGAGCCCTATTATTATGAAGCTAGTAGAATGACAGGAAACCGATATATCAGAATGATTTGGAAAAAAGAGCTCAGGGTTAGTAATAATTCAACTTTTTTTGATTTAATTTCCATAAGCCTATCAACCTAAATGATCAAGTTATTATGCTATAATAATAGAAAGAAATGTCGAAAGCTCTGGAGGATAATTTATGTCAACATACACACCAACATATACACCAATGATACAACAATACTTGAAAATTAAAGCAGACTATAAGGATTGTTATTTGTTTTTCCGAATGGGCGACTTTTATGAAATGTTTTTCGATGATGCAATTTCTGCGTCAAGGGAACTTGAAATTACGCTTACAAGTAGAGATGGTGGGAGTAAAGATAAAATACCTATGTGCGGAATTCCTTACCACTCTGCTGCAAATTACATAAGAAATTTAGTAGAGAAAGGCTATAAAGTAGCAATTTGTGAACAGGTTGAGGATCCCAAGACTGCAAAGGGTGTCGTAAAAAGAGAAGTTGTTCAATTGATTACACCAGGTACTGTTATGGAAGGTACAATGTTAGATGAGAAAGAAAACAATTACCTTGCTAGTATTAGTGGTTATGAAGATGGATCATTTATTATTTCTTATAACGACTTATCTACAGGAGAAAATAGTATAGCTACTATCCAAAGTGGCTGGACAGCTGTTCTAAGTGAGCTATTTAACCGGCCAGTAAAAGAGATTGTAATCTCATCGAGTTTATTAGAGGAACATCAATTAGATTTGAAAGAGAGACTACAGGTCACCCTTTCCTATCATGATGAAACGGAAATCGCCAACAATTTTGAGCATCTCCTTTCAAATTTGAAAAAAGAAAATGAAATTAATTCTTTTGGTAGACTGTTCAATTACATTCAAAAAACTCAAAAAAGAAGTCTTGACCATCTGAAGCCTGCTCAATTGATTGAATTAAATAAATATATGTCGTTAGATATGTATTCAAAACGTAATCTAGAGCTAACGGAAACGATTATGCGTAAAGGAAAGCAAGGTAGTCTATTATGGGTGATTGATCAAACTGTAACTGCTATGGGTTCAAGAATGTTAAAAAAATGGTTAGAGCGCCCACTACTGAGTGAACGTCTTATAGACCAACGGTTTAATTTAGTAGATGGATTCTTGGAACAGTTTTTTGAAAGAGAAACTATTCGTGATTCACTACGGTCGATTTATGATTTAGAAAGACTTTCTGGTCGAGTGGCGTTTGGAAATGTCAATGCTAGGGATTTAAATCAATTAAAGTTGTCGTTAAGCAAAATACCAGATATTAAAAAGCAATTAAAAGATTTTGCTAGTGAAAGAGTTCAAGAGCTTAGTGAGGGTGTCAATCCCTTAGATGATTTATTCGACCTCCTTGATAATAGTTTGATAGAAGATGCTCCAATAACGATAAAAGAAGGCGGCCTTATAAAGGATGGCTTCAACTCCCAATTGGATGATTATCGATACGCATCACGCAACGGTAAAAAGTGGATTGCTGAGTTGGAAAAGAAGGAAAAACAAGAAACAAATATTCGTTCTCTAAAGATAGGCTATAATCGAGTGTTTGGCTACTATATAGAGGTTACTAAGGCAAACCTCCACTTATTACCAGAAGGAAAATATGAACGTAAACAGACTCTTACAAACGCTGAAAGGTATATTACACCTGAACTAAAAGAAAAAGAATCATTAATTCTTGAAGCTGAAGAAAAAAGCATTGATTTAGAATATCAATTATTCATTGATTTACGTGAACAAGTAAAAACTTATATCCCACAATTACAAGCACTTGCTGATAAGATTAGTGAAATTGATGTGTTGCAAGGCTTTGCTACTGTTAGTGAGTTAAATAGATACAATCGGCCAAAGTTTAATGACGATAGAGAAGTCTTAATCAGACAAGGAAGACATCCGGTTATTGAAAAAGTAATGAAGAATGACTCATTTGTACCAAATGATGTAGAAATGCCTGAGGATAGGAACATTTTATTAATAACTGGTCCAAATATGTCTGGTAAGAGTACCTATATGAGACAACTAGCACTTACCTCAATCATGGCTCAAATTGGTTGCTTTGTACCATGTGAATCAGCAGTATTACCAATTTTCGATCAAATATTTACTCGAATAGGAGCAGCGGATGACCTGGTTTCTGGACAAAGTACATTTATGGTGGAAATGCTCGAAGCAAACCATGCTATTACAAACGCAACTGAGAATAGTCTGATCTTGCTCGATGAAATAGGTAGAGGGACTAGTACGTATGACGGGATGGCGTTAGCTCAAGCAATAATTGAGTATTTACATGAAAATGTACAAGCCAAAACCTTATTCTCAACCCATTATCATGAGCTAACTAGTCTAGAAAAAACTCTGAACCAATTGAAAAACATTCATGTTCGTGCTGAAGAATACGAAGGTAGTGTCGTATTTCTGCACCAAATTCAGGATGGGGCTGCTGATAAAAGTTATGGGATTCATGTTGCCAAGTTAGCTGAACTACCATTACCATTGATAGATCGTGCTTCAAAAATCCTGGAGCAGTTTGAAAACAACCAAACCAAAAAGCAGGTAAATTTGGATAAGAAAGATGAAGAAGATCAAGGTCAACTGTCATTTTTCGTCAATCAGGAAAAAGGCTCAAAGAAGGAATTATCAAAGTTTGAGAATAAGCTTGCTCAGGAAATAAGAGACATAAATATCATGGAAATGACGCCAATGGAAGCAATGAATGAATTGTATAGACTACAGAAGAAGTTGAAGGATAAGCTTGGAGGGAGTTAACAATTGAAAATATTTCAAATGCCTGATTCACTAGCAAATAAAATTGCGGCAGGTGAGGTTGTTGAACGTCCCGCATCTGTTGTAAAAGAATTAGTCGAGAACAGTATTGATGCTAATAGTACTTGGATTAAGGTGGAAGTATTAGAAGCAGGTCTACAACAAATAAAAATTGTTGACAATGGCGATGGAATGACAGAAGAGGATTGCGAACGGGCCTTTTTTCGCCACGCCACTAGTAAAATTAAGAATGAAAATGATTTATTTCATGTTAAGACACTAGGCTTTCGAGGGGAAGCTCTAGCAAGTATTGCTGCTGTTAGTCGTTTAACAATAAAAACCTCAGATGGAGAAGAAGCCGGTACCCTTTTAGAATTAGAAGGTGGAAAGATTATCCGAAGGTCTAAAAGTGATGCAAGACAAGGCAGTGAGATTGTAGTTGATGATATTTTCTTTAACACTCCAGCCCGATTGAAGTATATGAAGACTATCCATACAGAACTAGGTCATATTACTGATGTGATAAACCGTATGGCGCTATCACATCCTAATATTCTTTTTGAACTAAATCATAACGGCAAGCAATTGTTTAAATCATCAGGACGGGGTGATTTACTTCAAATAATTGCACAGGTTTACGGGATGAGTGTTGCTAAAAAAATGATTCCAGTTGAACATAGTACATTGGATTTTTCAATTAGCGGATATATTGCTAAACCTGAAATAACTCGTGCATCTAGAAGCTATATATCAACAATCATTAATGGTAGGTTTATTAGAAGTATCCCTCTGAATAAGGCTATTCTAAATGGCTATCACACCTTGTTACCAATTGGAAGAAGCCCACTAGTTGTTCTAACAGTTAAAATGGACCCAATCCTGGTGGATGTCAATGTGCATCCAGCCAAATTAGAAGTCCGATTTAGTAAGGAAAAAGAGTTGTTTGAGGCAGTAGTGAGTACAATCCAACAAGCATTTCGTAAAGAATCATTAATTCCATCAGTTCAACAACCAAAAAGGCAAAAGGAACAGACTTCTCAGCATTCTTTTGAATTTTATAACTCTCCTAAAAATGAAAACAACTTTAATAAAAGCTACGTTTTTCAGGACCGGGTATCAGAAACTAATTTGGATAACCAAATAGAACAAGATGCTTTTATAAGTACTCAGAATGCTATATTAGAAAACGAAACGTCAATAAGTGGAGAATCAGTTCATCAAAAGGCATATCCTGAAAAGACAGAAGAACTAGTTAACAATGATAAAGATTCTTCAAATCGCATTTCTGTTATGTACCCTATTGGTCAACATCACGGGACGTATATACTTGCTCAAAATGAAAGTGGGCTATACATTATTGATCAACATGCGGCACAAGAACGTATTAAATATGAATTTTTCCGAGATAGAATTGGGGAAGTTCCAAATGAAGTGCAGGAGTTACTGCTACCAATCACATTTGATTTTTCGAAAAGGGAAGCCTTATTAATTGAACAATACCAAGAAGAGTTTAAAAAAGTAGGTTTGTTTTTTGAGGCTTTCGGACAACAAAGCTATGTAATTCGATCACATCCACAATGGTTTCCAAAGGATATTGAAGAAGAAGTTATCCGAGAAATTGTCGAACAGGTAATGGCGGAAGAGAAAATTGATATATATAAGATTAGAGAAGAAGCAGCTATTTTAATGTCCTGTAAACGTTCAATCAAGGCGAATCATTATCTTAATAATAACGATATGTTTCAATTACTTGAGGATTTAAGAAACTCTACAGATCCATTCACTTGTCCTCATGGTCGGCCTATTATTATTCATTTTTCAGAATATGAGATGGAAAAAATGTTTAAGCGGGTAATGTAATCCTTAAGTTTTTTTATTTGTGCATAAAACAACCCACCTGACTCAAAATAGTAAAGAAAAACAAGGAAGGTTAGGTGTAGGGTTATGCCAGAAAATCAAAAACTAATTAACTTTTTAAATCAAGAATTGTCTAATTTTGCCGTATTGTATATTAAACTTCATCGTTATCATTGGTTTGTTCAAGGTAGACACTTTTTTAAACTGCATGAAGTTTTTGAAGACCTATATAATGAGGCTGCAGAAGACCTAGATGAGGTAGCTGAACGGATATTAGCAATTGACGGAAAGCCTCTTGCAACCATGCATAAGTATATCAAGGAGACAACGTTACATGAGGCACAGGCAGATGATAAGGAAAATGAAATAATAAACCAATTATCTGAAGACTATCGAACCATGATTAAGGAAATAAAAGAGATAGGGATCCCTTTAGCTGAAGAGATTGATGATCAACCAACGTCAGATTTACTTAATGATATACGTGGAAGATTTGAAAAACACGTCTGGATGTTACGAGCATATATAGCATATGAATAAACATAAAAGAGGCTGAAGAAAAATTCAGTCTCTTTTTGTGTAATAACAATGAGCATTTTTTTTGTTATTAAATTGCGTAATATAGTCAATGGTGTATAATGGAAAAACATTAAGGTGAAAATGTTAACCTATCTAAATTAGAAAACAAACAAGAAATTCGTAGGGGATATTATTATATGAAACAAACAGTAATCGGAGTTGTTGGACCAACTGCTGTTGGTAAAACAAGTTTAAGTATAGAAATTGCCAAGCATTTTAATGGAGAGATAATAAGTGGCGATTCTATGCAGATTTATAAGGGAATGGATATTGGTACAGCTAAAGTTTCTGAAGAAGAACAAAAAGAGGTGCCCCATCATTTAATTGACATCAAAGATCCTGAGGAATCTTTTTCAGTTGCTGAATTTCAATCGAATGTCCGTCAGCATCTAAGCCTTATTAATGAAAAAAAACGTTTACCCATCATCGCAGGCGGAACTGGTTTATACATACAGGCTGCATTATTTGGCTACAATTTTGCAGAGGAAAAAAGAAATGAAATCTATCAAAATAAGATTGAAAATGAAATTAAAGTTCACGGAATTGAGGTTGTTTACAATCGATTGATGCTAATCGATCCAGTTCAAGCAGAAAAAATTCATCCGAATAATACTAGGCGCGTTGTCAGAGCACTAGAGGTTTATGATAGAACAGGCATGACGATGACCGAATACCATAAAAAGCAACAATTGGAGACTCCTTATCGTCCGATTCTTATTGGGCTTGAAATGGATAGATCGCTCCTATATAAACGAATAGATAAGCGTGTCGATATGATGCTAGAACAAGGTCTTTTAGATGAAGTTAAATTCTTCTATGAGAAAGGTTTAGAAAATGCACAGTCAATGAAAGCAATTGGATATAAAGAATTTATTCCTTATTTTAAAGAGGAAAAATCGCTAGAAGAATCAGTAGAATTACTAAAGCGGAACTCAAGAAGGTATGCCAAAAGACAGTACACCTGGTTCAAAAATAAAATGGATGTTGAATGGTACACTATTACATTAGAGACAAAAATGGAAAAGTTTGAAATTATTTTAAACGATCTTGCAGGAAAGCTACAAAAAATATAGAAATAATAGTTACAGATAGAAAAGGGAGGAAAGTTTGATGTCTCAATCGGTTAATATTCAAGATCAATATCTCAATCAGCTTCGAAAAGACCGGATACAGGTGACTGTATTTCTAACAAACGGTTTTCAGTTAAGGGGAACGGTGAAAGCCTTTGATAATTTTACAGTTCTATTTGATACTGATGGCAAGCAGCAATTAATTTTTAAACATGCAATATCTACATTCGCTCCTGCAAAGAATGTTAATTTAGAGAAAGAATAATGGAAAAGAGGACGCAATTTTGCGTCCTTTTTTTTATGATAATTAAATAATAATATTATTTGGATGATTTAATGGGCAAATGTCACAAACTTTCTTATTCAAACGTATAATGAGGAGAGTAAGGGGTGGTAACGTGGACTCTCAAGTATCATTCAACAAAAATCAAATTAATATTGTACTGCATGAGAGAGAGAATCTTTCTATTGAAAGAAATAATCTTTTAAAAAGCGAAAGTATTGACCCTTTTCATAGGATTGATCAGGAATTTTCCTCTTTTATTGGAATGAATCGTCTAAAAGAAACGATAAAGGAAATATATGCAAACATAGAAATTAATCAAAAACGTGAACAGGTAGGGTTAAAGACTCAAAATCAAGTACTTCACATGCTTTTTAAAGGGAATCCGGGTACCGGGAAAACGACTGTTGCTAGAAAACTCGCTAAAGCATTTTATGATATGAATGTACTTTCAAAGGGTCATTTTATCGAGGCGGAGCGCGCTGACCTCGTCGGAGAGTATATTGGACACACAGCTCAAAAGACAAGGGACCTTGTAGAAAAAGCAATGGGTGGCGTGCTCTTCATTGATGAAGCGTACTCACTAGCAAGGGGTGGAGAAAAGGATTTCGGGAAAGAAGCTATTGATACGTTAGTGAAGCATATGGAGGATCACCATAGTAAATTCATATTGATTCTTGCAGGATACCCTGAAGAAATGGATTATTTTTTATCACTGAATCCGGGTTTGGCTTCTAGGTTTCCAATCGTAATGAATTTCGATGACTATTCAGTTGAACAACTTTTAGAAATTGCTAGACAGATGACTTCAGAGCGTGAATATCAACTGACAAAAGAAGCTGAATGGAAGTTACGTGACTATCTTATCAAACAAAAACAAAATAGCAATTTAAGAAATTTTTCAAATGCTCGTTTCGTTCGAAATACAATTGAAAAGTCCGTTCGAAAGCATGCTGTCAGATTATTAAAGCAAAATAAGTACACAACAGAAGAATTAATGCTAATTACTAGAAACGATCTATTTTTGGATTAGAAACAACAAAGACCCTTATCAAAATGTAAGGGTCTTTGGATATTTTAATTAAATATTTTGTTAAAAATTTCATCTAAACTCCCAAAACCACTTCTATCTTCGTCATTAGGCTCATCCGATTCAACTGTCCATTCCTGTAATACTGGAGCCATGTTCCCTTCATCATTTTTCTTAAACGTTTGGTGTATCAAAAAAGCTTTGTCATCCTTGGTTATTGTGTACCCCATGTAATAATTGTTATCTTGACCTTCTTCTTCAAATATTCCTACTTCATCGATATCATATGTTTCAAGTATTGTTTGGAAGTTATTTTGAATTTCTCCTAAAATCTGTTGTCTCGGTATATACTCCATAGCTTGCTCCTTTTCTAGAGAAGTTACTACCCTCTATATAATCTGTTTTGTGTATTATTAACGTTCCTTTTCCTTATTATGAAAAATATCGTTATACATTAATTTCCTTGTCTATCGTTAAAGTTTAATCACAAACTACAATTAATAAAAATTGAGGAGATGAAATTTATGAAGAAAAGAAGCGGACAAAAAAATGCAGCACTAACAAATAATAAAACACCAAAAGAAAGCCTGCCAGAGGGTGAAGGTTTATATAACCGAAGCAAACACAACCGACCAAAAGAAGGACCTGGATCTAAAGGTTAATTAGGAGGGTTTTTATGGATAAAAAAAACAGATCTTACTTTAATAAAACAAGTAATGATAAAGTAGAAACAAGAGATATTGAACACCAAATAACTTATCCGGGACAAGCGGAGTTTAATCTCAGGAATGTAAGTTATGCTCCAGGAGAAAACAGTTATTTGAATCAGTATGATGATGATGAAGAATAAAGGTAACATGAAAAAAGACCAAAAATTTTCCACTATTAAGGTTCACGAGTTTTCTGAAGAACTTTCGGATGGAGGAGAAAGAGATAAAATTATTAAAAGACAAATTTTAAGGGACTTTGAAAAAAAGTAAGTACCATGTATTTTTTACACCTTTTTTAGAAGTTAAGGTATCCAATTTTTTCATTCTCTGTTCATTTTTGATAAACTATAAGGAAATGAACAAACATTAGACTTGAATAGATATCTTTTTAACATATATGGAAGAGGGGTTAACTATGGAGGAGAAAGTACTAACGATAGCTGTACATCATCAAAACCAGGATGAAGACCGACTCCAGTATTCACTAGATGAACTTAAATCATTAACCGAAACCGCAAAGGGAAGTGTGCTTAAAACTATTATTCAAAAGCGTGAACGCATTCATCCAGCTTTATATATGGGAGAAGGTAAGGTTGAGGAGATTAAAGAATTAGTGGATGAACTCGAGATTGACTTGGTCATCTCAAACGATGAACTTTCAGCAGGACAATTACGAAACCTTACAGATCGACTTGAAATTCGTGTAATTGATCGAAGTCAACTAATTTTAGACATTTTTGCTATGAGAGCAAACACTAAGGAAGGTAAATTACAGGTCGAATTAGCCCAGTATCAATATATGCTCCCGCGTTTACATGGACAAGGTGTGGCATTGTCTCGTCTTGGTGGTGGTATAGGAACACGTGGTCCTGGTGAAACGAAACTTGAAACTGATCGAAGACACATCCGAAGAAGAATCGATGAGATTAAAAGAAGGTTAGCCACTGTAGTAAATCAACGAGAGCAATACCGAAAGCGAAGGAGAGAAAACAGAGCATTTCAAATCGCAATCGTGGGATATACGAATGCCGGAAAATCGACGCTGTTTAATCGGTTAACAAAAAGTGATTCTCTTGAAGAAAATCAACTTTTTGCAACTCTAGATCCTATGACAAGACAAATTCAACTTCCATGTGGTTTAGATGCGATAATTACGGATACCGTAGGGTTTATACAGGATCTTCCTACGGCCCTTGTAGCTGCTTTTAGATCAACATTGGAAGAAGTGACAGAAGCCGACCTCATATTGCATATGGTAGATGCTTCTCACCCTGATCAGGTTCAACATCAGCACACAGTAAATCGTTTACTTGATAGTCTTGATGCCAATCAAATACCAATGCTAACTGTTTACAATAAAAAGGATTTACTAACTGAAGACTTTATCCCTAGCGCACACCCATCTCTAACTGTCAGTGCCTATCAGTCGGTAGATCTTAATCGGATCCTGACCAAGACGGAAGAGTTGATTAAGGACGAGTGGGAATCTTATCAAACTTTTATACCGGCATCAGATGGAAAACTGTTGCAACAGTTAAATAGTAGTACAATTATTAATGAAAGATTCTATGATGAACCTCAAGAAGGTTATGTTATCCATGGTCACATCGATCCAGAACACCCCCTAAGATATTTAGTGAAGGAGCAATAAAATAAACAATGATAGAACAATTAGCAGATAGAGCAGAACGTGAAATTGAAGAACAAGTAAAGCAAGCAAGGCATGTAGCTGAAATTAACCAGAGAAGGGTACTGGAGGCTTTTTGGAACCATAAGGTAAGTGATAGTCATTTCAATCCAACGACAGGATACGGCTATGATGATTATGGGAGAGATGTGCTAGAGTCTGTTTACGCTGAAGTTTTTGGTAGTGAAGATGCTCTTGTGCGATCGCAACTAGTGTCTGGAACTCATGCAATAACGACTGCTTTATTTGGAGTATTAAGACCGGGGAATGAGCTTCTGTATATTACAGGTGATCCTTATGATACTTTAGAGGGTTTGGTTAATAATAAAGGTGAGCAAGATACGGGAACTTTAAAAGATTTTAATATTACATATCAGTCTGTTCCCCTGACTGAATCTGGAGAAATTGATTGGTGTGAAACACGAAATAAAATCAACGTAAACACAAGAGTCGTTGCCATACAGAGATCCAAAGGTTATGCAGATAGACCATCCTTTACAATTGATCAAATAAAGGAAATGGTCCAATTCGTTAAGGGGATCAATTCGGACATTGTTATCTTTGTGGATAATTGTTACGGGGAATTTGTTGAAGCGTCAGAACCACCTCATGTAGGTGTCGATTTAATTGCAGGATCGTTAATTAAAAACCCTGGTGGTGGCATCGTTCGTACTGGTGGGTATATCGTTGGTAAAAAAGAACTTGTAAATATGGCTGCAAATAGATTAACGGCTCCAGGATTAGGAAAAGAAATAGGGGCAAGCATAGGAATGCTTCAGGAAATGTATCAAGGGCTTTTTCTTGCTCCCCATATAGTAGAGGAAGCGGTAAAAGGAGCAATATTCACTTCTCGCTTTCTGTCTTTACTTGGATTCAAAACCTTACCAGCTTACACTGACAAAAGGACTGATTTAATACAATCAGTTAACTTTGATAGCGCTGAACAAATGATCGCTTTTTGTCAATCCATTCAGAAAGCATCACCAATTAATTCTCATGTTACCCCATATCCATCACCTATGCCAGGTTATCAAGACAATGTAATAATGGCTGCTGGAACATTTATCCAAGGTGCTAGTTTAGAGTTAACTGCCGATGGCCCAATCCGTCCTCCTTTTACTGCTTTTGTACAAGGTGGTTTAACTTACGCACATGTAAAAATAGCAATTATGGCTGCTGTTTCTAATTTAATTAAGCAAGAATTCATAAAGATAGAAATATAAAGTCGATTTAATTTTTAGTTATAAATCTACAGAAACCCGTAAATTTCAATTTATAGATTATAAGTTTATATTTTTTTGAATATTTTTATGTAAAGAAAGCTTACACGTATTGACAATTATAATTCCACGTGTATAATAAAGTTATGGAAAAGGTAAGTTAGGAAAGGGGTGGCCCAGTATGAGCGATATTGATAGACGTTCGATGCCCTTATTTTCCATAGGTATAGTAAAGTCTTTAACAAATTTAACAGCAAGACAAATCCGTTATTATGAAGAACATAATTTAATTCATCCAGCTCGAACAGACGGTAATCAACGATTATTTTCCTTTAATGATGTTGATCGACTACTTGAAATTAAGGAGTTGATTGAAAAGGGGATTAATCTAGCAGGTATCAAGCAGGTACTTTCTATTAAAGATTTACCGATAACCAAACAGATGGATGAAAATGAGAAAACACCAGAATTAACGGATAAGGAACTAAGAAAAATGTTACAAAAAGAATTATTTGATACAGGACGGCTTGGTAAAGCTACAATGCGACAAGGCGAAATGTCAAGATTCTTTCATTAAATGAATTAAAGGAGAGAGATCTATGGGTTTAACAAGAGAAGAAATTATGAAGCAAATTGAAGAGGAAAATGTAAGGTTTATTCGTCTGCAGTTTACGGATCTACTAGGAACAATTAAAAACGTGGAAATTCCTCTTAGTCAGCTAGACAAAGCGTTATCGAATGAAATGGCATTTGATGGTTCTTCTATTGAAGGGTTTGTGCGTATTGAAGAGTCTGACATGAAATTATATCCAGATCTTAATACTTTCTTAGTCTTCCCTTGGACTTCAGATAAAGGGAAAGTTGCTCGTTTCATTTGCGATATTTACAATCCGGATGGTACACCGTTTGAAGGTTGCCCGCGTTACAATCTAAAGCGTAATCTTAAGAAAATGGAAGAATTAGGATTTAGTGCTTTTAATCTTGGTACAGAGCCAGAGTTTTTCCTTTTCAAACTTGATGAACAGGGTGAACCGACTCTTGAATTGAATGACAAAGGTGGTTATTTTGATCTAGCTCCAACAGATCTTGGTGAAAACTGCCGTCGTGATATTGTATTAGAACTAGAAGAAATGGGCTTCGAAGTGGAAGCATCTCACCACGAAGTTGCTCCTGGTCAACATGAGATTGACTTTAAATATTCTGATGCAGTAAAACATGCTGATGATATTCAAACGTTCAAACTAGTAGTTAAAACTATCGCTAGAAAGCATGGTTTACATGCGACATTTATGCCAAAGCCTTTGTTTGGTGTTAATGGTTCTGGTATGCACTGTAATATGTCTCTATTTAAAGGCAAAACTAACACATTCCTTGATGAAAGTGGAGAACTACAGTTAAGTGAAACCGCTTATCAGTTTATTGCTGGTATCATTAAACATGCTCTTAATTTCACTGCTGTTACTAATCCAACGGTTAACTCGTATAAGCGTCTAGTACCTGGTTATGAGGCGCCTTGTTATGTAGCTTGGTCAGGTTCTAACAGAAGTCCACTTATTCGTGTTCCTTCTTCAAGAGGATTGAGCACTAGAATTGAAGTTCGTAGTGTAGACCCTGCAGCAAACCCTTACTTAGCAATGGCAGTATTACTTGCAGCTGGATTAGATGGTATTGAGAACAAATTAGCTGCACCTAAAGCTGTTGATCGAAATATATATATTATGGATAAAGAAGAAAGAGAAGCAAATGGTGTGCAAGATTTACCTGCAACTCTTTACGATGCAGTTCAATTATTGAAATCCGATGAAATAATAGTTAATGCGTTAGGTGAGCATCTATTTGAACATTTTGTAGAAGCAAAAGAAATTGAATGGGATATGTTCCGTACTCAGGTTCATCCATGGGAAAGAGAACAATACTTACAAACGTATTAATAGATTTTCAAAGCGTGCTATCATTTTAAAAATGATAGTACGCTTTTTATTTTTAAAGAGAAAAGGCTATAGAAGAAGTTTCCAGATTCCTTTGTATAACCCCGTGTACAAAGGACAAAATAGTAAAGATGTGAAAGTATTAAGCAAGATGATTTAGAAGAGTTAACAAACTTTCAATCTGTAAAACTGAAATCATGTTATAAATAGTTTGTTTCATCATATTTGTGGAACAATTAGATAATAATTTAAATGGAGTTTTAGTCTTGAATTGGGGGGACCGACTTTGAGTAAGCCTAGATACTACTCAAATATTTATTGGCATTTTACTGGTGGACCAGTCTCTCGTGATGGTGGGACCGTATGGCATAATTACCGTGCTCTTAAAGAAGTAGAAGAGCATACAGAATTAAGAAGTTCTAAGCAGGCTATGGGTAATCTGAAAAACATTATTGAAACCCAAGTACTAAAAGCGACCACAACTGAAAAAGTAGCAGAAGAAGTCGAGACTGAAAAATTCTGTTGTGTTTGTGATATACCTTTAAGCGATTTAACATATCACCGTAGATATTATGGAGAGTATGCAATAGGATTTAATTCTGAGAAAGTTCATCAAAACTTTCATCCTGTATTGTATTTGGATCCATTTTATGCAAGGATAAATCACCACAATATCATTATTAATCCTAGTCGAATAAATATTAGAGACCCTATTGAAGCCAAGCTTTGGGATTTAATAGGCATAAAAAAAGAAAACCCTCTTATTAACTTTCTTAAAATAACTAATTTTGCTTCTGATTATGGTGGTTCTTTTTATGGCGAGAGGGAATGGAGGTGTTTAGAAAACTTTTCATTTGCTCGAGATGAAGTAGAAGCGATCATTGTACCTAAAAAAGAAGTTAAGGACATCTATCAGCACTTAAACAAAAGTGGCTATAACAACATCAGTGTGATGAGTTGGGATTTGATAGAAAATGTTTAATATGTTTGATTTAGATAAATCAAAGTGTTAATTGCTTAAAAAAAAATAGCGACGGTTCTCGCTATTTGAGGACCGTCGCTATTTTTAATGAATAGTTCTATATAGTCCAACAACTTTTCCTAAAATTGACACGTTTTGATAGATAAGCGGAGCCATTGTTGCATTTTCTGGTTGTAGTCTTATATGATCTTTTTCTTTAAAGAATCGTTTTACAGTAGCTTCGTCTTCATCAGTCATTGCAACTACTATTTCACCGTTTTGAGCGGTTTGTTGTTGCTTAACGATAACCATATCGCCGTCAAGAATCCCCGCTTCTATCATACTCTCACCTTCAATGATAAGGACAAATAAACTGTCACCCGGATTAGCGATCGTATTTGGTAATGGAACGTATTCTTCTATATTTTCTACGGCCGTTATTGGTAGACCAGCGGTAACCTTCCCTATTACAGGTGCAAAAGTTGCTTCACCTCTAGGTATAGCGTTTTCGTCATGTAAATGGAGTATTTCAATTGCTCTTGGTTTTGTAGGATCACGTCGGATATAGCCTTTTTTTTCTAGTCTAGACAAATGACCATGGACAGTTGAACTTGAAGCAAGACCAACAGCTTCCCCTATCTCTCTTACAGAAGGTGGATATCCCTTATCTAGTACTTGGTCTTTTATGTATTGCAAGATGGCTTCTTGTCTTTTTGATAGTTTTGTCATTTATTAAACACCTCGTACATATATTTATTAACAAGATTGTACCACGATTTCCAAAGATATACAAACATTCGTTCGAATAAATACTTGACAAGAACCTATGTTCGCGTTTAGTATATATACATAGAGGCGAACAGAGGTTCTAATATATAAGTGGAGGGGTTTATATGTTTCATAATCTAACAAAAGTTGATGTCTTCTATTTAGTTGCATTTGCGTTGACGTTAGGATTTATGTATTTTTCAATGGTTACTAGCTGATAGATAACTAGTCTTAATTTGAAAGGAAACGATGATGAAAGCAATAATTTACTGCAGGGTTAGTACAGACAAAGAAGAGCAAACAACATCACTAAAGCGGCAAAGGGCCGAGTTACTAGAGTTAGCAAAGCAAGTCAACATGGAAGTAATTGATATAATTGAAGAGAAGTTTAGTGGTTATGAATTTGATCGAGAAGGTATTTTCAAGTTATTAGATTACTATTCTACAAAAAAAGCTAATTGTTTACTTATTCAAGATGAAACACGATTAGGTAGAGGTAACACTAGAATTGCGTTACTCCATCAATTAAACAAATTAAACATAACTATTTACACTTTATCTCATAATGGCAAGCTACAACTTTCAGAGTCAGATTCAATGGTATTACAAATTGTAAGTATTGTTGAAGAATATCAACGTAAAATTCACAATGCAAAAATTAAAAGAGGTATGAAAAGAGCTATATCTAATGGATTTAATCCTAGTTTAAACTTATCTAATCAACGGCAAGCTTCTGGCAGAGAAAGAATTAAGTTTCCAATCAACGAAGTTATTCGATTAAAGGAAAATAACTTAACATTTGCTGACATAGCAAGTACTCTTAATGGAATGGGATATACCGTTTCAAGAGCAACAGTCCACCGCAGGTACAAAGAGCACCTATTACTTGAATATAATGAAAAAAATGATATAGAATGATAGACAAGGATCACTGTAAAGTGTGTTCTTGTCTTTTTTGTTAAAAATAAGTTAGTAACCACTTTAATTTAAATAATACTCAGTTGTATTAAAATAATTACACATTGATAAAAGTGAGGATATTGTAAAGGAGAAGATTTATGCTATCTAAAGATAAAATTAGTCGGATTAATGCTTTAGCTAAAAAGGATAAGATTGATGGGTTAACAAATAAGGAGAAAGAAGAGCAACAGGAGTTACGACAAGAATATCTCGGTAATGTTAGGAAATCATTTAAAAACCAATTTAAGAGCATGAAAGTTATTGATCCTGAAGGCAATGACGTAACTCCTGAGAAAGTAAAAAAAATGAGGGATGAAAACAAAAATAAATATCATTAAGTTTATTACAAACAATTCAATGGAATAGATTATGTTTGGATAATATTTAAACTAAATTTAAATTCGTACAAATTTGTTAAATTATAGTGTAAAAATTTTATAATTGCATAGGATAAGACTTGTTTCTTATCCTATTTCATTATACGATAAGAGTTGTGTGTACATATTTTTTTCTCAAATCGAAAGGGGATTTAAAAAACAGATGTCGAATCAAACAGAACAAAAGTCAATTAATACAATAAGAACATTAGCAATAGACGCTATTGAAAACGCTAACTCAGGACACCCTGGATTACCGATGGGTGCAGCACCAATGGCTTACACATTATGGACGGATTTCATGAACCACAATCCTAAAAATTCAAAATGGTTTAACCGTGATCGTTTTGTTTTATCCGCAGGTCATGGTTCTATGTTGATCTATGGACTGTTACATTTATCAGGTTACAATGTCACAATAGATGATTTAAAGGGATTTCGTCAATGGGACTCTAAGACTCCTGGTCACCCAGAAGTTCATCATACTGACGGTGTAGAAGCTACTACGGGACCATTAGGACAGGGACTAGCTATGTCAGTAGGTATGGCAATGGCTGAAGAACACCTTGGAGCAAAGTACAATAGGGACCAATATTCAGTCGTTGATCACTATACTTACGCTCTAGTGAGTGATGGTGATTTGATGGAAGGTGTTTCACACGAATCAGCATCTTTGGCTGGTCATTTAGGTCTTGGCAAATTAATTGCATTGTATGACTCTAATGATATATCGTTGGATGGCGATCTTAACCAATCCTTTTCTGAGAATGTAGAAGATCGTTTTAAAGCATATGGTTGGCAAGTTATTCGTGTAGAGGATGGAAATGATACTACTGCACTACGGAATGCATTAGATGAAGCGAAAGCAAATACCGATCAGCCAACTTTGATTGAAGTTAAAACAATTATTGGATTCGGATCACCAAATAAATCTGCTTCTGCAGCTTCTCATGGTGCCCCATTAGGTGCGGATGAAATTAAACTTACAAAAGAATTTTACAAATGGGAGCATGAAGAATTCCATGTACCAGAAGAAGTCTACAATGATTTTAAAGAAAAAATCGTAGACCGTGGACAAAAGTCTGAAGACGAGTGGAATCAAATGTTTGATAAATACCAATCAGCTCACCCTGAATTAGCTAAAGAATTAACATTAGCTATCAAGGGAGACCTTCCAGAAAATTGGGATAGTGAATTACCCGTTTATGAAGCTGGAAAAGATACCCTAGCTACTCGTGCTTCTTCAGGCGAAGTGTTAAATGGAATTGCAAAGACTGTACCGTATTTCTTTGGTGGAAGTGCAGACTTGGCCGGTTCGAATAAGACAACAGTAAAAGACGGTGGAGATTTCTCTAGAAATGACTATAGTGGCCGCAATGTTTGGTTTGGTGTACGTGAATTTGCGATGGCTGCAGGGATTAACGGAATGGCATTACACGGAGGAATAAAACCATTTGCAAGCACGTTCTTTGTATTTAGTGATTATCTCCGTCCAGCGGTCAGATTGTCAGCGATTATGGATTTACCTGTAACTTACGTTCTGACACATGATTCTATTGCTGTAGGTGAAGATGGTCCTACTCATGAACCAGTAGAGCAGCTAGCAGCATTCAGAGCAATGCCTAACCTGTCAGTAATTAGACCAGCAGACGGTAATGAAACACAGGCTGCATGGCGTTTGTCTTTAGAATCGAAAACAACTCCTACTATGCTTGTTTTAACTAGACAAAACCTACCAACTCTAGAAGGTACAGATAAGAATGCTTATGAAGGAGTCAAGAAAGGTGCTTATGTAGTAAGTCCATCTGACAAAGAAACTCCAGACGCATTGTTACTAGCATCAGGTTCAGAGGTTCAATTAGCAGTTAAAGCGCAACAAGAACTAAAAGGAAAAGGGTACGATGTCAGTGTAGTGAGTATGCCGTCTTGGGATCGTTTTAATACGCAAGATAAAGCTTACAAAGACGAAGTATTACCACCTACTGTTAAGAAACGCCTAGCAATCGAAATGGCTTCACCATTTGGTTGGGAAAGATTCACTGGTGACGAAGGTAAAATTTTAGCTATTGATACTTTCGGTGCTTCAGCCGATGGAGAAAAGGTTATGGCTGAATACGGATTTACTACTGAAAATGTGGTAAAACAGGTTGAGTCACTATTTAATTAATCTTTATTAACCCCTTGGCTTTTAATGCCAAGGGGTTACATCTTTCTAAAAATAAACTATAAGACAAAAGTTTAGCTTATTTTTAACAGGTTTTGACAAGAAAATAATAAATATTTATGTATAATGTTTGCTAAAGTAGTGGGAGGGCAAATAAATGCATAAATATTCTGTTTTTTGGATCAAAGAAGAGTTTCATTATAATTACTTCTACAAACCTGATATTCTATATAGGTTTTTAAATGAATATGTCAATAACTCTATTCCTAGTAAATATTTAGATTCTCAATTCAATTATATTACTCATACTATTTCATACAATTCTCTTTTAGAGCATTTACGGCAATATCATAACTATCAAATTAATATAAACGCATCTAGTAATAGAATGGATTGTAATATAGGTGATAAATCATTGAACATCTACATAAAACGGAGAAATTTAGTTATTGAGAGTAATTCAGTAGAAGAAGTTGATACATTGGTGTTTCAACCATTAAAAAACATTAGTTCAAGTTTTTTTGTCATTGAGTTGGGTACAACAAATTCTGGTTGGATTACTCCCGTAAAAAAAGAAGTATTACTTTAGATTTAATCTATTGTAATATTTTCTGTGTTTTACTATACTGTATTAGAGACAACATGAAGGAGGAAGGCTTGACATGGGCACGATTTGGATTGTATTAATTGCCATTTTAGCTTTAATTGCTGGTGTCGCACTTGGATTCTTTATCGCAAGAAGATATATGATGAGCTATTTGAAAAAGAACCCACCAATTAATGAACAAATGCTTCGAACACTAATGATGCAGATGGGACAAAAACCATCGCAGAAAAAGATCAATCAAATGATGCGTGCAATGAACAACCAAAATAAGTAATCTAAAAATGTGGACAACCATTGATTTAAATAGTTATTTTGAACATTGCAATATAATCCCTTGAACCTACGGTTTCAAGGGATTTATATGTTATAAAGGAAACAACAGGACAACACAGTTTATACAAATTTCACTATGTTGTCATCTTTTAATAGGATTCGTTGATTGTTATTTGATAAAATAGAATTACTTCGAAAATAAAGGAGATATAGCATGTCTGAGATAAACATCTTTATCGCATTTGGGGCTGGTTTTTTGTCTTTTATCTCCCCATGTGTGTTACCGTTATATCCAGCATTTCTCTCTTATATTACTGGGATGAGTGTTAATGATATAAAAGAAGAAGGCGCAATGTTTAATAGAAAGAGTGTCTTTCATACTCTTGCTTTTTTGTTAGGTTTTTCTAGCATATTTATGGTACTTGGATTCTCAACAACGTTAATTTCAGAATTTTTACTTACCTGGCAAGACGTTATTAGACAGTTGGGTGCAATTTTGATTGTATTTTTTGGTCTAATAATCATTGGTTTTTTCCAATTCGAATTTTTAATGAAAGATCGCAAATTAAAATTTAAGAACAGACCTGCGGGTTACTTTGGATCTTTTCTTATCGGTATGGCCTTTTCTATGGGCTGGACCCCTTGTACCGGACCAATATTGGCTGCAGTTTTTTCATTAGCAGCGAATACACCTGATATTGGAATGATTATGATGATTGCTTATTCTTTAGGGTTTTCTCTTCCTTTCTTAATCCTATCTTTCTTTGTAGGGAAACTAAATTGGATAAAGAAAAATGGTCCGAGACTAACCAAAATCGGTGGTTATATCATGATATTTATGGGGATTGCTTTATTTTTTGATTGGATGACTATGCTTACCTCATTTCTTGCAAGTTGGTTTGGTTTTAGTGGATTTTAAAACTTGTGGTTATAATACAGTATTGATAATATTGTTATATATATATTAAAAAGGAGATTTACCGAATGATTAGGGCAAATGATTTAATTTTAAGAACTACTACCATTTTGATAGCATTTATTTTGTTTGGGTTTTCTATCTATTTATTTTTAGCAGGTCATAGTGCACCAGGAGGCGGATTTATTGGTGGTTTAATGACAGCTGCTGCTATTGTATTAATGTATATGGCATATGGGTACGAAGCAATGAAAAAAATTATTCCTGTTAACTACCAAAATTTAATCACTATTGGGCTTGCAATTGCAGTATTGACTAGTATTGGTTCATTTGTTTTTGGAGAACCATTTCTAAGTCAAACCTTTGAGTATTTTCATTTACCTGTACTAGGTGAAAAAGAATTAGCCACAGCTTTGCTATTTGATTTAGGTGTGTACTTAACTGTTATTGGTGTTACTATGACTATTATCTTGTCTATTGCAAGTGATCGATAGGTTTTTATATCAAGGGGGTAATACATTTGGCTAATATACTAATAGTGGATGATGCAAAATTTATGAGGGTAACTTTATCTAATATGTTACTAAAAGGAAATCATAAAATTGTGGGGGAAGCAGAAGATGGAAAGCGAGCAGTTGAAATGTATAAAAATTTAGAACCTGATCTTGTTACAATGGATATCACTATGCCAGAGTTAAATGGTATTGATGCGGTGAAAGAGATAATCTCGATTGACCCGAATGCAAAAATTATTATGTGTTCAGCTATGGGTCAGCAAAAACTAGTAGTCGAAGCAATTGAAATTGGCGCTAAGGATTTTTTAGTCAAACCTTTTGAGGAAAATCGTGTCCTTGATGCGATTAATCGTATTCTTGAATAGCGGTAAATATAGAAAGAGTTGATCTTATGTTCTGGCTAGTAGCCACTACTGTTGTTGGATTAGTAATGGCAGTAATAATGGTATTTATTCGTTTAAAGGCATCTAAAAAACCGGCAACCGCAACAAAAATAATATTACCGCCGTTGTTCATGAGTACAGGGGCATTGATGTTTATGTTTCCTGTTTTTCAGGTTTCCTTTCAACAAGTATTAGAGGCTTTAGTTGTGGGTGTAATATTATCGTTATTTTTGATAAAAACTTCAAATTTTGAATCAAGAAGCGGCCAAATTTACTTAATACCTTCAAAACTTTTTGTAGTTATTCTATTTGGACTGCTAGCTTTAAGAATAATCATAAAACTAGTAGTTAGCCAATCCATTTCTTTTGGTGAAACGAGTGGTATGTTTTTTTTACTAGCTCTTGGCATGATTGTTTCTTGGAGGATTGCTATGCTACTAAAATTTAATAAAATAAAAAATGCACTAGTAAAAAAAGCATGAACAAAGTCCTGTAAAAACAGTACTTTGAACATACTTTTTTTTCATGCCCTAATTTTCGTTAAACAGAGCTAGGTATGGGGTTACATCAATCTTTTTCTCATCTAGTTTTTTTCTTAGAAATTTATGGTCTCTTTTAGGGGTTGCTATTATGTAACCCTCAATTAATATGTCTTGTGAAATCGCCTTTCTATTCTTTTGGATCGCGATTTCACCAATTTTACTGGCAATCTTTTGCCTAGCGATATCTCTAAAAAGTTCAGGAACTGGTGATATAAGTTCTTCTAGCAACTTTTTTTCATTAACGCCCCACATGTGTTTAGTCTTATTAACGTAATATTCTTCCCAGTCAAGGGTTGATCTACCGTCCTCTTTCGGTAATTTTTTTAAAAATTTCCGAAACATAAAGAAACCACCAATTGAAAGCAAACCGACTAGTATAAAAGTCCAAGAGACGATGAATATTGAAAAACCTGTTGACATTTTACCACCTATTTTCGTCTGATATTGTAATTAAATAATAATAAAGTTTTATTTTTGTTGTTTTTATAGTAACATTACTAATATTGCTACTATTTTAAACTTTCTCTACAATTCACCATGATTTCCACATTATATTGTATTTAAGTAGTTTTGCTATAATAGTATCTTAATAACATTGATATTATAAAAGGAAGAAGTTTAAATTACAAGAATAGATTATTGATTGGTCAAAAGTTCGGGGGGGAATAGATTGATTTCTCGTTACAATGATTCAGAGGATAAAAATAACGAAGTAATTAAAGATATTCATACACAGATATCAACGGAAAATCAAGCTAATGAGTTAGAGTTAGCAACGTTTCCTACACATATGCTTAAATGGATTGAAGATAATTCATTTGACATAATTGTACTATCAGACCTTAAAGGGAAAATTCTATACATTTCGAGTTCTGTTGATAAGATACTGGGTTATTATCCGGATGAAATAGTCGGTAAATTAGCTAGTGACTATATTTCCCCCCATGATAAGAAGCTTTTGTCTACTAGATTTCAAAAGCATCTGAATAACACACAAAAATTCAATATTAGTATTAGAAATAAGGATGGAAGATATATTTGGGTAGAATCTATACTTTCAATCATAAACGATAAACATGGTAACCGACAGATTATAGCTATTGCCAAAGATATTACGGATAAGAAAGAAGCAGAGGAAATGATGATTCGATCCGAAAAAATGTCTGTAGCTGGGCAATTAGCTGCTGGGGTAGCACATGAAATAAGAAATCCTTTAACATCATTAAAAGGTTTTGTTCAGCTATTACAGGCTGGTATCGAAAAGAAAGATGAATATTACAAAATCATGATAGATGAAATAGAGAAGATCAATTCAATAACTTCTGAATTACTTTTTATTTCTAAACCCATGACCGATAATAGAAATTTTGAGAGATTATCTGAGATGCTGAGTGATGTTGTTACATTGTTAAGTTCCCAAGCCAAGCTTTTTGATGTGAAAATCATTTTAGAGTTAGAAGAAGATGTATCTATTTTTTGTGATAAAACACAAATAAAACAAGTTTTAATCAATCTAATTAAAAATGCAGTGGAAGAAATGACTGAAGGTGGGGAAATACATATTGTTGTAGAATCAAATAAACATCAATGTGCCATTTCTATCATTGATGAGGGACCAGGAATTCCCCAACATATATTACATAAATTGAAGGAACCTTTTTTTACAACTAAAAAAGATGGAACCGGTCTAGGATTAATGATTTCTGAAAAGATTATCGAAAATCATAACGGAACAATCGATATTTTCCAGAACATAGAGAAAGGCAGCACTTTCCAAATTACCCTTCCCTTACATCAAAACAGCATCTAAAGTACTTCCATTTAAATGGAAGTACTTTTTTGTTTTACATATCGTGTGAAGCACCTTTTTTCTGTCTACTGTGGTTGTGGTTTTTAACTTTTTTAGATCCACTCAAAGGTTCATTCGGTTGTTGTTTTTTATTTTTGTTCTGTTTATTTTCTGACAAATATAACCCTCCTTTACCATTTAATATGTCTATGAAGAATCCTTTTATACAGTATGGATATATCTAGACGGCAGAAGCTATTCATGAAAGGGGTGAAGTCATGGATTATCAAAAAAATATGGGACTTGCTAACAGAGACAATTCTATTGATACAAACTTTGTGAGCAATTCAATCGGAAATAATGAATATGGTTCTGAGCTATCACATTTGAGTAATGAGTTTAATGAAACGTATATGCAAATCGATAATGCATTAGAAAGTGCAAGTGAATCTCAATCAAATCAGTTATTTGAATATAAACAGACAATTGGAAAAATCATCGAAAAAATAAATAAAAACCAAAACTAATTCCACCAATGCCCTTTACTTAAGTTAAAGGGCTATATTTGATTGGAATTTTCGGCTAATTGTTTTACTTATAAACCGATTTCATTTAAAATAAGTAAGTGCAGAAATATAAAACTTAAAGTTTTAACAAGGGAATGGAGAGATTGGGGAGCCAATCCGAATTCTAAGGGGGTAATTTTATATGGTAAAAAACGATGCATTCAATGCACACAAACAGTTTGAATTGAATGGTAAGAAGTACAATTATTATCAACTAAAAGCATTAGAAGATGCAGGTTTAGGCAAGATATCACGTTTACCATTTTCAATTCGTGTCTTACTTGAATCACTTATACGTCAATATGATGGACATGTAATCAAAGATGAACACGTAAAAAGTCTTGCAAAGTGGGGCCAAGTAGAAGGAAAAGATGTTCCATTTAAACCTTCTAGAGTTATATTACAGGATTTCACTGGTGTACCCGCAGTGGTTGACCTTGCTTCATTAAGAAAAGCAATGGTTGATTTAGGAGGATCACCAGACAAGATTAATCCAGAAGTCCCAGTGGATTTAGTAATAGACCACTCTGTTCAAGTTGATCGATATGGTAATGCAGATGCACTTAAATTTAATATGGATTTAGAATTTGAACGTAATGCTGAACGATATCAATTTTTAAATTGGGCTCAAAAAGCTTTTGATAATTACCGTGCGGTTCCGCCTGCTACTGGAATTGTTCACCAGGTAAACTTAGAATACCTTGCAAATGTTGTTCATGCACTAGAAAACGACAAAGGCGAATTTGATGCTTATCCAGATACTTTGGTTGGTACAGATTCACATACAACAATGATTAATGGTCTAGGTGTTCTTGGCTGGGGTGTTGGTGGTATTGAAGCAGAAGCGGGAATGTTGGGGCAACCGTCCTATTTCCCAGCACCTGACGTAATCGGTGTTAAATTCACTGGAAGCTATCCAGAAGGAACAACTGCTACTGATTTAGCTTTAAAAGTTACACAAGTGCTACGCGAGAAAAAAGTTGTTGGTAAGTTTGTAGAATACTTTGGTCCCGGTTTGCAAGATATGCCGTTAGCTGATCGAGCGACTATATCTAATATGGCACCAGAATATGGAGCTACATGTGGTTTCTTCCCAGTAGATCAAGAAGCCATTAATTACTTAAGATTAACAGGTCGGACTGAGGAACAAATTTCTATAGTAGAGAAATACTGTAAAGAAAATAGTCTTTGGTATTCTCCAGATCAAGAAGACCCTGAATTCACAGAATTAGTAGAAATTAATTTATCCGAACTAGAACCAAACCTGTCAGGTCCTAAGCGTCCACAAGACTTGATTCCTCTATCTAAAATGAAGGAATCATTTAATGAAGCAATCACAGCTCCTGCAGGCAATCAAGGGTTTGGCTTGGATAAAAAAGAATTTGATAAAGAAGTAAAAATAGAACACCCAAATGGTAAAACTTCTGTTATGAAAACAGGTGCACTTGCTATTGCAGCTATTACTTCTTGTACTAATACATCAAACCCATACGTAATGCTTGGAGCAGGGTTACTTGCTAAGAAAGCAGTAGAAAAAGGGTTAGAAGTTCCTGCCTATGTGAAAACTTCATTAGCTCCGGGTTCTAAAGTAGTAACTAGATATCTTGAAGACGCTGGATTAATGCCATACTTAAGTAAACTAGGATTCGACCTTGTTGGTTATGGTTGCACAACATGTATCGGTAACTCTGGTCCATTGTTAGAAGAAATTGAAGAAGCAATCGCGGCTAATGATTTAACTGTTTCCTCTGTCTTATCTGGTAACCGTAACTTTGAAGGCAGAATTCATCCACTTGTAAAAGCGAATTATCTTGCATCACCGCCATTGGTTGTTGCTTATGCTTTAGCAGGTAGCGTGGATGTTGATCTTTACAGTGATCCAATTGGAAAAGATCAAGGTGGTAAACCTGTTTACTTTAAAGATCTCTGGCCAACAATGGAGGAAGTTAGAGATGAAGTTGCAAAAGTAGTTACTCCGGAAATTTTCCGCAAGGAGTACGAAGAGGTTTTCAATTCTAACAAAAAATGGAATGAAATTGAAACAACAGATGAGCCGATATTTAAATGGGATAATGAATCAACATATATTCAAAATCCACCATTTTTCGAAGGTTTATCCAAAGAAAAAGGGAAGGTAGAAGCACTAACTAGTCTTCGTGCAGTTGGTAAATTTGGAGACTCAGTGACAACTGACCACATATCTCCAGCTGGTGCAATTGCTAAGGATATGCCTGCTGGTAAATATCTACAAGAAAAAAATGTATCACCTCGCAACTTTAATTCATACGGTTCACGTCGTGGTAACCATGAAGTGATGATGCGTGGTACATTTGCTAATATTCGAATTAAAAACTTACTAGCACCAGGTACAGAAGGTGGCTATACTACGTACTGGCCTACTGAAGAAGTAATGCCAATTTACGACGCTGCGATGAAATATCAAGAAGATGGTACTGGTTTAGTGGTTGTAGCCGGTAAAGATTACGGTATGGGAAGTTCTCGTGACTGGGCTGCTAAAGGTACTAAACTCTTGGGTATTAAAACTGTTATTGCTGAAAGCTTTGAAAGAATTCATCGTTCTAACTTAGTTATGATGGGTGTACTTCCACTACAATTCCAAAATGGTGACAGTTTAGATTCATTAGGGTTAACTGGTAAAGAGACATTTGATGTAGAAATTGACGAAAGTGTTAAACCACATGACCTAGTTAATGTAACTGCAACTGATGAAGAAGGAAACAAAAAAGAATTTAAAGTAACTGCTCGTTTTGATAGTGACGTGGAAATTGATTATTACCGCCATGGTGGTATCCTTCAAATGGTTCTACGCAACAAAATGGAAGCATAATTAGATCACTAAAGGTAGCTTAAAACAAGCTACCTTTTTTTTATGGATTTCTTTACAATCCATAAAAAAAATCATATGATTTAGAAGTGGAATAAATCAAGATGTAAATAGAGAGACAACAAATGTCATTCATCAATTTAAGGGAGTGAACGGTTTGTTTAAAACAATTTCAGCTGCACTATTACTGTTAACTCTTATAGGTATATTTATATATAACATTTCGGTTCAAAATAATCCGCAGCAAAGTGCGTCAAACAATGAAATTGATGTGTCTGGCGATTCTTCAGTCGATGGCACAGTAATGGTTTCACCGCAGGCACCACAAGGTCTAAAAATTGGTGATAAGGCACCGGATTTTACATTAGAGACTTTAGATGGGGAAAAGGTATCACTATCTGATTATCAAGGCAAAAAAGTTTTTTTGAATTTTTGGGCTACTTGGTGTGGACCATGTCGAGTAGAAATGCCGGATATGGAAGAGTTTTATAACGAATATGGTGATGAAGTTGAGATCATTGCAGTTAATGCAACCGGGACAGAAACAAATATAACTGCTGTTAGAAATTTTATTGAAGAAGGAAATTTTTCTTTTTTAACTCTTATTGATCCGGATTTAGCTGTTGTCGTTGATCAATACAGTGTTTTAACGATACCGACAACATATTTTATAGGTACAGATGGTATCATACAGGCAGAAAAGATGATGGGTCCAATGACGTTTAAGTATATGGAAGAAATGATGAATAAAATTAATTGATGACTTATATTTTTCTGAAAAATGGTAATCCTTAAACTAAAGGAGAGGGTTACCATTTCATTAAGAAAAAAGCCGAATTTTGAAGAGCTAGTCCAACAAAATAAGCAACAAATACTCGAGGATAGAAATTTATTAAATGCAATTGATGAAAAAATCGAAAAAAGATTAACTGATTCATTTAAAAGAGATGCTTAGAGGAAAAGATGACTATTATTACAGTAGTCATCTTTTTTGTGTACCCATTTTGTATCAGAATGTTAAGTATTACTATTTGAAATACATGAGTAAGTTTACCTTAGGACGTAAATAATATTACTGACACTCAATGAAAGGGAGATGCTACAAGATGGGAAATCCTAAAAAAGATTCAAAGCATTTTAGACCAAGTCATCTTGGAACCCAACCACTTGAAGCCGGTGGAAATAAAGGTAAAAAGATGCAGATGCAAGGGGACGAAAAACCTCAAGTAATTCAAACTAAAGGGAAATAGGAGGCGGCCATATGAGCCATCATAATACAAAGCCAAATCCAGATAATCGAGAAGATAATGTTGAAAAATTACAGCATATGGTCCAAGATACTATTCAAAATATAGAAGCTTCACATGAGACAATGAAATTTGCATCGGGTCAAGAAAAGGAAAGAATCAAAGAAAAAAATGCACGAAGAGAAGAGTCGATACGTGACCTTCGCAATGAAATTAAGGATGAATATCAATACCAACAAAAACAATAGTACATTCTACAGACCCTCTTAGTTTTAATAAGAGGGTCTTCTTAATAAGCAGTATGTTAAACATTAATAACCTGCTGTGATAAAATATGAGTTGATGGAAAGGGAGCGGTAAAAATGGAAAATCATGACGTTAAAATTTTAAAAAAGAAGATAAGTCAATGGTCTTCTACTAATGACAAACCGCCTCTTTATGAAGTAGAGGTATTACGTATAATAGATTGGATAAAAGGCCAACAAATACAGTCTTTTTCAAAAGCAAACTTATCAAATTTATATTGTATGCTTGCCTTTTATAGGTTAAAGAGGAACTTTAATGACGATCAAATTACAGAATTACTTTTAGAAGAAGCTGAAAGAATGGATGAAAAGCAACCAGTACTTTTAGAAATAAAAAATCTTAAGTTTTATTTCAACTTTTATTCTGAATTAAATACAAGTGATTTTAAGGATTGGTCAATACGAGAGACTGATTTTGATCCAGCTAAGCTTAAGAAAGCGAAGGAATTATTAGAACAAGTGAACAATCTCATCAATCAAATTGATTTCTTAAAAAACACAAAAATTGATGACAAAAGTGAGCTTAACAATCTAACTTCTGAAATTGATAATGAATTACGAGGCCTAAATGAGAGTTTAGAAACCTCCATCAATTCAATCGAAAATAAAAGGTCAGAGGTCCCAGTACAAAAACTTAATCAACATGTTAAGAAAATTAATCATTTAAAGCTAAATTTATATGAGCAATTTCCTGACATTTTCAAAAAGTCATTCAGACAAGATCCACTAATAGAACTTGATGAAATGATTGGCTTAAAAGATATAAAGAAATACATTCACCAGTATTATCATTACTTAAAATATCAAAAAGAAAGAAAAAGTCTTGGCTTTCATATGATTGATGAACCTGGTCTTCATATGATCATTACTGGGAATCCTGGTACTGGTAAAACGACTATTGCAAGACTATTAGCGGCGATATATTATGAATTAGGTTTATTAGAAACTGGTGATGTTACAGAAGTGAATCGATCACACCTGGTAGGATCTTATGTGGGCCAAAGTGAGGAGAACACTGTAAATTTTGTAAGAGACTCTATTGGTGGAATATTATTTATTGATGAAGCTTATAGTCTAAAACGAGAAGGTCAAAGTGGTAATGACTATGGGCAAGCAGTTATCGATACACTTGTGTCCAGTATGACTAGTAAAGAGTATGCTAATCGGTTTGCAGTAATTTTAGCTGGTTATCCCGAGGAAATGAGACAGTTTTTATGGTCTAACCCCGGTTTAAGAAGTCGATTTCCAGAACAAAATCACATCTCCTTACCAGACTTTGAAACGAAAGAACTCATACAGATTGCTGAAAATACTGCTTTAAGCAATGATTATTTCTTTACCAAAGAGGCACTTTATAAATTTGAAAGTTTGATTGAAAAGTCAAGAGTAGATGAAACTTTCGGTAATGCTAGAACAGTACGGGATTTGGTGTTAAAATCTATTTTCAAAAAAGGTGCTTCCAAGACAGTTTCGTCTAATGAAAATTGGTTGGAGCACATGAGAATCGATAAAAATGATTTAGACTTTATGGATAATGATAGTACCGATACACAACCTGTAGAACGATTAGAACAGCTGATAGGTCTTACCAATGTAAAGCAAGAAGTAAAAAAACTTTCTTCTTTTGTTCGTGTTCAGCAACAGAGAAAACAAAAAGGTTTACCTGTTGTTCCAGTTCAACTCCATGCGGTTTTTTCAGGGAATCCGGGAACGGGAAAGACTACAATTGCAAAAATTTATTCCCAAATACTTAAAGAATGTGGCTTGCTTAAAAGAGGACACCTAGTAATAGCATCTCGTAGCGATCTTGTTGCAGGATATGTGGGTCAGACAGCTATTAAAACAAAACAGAAGGTTAGAGAATCACTTGGCGGTGTGCTGTTTATCGATGAGGCATATTCACTTTACCGAGGTGAGAAAGACTTTGGCAAAGAGGCCATTGATACACTTGTTGATGAAATGACCAAACACAATGAAAACCTTGTAGTAGTACTAGCAGGCTACAGAAATGAAATGCAACGGTTTATTTTAAGCAATCCTGGACTTGAATCAAGATTTAAAAAGTATTTGAAGTTCCCGGATTATAATGATAAGGAACTGTTAGATATTACTAAATTGCATACAGAGAATTATCAATATGAGTTAGAAGATAATGCAATAGAATTTTTAAGTAGAATGTATAAAGAAAGTAATATAGATGGTAATGCGAGATTTGTAGCAAACTTAATTGATGAAGCGATACAATATCAGGCCTTACGAGTGGAAGATGCAGAATCATTGGATTCTTATCAAACTTTAGAGAAGATAGATTTTCAAAATGCTTGGGAAACTGTAAAGGGGAGTAGTAAGTGAAAAAGAACAAAACACAAATAAAGGTAAGGTACCAGGAAACAGACCAAATGGGAGTTGTGTACCATGCTAACTACTTAGTTTGGTTTGAAATTGGGAGAACATCTTTTATTGAAGATTTAGGTTTTAAATACCATGATATGGAGAGTGCTGGTATTGTTGCCCCTGTCGTTGATGCTCATGTTTATTTTAAACAGCCTGTAAGATATGGCCAAAATGCTTATGTCGAGACTTGGATAGATAGTTATGATGGTTTGAGAACAACATATGCATATACAATAACTGATGAACAAGGAAACGTGGCAGTTACGGGAACAACTAAACACGTTATCGTCAAAAAAGATACTTTTCGTCCAGTGTCTTTGAGGAGATCATTTCCTGATTGGCATGAAGCGTATTCTAATGCAGTAGGTAGTAATTAATATGGCTTTTGGAATAAAGAAAAATGAACTAAAAACCTGGAAACAACAAGTGGAAAACGGAGAAGTGGTATTTTTAACTCATTATTGGTTTGACATAAGATTCCCTGAATGTAATACGGTAACAAAAGTTGGTTGTTCTGATATTGATAAGCTAATAGAATGGGGAAAAAAATATAATCTAAATCCAAAATGGATTCATTTAGATGAGTCTTATCCTCACTTTGATTTATTAGGTGATAGGCAAAAATATATTTTGGCTGAAGAAAAGCAGTGGGACCAAATAAAAAGGTTCAATTTATAATTCAATAGACATGTCTTTAAATATAAACTTTTAAAAACCATCATCAACTATTAATAGTTGATGATGGTTTTTAGTGTAATTCATTTCCTTGATTGGCTTGATCAAAGTTTGCTTTATCAATACCAGGGGGCACTTGTCCAGGCATAACACTTCCATGAATATAGGCTGGTGATGGTTTTAACTTAGGTATTTGTCCCATTGCTTTTGGATTAGCAACATATTCAAAGTTGGAGATTCCATCCATGCTTTTTCCGCTTGCCCACCTGCCTTTGGAACTTTCTTCACCATTTGAGAAGTTCATAAAGGAATAGGAAACTTCTTGTTTTTCAAGTGTTTGAGGGAAAGTACTTGGTACAATTGCTTTTTGATTTTGTTCTAGTTCCTCTATTGCTGCCATCCATTGATTTTGATGCATCGTATCCCGAGCAATAAGGAAGGATAGCATATCTCTAACACCTGGATCTGTAGTAGATTCATACAATCGAACCACTTGTAATCGCCCTTGGGATTCTGCATTTAAATTCGCTCGGAAATCTGCTAAAAGATTACCGCTTGCAATTGTGTATCTTGAATTCCAAGGATATCCAACGCTATCTGTAGGTGTTGCTCCAAGGCCTGATACGATTGCATGTTGAGGGTTCATACCACCAAGGACCGCACCAATAGCTGGATCTTTAGCGGCTTCTTCTTGCTCACGAACTGGTGCACCATCCAACAGTTGCGCAATCATTGTTGCAATCATCTCCACGTGGGCAATTTCTTCTGTGCCGATGTCCATTATCATATCTTTATATTTTTCGTCCCCACGGCAATTCCAACCTTGAAATAAATATTGCATCATAACTGTCATTTCACCAAACTGGCCACCTAGTATTTCTTGAAGCTTTTTAGCGTAAACAGGATCCGGATTGCTTGGTTTAGCATTGTATTGTAATTCTTTTGTATGAAAAAACATAGTTTACCTCCTTTGGTTATTATATATTGTGGATAATAACCGAAGATTTATCCATAAAAAAAAATCCCCGTTTAGAAAAACGGAGATCAAGTATTGTTTGATTTTTTATTGGGAACTGGATCAAATCCTCCAGGATGAAAAGGATGACATTTCACGATTCTTTTTACAGTTAAAAAGAATCCCTTAAAAAAGCCGAATCGTTGAAAAGATTCCAATCCATACTGGGAACAAGTAGGATGAAATCTACATGTAGGTGGTTTTATAGGACTTATCACTTTCTGGTAAAATTTAATAAGAACAATAAAAATATACTTCATTGGTCATCCCTACTTCAAACTAGTCTTTTGATTTATCATAAGTCAATGATGCAACTGCATCGTGTAAGTGGATTGACTCCTCATTACGGCAAAACACACTGAATTTGGTGACATATCGTAATTCATATAGGTCAGCAGCTACTAACCGAACAATGTCTTCTACAAATCTTGGATTTTCAAAAGCTTGTTCTGTTACCACTTTTTCATCTGGACGTTTGAGGATAGGATGGATTCTTGCACTGGCGTTACTCTCGGCAGCCTCTAATAATGCTTCCTTCCAATCTATTTCACTTTCATCAAAGTTATCATCTAATTTAACCGTCATTGACACCTGTCCACGCTGGTTATGGGCGCTATACTCGCTAATTTCTTTTGAACATGGGCAAAGAGTTGTAATTGTTCCAGATAAAGATACTTCTATGTCAAACTCATTTATGCTGTCATAGGAAACCTTAATTGATGCATTTGCATGATTCATTCCTGTAAGCTCAGAAGTTGGACTTGTTCTTTCAAAAAACCACGGAAATGATACTTCAATTTCAGCATCTTTTTGTTTCAATCGACTTGCAAGTTCCTTGGTAAACTTTTTGATTGTTTTTAAGTTTAATATTAGACCAGACTCGTGATATTGATGAAGCTGTTCAGTAAAACGACTCATATTTGTTCCTTTACTATTCTTGTCTATACTAGATGTTAAATTGAATGTTCCAATAGTTGTCTGTGTATGAGGTTTCATCGTACTTTCTATTAGAATTGGATGTTTAACATTTGAAATCCCGACTGCATCTATATCAAACATAAAATCTTTTCTCGTGTTTTGTAAATCAGCCATGCCATTTTTATCTACAGGCTTAGTCCTTGGACCTGGTTCAGAAGATCCGAATAGTTTATGTCGGTCAGCTTTATTCGGTAAAGTTTTTTTTGTCATTTTGATTGGATCCATGGTTCATCTCGACTCCTTTTAACCATTTAAACTATTTCAAAGTATACTCAAAAAAAATCTTTTATTCAATTTATTGAACTCTTAATCCAATAATATGTTTGAAGATTATAGGGACCTAACAAGTTAGGCCCCTAAGGATTACATCCATTTAATTTTTGGTTCGGTTTTGTTGATAATTCGTTTAATATTTTCCCTGTGTCGATAAAATACAAAGGCAGTTAAGATTACTCCAACTATGACTAGCCCCGTTTCCTGTAGAAGCAATGCTCCAATAACTGTCACAACACCGGTAACCATTGAGGATAGCGAAACATACTTAGTTAAGTAAAGCATGAGAAAGAATGTTGCAAGAATAATGGCAAATAGCAAGGGACTAACTCCTAGAATAATACCACCGGATGTAGCAACTGCCTTTCCACCTTTGAATTTTGCAAATAGAGGATACATATGTCCTACAACAGCGAATATTCCAATAATAAGCGGATTTATGTCATTCATACCGAACAAAAATGGCAATTGCGTTGCCAAAGTTCCTTTTAATATATCTGCAATTGTAACAATCAATCCAGCTTTAATACCTAAAACTCTAAAAGTATTTGTACCACCCAGATTTCCACTACCATGTTCTCTAATGTCGGTTTTATACCCGACTTTTCCAACAATAAGTGCAAAAGGAATAGAACCTAATAAATAAGCTATAATTACTAATAAAATGTAATCCATGAAAAAACTCCTTTTTTAGTGCAAGAACTTGTAACATTATTCTACCATGAAGTTTAATTGGATTGTACTACAACTATTATTAATCAGATATATATTTATATAGTATGTAAGCATAATTTGGATTACTTTATCCTAAAGAAGGGTATTTGAAATATTAGAGTGCTTTTAACGAAGATCCAATCCATTGTCTCATTGCTGATTTATTAGATTTTAGTTAAGGAGGAAAAATTATGTCTTATGAACACCCACCTAACCAAGAAATAAAAGAAATATTAGAAAATGCTAAAACAATTGCAGTCATAGGGTTATCAGATCGGCCCCAAAGAACGTCCTATCAAATTGCAAAGGTAATGCAACAAGCAGGGTATCGGATTATACCAGTAAATCCAGAGATAGAGGAAACACTTGGTGAACGAGCTTATGACTCCATTTTAGATGTTAAAGAACCATTTGATATTATTAACGTATTTAGAAGACCGGAATATCTTCCACAAATTGCCAAAGATGCTGTTAAGACAGACGCAAAAGTGTTTTGGGCACAACAAGGTATCGTGAATAATGATGCTTATGATTATTTAACAGAACATGATTTTACAGTTATAATGGATATGTGCATTAAAGTTGCTCATTCAATTATTATAAGAAATAAGTGATATATTGAAAAAATCCCTATTTTAGAAGGGATTTTTTCTTTTTTCACTAATTATATTATGTAACACTAGAAATCAATATGAAATAAGAGGTTGCGATTTACTAGAAACAAGCTAGAATAGTAAAAGTACTGTTTAAACTATTTATCATTTACAAGAGCAAACCTCTGTTCTAGTATATAATATATAATATACCTATAACATTTTAAGCTATAAAGTTTTTCTAATAGCATAGTTAGTGAGTGAAAGGAGCAGGTGTGGATTTTGGCTAAACAAACAACAACGCACTATTCAGATGATTCAATTCAGGTATTAGAAGGACTAGAAGCGGTTAGAAAAAGACCCGGAATGTATATTGGAAGTACCGACTCAAGGGGACTTCATCATTTAGTTTTTGAAATCGTAGATAACGCCGTCGATGAAGCGTTAGCTGGATTTGGCGATATTATTAAAGTAATTATACATAAAGACAATAGTATTTCAGTAGAGGACATGGGAAGAGGTATGCCAACAGGTATGCATAGTACTGGCCGTCCAACTCCTGAAGTTATCCTAACTGTATTACATGCTGGTGGTAAGTTTGGGCAAGGTGGCTACAAGACGAGTGGAGGACTACACGGTGTAGGTGCTTCTGTTGTTAATGCTTTATCGGAGTGGTTAGAAGTAACGATCTACAGAGGTGGAAACTGTTTCTATCAGAGATTCGAAGGTGGCGGAGTACCAGTAACTTCACTTGAAAAGAAGGGAACTACGAAGAAGACTGGAACTACCATTCATTTCAAACCAGATCCTACAGTATTTTCAATAACACATTACCAATTTGAAATACTTTCAGAACGATTAAGGGAATCTGCATTTTTATTGAAGGGTATGCAAATAGATTTAATTGATCAGCGAGATGATAATAAAGAAACTTTTCAGTATCCGGACGGATTAGAATCATTTGTTGCTTATTTGAATGAGGAAAAGGATACCTTACATCCAGTTGTTTCTTTTGAAGGTGTACATCAGGAAATGGAGATTGATTTTGCCTTTCAGTTTAATGATGGCTATGCAGAGAGTATGTTATCCTTCGTAAATAACGTACGTACAAAAGATGGTGGCACACATGAATCCGGTGCAAGAACTGCTATTACACGAGCATTTAATGATTATGCACGTAAAAGTGGTATGTTAAAGGAAAAAGAAAAGAATCTAGAAGGCAATGATATCCGAGAAGGCTTCACTGCTATTGTGTCTGTGCGAATACCTGAGGAGTCACTTCAATTTGAAGGACAGACCAAAGGTAAGCTCGGAACATCGGAAGCACGTTCAGCAGTTGATTCGATCGTGTCTGAGAAACTCTCTTATTTTTTAGAAGAGAATGCTGATATAGCAAGTATGCTAGTTAAAAAAGCTGTCAGAGCAAAAGAGGCACGAGAAGCTGCAAGAAAAGCAAGAGAAGAAGCCAGAACTGGAAAAAAGAAAAAACGTAAAGATGCCTTATTAAGCGGTAAGTTAACCCCAGCTCAATCACGTAATGCTGAAAAAAATGAATTATATTTAGTTGAGGGTGACTCAGCCGGGGGTTCTGCCAAACAAGGAAGAGACAGAAAGTTTCAAGCTATACTACCTTTGAGGGGTAAAGTAATTAATACGGAAAAAGCTAAACTCGCTGATATATTGAAAAATGAAGAAATTTCCACCATCATCCATACTATTGGAGCAGGTGTCGGAGGGGATTTTGCCCTTGAAGATGTTAACTATGACAAAATAATCATAATGACTGATGCTGATACTGATGGAGCACATATTCAGGTTTTGCTATTAACTTTTTTCTATCGATATATGCGTCCACTTATAGAAGCTGGAAAAATCTACATAGCACTACCTCCTTTATATAAGATTTCTAAAGGAAAAGGAAAAAAAGAGAAGATTAAATATGCATGGAATGATGAAGAGATGAAAAAAGCTACGCAAGAATTAAAAAGTGGCTATCTCCTTCAGAGATACAAGGGTCTTGGTGAGATGAACGCTGATCAACTTTGGGAAACAACAATGGATCCAGAAACACGTACACTTATTCGGGTCAAAATTGATGATCTTGCTAGAGCTGAGCGTCGAGTTACCACTTTAATGGGTGATAAGGTTGAACCACGGAGAAAGTGGATTGAAACGAATGTACAATTTGGGCTAGAAGAAGAAACAAATATTATTGATAATGAAAATATTCAATCTTAAAGGGGGGGAGAATTCTTGTCGAAAATTGAAAAATACTTAGATTTACCTTTAGAAGATGTAATAGGGGATCGCTTTGGAAGGTATAGTAAATATATAATACAGGATCGTGCGTTACCAGATGTAAGGGATGGACTCAAACCAGTACAAAGACGGATTCTCTTTGCAATGCACGAAGAAAGAAATACTCATGATAAACAGTTTAGAAAAGCAGCTAAAACAGTAGGTACGGTTATAGGTAATTATCATCCACATGGTGATTCCTCAGTGTATGAAGCTATGGTTCGACTTAGCCAGGATTGGAAAGTTAGAAATGTTCTAGTGGAAATGCATGGGAATAATGGTAGTGTTGACGGGGATCCACCTGCTGCTATGCGTTATACAGAGGCTCGTTTATCAAGTATTTCATCAGAATTGTTACGAGATATTGATAAAGAGACCGTAGATTTCATACCTAACTTCGATGATACAAATCATGAACCGGTAGTACTCCCTGCAAAATTTCCTAGCCTACTTGTAAACGGTTCAACAGGGATATCAGCAGGTTATGCAACAGAGATACCACCACATAATTTATCAGAAGTTATTGACGCTGTAATAATGAAAATCGATAATCCTTCTGTCACTATTGACGAACTTATGGGAGTAATGAAAGGCCCAGATTTTCCTACAGGCGGTATCATCCAAGGTGTCGATGGAATTAAAAAGGCTTATGAAACAGGTAAAGGAAAAATTGTTATCAGAGGTAGAGCTGAAGTTGAGCAGCTTCGGACCAATAGAGAACAAATAGTAATAGATGAGATTCCGTTTGAGGTAAATAAAGCTAATTTGGTTAAGCGAATGGATGAACTCAGGATTGATCGCAAAGTTGAAGGAATTGCAGAAGTTCGGGATGAAACAGATCGAACGGGTCTACGCATCGTCATTGAGTTAAAGAAAGATGCAGATAGTTCAGGTATTCTTAATTTCCTTTATAAAAATACGGATTTGCAGGTATTATATCATTTTAATATGGTTGCAATTAAAGATAAGACACCGAAATTATTAGGTTTATCATCTATGCTTGAGGCATATATATCCCATCAAAAAGAAATAGTTACAAGACAAGTAAGCTTTGATTTAAGGAAAGCCAAAGAACGTTCTCATATTGTAGAGGGTTTGATTAAAGCCATCTCAATTTTGGACGAGCTTATCGCAACAATACGAGCATCTAATGACAAACAGGATGCGAAACATAGAATAAAAGAGGCTTATGGTTTTACAGAAGAACAGGCTGAAGCAATTGTTAATTTACAATTATATCGCTTAACTAATACGGATATCACCTCTTTACAGGAAGAAGCTAGAGAATTACAAGAAAAAATTGACTATCTAGAATCTATTTTAAATAATGAAAAGAAACTGTTAACTGTAATAAAAAATGATTTGAAAAGCTTAAAGAAGAAGTATGCTGATAATCGAAGAAGTATAATTGAACAAGAAATAGAGGAATTGAAAATTAACTTAGAAGTAATGGTAGCTAGTGAGGACGTTCTAGTTTCGGTTACAAAAGAAGGTTACATTAAACGAACCAGTTTAAGGTCGTATGCTGCATCCAATGGAGAGGACTTTGCTATTAAAAAAGAGGATCACTTAATTGGATTGAAGGAGATTAACACGACTGATAAATTGTTAATTTTTACAGATAAGGGTCGTTACATGTTCTCACCAGTTCATGAGTTACCTGATATTAAGTGGAAGGATTTAGGTCAACATATATCGAACATTGTTCCGATAGACAAAGATGAAAAAATCATCAAAGCTATCCCAGTAAGGAACTTCGACACTGAAAGTTATCTCGTTTTTATCACGAAAAATGGAATGGTGAAACGAAGTGAACTAAAGTTATATGATGCGCAACGTTATTCGAAAGCATTAGTAGCAGTTAATTTAAAGAATGACGATCGAGTTCAAAACGTTCATGTGACAGAAGGCCATTCTGATATCTTTATTGCATCCAATAAAGGGTATGGTTTGTGGTACCATGAATCTGAGGTTAGTCCTGTTGGACAACGTGCAGCAGGGGTAAAAGCTATCCAATTGAAAGATGACGAAGAGGTTATTAATGGTCTTGTATTTGATGATTTAATAGAGAATCCAAGCCTTGTATTGCTTACTCAGCGTGGTGCTTGTAAGAGAATGAAACTTAATGAGTTTGAAAAATCTTCACGCGCTAAGCGTGGTTTGGTAATGTTACGAGAATTAAAGCGTAAGCCACATAGAATAGTTGGGTTCGCACTTGTTAATGAGAAAGATACGCTTCAATTCAAAACGTCATTAGGCACTATTCACACAGTTTACCCTCTCGAGCTAGCAAAAAGCGATCGATACAGCAATGGTTCATATGTTATTGACACCGATGAACAAGGAGAAATCATCGAGGTTTGGGAACAGGCAAACTATGATAAAGTATTTGCAAACGATGAAGAAGGCTCAACTTAATAAACAAAGAAAAAAGTCACTTCAAATTGCTTTTGAAGTGACTTTTTCTGTGATGTTTTTGATAGATAATTTATGATAGGTTATTTCTGGGCGACTTCCGATTCGGATGTTCAGTACGGTCTGTCCTAATCCTTCACTAATATAGAAGGGCTTGTTATCGTAGAAATGCAATCCTTTAACCATATTCATTTTCATCAATTTTCTCCCTAATTTAGCTAAATGATAGGGTTTTGGCCAATGGATTTGACCACCGTGAAAGTGTCCTGATAAAAGATAATCGAAATGGTGATTTTTCATTTCTAGAACTATGTTTGGGTCATGTGTGATAACTAAGTTGTAGCCTGGTGAAATATTATCGTATGATTTAAATAAATCACTTCGATTTGTACTAGAGTCATCGATTCCAATAATGTTTAGTACATCTCCATTTATTACTAATTTTTGATGCTGATTTTGCATAACAGTGCAGTTGTACTGTTCTAACGTACTTTTTAACAAATTCAAATCCTGTTTTTTTAGAATATAATCATGGTTTCCAAATACTACGTATATACCATACTTTGTATTTAACTTATTGAAAACTTTGAGGTATGGAATTAACTTTGGAATACTCCTTTTTCGATCGAGAAAGTCACCAGTTATGGTTATTAAATCAATTTTATTGTCCTTTAATTGATTATATAATTGCTCAGGTGAGATTGATATATTCTCAAGGTGCATATCAGAGATTTGTAGCAGGTTAATATGTGGTTCATTTGGTTCAATGGATTTATATTGTATATCGTTAATAATTACATCTTTAGTGTTTGTATAGGCTTTATAAAGACTCAGGCTTACTAAAAATAAGAATAGTAGTATTGAAATCGTCATCATCATAATATCCTCTCCCGAAGTCTAGTATAATGACTAAGTGGGTATTTTGTTAGAGGTAAATAGTGGTTAAGGAATCAATTGTGATTATTTAAATTAGTTTTCCAGTTTAATATTCTTGCTGAACAATTTTCAGGTAGGTATAAATGCTTTCTGTAATCATACAATACATTGAAATAATCTAATGCAAGTGAGAGTTGTTGTTAGAAGTACTGATATTTAGTTAGAGATTATTAGAATAAGATTTTTTGGTGATACCATTACTGAGGCAATTTTGTTCAAAAACACAGATAGAAGTGATACTCTTTAAGAAAAGATAAGTTCAAAAGGGGATTTACTAAATGGATAATCAACTATTCCGAAATGCAATGGGGAGGTTTGCAACTGGTATTACAGTTGTAACTACTGAATATAAAGGTGAAATTCATGGAATGACTGTTAATGCTTTCATGTCAGTTTCTTTAGATCCAAAGTTAATTGCAATATCGATTGATGAACAAGCGACAATGTATGATAAGTTACAAGAAACAAAGAAATTCGGACTGAGTATTCTTACTGAACAGCAGAAAGATTTATCAATGATTTTTGCTAAGCAAAAAGAAGCTGACCAAGAAATTGAATATGAGTTCCAAGACTCTAATCCCGTGTTAAAGGATTCTTTGGCGACTCTTTCCTGCACTGTTCAAGATATGGCAAAAGCAGGAGACCATTTAATCTTTATCGCTGAGGTTTCTGAAGTAAAAGTGAACTCTGGTGACCCAATTTTATATTATGGTGGCCAATACCGGGAAACAAAATAAAAATGAAATTATTATAGTTGGTAACGATGAATCAGATATCTCTGTTTAAGTAGTTTCGTTTCACTGGAAAAACAGAAAATATAAATACTAACAAGGAGATCAAATCCTATAGATTTGGTCTCCTTATTTTTTATGGATAAGTGATTATTGTGTTTTAACTATGAATCCACATAAGAATTCACTTCCCAATTACATATTTTTATCAACAAGCTATTCTGCTGATGATAATTGTTAAATTATGTTAAAATTGATATATACTTAAAGAATCTCGCTTTAACTATAGACAAGATAGTTGGGGAAAATATATGTGTTGCTATGAGTATTCTTAAAGAATATATTTTTAAAGGAGTAGATTTATTATGGAAAAGGTAATACCTTTCTAGAAGGCGCATTATTGAAAATGAATTGTAGTAGCTGAAAAAGAAAAAATTTATTGCTAAACTAGTATGTTAATCAAAGAAGGGATTAACGCTTTTTGTTGAAGTTATTGCACTAAAGATAAAGCTTATTCCGAACCTTTTTGAGCAAAGTAATAAGGAGGAAAATAATATGACAAATAGGGAGTTGTCATCAGAACAACATGAAAAATTACTAAATGAATTGAAAACCCGTTTTGAGAAAAACATGAACAGACATACAGGTCTTGAATGGGGTAAAGTACAAGCTAAGCTCGAAGCAAACACTGAAAAACTTTGGTCGCTCAATGAAATGGAAGCTACTGACGGTGAACCAGATGTTGTCGGCCATGAGAAAAAGACGGGCGAATACATTTTTTTTGATTGTTCAGCGGAGAGTCCTAAAGGTCGGAGAAGTGTTTGTTTTGACCGCGAAGCACTGGAGTCAAGGAAAAAATACAAACCTGAAAATAACGTTATTGATATGGCAAGTGCCATGGGTATTGAGCTTTTAACGGAAGAACAATACCGGGAGTTGCAAAAAGTTGGGAATTTCGATAGGAAAACATCAAGCTGGGTGCAAACACCTGCTAATATTAGAAAACTTGGAGGGGCTCTCTTTTGTGATCGTCGGTACGACACTGTCTTTGTGTACCATAATGGGGCAGAATCCTACTATGCTGCAAGGGGTTTCCGTGGCTCACTAAAGGTTTAGAGTTGGTGGAAACAGTTAAATTGAGGACTGATCACCAGGGGAAAAGCTTTTATTTAACTCTTAAACTATGAGCTAAGAATTTTAATGGAAGATCTGCATTAATCTTCAGTTTGCTATTGAAGTGATGGGTTTAGTTTATTCTTTCAACTAGTTTTTATATAAGTAGGGGGGATCTTATGTGACTAATACAGTTAAAAAAATCGTTATCGGTTTGGTAGGATTATTTGTAATTGTCATTCTGATAATGACTTGGTTCTATCCTTATTCTATCTTCAGTATTTCTAAAAGTTATTCTTTCACACCTGATTCAGTTGTAGCCGATGAATATCTTAAAGATTTAAACGAGTTTAAAAATACATATGAAAAAGACCTAGAGGAATTAACAACAGATAGAAATATAGATTTAACAACAGACCGAACACAATATTTGCTTCCACTGTATGAACAAGATTGGTTAGTCAGTACGGAACCTCTAAAGATGAGTATGGAAGATTTAGATGAAATTTTATTCGAGGTAAAAAACAATAGAAAGATTTTACTGGAACTTCTAGGTAGAGAAGATTATACAAAAGAACACAGGCAATATTTAATTAATAATTTAGAAAGTTTACTATCATTAGAAGAAGAAATCATTGATATAAAAACAGAGAAAGCAGAATCCCTAAAAACTCTTAAAATTCAATTTGGTAATCTTCACGGGAGTTTTGTAAACAACTTTATGATGTTTGAAATTTTTTATGAAAGGTTCCAAGGCGAATAGTTGTGTTGTTTAAAGTAAGGGGAATTGTTATGAAGGATGATAACACTATTTGGATTAAAAAAACTTCTTCAATTAAACTCTTATTAAACTGCGGAATGTATGGTAGACAATGCTTTTTGTTCTAATCTATCCTTGACATATATTTCATATTGAGAGGAATGAGCTGGATTTAGATCATTAGATCTTTGATTAGTTATTATTTTTACTTTATAAACAATTCCATTGTTCTTTAGTTTATCTATCACTCTATAATAATCTTCATTACCAAATGCTATGTAAACCTGCTTGTATTTTTTGTGTAATAAATAATATAGAAATTGGAAAAAAGACATTATTAAAATCGCAAGAAAGATGAACCCCATTACTATCCAAAGCATGGAAAATACCTCCCCTCCACTTTTTTTAAATATTTGAACCAGAATCCTCATTATCAATGTTCTTTCTGGCGAACAATTATAAATTTTCTCTTCAGTATCTGTTTTTGGTGTGTATTCTTCACAATCAATCATAATTAAATAAGAATAACTAGTCAATCCCTAGAGAAGTAAGTATAATAGATGCTAACTAAATTAAGGTAAAGGGGTCACTTAGTTATATGGGTACATCTGTTTCGAATGCAGTTACGGTGGACAATATCGCCGCAGTATATCAGGAGTTCAAAAAAGAAGATAATCAAATTAATGCAGAAAAAACTTTAGACCTCTTTAAAAAAATAGAAAATAATGAGTTTGTTATTTGTTTTTCTGGGCATTTTTCTGCTGGTAAGTCGTCATTAATTAATCGGCTTTTAGGGGAAGATATCCTTCCGCAGAGTCCAATTCCGACAAGTGCTAACGTTGTTAAAATAACATCAGGAAAAGGATATGTTAGAGTTTATTTTGATAAGGAAGATCCTACAGAATATGTCGAACCATATGATTTAGAAACGATAAAAGAATATTGTAAGGACGGAGATTCAATTAAGAGAATCGAAATTAGTAAAAGAACCGCAGCTATTCCTAGCAATGTTTCAATATTAGATACACCAGGGATTGATTCTTCTAACGATGCTGATCGGATTATGACTGAATCGTCCTTACATATGGTTGATGCATTGTTTTATGTAATGGATTATAACCATGTTCAATCGGATGTGAATTTAAGATTCCTGAGGAAAATGCAACAGCAAGAAAAGTCTATTTATATTGTAATAAATCAAATCGATAAACACCAAGAAAAAGAAATCCCATTTTTAGATTTTAAAAAAAGTGTGGAGGAAACGTTTCAAGCATGGGGAATAAATCCACAGAAAATCTATTTTACAAGCCTGGTGGATAACCAACACTATCTGAATCAGTTTGAAAAGCTTGAAAGCGATCTACAACATTTAATGAAAAACAATCAACAAGCAATTGAGCAAACCGTTGAAATATCGATGTACACATTAATTGATGAACATATCGATGGTTTGCGTGACCTTAACCAGACTAAAAAAGATGAACTAAGAAAAAAGTTAGTTGACCTAAAAGATAAACAAATGGATGGAACGACCGTTGAAAAACATAAAGAAGAGCTTGAACGCTTAAAGAATCTTGAACATAATGCCACACAAGATTTTCGCAGTGGACTAAATTCCACATTAAAAAATGCTTATATTATGCCTTTTGAATTACGAGAGTTAGCAGAACAGTTTTTACAATCCCAGCATCCTGGGTTCAAGCTAGGCATTTTTTCAACTAAAAAGAAAATAGATATTGAAAAAAAACAAAGATTAGACCGTTTTTATCATTCGTTTATGGAAGTAGTAAAAACTAATATTGAGTGGAAGCTTAGAGATAAATTATTGGAGTTAACAAAAAAGTACAACATAAATGATTCAGAGATTTCCCGTCGAATTCATTCATTGTCAGTCAATTATTCAGATGAACGCTTAAAGGAGATTATTAAGCCTGGAGCCGTTTTAACTGGAGAGTATCTTCTTGTCTATACTGAAGACTTAGCTAACGATATTAAAAGTAAATTCAAACAAGCGTGTGTGAATATATGGGAATCTGTACAAGTTTATCTTAAAAAAGAAGCAAACAAAGAAATTTCCATAATAAATTCTGAGTTGAATAATAGTGAAGCAATTGAAAATATAGAAAAACAGATTAATCAAATGGACAAAGATCTTGAAGATAGAAGAAATCATCTTCACAATCTTCTTTTGAGTAAGGTAAATTCAACCAACAACAATGTGGCAATTATGAGAGATGAAATCGTACGTTTAAATCAATTAGAAGGAATAAAACAAGAAAAGGTTCTTAAAGTTGATAGCAAGAAAGAAATACGCGATAAATCAAGTGAGAACAATCAGGTTAAGACTAAGAACAATCATATTCCGATAGAAAAAGTCCTGAAAAAAATAACAGAATCCACAGAAATAATAAAGGATATACCGGGTTTTAAAGTGATTGAACAGGATCTAATCCACAAGAAGGATAGACTAACAAATAGACGTTATACGATAGCTCTGTTTGGGGCATTTAGTGCTGGGAAATCTTCCTTTGCTAACGCATTAATCGGTGAGAAAGTCTTGCCAGTTTCTCCAAATCCAACGACAGCAACCATTAATAAAATAAGCCCAATTAATAAAGATTATAAGCATGGGACTGTGGTTGTAAAAGTTAAAAGTCAAGAAAGAATACTAATGGATATCTCCGAAATAACCAATGAGCCCATTGCTTCTGACATGACTTTAAATGATTATTTACAAGCGCTTAATAATCAAGAAAAATTAAAACAATTCGATCACAAGCATCAGTCATTTCTAATTGCATTAGTTAATGGTCATCAACAAATGGCCAAGAACATTGGACAACAAATCGTGATTGAATTAGAGCAATTCCCTGATTTTGTTACTGAAGAGCACCTTGCCTGTTATGTGGAATGGATGGAATTATTCTATGATTGTCCATTAACTAGAAAAGGAATTACTTTAGTAGATACACCTGGAGCGGACTCAATAAATGCCAGACATACGGATGTCTCATTTGAATACATTAAACAGGCGGATGCTATTTTATTCGTTACTTATTATAATCATGCCTTTTCTAAAGCAGACAGAGACTTTTTAGTGCAATTAGGTAGAGTGAAAGACGCCTTTAGTCTTGATAAAATGTTTTTCGTTGTAAATGCAGCTGATTTAGCTAAAGACAATAAGGAATTAAAACTTGTTACTGACTATGTAACAAATCAGTTGGTTAATTTCGGTATCCGCTTTCCGAGAATGTATCCAATATCTAGCAAGAATGCAATACTTGAAAAAAATAATGTTGATAAACAGATAAATTCAGGTATTACTAAATTTGAAGACGATTTTTATCACTTTATCCAAGAAGAACTAATGGAAATACTTATTACTTCTACACTAAATGATATAAAAAAGGCAAACAAGCTCCTTAAAAGTTATATTAACTCGGCGCATTTAAATAATGATGAAAAAAGTGTCATGATAGAGGAATATAAAGCACAGGAGTCTATAGTAATAGATGAAATAAACAAGGTTGATCGGAATCCATTTGAAAAAGAAATTAAACAAAAAATAGACAAGCAACTATTTTATGTAAATCATCGATTGTCTATTCAGTTTTCAGATTATTTTAAGGAATCATTTAATCCATCTACGATAAAAGCAAACAATGGCTCAGCTAAATTACAGTTAGAAAAATGCCTTGAGGAATTAATAAAAAATATAGGTTCTGAATTGGCTCAAGAATTAAGGGCAGTATCATTAAGAATCGAATTATTTATGAATGTAAAATCAACGGAATTCAATCAAGCGCTATTAACTAAAAGCAATGAAATAGACAAAAACTTATCGTTATCGGAAGTTGAGGAAATAACATTTGATACGCCTACATTTAAAAATGCACTAGTAAAAATGGACCTATCCGTTTTTGACAAAGCCCTATCAATGTTTAAGAACACAAAATCTTTCTTTGAAAAAAATGAAAAAGAAGATATGAAAGTAGAACTATTTAACATACTTACTCCGTACGTTGAAGCATATTTAAAAGAGAAAAAGGAATTAGTAATAACTAATTATATAAGTCAGTGGGAACAATTAACTGAAGATATTAAGAACAAAGCAAAGAGCAGTGTGAATCAATATTACGATGGGTTAAAGCATTTATTATCTAATGACATCAATGTTGAAGAACTGGAAAATGCATCCCAAGAGTTAGAAAGAGTAAATAGTTAACCAATACTAAGCATACAAAAATACTAGTAGTTAAACTACTAGTATTTTTGTGTGTGCAACATTTTCAGTCATTTTTCAGTTTTTTAGGCGAACTAAATGTTATAGGTAGAAGATCAATTCCTCTTGCTATATGGTGTGAAGTATGACTATCAGAGCCAAAAATGAGAGGAATACCCATTTCTTCTGCGATTGCTAAAATTGCAGGGCTAGGATAACTTGATTGGTAATATTCTTTGAAAAAACCTGCTGCATTTGCGTCTAGTTCGTACCCAAGTTCTTTTATAATGCTTAATATTGAAATTATTTCATCTTCAAAGCTAGTACTTGATTTAAATACTTTTGAAAATTTCTCAATTAGCGTTATATGTCCAATTCGTATTGGTTTAAATTCTCCTAAATCCGAATATAAAGCATTTTTTAAGGTCTCATAATATTTGCTATATACGGCATCAACTGAACCAAATAGATCAACAATCCGTTCAAATTCGCCCATGCTGTAATCGATACACACAAATTCTCCATTAGGTGCTATCAACATATGTACGGACAGAATAGCATCATCAATTTGATTTCCAAATTTGTTTAGGATCTCTATTGATTCTTTTTCAAATCCCTCAATATAATCTATTTCAAACCCAACATTTATGGTTAAGTCATCCTTGTATAAATGCTTAAGCCGATTAGCCTCATCAAAGTATTTATTAATATCTTCCCAGCGCATTGCACTATCTTTCTCAGGCGTTGGGTCTATAAAGTTTTTCGGTAAAGGAGCATGTTCAGTAAATGTTAAATGCTTTAACCCACTCTTTATAGCAGCAAGAACATAAGACTCCATCGAATCATCGGATCCGTGAGGACAGAAATTAGTGTGTACATGGAAATCACCGATTGTATTCATTAGATATTCTCCTTTCTCTTTACTATAATAGTCTTAATAGAACAAAAATTAAAGAAGGATGTTGACTTAAAAGTCTAAATTGTGTTAAATTCAATACATACATAAAATGCTTTACCGAAGTAAAGTGGTAGTGTGCTAAAGAATCTAAAATGTCAGGAAGTGTAAGGAATATGTTTTTACCTGCAGGTAGTCAAGATGAAATTGGTAACAGACTAAATAATCGATCACGGGCATATGAGTTATTTCGGAAAATTACATTCAATAGAAATTATAAACAAATATCAACTCCAGTAGTTGAATATGCAAATACCTTTACAAATAAACATGCAGGAATGGATTTAAGAAACATGTTGAAATGGTTTAGTAAGGAAGGAGAAATAGAAGTACTTCGTCCTGATTGGACTACAGCCATTGCGCGTGCTTTGGTCAATCAACACCCCTCTCAATTAAAATGGTCGTATCAGGGTTCTGTGTTTCGTAGTGATAAGGATGGAATTGAGAGTAGGCAAGCTGGAATTGAAGTAGTTCATACGCCGACTTTTTTAGGCGAAAGTGAATGTCTTCTTACAGCAGTTTCCTATTTGAAGGAACTACAAATAGATAGTTATTTAATCGAGTTAGGTCATACAGGGATATTCGATGAGTTGACAGCGCCTTTACAGTTAGACGAAATAGAGTTAGAAAAATTAAGAATAGCCATGCATGATAAACGAAAAGATGAAGTGTATCAGATTGCTTCGGATAATAAAGAGATTGCAGGACAATTGACCGAATTGGTTGATGCTTTTGGTTCATTCGATATAATCGAATATTATGAAAAACATTGGAAAGATAATGATCGACTGCTAGAAATAATCCAACACATTAAACAATTGGCATCACTGTTAAAGGAATCTGGGGTAGAAGATGTTCTTGTAGACCTAGGCAGAGTGAAAAATCTACCCTATTATTGTGGAACGATGTTTAGGGGCTTCTTAAAAGACAATGGCGCTACCTGTTTCTCAGGTGGTAGGTATGACAAACTCTATGAACAATTCAATGAAAGAATTTCTGCAGTTGGATTAGCTTTCGATGTTGATGTATTATCAGAAAAACTTGACATAACTGACCAATACGAAAAAATATGTATTTTAGCTTCTGAAGAATCTCACGTGTATGCTGAAACGATTCGTCAATCCTATTCTAATTGTATAGTAGATATTAAGTATGAACTGGTAAACAGTGATGAGTTTGATAAGGTAATCCAAATAGTAAAAGACGATAACAATTACAGGGTGGTTGAAAAATGAAACCGTGCATTGCTTTAACAAAGGGAAGGTTAGAAAACCAATTCATAGAATTTTTTCAGTCACTATCTTATGATGTTGAACCTTTAATAAATAAAGGAAGAAAACTCCGGGTGGAGACCGATGAATTTCAATTCGTTTTTGCCAAAGGTGTTGATGTTACAACTTATGTTGAGCATGGAATAGCTGATTTAGGGATTGTCGGAGAAGATATTCTTGCTGAGTTTCAACCAGATGTATATAACCTTCTTCCTTTACCTTTTGGTAACTGTCGAATGGCTCTTGCGACGGAAAAGGGTAAGGATTGGCCAGCTCGAAAAAGGAGAATTGCTAGTAAATATCCTAATATTACGAAAGAATTTTTCCGTAAAAAAGGAGAATCCGTAGATATTGTTAAGCTAGAAGGTTCCGTAGAATTAGCTCCTATTCTAGGATTGGCTGATGGTATTGTAGACATTGTTGAAACAGGAAATACCTTGAAGGAAAATGGTTTAGTAGTTAAAGAAGAGTTTTTTGAATTTAGTGCAAGATGTATTGCGAATCGTTCTTCTTTAAAAATTAAAAGGGATTTGTTGGCTCCAGTTATCAAGTCCTTTCAAAAAGGGGAGGTAGTAAGATGATACCAAACTATTCATCGGAGTCCTTTGTTGAAACTTTCCTTCCTAAAAAGAAAAGTAACCAAGCGGATAAAGAAGTACTCGAGATTGCTAGAAAAATCATTGATGACATCCGTGCTAATGGAGACGAAGCATTAAAAAAATATGTTAAGAAGTTTGACGGTGGTGTTCCTAAAAGATGGGAAGTTACCAAAGAAGAACGCTTGGATGCTTGGAACCAGGTCTCTAATGAAACAATTGATTCATTAAAAAAAGCAGCAGATAATATAAGAAGTTTTCATAGTAAACAATTGCAGAGCTCACGTTTTATGGATGTAAATGATGAAATCATATCAGGACAATTATTTCGCCCAATTGAACGTGTTGGTATCTATGTACCTGGTGGCACCGCTTGTTACCCTTCTTCTGTACTAATGAATGCTATCCCAGCTGTATTAGCTGGTGTGGAAGAGGTTATTATGGTGACACCTGCCCGAAATGGAGAGAGCATTGCCCCAATTTTATCTGTGGCTGCTGATATTGCAGGGGTAACAACAATATATAAAATTGGTGGGATTCAGGCAATAGCTTCTATTGCATATGGTACAGAAACAATCCCTACGGTTGATAAAATTGTTGGTCCTGGTAATGCTTATGTGGCCGCGGCTAAATCTTTAGTTTTTGGAGATGTCGGAATTGATATGATTGCTGGTCCTTCTGAAGTAGCAATTATCGCGGATCGATCTGCTAGACCTGAGTACATTGCATCAGATTTGATTGCACAAGCAGAACATGACAAAAACGCTCGGGCATTTCTTTTTTCAACTTCAGAAGCGCTTATTAAACAAACAATTGTTGAGGTTGAAAAACAGTGTGCTATTTTACCAAGAAGAGAGATTGCGGAAAGTGCTTTAAAAGTGAAAAGCGCCGTAGTGCTTGTAAAAGATATAGATAAAGCTTTTGAACTTGTGAATTTACTTGCTCCTGAACATTTGGAAATACAATTAGTCGATCCCCTCAGCTATTTAGGTAAAGTGAAAAATGCGGGGTCAGTATTTTTGGGGAATTATACTCCAGAAGCACTAGGAGATTACTATGCTGGTCCTAACCATGTACTACCTACGTCAGGAACGGCAAGATTTTCATCAGGATTGTCCGTTGATGATTTTTTAAAAAAGACAACATTCTTATACTATTCAGAGAATGCTTTAAAACAGGCCTCTTCACATGTTGTTAATATTGCAATGGAAGAACAACTTGCTGGTCATGCAAGAGCAGTTCAAAAAAGAATCAACAAAAATGATGAAAGTAGCTGAGAGGAGTTATTAACTAATGAGAAGTGCAAGTAAAGCGAGAAAAACGAATGAAACATCAATTGAAGTGTCCTGTAATCTAGATAATGGAGAACAGGTTAGCATTAACACCGGTGTTGGTTTTTTTGATCATATGCTAGAACTACTAGCTAGACATGGCCGCATCGGTTTAATAGTAAAAGCGGATGGAGATTTGCACATAGATAGTCATCACACCGTTGAGGATGTTGGAATTGTTTTGGGACAACTTTTAAAAGAAGCTTTAGGGGATAAAAGTCAAATTAATAGATACGGTACCGCTTATGTACCAATGGATGAAACATTAGGATTTGTTTCTCTTGATATTAGTGGGCGACCATTTTTAGCTTTTGACGCAACCTTTTCAAATCCCAAATTAGGAAATTTCGATACAGAACTTGTTAGGGAATTCTTACAAGCTTTTGCTTTTCAAGCCGGAATTACCTTGCATGCTAGGGTGTTATATGGTGAAAATACACATCACAAAATTGAATCGATATTTAAAGCGCTTGGTCGTGCTTTGTCTGAAGCTATTCGTATTAATCCTGATATTAAAGGGGTTAATTCAACAAAGGGGTTAATTGAATGATAGCCATTGTTGATTATGGAATGGGTAATGTGGCAAGTGTTTCGACTGCTTTTAGGCGATTAGGTTATGATGTTCTGTTAACTGATAAACTCGATGACTTAGAGCAAGCAACACATATAATTTTGCCAGGGGTTGGATCTTTTCAAGCAGCTGTCCAAGAAATTGATGATAGAGGCCTTAGGGAACCTTTACAGCGTTTAGCAAAAGAAAAACCATTTTTAGGTATTTGTCTTGGGATGCAGCTTCTATTTACCGAAGGATACGAGGGTGGCATTTCAAGTGGTTTGGATATAATTCCTGGTACGGTAGAAAAAATAAAAACAGACTATTTGCTCCCACATATCGGCTGGAATGCGCTTAATATAACAATTGATAATAAACCATTTAAATCTTTTCAGGATAAACATGTTTATTTTGTCCATTCATTTGAGGCTAAAACCAATTCAAATTTTCTGGTTGCCACAACTGATTACGGAACAGATGTACCAGCAATAGTCCAAAAGGGTAATGTATTTGGTATCCAGTTCCATCCAGAAAAAAGTGGGGAAGTCGGGATAGAGATATTAAAAGCGTTTCTTCAAGCCGGATAGCAGATCAATCATCTATTCAATGGATAGTTGACCAAAATGAAGTCTATAGAGTATCTAACAAAAAACTGTACACTAAGCAAAGAAATGCTTTTTAGATTCTAGGAGGAAATAAAGATGAAGATTTTGCCTGCAATAGATTTAATTGATGGAAAGTGCGTCCGACTTTACCAGGGGGACTTTAATAAAACGACACAGGTTGGAAGTGACCCAGAAACTCAGCTAGCAACCTTTATTGAAGATGGAGCAGAGATTGTTCATATTGTGGATCTTGATGGAGCGCGGAATGGGGAAGCAAGGCAATATGATTTGATTAAAAAGTTATGTTCACAATCAACAGTCCCAATTCAAGTTGGTGGTGGAATTCGAAATTTAGAGACCGTAGAGAAATTAGTTGAAGCTGGTGCTAGTCGACTTGTTTTAGGTACAGCGGCGATAGAAGATGAGGATTTTCTTAAAGCGGCTTTACAGGCTTATTCCAACCATATTGTTGTAGGGATTGATGTTAAGGACGGAATGGTAGCTACACGTGGATGGGAAACTGTTTCAGAGATTAATTATATTGAGTTTGCTAAAAAAATGGAACAATTTGGTGTGAAAACAATTGTTTTCACAGATATTTCTAGAGATGGAACAATGACTGGTCCTAACTTATCTGCTTTAAAGGACTTATTAAATGCTGTAAACTGTAACATTGTTGCTTCTGGTGGTATTAAAGATAACTCCGATTTACAGGCACTTGAGGAAATAGGAATTAAGGAAGCTATTGTTGGAAAAGCAATTTACGAAGGCAAGGTGACATTAAAGGGGGCGTCTAAGTGATAGTCAAACGCATTATTCCCTGCTTAGATGTTAAAGAAGGTAAAGTTGTGAAAGGTACAAATTTTGTTTCTTTACGTGAGCTTGGCGATCCTGTCGATATGGCATCATCTTACTCGAAAAACGGAGCTGATGAAATCATATTTTTGGATATTTCTGCAACAAATGAAGGCAGACAGACCATGGTTGATATTGTCAAAGAAACTGCTGAAAAAGTGTTTGTTCCATTTACCGTCGGTGGTGGTGTTAGAACAATTGACGATGTGACACGGTTATTAAAAGCTGGAGCAGACAAGGTAGGCATGAACTCAGCTGCAGTTACAAATCCTGAACTAATTACTGAATCTGCTTCCCGTTTCGGTTCTCAATGTATAGTGGTAGCGATTGATGCAAAGCTTTATGATGATGGATGGCATGTGATGACTTATGGTGGAAGTAAGGATACTGGTATCGACGCAATAAAATGGGCTCAAACGGCCGAGCAAAAAGGTGCAGGTGAAATACTTTTAACAAGTGTCGATACCGATGGAGTAAAAGATGGATTTGATTTAGAATTAACACAAGCAGTTGTTGATGCTGTTCGAATTCCTGTCATTGCTTCAGGTGGTTGTGGAAAACCAGAACATTTCTCAGAAGTTTTTAAGAAAACAGATGTCTCAGCGGCTTTAGCTGCCTCTATTTTTCATGAGAATACGTTTTCTATTGAAGAAGTAAAAGAAAACTGTAAAAGTCAAGGAGTGAACATTCGTGAAGCCGGACTTCTCTAAAGGATTAATACCAGCAATCATTGTTGATGACAATACAAATGAGACATTAATGTTAGCATACATGAACAAAGCTTCATTTGAAAAATCAATAGAAACAAAACAAACATGGTTTTATTCACGATCACGACAAGAATTATGGAATAAAGGAGCAACTTCTGGTAATACTCAAGCAATTCAATCTATTCAACTGGATTGTGATAATGACACTCTTTTAATTCGTGTTATTCCTAAAGGGCCAGCTTGTCATACTGGTGAAAGAACGTGCTTCTATCAATCAATTGATTTAACAAATGGTACTGTTCGTGATAATAAAGCTAATCATAAGATAGATTCGGATATTTTTGAAGTTATTATGTCCGAAGTGGAAGAGCGTAAAAAAGTAAAGGTTGAAAACTCTTATACCAACTACTTATTTGAAAAAGGTATTGATAAAATAGGTAAGAAAGTAATAGAAGAAGCTGGGGAAGTTGTTATTGCAGCTAAAAATGAAGACAAACAAGAAATTATTAATGAAGTAAGTGACTTGATTTACCATAGCTTTGTACTTATGGCTGATCAAGGGGTCACATTAAATGATGTAAAAAAAGAATTAAGTAATCGTTTCTCTAAAAAAGGAAATAACAAAGGTGAGCGTCCCGAGATAGAAGAGTGGTGACGCTCTTCTTTTTATTGAAGTAGGAAAAGTGAATTTAGTTTCTCGTAATATTATTATGTTAACTATTGAACTCTTAAGAGAGACTTTAATTGTTGTCTTTGATGCAAAATCTATAGATTGTGACGTACCTTTGTGTTCTTTTTTTTCACTCTTTATAATCAACAGTTATCGAACCGCTTAGGCAGAATACTTCGTAGCAATACATCACACAAAGAAATCGAACTGTGTGGGAGTCTATATTCTGTCTAAGCTAGTAACAGTGTTTGGATATAACCGAGTAATAGAGCCATTGGTTCACGTGAAGAGGAATTTCTCTTCTTTAAGACAAATTTATTCTAAAAAGAATTGAGTCCTTAATTCCAATGATCCTTAATAAAATCATCTCTTCCAGACTTTTCGCGATCAATCAAGTATTCCTGTTCGTTTTTCTTATAAAAGTCTTGATGATATTGTTCAGCAGGATAAAAATCTTTAGCAGGTAATATTTTAGTAACGATTGGTTGTTTGAATTTTGTACTCGCATCTAAGAGATTTCTAGATGCCTCTGCTTTCTCTTTTTGTTCCTGTGTATGATAAAAAATAGCTGTTCGATATTGTGGACCACGATCATGAAATTGTCCACCATCATCAGTAGGATCTATTTGTGGCCAATATAAGTTGAGAATTTGATCATAGGTAATTTTTGCCGGATCATAACTTATTTCAACAGCTTCATAGTGTCCTGTTGAACCGGATTTTACTTGTTCATAACTTGGTGAAACCTCAGGGCCTCCAGTATATCCAGATACTACTTGATAAATGCCGTCCCATTGGTCAAAAGGTTTTACCATACACCAAAAACATCCGCCGGCAAATGTTGCAATTTCTTTTTCATTACTCATCAAGATCACTCCATATCCTATCAATAAATTTTAATATAACACTAAATTTATTGATTCTACAAATAGTTAATACAATAATTTTCACTTTCTAAAATAAATACTAGTATTAGTGTCTTTTTCATCTTTAGCACAAGCTCTATGTCACTATTTAACAAGTTAGATTGGTCGAAATAGATTGGTTAATTTCACAATTTGTGAGATTATGTAGGAATACCAAATATAAATGAAAGAAAGGTTTTTGTTATGAATAATAAAAATACAATTTTACTTGTAGATGGAATGGCATTATTATTTAGAGGATTCTACGCCACAGGATATTCCGGAAATTTTATGATAAATAGTAAAGGTGTGCCCACAAATGGCATCTTTGGATTTCTTAATTACTTTATAAATTCGATTGAAACTTTCAACCCCAGCCATGTAGTTTGTTGTTGGGATATGGGGAGCAAAACCTTTCGTTCAGAATTATATAAAGAGTACAAGTCTAACCGTGGTGAACCTCCGGTTGAATTGATACCTCAATTTGATTTAATTAAAGAAGTAGTTGAAGCGTTTGAAGTTCCAAATGTAGGGATAAAGGGTTTTGAAGCTGATGATTGTATTGGTACATTAGCAAATGAATATAGTAAGGAAAATAACGTCTTAATTGTTACAGGTGACCAAGATATTTTACAGCTAGTTAAGCCAGGAGTTTCGGTAGCAATTATGAAAAAAGGACAAGGAAATTATGATGTTTACGAAGAAAATACTTTTTTTGAACAAAGAGGTATTTCCCCGAATCAAATGATTGATTTAAAAGGGTTGATGGGGGACCCTTCTGATAATTATCCTGGTGTAAAAGGAATTGGCGAGAAAACCGCATTAAAACTTTTACAGGAATATGGGTCTATTGAAGAGATATTGAACAATATCGAGTTACTATCTAAAGGCATTAAAAAGAAAATTGAAGATAATATTGATATGCTTCATTTATCCCGGAAATTGGCTGAAATCCATTGCGAGGTCCCAGTATCTTGTTCAGTAGAAGATGCCATTTGGAGGATAAATAACGAAAAAGTTTCTCGGAAATTAGAAGAACTTGAGCTAAAAAATATTTCGCGATGGATGAATAAGGTAGGTTAAATGAGATTATTTTTATCCTCATATGGATAAGAACTTTCTTGCTTGAAAACACTAGAAGTCGGAGGTGTTTGTGATGAGTGAGAAAAAAAATAACAGAAGTCAAAACAGAGTTAATACTAGTGTTAACCCTCAAGGTCTAACAGAGGATGACGCTGACCAACGACCAAAATCTCAATTGGAACAGCGTGCAAAAAAAACAAATACCAAAAGATGATTGCATAATTAAGTGAAAGCCTGATTCTGTAGCTAAATTCACAACAGTATCAGGCTTTCTTTATTGGGTAATTCGTATTTAGGTATGGCTTATAATTTGAGTACATGTTTCTGTTACTGGAATTGCTGAAGTCTGGCGAAAAAGTCCTTAACAAACTGATAAAAAACTTTTTCAGATGGTGCTAATTCTCGGTTTTTAGGGGTAATGATACCAACTGATCTTCTGATTTGTGGTAAATCGATTGCTATTTTCTTAGTGAAACGTGGGGTTGCATCATAAAAAGTGCTCTCTGGTAAAAGTGTGACTCCAATTCCTGCAGAAACTAGCCCTTTAATCGCATCTAAGTCTTCTCCCTCTGAAGAGACCATAGGTGAAAATCCGGCTCGTTTACATCCATCAACGACTAGTTTATGAAGAATATATTGTTTTGGAAATAGAATAAAAGCATCATTTTTTAAATCACTAAGATTTATACTACTTTGATTTGCCAATGGATGTGAAGCTGGTAACAATGCATATAGACTTTCAGTGAACAAAATGTGAGTGTTAATATCAGATATATCTGTTGGAACTGGACCAAGAAATGCAATGTCGATCTCGCGATTTTTTACTGATTCAATCAAAAAGTTGTAAGACCCCTGACGTAATTGAAAAGCAATGTTAGGGTATAATCCTTTGAACTCCGATATGACAGTTGGTAGTAAATGACTAGCTAGACTAGTAGGAAACCCAATTTTTATTGAGCCTTGTTCAGGATCTAAGTGCTCATCTATCTGTTTTTTTGCATGATCTATTGCTTTCATTGCTGTTTTTGTATGAGTAAGAAACACTTTACCGATTTGTGTGAGTTTTATATTTCTTCCTTCTCTTTCAAATAAAGAGACACCAAGCTCAGCTTCTAAGTTTGCAATTTGTCTGCTGATAGCAGACTGTGCAACATGAAGATTAGCTGCAGCTTCAGAAACGTGTTCTCGCTCGGCAACTTCCATAAAATAACGTAATTGTCTTAATTCCATATAGTCACAACCTTCTATCAATCTCGCAATGAGATGGTTTTAATCTATATTATATATTGTTTGGATGAATAATAAAACCTACAATAGAAATAAGACACCTTAAAAGGATTAGATAAACGGATAAACGGGGGCGCATAATATGAGTTACAATCAAATGCCTAAGGCACAAGGTCTATACAACCCTGAATTTGAACATGATGCATGTGGAATTGGTCTATATGCTCATATCAAAGGATTGGCTACACATGACATTGTCAAAAAAGGGTTAGAAATGCTTTGCCAATTAGATCATCGGGGTGGCCAAGGTAGTGATCCAAATACAGGAGACGGAGCAGGCTTAATGGTTCAAATACCAGACAGCTATTTTCGTAAAGTGAGCCCTGAGTTAAATTTACCAGAAAAAGGGCAATATGGGGTAGGAATGGTTTTCTTTTCTCAAGATGATAAGGAAAGAGATGAGATTGAAAATCATTTAAATACATTAATTGAAAAAGAAGGACAGAAGCTTTTAGGCTGGAGAACTGTTCCTGTTAATACTGATACATTGGGAACTAAAGCACAAGAAAGCTGTCCGATCGTTCGTCAAGTTTTCATTGGAGCTAACTCAGAATTAAAGGACGAATTAGCTTTTGAGAGAAAATTATATATAATTCGTAAGCAAGGAGAGAACTGGGCTAATGAGCGAGGTATGCGTTTCTATTTTTCAAGTCTTTCTAATAGAACAATAGTTTACAAGGGTTTATTAACTCCTAAACAAGTAGATGAATTCTATTCTGATCTTCAAGATGAAGATTTTGTCTCTGCATTCTCACTAGTACACTCTCGTTTTAGTACAAATACATTCCCGAGTTGGGAGAGAGCCCATCCCAATCGTTATCTCATCCACAATGGTGAAATCAACACAATGAGAGGTAATGTTAATTGGATGAAGGCTCGTGAACAACAATTTGCCTCAGAAGCTTTTGGTGAGGATTTACCGAAAGTTCTTCCGATACTAAATCCCGATGGAAGTGATTCTTCCGTTTTAGATAATGCATTGGAATTCTTTACATTAGCAGGTCGTAAACCAGCTCATGCTGCTATGATGTTAATTCCTGAACCTTGGAAGAAGAATCCACACATTTCTAAAGAGAAAAAAGCTTTTTACGAATACCATAGCTGTTTAATGGAACAGTGGGATGGCCCAACTTCAATTACTTTTACAGACGGTAAGCAAATTGGAGCGATATTAGATCGAAATGGTCTTCGTCCTGCCAGGTATTATGTAACTAAGGATGATTATATTATTTATTCCTCTGAAGTAGGCGTAATTGATGTAGAGGAAGAAAATATATTATATAAAGATCGCTTAAGTCCTGGAAAAATGCTTCTTGTTGATCTAGAAGAAGGTCGCATCATTTCAGACGAGGAAATAAAGCGGGAAATTGCAACTGCAGAACCATACAAAGAGTGGTTAGATGATAAATTAGTAAAGCTTGAAGACCATTCTCAAGATGCGGAAGAAGAGGTTACTAATCTTTTTACCAGACAAAAAGCATTTGGTTATACGTATGAGGATATCCACAAGTATCTTTTACCAATTGTTACTGAAGGAAAAGATCCAATCGGCGCAATGGGTAGTGATGTACCATTAGCAGTATTATCTGATCTTCCACAAACACTTTTTAATTATTTCAAACAGTTGTTTGCACAAGTAACAAATCCGCCTATAGATGCTTATCGTGAGCAGATAGTGACATCAACAATGACACTATTAGGACCAGAAGGTAATATGCTTCACCCGAATAACGAAAACTGTCAACGAATTCAATTAGAAACACCTGTTTTATCAAATCGACAACTTAAAGCAATTAAAGAAAATAAATATAGTGGATTTACAAGTAAGACAATCAAGTCGTTATTTACTAATGATTTAAAAGCTGGTTTAGACCAAGTGTTTAAGGAAGCAGACCAGGCAATCAATGAGGGTGCAAACCTGCTTATTCTTTCGGACAGAGATATGGATGAAGAAAACAAAGCTATTCCAGTATTGTTAGCTGTTAGTGGTTTACATCAGCACCTTGTTCGTAATGGTAAAAGAACAAAAATTAGTCTCCTAGTTGAAACTGGTGAGACAAGAGAAGTACACCACTTCGCTGCATTACTAGGTTATGGTGCATGTGCAATCACGCCATATCTTGCGTTTGAAACGTATAGACATGAAATTGAACAAGGAAATCTAACTGTTTCTTATGATGAGGCAATAAATAAATACATTGATGGTGTTACTGAAGGTGTAGTTAAAGTAATGTCAAAAATGGGTATTTCAACAGTCCAGAGTTACCGCGGAGCTCAAATTTTTGAGGCGGTTGGTATTAGTAAAGAAGTAATAAATGAATATTTCACTGGGACGGCTTCTCAAATTGACGGCATCGGTTTAGATACAATTGCTAAAGAAACCACTTTACGTCATCACTCAGGTTATGAAAAGTCTATAGATCAGACCCTCGAAGCAGGAAGTGACTTCCAATGGAGAAAAACTGGGGAACATCACGCGTTTAATCCTAAAACAATTCATACCCTACAATGGGCTTGTCGTCGCGGTGATTATAACCTTTTCAAGGATTTCTCAAAATCAGCTGATCAAGAGAGGTTAGGATTCTTACGTAACTTATTTTCTTTTAAATCTAATAAATCTATTTCTATTGACGAGGTTGAATCTGTTGATACGATTGTTAAGAGGTTTAAAACAGGTGCCATGTCATTTGGTTCTTTAAGTCAAGAGGCACATGAGTCATTGGCAATTGCTATGAATCGCTTAGGTGGTAAGAGTAATAGCGGAGAAGGTGGAGAAAATCCAAACCGTTATATCGTTGATGAGAATGGCGATAGCCGAAATAGCGCAATTAAACAAATTGCCTCAGGTCGTTTTGGGGTGAAAAGTCATTACCTTGTAAATGCAAATGAATTACAAATTAAAATGGCTCAAGGTGCTAAACCCGGTGAGGGTGGACAATTACCTGGTAAAAAAGTTTATCCATGGGTAGCTAATGTTCGTGGTTCAACTCCTGGTGTGGACTTAATTTCACCACCACCTCACCATGATATTTACTCTATTGAGGACTTAGCACAATTAATCCATGATTTGAAGAATGCTAATCGAGATGCTCGTATAAGCGTTAAATTAGTTGCTAAAGCAGGTGTAGGTACGATTGCATCTGGTGTTGCTAAGGGTAGTGCAGACGTTATATCCGTTGTCGGCTATGATGGTGGGACAGGAGCGTCACCTAAAACTAGTATTAAGCATACAGGACTTCCTTGGGAATTAGGCTTGGCAGAGGCACATCAGACGCTGATGCTAAACGGTTTACGTGAACGAGTAGTTTTAGAGACTGACGGTAAATTGTTAACTGGAAAAGACGTTGCGATGGCTGCATTATTGGGAGCCGAAGAATTTGGTTTTGCAACAGCTCCGTTAGTTGTACTTGGTTGTGTAATGATGAGAGTATGTCACTTAGATACTTGTCCAGTCGGGGTTGCAACCCAAAACCCTGAACTTCGGAAGAAATTCACTGGTGACCCAGATCATGTAGTTAACTACATGCGTTTTGTTGCAGAAGAGTTGAGAGAAATTATGGCACAGCTTGGATTTAAGACTGTTGATGAGATGGTAGGTCGCACGGATGTCTTAGGTATAAGCGATAGAGCAAAAGCGCATTGGAAAGCAAAAGATTTAGATCTATCTACTTTATTGTATCAACAAGAAGGACCACGAACCTTCAGAACACCACAGGATCATAAGATTGACCAGTCACTTGATATTACAAAGATATTACCAGCAGTAGCTTCCGCCATCGAAACACAAGAAAAAGTAGACCTATCTTACTCAATTAGAAATATTAATCGTGTAACAGGAACGATTGTAGGTAGTGAAATTTCTAAAAAATATGGTGAAGAAGGGTTACCTGAAGATACGATAACCTTGAGATTTAATGGTTCAGCCGGCCAAAGCTTTGGTGCCTTTATTCCAAAAGGTATGTCCATGGTGTTAACTGGTGATGCCAATGATTATACGGGTAAAGGATTATCAGGTGGTAAAATAGTTGTCTCATCTCCTAAAGAATCAACTATTTACCCTAGTAAAAATGTTATTATCGGTAACGTAGCTTTTTACGGTGCTACAAGTGGAGAAGCATACATCAATGGATGTGCTGGAGAACGATTTGCTGTTAGAAATAGTGGTATTGATGTAGTTGTTGAAGGTATTGGTGACCATGGTTGTGAATATATGACTGGTGGTCGTGTAGTCGTACTTGGTGAAGTAGGTAAAAACTTTGCTGCGGGTATGTCTGGTGGTATTGCTTATGTATATGCGGAAGATAAAGATAAATTTAAATATCTAACTAATAAGGAAATGGTCGATTTTGAAAGTTTAACAGACTCACAAGAAATAAATGATATAAAACAAATGATTCAAAAACAGTTTGAATATACGAATAGTAGTAAAGCTGCAGCCATATTGGACAACTGGGATGTTTCTATTGAAAATTTTGTTAAGGTTGTTCCAAAAGACTATCAATTAATGCTTGATGAAATTCAATCATTCAAAAACTTAGGACAATCCGATGACGAAGCCAAAATGAGTGCATTTCTGGCCAAAAATGAAGGCAAAGTAGAAACAGAACAGAAGAATGAAAAGGTAGTAGTAAAACAGTAGAAAGGAGAGAGGAATATGGGAAAAGCAACGGGTTTTATGGAAATTAAGCGCGAGGAAGCAGAACAACGTGATCCTGTAGAACGCTTAAAAGACTGGAAAGAATATTCTGCTCCTTTCTCTGATGAAGTGATGAGTAGACAAGGAGCGCGCTGCATGGATTGTGGCACCCCTTTCTGTCATATTGGTATGGAAATTAGTGGGGCGACATCAGGATGTCCAGTATATAATTTAATTCCAGAGTGGAATGATTTAGTTTATCGTGGCCAGTGGAAAGAAGCGCTAGAACGATTAACGAAAACGAATAACTTCCCTGAATTTACTGGACGTGTTTGTCCAGCACCTTGTGAAGGCTCTTGTACAGTGGCTATTTCAGATCCTTCGGTTGCCATCAAGGATATTGAACAAGCAATTATCGATAAAGGCTTTGAAAATGGTTGGATATCACCACGAATACCAGAGCAAAGAACAGGTAAGAAAGTTGCAATTGTCGGTTCTGGACCGGCTGGTTTAGCAAGCGCTGATCAATTAAATCAAGCAGGTCATTTAGTAACAGTATTTGAACGCGATGATCGCGCTGGTGGATTACTAATGTATGGTATTCCTAATATGAAGCTTGAAAAAGATGTTGTAGAACGTCGTATTCGCCTTTTAGAACAAGAAGGTGTTGAGTTTATAGTAAACACTGAGGTAGGAAAAGATATAACTCCTGAGGAATTAAAGCAAAAATATGATTCTGTTATTTTATGTACAGGAGCTCAAAAACAAAGAGACTTAGTAATTGAAGGTCGCAAATCTAAAGGTGTTGATTTTGCGATGAATTATTTAGCATCGACTACCAAGAGTTTGCTAGATTCTAACTTCGAAGATGGCAACTACATTGATGCAAAAGGGAAAGATGTTATCGTCATTGGTGGTGGAGATACTGGCGCGGACTGTATTGCTACTGCATTACGACAAGAGGCGAATAGTATCGTTCAATTTGGTAAGCACCCTCAGTTACCGTTAGCTCGTTCAGCTGAAAATGCTTGGCCTGAGTATCCGCAAGTATTTAGTCTTGATTATGCGCATAAAGAAGCGAAGGCAAAATTTGGTGAAGATATACGTCAATATTCAATTCAAACAAAGAAATTTGTAGCGGATGACAATGGAAATCTAAAAGAGTTGCATACTGTTGAAATGAAAAAGACTAGAGATGAAAACGGTATGTTTGTATATGAAGAAATTCCAGGTACAGAAAAAGCTTGGCCTGCTCAACTTGTTTTAATTGCTATTGGATTTGAAGGGCCAGAGCAGCCTGTCTTAAAGCAATTTGGCGTGAATATTGCCAATCGTAGAGCAGAAGCTGAATATGGTGACTTCTCTACAAATGTAGAAGGTGTGTTTGCTGCTGGAGATTCAAGAAGAGGTCAAAGCTTAATAGTTTGGGCTATTAACGAAGGTCGTGAAGTAGCACACGCTGTTGATAAATATTTGATGGGAACCTCAACACTTCCAACTTATGAAGCTGTTTAAGTCAAAAACCCCTGATTCCTTTATATTTAGGAATCGGGGTTTTTATTGTAATAAAATTTATTTATTTACAGGTCTATTAAAGTTTATTAGCCTTTTTACAGAATTTTCAAAGCAGACAATAATTCTAATTTATTGTCGAAAACATGGACTGCATTCAACACTTATGTTGATGAGCAAAAATTACGATTTACTATTCAGTCGTTTCAGATAGTGTAAAAGTAATGCTATAAGTCCATAGATAGCAAAAAACACAATAAATCCCCACAAACCAATAGCAGCATCAGCAAACTCCATATTTCCCCTATTGGTAATAGCCTGTTGTATTTCAATGGCGAATACAAAAACAACCATTAAGGTAAAAGTATAGATAAATGAAAAAATAATTGTACTTCCTTTTATCTTTTCTATTAGTTTGAAAAACGAGTAAACAACGAAAAATGTAATAAATCCAATGACTCCCATTATCCAGAAGTGAAGTTTTTTATCGTTTAATTCTAGTCCAAGTGTTTGGAAAACAACGATAAGAATATCGTGACATGCATTTACAAGATCGGCTATCAGTTGAATTACTTCTCTCATTCTATCTTCTTTCCTTTCTAGCAATCCATAATGGAAGTTTCAACATTTTATACATGACTCGCTATTGATAGCGTTGTATGGTCAATTTTCACTAAATCCCATGAAGTAACTATTCCAATTGGTTTCTGTTTTGTAGACCCAGAGTGGGTAATGATTATCGCTTCCAACTTTAAATTTTCTTCAAAGCTTTTTTCAAACGTACCTTCTAAATCATAGATGGAACAGTCTTTACTAAGGAATCTAACATTATGCTTTTTTTCATTTTTTAGTATATCAATCGCAGTCACGTTGTCTAATGAAACGGAATTATTAATTATATTGCATGCAAGCCAATTAGCGATCCCACCCTCAGTTAAAAGGCCTTGAAATTCATTTTCATCATAAATTGGGAATTGTGAAAATCCTTTATCCTTAATTTTGTTCAATATTATTTTTAAAGGTGTAGTTGTTGTGTATGTTGTAACAGGCTGAGATGCAATTGAAAGCGCCAAGGGTGGAATATATAACAACTCACAAATTTTTTCAATCTCTTCTACTATCTCATTATGTGGTTCCGCTATATAAAAATCATTCCTTATTTTTCGATGAACTAATGCGTTTCGCAACTGTCCAAATTGGCGGAGGATGTCATAGTTGTACTTCACAATGTTATGGAGTTTTTTTGCAGAATGCAATGCTTCACCATATGGTATGTGTCTTCTGGTCGGATAGACTAAATCTATCAATTTATTATGAATTCTGTTATATGCCGCTTCAAATCTATGAACATTTTCTCCTTGTAATAGGTTCTCCATTAGCTCAACTCCCCTGAAATGATAATAATATAGTAACACAATTAATTGTCGCATTAACTAGTAATCTTTTAATTGAAAAATTCAATTGGCAGTAGGGTAATTATTTCTTACAAAGGAAAATAAGGAAAAATGTTGAATATAATATAAATACACTAAATCGAAGGTGGATGATGACCATAGTAAGATTAACAGGGTTAGAAGAATTAGATGGTTTAGGCTTGGCTGAGTTGATCAAAACAAAAGAAATCCATCCAAAAGAACTTCTTGATGATTCTATCAAAAAACTAGAGGAAATAAATCCAAAACTTAATGCCGTTATCAATGTTATGTACGAACAGGCAATACATTCTATAAAGGATATTGATTACACTAGACAATTTCCGGGAGTACCTATATTTCTAAAGGATATTACTCAAGAAATAGCGGGGGAACCAATTACTTCTGGATCCAAGGCTTTTATAAATTATAAAGCAAGTAAAGATACTGCGTTTGTTAAAAGAATGAGAGATACAGGGGTATTATTTTTAGGACAAACGAATGTTCCTGAGTTCGCTTTAATGGGAATAACAGAACCCGAGTTTTATGGTCCAACTAGAAATCCCTGGGACTCAGAATATACTCCGGGAGGTTCTAGTGGTGGTTCAGCGGTTTCTGTTGCTACCGGAGTAGTCGCAATAGCGGGTGCAAATGATGGGGGAGGATCAATTAGAATTCCAGGTGCTTATTGTGGCCTTTTTGGTCTAAAACCCTCAAGAGGTCGAACACCGGTAGGACCAAATTATGGGAGACTTTGGCAGGGAGCATCCGTAGATCATGTCTTAACAAGGACGGTTAGGGATAGTGCGGCAATGCTTGATGAATTAAATGTTTGTGAAAAAGCAGCAGCATTTCAAGCCCTACCATTTTCAGAAAAATATCTAGATTACGTAGATAAACCTTTCAGTAAAAAGTTAACTATTGCTTATTCTTTAATTTCACCTTTAGGAACAAAAGTGGATCAGGAGTGTAAGGATGCAGTAATGAAAGCTGTAAAACAATTAGAAGATATGGGACATCATGTTGAAGAGAAAACGGCTCCAGTTGACGGACGGAAAATAGCTAATAGTTATATTTCTATGTACTTTGGTGAAGTAGGTGCTACATTTTCTGCTTTAGAATCGATACTAGGACGTAAAGTTAAGCAATCCGATGTAGAGCCGTCCACCTGGTTGTTAGGGTTGCTTGGTAACTCACTTTCTGCGAAGGACTTCGTTTTAAGTTTGAGAGAGTGGGACAAAGCGTCTTATCTAATGGAATCTTTTCATCACACTTATGATTTTTACATAACTCCTACTACTGCTTTTCCACCTGCAAGTATTGGAGAACTAGGTCTTAGTACGATGGAAAAAAACTTAGTGAAGTTCGTTAGTACGTTTGGGCTTGGAAAGCTATTAAGTAAAGGCGGATTCGTTGAGAGATTAACTGAGCAAAGTTTAGAAAGAACACCATTTACACAATTAGCTAATCTCACAGGGCAACCTGCAATGACACTTCCGCTACATCAGACTTCGAATGGTCTACCATGTGGAGTTCAGTTTATGGCTGCACGGGGTCAAGAACACCATTTATTCCAAATGGCAGGTTTGTTTGAACAAACAAGTGATTGGATTGATGTTAGCAAAAATCCTTTCTATCAATCTACTAACAGTTAATTAATTTAATATAACAAAGGGGTATGATTTAATTGACAGATGCAACAGTTACATTTCCAATCGAGCAAGTAAGAGAGCAGTTTCCGGCATTAAAAAGAAAATATAACGAGAAGATAGTTACATATTTTGACGGACCAGGAGGGTCGCAAGTGGTAGCCTCGGCTATTAAAGCAATAACTAAGTATATGGAGGATGGTGGTGCAAACCTTCATGGTACCTTTCCATCAAGCGTAGAAACAGAAGATGTTATATCAGAAGCAAAATTAGCTGTAAGTGATTTGCTAGGTGTTAAACCTAACGAAGTAGCTTTCGGAGCAAATATGACTACATTGACTTTAGCTATATCAAGAGCATTGGCTAAGCAACTTAAAAAAGGTGATGAAATTGTTGTTACAGAACTTGATCACCGTGCTAATGTAGATCCTTGGCTAGCTATAGCGGAAGATCATGGATTAATCGTTCGCTGGATTAAGGTAAATCCAGAAACTTTAACACTAGATCTCAATCAGTTAGACGAAATTATTAATAACAAAACACGATTAGTTGCAATTGGAATTGCATCAAATGCAGTAGGAACCATTAGTGATGTGGAGAAGGTTGCTAAACATGCTCAGGCTGTTGGCGCATTTGTTGCAGTTGATGCTGTCCATGCAACCCCACATATTTATTTGGATCGTGATCAACTTGGAGCAGATATTTTATTATGTTCAGCTTATAAGTTTTTTGGTCCCCATGTAGGAATTGCTGCGATAAGGGAATCTTTGTTTAGGCAGCTAGAACCATATAAACTAGCTCCTGCACCTGACTATATCCCTGATCGATTAGAAACTGGGACTCAAAACCATGAAGGAATTGCTGGGATCAAGCCTGCAATAGAATTTTTAGCAAGTTTTGGAGAAGGTTCATCTAGACGCGAAAAAATTAAAAAGGGTTTAGAAAAGATTGAGACTTACGAAAATAAATTAGCGAATAAATTGAGAAATGGTTTAGAAAATATAGAAAAAGTAACTTTATATCAACCTGACAAAACTGTTGCTAAAACACCAACGATCGCTTTTAAGGTGGAAGGATATACACCGAGAGAAGTCTGCCAAATTATGACTGACGACCATGGTATTTTTGTAGCAGATGGTGATTTTTATGCCTCTACCTTAGCAGGAGTGCTTGACGTAACTAAATCCGGAGGATGGATTCGAGCTGGTTTGGCTCCATATAACACCGAAGAGGAAATCGATCGATTAATTGCTGCACTGAAAAGATTATAATTCTGATAAGACTCTAATATAAAGTTAGAGTCTTTCTGAGTTTTAAAAAGAAGTTTGAATTTTTTAATAACAATTTCTTGTTTTCTTTACCCATTTAATAATAGAATAGGTTTTATAGATAATTTTTTCAAGATAGAAAATCTATAAATTTAATTTTTGTGACAAGGAGATATAAGAAATGGTGGATCAAACAGTTAACGTTACTCTAACAGAAGATACAAAACAGAAACCAGTAGCTGAACAACTCGAATTTGGTAGAGTTTTCACAGATCATATGTTCATTATGGATTACATAGAAGGTAAGGGGTGGCATAATCCAAGAATTGTACCCTATCAACCGGTTACTTTAGATCCGGCTGCAATTGTATTTCATTATGGTCAAACAGTTTTTGAAGGATTAAAAGCGTACGTCACTAAGGACGGAGAAGCTCGTTTATTCAGACCAGAAAAAAACATGCAACGTCTTAATCGTTCGAATGAGCGTATGTGCATTCCTCATCTAGATGAAGATGTAGCATTAAATGCAATTAAACAACTAGTTAGTCTTGAGAGAGATTGGATTCCAACAGCTCCGGGAACCTCACTCTATATTAGACCTTTTATTATCTCAACTGAATCTTATTTAGGGGTAGCACCTTCTAAAACTTACCAATTTTTAGTTATTTTATCACCTGTTGGTGCTTACTATAAAGAGGGAATCAATCCTGTTAAAATTGCAGTTGAGGATGAATTTGTTCGTGCTGTTAAAGGTGGGACTGGTGAAGCAAAAACAGCAGGAAATTATGCATCTAGTTTAAAGGCTCAGGAGTTAGTTTCAGATAAAGGATATGCACAGGTATTATGGTTAGATGGATTAGAAAAGAAATACATTGAAGAAGTAGGAAGTATGAATGTATTCTTTAAAATTAACGGGGAAGTAGTTACACCAGCTTTAAACGGTAGTATTTTAGAAGGTGTAACGAGAAACTCAGTTATTCGATTATTAAATCATTGGGATATACCGGTAGCTGAGCGGAAGATATCGATGGAAGAAGTCTATGAAGCTTATGAAAAAGGTCTTTTAGAAGAAGCTTTCGGTGCAGGTACAGCGGCTGTTATCTCTCCAATTGGTGAGTTATCTTGGAAGGGTGAACAGTTAATTATAAATGATCGAGTAACTGGAAGTGTGTCGAAACGATTATATGATACACTAACAGGCATCCAATATGGTACAGAAGAAGATCCATTTGGATGGATTGAAAAAGTAAAATAATTAACCATAAAAAATTGGAAGAGCATTCTTTATCGGATGCTCTTTCCTTTTTTCAATATATAATTTCAAATGAAAAGAAGTGAAATGAATGAAACTCAGTATTTTGGATCAGTCACCTGTTATATCAGGTAAAACACCTAGGGAAGCCCTACTTGCATCTGTTGAACTGGCAAAGCATGGTGAAGATTTGGGGTTTATCCGTTATTGGATTGCAGAACATCATAATATGTCTAGCTTAGCTAGTTCTGTACCTGAGGTTATGTTGGGGTATATAGGTGCAAATACTGATAAAATCAGAATAGGTTCTGGAGCTGTATTATTACCTCATTACAAGCCATATAAAGTTGCAGAAACGTATAATATGTTGCAGACATTATTTCCTGATCGAATTGATCTTGGTATTGGCAGAGCACCAGGTGGATCTGCTGAAGCATCCATTGCACTATCTGGGAATTATTTGGATAATGTTAAAAAAAATCCAGAGTCCATTTCTGAATTGTTGAATTTTATTTATAATGATTTTCCTCCTAATCATTTTTATTCTAATACAACAGCATCCCCCTTACCTGTTAACCCACCTGATATATGGATGCTTGGGACTAGTATAAAAAGTGCAAGATTAGCAGCAGAAAATGGCACTGGATATGCATTTGGACATTTCATGAGTGATAAAGATGGTCCGGAAATTGTCCAGGCCTATAAAGAAAATTTTAAACAGAAGAGGAATATGAGTGAGCCTTATACGATTGTTACTGTTTCTGTTATCTGTGCTGATACATATAAAAAGGCACAGGATATTCTATTTCAAACGACTGAACGCTTATTGGTTAGACAAAATGAAGAAGATGCATACAGTAGCAAGCCCAATCTTAATGAAGAAATAGCTAAAAGAAGTAAGCTATTAGTTTTAGGTGATCCAAAAACTGTGGGACAGGAACTTCTGGCTATTAAAGAGAGATATCAAGCAGACGAGATAATGATTGTCACCATCACTGATAATTACAGAGAGCGCCTTGACTCTTATCAACTAGTAGCTAGCGAACTAATACAATTACGATAAATAACCCTTTCCTATTGGAAGAGGGTTATTTTTAATACAAAAGAATCATCATGTATTTTTTTTGTATTAAAAAGCATTCTATGTAAGGAATGATTGTTCATAATTCGAACAGAATGTATAGGTGGTGATGAGTAATTGGCAGAAAAAGCTAAAAAGGGATTAGTAATTTTAGCAATAAGTTCTATACCATTAATTATGACTTTAGGGAATTCAATGTTAATCCCAATTCTGCCTAAGATGGAATCAGAACTGGGTCTTAGCTCGTTTCAAGTGAGTTTAACTATAACCATATTTTCTATAACAGCAGCTATCTTCATCCCAATCTTAGGGTATTTTTCAGATCGATTCTCGAGAAAGGTTATTATAGTCCCCGCGCTAATTTTGTATGGAATCGGAGGATTACTAGCAGGAATGGCAGCTGCTTGGTTTGATAGTGCATATCTGTGGATAATGGTAGGAAGGTCATTGCAAGGAATTGGTGCTGCTGGAACAGCCCCAATCGCTATGGCGTTGACAGGAGATTTATTTAAGGGTGGAGACCAAAGTAAAGTATTGGGATTAGTAGAAGCTTCGAATGGATTTGGAAAAGTATTATCTCCCATAGTAGGCTCATTGTTAGCATTATGGGTTTGGTATGGACCTTTTTGGGGGTTCCCGGTTTTTTGTCTGTTTTCAGTTTTACTAACGGCATTCTTTATCAAAGAAAAAAAGAAAAAAAAGGCTCCTCCTCCAGTCGGAAAGTACGTGAAGGGATTGTTTTCAGTATTTAAACATGAGGGAAGATGGTTGTTTACCACCTATCTAGCCGGAGCTACCTGTTTATTTACCTTGTTTGGGATTTTGTTTTATATCTCAGATGTATTAGAAAAGGAATATAATATTGATGGTGTATGGAAAGGTTTTATATTAGCCATTCCACTTTTATTTTTAATGACAACTTCTTTTATTACTGGAAGTAAAATCGGGAAAAATTTAAAGGTTATGAAAACTTTAATTGTTATTGGTTTACTACTTATGACAGCGTCATTTAGTTCATTAGTTTTCTTTGAAAAATTGGTTCCATTCTTTAGTGTTTTGGTTGTTAGTAGCATCGGAACAGGTTTAGTACTACCTTGCTTAAATAGTTTAATAACTGGGTCGGTTGGAAAAGCGAGAAGAGGATTTGTCACTTCGCTTTATGGATCTGTGAGGTTTTTAGGGGTTGCAGCTGGCCCTCCTATATATGGTTGGTTAATGGGTTGGTCAAGAACGGGAATGTTTTTGGTTACCGGAGGATTAACTCTATTCGTTGGATTTCTTTGTTTATTATTAATCCATGTTAAGAATAAGTCACCAAATGATTCAGATGAAGCATCCGAATCGTTATTTAAAAAATTACAATTAACTACTGAGTAAAGAAGGAGGACATTGTTTTGCAAATATATTTTTCTCCAGAGTTTCTAAAGGAAGAGGCACAGGTTCTAAATATTGTAGATGATAATAACAAAGCAGTCGGTTACATGGCTTTTTTAATGGAGGACAAAAAGATGTATGTGTATGGCCAACTTGAGGAAGAAGGCGTTTATCAAGATTTCAAAGACTTGGTAAATCCTTATTTGCAAGGCCTAACAAAATTAAAGCCTGATTTAGAAGTGTATTCTTACCTGTCTGTCGGTGGGAAAAAAATAGAGCTAGATGATCAGGAAAAGAGTTAATAATCCGTTTTTTAATTATTATATCCTAGCTTTTATTTCCAAAAAGCTAGGATATATGATTTATAAATTTTTGTTCAAATTTGTACTGTTAAGTTGTCCTTACTTTTTTCGCCAACTCAATGTTGGCGCTCTATATATAGTAAGCTTTAAATTGTAGACAATATCTAGAATTCTTGTTGATATCCATTGTGAAATAAGGGCTTGAACAACAATTTCCCAAGCGATAATTGATGCAGTTAAAATGAAAATAAAACCATTTAGTAAAAGGAGCGGTTTACCAGGAGGTATGTTTCGAAATTTAGCGAATATAAGGGCGATAACCCCCATACCACCATTAGATACCTGTTGCCTTAGTAGTATTCCTACACCTATTCCTAAGACAATTGAACCTATGATTAAATCTACCCAAACATTTGCATGATGACTAAATATATCCATGCTAAAAATATGAACACTTATCGAAGTGATAGTGATTGTGTACATTGTTCCAATCGTACTAGCATTCCCTAACCATTTGATCGCTGATGCCAATAAAGTGAAATTCACAAGCCAAAGGGCGAAGCTAAGTGGTATATTAAACCAATAATTTAGTAATACAGCAATTCCACCTGCTCCACCAGAAGGAATTGCATGAGGAAAAAGAAATAAAGCCATAGCCATACCTTGAATAAAACTACCACAGGTAATTATAATATAAGCTCTTAATGTACTTCTCATCATTAACTCCGTAGAATGCTAATAGTGTTTTTAAAATAGGTTTTCATATAGAATTTCTCCTCTTCACACTAAACTTGTCCTCACTTTATTGTATTTTTTAAAAAAAGAATTATGTTTATTAAGGGACAAATTAAGGATTATGGTTAAGCCTAAGTAATTGGAAAATTCCAATAAGTTGTTGACAATTAGTTTTAACTAAAGCATAATAATTTTTATAACTAATTAAAATAAAAGACTCTAAAACTATAGCATTAATATTAGCTTTGATAAGGGCCAGTAAATAGTCATAGAAATCGATAGAGAATGGAATCCATCGGCTGAAAGATTCCATCGTTTTCTTATTATTGAACCTACCCTTTAGCTGTCGGCGATAACCCGACCGTTTCCGGCGTTAACGGAAAAGAGCGGATAGTATTGATTATTCAATACTTATCAACAAAGGTGGTACCGCGGAAATTACTCCTTCCGTCCTTTTACAATTTATTGTGAAAGGACGGAAGGAGTTTTTTTAGTTCAACAAGCATGTAACTAAGGATGTGATCAATTGGCCAAGAAAAGGGTAATTGTTAAAATAGGAAGCAGTTCCTTAACAAATGGTAAAGGTGAATTAAGTAAAATAAAACTGTTAGAGCACACAGGTGCAATCGCACAGTTGATAAAGTTAGATTATGAGGTCATTCTAGTGTCATCTGGTGCTGTAGCTGCAGGGTTTAGTGATCTTGGTTATCCAATAAGACCTATTACCTTAGCGGGTAAACAAGCGGCTGCAGCTGTTGGTCAAGGTTTATTGGTGCAAGCATACACAGAGGCATTTAAAGAGCATCAAATTGTTACAGCTCAGTTGCTTTTGACAAGAGATGTTTTTGTTAGTGAAGAACAATATGGTAATGCTTATTCTACTTTGAAGGAATTACTAAAACGATCTGTCCTACCAATTATTAATGAAAATGATTCAGTTGCCATAGACGAATTAACGTTTGGTGATAATGATATGTTATCTGCCTTAGTAGGTGGTTTAACTCGAGCTGATTTTCTCATCATATTGACAGACATTAATGGATTTTATGATAAAAATCCACATGTTAACCCATCTGCTAACCGATATGATTATTTACCTACAATAACAGATAGTCTAATTGAACAAGCGGATGTAGTATCAAACTCAAAATTGGGTACGGGTGGAATGAAGTCAAAGCTTTTAGCTGCAAAAACAGCTTTATCTTTGGGTGTTAATACCTTTGTTGGATCAGGTAGTGGTGAGAATAAATTAGTTGAAATTTTAAACGGAAATGGAGATGGAACATACATTGGCGAGAAAAAGAGCCATAGTTTTCGCAAACAAAAACAATGGATTGCCTTTCACTCATCGATACGAGGGCAGCTCTTAATTGATACCGGTGCCGAACAGGCAATTTCATTTGAAGGAAAAAGTCTTTTACCAGCAGGCATCAAAACTGTTCAAGGTGATTTTGAAGCCGGAGATGTAGTCGAGTTGCTTAATTTAGAGCAGCGTGTTTTAGCCAAAGGTCAGGTTAATTATTCTTCAACTGAATTAAAGCAAATCAAAGGTATGATAAGTAAAGAAGCTATGAAGTTAACAAATCATCTACGACCAGAGGTAATTCATCGAGATCGATTAGTATTATCCTTGAAGGAGGTTATTTTGTGAGCGATTTAATGGAAAAGGCAAAAAAGGTAAAGCAAACTGCAGTCATTTTAGGAAAGAAATCGACTGATCAGAAAAACTCAGCGATTATATTAATTGCTGACCAATTGGAAGCTGAAACTAGTTGGATACTAGATCAAAACAAAAGAGACATTGATGAAGCAAAACAAAAAGGTTTTCATGACTCATTAATTGATCGTTTAATCTTAACAGAACAACGAATAACAGAGATGGCCGATGCACTTAGACAGTTAGTTCATTTAACAGATCCAACTGGCGTAGTCTTGGAATCATGGGAAAGACCAAATGGATTACAAATTGAAAAAATTGCTGTTCCACTGGGCGTTGTTGGTATGATTTATGAAGCAAGACCAAACGTAACTGTTGATGCTGCAAGTCTTTGTTTGAAAACAGGAAATGCTGTATTGCTACGTGGTAGCTCTTCAGCACTTTATTCGAATAAAGCTCTTGTAGAAGTCATTCAACGTGCATTATCAAAGTCAGAGTTACCAAAGGATGCTGTTCAATTAATAGAAGATACGAGCAGAGAAACTGCCTCTAACTTTTTTAAATTAAAGGACTATTTGGATGTACTGATACCTCGTGGAGGTAAAAAGTTAATCAAAGCCGTCGTGGAGCAATCTGTCGTCCCAGTAATTGAGACAGGTGCTGGAAACTGTCACATATTCATCGATCAATCAGCAGATGTAAGTATGGCTATTGATATCATTATCAATGCTAAGACACAGCGTCCATCAGTATGTAATGCTATTGAAACAGTTATAGTGGATGAAAATTGGGCGAGTATCCATATGGATGCTCTAGTAAAGAAGTTACAAGATAAAAAGGTGGAACTTCGAGTTGATGAAAAAATCCTGCAAATGCACACTGATCTAGTGGCAGCTACTGAAGAAGACTGGGAAACGGAGTATTTAGATGAGATTTTAGCAATCAAAACAGTTTCAAACATTAATGAAGCTATTGAGCATATTAATAAGTACGGTTCTAGGCACTCAGAAGGGATTATTACTAATTCGGAGGAGAACGTCGTTGAATTTTTCAATTCAGTTGATGCTGCAGTTGTGTACCACAATGCTTCTACACGTTTTACAGATGGATTTGAGTTTGGGTTTGGAGCAGAAATAGGAATAAGCACACAGAAGTTACATGCTAGGGGACCAATGGGATTGCAGTCCTTGACGTCAACTAAATATCAGGTACGAGGAATTGGTCAAATTAAAAATGGATAGCCTTAATAACGCTAAAATATAAAACCTTTAAGGGTGTTGTATATGAAAGGTAAAATCAACGTTTTTGTTTATGGGACTCTGAGAAAACACGAGTTAAATCATCACTTGCTACAAAATGCGATTTGTATATCAACAAAATGTTGGACTTATGGAATATTGTATAATACTGGCCATGGGTATCCCACCATGGTCAACGAGTCCAATCAAAAAGTGATTGGGGAACTATATCGTATTTCTAAAGAAGAGTTAAAGGATTTAGACCATCTAGAAGGATATCTTGAGCCAGAACATATGAATAATGACTATGAAAGAATTGTCAGCCCGATATATTTTGAAGACAAAACCATTACAGCTTATACTTATGTTTATCCCGTATCAAAAGTCTCAGACTACAAAGTAATTGGGACAGGGGATTGGAAGTCTATTAGTAATAGATGATACTTCTTCTCCGATAACAGTCGTGGTAGAATAGAAATTGTGTTACCATCAATTAGTACATAAACGGGTAGCTAATAATTAGATGTTAGGAGAATTTTTATGGAAAAAACTTTAATCTTTGGACACAAGAACCCTGATACAGATACTATCTGTTCTGCTATAGCTTATGCTGAATTGAAAAAGCAATTAGGAGCTAACGTAGAAGCGGTTAGATTAGGTTCGATTAGTGGAGAAACTCAATTCGTGCTAGACCAATTCAAAGTAGAAGCACCAAGATTGGTCGAAACAGTAGCTAATGAGGTAAGTAAAGTTATTTTAGTAGATCATAACGAAAGTCAACAGAGTGTTAGTGATTTGGATCAAGTACAAGTATTAGAAGTTATTGATCATCACCGGATTGCAAATTTTGAAACAAGTGATCCATTATACTATCGTGCGGAACCAGTTGGGTGTACGGCAACTATTTTAAATAAACTATATAAAGAGAATAATGTTAAAATCCAAAAAGAAACAGCTGGCTTAATGTTGTCAGCAATTATCTCCGATTCACTCTTGTTTAAGTCACCTACTTGCACTGATCAGGATGTAGAAGCTGCCAAGGAACTTGCTGCTATTGCTGAAGTTGATACAGAGGATTATGGTTTGAAAATGTTAAAAGCTGGTGCAGATTTAAGTGATAAAACTGTTGGCGAGTTAATATCATTGGATGCAAAAGAATTTTCTATGAATGACCACAAAGTAGAGGTTGCTCAAATCAATACTGTTGATACTAAGGAAGTACTTGAGGCTCAAGAAGAAATAGAAATTGCAATTAATAAAGTGATTCACGAAAAAGGTTTAGACTTATTTGTATTTGTTGTGACAAACATCTTAACAAACGATTCAGATGTATTAGCACTTGGCAAGGAAACTAAAGCAGTCGAAAAAGCCTTTGATGTAACATTAATAAATAATATTGCTACATTAAAAGGCGTCGTATCACGTAAAAAGCAGATTGTTCCAAATTTAACTAACGCATTTTAAAAATTTTTTTTGCGGCATAGCTATAATGAATAAGAAACAACTACCTAACTAGGTAGTTGTTTCTTATTCATCTGTAATCATTTAACTATTGTCGTATAAGGAAAGAGGAAGTCTATGTCACGAGCACTAACACATAGTTTATTAATACTTGTTATGATCTTGTGGGGATTAAATGTAGTAGCAGTCAAATTTTTAGTAGAGTATTTCCCACCCATCCTGATGCAAGGTGCTCGAGTTTTTATTGCTGCAATAGCCGTGTTTATCGTTTTATTTTTCATACGTGATCTAAGGAAATTAAATAAAAAGGAATGGATCTACATTTTGATTGCTTCTTTATTGGGACAACTTTTTCACCACGGTTTTCTAGCTGTTGGACTAACAGAAACAACCGCATCGAATTCATCGATTATCCTCGGACTTATTCCGCTCACTACTGCTATATTAGCGATGTTTTTTCTAAATGAGAGATTAACTTTCTTGAAGATTATTGGAATTATTCTTGGATTAAGTGGGGTATCAATCGTTATTATCTATAATAATGGTGGGATGGGATTAGTTTCAAAGGGTGATTTATTTGTATTTATTGCTATGGTCTCTCAAGCATCAAGTTTTATAGTGATAAAAAAAGCAACTATCAGTTTATCCGCAAAGCAGATGACTGCAGTGATGTTACTTGTGGGCTCACTTCTATTATTATCTGTTAGTTTTATTCTTGAGCCAAAAGGATCGACAAATTTATCGGTTGTACCAATGGGGGTCTGGGCTGTATTAATCTCATCTGCAATTCTTGCCACAGGACTTGGTCACATCTTATATAACTTAGCAATTAACCAAATTGGAGCGGGGCAAACAGCAATTTTTAATAATCTTATTCCTTTTTTTGCTCTAATTGGATCATTCTTATTACTTGGTGAGACAATTCAAATGTCACAACTAGTTGGGTTTTTATTGATCGTTATCGGGGTACTCTTAGGAACCGGTTATGTAGATTTTATTCTATCTAAACATGACAAAAAAACAAAATCACTACAAAATTAAAGGTGAAAACTAGAGTTTCAAAAAAATGTTGTCAATAAAGGTTACAGGATAGTAGTAGTTTTATTCTGGCTGTATTAAACTCGGTACAATATTCTCATAATCTGAAAGGAGAATGTACCGTGAAAATCGAAGAGAAGAAGTGGAAAGCGATTAAGAAACTACCAAAAATTGATTTACATTTACACCTTGATGGAAGTGTAAAACCAGGTACTGTATTAGATTTAGCTAAGACTCAGGGACTAATTCTTCCTGGAAATACAATAGATAAAATAAGACCGCTACTGCAAATTGATGAAAACTGTAACAGTTTAAAGGAATACTTGAGTAAATTTGATTTAGTCTCTCGGGTTCTTCAAACTTCTGAAGCCATTGAACGTGTAGCCTTCGAATTAGTAGAGCAAGCATATTCTACAAATTGTAAGTATATCGAAGTCCGGTTTGGACCCCAACTTCATCGGGAAAAGGGGTTGACTGTTGAAGAAGTAATTTTTTCAGTCATCAAGGGATTGAAGAAAGGTGAACGTAAATTCGGAGTTGGGGCGAATGCAATAGCTTGTTGTTTACGGCACCACGCTATCAACCAAAATATTGAAGTTATTCAAGCATCAGCACAATTTATAGATGGAGGTCTTGCAGGGGTCGACCTAGCTGGTGATGAAGCTTCTTTTCCCGCATTCCTTTTCAGACGAATTTTTAAATTTGCTGACAAAAAAAGGATACCTATTACAATTCATGCCGGTGAAGCAGCAGGTTCAGAAAATATAAAAGAGGCCGTTCAACATTTAGGCGCAACGCGAATTGGACATGGTGTGAGATTAAGGGAAGATTTACACTTGCTAGACTATCTTTCTAAAAATAAAATACCATTAGAAATGTGTCCGATTAGCAACATACAAACGAAAGCATGTTCAGGTTGGGACGATTATCCAATCAGAGAATATTTTGACCTTGGATTAATGGTTACAGTTAACACTGATAACCTTACTGTATCTAATACAAACCTTAACAAGGAGTACGCGATGGTAATGGAAAAGTTTAATTTTACATTTAAAGAGATATATCAATTGGTTATTAATAGTATAGATGCTGCATTTATAAGTATAGAGGAAAAGCAATTATTAAAGAAACAGTGTAAGGTAGAATATGATTTAATAAGTACAGGTGAAGAAGAAGTAGTGATATAGACAATTGAAATCCTTAGCGATGAATTTCAAAGTGCTAAGGATTTTTTGTTGGAAATATTTAGTTTTCTTTGGTAATAATTTTTTTTCTTTAAATCTAGATCATATATTAGGCAAAACAGCCATTTGTTATAATTTTCTAAAATTTTAGAAAACATTTGGTTTTATATTTTTTATGGATGTGGTAGTATGAGTCTTAACTATTTAATTTTTTCGGAGGAATGAGACAAAAAATGAGTACAAAATTGAATCCAATTCAAATAAAAGATATTATTATCGCCAACCAAGTTTTAAAAGATATTGTTGTAAAAACACCACTTCAAAAGGACACAATCTTATCAGATCGCTATGACTGTAATGTCTACTTAAAAAGAGAGGATCTTCAGGTAGTTAGATCTTTTAAAATTAGAGGGGCATACAATTTCATGCAAAGTTTATCCAAGGAGGAGCTTGAAAACGGTGTTGTGTGCGCTAGTGCTGGCAACCACGCCCAGGGAGTAGCATATTCATGTAAGGCTTTGGGAGTTAAAGGGCGAATTTTCATGCCTGCTACTACACCCCGTCAAAAAGTTTCAAGGGTAGAGTTTTTTGGTGGTCCCTTTGTAGAGATTGTTCTAACAGGAGATACGTTTGATGATTCTTTTTATGAAGCTAAAGAATATTGTGACTTACACCAAATGGCTTTTATTCATCCATTTGATGATTACCGAACGATAAATGGTCAAGGAACTATTGGTTTGGAAATTATTGATTCTATGGAGGAACCTATCTCACATGTATTTATGAGCATTGGAGGTGGGGGATTAATTTCTGGAGTCGGTTCTTATATCAAGAGCATTAGTCCTACTACACAGGTTGTTGGTGTTGAACCAGCTGGTGCACCTGCGATGCAGAAATCTTTAGAACAGGAAAGAGTTGTAACACTTGATCATATTGATAAGTTTGTCGACGGAGCAAGCGTTAAACAAGTAGGTCATCTTACTTATGAAATTGCCAAAGATATAATTGATGACATTGTCGTTGTACCAGAAGGAAAAGTGTGTACAACAATACTAGATTTATATAATGAAAATGCGATTGTTGCGGAACCCGCAGGTGCTTTACCGGTAGCCGCATTAGATTATTATAAAGATCAAATAAAAGGAAAGAACATCGTTTGTATCATTAGCGGTGGAAACAATGATATTGACAGGATGCAAGATTTTAAGGAGCGCTCTCTCATATACGAAGGTTATAAGCATTATTTTATTGTGAATTTCCCTCAGCGTGCAGGTGCGCTTAGAGAATTTATGGATGACGTATTAAGTGAGACTGATGATATTACTCGCTTTGAATATACTAAGAAGAATAATCGAGATAAAGGTCCTGTATTAGTTGGTATCGAGCTTAAACATAGGGAAGACTATCACCAACTTATCAACCGAATGGAGAAAAAAGGATTTTCCTACACTGAGATCAATAAAGATGCTAACCTATTTAATCTTTTAATTTGACATCTAAAATTGGTAATAGTTAGACACAACATTGATACAAAAAATATATTAAACGTAATAAAAAGGGATGCGAATAGCATTCCTTTTTTGCATTCTCTATTTGAAGAATAATATTATGTTAAATCAATCTGTGAACAGTTCTACTTAAATAAAAGTAGCAGTTCGCTAACCTCATTAATATGTTAGAAAAATTAAAGGAAAAAATATAGTTATAGAAATGATTACTAATGGTAAAGAACAGTGCAATATGGATAATACAATTCTTATATTTGAATGGGAAGGTACGAAAAAGCTTGAACCTAAATATTTCCAAAAGCACTTAGAAACCTTAATGTTTTACCTTTGGAGAGTATATTTGTGGGAGACAATCCCAAAAAGAGTGCAGGATTCTCAAATATAAGAATGTGACAGGTGTATGAAAAAAGATTATCAATGGGAGAACGTTAAAGGAGATTTCATGGTGGAAGATTGAAGGAAATAACTTGAATTGTAGAAAGTTAATCAATCAAAATATAAAATATTATTAAGCTAAAGGGAAATCAAGAAGAACAATCATTAGCCAATTGACAATTAGAATCCTTGGTTTTTAACAAAAATTTTATTTGTGCAGGTTATGTCCATCATCCTGCATGTTATTTGAATAGTGAAATAATCCCTACAAAAAAGCAGGGATTATTATAATTAAAGTAAACTACGGCACTCTGCAAGACATTCTTCTAAATCTTTAGAAGCATGTTGCATTTTTTGTTTAGCAGTGTCATGGGCTTTACCCATTGCATTATTTAGGTGCCCTAATGCACTTTCACATTCAGTGATACATTCTTGTAGTTGTTTTTTGTCCATAAAAATAAGCTCCTTTCCAGTTCTAATATTTTGGTGTAAATTATATTATTTGTTATTTTGATTTTTTATATGCAAATAACTTTAAATAAACTAAAGCGTGTAATATTTAAATCAGGGGATGGTATATTACTTCTATAATATTAATATATAATACAGCTCGGAATTTAATTGGTATTCTACATTTCAAGGTAAGCTTGGTTGTAAAAATGCTATTTCCCGATTGTAACTAACATTTGAGTGATTCTGACATGTACTTTTTAATTATAGTACAAATTCATTATAATTTACTTTAAACCCCAATATATAAAGAAAAATAGAGGTGCGAAATCCTATACGGATTGCACCTCTATTTTAATTTTCTATTTCAAAGCTTTTGACTCAAAATCATATGTTATGCAAATCCTATTCAACTATTAATTTTGCTTCCATAGTTTCGTGACCTTCACCACAAGGGATGTTACATTTAATTGTGTATTCTCCAGCTTCAAGATTTACAGTTGCAGAACCTTCACCATCGATTGATAAATCAGCACCATCTATTTCAATACCATGGTATCCTTCTGCGTTAGATAAATTTACTGTTACATCTCCAGCTGGCACAGTGTAGGTGTCTTGTTCAAACTCCCAGTTAGATGCTACTAAATCAACTGTACTTGCAGTGCCAGTTGTTTCACCACCACTATCATTGTTAGAGCTATCATCTCCACCACATGCTGCTAAAACCAAAACTAATGCAGAAAACGCTATTGTTAATAATACCTTTTTCATAATAAATTCCTCCTATATTTTTTCTATTGGTACTGCTTCTTACAAGTTCATGATACATAGTTTTTAAACCTAAGGGTTTGATATATATCACACTTTTTCGATTGTCAAAAAATTGACACAATATCTGTTATTCATAAAATTTACTCAAACTCTGATTGATCGATAAATATTAATTGCAAAAGATAGATAATCATACAGGCTGCAATAGCCAAAGATCCCCAACCTAACGTTTTTTGTTCAACTAATAAATAGTTATTACATAACTGGCTTTCGGAACCGATATAGATCCATGCCATTACAATGAACATAATAATAAAATACAGATAAACAATGTCCTTTCCGATAGATGAAAGTTTTTTCCAACTATCCCGAAGAGGTACGCCAGCTAAAAATGGTAAACTAATGAATTTGAATAACTCTACCACCTGTAATGTTATGGCTTCATCCATAGCTCTTGGAAGCATCCAATAACTCCAAATTATAACGAAAAGAATTATTCCTGGGATTCCATTACTATTCCATTTCTCAAGGAAGTTCGGAAACTTTAATTGAAAGAAACCTGCCATTAAGAATCCGGAAGCGACTAGTAAAGGCATTTGCATATGCATGTGAACGATCATGATTGACTCCAATAAGTTTGCAACAGGAGGGAGAGCAAGGAATATATACAGGACTAATCCGTATTTTGCTAGTTTCATTGCTAATCCTCCACCTTGTTGTTTAGATATGATATTACAGTATCTGAGGCTTTTATTATCTTAGTATAATCCATCATTTCTAGTAAATGACCTTGTTGTCCTATTAAATAGAAAGCCGAATTATGCTGAAAGTTTCCCTGACCGTCAGGAATAACGACAACTCCTAATCGTTCTAAAAGTTTATCTTGTTCTTCTTGGTTGTTTATTCGTGCCATTCGCCAGGTCTCGCCATCACTTCCAAAGTAACTTCTATATTTAGTTAGAGTTTCTGGGTCATCTCGTGTAGGATCAAAACTAATACTTAAGAAAACAATGTCTTCACCGATATATTCGCTTGGTATTAAATCATAAACCTCAGACATGTTCTTTTCTAATTGTGGACAAACAGTGCCGCAGTTCGTGTACATAAATGTAATAAACACGTATTTGCCCTCTGAAAATTCTTCAAATGTATATGTCCTATTGTTACTGTCTTGTAATGTGACAGATGGAAATTCGGGCTTATTCTTTAGTAGTTCATATGTTCTAGCACTTTCTTGAGTAAAGGCCCGGAATCCATCTGTTCCTTGATAGAACAACACAAATCCAAACAATAATATCAGGGTAACACTTATCATGGTTCGTCGATTTTTGGTCATAAATTCACTTCCCAAATGCAAAGTCTTAGACTAATCTACCATGTTCGGATCGGTGGTGACCCAGGAGGTGCATTTAAGAGCATATCAACGATTGGAACTACATACGCCATAGCAACTACCATTAATAGTAATACAATCCAAAGCCCCCAACGTTCCGTCCACATAGGTGTTGGAGTTTCATCATCTTCTGGTTCAGCAACTGGATATTCTGTATTGCCTTTTGGTGCAAAGAACATCATATTGAATACCGCATAAACCTGAATAATAACGCCAATTAACAGGAGTGTGGCTCCTACTGCAAATAACATTTCAAATGGTACCCAGCTTGCTGCCGCTTCGTGTCCTCCGTATGTTGTATCAGAAGTACGCCTTGGATCACCTAGTAATCCCACGATATGCATGGAACCAGACATAATAATCATACCAACTGTCCAAATAAGGGTCTGAATAATACCAATTTTGTTCATTTTTGGTGTTAGTTTTCGTTTTGATAAATGCGGAATTAACCAATAACAAATACCAAAGAATGTTAGAACTACTGAAACACCAACTGTAATATGGAAGTGGCCAACAACCCACATTGTATTATGGATTACTTGGTTAAGTTGATTACTAGTATTGACAATTCCGCCAGCTCCACCAAATATGAAGCTAATCATAGCAATCATTGGTGCTAAGAATCGGACATCTCCCCATGGAAGCTTTTTAAGCCAACCGAGTAAACCTTTTCCACCTAATCTTCTACCGGTTCTCTCAAATACCACAAACATTGCGAATGCAGTCATAAGAGAAGGTACTGCAATTGAAAGACTCATAAACACATGTAAGAATTTTATAGACTGTGAGATTGCTGGGTCAATTATTTGGTGGTGAAATCCACCAGGAATGTTTAGTATTACGACTAAAATAACGACAAGTCGAATCAATTTATCACTAAAGTGTCTGCCACCAATAATTCTTGGTACAAACACATACCATGCGGAAATTGCAACAAGGTACCATATATTAACTAAAGTGTGTCCGAACCACCAAAATAGTGTGCGAGCTACCATGACATTCGTAGTCTCTACCAATCCCATTGACCAAGGAATTAAAGTGAAAACTTCGATAGTTACACCTAAAGATGCAAAAAACCATAATACGAATACGCCCATTGTGAAAAATGCTAAGATTGGAGTTACTTCACCAGGGTGATTTTTTCTCCAGTGTCTGTAGTTAATAAACACTCCGAAGCAACAAGCCCATATGCCTAGTACTACAAACACTAACCCTATATAAAAAATTGGGTGGGCTGCGAGAGGCGGATAAAACGTATATAACACCGATGCCTCATTTAGGACAATCATGGTAACTACCATTGCCACACCAATGATCATTAGAACAAAACCAGTCCATGCTAATTTACGGACTTTAGGAAGGAGTCCTCCTAGTGCATGGGAAAGGTTAGCATATAGATAACCGATTGAAAATGTAGCTGTGAATACAACAAGTAATAGAAGTCCATGTGCTGTTAATACTTGATAATAATTTAACCATGATGGAAGTTGTATGAGGCCTGCACGTTCTAGTCCTTGTACTAATCCTAATATTCCACCAATGAGTAACGATACAAATGCGACAGTTAAATAAGATAGTGAAACCTTTGCATCTTGGGAATTTACACCCAATATTTTCTTTGGATTCTCATGAATAGTTTCTCTTAATGATTGTTCCATTTTCATTTCCCTCCTTTACTTAACGGTAATTGTAGTACTCATTGCTTGGTGTCCAATACCACAATATTCATTACAGATTACTAAATAATTGCCTGGTTCTTTAAACGTGTGTGAAATTTTTTGTATATGCCCTGGCATAACCATTGCATTTATATTAGTACCAGGTACTTGAAAACCGTGAGTAACATCCTTGGATGTCATTGTAAAGTGAACCTCAGCTCCAACTGGTACTTCAATATTGCTTGGGTTAAACCCAAATGATTGTAATATCATAACTACTTCATACTCATTTTCAGCGATTTCTTTAACACCTGGATCATCAAACGGAGCGATTTGTTCTACTTTCTGTGGATCAATGGTTTCACTATGACTTGGAGGTCCCATACCTAGTGCAAAGGTTTGATATCCAATAATGATCATAAATACAACTAAAATACCTACACTAATCGTCATCCATATCTCTTCTAATCGATGTTGCATATATTTCCCCCCTTTATACTCTTTCCATATAGATCCAAAACACAGCCACCCACATGACTACGATAACTGCTGCAACAAAACCTACGGAAACTATCGTACCTTTTAGTGATTTTTCATCATATTTTTCTGGTTTTTCAGTCTTAAGAGTTTTTGTTGTTTCCATCGAAATTCACCCCCTGTTAGCTAATCTTCCTTATCTTAGTTTTGGTATGATTTGATGGCACTGGTATTAATTGAAAGAAGATAAATCACAACGCAACTAAGAATTTAAATAAAGTGTATCTGTAATAGTTAAGCTTAGTAGTGAGGTAAGTCACTTAAGTTTGGGACTTATGTCACTTAAGTATTTTATCTAGAAAAATCCCCAACCTAGATTAGTTTGAAATAGGGAACACAGGGGAGGGGACGCTCCAAAGGTACTGTCACAAAATCGTAATGATTTAAATTAGATTAAAGGCTTAAAATTAAAGAACATAATGAAAACGTCATGATTTCATTTGAAATCATGACGTTTAGTTAACAATATGGAGTATTTTTAGGTGTGGAAAAATAAGGAGTGGTATCTATGTACGAAGGAAGACTGAGTTGTCCTCACTTCAGATTGCGAGTTGTTTTATAGGTTTAACTATATGGTCATCAAGAATCATTATTTTAGAAGAACTTATAAAGTGTTCTTTGTATGTTAGTAATAATTCTTCATGAAATTCTTTAAGCAGTCTAACACTTTCAATAATTTCATTTGAAAATAAACCAGATCGATTTACTAGAATATTTTCATACTTTTTCAAAAGTTGTTTAGTTTTTCTAATCATCTTTTGTGCTTGTCTTATTTTGTAAATATCACTAAGATCATTTAAAAATGATTCAATATCACGTTTAATTGACTCTCTTAATTTCAGATTTACTAGTGCCTTATTATCAAGTTCTTCATCAAATATGAATTGATTTAACATGATAAGGTCGGATTGTAATGGTTCATTTAGGAAATTCAAATATATTCTAAGTGTATTATAGGCATCAAACATAGGATTATGTTGTTGTCCTATAAATTTCAATCCATATAGAACTAAAGCATTTTCAACAGAAAGATTATTTTTAGAAACTCTTTTCGAGAGCGTTGCTTGAAAGTCGACATATCGTTTTTCGATTTTATCAATTGTCGAAATAGATATGTTATGTTTCTCTGAATCTAACTTTAGACGAGTCAAATCGCTTTTTGACCATGAAAAAAAGCGTGAGCGTTTAACGCCACCAACCCATGTTAAGAAATCAGAGAATACTTGTTCAAACGTTTGTGCATCGACTAAGTCCGAATCCTCAATTCCGGTTAATTTTTTACAGAATTTACTTAGAGGCTTTAGTTTTGTTGGACGAATATATTGATCAAAATAGGTGACTCTTTCCGTTTCAATTTCATATTTTACAGCGCCTAACCGAATTGCTTCCATATCTTCAAAAAGCATTCCTCTATCTGAGCAAAGCATCTCAAAGTCAAAAAAGATAAAATATTTCATTTCAGCCATAGTAACACCTCCTCTTCTAACAGGATATTATAAGGGTAATAGTAGATAAATAGAAGGAGTAATTATTTCCAGATTAGGATTTCTATTAAGATAATCCCCACCATGTAGCAAGGATGGATATAAATGGGATAGTAAAAAGACAAAGAATAGTTGAATAAATAGTAGTTAATACTGCTGTTTCTTCGTCGTCTGTATAGCGTGAAAATAATACAGTAGCCAACATGAACGTCGGCATAGACGCTTGGATTATAATAATATTCTTAATCAAACCATCAAAATAAGTAAAAGAAATAAGTACAAAAGTAATTATTGGAAGTATAAGCAGTTTAAATGATAAGGGAAACCAAATACTAGAATAAAATAATAACCCTTTTCTCTGGATAAGTGGTGGAATTAACATGCCAACGTAAATCATTGCTAACGGAGCAGCAATTGCTGACAACATTCCGGTCAGTTGTTTGATAAAATCCGGCGGATCAAATCCAGTAACAGCCGCCAATAATCCAACGGTGATCGCGATTAGAGGAGGATTTACTAAGGCTTTTAATTGTCTCAATTTAAATTTACCGTGGGATTGAAGCATGTAAATTCCTATGGTGAAAATAACAAGGTCCATAGCTGAATCAAAAATGGCTGCTAAGAGACCACCAGTAGGGCCAAATATTGTAGCACAAAGAGGTATTCCAATAAAACCAGTATTTCCAAAGGTAGACAAAATGCTAAGCTTCTGTGGAGAAAGGGATTGAAAGTTGAATAGTTTTGAAGTAGTGAAGGAGAAAAGTAAAGATAAAATGTGAAAACTGATTGAAAAGACAAAGATAACCAACACTTGATTTAATAAATGACTCGTTACTTCTGTACTAAATATTCCATTTAATATGATAGAAGGTACTGCAATATTAATAATGATAAACATAATACCAGATTTTAGTTCTTTAGTAATCGGAATTTGGGAGGCTGTTAGTACTCCCAATCCTATAATCAGGCCCATTACGGCGATAGTAGAGGTAATGACAAGTAAATCCATAGTAATAAAATCCTTTCTCTATTTCTGCGGTAATTTTAGCCTTAATAAGCTATTTTGTCCAGTATATTGATAGTCCCGATTACTTAGAATTAGCTTTACTATTTCCTGGGTAACCGCAAGAAATGACACCAGCACCTAAATAATTTAAATAGGGAGGAAAATAAGAAGATTGAACTTACGATATTTAATTAAACAAACGTTTGATTAACTTTTATGTATATCTATATTATTTTTGTTTTTGACTATACTAAAAATGGATATTTAATTACTAGGGATGTGTTAATATGACAATTTTTCGTCTAGGCTACGTTGCAATGAGTATGCATGTGATAAACAGTTCGCCATCAAAAACAATGACTTATAAGAACTTTAGTCAGCATAAAGACCGGGAAGCAGCCATTTCAAAACTTGAATTGCTTGCAAATAAAAATATAGATAATTCTCTTCGGTTGTTAAAGCATAATAAAGCATTTGGAATATCTTTGTTTAGACTTAGCTCCCGTCTTATACCTCTTGCTACACATGAAGATTTAGAGGATTGGGACTATATAGAGCCCACGAAAGATAAGCTTCGGGAATTGGGGGATTATGCCAGTAAAAATAAAATGCGAATCGATTTTCATCCTGATCATTTTGTTGTCCTTAATTCACCCAAATCAGACGTTGTCAAAAGTTCTGTTAAAAATTTGAAATATCATTATGATTTATTAACTGCAATGGGAGTAAATCCAAGACACAGATGTGTTTTGCATACAGGCGGTAGTTATGGAAACAAAGTAGCCGCTCTTGAACGTTTTATTGATAATTGGGGTCGGATTTCTCAAAGATTACAACAAATGATAATCTTAGAAAACGACGATAAAACGTTTAATTCTGAAGATGTTCTTTATTTATCGGAAAAACTATCTATTCCTCATGTATTTGATCTTCATCATCATGAAGCTAACAATAATAACGTAGAGTGGACTGAATACTGGGATCGAATTGTAAAGAGTTGGAGTAATTCGGAGTTTCCAGTAAAAGTTCATTTATCAAGCCCTAAAAACGAAAAACAGTTTAGACATCATGCTGACTATGTAGATCCAAATATGTTTACCACTTTTATAAATAAGGTTAAGGGAAGTGTCGACATTATAGATTGTATGATTGAAGCTAAACAAAAAGATGCAGCATTATTTCAATTAGTTAGAGATCTAAAAAAAGAAGCAAAGATTGAATGGATAAGTGACAGTTCTTTTCAATTAAAATAAGAATATAGGCAAGTGAGAACTTATTGTTTGGTTGTTCTGTTCAAAAGTTGTTAAAATTGATTTAAAGGTTAATTTTCAAATTTAAACTAAAAATATTTGGGGGATAAATTAGTATGAAGGAAATAAGTGCGAATGAAGTTCATAATTTATTGGAAAGTGGAAAGAAGTTAAACATTATCGATGTTCGAGAAGATGAAGAAGTGGAACAAGGCATAATTCCAGAAGCAGTACATATCCCACTTGGACAAGTAGAATCCCGTATGAATGAATTAGATAAATCCAAGGAATATATTATTGTCTGCAGGTCAGGTAGAAGAAGTGCAAACGCATCTGAATTCCTACAAATACACGGTTTCGAAACAACGAATATGACAGGTGGAATGTTAGAGTGGGAAGGTACAGTAGAAAAATGATTAACTATTACATAAGTAGACTGAATAAATTGGGGGTATTCTAATGAAGGTTGTTAATAACATAACAGAGTTAATTGGTGATACTCCAATCGTCAAGTTAAATAAATTAGTTCCTTCAGATGCTGCAGATGTATATTTAAAGTTAGAAATGTTTAATCCTTCAAGAAGTGTTAAAGATCGAGCAGCAAATAATATGATTAAAGTTGCTGAAGAACAGGGATTAATCAAACCTGGGGATACGATTATTGAACCAACTAGTGGTAATACAGGAATCGGACTAGCAATGGTAGCCGCAGCGAAGGGGTATGATGCTATCCTCGTTATGCCTGATAATATGACTAAGGAAAGAATAAATATTTTAAAAGCATATGGTGCAAAGGTAGTTTTAACTGATAGTAAGGATAAAATGCCTGGTGCAATAAAAAAAGCTATTGAATTACAAAAACAAATTCCTGGGAGCTTTATACCTCAACAATTTGAAAACATGGCTAACCCCGACGTCCATCGATTTACAACAGCAAAAGAAATTTATCAGCAAATGGATGGTAAGTTGGATGCTTTTGTTGCTACAGCAGGTACAGGTGGAACAATGACAGGTACGGGTGAAACCTTAAAGGAACTCATACCAGAATTGTATATTTCAGTAGTGGAACCAAAGGGCTCGCCGGTACTCTCTGGTGGAAAACCTGGAAAACATAAATTAGTAGGAACAAGTCCTGGTTTTATTCCGAAAATTTTAAACACCTCAATCTATGATGAAATTATCCAGATTGCGGATGAAGATGCTGTTTCAATGTTCAAACAATTAGCTTCAAAGGAAGGGGTCTTTGCAGGTCTTTCAGGTGGTGCTGCGGTTTTTGCTGCGATTCAGGTGGCAAAAAGACTTGGTAAAGGTAAAAAAGTTGTTTGCATAATACCAGATACTGGAGAACGGTACTTGAGCATGAATCTTTTTGACGAAGAGTAATTACCTTTCGAACAACGGGACTGTGAGTTTTTTTCTATACTCAAAATAAATAATACTATTAAAAAGTATGATGAAACTTTATTAGGAGTTAGGAATTTAAGAGATTTCTAGTGTTTTACATGGCTTGCCAGCTTGGTTCTGGCAAGCCATTTTATTCCAAAAAAATTGGAAACAACATTTGAGTGGAAAACATTGAATATAACTGAGAAATGAGTTAGTCTGAAAAAAAGAAACAATAAGTTTTATTGGCAATAGTCTTAAAGGAAATTTTACCTGAACCTGTTAGATAGAGAGAAAAGGGAGGGTTAGGACTATGAATAATTTTATTGCTTATTTACTTATTGTACTTGGAGCCTCTTTTTGGGGTTTAACGGGATTGTTCGTTAAATATCTGTACACGTTTGGCTTTTCCCCTATGGAAGTAGTTACAGTTAGATTGACTGTTTCAAGTGTTATTCTCTTTGTAGTTCTCTACTTGTTCGCCCCTAGTTATTTAAGGATTAACTTTAAACACTTACCTTATTTTTTTGGTCTAGGTGTAGTTAGTATCGCTTTTTTTAATTGGGCCTATTTTGAAGTAATTGAAAGGGCATCGTTGTCTATAGCTGTAATTATGGTATATACATCACCAGTATTCGCAGCACTGATTGCAAGGTTTCTTTTTAAAGAGATGCTCACTCCTCAAAAGATAATAGCAGTCTTACTAACTATCATTGGTTGCGGTTTTGTAGTAGGGCTCTTACCTAATGGTGTAACAAGTGTTTCTATAATGACAATCCTTTTAGGAGTTCTATCGGGTTTATTTTGTTCATTATATAGCATAATAGGGAAACATGTGAGCCATATTTATCATCCAATAACTATTACCGTTTATTCGATGATATGTGGAAGTATCTTTATGGTTCCAGCGAGTAAGATATGGATGCAAACAGACTTATTTCTAAATTGGGAAGTTTGGGGATATATCTTAGGCATTTCTACCGTTTCTACTATCTTTGCTTATATTTTGTATACGCTAGGTTTAACTTATGTAGAATCTAGCAAAGCTTCCATTTTAGCCACAGTTGAGCTTCTCGTTTCAGTTATGCTAGGTATTTTATTATTCAATGATTTGATTAATGGATGGCAGTGGGTAGGTATTATCCTAGTACTTACAGCTTTAGTATTAGCTGTACTATCCACAGGTAAACGGAAATTAGTTGTCGAAAAGTAAGTCTCTAGTAAATTGAGGCCTACTTTTATGATCTTTCCACCTCACCCTATAGGGGATGAGGTGGTTTTTTTATGGTCAATTTTCAGAAAATTCTTTGTTTATTTAAGTTTATGTATTAAAATTACATTATTATAATTGAAAGGAAGCGTGGGTCTTATGATTGATTTGCGTTACCCTATAGGACAGTTTGATTTTAAAGAAGAACTTTCAAAAGACAAACTAGAAGGCTGGATAGAAGATATAGAAAAAATTCCTTTTCAATTAGAAGCAACGGTTAATGGGTTATCTGCTGAACAGTTGGATACAACATACCGACCAGGTGGCTGGACGATTCGCCAAGTGGTTCATCATATTGCAGATAGTCATCTCAATAGTTATGTTAGATTTAAAATAGCTTTAACTGAGGACCAACCTACAATTAAACCTTACCTAGAGGATCAATGGGCTCAATTACCTGACTATGATTTGCCAGTTGGTGTTTCCTTGCAATTACTGAAGTCCGTTCATGAAAGGTGGACTACTTTACTAAGATCAATGACCATAAGTGATTTTGAGAGAAAATACAATCATCCGGAGACTGGACAAACTACTTTGGGTTTATCTCTAGGTTTATATGCATGGCATGGTTATCATCATCACGCCCACATTACAACACTCAAAGAAAGTTTGGAGTGGTAGAAAACTTCAATCTCTATCTATATATAAAAAAAGTAACCCTTTCTATTATAGAGAGGATTACTTTCATTAAACTATTTAGTTCAGAATGGACCTGGTCCAAATCCACCGAATCCTGGTCCATAGTCATTAAATACAGGACCTGGTCCAAATCCTGGACCATAGCCAGTAAAGCCTGGTCCAGGACCGTAACCTGCAAATCCAGGTCCATAGCCACCGAATCCTGGTCCAGGACCGTAACCTGCAAATCCAGGTCCATAGCCTCCAAATCCAGGTCCAGGATAACCAGAATAGGTACCTCCTAGGTATCCTAATCCTAATCCTACTAGGCCCGCTCCAAGTGGGCCGATTCCTGGTTGTCTATAATCATTTTCAATTGGCGCATAGGGGTTAATATTCGCATTATAGTTTTGATACATTTAAAATAACTCCTTCCTACCCTATAAAATAGGGAATATGTCTAATGGGTTATGCCTAATTATCATATGGTAAGATGGGGAAAACGGTAATGGACATTCACCTATATTTTGCAAATTATCCCAGTTAAACAAAAAGGAGAGAATACTAATGTTAAAAGTAAAAATGATAGTTCAAACAAATTATAATGGTCAGCTCCTTAGAGAAGGAAAAGAGTATTTGATACCAAAAGAAACTGCAGAACGCTGGCATGTAAGCAATATTGCGAAACTATTAGTTGAGGAATCTGATGATACGGAAAGTATTTAACTGGGGGGATAACTATGACTTCATTTGACTTTCATTTGCCAACAAACATTCAGATAGGAGAGGGTGTTTTTTTACAAACTGGCGAGTACTTAAAACAAATGATAAAGGGGAGTAAAATTTTAATCATAACCGATCCAGGTATCGAAAAAATAGGACTTGTACATAGGCTTATAGAAATTTTATCTACTTATCACTTTAGGATAGAAGTATTTAATCAAGTTAGACCAAATCCACGGGATACTGATTGTGCAGAAGGTGGAATCCTAGCTAAGAACTTTGATGCCGATTGCATATTAGCATTAGGGGGAGGATCAGTAATTGATGCTGCCAAAGCAATAGCAGTTCTTCAAACATGTGGGGGTACAGTTCAAGACTACGCTGGTATTAATCAAGTGAAAATTCCTGTTACTCCCATAGTTGCAATTCCTACTACAGCTGGAACTGGAGCCGAGGTAACACGTTCATCTGTAATTACAGACACTTCTAAAAGAGTAAAAATAACGATTAAAGATATTAAAATTGCTCCTACTCTTGCTATGATAGATCCAGAACTTACATATGGGTTACCTGCACCCTTGACTGCCTCCACAGGTATGGATGCTTTAGTACATGCGATAGAGGCATATACTTGTAAACGGTCTAATCCTATAGCAGATGGTTTAGCAGTTGAAGCAATGAACCATATCTATCCTAATTTAAGATTAGCTGTACAGGATCCAGGAAATAAGAAAGCACGCTATCACATGATGGTTGGTTCAACAATTGCTGGAATGGCTTTTTCTCATTCAGATGTTGCATCTGTGCACTGTATGGCTGAGGCTATCGGTGGATTATATGATACTCCACACGGGGTCGCAAACTCGATGTTTTTACCTTATGTGATTGAATATAATGCAGAATCTGATATTGTTAAACATGCAAAAATCGCTAAAATAATTGGAGTAGCAGATGAATCTATGTCTGAATTGGATGCAACGAAAAAGTTGGTGGAATCAATGGAACAGTTAGCAATCGATATAAAAATACCTAACTTCTCTACAATAACAGAAGTGAAGTCAGTCGATTTTGATTATCTAGCTACATCTGCATTTGAAAATGGATCTACTCCAAGTAATGTTAGAATAATAAGTAAACAGGATTATCTAGATTTATTTTACAAGGCTTTTAAGAATTAGATTTTTTAAATAAGGAAAAGAGTTCGGGGTTGGTTTTATCTTAGTTAGGATAAAAAAAGACATAGTGAAAGCTGGTACGGTAACAATATTCTTATTATATTTATCTTCCTTGTTCTATTTACTATTTTTTTCTGGGTATCGGCATAGTGTACAGGGGTTAATTGATTATAATTTAGTTCCTTTTAAATCTATCGTTAATTACATTTTAGCTTTCGATGGATTTTCATTCTATTTGTTAAAGGATAATTTCTTCGGTAATATTAATGCTTTTGTTCCTTTTGGTTTATTGTTACCAACACTATTCGAGCGCCTTCGATCAATTAAAACCATTATTATCATTTCATTTTTCATGTCATTATCCATTGAAATTACTCAAATTGTATTTCGGGTTGGTTCGTTTGATGTGGATGATACTATACTTAATACTACTGGAGCGATAGTAGGGTATGGTATCTATTGTTTATTTTTAAAAAAAGTACGGAATGGTAAAATTTACTATTGATACTGTTAAGTGATTGGTGTAATATCTAGATACGAGCTACGATGTACGTAATGATAACTAAGTTTTAACCTTTATACTATAAAAGGGAGTTTTACATTGAAACAGGGATATCATGCCTCCATGTAGAGGAAGATAGAAGTGTTTCTGCAGACACCCACTTAGAGAAGTGGTGGTTTAAAACTTTCTTACGTGATTTACGGCAATTGTGGCTTTTGAATTTTAAAATGAAACCAGTTCCTCTGAGGAACTGGTTTTTTAATGTACAATGTTTATATTTTGTTTTGAAATGTTATCACAGATTAGACGAATCCCGAGTGTTTTTAATAATTTTTATGAACAAGTTACGGAACTTTTCCTTATCTTCATTGGTCATTGCTTTGGGTCCTTTTGTTTTTTTTCCACTTCTTCTCGCTTTTGCATTAGCATGCCGAGTATTGAGTAATTCGTCAATATTTTGATTTGTATAAAGAAATCCTTTATGATGTAATACTGTACAACCCTTTGATAATGCAAGTGAAGCTAATCCATAATCTTGGGTTATGATAATATCCTTGGTTTTGGCTAATAACATAATTCTATAATCAACTGAATCAGCACCCGTATCCACATAAATGGACTCCGCTCCAAGTGGATCATCTTGAGGAGAGAAATGGGAGTAGCTTTTCACAAGTTTAACAGGTATGTTTTCTTTTACTGACTCTTCAATTATAATTTCTTTAACAGGACAAGCATCTGCATCAACATAAATTCTCATAATATTCCCCTTCTAGATCGAGTACTTAATTTAGATATTAGTATAATAATGGTAGACTTAGAATTAGATTAAGTCAAACAAGCATATTTTTAGTAACTATTATAAGTGGAATAAATTATATTTGATCAGTGGAAAATTAGTAGAATAAAACTCTATTTAGAAAGAAGGCCATTTATGACAAAGCTTAAAGCGGGTATGATTGAAAAGTTATCTATTGTAAGAAAAATAGATACTGGTTACGTTCTCACCAACGGAAAAGAAGAAGTACTATTACATATTAGTGAAGCGGAAGAAGAATTGGGGGAACTTGATACTATTGAAGTTTTCCTCTATCAAGATAAAAAAGGGCAACTGGTTGCAACTATGAGTGTTCCAACTGTTCAATTTGACACGTTTGATTGGGCTGAAGTAGTTGAAATTGTAGAAGATTTGGGTGTATTCGTTAACATAGGAATTAAAAAAGAAATTTTGGTTTCAAAAGATGATTTACCTTTATTTGAGTCAGTCTGGCCACAAGTTGGCGATGTGCTATATGTTGCCTTAGAAAGTGATAAAAAGGAACGTCTAATTGCTAAACCTGTGACAGAAGAAGACTTTGGCGACGAGTGGGATTCTGCCCCAGAAACCCTCAACCATACAGCAATAAGTGGCCGAGTTTTTCGTACCAATAAAGAGGGCTCAGTCATTATCACTGAAGAAGGTTATCGAGGTTTTATTCATAATTCCGAACGTAAACAAGAGCCTCGTCTTGGTGAATGGATAAATGGAAGGGTCATTGAAGTGAAAGCTGATGGAACATTAAATGTGTCACTATTGCCATTGAAACAAGATCAGCTTGTGGATGACGCAGAAGTCATTTTAGAAAACCTCGAGAAAAATGATGGTGTTATTCCTTTTAGTGATAAAAGTGACCCAGATGATATTAAGGGTACATTTAATATCAGTAAAGCTGCCTTCAAACGTGCATTAGGTAGATTGATGAAAGAGAAAAAGGTAGAACAACGTGAAGGGAAAACTTTTCTAAAGGTTGATAATACTGACAAAAAAAGTGAATAACTATGTTTGTAACCTCCCTTTATTGTGAAAAATAGGGGAGGCTTTTTTTGAAAATTATTTTCGTAATTTTTGTGTTTATCTTCTAACTTGATGTAAACTGCGGCGTAGCGTAGCTACTAGTTGATTTGCGCTTCGGGCAATCGCTTTCCGCGGGCAACGCTTCAACTTCCTCGGAAGCAGACCACTTCCTGCGGGATTTTCAGCCGTCGCTTTTCCCGCCGGAGTCGACTGCCCTTCGCTCCAATCACCGTCATCTAGTGTAGTTATCAAATACAACACTATACTAGCGTTGGGAATACACGAAGACTCATAAAATAATTGAAACCTCCACGCAATGAAATTTTCTAATTAATGAGTAGTAATGATTCATGAAATAAACGTTTCTTGGAGTTCATCTCATTTGAGCAGAAAGCTACCTTAAGCTGCGGAAAAATGCGACACTCCTCGAAAATATAAACCAATTTTCTTCGTGTGTTGCAAATTCACGGATGTCATTTCTGGTCCTATGGGCAAGGAACATTCTGAAGACCCCACAGTGAGTGTTTTTTACGAGCGAGGAGGCTGAAGCATTCTCCATGGAAAGGGAGTGTTTTTCCGCAGCGATGAATTACGACTCCCTTATAAAGGATGGTAGGAAATCAACCTGACAGTTACTTCGGAGTTTATAGATATTGTATCAAAAACAACAATCTTTTAGGAAACAGCTTTTTTTATCGGACATATAATTGCATCTTGTTGCGAAATATAATTTTAAATTGACTAAGACAGTGATAACAATAAAAAAATGGACTAATCAATATCAACTATAGTATTATTTTTATACATAGGTAAATAGCACAATTGTAACAGGACAGGGGAAGAACAATGATTAAATTCCTAGAAACACAACAAGAGGAAATGATTAAGTTAATAAAAAAGTTGGTTAATATAGATAGTGGTTCTCATTTTAAACAAGGGGTAGATACAATAGGCAAGATTTTACAAAATCAATTTGTTGAATTAGGTTTTGCTGTTGAAGAGATTGAAAATGAGGAAATTGGAAATCACCTAATTATTAAACATAAAGAAGCAACCAGTCCATCTATTATAATACTCGCACATTTAGATACGGTTTTTCAAGAAGGAACGGTGGACGAGCGTCCATTTAAAATAAAAGGTGACCGTGCTTACGGACCAGGTGTCATAGATATGAAATCTAGTTTAGTTGTAGTTCTCTTTGCTATTAAGGCATTAATACAACAAGGGGACAATGGTTACAAAAATATTCAAATAATTTTTAACAGTGATGAAGAAATTGGATCATTAACTTCTCGTTCGATCATTGAGAAGGAAGCAAAAGGGAAAAAATATGCGCTTGTGATGGAGCCAGCTAGGAAAAATGGATCACTCGTTTCATCAAGACGTGGCAAAGGAAACTATACAATTAGTGTCAAAGGACGAGCAGCACATTCTGGAATAGAACCAGAAAAAGGTAGAAGTGCCATCGAGGAACTAGCACATAAAATCATTCAGTTGCATGAATTATCTGATCTTGATAGCGGTATAAGTGTTAATGTTGGCTTAATTGAAGGAGGATCTTCAGTTAATACCGTATCGGATTATGCCATAGCTCATATAGATATTAGAATTGCTGAAATGGAACAGGCAGAGCCCTTAGAAGTAAGGATTGAAGAAATTTGTTCAACAACAGACGTTGCTGGTACAGAGGTATCATTAGAGGGTGAGATTATCAGACCTCCGATGGAAAAAAACAAAAAAACGGAAGTTCTATTGAATATTATAAGAGAAGTAGGAGAGAAAATAGGAGTTGAAATAGAGGATACTGCTACTGGCGGAGGATCAGATGCTTCCTTCACGTCCGCTTTAGGAATAGCTACTATTGATGGTTTAGGTCCAATTGGCGGGAATGCCCATAGTGATAAAGAATATCTAGAATTATCTTCCCTTATTCCGAGAACCCTTTTACTTGCAACGATTATTCAACGATTAAGCAACGGTCGCTAATATGTATAAATACTAAGAAAAAATACATCCTAAAATTGGAACCTTTATATGGTTAACTAAAAAAGGGGTGTATGAAATGGATCAAAATTTAGCGTATTTACACGAAGTGCTCTCAAATTATGTTGAAGAAAATAAAGCTGCTCTGGACATTGATGAGAAAATTAGTCATTTAGATTATTCATCAGAAGAGGAGTTTGTAAGAGGACTTAATCAAGAACAAGTTCAAATGCTCAGTGAAATTCTAAATAAAGAAATGCATTATGCAAACGAATCAGGAGATCATGAACGCGGTTATCAATTAAATGAAGTATATGAATTATTAATTTAGCTTGATATAACAAAAACACCCCCATTTAGTTATAAACTAAATGGGGGTGTTCAATTATAATGACTGCTCAGCTTACGTTATAACTGCGAAGAAAATGAAGTGATTGTTCGAGGACCTGTTTTTCCTCTATGTTTAAAGGAATTAAAGGTAACCGGACAGAACCTACATTTACACCAGTCAAGGCAAGCGCTTCTTTAACAGCAGTAGGGTTAGGAGCCATAAACAATGTCTTAATGATTGGAAGAAGATTCTGGTGAATAATAGCTGCTCTTTGATTATCACCCATAAAATAGCTTCGAATCATTTCTTGCATTTCGTTACCAACGATATGAGAGGATACAGACACGACTCCATGTCCACCAATCGTTAAGACTGGTAATGTAAGTCCATCATCTCCACTATACAATGTAAATGAATCATCTGTTTCTCTAATAATTTGTGCCATTGCATCAAGATCAGCACTTGCTTCTTTAACTGAAACAATATTACTAATTTCCGATAGACGAATAATAGTTTCTGGTTGTAAGTTTACTACACTTCTACCAGGTATGTTGTAAAGCATAACAGGCAGACTTGTTGATTGGGATATTGCTTTAAAATGTTGATACATACCCTCTTGGGAAGGTTTATTATAGTACGGTGTTACTAGCATAATTCCATCTACCCCGATAATTTCTGCTTGCTTCGTTAGTTCAATGGAAGCATACGTATTATTGGAGCCTGTGCCCGCAATAACTGGAACTCGCTTTTTTACTGTCTTGACAACAAACTGGAGAAGAGAAAGCTTTTCTTCTTTGGATAATGTCGGTGACTCTCCGGTAGTACCAGCGACCACTAAAGCATCCGAACCGTTTGCGATCAAATGATTAATTAATTTTTCGGTTTTTCCATAATCGATGTTTCCATTCAGGTCAAATGGTGTAACCATTGCTGTCAAAATATGACCGAAATTCATTTCCATCACCTCTATTCATAAATTTAAACAATTCTTAAAAAGGACGACAACTTTCATATGAATAGAGGGTATCTCATCACAACGAAAGGTTTGTAAAAGCAAAAAAAGCAACAACGAAAGCTATCGTTGTTGCATCACTATTTTCCCCATTATGATGCATGATAGCCCTCCATATAGCAATGTTGCTATATGACAGCACTGTATTTATTAAATACAGAACCAGTGTGTAGAGTGATGAGATTCTACTCACTTCGGCAAATTCCCCTTTTAGTTACCTTCAACGGAGCTCATTCTCCTTAGATAACCTACTGATGGTCTCTGCACCTCTATCCTCACTTCAATAAGTAATTGAAGTAAAGTATATATAAAATGTACTTAAACTATAACAAACATTTCAAAACGTTGCAATGATATAAAGAAAATAAATTAAAAAAATAAAGCATTGTACAAATCAACAAACTTCTAATTACTTTTAACCCCATAGATAATAAAAAGAATCCCAATGGTTATACAGATCAATTTGGTGTGTGAAATATTTCCGGCTATAGCTAGTACACCTATAGAAGTAGAAACAATTAGAATAATTGGACCTATAATAGCGAGTGAGCTGTTAATAATTAAAGCTTTTTCAATCTGATTAAACTTGAGTATTAATAAGGCAGCAGCTATTTCAATCGTACCTGATAGAAGTCTTAATAATGCCATCCCCATAATAGCCTTTTCAAATAAATTGAACATAATATCCTCCCGAGAAAAAAGAAATCTTTTAGAGATTATATGCGTTGTTAAATAAAAAAGGACAAGACATAGATTCTCTTGAAAACTTATTTAACACACAGACTTTGAAAATCACTTAAAAAATGAGGAATAGGTCGTAATTTGTCTATACATTTTTTAATAGTGGAGAAATATTTTATTAATCCGTGCATACACTTTTTAAAGTGGGCTTCTTTCACATTTCCAATGATTTCTTATCTATTCTAGTTCATTAAATGATCATAACTTTTTTAAAGAAGAAATAAGGAAAAATCAATAACGAACAGAGCAATGAAAGATTTGGATTTAGCGTGTTGAGGTTACTATTTATCAATTTATAACTTCAATACGCATGTGATTATGTGAGATAGAAAAACAATAGAACAGGGGGAAGAAAATGACTCGTAAAGAAATGGTCGCGATGTTGTTAGCTGGTGGAGAAGGAAGTAGGCTAGGAAATTTGACAAAATGGATAGCTAAACCAGCAATACCATTTGGCGGTAAGTATCGCATTATTGATTTTACACTAAGTAATTGTAATAACTCAGGAATTGATACGGTAGGTGTATTAACACAATATCAGCCATTAATACTTAATTCTTATCTTGGAGTAGGTACTCCTTGGGACTTGAATAGAAAACGTGGTGGGCTGAAAATATTACCACCCTATGTACAAAAAACTGGTGGACGTTGGTATAAAGGTACTGCCAATGCTATCTTTGAAAACATTCCCTTTGTGGATCAATACGATCCCGAATTTGTACTTATAATTTCTGGTGATCATATTTATAAAATGGATTACACAGAAATGTTAGAGTCTCATAAAACTAGTAACGCTGATGTTACTATTTCTGTTGTTGAAGTTCCATGGGAAGAAGTAAGTCGTTTTGGGATAATGAATACAGATGAAAATTTTCATATTACCGAGTTTGAGGAGAAGCCTACTAACCCTAAGAGTAACTTAGCTTCCATGGGAGTCTACATTTTTAATTGGAAATTACTTAAACGTTACTTAATTGAAAATCAGCAGAACTCAACAAGTTATGATTTCGGTAAAGATATAATTCCTGCAATGTTATCAGATAATCGATCCTTAGTTGCTTATCCATTCGAAGGTTATTGGAAGGATGTTGGTACAATTGAAAGTCTTTGGCAGGCCAACTTAGATTTACTAGATGATAATGTTGAGCTAGATTTAAATGATCGATATTGGCGTATCCGCTCCGCTGATCCAAATATGTCTCCTCAATATATCGGTTCAAGTGCAAAGGTTACGCAATCAATGGTTAATGAGGGCTGTGTTGTTATGGGGGAAATTGATCATTCTATTTTGTTCTATGATGCCCATGTAGGTGAGGGTAGCTACATTAAGGATTCTATTATTATGCCTTATTCAAAAATCGGTAAGGATGTCACTATTCATAGAGCTATTGTTGGAGAAGGGGTCATAATACCTGATGGTGTGACAATTGGTCATCCCAAAGGCCCTATAGAATTGATTGATCAAAATTCAAATTATAAACAAAATTATCGTTCATCGGTAAACTAAAGGGAGGAAGAATATAGGAATGGTAATGAACAATGTACTTGGTATTATTTATATAGCAAATGACAATAACACAATGCATCCATTAACTAACCACCGGTGTCAATCATCTATTCCCTTCGGTAGTAGGTACCGGATGATAGATTTCGTTCTTTCTAGTATGGTAAACTCTAATATTCAAAATGTAAGCATATTTACTACTTTGAAAAACCGTTCATTAATAGATCACTTAGGTGATGGAAACGACTGGGATCTCGACCGTAAACAGGATGGTTTATTTATATTTCCATCTGATTCATCAGAAAATTCACGAGATATTACTTCATTTTATTCTGCTATGGATTACTTAGATAAGAGTAGTCAAGAATATGTTCTACTCTGTTATGATAGTTTAATAACTAACATCGATTTTCGCCCCTTATACAAGCAACATCTGAAATCCGGAGCAGATGTCACGATTATGTACAAGGATAAAGAGAGAAATAATCATCTTTTTAGGAACTTAGAGATAGATGATTTTCACAACATTAAAAATCTTCAAACAAAGGATAGCAAATTTGGTTCACTAGATATTATGATGTTAAAAAAACAGAAATTTATAGAACTAATAACTAATAATAGACACATATACCGCAATTTCAATGATATATTACGTGAACAAGTTAATAATCCGTTAAATATTAAAGGATTTAGATATGATGGTTATGTAAACAAAATTAATACAACTAAACAATACTATGATAGTAACATGTCTTTACTAAATCCGAAGGTTATGAAGCAACTGTTTAAAGAGAACAATGAAATTCATACTAAATTAAAAGATGAACCTCCAGCAAAGTTCACATCAAATTCCAATGTAAAAAATTCTTTAATTGCCAACGGTTGCATTATTGATGGAGAAGTTATTAACAGTATTCTATTTCGTGGTGTTCATGTAAAAAAAGGAGCCTCAATAAAAAATAGTATTGTAATGCAGAAATGCATTATAGGTGAATTTGCTCAGTTGGATAATATGGTATTAGATAAAGAAGTCATTTTACTTCCATATGACAAATTCCAAGGCAGTGAACAAAGTCCGAAAGTAATTCCAAAGAAAAGTGCAGTTGGAACATATGTTAACTAAAGAACAAGTCAAATAAATTTTTCGTGTTTAAAATCCGTTGGTAATTCACAGCGGATTTTTTTATTAGTTTATTTTAAATTAAAATAACTGCTTACAATCTCGAAGTATAATTCATTAATTTTTTTTTGGTCTGTTTTTTGAGGAAGAGTGCTGTTCTCTTTTGCTATATTTAATCGATGGAATAATTCATCACTTAACTTAAATAATTAATTCCATGAGTACTTCTCTTGTCTTATTGCAAGTAGGAATTCACGGTCTTTTTCGCGAAACACAGTGATTCCCCCTGTCTCCAACACCTCAATTCCTATTAACAGTAACCGAAATAAATGCATGGCATGCTTATACATTTTTTCTTTTGGTTTTCTATTTCGATTATTTATTTTGTTAAAGCCTTTAAGGGAGTTGGATAACTGGGAGACAATTTCGTTTAACTGTGTTAATGGGATTGAATCAAAGGTAAGTGAGACATCAATATTTTGTTTTTCATTCCCATCAAAATAAACTTTACCAATAGATAATTTTCCTTCATTTGGTAATTGGTATTTGTTTCTGATTTCTTTTAACATCTGGTTCATTGTGTACTTTAGATGTTCGTTTTGGTCATCTGGACTTGCTTTATCTAAACCATTTTTAATTCTCATCAACTGATCCTTCGCATAGCCCCCAAATGCATAATAACAATCGAGTGATAAAAATAGTTTTCTTTCTTCCCTTAATAGTTCCCCATATTTTGATTGTTTTAGAATAAATTGTTCAGGTATAAATAAGGTTTCGACCAAGGTGGGATTTTGTTAATTTAGTAAAAGCATCGCTTTTTTTAACGGACTTTAGCCAGAAGTCCCCTTCAAAATCTCCGATTTAGTGGGGGATGAATGGCGCTTTTTCACTGCTTCTTCTGAAATAGAAAAATAAAAAAAGAAGACAAAACGATGGGTATTTAGTATAATAAATATACGAACGTATATTCGGAGGTGCGACGGATGATATTGAATTACAAATATGAGATTTATCCAAATGAAGACCAAATTGAAGTTCTAGAACATTGGATTTCCATCTGTCGTCAACAGTACAACTCCGCACTTTTGGATAAGAAAAATTTTTATAAAGAAAATGGCAAAGGATTGTCTCGGGGGGAGTTGCAAAGGCAACTCCCCCCGAGATAAAAATAATCATCCTTTTCTAAAAAACGTGCCATCTCAGCCTCTGCAAGAGGTCTTTTTTCGATTAGAGAAAGCCTTTGATAAGTTTTTCAAAGGGGACGCAAAGTACCCGAAACTAAAAAGGTACAAAGATTATCACTCTTTGACGTTTACCCAATTTGGTATGAGTCGACAGAATGCAAAGAATCCCAAAACGGGTGTTGTGAAACGACAACTGGTTCGACGAGCAGTATCATTCGGGAAGGGCGGGAAACTACAAATATCCCGTTTAGGATTAGTGGACATTAATCTTCATCGACCAATTGTAGGAAAGAAAGTCAAACAAGTCATAATTAAACGTCAAGGCAACCGTTGGTTTGCGATTTTTAGTGTCGAAAGGCACGCAAAACAAGACGTTGTTATGGAATCACATAAAAGTATTGGGATCGATGTTGGAATCAAGAAGTTTGCTGTACTTTCAAATGGTCATGAAATTAAGAATCCAACGTTTCTTCGAAAAGAAGAAGAAAAACTTAAACGAGCTCAACGACGACTTTCTCGTATGACGAGAGGTTCCTCGAACTGGAAAAAACAACTTCAAAAAGTACAAAAGATTCACACAAAAGTTGCCAACCAGCGTAAAGATTTTCTTCATAAGGAAAGTTATCACATCAGTAACAGTTATGCTGTCGTTTGTGTGGAAGATTTAAAAATCAAAAACATGGTCAAAAACCGCCACCTAGCAAAATCCATTCACGATGCGGGATGGGGAATGTTTCGCAACTTCTTAAAGTACAAGTGCGAACAAAATGGCGGTTTACTAGTGAAAGTTAAAACACACTACACAAGTCAAGATTGTTCGAATTGCGATAATCGAGTAAAAAAATCACTCTCGATTCGTACACATGTATGCAAAAAATGTGGATCAATCATAGACCGTGACCATAATGCCGCAATAAACATTGAAAAGGCTGGACTGAAGCAAATTGATTTTGATCCAGCTGCTTAATTCACTTTCTACATAACACTGTAGGTCGAGGTCCCGCCCGAACAGTATAAACAACGCCTTTGGAGATTGTGTAAGCCCTTTTTCGGAAGAAAATGGCAACGGTCGTTGAAAGAGGAAAATACCACGAAGAATCAGCCGCTGGCTTTTCCTTTGTGGGAAGCCCCATCAAAATCTGTGATTTAGTTGGGGAGGTTCACTGAATGATATTCGATATCTGGTTGCGTATATGTTTCAGTTTCCCATTCCTTCGATAAAGTCATCATGTTTTTAGAAGGCAAGATTACAATTGCTTTTTTATCGACATCACTTTCCTTAGTAGCTAAGCCATAAGCAGTTGACCCTGTTATTACTTCATATATTGTATTTCTTTCAAGTAGTTTTTTATCCATTCATATCCATCTCCTTCAATCAATAACAATTATTTCATAATCGTTTTCATTTTTTGCTGCTATTAGGGAAATAATACTGTTGATTAGGATAAAGGATGTGAAGCAATGCCTGAGCTACCTGAAATGGAAAATTATAAGAAGCTATTAGTTGAAAAAATTAAAGATAATCCCATTACTGCAGTTGAAGTTAATCGAGAAAAATCAATTAATACCTCTGTAGATTCTTTTAGAAGTAAAGTAGGAGGAAGCAAGATAGAGGATATAAGTAGAAGGGCTAAGTACTTGTTATTTCATCTTGATAACGGAGAAATACTATTGTTACATTTAATGCTTGGTGGCTGGATGTATTATGGTACAGATGAAGACAAACCGGACAGAACAATACAAGTTAAGTTATCTTTTGGTGAGAAAAGTTTATATTTTATTGGCCTTCGATTGGGTTATCTGAATATATATAGCGAAAAGGAAATAGGATATGAGCTTCAAGACTTAGGACCGGAACCCTTAGATATAAATTTCTCATTGGATCGATTTTTGGAAATTACTTCTAGTAAACGTGGGAAAGTAAAAAATACATTAGTTGATCAACATTTTTTATCCGGGATTGGAAATAGATATTCAGATGAGGTATGTTGGCATGCACAAATCAATCCAAATAAACAAATGAATGATTTGGAGATTATCGAAAAAACCCAACTCTATCAGTCGATTCGTCATGTCTTAGCTGAAGCAATTCAATACGGGGGATATATGGGCACTCCTCTTTTTAAAGGGGATAAATCAACTGGAGGCTTTCTAAACTACTTTAAAGTATATAATCGTGAAGGAGAAAGTTGTCAGAGGTGTGGGGCAATTCTTTTAAGACAAGAGGTATCATCTCGTAAAACATTTTATTGTCCAAATTGCCAAAAGTAATAAATTTAGTTTGTTAGATTGGAAGGTAATCTATGAAGTTTGGTTGTCATGTAAGTATTAAAAATGGCTATTTAGGTGCTGCAGAACATGCCTGCAAAATAAATGCGACTGCATTCCAATACTTTCCTAAAAACCCTAGGAGTCTGTCAGTAAAAGGGTTCAACGAGATCGACACAAAACTTTGTAAGGAATACTGTCAGAAGAACAAAATCGTATCAGTCTCCCATTCTCCGTACCCTACTAATTTAACTGCTGATAAAGGAAAAGTAGATCTTGTTGTTGCTTCCTTACTTAATGATTTAGCAATTTCAGATTCCTGTGGGTCAGTAGGTGTTATTGTCCACTTCGGAAAAAGTATTGATAAGAATAACCCGTTAATTAGTTATCAGCTGATGATTAAGACTTTAAATAATGTTTTAAAAGAATGGAAAGGTAAATGTAAGATTTTATTGGAAAATAGTGCTGGAAAAACTGGAACAATGGGAACTTCGATCGAAGAACTTGTTCAGATTAGAAAATTATCCGATTTTCCAGATAAAATCGGATTTTGTTTTGATACTTGTCATGCATTTTCAAGTGGACTTTGGAACGGGGAAAACTGGGAAGAAGTATTGGACGGAGGAATGGAATTAGGGTATTTCAATCATCTAGAAGTAATACATTTAAATAACTCTAGGTACCCAACTGGTTCAGGGAAAGACCGTCACGCAAATATATTTAACCATGGTTATATTACAAACAGACAATGGGAAGATATCATGGGTACAAAACAGATACGTCACATTCCATTCATATTAGAAACGCCAGATGATTATGGAGTTACACATAGGGAAGAAATAGCGTTGTTAAATAAAAAATGGAATTAAAGAAGATAGTTTTGGAATCGATTATAGTCATTAATTCTGTCGCTACAGGTTAGTTATCGAGTAAACATTCTAAGCAATTGTAGTGATTGCGTTAAAGCTACCTGTGCCTTTGTTAAAAAGTTAAGGGTGTCTCTGTTAATTAATACGAGACATCCTTATCATTATGTTTTACAATAGGGATACAGTTACTATGTAAGCGCTTTAGTAAAAATGAGTGAGCGTTCGTTCATAAAAGCTTTAGTATAATTTTAAAATTATTAAAATTAACAATCAAGGGGGAACGGGTTATGAGTAAGACGGTCATTGTTAGTGGAGCAAGAACACCTGTTGGAAAATTAGGTGGAGGGCTTTCAAGTCTTACTGCATCCCAGCTAGGTGCAAAAGCAATCAAAGGAGCACTTGAACGAGCGGGATTAGAAGGAAAAGATATTGATCACGTAATTATTGGAACCGTTCTTCAGGGTGGTCAAGGACAGCTCCCATCACGTCAAGCAATGCACGAAGCAGGTATTCCATGGGAGACGGAAACAGAAACCATCAATAAAGTCTGCGCTTCAGGGATGAGAAGTGTGACGTTAGCTGATATTCTTATTCGAGCAAACGAACAGGATACCATTGTTGCAGGCGGTATGGAATCTATGAGTCAGGCACCTTTTTTTGTTAAAGGTGCACGATTTGGCTTCAAAATGGGAGAGCAAAAATTCCATGACATGATGGTCCATGATGGACTTACATGTACCTTCACAGGTGTTCATATGGGAAACTACGGAAATGCGGTTGCGAGGGAACATGACTTATCACGACATGCCCAAGATAAATGGTCCTATCGAAGCCATCAAAAAGCTTGTGAGGCAATAGAATCGGGGAAATTCGCAGAAGAGATTATCCCAGTGGAAATTCCACAACGTAAAGGGGAAGCCATTGTTGTGGAACACGATGAGTCACCTAGAAAAGATACCTCGCTTGAACGCTTGTCGAAGCTAAAGCCGGTATTTGATAGAGATGGTACAATTACCGCTGGAAACGCACCTGGAGTCAATGATGGTGCAGCAGCACTTGTACTCATGTCTAGTGAAAAAGCTAAAGAAAGAGGCTTGGCTCCATTAGCAACGATTCTAGCTCATACACAGCTAGCTGTCGAACCAGAGAATTTCCCTAAAACACCTGGACTTGTCATTAACAAATTATTAAAAAAAACCGGAAAAACTATAAATGACATCGATTTATTTGAAGTAAATGAAGCATTCGCCGCCGTTTCATTAGTAAGTGGTCAAATTTCAGGATTAAATCCAGATAAATTAAATGTTAATGGAGGAGCTGTTGCATTAGGCCACCCAATCGGTGCTAGTGGAACTAGAATTATTTTAACATTAGCTTATGAGCTCAAACGCCGCGGTGGTGGAATTGGTATTGCTGCTATTTGTAGTGGTGGCGGTCAGGGCGACGCAATTATGATTGAAGTATAAAACCAGTAGCCTGTTGGAAAAATTTAGCTAACAGATAAAGTGTAGCAACCAAAATTGTGACAGAACATAGGGGAGTGAGAACCATAATGGATATACAACGAGTCATGGTTATTGGTGCAGGACAAATGGGGAGTGGTATTGCTCAAATTTGTGCTATGAACGGCTATGACGTTACATTACATGATCTCGAAGAACAATATGTAGAAAAAGGAATTAAAAACGTAAGCAGGCAGCTCCAACGCCTAGTGGACAAAGAGCGAATTTTGAAAACAGATGTGGACAGAATTTTGCACCGAATACATCCATCAACGGAAATTAGTAATGCAAAAAATAAAGACATTATCATTGAAGCCGCAGTGGAAAATATGAGTGTTAAAAAAAGCATCTTCTCACAATTAGATAATGTTGCTTCTGATCAGACTATTCTTGCAACGAACACATCCTCACTATCAATCACAGAGATTGCTGGAGAAATAAATCGTCCGGAAAAGGTAATTGGAATGCACTTTATGAACCCGGTCCCCGTGATGAAGCTCGTCGAAGTAATTCGTGGGTTAGCGACATCTGATGACACATTTCAGACTGTCAGAACAATGGCAGAATCATTGAATAAAGCTGCCGTAGAGGTTAACGATTTTCCAGGGTTCGTCTCTAATAGAATCTTGATGCCAATGATTAACGAAGCAATTTATACCGTTTTTGAAGGCGTTGCTAAGGTGGAAGATGTAGACGAAGTAATGAAGTTAGGGATGAACCATCCGATGGGACCGTTGGCGTTAGCTGATTTTATCGGTCTTGACACATGTCTATCGATAATGGAAACGCTCCATGAAGGTTTTGGAGATGACAAATATAGGCCTTGTCCCCTCTTAAGAAAATACGTGAAGGCAGGGTGGCTCGGTAAAAAAACAGGAAAAGGTTTTTACGACTATAGTAGTTAATGAGGTGTCAACATGAACTTAAGCTGGACAGATGAGCAGAAAATAATGAAAAAAATGGTTCGGAAATTTGCTGATGAGAGAGTTGCAAAAGCGGTAGAACACATGGAGAGAACGGATGAATTCCCGAGGGAACTTGTTAGGGAGATGGGGGAAAAAGGTTTAATGGGGATCCCAATTCCGGAAAAATACGGTGGATCAGAAATGGACTACACATCCTATATACTTGCGATTCAGGAAATATCAAGGGTTAGTGCAGCTCTTGGCGTTATTTTATCTGTGCACACCTCTGTTGGTACAAACCCGATTCTTTATTTTGGTACTGAAGAACAAAAACAAACGTATATTCCAAAGTTGGCATCTGGTGAATTTCTTGGCGCTTTTGCATTGTCAGAGCCTGGTGCGGGGAGTGATTCTAGAAGCATTAGAACTACTGCTAAATTAGACGGTGATCACTATATATTAAATGGATCGAAAGCTTGGATTACCAATGGTGGTGAAGCTGATACGTATATTGTTTTTGCGAAAACAGATTCCACTTCTATTAAAAAAGGGATTAGTGCATTTATCGTTGAAAAAGGAACGCCAGGATTTTCAGTCCTATCAAAAGAGAGAAAAATGGGACTTCATGGATCTAATACGACCCCTCTTTCATTTGAGGACTGCCGAATATCAAAACAGAACTTGTTAGGTGAAGAGGGAGAAGGGTTTAAGATTGCCATGTCTAACTTAAATAAAGGCCGAATTGGGATTGCTGCTCAGTCACTTGGTATTTGTGAAGCAGCACTAGAAGCGGCAAAGAACTATGCGAAAGAGCGGAAGCAATTTGGAAAACCAATTGGGGAGATGCAAGGAATTGCTTTTAAACTAGCAGATATGGCTACTAAATATGAAGCAGCTAAACTATTAACCTATCAGGCAGCAGACCTTGTTTCCCGTGGTTTACCAGTAGGCAATCAAGCAGCGATGGCCAAAATGTTCGCTTCCGATTCAGCGATGACGATTGCAACCGAAGCCCTCCAGGTTTTTGGTGGGTATGGTTATACAGAAGAATATCCAGTCGAGCGATTTTTTCGTGATGCGAAGGTAACACAAATTTATGAAGGTACGAACGAAATACAGCGAATCGTCATTAGCAATAATCTATTGCGATAATATATTTTAGTTAGTTGTTGCCTCTCATTTTATGAGGGTCCCTAAATATACTTAAACTAATAAGTAGAGATAAATTCAACTTCACAACAAAAAAGTAGATCAACATAGTGATAAAAGGGGGAAATGAATAATGAATTTTCAATTATCAGATGAACAAGAAATGATTCGAAAAATGGTGCGTGTTTTTGCGAAAAATGAGGTTGAACCTACGGCAGCAGTAAGAGACGAAGAAGAACGGTTTGATCGATCTATCTTTGATCAAATGGGAGAACTCGGGTTAACTGGTATCCCGTGGCCAGAAGAATACGGTGGGATCGGAGCAGATTATTTAAGCTATGTTATTGCTGTTGAGGAACTATCCAGGGTATGTGCTTCTACAGGTGTGATGCTTTCTGCACACATCTCACTTGCGGGTTGGCCAATTTACAAATTTGGATCAGAGGAGCAGAAACAAAAATTTTTACGTCCAATGGCTGAAGGCAAAAAACTAGGTGCCTATGGGTTGACTGAACCAAGTGCCGGAAGTGATGCAGCTAGTATGAAATCAACAGCTAAACGAGATGGCGAGGACTACTTATTAAATGGATCCAAGATTTTTATTACAAACGGAGGAGAAGCCGATACATACGTAGTATTTGCCTTGACTGACGCAGACAAACAGCATAAAGGATGCACGGCGTTCATCTTGGAAAAAGGGATGGATGGCTTCACCATGGGGAAAAAGGAAAGGAAACTTGGTATTAGATCGTCACCAACATTGGAAATTATTTTTGATAACGTTCGGGTTCCAGCCGCTAATCGACTCGGTAAAGAAGGAGAAGGTTTTAAAATTGCGATGATGACATTGGATGGTGGGCGAAACGGTATTGCCGCTCAAGCAGTCGGTATTGCCCAAGGTGCATTAGATGCAGCTGTCGGTTATGCCAAAGAACGAAAGCAGTTTGGCAAACCAATTGGCGCACATCAAGGCATAGGTTTTAAACTAGCAGATATGGCCACAAAGGTGGAGGCGTCCCGTTTACTTACTCATCAAGCCGCTTGGAAAGAGTCTGCAAATCTCCCTTATGGAAAAGAATCTGCCATGTCAAAGCTTTTTGCTGGCGATTCGGCAATGGAAGTAACGACAGAAGCGGTTCAAGTATTTGGAGGTTATGGTTATACAAAAGATTATCCTGTAGAGCGTTTTATGCGTGACGCAAAAATTACGCAAATCTATGAAGGTACAAACGAGGTTCAACGTCTCGTTATCGCAAAAATGTTAATGAAAGACTGATGCTTAGGTAAAGTAGAATCAAGGACTAAAAAATTAAGATATCATTCATCGTAAAAGTTTACATGTCAAAAACCCAACTTAATCCGATGACGGAGGGAATAGTATGACTAAGTATAAACCAATACATCCGATTCGATTCGTAACGGCATCAAGCCTGTTTGACGGACATGATGCGTCCATTAACATTATGCGTAGAATGCTACAAGCATCTGGAGCAGAAGTAATCCATTTAGGACACAATCGCTCTGTAGATGAAATAGTTCAAGCTGCGATACAAGAAGATGTTCAGGGAATAGCCATTTCTTCGTATCAAGGCGGCCATTTAGAATATTTCAAATACCTCTATGACCAGCTCCAAGAAAAAGGTGCAAATCAGATAAATATCTACGGTGGTGGTGGAGGTACAATCATCCCATCTGAAATCAATGAATTGCATCAACATGGAATTAAACGAATTTTTTCACCGGAAGATGGAAGAAAACAGGGATTACAGGGCATGATCGATGAAATGATCATGGAATGTGACTTTTCCACGAGTACGAGTGAACATCTTTCAAGCGTTGATTTAACAACAAAACATGACGGAGTTATTGCTCGGTTTATTACGATTGCTGAAAAAAAAGCGTTTAATCTGACAATGACAAAGGAAGAACAAGAGGTTTTTCAACAAACGATTGATCAAGGTGAACTTCCTAAGGCACCCGTTCTCGGCATTACAGGGACTGGTGGGGCTGGAAAAAGCTCTCTTACGGATGAATTAGTAAGACGATTTATGGTGGCGTTTCCAGAAAAAAACGTTGCAATTTTATCGGTCGACCCAACAAAAAAGAAAACAGGCGGGTCACTTCTTGGAGATCGTATTCGTATGAACGCAATTCACTCACCAAGTGTTTATATGCGCTCATTAGCTACAAGAGATAGTCGACAAGAATTGTCAAAGGCTATTACAGAAGCAATCCAAGTGGTCAAACGAGCTGGGTTTGACTTAGTGATCATTGAAACGAGTGGTATTGGTCAAGGGGATGCAGCGATTACCGAGGTGGCTGATGTATCCATGTATGTAATGACAAGCGAATTTGGAGCACCTTCCCAGTTAGAAAAAATTGATATGATTGATTTTGCTGATCTGATAGCTATTAATAAGTTTGATAGAAAAGGATCTGAAGACGCCCTGCGTGAAGTTCGCAAAGCATACCAGCGTAGCCACTTACGGTTCGATGAGCGTCCCGAACAGATGCCTGTTTATGGATCGATGGCAAGCCAATTCAACGATCCAGGTACCAATCGACTTTTTTATGAGATGGTCCAAATTATTAATCAAAGTTGTGACACTGACTGGCAGACTGACTTCGGTAAGGAAGAAGAAATTCAGCTTCGAAATGCGATCATTCCACCAGAACAAATCCATTATCTGAGAGAAATCGCACAAACAATAAGAGGCTATCATGAAGAAACGCTTTCTGAAATGAAAAAAGCCCGTCGCTGGTTCCAAATTCAAGGTACATTAGATGCCCTCAATGATCATCAAGAAGTGACTGTTGATCAAGCGGGACTTTTTGGCTTAAGAGACCATTACAAAAAAATACTCTCTCCAGACGTCAAACAAGCCCTCGAAGCATGGGAAGATAAGAAACATGCATATAAACAAGAATCATTCACGACCAAAATACGTGATAAAGAAATCGTCACTGAATTGAAGACTCGTAGTTTGTCAGGAACAGATATCCCAAAGGTATCATTGCCCACGTATGCTGACTATGGTGAAATTGTTCGATGGATTAGATCAGAAAACGTTCCTGGCGAGTTTCCCTACACATCAGGAGTGTTTCCATTTAAACGAAAAGGTGAAGATCCAAAACGACAATTTGCTGGCGAAGGTGGGCCTAAAAGAACGAACCGTCGATTCCATTACTTATCTGAGGGGGATAGTGCCAAACGTTTGAGTACGGCTTTTGATTCAGTCACCCTTTACGGAGAAGATCCTGGGCTTCGTCCAGATGTTTATGGTAAAGTCGGGCAAAGTGGAGTCAGTATTTGTACACTAGATAATATGAAAACACTGTACGATGGGTTTAATCTTGTCGACCCGTCAACGTCTGTATCAATGACAATCAATGGCCCAGCCCCGATTATTCTTGCTATGTTTATGAACACGGCTATTGATCAGCAACTCGAGATGTTTGAAGTAAAAGAAGGACGCACTCCTTCAACAAGTGAGGCAAAAACTATTCGAATTAATACCTTAGCTACTGTTCGTGGAACGGTGCAGGCAGATATTTTGAAAGAAGATCAAGGACAGAATACGTGTATTTTTTCAACAGAATTTGCATTGCGAATGATGGGAGACATTCAACAATATTTCATTGATCATCAAGTTCGTAACTATTATTCTGTATCTATTAGTGGGTATCACATCGCTGAAGCGGGAGCCAATCCGATTAGTCAGCTCGCATTTACTTTGGCTAATGGCTTCACTTATGTGGAGTATTATTTGAGCAGAGGCATGAACATCGATGATTTTGCACCAAACTTGTCATTCTTTTTCAGTAACGGATTAGACCCTGAGTATAATGTCATTGGTCGAGTTGCTCGTCGTATCTGGGCTGTTGCAATGAAAAACAAATATGGTGCTAATGAGCGTAGTCAAAAACTGAAATATCATATCCAAACATCTGGAAGATCGCTCCACGCTCAAGAAGTAGATTTCAATGATATTCGCACAACGCTACAAGCTTTAATGGCAATCTATGATAATTGTAACTCTTTACACACAAATGCCTATGATGAAGCTGTAACGACACCGACAGAAGAAAGTGTTCGCCGTGCAATGGCGATTCAAATGATCATTACTAAGGAAATGGGACTTGCGAAAAACGAAAATTCACAGCAAGGATCATTTATTATTGAAGAACTGACAGACTTGGTCGAAGAAGCAGTCTTAAAGGAATTAGAACAGATGAATGATCGCGGCGGGGTACTAGGTGCAATGGAAACTCAGTACCAACGCGGAAAAATCCAACAAGAGTCACTGTTATATGAAACAAAAAAACATAACGGAGAACTGCCTATTGTTGGCGTGAATACTTACTTGAATCCTAATCCACCATCAGATGACGATTTTGATATGGAATTGGCCCGAGCATCAACCGAAGAAAAAGAGGGGCAAATTCGAGATTTACAAGCGTTCCAAAACAGATATAACAACGAATCCGAAGAAGCTTTGAATCAACTGAAACAAGTAGCTCTCTCCGGTGGAAATTTGTTTGAAGAATTAATGAAAACCGTCCGAGTAGCGAGCCTCGGTCAAATTACCTCCGCTTTGTATGAAGTGGGCGGGCAGTATAGAAGGAATTTATGAATACTCCCGCCACTTAATTTCTATCGAAATTTGAGGTGGGTGTTTCTAGGGTATCGACTTTCAAGAAGAAGATTAACCACTAGTGGAGTTGACACATTGGTGTGCTAAAAACACCCAACCCCGCTATCCCATTGGTCTTGCCTTTGGGATTACTTTTTTATTTTAAAACCAGTGATATTGGATTCAATATTTTTTGAATACTTGATATTGTCTTTTCAAACGCTTCCGGAAACACTTTTCTCGTAATATTGGCAGAGCCGTTTACATCAGCGTTTACAAGGGTTTTGTTCTTCGAACAATACATTCCACGTTTAGTACGCTTACCTGAAAATGTTTTTTTCGAATCCTCTTCACCATAAACAGGGAGGTCATCATTCTCTAAGAAGCTTGCTTTTGACGTATGAGATTCTTCAGTTAAAACAACGCGTATTCCATGTTGTTTTGCCTTGTATTGTATGATTTTAATCAGCAATGCATGTGGTATTGTCACAAAGCTTTGGTTGTTTTTCTTGCCCATGTTAGTTGTATCGTTGATTGATGGATTTGATGTTTTTGCCCTTCACTAAGACAGGTCTTCGACTTGTGTTTGTGACAATGGTTGCAAGGTTATCATTTCCTAAATCAACTGACATAAGGCGGTTTTTCGATTCTTTCATTTCTTGTTCCAAAGGAACTTCTAAAATCAATTCCACTACAAAGTGTTCGTACTTCGGTACAACCCGGACTTGTTTTAGTTTTCCTTCATAAAGCCCAAGTTTCCCAATATTTAGTTTCTCTTTTGTTTTTGGAAACTTCAAAAACTTATCGTTTTTAATCACGCAATCTTGGTTCGAAAAGGAGATTTCTTTTTCGTGAGAGCGACTGTATCCAGGAATTTTAGGTCGTGCCTTATATTTATTAGGATTCATTTTATAATCTCGTAAACTAGCATAAAAGGATTTCCAGTTTTGGAATACGGTCTTCATAATCCCTTGACTTGATTGCGTTGGTAACGAGCGATAGTCGTTTTGGACCATTGATTTAAAAAGAGCATCCAAAAAGTTGTAATCAACAAACGGATTCTCTTTCGAGCGTACTTCAAACAAATGACACTTGATTTCTTTTCGTTTTTCAACCATTTTTTTTTTCTCTTGTCACTTTCTTTTGGTAAGCCGTAAGTTGATTATCGTTGATTCTAGGTAAATGTTTTTCAACGGTTTCCAATACTTCACTTTGGAGAGGTTGTAACTCTTTTTTTTGAGTTATAGCTGTGTACACTTGGCGGATATAAAAGTTTGTCGTGTTGTGCATATTCTTTGCATGTTGGCTACATCTCTTGAAAATAATCGTACATCCGGTGACCTTTTTTAACGCAAATTTGCATGGTTTTATAGTTTGTCATTCATGTTTCACCTCCAAACATAAGTTCTTATATGTTTATATTACCAAAAAAGTTATAAAATTCCTTGCACCAAGACCGCCAATTCACCTCTCAGCTAAAATTCTATCGAATTTTTGAGGAAGGAGTCCTCTTGGCTGTGCAATTATAGATATATATTAGAAAACTGGCCTATGGTAAGTTTTCTCTTGTTGTGATAAAAAGTTGCCACTTACCAGAAGATTCCTTGAAAAGACATGATCATTTTGCTAGCTGGCTAAATTTGCTAGAGTGAATCTAGTAAATTTAAACCCTATTGTTAATAATTGACCAGCAATATCTAGTATAATAACAACAAGGAACAAAATTCGGATTTTTTACTTAGAATAGGAGGTCAATAAATAATGAAATTTTTCCACACAGCTGATTGGCATTTAGGGAAACTCGTTCAAGGTGTTTATATGACTGAAGATCAACGACTAATTATTAATGAATTTATTGGTGAAATTAAAAAAGAGAAGCCAGATGTTGTTATCATTGCAGGTGATTTGTATGATCGTGGAGTTCCACCGACAGATGCAGTCAATCTATTGGATGATATTCTAGAAACAATTGTAATAGAGTTAAACACTCCAGTTTTGGCAATTGCCGGCAATCATGACAGTCCGGGTCGATTAAACTTTGGCAGCAAAATTATGAAGTCAAATGGCTTACATATCGTTGGACAATATTCTAGTCAAACAAATCCTATCATTATAAAGGATGAACATGGTGAGGTTCATTTTCACCTAGTACCATATACAGACCCAAGTGTTGTCAGGTATCTGTTAGAAGATGATGAGATTCAATCACATAATGATGCAATGAAAAAGATAACACAAAAAATAAAGAAAAATTGTGATCCAAACGCAAGACATGTTTTTGTAGGACATGCTTTTGTAACTCCGCACGGCGAAGTTGAAGAAAATACCAGTGAATCTGAACGTCCTCTTTCCATTGGTGGTGCTGAACACGTAGATGCCCACTTATTTGCAGATTTTAACTACACTGCACTTGGGCATTTACACCAAGCACACTTTGTATTAAATGAAACCATCCAGTATTCTGGCTCTCCTTTAAAATATTCTGTTTCCGAAGAGAATCACAAAAAAGGTTTTTTTATCGTAGATTTAGACCAAGACGGAGCAGTGACACTAGAGAAAAGATTGCTAACTCCAAAACGTGATATTCGAACTGTTGAGGCAACCATTGATGACTTGTTGTTAGACACTAAAAACGATGATTATGTGTTTGTGAAACTATTGGATGACGTTCCTGTTTTATCGCCGATGGAGAAAGTTCGCTCTGTTTATCCAAACGCTATGCACGTCGAAAGGAAAATCAATTTTTCTCCGTCAGCCGAACAATCCAACCGGACAATTAATCGTAAGGATATGGATGACCTTAGTTTATTTAAAGCTTTTTATAAAGAAGTAAAAGGTACCGAAGCTTCTGAAGAGACAGAGGCTATTCTTAAAACAGTTTTAAATGACTTGCTGACTGAAGATGAACTGCCATCCTTAACAAATAAAAAGAAATCAATTTCATCCTAAACTAGAAAGGAGCGGCCCGTATTGAAACCATTAAAACTTAAGCTAACAGCGTTTGGACCATATAAAAATACAGAAACAATTGATTTTACAGAGTTGAATCAGAATCGGTTATTTGTTGTATCTGGTAATACAGGGGCAGGCAAAACCACTATTTTTGATGGAATTTGCTTTGCATTATACGGTTCAGCAAGTGGGGAGGATCGTAACGACTCCAAGCTACTTAGGAGTGACTTTGCTGAAGATGACACACATACTTCTGTTGAATTAGAGTTTGAAATTCACGGACGCATTTTTCGAATTCTTCGGCAGCTAGGACATGTGAAACAAGGCAATAAAGGTGCGACTGGGGAACGTTATGAATTTTACGAATTCGTTAATGATAAGGAAGTTCCTTGTGTAGACAGACAAATGGTATCTGAAATAAACAAAGAAGTTGAATCTTTAATCGGATTGTCACAGGACCAATTCAGTCAGATAGTTATGCTGCCACAAGGTGAATTTAGGAAACTATTAACTTCCCAAACCGAGAATAAAGAAGAAATCTTAAGACGTATTTTTAAAACAGAGCCATATAAGCAAATAACTGAACGTTTGAAGGAAAAGAAAAAGGTTGTAGAAGAGACGTTTAATCAAAAGTCTCAACAAAGGGACCATTATATTAAAAATATTCCGTCCGTTTTACCTGAGCGTGAACACTCCACGTTATCTCGTGTGTTATCTGAAGACTATTATAATATTAATCAAGTAATCGAAGGGCTAGAAGGTGAAGTAAGCTTCTATGAAGAAAAGATCCTTCTTGATGACAAAAAGTATAATGATGCTTATGAGTCACATGACAAAAAACAAACCGAATATCATCAAGCAAAAGCATTAAATGATCAATTAAAAGAATTAGATGTAAAAAAACAAAAACTGAATGACATTCAAGAGAAGACCCCGAACTTTCAAGTGAAAGAAAAACAGTTGAAATCTGCAGAACGTGCTAGCAATGTAGAAGTCTATCACCATCAACTCCTTGATTGGCAGCATGCTCAAAAAGGAAAAAATGAAACACTAAACAATGCTATTTCAGATTTAGATACAAAAATTGAAAAATTGGAAAATGCACAAGCGTTTTATCAGCACCAAGAAAACAAGAAAAATGAGCGAGAAGACACAACCAAAAAATTAGACCGTCTTCAAGATATTTTGCCAATAGTTAAAGAAAGTGACGCGAAGAAACAGGAACTTTCACAATTAGAGTCCTCGGTTAAGCAGTTATCTGATCACTTCAAATCACTCGAAGAACAGATGAAGCAGAAGAAGAAGTTAAAACAAGAACTACAACAGGAAATAAATGAGTTGGAAATGGCTACGAATCAGTTACCAATTAATCAGCAACAACTAACTGACATGAGAGAAAATTATAAAATTCTAGATGATTATAAAAAACTAAATGATAATTTGTTAGAGCTTGAAAAGGAATTAAAAATAAAAAAGAAAAACTTTGAATCAGCTCAATCGAATTACACAAAAATCGAAGCAGCTTGGTTTAATGGACAAGCCAGTATTCTTGCTACTCATCTCCATAACGGGGAGCCTTGCCCAGTTTGTGGTAGTGAACAGCATCCAAATAAGGCAACAAATCAAGATGGAACTCCAACAAAAGAAGAGCTTGAAAAAGCTAAAAATGATCTAAATAAAAAAGACGGAGACTATCGAACAGTCATTGCACGGTATGAAACAGCTTTAACACTTGTTAAGGAAAAACAACAGGAAATCGAACAAATTTCTATCTCACTAGAAAAAGTTGATTCGGTCCGAATTGAACTTTTAGAAGAAGGTAAACAATTAAAAAATAAAATTGATCAACTAAAAAGTTCTCATGAAAAATTACTTGGACAACGAGAACAATCTCAAAAAAATGAAAAGGCAATCGAAGCGTTAGAAGAAAATATAAAACAAGTAACTGCTAAATATAATGATGTAAAATCATCCTATGATACAAAACGAGCTACTTACCAGGAAAGAATCCAATCGATTCCTGAAGAAATAAGAATTTTGTCAGAACTAGAAAAACAAATAGATACTACTAAATCATTAAAGTTAAGTTTAGAGAAAGCTTGGGAAGAAGCACAACAGAAGCTTCAACAAGCAAAAGAAGAACATACCAATGCAAAATCCAACCTTGTTCACGCTAAGAAGCAAGTGGAAGAGACAAAGGAAAAAACAGACGCTTCGCAAATTAGCTTTGATCAAGCATTAGCAAAGGCAGGATTTGCTTCTGAGCAAGAGTATAAAGAGGCTATCTTAGTTGAAACAACAAGAAACAAGTTAAAAGTAGAAATCGATGAATTTAATACAACTCTTGCTCTATTGAAGGAGCAAGTAAAAGAGTTATCAGAAAGCTTGAAGGATAAAAAAGGGTTTGATTTGAAGGCCCTTACCACTGAATTAGAGCATTTCAGACAAGCATATGAAACTGCTCTAAATCAACTTAACCAATCAAAAGAGTATCGTAAGAGTGCATTAGAACTAAAGCAAAATATCCATAGAGCCAATGAAAATGTACGATTGGAAGAGGAAGAGCTTAACCGGGTCACAGACCTTTATGATGTGATCAGGGGACAAAACAGTGCTAAGATATCATTTGAAAGGTATTTACAAATAGAGTATTTAGAACAAATCATTCAAGCTGCAAATGACCGCTTACGACGTCTATCTAATGGACAATTTTATTTGATGAGAAGCGACCGGATGGAGAGCCGCGGGCGTCAAAGCGGTTTAGGTTTAGATGTACATGATGCGTACACCGGACAAACTAGGGATGTTAAAACACTATCAGGTGGAGAAAAATTTAATGCTTCCCTCTGTTTAGCTCTGGGTATGGCGGATGTCATTCAAAGCTTCCAAGGTGGGGTATCTATTGAAACAATGTTTATTGATGAAGGCTTTGGTTCGCTTGATGAAGAATCGCTCAATAAGGCTATTGATACATTAATTGATTTACAACAATCTGGAAGAATGATTGGTGTCATTTCACACGTGCAAGAACTCAAAACTGCAATTCCAGCTATTCTTCAAGTAGAAAAGACAAAAGAAGGATTCAGTCGGACAAGGTTTGTGGTTAATTAAGAGCTGGAAGATACATTCCTCACCTATACAGTTTTGTTTACCTTATGAGTCCACCAATAATAGTGGACTCATTTTTTTGTTTAAGACAAATTAAAAGCACTTACCGCAGTAAAGTGCTTTTAACCTAATTGATTTCTTTCTGCATATTTTATAAATTGTTGTTCATCTTCTATTAGACCGCAAGCACCACACTGGATTCTTTGTTGTGGTCCATTGTAGGTTACATGAAACTGGTCTATATTTTCGCTAGTATAATTATCTGTTATCTGTCCGGAATGAGGGTCTAATTTCACAGGCTTTGCTACCTGTTCAATAATATTAAACCTTCTTCGGTTTGTTTTACAGTTAGGACATTGGTAAGGACTGGTCACTAAATAACACCTCCACTATTATTATCTTTGATTATGAATCCACGAATGGTCTCGAATTACTTGCGATTCTTGCTTCTATTTCCTTTATCGGTGAAATAAGTTTCTCTTACGTCTTTAGGAATATGGTTATCTGAATTAGCAAAAGCCCCACCAGCGTTTTTCTTCACTTCGTTATTTAACTTTTCCTTCTTATCCATCTAGATTCCACCTTTAACATTTGTTTTATTATATTTTGACCCAATTAATTTAAAAACATGATGGTAATTAATAGAAACTCCTTTCAAATTACCAGGATTTATGTACATTTACATCCTAAATTCATAAACATAGTAATAGAAGGGATGAACCATGTTGAATAAAGCTAATCTATCTCATTTATGGAAGAATGTTAAACGTTCAGTTGCTACCTTTATTATTCAAAGAAGAGCTACTTTTCGGTGGACTAAATTACAAATAGAAAAACACCTCCTAATAAAAATAAGCAATCAATTAAAAGAAATTACTAGTGCTGAAAAATCAGAAGAATATCATACAACTGGTGAAAGTAATTTGGTTCTTGAAATAAATGCTAAAACGAGAAAGTACAATGAAAACAATGTAACACGTACAAAAGCATATTTAGACTTTTATTTAGCTAATCAAGAGGTGCATTGGGCTTTTCTGGCACATATGGTCTCAAGAAATGGCGGATGGAACATGACGGATTTAAAAGGGAATCTAGTTTCAAAGTTCATTACTGAAAAACAAATTAACAACCTTTTTTCTTTCCTTGAAAATTCTAATGCTTTAATCTTCCAAGATGTATTCCCACAGTTACTCCTATATGAAGCAAGCAAACATAGAAACACAAATTTATTCTATCTACTACCAGCTTTTAGAGTTTCCAGATTCATGAGGCCATTTTGGGATGAGTTCTTTCATAATGCCAATTCACAGTTACTAACCATCGCATTGATAATCAATGAACAAAACGTTATTGAGAAAAAAGTAGTTCAAGCTGAAATCTTCGAGGAAAATGTATTTAACACTCTACCTTATCAAGCACAGGAACTATTTCAGTTCTCAAAGGTTATTTTTCCTTATTTCAAAAAAAATGGTGAAATAAGATTAGCTGGGGTAAGTATATCCGATTTTCAAAGCCTACAAGCTAGAATTGAGATTGGCAAGCTGTTATATACCATCTTATTTGGTGTGGAAAAAGTTCTAAATGGGGCGAATAAATTTAGTAGCAAACAAAGTCATACTGGATCAAGAGCGGATTATTGGCCATCAATTTTTAACAGTGATGTTGAAAATGGTAATGAGACTACGATAAAAGACACAAAAACTACTTGTTCAGATAAACCATTGCCTTTTATATTTAGTCCACGACTAACAGATGCTTGGCAAAATCAACAACACCTTTTAAATACAAAAGAAGATTGGTTTAAAGAATTAAATGTTATGAAGAATTTTAATTCTATAAACACGCCAAGGGAATTTGATATTACTGATGAATATTGTTCATCCCTATATACGTTAATCCTTTTCGAGCAAATAACTAAAGAGGATTAAAGAACATTTTGGTTAAATGGAGTAGATGCGATGAGCTACAAAAAAGATGGTTATGGTTTACAGGTACCTATTCCGAAACGTGTAATTGACTATTTAGTTGCCAAGAAAATGCATAAATCAGTTAAAAACTATAATTTACTCTTAAACAATAATAACCTCCAGATAAACGGAACTGTAAAGAAACTGTTTATCCCAATTTCATTCGAAGTCGTACTGCATCCGACAGTGATTGACAGAAGAAAAATTTATCTGAAGGTTATTAGCATGAGTCCAATAAAAAATGAATGGATCAATAAAAAATTATTTCATAGACCACCAGTAATTAGTTATCAAGAGGAAGGAATAATTGTTGATCTAGATAAAGTAAATAAAATTAAAATGGTTCCAATTGGTAACATAAAGCACATTATAATTAAAGATAACCGTATCTGGTGTCAGTTTTGCTTATAGGAGATGTTTTATTGGATTGTTTTTTTTGTAAACGTTATAATTTTAGAATGGAAATAATTCAGCTTTGTAATTGAATTTAAATACAGAAACGGAGTAATAGTATGAAAGATATTGGACTTGTACTAGAAGGGGGAGGCATGAAAGGATTATATACAGCTGGTGTGCTTGATTACTTTATGGAAAATAACCTCTATTTTCCATATGTTATCGGAGTTTCATCAGGTGCATGCATGGCGGCGTCCTACCTATCTAGACAAATAGGAAGAAACAAAACAGTAAATATCGATTACGTTAATGATGCTAGATTTCTTTCATTTCGCAATTATTTAACAAAAAGACAATTGTTTGGAATGGATTTTCTATTTGATGAGATACCCAATAAGCTTGTTCCCTTTGACTATGATACTTTTTTGGAATCAGATGAGCAATTAGTGGTAGGAACAACAGATTGCCAAACTGGAGAAGCTATCTACTTTAATAAAAAAGAAGATGGGGAACAAATGCTAGATATAATTAGAGCTTCTAGCTCCCTACCATTTGTAGCTCCTAGTGTCGAGTATAAAGAAAAGTTTTTATTAGATGGTGGAATAATTGATCCTATCCCTATCAGGAAATCGCAAGCAGACGGAAAATCTAAGAATGTGATTGTGATGACCAAACCTAGTGATTATAGAAAAGAACCGAGTAAATTCTCTAAGGTTATGAAAGTAATGTATAGAAAGTATCCAGCAATAGCAGATATATTGCTAGAAAGACATCAACTATACAATGACACTTTAGCCTATATGGAGGAAGAGAAAAAGAAAGGAAATCTTTATGTTATTCAACCAAGTATTCCAATACAGGTTAGTAGAATTGAACGAAATAAACCCAAACTATTAAGTTTGTATGACCTTGGTTACCATGATGCAAAAGCTCAATTCCAAGATATACAAGATTTTCTAACATTATAATTTCATCCTAAATTAACCCTTCAAATTCTGAAGGGTTAATTTTTAGTTGAGCTAGAAAAATTGTTTCTTACCATACACTTCGGTTAAAATATAAAAGCGCAAATAAGGAGGAAATACGTCGGATGGAAAAAATTATTCAAGTAGATCAATTAAGAAAAGAATTCAAATCGTTTTCAAGTCGCTCTGGATTAAAGGGAGCATTCAGGGACTTGTTTACGCGTAATTATAAAGTTATTCCGGCTGTAAAAGATATTTCATTTGATATCAATAAAGGAGAAATGGTCGGCTACATTGGTGAGAATGGTGCAGGAAAATCTACAAGCATTAAAATGCTCACAGGAATTTTAACTCCAACTTCAGGAATCGTAACTGTAAATGGAATGGACCCACATAAAGAAAGAGAGAAATTTGTAAAGTCTATTGGGGTAGTATTTGGACAACGTTCACAATTATGGTGGGATATTGCGGTTCAGGAATCGTTTCGGTTACTAAAAAAAGTTTATAAAGTTCCTGACGATGTTTATAAAAAACATATGAACCATGTAATTGAATCACTAGATATTGCTCCACTATTAGATAAGCCTGTTAGAAAGCTTTCATTAGGGCAAAGGATGAGATGTGAACTTGCTGCTGCACTTCTCCATAATCCTTCATTATTATTTCTTGATGAACCAACGATTGGACTGGACGTTTTAGTGAAATTAAAGATTCGTAACTTCCTTAAGGAGATAAATGAAAAGTATCAAACTACTGTATTGTTAACTACTCATGACTTAACAGATATTGAAGCACTTTGTGAACGGGTGATTATGCTCGATGAAGGACAAATTATCTATGATGGAAAACTATCAAAGCTTAAATCAAATTGGGGAGAAGGTAAGCAAATAGAGTTTCAATTTGCTGATGTTGAAATTTCTAGAATGAAGCTAAACCCACTGTTAACAGAACTTGAGGCGGAGTGGACAAGAGGAGATCGTCAAAATGTTTGGGTTGCAAATGTATTAAATGATGAACATGTAATTTCTGAAGTTATTGGTAGGGTAGTTGCTGCTCACAAAATAACTGATATTAAGATTCATGAGATATCAACGGAAGAAATCATTCGAAATATCTACGAAGAGGGCGCAATCAATGCCTAAGTACATAGAGATGATCCGGATACGTTTTCTCATGATGCTTGCTTATAGGACCAACTATTATAGTGGGATTCTGATATACAGTATTAATATAGGAGCTTACTACTTTTTATGGAAAGCTATATATGGGGGACAAGAATCCATCGAAGGAATGTCAGTGTTACAGATGACTACTTATGTAGCTGTTGCCTGGATGGCAAGAGCCTTCTATTTCAATAATATTGATCGTGAAATTGCACAGGAAATTAAAGAAGGAAAAGTAGCCGTTGAATTTATTCGTCCTTATAATTATTTGTTTATGAAAATGATGCAAGGACTTGGTGAAGGTATTTTCCGTTTGAGTTTCTTTTCAATTCCAGGTATGGTCATTGTTTCTTTTATTTTTCCCATTACTTTTTCAGCTTCTTTAATTACCTGGTTATATTTCGTAATGGCAATTATATTAAGTTTTATTATTAATACACAAATAAATCTTCTTACTGGTGTGCTTACATTTTTCTTTTTCAATAATGATGGTTTAATACGTGCTAAGCGAGTAGTTATTGATCTATTTTCAGGTCTTCTACTACCAATAAGTTTTTACCCTGGATGGGCACAACAAGTGATGGATTTCCTGCCTTTCCAAGCGATAAGTTACATTCCTAGCATGATATTTACAGAAAGCTTTGTAGGTAGTGAAGTTTCCAGTGCAATTCTATTCCAGTTGGTATGGGCGCTAATACTAATTGTACCCATTCAGGTGTTGTGGGTCGTAGCGAAGAAACAGCTTATTGTACAGGGGGGTTAGATAGATGACATATATAACAATCTTTTTTCAATATGTAGCTCAATACCTTAAAACTCGTTTGACGTATCGTGTAGATATGGTAATAGAAATTTTTTCAGATATACTTTTTCAAGCAGTAAATTTAATTTTTATCCTTGTAGTGTTTGATCACACAGAGTTTTTGAGTGGTTGGTCAAGAGACGAGATTATTTTTATTTATGGTTTTTTTCTAGTCCCTTTTGCCATTTTCGGTGCTTTTTTTAACATTTGGGATTTCAATGAAAGATATATTGTTAAGGGAGAAATGGACAGAATCTTAACTAGACCAATCCATAGCTTGTTTCAAATTATTCTCGAACGGATGGAATTAGAATCCTTATTTGGAATTTTTACTGGTCTAGGAGTTATGTTTTATGCAGGAAGTAGGTTGAATCTATCTATTTCATGGTATGATCCGTTTGTGTTTATCATGATGGTATTTGGAGGCGCTTTTGTCTATGCAGGTATTTTTGTTCTCCTAGCAAGCATTAGTTTCTGGTCAGACAGTCCCACTAGCATTATGCCAATGATGTATAATATCGGTAACTACGGTCGCTATCCAGTCGATATTTATAACAATGTTATTCGCTTTATATTAACGTGGATCTTGCCTTTTGCATTTGTTGGTGTCTATCCATCAGCGTATTTTTTAGGAAGACAGGAATGGTACGGGTATGCCTTTCTCACTCCAATCATGGGCATTCTATTTTTGTCTATTTCTATATTCATGTGGAATATTGGTGTAACGAAATATAGGGGAGCAGGGAACTAAATAGTAAAGGTATGATTTAATAGTATAAGGTTTAAAGAATAAAAAGAGGCTTTTTAGAGCCTCTTTTTATAATACAAATAAGGAACAATTATGTTATCTTGTTTTTATCGTCTTTATTTTTTATTTTTTTAAAATGGTCCCTCTTCACATCCCAATAGTAAAGCTGTGGGAGTCCAGAATAAATCCACAAGTCATGAGCAAGAAAAGTGCCAACAAACAATACCATCTGCCATTCGAGTTGCTTCAAGTCAAGTCCTCCTTTCTTATTACATTATACGAATTCAAAAACTTGTCTGATTACACAACGGATAAATAATAAACAATCAAGAAATACGATGAATTATGTTGAAAATCGAAAAAATAAAGATATTATTATGAAAAGTATAAGACTATTTTTACAACTCCTTTCTTTATCCCTACATAAATGAGTATTACTCCATTTCAAACTAGAGATTGATAATCTTTCTACTATTTCATCAGCAAGCCAAGACATGGGTAATTCAATTGAAGAAATTGCTACTGTTTCAGAAGAGTCTGCAGCAGGTGTAGAAGAAACTTCAGCAGTTGCTGAACAAGCTAGTAGTACCAAGGAAGAAGTAACAACTAACTCTGAAGAATTAGCTGAATTATCCGATGAGTTGAATTGACTTGTTCGTCATTTTAAAATTTGAAATAGTTAATTAAATATTGATTAGAATTTTTAAAAAAATGAAAAGAGGGGATGGTAACTATTAAACCATCTCCTTTATAGATAAAATACTTATAATTTTATAATTTTGAAAAAGTTATAAAGTTTTCATTAAATAAATACAAAAATATGGTAATCTATTACTATTGAATAAAATTTGTGTCTTTTACATAGTTAGTCACGTTAAAATGTAAGCGTTATCTAAATATATATAAGTCTAAAAGAAAGTAGTGAGTATATGGAACCGATTATCTCAGTAAAAGATGTTGAAAGAGTTTTCGGGAAAGGCGATAGAAAGGTTCAAGTTTTAAGCGGTATAGATATGACCATTCCCCCACATAGTTTAACAGCCCTAAAAGGGAGATCCGGTTCTGGAAAAACAACATTGTTGAATCTAATTGCAGGGCTAGATAAACCAACAAAAGGAGAAATATATTTTCGGAACTCCCTGATTAATGACTACACAGAAAAACAAAGCTCTGAATTCAGAAGAACAAATATAGGTATCATCTTTCAATCCTTTGGTTTAGTTCCCTTAATGACTGTTGAAGAAAACATTGAATTTGGTTTAAGAATTTCTGGAGTTTCAAAAGAAGATTGGAAAGATAGAATTAGAGATTCAATAGAGTTAGTTGGTTTAACAAAAAGAGCCAAACATCGGCCATATGAACTGTCCGGTGGGGAACAACAACGAGTTGCCATTGCTCGTGCTATTGCACCAAAGCCCTCCTTAATATTAGCTGATGAACCAACCGCAGAGCTAGATTCTAAAATGGCCTTCCATATTATAAATGCTTTTAAGGAGCTTACGAGTAACAAAAAAACCACAATTATCATGACTACACATGACCCAGGTATTTTGGAGATATTGGATCATGTTTATACATTGGAGGATGGTCAAATTGAAAATGAAACACAAGAAATATTCTAATAGATTAGTACTAATTACTATATTACCATTTCTTATTTCAATCTCTGCTTGCTCCCTTTTGGCTGAAGAAGAAAAAGTGTTAGCCCCACCTTTAGTAGAACCGGCAAAAGTAGAATACGATGTAGCGGAAGTGCAAAGTGGAGAAGTGTTACAACGAATTACAGGAAATGCTAGTTTCATCCCTGCTAGCAGTGAAACTCTTTCTTATGAACAATCAGGAGGACGTTTACAGGAAATTCATGTTTCAGAAGGGGACGTTGTAGAAAAGGGCCAACTCTTAGCTGAAATAGATAGTGGAGATCTTGCTTATGAAATTAATCAGTTAGAAATTGAACATCAAATAGCTGATTTACGCTTACAACAAATAAGAGAACAAGCTACTGATACTTTTTCAATCAAAATTGCAGAATTACAGAAAAAGGGATTGGAATTACGTTTGACACAGCTAAGAAACCAATTATCTAGCTCTAGAATTACCTCTCCAATAAGTGGAATTATCACTTTTGTTACTGACCAAAACTTAGGAGAAAATGTTGAAGCATTCCAATCAATTGTTCAAGTTGCTGATAGTTCAAATCTACAACTTATTTATTCAACAATGACTGCTAGTGATCTCTCAGATACAAAGGTTGGCATGAATGTGAACATTTCAATAAATGGTGAGAGCGTACAAGGTGAAATTGTTCAAACTCCTGAAACCGTTCCAGAAGATATTGTAAACAAAGACCCTGACTTATATAAGAGAAGCCTCCTTATTGACTTGAAAAATCCTGAAGAGATAGAAGTTGAAATTGGTGGATCAGTTAATATTGAGATAATCACAGCAAATAGTGAAGATACCCTAATTATACCGAAAAACGGTCTTCGAACTTCTTTTGGACGAACCTTTGTACAGGTACTTGTTGACAATACCAAGCGTGAAATAGATATTGAGCCTGGCATTGTTTCAGATACAGAAGTGGAAGTATTAAAGGGGTTAAAAGAAGGGGACAAAGTCATTCTTAAGTAGGAAGGTGGGATAAGCATGACAATCTTTAAAATAATCTTCAGAAAAATGTTGAGCAATCGATGGCTGACAGGTAGCTTATTCCTAGGTTTACTTATTACTGTTTCCCTTGTATCAAGTATTCCAACGTACACTTCTAGTGTTATGCAAAAATTACTATTGGGGGATCTAGAAAACTATCAATTGGAAAATAACAGTTATCCAACTACTTTTTCCTATTCTGTCAATTTTTCTAAAGATGAAGAAATAGACCGTCTAACAGTCCTGGATACTGTTGAAGAAGTTAATAGTGATCTAATTGGTAACACAGAAGTTCCAACTGTGACAGACCTTAGTATCCTAAGTACTACACCAATGAAAGTTACTAGTGAATTAGAAGCTCAATCAACCCAAGAATTAAGCGGAAGAATAGTTTCATTTACATCTATTGAGGATCATATTACGATAACCGACGGTAAACTACCCAGCAAGACCATAGTCGAGGGTGTGTATGAGACATTAGTTACGGAGAAAGCACTTTTGGATCGAGATATGGTTATCGGAACTACTTTTACAATTGGTGAAGGTGACTCTAAGATTCAAGTAAAACCAGTAGGAACGTTTATAGCTAAAAATACTAGTGAACCGTACTGGGTGTTGCCACCTGACTCCTACAGTAAAGATTTTATCGTCTTCGAAGAATTATTTAAGAATGAACTTATTGAAAACAATAAAAACTTATTAGAAACAGGAAAATTTGTTACGGTCTTTGACTATACAGAGATGAAAATAGAAAGTATTCCTGGATTGCTAGGGTTAGACAGGAAAGTCAATGCAGAGGTTAGTAGTTTAATGGAGACCATTATACTTGTTGATTTTCCAATTCAAGATGTTTTGAAAACATTTGAAACACGAAGCGATCAGCTGAAAACGATGTTATGGTCTTTAAATGTTCCTGTACTAGTAATGCTAGGAATTTACTTATATATGGTTTCTCGTTTGATTATAAATCGTCAATTAAATGAAATAGCCGTTTTTACAAGTAGGGGGGCAAAAAGGGCTCAGATATTACTAATATACTTCACTGAAATAGCTATTCTCGGTATAGTTGCATTAGCAATTGGTCCATATTTAGGACTACTACTTTGTAATATACTCGGAGGAACAAATGGTTTTTTGGAGTTTGTTCAAAGAACTGCGCTACCGACAGAAATTCTGCCAGAATCCTATCTTTATGCATTGTTTGCTGTATTAGCTTCAATTTTAATGATCATGATTCCTGTGTACTTTGCCTCTAATCAAAGTATAGTTAATCACAAACAAAATTTAGCCAATTCAGTTAATCATTATAAATGGTATTCCATTATATTTGATCTAACATTGATTGGAGTTTCTATCTATGGTTTGTACTCATTTCAAAAGCAAAGAGATAATACCTCTTTAACAATGGCAGATGGTGAAATGTATATCGATCCTATTCTTTTCTTTCTTCCTGCTATTTTCATAATTGGCTTTGGTTTGTTTATCTTACGGATTTATCCACTTGTATTGAAGCTTATATACAAAATAGGAGAAAGATTTTGGTCTATTTCCTTATATTCAACATTTCTTCAAGTAAGCAGGTCCGCAAAACAATATCAGTTTTTAATGCTATTTCTAATAATGACAATAGGAATAGGTGTTTATAGCGCGAGTGCAGCAAGAACAATAAATAATAATCTTGTGGAACAAATTCGTTACCAAAATGGAGCGGATATAACTCTTGATGTAAGATGGGAAACCAATGAAGCAACGACGTCAGCTTATGCTCCAGATACACCATCAGGTGAAGAAGAAGATACGGATACAAACTCTAAAGAAGTAGTCTACACTGAACCTCCATTTGAACCTATTTTAGAATTAGAAGATGTTGAGAACGCAACAAGGGTTTTCACTATGGACAACGTAAATGTTGAAGGTAAAGGAAAAAGCATCTTTTCTGCGGAGTTAATGGCGATTGAACCCAAAAAATTTGGTCAAACGGCATGGTTTAAACCCACATTACTTCCACATCATTGGTATGAATATTTAAATCTCATTGCAAGTGAACCTAGTGCAGCGCTGATTTCGAAATCGGTTTCGACATCTTTGGGAGTTAAAGAGGGAGATTATATTACTTTACAATGGGATGGGTCTGATTCGGCCGAATTTGTTGTCTATGGGATCGTAGATTATTGGCCTTCTTTTAACCCTTTGGAAATAAAAGAAGATAATGCTAATCCAACACTGATTGTAACGAACTTATCCTACGTACAAAATTTAATGGGGCTAGAACCATACCAAGCCTGGTTGAAGGTAAAACCAAACAGTACGAGAAATTCCTTATATGAAAGTATTAAAAAAGAACAGATACCTGTAATGAACATGGTAGATGTACAGCCACAAATTATTGAATTGAAAAATAGTGCGTTTTTGCTAGGGTTAAACGGTACTTTAACTCTAGGGTTTATTATTTCAATTTTTGTTACCTTTATTGGGTTTCTCTTGTACTGGATATTAACAATTAAATCTAGAACATTACAGTATGGAGTCTACCGGGCAATGGGGATTCCCATGCCGAAACTTATTGGCATTCTAATATGGGAGCAAGTAATGACTTCTGGAATAGCGTGTTTTCTTGGAGTGATTATTGGAGGGGTTACAAGTAAACTATTTGTCCCACTGTTTCAGTTAACCTTTAATCCTCAAACAATGGTACCACCATTTGTAGTGGTTTTTGATTCGAGTGATGAGATGAAAATATACTTGTTTGTTACATTTATGTTTGTTGTTGGATTATCAATCTTAGTTGTGTTGTTGAGAAAAATCAAAATTCATCAAGCGATAAAGTTAGGTGAGGATTAATATGATAACATGTGAAAACTTAGTGAAAATCTATAAAATTGATGACGAGCACGAAGTAATGGCGTTGCAGGGTCTAGATTTACAGGTAGAAGATGGTGAGATGATGGGAATCATCGGTAATAGTGGAAGCGGGAAATCCACTTTACTTAATATGCTGGGTGGATTAGATCGTCCAACAGCTGGAAAGCTCATTATTAATGACAGAGATCTGTTACGTCTCACAGATAAAGAACTTGTACAATATAAGCGCGATACAGTTGGCTTCATTTGGCAAAATAATGCAAGGAATCTAGTACCATATTTAACTGCGGTTGAAAATGTAGAGCTTCCGATGCTGTTAAAAGGTCGCTATAAACGTGATCGCGCTAAAGAGTTATTAGAAATGATTGGCATGGGGCATCGAATAAATAGTAAACTTAATATGTTATCAGGTGGTGAGCAGCAAAGGGTTGCTATTGCGATTTCGTTATCAAATAATCCTAGCTTGCTATTAGCAGATGAACCAACTGGAAGTGTTGATACAAAAACTGCTGACATCATCTTAGATGTTTTTAGAGAGCTAAATCGCAATCTGGGGGTAACTGTTGTTATTGTTACTCACGATATGCAACTAACTAGAAAGATGGATCGTGTGGTTGCCATCAGGGACGGAAAAACTTCTAGTGAAATCTTACGTCGTTCCATTTATTCCGATATAATGAACGAAAATACTCTCAATGAAACAAATGTAGAAGACGATACACATATAGAATATGCTGTGTTAGATAATGCTGGTCGAATTCAAGTTCCTAGGGACTATTTAGATTCAATAGGTATTAGTGATTCCAATAAACTTCAAGTTGTCCTTGAGGATGGTAGAATTGCACTCCTAAATCCAAATCGTAGACCAGTTGATACAAAGCCATCTTAATGAGTAATTTTTATTTCACTGGTTATACCTATACTATAAACTTATAAAGGTGTGGTCTTGAAGTGGAGAAAATACGTGAAAAAAGATTTTGTGAAAACTGCAATCGAGAAACGCCTCACATTATTAAAGAGGATGCCATGACAATAGAATACTGTTGCGAGCAATGTAAACAACAAGAAGAAGTAGTAAAAACATTTTTCTGAAATATAAAAAGAAAGTGCAAATTCTTTGCGGATTTGTACTTTCTTTTTAAATTAAAATTTTTTGCTTAAATTAATAATTAATTCCTAAAGGGATAAGTGACTAATTTTTATATAACTATACATTTGTAATGTATGATGAACTAAAGGTGAAAAGGAGGGACATGTATGACGAATACTAGAAAACGAAAAATTAAACGTTTGATCAAAGTCCTTATTATTAGTATGTTTTTTTGGTTTTTTATTCACTCAGTTGTGATCGTTATAGATGGAATTAATGACGAACTTGTAGTTGCTGATGTAGCAGTGGTATTAGGGAATAAGGTTGAATTAAATGGCGAACCATCAAATAGATTGCAAGCAAGGTTAGATAAAGTAGCAGAGCTTTATAAGAAAGGATATTTTAATAATATAATTGTAAGTGGTGGGATAGGTGTGGAAGGATTTGATGAAGCGAAAGTAATGAAAGACTATTTAACTAGTTTAGGAATTTCTAAGGATAGAATAATTGAAGATAGTAATGGTTATAACTCATTTATGACTGCAAGAAATTCAAGAATAATAATGGATGATTTAGAATTCCAGTCTGCTATGATAATTACTCAATACTTTCACATAACAAGGACAAAACTTGCTTTTCAAAAGGTAGGAATTGATAAAGTGTATTCGGCACATGCAGAAATATTTCAATTTCGTGATATCTACTCTCTTATCCGAGAATTTCCGGCCTTCTATAAATACTTAGTGCAGTACTAGTTTTTTCATAGTAACAAAACGGAGAAAATTAAAAATGAGGAGATACTTCGCATGGTCCTGTTAACGTAATATTTGCTGACGCTAAACCTGATTATGTTGTAATTCAAGATCGTGATTATACATTCTATTTTCGTATCAATGAGATTATTTGGATTAACTCAGAATCTTGAACCTAATAATGATTTTATTTAAAAAACTCTAAAGTGACTTTGGGGTTTTTATTTTTTTGATGAAAATAACATTATAAATAATCTATCTTTTGAAATTGAAATATCAATAGATTAAATGATTATCGTTATGTTAATAATTATACTTTTTAAAACTTACATTATTTTGAATGAAACAAAATATGTATTATGTTTCATTGTGAAATTGAATGAAAACAAGTCGTTTCAGGGTTTCCATTCGCATTCAATTACTGTAAAATAAAGGTATGATACATATCGAATCATTACGTTCATGGATATTTTGTAAATTAGTAGTGATAATATCATAACTGTTGTAAGAATTGTCGTATATATTGTTTTGAAAAATAAACGTCTCTAATGGATTTAGAAAGATGATAGTCAATCCACATTAATCTAATTTCGTCTGAGAGCCTTTCTCTGCATTACATATATTGGTAAATGAAATGGAGTTCAACCATAACTAAAATTATTTAATAGAATTAAAGATTAACCGCATTTAAAGGAGTGAACTGTAATGGAGAAAATTTCGTACGGTGATCATGTATTTTTAACGAATGGTCAGTATATCTATCTTTTAGACAAATATGGAGAGTACGAACTTAACCGGAAGATAGATCAATTAAATCGCTCAAAAATTAAAAATCCTGAAAGAAAAGAAACAATAAAATCTGATTACCATGCAATAATAAGTAAAGGGATGCAAACTGTTCAACCAATACGAGATCGTTTTCTAATACATGCAATGAAGGAAGAATTAAGACGACACTCTTACCGCAATTATTTTTTATTTGTTATGGGAATTAATACTGGGTTAAGAATTAGTGATTTGCTTCCACTAAGAGTCAGCGATGTTAGCCATAAAACCCACATTGTTTTAAAAGAAACGAAAACAAGAAAAAGTAAAAGATTTTTAATTAATGTAGAATTACGGAAAACCATTGCTGAGTATATAGAGGGGAAGGACGAAGAAGAGTATTTATTTCCATCATACAAGACTGATTTACCACTTCAAAGGGTTCAGGCATATAAAATATTAAACAAAGCAGCAAACAATGTTGGTATAACGGAATTTGGAACCCATAGTCTAAGGAAGACTTTTGGATTTTGGCATTATACCATTAACAAAAATGTAGCGTTGTTGCAACATATTTTCAATCATACATCCCCAGATATTACGCTTAGGTATATTGGTATAAACCAGGATATTGTTGATCAAAGTTTAGAGCATTTTAGTTTATAGTAGCAAAAAATTTTAAGTGACTAAAGAAAGTTCGTTAATAGAAGAGAATGAGTTGGTTTCAATTTAAAAAGGAATACGTCGAAATTTCAAGAGGAATTTCTGCAGAAAACCACCTAATGTGGTAGTGATACAGAAGTTTGATAAGTAGGAATTTCGAAAAGAATTGAACAACAAATTGGCTCTAATGCTTGGGTTGATATATATGATAAATGGCTTGAGGTAGATGCGTGTTTTCCGAAGTAAATCACGGTACCAACTACTCAAAATTCAGAAAATGACTCTACGAATTTTTTATATATCGAGCTGAAATATAGAACAATAAGGGGAGGCGCCACATGTGGTGCCTCCCCTTTAAGAGAATACATTTTACTAAAATAGTGCTCTACATCCTAATACATTTCTCTCAACATCCGCTTCGCCCGAAACAACCTTGTTTTTATTGTCGAAAGCTTTATATTCAGATGATGTTCAATTTCTTTCAAAGATAGATCTTTAAAGTAGTAGAGCATAATGACTTCTTCGTACTTCGAAGGTAGTAGTCTTAATTTGTTTCTGAGTTCTTCCTTATCAAAAATAGTTAAAACCTCAGATTCAGTTGTACACACATTCCTATCATTAAGTAACTCTAAATCTTCATGAAGCAAATCGCGATGACGGTAACTTCTTCGTAAAAAATCTATACAATGATTGATCGCAATTCGATATATCCATGAATGAAAGGAACAATCACCATTAAACTTTTTACGAGTTAAATAACACTTCACAAGAATTTCATGAGCAAGATCTTCCGCTAAATAGTTATCTTTCACATAAGAAAGTGCGATGGTGTACACCTTGTTTTGATATTTAATATAGAGTTCATTTACTTTTTGTTCATTTATACGTTGATCAAATCTCGTTAGAAAGATGGATTTATTTAATTGTTCTGTATTCATAATTATCCTCTTTTCTAATTGGGAGATTTTCCGTTAGGGGTGGTTCCCGTTTTTAAGTACAAGAATTGACCATCCCTAACTATGATTCTACTTCAAAAATATTTCATGCAAATATATTTCGTAACGTCCCATTTCTTGTGATGAATCTTTTAGAACTATTTTCCCCTCAAAAAGTGTTTCTCCTGTATTTACGTCCGCAACGCTTACACTCGCATCTGATTCGTTGTTCATCTGGGGAGCCACCGCAAAAAGTTTACCGTTATTTACTGTAATCACAGGGACTTGAACATTATCCTTTTCACCAGGAAATTGGAGACTAAGTGCGTTGCCTACTTGATCGTCTTCTAAATTATAAGGAGTTACCACGAGTTCCTGTCCTTCTAACTTCGTAAAATAAAGCGTTGAACCATCAAAGAAGCTAAGTTGATTCTCCTTCAAATTCAATTCAGGTACATCAATGTTTTCTTTTTCTTTCGTTGCTAGATTGTAGGATATGATTTCCTGGTTCATATATTCTACTCTAGAAGATTCCATTTCTTCGATTATTTCTTCTTCCGTTTTTAAGAGAATAATATGTTCATACGCTTTTGTAGGACTTGTTCCAATCAATTGGACATTGGTATGAACATTCCCTTGTCCTTGAGAAAACTGATAAAGGGATTCATGATTTATTATTGTTTGATCGGCTAGATTAACCGTGTAAATATGTTTTTCATCGTAACCAACATCATTACTTCGGATCATGTTTTGGGTAATAAGGGTTAGCTCATTGCCAATCATTTGTACATCGTCTACATACATATATTCTAATTCCGCACTGTCAGGAACCTTTACCGTGAATTCATTGATATTTCCGTCCCCTTTATTTAAAAGAGAAATATCCAATTTAAAATCACTCGAGCTTAACGAACCCATTTTATAATCTACATCTGCGTAAGCTAGGTGCTGGTCATCCTCGAAAAATGAGTTAATCGAGCCCATTTTACCACGCATGAAATTACGATATTCATCTTGTAATTCGCTGATCATCTCAGGAGGCTGTCCGATTAATTGATCCAGAAAGGAATAACTTTTATATGTCGATCCTTCCGCGGTAATTTTTAAGTTCGCGCTCACATAGTTCATAGAGGAAGTATCTGTATAGGATCCCTCCAACACCAATGGTTTTATCTCGTTTGCATCACCGCTTTTTGTTTCAATAACAAAACCTGGGTATTGTTCGGCAGACAAAGCAGCATTTACATAAAAAGTTCCTAAACTTAGTACAATAATAACGACAATGGAAATAATTTTCCAATACTTTTTCATCTTTTAGACACTCCTTATACGGTGATTTTTTTCTTCAACAAGAATCCACTTAGCCAAATAGACGCAACTAATAGAATCAAACCCATTACAATTTCAATCATAAACAATTCAATCGGATAGAAAAATCCATCCAAAACAAAATCCTGCAAAAGCAATGGGGAAATAAATACGACGACCGCAATTGCACCGTATAATAATCCTGCAAAGATTCCTTTCCACTTGAAACTTCTTTCCAACAAAATCCCAGTAAAAAGAATGCTAACAGCTAACAAACCTGCTCCATAATATAAAACGAGTTGCAGAAGACTATTTGGAATAATTAGGCTTAATTCAGGCATGCTCGTTACAACCTCTATTAGACCCATATCATTTCGAAATTCGATCGGTATCATACCGTTGAAAATCCACTTCTCAATTGGTAACAAAATGATTTGGAAGGCGACTAAACCAAATGTCATGACAAGGATAGTAGTGATTTTTGCATAGAAGATATTCAATCGTGTTGTTGGGAGCATTAATAATCGATAGATAAAGGTATTTTTCCCAACCCAATCACGATACCAAATAAGAAATATATAGAACGCTACGCCAGCGACGCATAGGGCAATTGGAGCTAAGAACCATGCACTTCTTACTACCTCCATAAAACTCATTTGGCCATACATTTGTAGAAACTGTGCTTTTGGTACCATTTCTTCATAGATTTGTTGATTTGCCATGTCCAGGTATTTTTTTGCCTCGAAGAACACTCCTAACATTTGTACGACAAACGTTATTCCTAGTAAAACTACAAATAACTTCGCAACACGGTTAAATTCAAAATTAACAAGTTTCAAGTAATTCTTCATCCGATATACACCTCTCTCATCACGTCAATGACAGACTTGCCTTCATTCTCGCGCGCTTCTTCGGCGTTAAATTCCTTAGTCACCAATCCGTTATCTATTAGGACAACCTTATCAATTAAATGTTCAATATCGCCTATTTCATGTGTCGTAATGATTACGCCGCGATTCTCGATTAAGTGACTTGTGAACACATTGGCGATTTCCTCGCGACTGAACATATCAATTCCTGAAAATGGTTCATCCATTAATACATAATCAACATCAAGTGCTAAACCAAGTAGGAGATTAACTTTCGCTGTATTCCCTTTTGATAAGGAAGAAATTCGATCATCTTTATTTAATCGGAAAAAGCCTAGTAATTCGGTTGCGCGGTCTTGGTTCCAACACGTATAGAAGTCCTTCATGAACTCCATTGCCTCAGCTATTTTCATCTGTGGAAGCATCGTAATTGCATCGGGAATAAAGGTGATTTTTTCAAATGTTTTTTCCTTGAGTGGTTCTCCATCTATTAAAATCTGTCCTTTATTAATTGGGGTAAGTGCCATAATTGCATTTAAAATCGTTGTTTTCCCAACTCCATTTAATCCAATCAAACACGTAATTTCACCTTTGTTCGCCGTAAAGGATACGCCTTTTAATATTTTCTTTCGACCGTACTTCTTTTCAATCTCTTTTACTTCAATCATGCTTACGCCTCCTTGTCATCGTTACCGGTGTACTTTTCTTTAACCAAGTCAAGTAGTTCATCGACTGGTACATTAATGGAACGAACAGATGTCACAAACGTGTCAACTGCCTCCACCAGCAGCTCTTCTCTCACCATACCTAGTGTCATTTTGTCTGTCGTGATTTTACTTGGATGATTCTTTTCTGTATAAATCAATCCTTGTTCCTCCATTTCCTTATACGCTCGCTGTGCGGTATTAGGATTAATTTTCATTCTATTCGCCAACTCACGTCTCGATGGTATTTCCTCACCAGGTTCGAATTCACCAATGGCAATTTTCTCCTTAAAATACCGAACAATTTGCAAATAGACCGGATCACGATTATTCAGTTTTACATTCATCGAAACAACTCCTATACGATCTATTAAGTAATTTCTGCATTGCTAAAGTGTGTGTATTAAGTAGTTCATACACTTTGTATATGTGTATTATATGGCTAATACACTAAGGTTGTCAATCCCATTCTTATAACTTTTGAAAGGGTGGGCTTATTTTTCCCTTATAACTCTGTGTTAGAAGGGAGACACCATAAGTAGTCGAATGCTTTTTTAGGGCTGTCTTACACAAAAAATATAGGTGTATATAGGGTTGAATGCTATACAGAAGTATCCGGTAGAGATACAGCAACTGGAGAATGAAAATTTGTAAAAGGTTCTAGTTTTATTGGAGGAAAGAATCACGGAGTTAGATAAAAAAATATCGGAACTTAAAGACTTGGTGTAATTCCAGAAGTAGGAAGAGCTTTGTGATCAATTAGAAAATTTAATTGAAAGATAGTTATATGGAAAGTAAATAAGTAACCTGCTATTCAGAATACTATGGATTGACAAATATCCTAACACTAGCTAAGTATGATGGTATAAGTGGAAAGGAATTAATAGTATTATATTATATAACATAAACAGAAATGAGTAAGTTTCTTTCAACTGATAAGGTGAGTGTTCGATAAGAGCACTCGCACTTAAAATAAATCAAAAAAAAACAAATTGCGAGGTGTAACTCATGGAATCAAAAATGGAAGTTCCATTTGGTGAATGTCTAGACTTTGAGACCATTATAGAAAATAAAAAAAGCCTGGTTGTTTTTGTAAGGTATCCAGGATGACCAATTTGCAGAGATTTACTGACGCAGTTGCGTGAGAATTATAATGAAATTAATGAGACGGGTTATCAAACGGTTATAGTTGCTCCATCAAACCGCGAGTATCTAGAGCAGTTTGTTGAGGTGTTTGGGCCTTTTCCTTATCAAATTTATGGAGACCCCAAAAGAAAATTGTTTCGCAAAATGGGCAATCTAACCATGCCAAAATGGAAACTCCTCCTACAAGCAGTAATAGGGTTTATTAAACACGGAAAAAAGGCCTTTATCCCGGACGATAATGCTAAGAAAAAACTAGTACAAACAGCCATGAAAACTCAGGATATCTATATTCAAGGTAGTACATGGGTATTTAATAATAAAGGAAAAGTAATTTGGAAACATATTGATACTGAACCTGGGGATCATGCATCCATTAGAACGATCATTAATGTATTACGAAAACACTAAGGAAGATGGTAAGGTTCTGATATATTTATATTCTGCAATTACATAATTAAGGAATACATTAATCAAGCGGATGTCTTAAATGACTTCCGCTTTTTAAAATATTTTAGAAAAGTCATTTTTACCGAAATTGCAGTATCTACAAATGAATTTAAGAAAAAACATATTCCTGAAACCAAATATTGAAAAAACAATAAAAACATTAAATATTTAGATAAATAATTATTGCAAAACGATAAATAACTTGTTAAAATCAAGTTGAAAATAAAAAAATGAGGTGTTTTTTTATGAAACAAGGTTCAACAATCTTTTTAAAAATAGCTGTTTTTCTTATTGGAATTCCGATTCTTGCTATATGTATCTTTTTGTTACCTCAGATAGCGAGTGAAGCATTTGCATCGGTAGAAGGTGGTTCAGAGTTAGCTTATATGGTATTTGGAATTTTAACAGTTATGTATGTTTCGACAATCCCGTTTTACTTTTCATTGTATCAAGCATTAAGACTCTTAAGATATATTGACAAGAACGAAGCCTTCTCGGAATTATCTGTAAAATCTTTAAAAAATATAAAAAACTGTGCGATATTAATCAGTGGATTGTATGTAATAGCCATGCCATTCGTCTTTATCATAGCGCAGTGGGATGACGCACCGGGGCTCGTATTAATAGGGATGGTCATTATTGGTGCTTCATTGGTGATTGCAGTCTTTGCTGCCGTTCTCCAAAGACTTTTACGGGAAGCTATTAATATAAAATCCGAAAATGATTTAACGGTCTGAGGTGATAAAATGGCGATTATAATTAATATTGATGTGATGTTGGCTAAACGAAAAATGAGCGTAACAGAACTTTCAGAAAGGGTTGGAATAACAATGGCTAATCTTTCTATTTTAAAAAATGGAAAGGCAAAGGCGATACGATTATCAACCTTAGAGGCAATTTGTAAGTCCTTGGATTGCCAACCGGGAGATATTTTAGAATACAAAAGTGACGAAGAAACTCAGGGATAAAAAGTAGGGATACGTTAGTCACTGGAAAGAAAAATAGGGCAGGGGCAGCAATGATGGATAAGGAAACAAAAGTGGTTTATGTTTTATTAACGGATACAGGTACATTATTCACAAAAATAATCAAATGGTTTACAAATGCCCCTTACAATCATGTTTCCATCGTTTTTGACGAAGAACTCAATGAAATCTATAGCTTTGGGCGAAAAGATCCTAGAAATCCACTAATTGTTGGTTTTATTAGACAAGATGTATATTTAGGTACTTACCGTTATTTTTACAACACAAGATGCCTTTTGTTAAAAGTTGAAGTTTCATCGGCTGAGTATATTCGCTTTAGAAGTGTAATCCAAAACTTTAATAATAACAAAGATATATATTCATATAATTTCCTTGGAATCGTTGGTGTGGCTATCAACTGTCCGATTAATCAAAGGAATAAATACTTTTGCTCCCAATTTGTTGCGGAGGTTTTTGAAAAAAGTGGTCTGAGTTTATGGAATCTTCCTTCCACTCTTGTCACACCAAACGACTTTTTAATGAATCCGTATTTCAAATTAGTTTATGAAGGAAGATTGTATGATTATCCATTATTAGATAAGGAATTTCTTTCCATTACTTCAATGGATCAAATTCTTGAAAGAGGAGTTACTTATTAAATGTGAGTGGTTAAATGGAATTATTAAGATGGCTGAATATCAATCTGCAATATGCTGTGGCGTATGCAGACCTGAACTGTATATGGAAGTTAATTAGATAAGACAATAACAATTTAAAGGGGATAGACAATGTTAATGAAAATTCCTTTTTTCAATAATAAAAAATCGAAAGAATCCCTCCACTATACGCAAGATACGCAAGATAATACACCGGACCATGTAGCCATAATTATGGACGGAAACGGACGCTGGGCTTCGAAACGGGGTATGCCAAGAGTTGCTGGGCATAAAGAGGGATTATCTGCTGTCGTAAAAATTGTCAAGGCAGCAGTCAAATGCCAGGTTAAGATTCTAACAATGTACACTTTTTCCACAGAAAACTGGAAACGTCCAAAGCCTGAGATAGACTTCATAATGAAACTTCCAAAGGAGTTTCTGGATATATATCTGCCAGACATTATAGCCAATAATGTACGCATTGAGGTAATCGGTAATATGAAAGAACTTCCAGCATATACACGTGAAGCCGTCCAGTATGCAATCGACTCTACCAGGGATAATGACGGTCTTCAGCTGAATATTGCGCTAAATTATGGAAGCAGACACGAGATTCTACACGCTATGAAAGAAATGCTCGCCGATATAAACAATGCGAAATTATCACTAGATCAAGTCGATGAACAGCAGTTTTCACGATACCTGTACACAGCCGGTATGACAAACCCAGATCTGCTTATTCGAACAGGTGGGGAGAAACGCCTGAGCAATTTCCTGCTCTGGCAGCTTGCCTATACAGAGTTCTGTTTTACCGATGTGCTATGGCCGGATTTTTCCGAGAACGAATTTATGGATGCACTTGAAGAATACCGGCAAAGAAAGAGAAGGTATGGCGGAATATAGATGAAGAATTTTGATGTTACTTATGGGACTTGGAAAGTAAAATCATTCAACAACCAATTCGCAATTGCGGAAAACCATACCAGGATAAATCATAACATCCCATCAAAAAAGGGATAGGGTCAGATACCGTTCATGGAAAAATGTCCATTTTCGGTACCTGACCTGTTTTGTATGGTATTGTATCATTTATGTAAATATCTAAAAGAACGACAAGGAGATCGTGAGGATTTAATGATAAAGAGGCAAATCTTATAGAAAGTATTCTAAACGGGAATATGAAGAGAAATAGGAATAATCGTTAAAAGGTTTTGCAAAATTAACCCCTATGTTTTAAAATATACTTTTGTACGTTAACAATAAAAACAATGGTGCTGAAGACATATCTATTCAAGAGATGCGAGGTGACAGTTCGCCAGTACGAACCTTAGTTAGCACGAAATCGTGTAGAACCTATTAGATTTATCATTAAAAGTGTAAGACAGTAGACGCCTAAGACAAATGTTCATATATGGTACTTAACCCTAGTGTTGCTAGTTTCTTTGTACTTTTATTTGTTAATATTAAATAGTATAATGAACAAAGTTTACAATAGTTTGATAAAAAGTGTTTAGGCATAGTATGAGTGTAAAAAGGACAGGGACACATCTTTGCCTTTTATTTTTGAGGTGTATATCAGGCTTTGTTCTGATGTCACATAATGAAAGGATTTGGATTTAAATATGACTGATAATTTCTGGCGTGAATTACCACGACCATTTTTTATATTGGCACCAATGGAAGATGTGACGGATGTTGTTTTCCGTCATGTAGTAAGCGAGGCAGCTAGACCTGATGTGTTTTTTACAGAGTTTGCAAATACGGTAAGTTATTGTCATCCAAAGGGCCACGATAGTGTTCGTGGGCGTTTGACATTTACAGAAGATGAACAACCAATGGTGGCCCATATATGGGGTGATCAACCCGAATATTTTCGTCAAATGAGTATTGGAATGGCTGAAGAAGGCTTTCGTGGTATCGATATCAATATGGGTTGTCCTGTGCATAATGTGGCAGCAAATGGGAAGGGAAGCGGTCTTATCCGTTATCCAGAAGTTGCGGCAGAGATAATAAAAGCAGCAAAAGCGGGAGGGTTGCCCGTAAGTGTTAAGACAAGGCTTGGTTATACGGATGTAGAGGAATGGCGCGACTGGCTTACACACTTATTAAAGCAAGACATCGTTAATTTATCTATTCATCTCCGTACAAGAAAGGAAATGAGTAATGTGGATGCTCATTGGGAACTGATTCCGGAGATTAAAAAACTTCGAGATGAAGTGGCACCAAATACACTTTTGACGATTAATGGAGATATTCCTGATCGTCAAACTGGTCTGGAACTCGTTCGCAGATATGGTGTTGATGGGGTTATGATTGGGCGTGGTATCTTTAAAAATCCATTTGCCTTTGAATTAGAGGCGAAAGATCATAGTAGTAAGGAATTACTGGATCTCTTAAGGTTGCATCTTGACCTCTTTGATAACTATTCAAAGGAACTTGATACACGGCCATTTAAAACTCTTCGTCGTTTTTTCAAGATATATATTCACGAGTTTAAAGGGGCACGTGAATTAAGAAATCAATTGATGGACACAGAGTCAACGGATGAAGTGCGTGTATTGCTAGATAAATTTGAGTCAAAGAATTTCGATACTAGTATATTATAGTCTTGATAATGCAGCCGATTGGCAGGTTTGCACAATTTTTACATGTCCTAGCGTTGGTTGGAGAGAAATTGCTAACTAAATATATTCTAAAAAACTCACAGATGTTTATATACCAACACTTGTGAGTTTTTTTCTTTTTAAAAAAGCTAGGATCAAATTATTTTACAAATCTTTTTCAAAAGGCATTTTACTTTTAAAAGTCATTTGTTATTCTCTAGAGAGATTTAAAATGGATTTATGATAAGGAAAATTCAACTTATAAAACGCTTTGGATATATTTCGATGTAACTATAATAAGCATCTAGATAGATGAACTACTCCAACAGTTTATCTAAATCAATTCCTTCTATTAGTTTCTCCAATACTTCCTTTTCTCCTATTCGAGTCTCTACATTTTTAATTTGAGGAACTATTCCAATGACTGGTACACCCGTCATTTTTTCAATCATCCTAGGGTTATTCTTAACTCCTTCTGTAGGATTGTCAGGATAACCGTTAATTATTATGCCTTTAATGTCTAGGTCTTTGCTTTGAGCATAATGTGCAGTTAATGCAGTAGCATTAAGAGTTCCGACAGTGGCTTGAGTGACAATCACAATAGGAATGTTTAAATCTTTAATTAGACTTGGTGTTCCATAGTGTTCGTCTATTAAAGGAACAGCTAGTCCACCTGCTCCTTCTACTAATACCAACTCATGCACCTTATGTAATTCATCATAGTTCCTTTTAATAACCTGTGGATCAATAGGACGATTAGCTAACTGTGCAGCAATATGAGGGGAAAATCTCGGTTCATAAAGAAAGGAATTGAGTTGTTCATCATCCTTTGGGTTATAAACTTTCCGGTATAATTCAACGTCGGGAGCCAACCATTTTCCACCCTCCGTAATTGCTCCACATTGAACTGGTTTGTAAGGAACTGCATCTACTTTTCGTTTACGAAATGCGTATGTAAGACAAGTTGTAATAATCGTTTTACCGACATTCGAGCTTGTTCCTGTAATGAAAATTCCAGACAAATAAATCACTCCTTACTTAGAATAGTTAGTAGGACCTGTATAAAAAGGTTGTATCCCGTCTATATAAATTTGATGTGTAAACGATGATTTATGTTAACAAAAATTTCAATTACAAGTGTACCATTTATTCTGTATGATAAGTAGAACGGAAGGGAGGGGGTGATCAATTTCGGGTTATTTACTCTGTTATCTCCCTGCTGTCTATGAATGAAAAAAATAGTAAAAGATCTCTTTTTTTATTCCGATTTAGAGGGGATATTAATTGCCGTAAAGAACATATGTTTGGTATAATAAAGAAGAGGATGGGAGAGGATGAATTCAAACGGTACTAAAAGAAAACGCACAATGGAAATATCTGAAATGATTGAGATGTATAAAAATGGCTATAGTACAACTGAAATTGGTGATCTAGCAAATGTTTCTTCACGGTATGTGAGTAGTGTTTTAACAAAAAACGATGTTCAAAAGCGTCCACATGGAAGCTGGAAAAGAAAATATCAATTAAATGAGGATTATTTCAAAACATGGTCGAACAACATGGTATACATATTGGGATTTTTTGTTGCAGACGGAAATATTCCTAGAGATGCTCAAACAGTAAGTATTTCTCAAAAAGAAAAGTACATCCTTGAAGATATCAAAAAAGAAATGGGATCTGATCATCCATTATATAAAAATAAGAATACAGGGGTTTACATTTTAAATTTTAATAGCAAAGTAATGAAACAAGATTTAATGCAGCTACACGGAATCACACCGAATAAATCGACCAGTATAGAGTTTCCATTTGTACCTGAGGAGTACATGAGTCACTTTATAAGGGGATATTTTGATGGAGATGGCTTTATAAATTATCCGAAGTATTTTATTAGTTTTGTTGATGGTTCTTATTCATTTATGATTTCATTAAGGGAAGAACTTGAGAGAAATGGATTTGAAACCAATTTCACAAACCATACCACGTTTTATCGTGTTTATGTAAGTGGTAGAAAATCAATAAAGTTATTCTCAAATTGGATATACAAAGATAAGGAATTGTTTCTGCATCGAAAATATGATGCATTTCAACAAGAGAGCTTAGATATATCGCTATTGAAGGATGGTATTAAAATGCACAAAAATGCAATAGCTAAACGAAAACAAAGAGAAGAATAGAAAAAATAGCTTCTTTTTTTTGATTTAAATCTAGGTTACATAATATTTATTATCAGAAGTTATTAAAATAAAAATATCTCAATATCTCAAAAGTAAAGTATTCTTGAGATATTGAGATATTTAAAAAAAATTAACTATTAATTGATTCAACTGACATTTTCATTTCGTTCATTTCTAATAATCTTTCGTAAAACTCAATTAATTGTACAGACGGTTTGATCCAACTGAATTTCTCGGCCTCAGTGCGTGCATTTTTCTTAATTTGTTCAAATAACTCATTATTTTCTATCTGTGTAACAGCTTGAATCATACTATCTATATTGTCTTGTTCATACAAATAACCAGTTTTTCCTTCGGTAATTTGTTCCATTGTTGGTCCACTTTTAGCTGCTATTACTGGTAATCCAGATGCCATTGATTCCAATATGACCAATCCCAGGGTTTCTGTTACTGATGGGAAAATAAACGCATCTGCTGAAGCAAATGCCTCTGACAACTCTTTTCCATGCATAAACCCCGTAAAAACTGTATTTGTGCCTTTAAATTCCTCTTCTAGTTGTTTACGCGCCGGGCCATCACCAACGATTGCCAAACAAACATCTTTTCTAGCATTTAATAACGGTTTGATGCTATCGATTTCTTTTTCAGCAGCCAGACGTCCTACATATAGCAAAAGTTTTTTATCTATATTTCCATTTGAAAGCTTCATTCTCATTTTGTTGCTATAATTTTTAGGGTGATATTTTTCAATATCAACTCCACGCTTCCATACATGAACGTTTTGAAAGTTTTTTTCTACTAGTTCTTTTCTAATTGTTTCAGAGGTACACAAATTTATATCAGCTTTATTATGTAAACTACGAATGAAATTCCAGAGAAATGGTTTAAATGGACGATACAACTTGTAGTAATCTAGATACTTAGGCATGTGTGTGTGATAAGAAGCGATCAAGGGAATGTCCAACTTGCTAGCATAGTGAACTCCAGAAGCTCCTACCGATACAGGATTAACGACATGTACAAAATCTGGATTATGTTTTTCTAATATGGATTTAACCTTTTTTTGCGGCAAAGAAAAAGGGCGATAGCGGTAAAAAGGCATGGTTATAGCCTTTACCCCTTCCACTACCGCACCTTCGAATTCTTCAACACCAAGATCAGGAGCAATGATGACAACTTCATGCTTTAATTGCCTAAGATATTTAATTGCTTCAGTAAGACGAGTAACAACCCCGTCTGTAGATGGTAAAAATGTTTCAGTAATGATTACAATTTTCAAAACTAAGAGCCCCTTCTCTTATTTCCATGAGATCGATGGCAATACATTTTCTTTTTTCACATGGGTTTTGTTTTCTAACACTGCCTTTAAGATATCGCTAAGGACTTCATTTGTTAGTAGATTAGGTTCTAATCCTAAATCTCTTAGTTTAGTGTTCACTGCGTGATAATAATGATCTTCAGCCTCAATACGAGGATTTTCTATTTTTGTAATTTCTACATCTAAACCAGCTTCTTTACTTACTTTTTGTACTTTTTCAGCTAAGTCATTTACTGAAAAATACTCGGTAAATTGGTTAAAGACACGGAATTCGCCTATATCGGCAGGGTTGTTAGCAGCAATTTCAATACATCTAACTGTATCTTTAATATTTAAAAATGCTCTTGTTTGACCCCCGCTACCGTACACGGTGATATCATGACCTGTGGCAGCTTGAATTAAGAATCGATTAAGTGCTGTTCCAAATACCCCGTCGTAATCTAAACGATTAGCTAGAACTGGATCTAACGCAGTTTCATCAGTATGTAATCCATAAACAACCCCTTGATTTAAATCAGTGGCCCGAATTCCCCAGATTTTACAAGCAAACATAATATTGTGACTATCATGGACTTTTGATAAATGATAAAAAGAACCAGGCTGTTTTGGATATGGCATTCTATCCTTGCGGCCTTTATGTTCAATTTCTATGTATCCCTCTTCAATATCAATATTTGGAGTACCATACTCACCCATTGTTCCTAACTTAATTAAATGACAATCAGGTGCAAACTCTTTTATAGCATATAGTACATTAAGGTTACCCATAACGTTGTTGGTTTGTGTGTAAATAGCGTGTTCACGATCAATCATTGAATATGGAGCAGATCTTTGCTCTGCAAAGTGTACAAACGCTTCAGGCTCTACTTGTTTGAATACCTGTGATAAGAAATCGTAGTGATTCAAATCCCCAGTGAAAATTTCAATTTTATTTCCTGTTAATTCTTCCCATTTATTAACACGGTCCTCAAGAGAGAATATTGGTACAACACTATTAGAACCTAATTCTTCATCAATTTTTCTTCTAACCATATTGTCAAGTATCGCTACTTCATGACCTTGTTTGGATAAATAAAGAGCGGTTGGCCAACCACAAAATCCATCACCGCCAGCGACTATTATTCTCATAGTTTCTCCTCCTATGCCGTCTCTTTTTTGTATAACCTATAATATGATATCATATTAGATTTAAAATAGTCTATCAATTCCCCTTAAATGGCATTTTGAATAAGGCTCTCTAAATTAGTTTTGAGTCAATAAATTCAGAAATAATCTGATTGAAAGGCTGCCAGTGTTTGGTTGGTAATTGATGAAACGCATTATTGATATAAACAACATGATGATTTGGACAACGCTCGTAATATACTCGATGATGGTTGATCCAAAAAGCATTAGCACCATATATTAACAACAAAGGCATGGTGAGTGAATCTAAATCGGTAACTCCATTATAATGATACGTTTGATCATAAAATTTGTACCAATGTGCAAAATCGCTTTTCAACATATGAGAATACAAAATTTCACGGTAACCTTTATCTTTTGTATGACTATTAGCAAGTACTCTTGCTAAGGTTTTTTGGGATTTTTTAAATAGCTTCATTCCTAATTTGTATTCCAAATTCAAACCTATTGTAGCAACTTTTGGATATCCACCTGATAAAATCAACGCTTTGGTTATTTTAGGGTAAGCTTTTGCAAACTCTTGAGCAACTGCTCCTCCTGCTGAATAACCACAAATAATAACTTCTTCAAACTTTTCATTATCTATGATTTGCTTCAGTTCTTCCACATAATTTTCTATAATAGAATACTGTATACTTGACGAGGATATCCCATGACCGCTTAAGTCCGGGGTAACGATTAAATATTTATCCGCAAGCTTTTGCTGTCGATCAAATACTCTTCGCCCCATACCAGGTGGGTGAATAAATATGATGGGAATTCCCTTACCGTATAAATCATAGTAAACTGTACCATTTTCATATTGTATGTTTTTCATATTTACTCCTCTCCTGCATGGATAAGTCAAATTAGCTAGGATCATTAACGATTTTTATTGGTTTCTTAGCTGGTCCCTCGATAACGTCTCCCGAAATTGAAAATCTCGAACCATGACAAGGGCAATCCCATGTGCGATCTCCGTCATTCCAATTCACTTCACATCCCATATGTGTACATGTCGTGTCTACCAAATGAGCTTTACCATCTTTATCCCGATATACTCCTGTTCTCTTTCCATTTAAACGGACAATTTTAGCTTCATCATTCTCAACATCTTCTATTTTATTGGAAGTGTATTCTAGTTTTCCTTTAATCATATGTTTAGATACGTCAGCATTAATTTGAATGAATTTCTTAATATCAGGGTCCGCTTGAAATCTTGAAGGTGAGAATAGTTTTATATATGGATTATCTTTTTTAGAAATGATATCAGCTAGCACTAATGCGGCTGAAGTTCCGTTCGTCATCCCCCATTTTCTATACCCAGTCGCGATTAAAACTTCGGGTTGGTCTTCTGTAACAGCTCCAATACACGGAAGCTTATCAAGTGTTGTAAGATCTTGAGCAGACCAACGATAAAGGTATTCGTTCATGTCTAAATGACTTTCTGCGAATTGCTTGAGTGCATCATAATGGTCCATCGTTGATTTCCCTTGTCCAGTCTTATGTCTTTCTCCCCCAACTATCCATAACTCCTCACCATCAACGGAAGTAGAACGTATTGATCTGGTAGGTTGTTCAGCACTGATATACATGCCTCCTGGATAGGTTTTATTTGATTTAATTGCAATTAGATAAGATCTATCAGGATACATCCTTGAAAAATAGTAACCTTCTCCTCCATAGAATGGAAAATGTGAGGCTGCCACAACATAATTGCAAGTGACTCTGTATCCATCGGCAGTTAAAATATGAGGGTGATCCCCATTTTCAACATCCGTAGCCGTTGTATGTTCATAGATTTCCCCACCATTATCTGTGATATATTCCACCAAATGTTTTAGGTATTGTAAGGGGTGAAATTGTGCTTGATTTTTCATAACAATAGCCGATTTCATTGGTATATCAAATGGAATTGTGTCTGTAGTTTCCCCGTCGATTCCCAATTTATCATAGGCTTTCATTTCACTATTAATTTTAGAAACATATTTATCAGAATTTGTGTACACATAAGCATCCTGATGAGAAAAATCACATGATATATTATCTTCTGTAATTCTGTTTTCAATAAACTTTAAGGCATCCATACTTGATTCATAATAGAGTTTTGCTTTTTCTTCTCCAAAATGTTGGATAAACTCATCATAAATTAAACCATGTTGTGCCGTTATTTTTGCAGTTGTATGTCCGGTTGTACCATTAAGGATTTCACCCGCTTCAAGTAAAGCAACTTTATACCCTTGTTTCACTAGTAAATATGCTGTGGTTATTCCTGTAATTCCCCCACCGACAATACCTACATCTACATGGATGTTCTTCGTAAGTTTCCTAAAATTGGGTAGTTTTACCGATTCTCTCCAATAAGGTTCAGGGAATTGTGGAACTTCATTCGAATTGTTTTTGTTGTTAACCATTTTATTCCTCCTGCAGCTTCTCTAATTATAATTATCATTTGCAGTATGGCTAAAATGATGTACTTTTATTAGTATTAATAAATAAAAATCCCCCTTTACCATTTGTTGGTTAGGGGGAATTGAATTATTTTCCTTTACGCATCATATCGTAATAATTAACAGGGTGATCCACTTTTACTTTGATCATCATCATCGCATGTTTTGCTATTTCAATTGGTTTGTCATTCTCATCCCAAATCAACTGTATTGTTTGTTTGAAGTGATAGAAATCCGGGCCGAAAAATTCAATTTCATCTCCTACTTTAAATGAATTACGCTGTTGGATTGTTGCTAGTTTTGTTCGGTCATCATAAGCTAAAACTAATCCAGCGAAATCATACTTTGGTAGTCTATCTGGTATACCAAATAGTTGGTCGCTTTCGGTAGGTTCCTGATAAGAAAATGCAGTAGTTAATGAGCGTTGAGCCGCTTTCCATATTTCATCAATCCATTGCTGATTCATTTTGAATTCTTTAGGGTTATCAACATAACTATCAATTATCTTTCTATAAACATTAACCACAGTCGCTACATAATGAATGCTCTTCATTCGACCCTCTATCTTTAAACTATCCACACCTAGGTCAATTAAGTCTGGCAGATGTTCAACCATACTAAGGTCTTTGGAACTCATAGTATAGGCCTCATCATTTTGTTCAGAAATATTTACTGATTCATCAACCCCGTCTTCGTACAAATCATATTTCCATCTGCAAGATTGAGCACATCCCCCACGATTTGCATCACGTGATGTCATATGGTTAGAAAGCACACATCGACCTGAATATGAAATACACATGGCACCATGGATAAATGTTTCAAGTTCAATATCAACTTTTTCCTTTATTTGGCGTACTTCCTTAATTGAGACTTCCCTGGCAAGTACTACCCTAGGAATACCTTCATTTTTCCAAAACTGAACCGTTCTCCAATTAGTAATGGATGCTTGTGTGCTAATATGAATTTCCAAATCAGGAGCGGCTTGTCGACATGCAGTAATGAGAGCTGGGTCTGCAATGATTACTGCTGAAATACCAATTTCATACAACTTTTTAAAGTAACTTTGTGCTCCTTCTAAGTTTTCGTTGTGAGCAATTATATTCGCTGCCACATATACTTTTGCACCGTATTTTTTTGCGAATTTAACTCCTTCTTCCATATCTTCAAACGAAAAGTTTCCAGCCTTAGATCGAAGTCCAAATTGTTTACCACCAATGTAGACAGCATCAGCCCCATAATGAATAGCGAACTTAAGTTTTTCTAAGTTACCTGCAGGTGCAAGTAACTCAGGCTTTTTTAGTTTTAATGCAGTTTTATTACTCATGCTTCCAACTCCAGTTTTTAATAAATCTGTTCTTTAAAATAAAATCCTGTGCCCAAAATTCTTTCTACTGGCTGAATTTCCAAAATTTCTCTCTTCATGGATTCGATTTGACTAAGGTAGTTAATAGGATATTCACAGCATAAATCAATCGCTTTTCTATAAATTTCAACAATTCTCTGATTGTATTTCCTAGAATTCATCATTCCATTAATTCGAAGAGCGTCTATTCCTGAATTTATAAGAGGTTCTATGTGATCAACCATACAAAGATCTTCGTTACTCATCACGTGAGTGCCGTTACAATCCTCGAAAATAGGATAATTACTTTCAGGTTCTTTCAATTGTTTAAGATGTAATCTCTTATCACTATGCTGTGACATATCCATTAGTTCAGTTCCATTAATATAATTATAGTAATTTGTAACTAGTTTCCTCTTGGACTGAAAAATACAAGTCATTCCATGAATTTGAACTTCTATAGGTATCTCTAACTTTGTTTTAATCTCAAGGACAGCATCCATTCCTAATTCATTTGATAATAGTGCCCTATTAATCCCTTTTGATTGCCAAAAGGCCAATGTATCATGATTTGTCGCTAAGGTCTCTGGATTCCAATGGATGGCTAAACTTTTATTCAAATCATTTAGTATAGAAAAAATTGATGGATCGCCACAAATGATTCCGTCTATCTTAATTTGAAGAAGGCAATCCAAATAATTTGGCAATTTGTCTATACTATCATTGTGAAAAATAGCATTTGTCACCACATAAATTTTTCTGTTGTGTTGATGTGTGTAAGCAGTAGCTTCTTCGATTTCATTTAAATTGAAGTCTCCAGCTACCCTAAGACCATATTGCTGGTTACCAATTCTGATTGCATCTGCTCCTGAATTAACGAGCTGTTTTACTTCCTCTATATCTCTTGCTGTAACTATTAATTCGGGGTACTTCATGTCTCTCACCTCTCAAAACAAATAACAGTCTATCTTTCATTATGATGATTCTAGTAATTTCATCAGTGACTTTTGTCACATTCTAAAATGGATTTAATATTAAAAAAACAAGAAAAGCCGATATTACTAGAATTCTTCATACAATTCAGTCATAATTAGATATATAAATTGATAGGGAGCTGAAGAGATTGGGGATTTTAGACGGATTAATGGGCAATGCTTCAGAGGTTGATGTTACCAATGTAGAGAAGGATCTTGAACCTGTCCTAACCGATCAAGAACAAGTACAAAAAGCGTATAAACTAATTAGAGATTTAATAGTATTTACGGATAAGCGCTTACTATTAATTGATAAACAAGGTATGACGGGGAAGAAAGTAGAGTATCACTCAATTCCTTATCATTCAGTAACTCATTTCAGTATTGAAACAGCAGGTAGCTTCGACTTAGATGCTGAATTGAAAATTTGGATTTCAGGTACATCCGAACCATATTCAAAAGAATTTAGGAAAGATGACAATATCTATAAGGTTTATAAAGCATTATCAAACTATGTATTATGATAGTCTTATCCTTCTTGAAAGTATAAAACAAAGCTCATCTATATTATATTAGAGCTTTGTTTTATACTTTCTATATTGATGGAAAACCAATAATCCCATTTACGGTTTCTGCTTTTTGTACTCCTCTAAGAACTGCTGTTTCTACTACATTAGCAGCGATCATTCCTATTGTGCTAATGTCCGCTTCTACCTCCCCTATTGACATTGTGAAAATGGTATCACCATCCAGCATTGTATGGGATGGCCTCATAGTCCTAGCAAATCCATCATGTGCTATCGATGCAACCTTATTGGCTTGTGCTTTTGTTAAGTATGCATTAGTTATCACTGTACCAATTGCAGTATTCCCATGAAAATTATTTGTTGTTTTACCGTTAGTGATTCGATTCAACAATTGCTCTTCGGATTTTAAAAACTTTTCTATCTTTTTATCATATACACCAGCTATAATTTGATTTGTTGTTGGGTCAATTACATCACCAAAGCAGTTCACTGCGATAATAGCGGCAACTTTCAAATCTCCTATTTGAATGGCATGAACACCTATACCGCCCTTCATAGCATAGTCCATACCTAAACATTTCCCCACCGTTGCCCCAGTGCCTGCGCCAACATTTCCTTCTTTTAATGGAATTGTTTGTACCGCGTTAACACATGCTTGGTAGCCCATTAAATGATCAGGTCTGATTGAAGGGTTGCCTACAGCTAAATCAAATAATACTGCTCCCGTCACAATTGGTATCTTTGCAACCTGTGCATCGAACCCAACCTGATTTTCCTCTAGAAATCTCATTACACCTGAGCCGACATCTAATCCATAAGCACTTCCACCAGACAAAAACACAGCATGAACAGTTTCAATAAGATTTTCTGACCGAAGTAAATCAGTTTCTCTAGTTCCCGGCGCTCCTCCCCTTACATCAACCCCCGTAGTAGCACCAGCCTTACAGATAATAACAGTACAACCAGTGAGAGCCTGGCTATTTTCAGCATGTCCAATTGAAAAACCTTCAATGTCATCTATAGAAATTCGTTTCACATCGATTCCTCCAATTTTTCTCATTCCAAATTGTTTTATCTCCCTGTTATTCGGTTATACATTAATAATAAATGGATATATACTATATATAAACAATCGGAGTGATAGAATGTTACGTAACCATTTAATTATTAGTGGAGTCGTACAAGGTGTTGGATTTCGAATGACTGCAAAGCAGCGAGCCAATGAGGTTGGTGTTTATGGATGGGTTAAGAATCTTCCTGATGGTACGGTTGAAATTGAAGTAGAAGGATCAAAAGACAAGGTCAATGAGTTCACTGAAGTTATCAGAAAAGGACCAGGAGGTTTTATAAAAGTAGATCATGTTGAGATAACTACTCTTGATGATCCTAAAGGGTATTCTTCATTTGAAGTGAAATTATAAATTTTAAGCCGCTAACAGTGATTAGCGGCTTAAAATTTACACAATATCTTCTGCAAAACAGACGATAATACAGTTACTATATTCTATTCTTCGAAGAACTTGCGATTAAGTTCGATATATTTATGTTCTTTGTCTGGAACCTCATCTTCCATAAAAATTGCTTCTACTGGACATACAGCTTCACATGCACCACAATCAATGCAAATATCCGGGTCTATATAAAACATATCTTTTCCTTCTTCTATACAATCAACAGGGCAAACTTCTACACATTCGCCTGCTTTTTCTTGTTCACATGGTGATGTAATTACAAAAGCCAAGTAAAACTCCTCCTTATAATAATTAAACTAACTATTTGTCATTGTATCATATATAAAATTTACCAACTTATATTATAGCCTAATTATACCAATATGTGATAGTTTTTTAAATAAAACTAAAATAAATAGTATTATCGGAAACTAAGTTTTCACCTATTATCCCACTATACTGTTTTTTTTATGTTAACAATTAAGAGCTACGTTATTAACTATTAGTAAAAATACTTTGATCTATTAAGAAACATTCTGGTCACTTTAACTAGTTAGGTGGTTTCATCATATAGTTATAATATAAATGAAAAAGGAGGCTGTTCATGCAAATTAGTGTTCGTCAAGGAGACTCTTTTTGGTATTATAGTCAGCTTTACCAATTACCCTTACAATTAATCAACGATTCAAACCGGCAAATAAATCCAAACAATTTGAGTGTCGGTCAGTCAGTTCAAATTCCAGGATTTACCCAGTCTAATTATGAAATTTCTAGTGGTGAAACAATTTGGTCAATCGCAAGACAAAGAAATCTAAGTGCAGAAGCCATTATGTTGGTTAATCAAGGTCTCGATCCCAATCAACTTCAAGTAGGTCAGATAATCCGTGTACCTGTAAGAGTAAATTGGAGAGTTGTTAATGGCAATGAAGAATATAATTATGAGAAATTAATCGAAGATCTTAGAGAGCTAGCCTCAATTTATCCGTTTATAATAACTCAAGTAATAGGGAATTCTGTGATGGGCAAGGAAATTCACGAATTGCGGATTGGTAATGGAGCTAAAAAGGTTCATGTTAATGGTTCCTTTCATGGTAACGAATGGATTACCACTCCAGTATTGACGAGGTTTTTAAATGACTATTTATTAGGGCTAACAAATAATGGCTCGATTAGCAATGTGAATTTAAATCCCTTATATCAAAATACAATGCTTTCGATGGTTCCTATGGTCAATCCAGATGGAGTCAATTTGGTGATTCAAGGTCCTCCACCAGAAGAACCGTATCAAAGTAATGTTGTTGAAATGAACAATGGAAGTTTGGATTTTTCAAATTGGAAAGCCAATATTCGAGGAGTTGACCTTAACAATCAATATCCGGCCAAATGGGAGATAGAAAAGGAGCGAAAACCAGATTCACCAGGACCTAGAGACTTCCCAGGTCCTTATCCGTTATCAGAACCTGAAGCGCAGGCAATGGCTGATTTGACTAGAATTCGAGATTTTCGAAGAGTTAACGCTTTTCATACTCAAGGCCAAGTTATCTATTGGGGATTTGAGAATCAAGAACCACCGGAAGCGAGAACTATTGTAAACGAATATGCAAATGTCAGTGGATATCAACCAATTCGTACTGTCGATAGTTTTGCGGGCTATAAAGATTGGTTTATACAAGAATGGAACCGTCCAGGCTACACAATCGAATTAGGCAGTGGAACTAATCCGTTGCCTTTGAGTCAGTTTAATCAAATATATCGTTCTGCACGTTCAATTTTATTAGCAAATTTGTATATGTGAAAAATAAAAAGGGCGTGTATTCACGCCCTGTCTTTGTTCCATACTCGTTCTACAACAAATTCGCCACCTGTTTTTTGTACTAGGTAAAGGTCAGGATTAGTAAACCCCTTCCAATGTGTAAATCCTATATCTACTTGAAATTCTTTAAGAAGGATTGCTAATAAATTACCATGAGTAACAATAACGATAGTGTCTGTTGAGTCAGCAGAGGTAATTTCCTCTATTAAGCTTATGGAACGTTCTCGGGCATCGTTGGATGACTCTCCACCTGGAAGATTAAAATCCAAATCTGAGAATGACTGTTCTAATACTTCCATCCAATCATCTACAGGTTCCTCACTAAGTATTCTCTCTTGTAAACGGTTATCTATTTCGATAGAAATATTGTGTTTATCTGCATATGGTTTTATACTTTCTATTGCACGAAGATATGGACTAGATATAATTCGATCTACTTCATAACTTGATTTTTCAAAAAATGCCGCTAAAGCATGTGCTTGATTAACGCCATTTTTAGTTAAAGGTGAATCCTTGTGTTGACCTTCTGCATTGCAATGACGAATCATAAATAGTCTTTTCATGCAAATCATCTCCTCCAAGGGGCTTATCTACATTATCATGGATAGTTATTATAAATACAAGGAAAATTAAGTAAAGATATCAACAAATCTATCAAGTTCACTTAACTAGGATATCCATATTTCACTTTTTTATACGAAAATTTCCTTGTGTTTTTTTTATTATTTAGAATTATTAAATTAAGAGGAATGTAACTGCCTTATATAGAATAAAGAATAATAGATTAAGTAATAAAAATAACGGAATTGGAGGAGTGTATTTGGGAATACGTCTTATTAAAATTTCTGTCATTTATTTTTTGATTGGGGTAAGTATAGGTTATTTCATGTCTATTGTTCATGATTATACCTTAACAGGGGTACACGTTCACATTAATCTACTAGGATGGACAGCGTTAACGCTTGCGGGGTTAATCTACTACCTTTTTCCTAAATTGGCTGCAACCAAACTAGGTATTGCTCATTTCTGGTTGCATAATATCGGTTTGCCAATAATGATGATCTCACTAGCAACTATGTTATTAACAGGAAATACCGTATTTACGGCAGGGGTTGTGACCGGAGCTACTTTGGTGATCATCGGTGTTTTACTATTCGTTATTAATGTAATTACTAATTTAAATGAGGAAGATTCATTAATTAATCAGTCAATAAAAGAAGAAACTCACCGGGCCTCTTAACCTGGGGAGTTTCTTCTTTTAGATTTCTTCAAAATAATCTTTTTTAAACCCAGCAATTCGGTTTGAGTTGTCGATGATAAAGTAGAACTCTTCGGTCTCGTTTTTAACATCGTATATTTCACCGGCTGTTAACATTGTATCAACAACGAATTTTTTTGCATTGGCATGTACACATCTAATTTTCTTAATTGTTTGGTTATTTTCCCAATCTTTATGTATCATTGACATACACACCTTTCCAAATTTGCTTCTTAGAGTTTTTCCAAAAACTCTAATCTGTTACCAAAAGGATCATTCACATAAAAACGATTATACCCCGGTAAACGATTATCTTCAATGATTTTAATGTTATTTTGAATTAACAGATCTTTTAGCTTGTTAATGTTTTCAACCACTAAGCCAGGATGTGCTTTCTTAGCAGGTGAAAAGTCTTTTTCTATCCCGATATGAATTTCTTGTTTTCCGCATCTAAACCAAACACCGCCATTTTGTTTTAGGGTTTCTGGCTTTTCTATTTCTTCCATTTCTAATAATTCGGAGAAAAATTGCCTAGCCTGTTTTTCAGACTGTAAGGGTGCAGCTAACTGTATATGCTCAATTCCTTTAAATTTAAAGGACATTGTCATCACCTCAATTTTTTTAAATAAAATCTCGATTATAGTATATAACAATAGCATTAACATTTCTGTTTCTTTTTCAAATAAAATAGAAATTAATAATTAGTTTACATAATATAATTATTGTCTTGTGTGTAGGATGTTAATAATTTGCTTTTACTTTTTTAGAAAAACCCCTGCCCCGAAACTATTAAGGCAAGGGTCATCAGGACTCTCATTTTATTTGAAAAGATACAATAACTGTCCATATCCCTCTTCTTCCATCTTTTCCAAAGGAATAAATCTCATTGCCGCTGAGTTCATGCAATAACGTAATCCTCCCTGGTCTGTTGGACCATCCTCAAATACGTGTCCAAGGTGAGAGTCTCCTTCTGTGCTTCGTACTTCCGTTCTACTCATACCATGGGTGAAGTCAGTATTTTCGCTTAAATAATGCTTGTCTATCGGTTTAGTGAAGCTTGGCCACCCACACCCTGCATCATATTTATCTTCAGAGGAAAATAAAGGTTCTCCTGAAACAATGTCTACATAGATACCATCTTGCTCATAGTCCCAATATTCATTTTGAAACGGTGTTTCCGTCCCATTTTCTTGTGTTACCTTATATTGAATTGGCGTTAACCTATTTTTCAACTCATTCCTATCCTTCTTTTCACTCCATTGATTTTTAATGAAATCTTCTCTTCCAGAACCTTTTTTATACAATCGATAATGAAAGGATTGTTTCTGATAGTAGTTTTGATGTTTTTCTTCAGCAGGATAAAACGTGCTAGCAGGCAAAATACTAGTAACAATCGGTTTGTTGAATTTGTTACTTTCTTCTAGTTTACTTTTCGATTGCTCTGCTAAATTCTTCTGCTTGTCATTGTGATAAAAAATAGCAGTTTGATATGACTCACCTCTATCATTAAATTGTCCGCCTGGATCAGTTGGATCAATTTGTTTCCAAAATACCTCTAATAATTTTTCGTAAGAGAAAATAGTAGGATCAAATGTTATTTGTACTGCTTCTACATGTCCTGTTGTATTAGAACACACTTCTTCATAAGTAGGGTTTACAGTTGTTCCACCTGTATAACCTGAAATCACTTCGTGTATCCCTGGTCGTTGATCAAATGGTTCGACCATACACCAAAAACACCCTCCTGCAAATGTAGCTACATCTAAATTACTGTCGACCACAGAACATTCCTCCTATGATGTGCGTATTTACTATCTTCCCTTATTTTTCACCTTTCACACAAAAAAATCAAGAAGTCTGCCTATTTGCTCTTATATATATAATTTTGGTGATGAAGTTCCAGGTAGTTTATCTTCTTCCCTTTTCTTCTTACTTATTTCTTTTTTTTGTGTGTCTGTTTCTATTCTATTAATATTTTCTTTTTGTATTTCAATTTTGTTTTTCGTTTCCTGTTCTGAATGTTCATCGTCAATGGCGTAATCCGTGCTTTCTTCAAGTTCATCTACATCTTCACTTGAATTAAAGGCTTTTATCATTTTTAACATTGCAGGCAGGTTTTTCACCATAGGTCCATATTGTTGAACGACAGGACCTGCCGTTTGAGCCATCTTTAATACTTGTTGAACATTTCCGAGCATACCTGTTATTCCAGTACCTGTACTGGTTGCACCGGTAAGTGACCCAGTAACTCCACCAACACTTGGTGAAGCTCCTTTTGGCATGAATCTTTGAAGCAGTCCTTGAATGCCTCCCATTCCACCTTTCCCTGAATTCACTGGTCCCATAGGTGGTGACTGGTTAAAACTAGAACCAAATGGAAATTGTCTCATACCTTGTGCTGGGTATTGGCTAAAGGAAGGCGGTGTCTGTTTCGGTGAAAACATAGAAATCCCTCTCTTCTAAATGTTGATAATATAGTGTACGTCGAGGCAACAGATAGGTGTAGGCTAAATAGGAATTAGTGGAAACAAAAAAAGTAGCAAGTTTGCTACTTTTTACACGTGTTGTAATTTAGTTTGAGATGACATCAGCAGTAATAATTAGACCTATTGTCCCAGTTAAAATAAGTCCAAATAGAATAGCAGAAAGCATAACATCCCCCTCTTTCATATCTACTAATATATTATTTAACTTCAATTATACCCTTATATAATTAAAACAACGAGAGTAGATATGGCAATTTAATGAAAATTCTATGATTATTTCCCGGGTAAGCGCAGTATTTTCTATAAATCGATAAGTAAACATGTGAATTTTGTCATTAATTGACGTTATGCAAGGAAAGTAGCTTAAATCTACAGATTGTTTTGTCCTCTCTCCACGTTAATTCGACTATTTTTCCATTTCCAATCTGATCTGAGTTGTGTTGTCTCCGAATTTCAATGACTTCATCGATAGGAAATAGTTTATATCCATCAAATGTAATTTCAAATGTATTGTCTTTATTAGCTATTCTTTTTTCTTTTCCATGGGTAATTAGTTTCCATTCAATCAAAAGAGGCATAGACATAAGTAACCCTCCGTTAACTATTTAATTTCTTATCTTAATTATATACCCATTTCATAAATTTTTTAACTTATTATTGATAATAAAAGAAAAGTTCTAGAACTACGATTAATGTTCTATTTGAAAATCTGCTAATTGAAATGGAAAATCAATTTGATATTTCGATAGTATAGAGGCATTTCTATTAAAGGCATGTTTGTAATCATTTAGTTGTTTTTCTGTGTTTGCTTTTTCTTTAAGAATAGTTGAGATTGTTTGAATAGCAGCGGTGACTTCCATAATTTCAGCTAAACTTAGTTCCTTTACATCAGGCGGCATTTTCATTAAATTAAAGTTTTTTAATTCCTGTATGTAATCTGACGTGAAATAACATGGAAAAATTTCATCGTATAGATCCTCTATAAGTTCTTGAACATATTCATGCTGTTCTGGAGTAGATGCCGTTATTACTTTCATTGTTTTGTTTTCCCCCTAGTTTATAGAAACGGTCCAGTGGTTTCATTTTTAAATACACAATCTCCCTTATCAAGGACAAGGGAGATAAAGTATTGATTTATACTAATATATCACGTTACTGATTGTTATTTTAAGGAGTAATTATTGGCAATGTTGCCATTTAACAATTTAATTCTCATTGGTTATATATTCTTCCCAGAGCATATCAAATACTTGAGTCGCTTCTGTAAATGGAATATTCCATTCTAAATAACGACTTATCTCATCATAGGAAGTAGAATGTTTTGGGAAATCATGATCATCAAACATCCAGTCAGCGAGCATACTTTGATTCGTAGGTTGTTTTGCACCTCGATATCTCATCATATAGTGATAAAATGATTTCACAGGATCACCTCAGTAGTTAAGTTAAATTATGACTCTTTGTTCATAAACTCTTCATGGTTCCGTTGTTTTTTTCTATATACGATACTAGATAAGATGATGCTAATTTCATACAGAATGATCAAAGGGATTGCTACAATTAGTTGTAATACAAAATCTGGAGGAGAAATCATTGTACCAATAACAACCAATATAAAGTAAGCATATTTTCTTGTTTTTCTTAAAAATGGGGGTGTTAGAATACCAAGACTAGTCAAAAACATGGTAACAATCGGAATTTCAAACAGTATGGCAAATGGTAATGTAACACGCATTAAAAATCGGAAATATTTATCTACTGTAAACATCTCATTAAACATACCTTCATTTAGCGAAAGTAAAAATGGAAGAATGAAGTCAACAAAAACATAATAGCCAAATACAAGGCCACCAATAAATAAAAGGAAAACAGCAGGTATGTAGGCTAAAGAAACCCTGCGTTCTTTTGCTGTTAGACCTGGCCTAACAAATAACCAGGCTTGAAGACTTAAGAACGGTATCGTTCCTGTAAAAGCTACTAACAACGCCATCGTAAAATACAACCATATTATTTCTCCAGGACTTATAACGTTCAAAGTAAAATCCAAATTTCTAACAAAAAAAGCATAAATTTCCTTAACGTACACGAAACCTAGGATGAAAAATCCTAAAAATATAATAGCAGTCCAGATTAACCTTTTTCTAAGTTCAGAAAAATGATCTAAAAAATTCATTTCATTATCTTCTGCTGTTTGTTTTTCATTGGACATATAAGTCCCCCCTTCCCTAAAGAAACGTTAAAGAAAACTTGAATAGTACGAAAACTTGAGCTCACAGGCTTGTCTTAATCAAGTTCACTGCACATTTTCGTTTCAATAACTTTCTACCAAGAAAAGAAGATGTAAGGTTTAGTCCCCTTACACCTTCAAAAACTTACTTTTTACTATCCAACTTAGTTGAATCATCATCTGACATTATATCTTTTGTTGCTTTTTTAAACTCACGTAAAGTACTTCCAACTGCTTTTCCAATTTCTGGAAGTTTAGCTGGTCCAAAAACAATCAAAGCAATAACCAAAATTAAAATTAAACCTGGAAATCCAATATTTCCTAACATTTACCATCACTCCTGATGTACTTAGTTATTTTTTTCTTCTTTAATCGATTCTTTTTCAGTTACTTGGTCGTCATCTGTAAGTTCACGTGCTGATTTTTTAAATTCACGTAGGGTTTGGCCTGTAGCTTTCCCAATTTCCGGAAGTTTTTTCGGACCAAAAACAATAAGAGCAATAACCAAAATTAAAATTAAACCTGGAATACCTATTGCTGACAACATGCTATTCACCTCATATGTTTAAATTATATCTTTATTTAACTATTCATAAATCCATTGAAACCTATTCTATTTATCATGATATAAATGGATTCCTTCATCACGTCCATCTTACCACTTTTTTAGAGCATTGCAATATCTTCGAGGCAAATAAAATTGTTAAAAGGAAATCACATGAAAAAACACCGGATTTTGCCGGCGCTTTTCTCCTAGTTAGATACGATCATATTGAATAAAATAATAATCATAAGGATTTTTTTCGTCATTTGGACCTTTTTCTTTCTTTGTCATTTTCCACTTATTTTCATCGAATTCAGGGAAATACGTATCCCCAGGAAAGGATTCATCAATATAAGTCATGTACATTCGGTCCGAATATGGTAGAATCTGTTTGAATATATTTCCACCACCTATAACAAAATATTCCGTATCAGGATTTAGATTATTCCATTCCACAATAGTATCAACAGAATGAATAACTTCACAATTTTCTTGTTGGTAAGACTCATCTCGTGTAATTATAATGTTTTTACGATTAGGTAATGGGCCATTCATAGAATCAAATGTTTTTCGGCCCATAATAATCGAATTAGATGTTGTCATTTCTTTGAAAAATTTTAAGTCATTTGGTAATCGCCATGGTAACTCATTTTTATATCCAATCACACGATTACGATCCATAGCATATAACAACGAAATCATAGTTTACCTCCTAATTTAAACAGCAACTGGTGCTTTGATAGATGGATGAGGATTGTAATTGAGTATTTCCATATCTTCCATCTCAAAGTCAAATACTGAGGAAACACCTTCATTTAGCTTCAATGTTGGTAAAGATCTCAGCTCACGGTTTAACTGCGTCGTAATTTGTTCGATATGATTAGAATAAATGTGTGCATCGCCTAAGGTATGAATAAACTCTCCCACCTGCAAATTACATTCATACGCAATTAAATGGGTCAATAATGCATAGCTAGCAATATTAAACGGTACGCCTAAAAAAATATCTCCGCTTCGTTGATACAGTTGGCAGGATAGCTTACCTTCTGCCACGTAAAATTGGAACATGGTATGGCATGGTGGCAGAGCCATATTACTTGGTACATCTTCAGGGTTCCATGCAGTAACTAGATGTCTTCTTGAATCCGGATTATTTTTAATTGATTGAATCACTTGTTTTAATTGATCAATAGTTTCACCGTTAGAAGTTTTCCATTCCCGCCACTGTTGCCCATAAACAGAACCTAGATCCCCAAATTCCTTAGCAAAAGTGTCATCATGTAAAATCATATCTTTAAATTTAACCATTTCAATTTGGTATAACTCATTAAACTCTGAATCCTGTTGACTTCGTATCCCAAAGTCATTCATATCAGGTCCCTTATACCCTTCGCTTTTCACCCATTTTTCAAACGCCCATTCATTCCAAATATTATTATTATGTTGTAAAAGGTAACGAATATTAGTATCCCCTTTTATAAACCATAGTAATTCACTGGCAATAAGTCTAAAAGGAACTTTCTTTGTAGTCAGTAATGGAAACCCCTCGTTTAGGTCAAAACGCATTTGATGTCCAAAAACGGATAAAGTTCCAGTATTTGTTCGATCTTCTTTCTTTGTTCCTTTTTCCAGTACGGTCTTACATAGGTCTAAATAGGCTTGTTCCCCTGTATTCATATCTCCGACTCCCCTTTATACATAACTAATAATTAATAAAAATTCCTAGGAATTTTGTTAAAATTTAATGATTTCAATTCCCTGAAAAACTTGTAAGTTTTAGGTGCCTTTAATTTAATGATAGCTGCTGATTCTTCGCTATAATAATAATAAGCAAACATTTCGGCAAAGTATTCTGAAGTGTGGTTGATAAAATATTGTTCACTATAAAACATCTCATGGACTTCTTGTTCCCAAGATGATTGAAACTCTTTTGTATAGTCTGGATTTGTCATAATTAGATTAAAAACAGTATGACCGATTTCGTGTAATTCAAGATTGATAGAACCGTGACCATTTCCAGGCATGCTTGCACCAATTTTAGCAGAGATCAACCAACTACCCCCTGAGCCAGGCACGTCTTCCCATGTCACGTCTTTCTTCCATCCTCGGGGCTTCTCCCATTTCAAATGATACAACAAGGGCTCGTCCGTTAGATTCCCTTCAAATAGCCTTATTTTCACCCCTTGATTTACTAACAATTCTAAAAGTGGTCTGTCAATGGAATTAATACGTCTAACCATATTTATTAATGAATCTTTATCTTTAACCTTTTCGGGTATTACTATTAATTCATCTAATAAATCTGAGTTTCTTAATTTTTGAATGTGATGTAAGTCTTCATTTCCCATCGCTTTTTGAAGTATAATGCCGCTAAATGGTTTTGTAACGTCAATAAAAGGAAGCAATAAAAATAATAATACAATCAGATAAAAAAGTATTTTTTTTCCGTATTTTCTCATAAGTTGTTCACTAAAGGCTAAGAAGACTACTATACTCATTTTTTATCATGGAGTTATAAAAGTGGTGGTAATAATATTGTAACATATTACAAAAATATTTCGTTTAGAAAATAATCACATAATCCGTTTTTTTTAACATACATCTTGATAAGAGTACAATTTAGGAAAGGGGAGTTTTGCATGCTTACAAATGGAAATTTTCAACACGTGGTGAAACATTCCATGGCTTATGGTTTTGTTCTGAGCCAACCATTCTCCTTTTACGTCGACGCCTATCCTATGTTACAAAACGAAGTATTGACGCAATCTAGTACCCTTTACTATGGTCAACATAACGAATCTGTTAGGGTGCTTCAGCATAAATTAAACCAACTCTCTTATTTTGACAAAACAATTGATGGTGAATTTGGTGTTTTGACGGAATACGCACTAAAGAAGTTTCAGTATGAAAATGATTTAACCGCAAATGGCCGGGCTGATAATGAGACTATTAACACAATCTTAATTATTGAAAGAGAAAAACACTTAAGACCGCTTAAAGCAATTTCTAAGACTTACTATCCAGGAGATAAAGGAGAAGATATTAAGTCAATTCAAAATGCACTACATTACTTTGGCTACTATAAGGGAGAACTGGACGGTATTTATGGACCAATAACTGATCTTGCTTTAAAGATATTTCAACAGGATCATGGATTAGAAGTTGAAAAAGAAATTAATGAAAAAACTGTTAACGCAATTTATGCTGCTGAACCTATCGCTGAGCCGGTTAAGGAGTCTAGTGCTGAAGAAATAAAGGAAGTAGTCGCCGAGCCAAAACAAGTGACCGTTGAGGAAACTAATGAGCCGCAGCAGGTCAAGAAAACTCCACAACAAGTAAGCTTTAGTATTTCGCAGCTAACTTCAGTTGCAAAACAATACATTGGGACTCCTTATGTATGGGGAGGAACCTCTCCCAATGGATTTGATTGTAGTGGGTATATTCAGTATGTATTTAACTCAGTAGGTATAAGTTTGCCGAGGACAGTGTCAGACATTTGGAATTTCACTAAACCAGTGGAAACGTTATCAGTTGGTGACTTCGTATTTTATGAAACATACAAACCTGGCCCATCACATATGGGTATATATTTAGGTAATGGACAATTTGTTCATGCTGGTTCATCCGATGGTGTTGAGATCAGTGACATGAGTATTAGCTATTGGAAGGAAAGATACTTAGGAGCAAAACGAGTCGTTATCCAAAATTAATAACTTTGAAATGAGAATGACCCTATGCAGTATGCTAGGGTCATTCTCATTTCTTATGAATCAAGTTCCATTCTGAGTAGAATTGTTTTAAAAAGGACTCCATAAATTGATGTCTTTCTTTTGCGATTAATTTACCTGTATTAGTATTCATCAGGTCTTTTAATAACAATAGCTTATCATGAAAGTGTTGAATACTAGTACTATCTGAGTCATCTGAATAAATTAGTTGTTGATTAGAAGCCCCATAGGCAAAGGTTCTTGCAATTCCTATCGCGCCAATCGCATCAAGTCTATCAGCATCTTGAACTATTTGTCCTTCTATCGTTAAAGGCTTTTTGTGGCCTGCACTAAATGATATGTACCTTATTATGTTGTCTATTTGTTTTATCTCACTACCTGAAAAATTTATGTTTCTTAAAAATAAGTACATATCATCGATAGCGTCCTCGGGCTTATTAAACAACTTCTTATCTCCTATATCATGTAACCAGGCAGCTGATTCGGCGATGAAAGCATCTGCTGATTCCATTTTTGCAATCTTTTTTGCCATCGAAGCAACACGTTTCATATGAAAATAATCATGTCCTGTTTCATCATCTTTAAATAGATTAAATACGTATTCCTCTATTTGTGTCATTTTTGTTTGATTATCCATTTTAATCTCCCTTAAAAATTAAACAAATTCATTTGTTTAGGATGCAGGTTTTTGTAATTAATTTCTAATAGATCAATTAACTTTTTTGCATTATCGGCAGCATCTCCTCCAGAATTGTTATTAAATAAAACAGTGATATTTTTTGTTTGTTTTTTTAATTTTTGAATATGGCTCTTCCACTCGTACAATTCTTCGTCATTGTAGTTATACAGATACCGAACTTCCCGCCAATCAGACCTGCCATTCCTATTCCAACCATGCATATTTCTGCCATGAAAACGGACAAGTGTTTTTTCTGTGTTGGTTGGAACCAAAATGGTTGGAACAGAGCCCGTCCCCGCTTGTGGTTCGTCACAAATACTATGAATCCATCCTTCCTCTCTCATGAAATTTAATGTGCCGACCTTATGATTTTCATTAAACCATGTTTGATTCCTAAATTCTAAAGCAAGAGGTAAGTCTGGAAGGAATTCTTTGATCCTTCTAATTTTCGTGATATTTCCTTTGCTAACATCAAACCATGGTGGAAATTGAAACAAAATTGCATTTAATTTGTTTGCATCAACCACGGGTTGTATTGAGTCTCTATATGCTTTGAACATATTCTTCGCATCGGTTAGACTAATTACCTTTCTATCATGACCTGTCATAGCTTGATAAGCTTTAATTACAAACGAAAAACTAGCGGGTGTTTCGTCAACCCACTTCTCGTAATTCTTTACTGGTTGAATAGCATAAAAAGAAGAATCTATCTCTACCACTGGAAAATTAGAACTATAGGTTACTAGCTTATTTTTAGAACCACTTTTATTTTGGTATAAAGAATCGTGATCTCCCCAACCGGTCAAACCAATAAGTATTGTCAACATATACTCCCTTCTATCTCTAACAGCAGATTGCAAAGAGAAATCGGATTTTTCTAAATCATATAATAATCTTTTTATTTTAACAAATCATAGGCGAATTTGAATGACGACTAGCTGTTTTGGAAAGATTGTGAAAATCAAAATGATCATAGTTCAAAGATGGTCAATAGAAATTGTAAAATAGTAATGACAGATTACAAACTTTTTTCCTTGATTATTAATCTTCATTAGGCATATGCTTATACTAAATCAATATGACTATATTGCGGTTCGCAAATCCCCGCGTTATCAAAACTATGGAGGAATTTATGGAATGACGAACGAATGGTTATGGATTTTGTTTGCAGTTGCTAATTTTAGCATGCTGATTGCAATTTATCGTATTTTTGGGAAACCAGGATTATTTGTATGGATTGGCATGTCAACGGTACTAGCTAATATTCAGGTAGTTAAGACAATTGAACTTTTTGGTTTGACAGCTACCTTGGGGAATATTATTTATGGAACAGTATTCTTGGCTACAGATATACTTAACGAAAAGTACGGGAAAGATGAGGCGAAAAAAGCGGTTTGGTTGGGATTTTCGACATTAATAGCGATGACAATTATGATGCAGATTGCAATACAATTTGATCCAGGACCAGATGACATCGCACAGAACTCACTATCTACTCTTTTTGGCCTTGTTCCTCGTATAGCTCTCGGTAGTCTAACAGCTTACATTATTAGTCAATACATTGATGTTTGGATCTACACTAAAATTAAAACAATCCTACCAGAACAAAAATTTTTATGGATAAGAAATAACGGTAGTACCATGGTTAGTCAACTAATAGATACTTCTATCTTCTGTTTTATTGCTTTTTACGGAAAATATCCTATTGATATTTGGTTAGAGATATTTATTTCTACTTATATTATTAAATTTATCGTGGCAGTTTTTGATACGCCATTCTTATATATAGCTAAAAAGTTTAAGGAGAAATAGTATGATTGAAATATATACTGATGGAGCAGCAAGTGGCGATCCTGGATTAAGCGGGGCGGGTATTTACATCATTGATGGTTCTAATAAACATGAATATAGTTATCACCTTGGTAAATTATCAAATCATGAAGCGGAATTTTGGGCTGTTATTAAAGCCCTAGAGCTGTGTAAACAGCAATTTCCGAATGAGATTTTGTCTTTTCGATCGGACTCCAAATTAGTAGTAGATGTCGTTGAGAAAGAATTCACTAAAAATGTTAAGTATATCCATTTATTAGAAAAAATCCTTAAAAATTCAAAAGAATTTCCGCATTTTTTTATTAAATGGATACCTGAAAAGCAAAACAAGCATGCAGATCGTTTGGCAAGAAAAGCAATCCACAATAGCTAGTCTATACTTTTAGGGTAGTCCTCTATGTCTAAGCATAGTACTAGCTTCTTTTCTAGTCTTAATCGTTTCTTTATTTAAAGATTCTAGGAGACTGAGGAAAAAGCTTCTGTCAAACGAATACTGAACACGCAATGTTTCCTTTATTGCCATTTTCACTTTCCATTCAGGCGCATTTGTAGAATTCTTGCCGAAGTATATGAAATGCACTTCTTCATCAGTCAATTTGAATCCCTTTGACCATAAATCTTCAATATAAAATCCTAATTGGTCTATTTTCCTCATGTAGGGACACCTCGATTACTAAAATACAAAATTCTAAAAGTTCTCTATCTATAAATAGTATAATTTACGAACATCAGTTTGTCTACATCGTTATTGACCATACTATTCATTATTGGTATTTAGCTCAAGTAATGCTTGTTCTTCTTTTGGAATTCGGATGTATAAAAGTAAAAGGTGGAGAATTGGAAATAAAATAGAAGTGATATATGCTTGAAACATCAATGGAATGACGAATAGTTCTATTCCTACTATTAAATAATTCGGGTGTTTAAGAAAACTATAAGGTCCCTTCCTAATTAGATTAGCCCCAGGGAGAACAATAATTTTAGTATTCCAATATCTACCTAGTGAAGCAATACACCAAACCCTAAAAATTTGAGTGGATAAAAATATGATAAATAGTAATGGTGAAAGAGCAATTTTTTCTGAATTAATAAACACCTCGAATAGTATGAAAACGAAAAAAAAACAATGAGTTATCACAAACCATTTATAATGTGATTCCCCAGTTTCTATCGCCCCACGCTGTATCATCCATTTTTCATTACTTCTTGCTATTACAAGTTCTACTAGTCGCTGAAAAATTAAAAAGAGAAAAATAATCCATAATCCTATTGTCATGAGGACCACTCCAAACTTAGTAATTCAGAGCTAAAACCTGGACCAAGCGCAGACAATATACTTTTTTCTCCTGCACTGATATCTTCTTTCATCCATTCTGCTAAAATGTATAGGACTGTAGACGATGACATATTGCCATGTCGATTCAACACTTGATATGAGTGGTCCAATGCTTCACTAGTAATTTCAAGTACCCCTTCCATTGCCTCCAATACTTTTTTTCCGCCCGGATGTGCAACAAAAAAAGGTATGTCCTTCCTTGTTAGACCTAATTCCTGCAAAAATATTTCAAGATGTTCTTTCCAAAAGGTATTAACTAATTGTGGAATGCTTTTGGAAAACACCACTTCAAATCCATGGCCAGTGAAATCCCAACCCATAACATCTAAGCTATCTTTTTTTAATTTAGAACTTGTTAAACCGATTTTTGGTGATAGGCCCCTTCTATTATTTAAAAAGCTAGATTCTTCACCGATAACTAACGCTGCAGCTATCCCATCTCCAAACAAAGCTGTCCCAATAAAATTGCTCTTTTTGGAATCGTCTTTTTGAAAGGTTAAGCTACACAGTTCAACACACACAACCAAAACACAACTTTTAGTGTGCGAAGTTAGCCAATCCTTTGCTCTTGCCAATCCACTAGCACCACCGGCACATCCTAATCCCCATAAAGGAATTCGGACTACATCATCACGAAACTTATTTCTGTTTAATAAATGTGCATCGATAGATGGCGTAGAAATTCCAGTACTTGAGACAAAAATAATTGCATCGACCGCTTCATATGGAATCGTTTTTGTTAAGAAGTCAGTGTTTGTTAAACAGTGATTTATTGCTCTTTCACCATGTTCAATTGCTTTTTGTTGATACAAACTATTACGCTCTTCAAAGGAATGTTCCCTCTCAAACCATGATTGCTCTACAACAAATTGACGGTTAGAAATGTTCGCATTTTCAAAAATTGGTAATAGTCTTTCGATGTCTCTTTTAGGCCGTGGAAAATTAGCTGTTACGAATTGTTTCACATCATTTTGAGAAAGATTATGTTCCGGGGTACTTATTCCAACAGAAGAAATATATGACATAGAATCTCACCTTTTTAGTAATAGCTTGCACTTTAATACTGTAATTATCACAAATAGGTAAAAAAAAAGCATTAGAATCAATGCTTTTTATAATTGATTATTTAAAATCCATAGATGGTCATTCCCCCATCAACAAAAATCGTTTGTCCAGTAATGTAGTTACTTGCCTCTGACCCCAAAAATACTGCTGTTCCAGCTAATTCTTCAAGTTTTCCAAGGCGATTTAATGGTGTTCTTGAGAGGATATCACTTACATACTGTTTATCTTCTAGCAGTTTTTCTGTTAATGAAGTTGGAAAGTACCATGGGCCTATAGCGTTAACATTAATGCCGTACTTTCCACATTCCATAGCTAAATTTTTTGTCATTTGAATTAAAGCACTTTTAGTCATTGCATAGACAACACCTGTAGGCAAAGCTACATGTCCACCAACTGATGAAATATTAATGATTTTACCCTGTTTGTAATTTTTCATTCTTTTCGCAGCTGCTTGAGCTAAGAAAAATGAACTTTTCATATTTATGTCAACAATACGATCCCATTCGTCTTCTGTAACATCTAGTGCTTCACTTCTAATATTCATTCCTGCATTGTTAACCCAAATATCAATAGGTGTTTGTCCAATAATAAAATCCACTTGTTCAATTATATAAGAGTAATCTTTCACATCACTACAGATTGTATAAGCTTTTCTTCCATAAGCCTCTATTTCTGATTTAACCCTCAGTAACTCTGTTTCTGTTCGCGATATTAAGATTACGTTAGCTCCTGCTTCTGCATAGGCAAGTGCAATCGCCCTTCCAATTCCTTTTGTAGAACCTGTGACTACAGCAAGTTTTCCTTCCAGGTTAAAACTAGGTAAATACAACGTTGTTCTCTCCTTTTCATTTAACGAAATATTCATAACTATTCTACTATTATGACATTTTTAAGGATTCTTTACTTTTCAAAATTAGGGTATTAAACTTGTACTGAGATACATTAAATATGAAGTAAGGTGGAGTCAACATGAAACAATTTTTATTAGTATTTGGTTTAGTTTTTGCATTATTTTTAGCTGGATGTTCACAAACAAACGAAGAATCAACTGATAATGCAGAGAACAACCAGGAAGAAACGGAAACACAAGAAACTGAAGAGCAAGCTACCAATACTGAAGAGCATGGATCACAAGAAACAAAATCAGCTTTACTAAACGAACAATTGGAACTTGCTGAAAAAGTAACTCCATTCCAACGAGAAATTAATAACTATCAAGCTTCTGTTGGAAACGAAGAATTATCAGAAGAAGATCTTCAAGCACTTGCCGATGAAGCAAAAATTGCTGCAGAAGAAGCACAAGCAGCGCTTGAAAACTATGAAGTGAATGCAGAAATGCCAGACGAATTACAAGAACAATACCAAACTGCAATTTCTTCATTGAATGATTACTATAGTGAAGTTCAAACAGCTTTGGATGCTGAAGAGATTGACTTTTCATCTGCACAATCCAAGTGGGATGAATTTCAAAGTACAATTGCTTCTCTATATGAGGAACTTGAATTAATAGTTCCTGATATGTCAGCTGCATTTAGCTAATATATTGGAGTCTTGAAAGTATTACTTTCAAGACTCTTTTTTATTTCAAATCCATTAGTAAATAGCAAAGATAACTTTAGTTTTTCCTCACACCCACCAAATCAACCTTGAAAAACCCGCTTAATTTGGTAATTATCTCCATAAAAGTTCACATTATTGTCACAAACTTTATAAACAAAAAGGTTTGAAAAATTTAAATAATAGGTGAATTGGCCATTTATGAGAAATTTGTGAATCATAGGATTTACTGCCCACTAACTCGGATTTTTCATGTAACATAATTAGTGAAGTAAGTATAAAAGGGGTGAAAGATCAATGTCTAATATAAATCCACTACAAAAAGAGAATAAGCAACCCGCATCGGAATCGGAACCTGAATTAAAAGGTACATTGATTGCTGTTTTTAGTATTGGTGCATTTATTGTAGTTAGTTGGTTTATTGTCTTTGCATTGTTCGTCGCACGTTAGTAAACAATTTGATAGATTGTAAGGGGGAAAGTTTATGCATTTACACAAATACGAAAAACTGTGGCTTATATTTGGAATTGGATCATTAATCTTGTTCTTAACGGTATTAGGAATTGGTGCATTTTATAAAGGAATGCAACCTCCGAGTCATTTGGCTACGATTGATCCACAAAATGTTGAAGCACATGAAGCCTTCAGAGAAGAAAACCTAGGTCTTCGTCAGCTTGATGATGATAAATATATTGTTAGTGTAATAGCTTCTGCTTTTAACTATGATCTTGGGTTAGATGAAGAAGGGTCCGCCGTTAAAAACATTAGAATTCCAGCTGGGTCTACTGTCTTGTTTCAAGTAACTACGGTAGATGTAGTACACGGATTTCATTTAGCTGGTACAAATGTAAATATGATGGTTGAACCAGGGCATATCAGTTCATTGGAAACTGTATTAAAGACGCCTGGTGTTTATACTCTAGTCTGCAATGAATACTGCGGAACAGGTCATCATTATATGGCCAGCACTGTGGAGGTGTACTAACCATGACAACAAATACTAACTTGAATAAGTTTGACTCCAAATTAGTAATGGCTCATATGCATGTTGCATTTGTCTCATTATTTATCGGAGGATTAATGGGATTATTACAAACTTTGGTACGAGCAGGAACATTTACATTACCTTTTGGAATTGGCTATTATCAAATACTTACTGTACATGGGGTAATATTAGCACTTGTGTTAACTACTTTCTTTATTATTGGTTTTCAATTTTCACTAATGAGCAAGACAGTGGGAATGACTGATAAACAAAGAGATAGTGCTTGGTTTGGTTTCTGGATTATGTTATTTGGTACAGTTACTACTGCTGTTACAATTTTGCTTGGGCAGGCAAACGTTTTATATACATTTTATGCACCTCTAAAAGCCTTCCCAACATTTTATATTGGGTTAGCGCTAGTTGTTATCGGAAGTTGGATTGGCTGCTTTACTAACTTTAGACAACTGTATGTATGGAAAAAGAAAAACAAAGGAGAAAAGTCCCCTCTTCTTGCATTCATGGTAGTTATAAATATGTTACTTTGGTTTATTGCAACTTTGGGAGTGGCAGCAACTGTTATCCTTCAATTTATCCCATGGTCACTAGGAATGGTAGACACTATTAATGTATTGTTAAGTCGAACTTTATTCTGGTATTTTGGTCATCCATTAGTCTATTTCTGGTTACTACCTGCTTATATGGCTTGGTATGCAATTATACCAAAAATTATTGGTGGGAAAATATTCAGTGACTCATTAGCTAGACTAGCGTTTATACTGTTCTTAATGTTTTCTATTCCAGTTGGTTTTCACCACCAGTTGACAGAGCCTGGTATTGATCCACTATGGAAGTTTATCCAAGTCGTATTAACGTTTATGGTTATTATTCCTTCATTACTAACTGCTTTTTCGATGTTTGCTACATTTGAAATTACGGGAAGGAAAAAAGGATATACTGGGTTATTTGGTTGGTTAAAAGGTCTACCCTGGAAAGATGTACGTTTCTTTGCTCCAATGGTAGGTATGATATTCTTTATCCCTGCCGGTACTGGCGGTATCATAAATGCATCAAATCAAATGAACCAAGTTGTGCATAACACGATTTGGGTGACTGGTCACTTCCATCTAACCGTAGGAACAACAGTAATACTTACCTTTTTCGGTATATCGTACTGGTTAATTCCTTCTTTAACTGGAAGGAAACTAACTTCTAAGATTAATACTCTAGGTATTATTCAAACAATAGTCTGGACTGTTGGTATGACGATTATGTCAGGTTCCATGCATATAGCTGGTTTACTAGGCGCACCTCGTCGTTCTTCCTATTCCACTTATGGTGGAACAGAACAGGCTAGTGAATGGATTAGCTACCAAATAGCTCAAGCTGTAGGAGGTTCTATTCTATTTATTGGGATTATACTAATGGTTTATATTTTCATTTACATGGTTTGGGCTGCACCAAAAGGTGTTGAGGAATTTCCACTTGCTAAGGTATCCGAAAATGCAGAACCAACTCCAATGTTCTTAGAAAATTGGAAACTATGGATTGGGATAACCATAGCACTAATTCTGTTTGCCTATACAATTCCAGTAATTGATATAATCCAGCATTCACCACCGGGTTCTCCACCATTTGATATTATAATTAAATAAAAATTAAAGCACACGCCTTTTGGCGTGTGCTTTAATTTTGAATTACAACTGATAAATTTTACTGTACTTGTTGGTTAGGTAATTAACCAAGTATTGGGGATTTAATGATTCACCAGTCACATCATTTAGAATCTGTAAAGGCTTTTTCATTTTCCCGTATTGATGTATGTTAATGCCTAGCCAATCCTTCACCTTACCAAAGTCACCATCTTTTATTACCTTACCGACATCCATTGTCTTAGTGAGGCTGTGGTGAAACTGTGCAGCATACATGTACCCTAATGCATAAGAAGGAAAATATCCAAAGTTACCAGCGGACCAGTGAATGTCTTGTAAAATGCCATTCTTATCTGAGTTTGGTCTGATACCTAAATAATCTTCCATTTTTTGATTCCATAATTCTGGTAAATCCTTTACTTCAATCTCTCCATTGATTAGTGCCTTCTCCAATTCGTATCGTACCATAATATGTAAGCAGTACGTCAGCTCATCAGCTTCAATTCTTACAAAAGAAGCTTTTACTTCATTGATTGAGCGATAAAAATCTTGAAGTTCAACATTTTCAAATTGATCCGGAGCAAATGATTTGAACAATTGGTAATGATTTGTCCAAAATTCTTCACTTCTCGCAACTAAATTTTCCCAGAATAATGATTGTGATTCATGTATCCCCATCGATGTACCCGTTGCAAGTGGGGTCTGTGCTAATGAATTACTTATGTTCTGTTCGTATAATGCGTGTCCGCCTTCGTGGATAGTCCCAAATACAGCCATTCGAAAATCATCTTCGTCATAACGAGTCGTAACACGAACATCGTTAGCATTAAGAGATATAGCAAAGGGATGTACAGTTTCATCCAACCTACCTGCCTGGAAGTCATAACCCATACGTTTAAGAATCTCTAAACTGAATTGCTCTTGCTTATCTTTCGGGAAATGGTGTTGTAATATTGTAGGATCAGGTTTATTCGTTGATTGGTTTATTTGAGTCAACAAATTGGACAATGAGTTTCTAAGTTTTGGAAAGACTTCGTCCAAGACTTCTGTCGTTACACCTGGTTCATACATATGTAACAATGCATCATATATATTTTTTTCATAGCCCCAATATTCAGCAAACTTTTTATTATAATCAACCAATTTCTCCAAATAGGGTTGCAATAGTGTAAAGTCATTCTTCTCACGTGCTTCTTCCCAAATCGTTTCTGATTCCGTACAAAGCATGATGTACTCTTTGTATTCCTGTTCCGGTATTTTTTTATTCCGATTATAATCTTCTTCGCACTCCTCAATCGAATGCTTAATAATTATATTCTCAGTTTGACCTTTCAACTCGTCAATGAAATTCTTCATTTTATCTGAAGTGGATAAATGATGTAGCTTTTGAGATAGAAATCCAATTACATCTGCACGTTGTTGTCTTCCTTTTTTTGGTGCATATGTCCTTAAGTCCCATTGTATTAATGATAACGCTTCTTCATAGGAGCTTTTTTCTTTAAGAAACTCTAAAAAGTCGTTTTCCAACTCACTGCCTAAAGTCATATTTCTCTCCCCTTTCCTTTAAGCCAAATATAGATAGAACGTGCGAGCGGCTTTTCTCAGTTAGTGATGAGTAATCACCGCACTTTCACTGAAAACAACTCGATATTACACACGTTTACCAAAATATTGATAGTAATCTGTTTTAATAAATCCGTTAAAAAGCTTCCGTTTTTTCGTTGCTTTTAGACCGTATAACGTTTCAAAATCTTCGTTAGAAGTTAAAACATAGACACTCCATGACGGATAACTTTGCATGGCCAGACCTAAGTCTTTGTACATTTTGTCTACTTCTTTTTTGTCCCCTAATCTTTCCCCGTATGGTGGGTTACTAATGATGTAGCCATTATTTTTTTTAGGGTTAAGGTCACTTACCTGCATTTGTTTCCAATCTACTAAATCTCCTAGACCAGCCTCAATTGCGTTATCTTTTGATACTTCAATCATTCGGTGGTCAATATCGGAACCTGTGATATCTAAAACTTGATCATAGTTAGCCAAATCTTCTGCTTCTTCTAGTGCTTTTTCCCAAAGGTTTGATGGTATTATTGACCAGTTTTCTGAAGCAAATTCACGGTTGAAACCTGGTGCAATGTTTTGGCCGATTAACGCTGCTTCAATTGGAATTGTACCAGAACCACAGAACGGATCAACAAATGGATAATCTGGCTTCCAATTAGTTAATTTGATTAATGCTGCTGCTAAGGTTTCTTTTAGCGGTGCATCACCTTGACCTATACGATATCCTCTTTTATGTAACCCAACGCCTGATGTATCAATGGTTAAGGTAGCAACGTCTTTTAAAAGAGCAATCTCCACTCTATAAAAGGCTCCAGATTCCTCAAACCAAGAGGTGATCCCGTACTTTATCTTCATTCGCTCAACAATCGCTTTCTTAACGATGGACTGGCAGTCTGAGACACTAAACAAGGTCGACTTCACTGATTTACCAATGACGGGAAATTCTCCATCCTCTGGTATAAAATCTTCCCAAGGTAATGCTTTTGTTTTCTCAAATAATTCATCAAAGCTCTTTGCTTCAAATTGGCCGATAAGTAATTTAACACGATCAGCAGTTCGTAACCATAAATTACAACGAGGTATCGCTGTCACATCGGCTGTGAAGATGACACGTCCATTTTCAACAGTTAAGTCTGTATAACCCAGGTCACGAACCTCATTTGCAACAATTGATTCTAATCCCATAGCTGCGGTAGCAATTAAAGTAACTTGTCTCATGGTAATATGTAATTCCTTTCTAAGTTAATAGTAAAAAACCCTTTCTAAAGCAATATGCATGTTAGAAAGGGTAACTGTCTTCTATATTATAGACCAAATGAATGTTTTGTAAGCCATGTTCTGTACTATTGCACTGCAAACGGTGGTCAGCCTCGTACGCAAGTAGTAATCATCTATCTACAAGACGATGCTTGTCCCTGTTTTGGTTGAATTCCCTAATCCAGGATGCCCCTACCAATATTTGGGTTGCTCACTCGTGGGGTTTACCTCGTTCCATTCAAGCAGTTTCCTACTTGACTACGTCACTGTGGCACTTTCAAGGTCGTAATACCATATCTATAAGACTTAGGTATTTTCCCTGCCGTTAACCCAAAGGTTACCTTGACTTATGAATTCGTCAAGCACGAACACTACAAGCATCTCAGCTTGTGTGAGCATGGACTTTCCTCTACATCAAAAGAGATGCAGCGATTACTCAAACATTCATTTAATTTGCTAATTCATTGTAATCTTAAAATCAATAAGAGTCAATGAACAAATTCTAACACAATAATCATCGACTTTCACTGGTAATTTAAGACATTACGAATCAGCAAATTTTTTGCCGAATACAGCTTTTTCTAAATTGGATAAACGCTTTAAAACATCATAATTAACTTGGTTAGATGACGCTGGTCTGTTTCTTGAAGCTTCAGGTTGTTTTTTTAACCGCTCATTTTCCTGTCTTAGTCGTTCTATCTCCTGATGTAAAACTTCATAATCTTGAATTACAGAATCTAAAAACTCATCTACCTCTTCTTGGTTGTACCCGCGCATTGCTGTTTTAAAGTTCTTCTCAAGTATATCTTTACCACTAAATTGGACTCTTTCTAAATTCATTCTATTATCACCTCATATTTCGCAGAGCTTATCCTTTATTTTTTCAAAAATATTCTAAAATGTCAATCATTGTTCCAATAATCAGTATTATTAATTTCAATTTCCTGGACAATCTCTTCTAAATCGAAAGGAGTTATCGTTAGTATCGGATAAAATTCGCGTTCACCAGCTTTTTTGGCTTCTTCTAAGAAAAAGCTTGTACTACCTGGGAATTCTTCATCCATTAAAATTAAACATGCCTCACTCTTATCTATTAACCATTTATCCCTAGCTTTAAACTGGTACGGACCTTTATATTCACTTTTGTATAAAGTCTGAAAGAAATCAGCCTCCATAATAATTTCTTCATAATCGGATTGATAATGCTCCGGCCATCTAGCTTGTTGATTTTCGAAAGGTGGTATGATCGCAAAATTTATTTCGTACTGATCCTTTAATTCAATAATTACTTGGCTAGTCCATTGCTCAACCCCCATTTGTCCAGACATAAGAACCCATTCTAAGCCTTCATCGATTAAAGAAATCAACTTTTTTTTAATAGCTTCTTTAATAATGTCTATTTTATGATCTTTTGGTTTAAATATGTTCATCTCTAATGGCTTATAACCGGTAAGTGCAATAATCTTCATTGATAAACTCCTCTTATAGATAAGTACGCTTTTCAGTATTAAAATATGAGTAATAATAAAAACAAGAGAGCTGGATGGACTCCAGCTCTCTTATCTACTTGTTTAGCGACGATAAAAAGGATTAACTCCTGGTGCTACACCTGGTCCAGCTGGTGGCACTGGTGCTCCCGGGTACGGACCTACAGGTGGTCTAGGCACACCTGCTGCAGGTCCTACAGGGGGAACTGCTGGTGGTCTTGGTGGTGCCGGTACATTATAGGCACCTCCATATAAATCAACACTGTTAAACGTATTCGCTACTGAAGTAGAATGTGGATAGACATGAATATTCTTTTGCAAGTGATGGTTTGCAATAGTTGTGTGTGAAGGATGCACATGTTTAACATCGTTTTCAGAGCACTTATTCACTACATTATAGTCTGTTGGATATACAACTGTTTCAACTGGCTTTGGGCAACCATAGGGTTTATGATGTCTCATAATGATCTCCTTTCTTATTTAGGTTCACTTATAACCTATGTAAAGAAATCGAGACATGTCTAAGACAAAAACCTAATTTTGGAGCTTTTATTTAAATTTTATTCTTTATCTGCTGTTTCTAAGTCATTTTGGTTGAATGAAAATGGTAAAAGTTCGTCCATTGTCATTGTTTTCACATCATTAGTTAGGTTACTTGTATGAATTTTCATATCCTTGTCAAAAAACTCACTCATTACTTGTCTACATGAACCACATGGTGGGACTGGACGCTTTGTGTCGGCAACAACTGCCAATTCCTCAAAGTCCATTTCACCATTAGCTATTGCTGAAAATATAGCTACTCGTTCTGCACAACAACTAACAGGATAAGCAGCGTTCTCAATATTACATCCTTGATAAATTTTCCCTGACTTTGTTAATAATGCTGCGCCTACTTTAAATTTTGAGTATGGTGTATATGCTTTTGTTCGAATCTCTTTTGCTTTTTCCAATAAAAAGTTAGTGTCCAATTTTATGCATCCTTTCGAGTCCGCCTGAAAATTAGTTTCGACTAGGTAAGAAACTTTTACTATTTATACCATCTTACATTTTTAATTATAATTCAGATAGGATAAAAGAAAAAGGGCTTCTTTTAAAGGTTTTCCATATTGAAATTATTTATCTGTTTATATGAAATTTCAGGAATACATAAACTTATTTGAAACTTTAATTTTTGCATTAAATTTAATCTGACTCTAAGTCATTTAACAATAAATCAAATACATAGTGGATTGATTTATATAACTCCATATATCGTTTCTTTTTCACATCAATATAATAGCTGTGCATTAATAACAATTCCAAGTTCTCACTTGTAGAAACAACTTGCTGAGGATGAACTCGAACTTTTCTTTGCTTTACAAAAGCAGTTGCTTCAACTTCCCAGTCCTGAATTAATTGATAAACAGGTGTTGTCTGTTCTTTAACAAATATAAAAAACTCTCTATCTTTTTTATTTTCGGGCTTTTCATTATTTAAATAATGCTCCTTAAGTTTTTCAAGTTCTTTTGTTAGTTGGTCGATTTTGTCTCTCAATTCCATTAAACCCCCGCCTTTCAATTACACTTTATCATTATTTGCGGGCAAGTAAAATTTATTTAAACCATTTCTTAAAAGGATTTTTTTTAAGGCTGGTAGCACGATACCTCGGAATAAAATAGTGTGTTTGTTGTTTTTTTACTTTTTTAAGCTCATTGTTCAGCCTGATAATTTCAAATTGTAACTCTTCTATTTCTTGACGATGAGTCATTGTTATTGTGAACACTACTTCATCAGCTTTTGTTGAAAGTTTTTGATCAATAATTCTCACTCGGTCCATTAGCTCTATAAATCCTTTTTCAAATTCTTTCTTAGTAACTACTTGACTTTCAACTTGATAAGTATTTTTTACCGCAAGTTCCATATTTATAACCTCCCTGTTATCCATATCTTAAAGACAACTATTCGGCTTTCTTTGATACATCCCTTCGTGTCCGACAAAACTAGAACTAAACATACATTATTAGTGAATTTGTGCTGTATTTTTTTAAACGATTTGTCTCAAACTAATCATAAGGAGGGATTCAATTGAACAAAAAAGCGAAAAGAAATGACAAAAAAAATAATGCTAAACAACAGGAAGAAAAACGTCCTGGTTATGGTAATAAAAAATTAGAAGGTCCCGATCGCCCTTCTGTATAAAAAATGAAACCTTTGCTATCACAGCAAAGGTTTTATTTTTTATTTAATAATGTTTTAAGTTTGTAGAAAATTTGTATTGTCTCTTTTTTTATTTGGAAGGAATTCCATGAATTGTCATTCAAATCCACATTATATGTTTTCCACCATTTTTGTTTACACCCCCCTTTTAAGTACCAATCTATGCGAATTTTATCTTGATGGGAAATAATCGGAAGATTTGTTCTTAATATAGGAGATGCTTCTCTTGGGGACTTAGACAAATACTTTATGTAATCAATAGTAGATCCGGTATGTTCCGTATTTAAAGCGAAATCAAGGTACTCATCAAATAACTTTTCATTGAATAAAATACTAGCTAGTTTTTTCCCAAAGGAAATTCTCTTTGTAATATCTCTAAAATCATGAACATAATAGGCAAACATGTCCCCTTTTCTACTCGGAAAAATAATCGCATTTAAATAGAAAAAATCCTGTAGTAAATAAGGCCATCTTGAAAAGACATTCTTTTTATAGAATGGATGATCAGTTACAGGTGTCTGGATAATATTTTGCTCGTTTATTATTAAGGCTGTCATTAGTCGATTTTCATCATTACAGCTCCAAAAGTGATACCATTCTTTAATCATAAAAGAAGATACCGACAAATATCTCAGTTTATCAAACATTGGTCTATTTAATTCTTTTGATAGTTGATATAACAAAAGTTGTGGATATGCATCGGAGAAAATTAACCAATTTGCTCGTTCATAGGTTGAAAATAGTTGTTTTCTGATTTTGTTCGATAAAATTTCTTTATACACATTAGTTTCTAATTCGGTCATATTCCACCCTGCGTTTCTTGAAACCATGCTAGCAAGAAATGCCCATTTTATTTCAGGATTCTTTTTAAAAAAGCTTTGATACGCTTTAGTACGAGAAATGTTATCTACATTAAAATTTTTGGTATAGTTTGATACTAAGGAAATCCAATACGGTTTTTCTTCATTATTATTTTCATTCATCTTCATTTCCTCCTTTCCAAGGTAGTTTACTCATCAGTAACAGTAAGTATTTGTTATACTATTAAGTAGTTACCTTTACTAAGACATCTAAAAAAGACTTGTAACGGATCACTTTACAATATTTTTTTAGATTTTAGTTCTCAGATGGTACCATTTTTTGGTATGATACTTTCATGTATGGGGAGGAATGTTACATGAAATACCCAAACGGAAAGAGTTCTTCTTTCCGTACAAAAGCAGTAACTCAGCAAAAGACAAGCTTTAGTAATCGGGGGATGACGCTTGAAGAGGACATCAATGAAACAAATAGTTATTATTTAAATACAAATAAAGCTGTAATCCATAAAAAACCTACACCAGTTCAAATTGTAAAGGTAGATTATCCTAAAAGAAGTGCAGCTGTAATAAAGGAAGGCTATTTTAAACAAGCGTCGACTACCGATTATAATGGACTATATCGGAATAAATACATCGATTTTGAGGCGAAACAGACGAAGAATAAAACGTCATTCCCTTTGTCTAATATTCATGAACATCAAATAGAACACATGCAGGCTGTCAATAATCATGGTGGAATTTGTTTCATGATCATACGATTTTCTGTTTATGATGAAACATATTTTTTCCCAGCAGTGAAACTTTTTCCATACTGGGACAGTCAATTTAATGGAGGGAAAAAATCTATTCCCTATTCAAAGATTAAGGAGGATGGGATTATTATCCCATTCCAATATCAAGCTAGGGTGGATTATTTGTCTATAATTGACCAGCTTTATTTTTAGAACGGAGGAAGATGAGTTATGGCAAATGAAGGCCAATCTCGTACAGCTAGAAGAAAGCAAAAAAAAGAAATTAAAAAACCAATTTGGAAAAAGGTACTTTTAATAATTGGTATTATATTTTTAGTATCAGCATTAGGGGTCGGTGGGTTATTTACCTACTATATTGCTACTGCGCCTGATATAGATGAATCGCTTTTATCAGATCCAGCATCAACAAAGGTTTTTGATACTACAGGTGAATTGTTTGCTGACCTAGGTACAGAGAAACGAACTAAAATTAGCTACAATGAACTACCTGATGTGTTAATTGACGCTGTTATAGCTACTGAGGATGCTAGGTTTCGTAGTCACATAGGTATTGATTTAAAAAGAATCGGTGGTGCTATTTTAGCAAATATCACTGATGGTTTTGGCTCCGAGGGGGCTAGTACAATAACTCAACAAGTTGTAAAAGGCTCGTTCCTATCACCTGAAAAAAGGTTAAAACGTAAAGTTCAAGAACAATGGATAGCAATTCGTGTAGATAGCAAGTATTCAAAAGAAGAGATTTTAGAAATGTATCTAAATAAAATTTTCTATGGTGCTGGGTCTTATGGTGTGGCTAAAGCGGCTGAAACATACTTTGGGAAAACTGATCTAAATGATCTTACCCTACCAGAAGCTGCACTACTTGCAGGTCTGCCACAACGTCCTTCAGCCTATGATCCATTTGTCAATCCCGATTTAGCACAGGAGCGAATGGATACTGTATTAAGTTTAATGGTGATGCACGGTAAAATATCAGAAGAACAAGCAAATGAAGCTAGAGAGGTAACAGTTGAATCATTACTTGTCGATTCAAGTATTGAATCCACCCCTTATGAAGCCTTCATTCAAAAGGTTGCTGAAGAAATACAGGAAAAATTAGAAATTGATATTTACAATGAAGGCATTGAAATATATACGACTTTAAACCAAGATGCTCAAAAACAGGTAGAATTGTTACTCTCAGACAGCCCTGACAATCCCATTAACTATCCTGATGAAGATTTCCAGACCGGTTTATCCGTATTAGATACCAAAACAGGGGCTATTCGTGCAATTGGTGGAGGCCGTAATCGAGGAAATGGTGGTTGGAACTATGCCTTTCAAGGTGATGGCAGACAACCTGGGTCTGCATTCAAACCGATTACTGCATACGGACCGGCCATAGAGTCCGAGAAATGGTCAACCTATCATCAATTTAATGATGATGCACCGTTTGAAAGGGCTTCAGGCCCGATACGTAACTGGAACAGAATATACCAAGGCTGGATGTCGATGCGCTATGCATTACAAGAGTCGCTTAATGTTCCAGCTGTAAAGGCACTTGAAGAAATTGGTACTGGAACTGCAAAACCTTTTGCAGAAAGTCTAGGAATTGAATTTAATGATGATATGAGCCTTCGTGACGCTATTGGAGGTACAAGTACAAACGTTACCCCATTAGAATTAGCTGGTGCCTATAGAGCCTTTGCTAATGAAGGAATATACAATGAACCTTATTCAGTTACAAAGGTCATTTACAATGATGGTCGTAGTATTGATTTAAAACCTGAACCACAGACCGTTATGTCAGATTATACAGCTTACATGATAACCGATTTACTTAAAACAGTTGTGACTCAAGGAACTGGAACAGCAGCAAATGTTTCAGGACTTCCAATAGCAGGTAAAACTGGTACAACAAGTTTACCGGATAAAGATGGTAGCCCTGACTCATGGTTTAGTGGATATACAACTAATTTCACAATTGCAGTTTGGACTGGTTATGATGACCAGAAAAGAGTGTTAACAGATACTAAAATTGCCCAACAGCTATTTAGCCTTACAATGAGCGGGATATCTGCTGGGATTGATACACCTGATTTTGTTCAACCAAACTCTGTTGTCGAAGTAACTGTAGAAAAAGGTTCAAATCCTGCAATGTTACCGAGTGATTACACTCCTGAATCTGAAAAGGTAACTGAACTTTTTGTAAGTGGTACTGAACCAACAGAAGTATCTGAAAAGTACGATCAAATTGATCCAGTTACTGGTCTTACAGCAGAATACGATGAAGAAAACAACTTGATAAATGTTAGTTGGGATTATGAAACCGATGATGAAAGACCAGTTTCTTTTGATGTTTCTGCCGGGACAGATCCTAGTAACCTTACAAGTCTTACAACAACTAAAGAAACCCAATTAGAAATTAGCAATGTTGACAGAGACACCACTTACACCATTGAGATTACTGTTATTAGTGACAATAATGAAGAGAACGTTAGTGAACCTGTTTCTGTTCAAGTTGAAGTTCCAGAAGAAGAAATTGAGGAAGAACCAGAGTCTGAGGAGGAAGAGGAAGAAGAGAATCCTGGTGATGAAGACAATGATGATGAACAAGGCGACAATGGACAACAAGTTGAAGTGAATCCAGTTCAAAATTTAAGTCATATGTATGACATGATTAATAATTCGGTTTCCTTATCATGGGAATACCAAGGACAAGGCCCGATTGCATTTGAAATAACAGTAAGTAGCAATGGTGCAGTTGAACAAACATTTAATTCCAATAGTAGAGATGCTAGGATTACTAATTTACAAAGAGACAAAGAATATTCAGTTAGAGTCTTAGCATTTGACAAAAATGATCCCGACAACAGAGGAGAACCTGATTCAATTAATTTTTCTACTGAAGGTCTAGATCCTGAAATAGAATAAGTCCAAAAATAAGTACCAAACTAAAAAAAGAAGGCATCTGCTAACTTAGCATGTTGCCTTCTTTTATTTATTTATGTTTTTTAACCTCTAGTATCTCTACTCTTGCGTAGATTTTCTCTATTTCATTAAATAGCTCATTAAGTTGTATATAAGAATGATAATGTTCAGCATTGTCAACGATGAATTGCAGTCTTTCTGACACATTGAAAGGTTTATGGATAAAATTTTCAATGTCTTTACTAAAGTTAGCTTCTTCATTCCAACTATGATGATTTAAAATGTAGACAGTCTGCATAAATTTTTCCGCATTTTCTAATAATGGCTTTTTTGCAGTTTGACTTTTTCTCTCTTTGAATAAAGCAGAAATCTTGTCCCTGTTATTTTTCCAATTTGTAATTAACGCAGATCCTTGTTTAAACACTTATCCCCTTCTCCCTAACCTTCATTCTTTTCTTCCCCTCTCTGCATAATTCCAGTAAATCACATTCATTGCAGTTTGGGTTTCGTGCTTTGCAATGATATCTTCCGAAAAAAATCATTCGATGATGAGTTTCGCTCCATTCGTCACGTGGGACTTTTCTCATTAATGTTTTCTCTACTTCTATTACTGAGTCTTTCCATTTACAAATAGCTAGTCGTTTTGACACCCGTTCGACATGGGTATCAACTGCGATAGCAGGTTCATTAAAAGCGACCGATGCAACAACATTAGCTGTTTTTCTACCAACACCAGCAAGTTTTTCAAGTTCTTCCTTAGACGATGGGACTTCACCAGCATAGTCATCTAGTAACATCTGACAAAGCTTTTGAATATTTTTGGCCTTGTTACGATAGAGTCCGATTGAGCGAATATCCTGTTGCAATTCTTCTAGTGGTACAGCTAAATAATCCTCAGGTGATTGATATTTTTGAAACAATCCATTTGTAACTTTATTCACCAGGGCATCCGTACATTGAGCAGACAATGCAACAGCAATAACTAGTTCAAATGGATTTTTATGAACAAGCTCACATTCAGCTTCCGGAAACATATCTTTCATTACATCTAAACAATATCGAATTTGTGTTTTGTTTAACATTTTTTATCCCTACTCTTCTAACCAATTATAATACAATGATACATCTCGTTGTGGCTCTTGTTTAGTTGATTGGTTATTTTGGTTTGTATGAAATTGTCTACTGTGGTTTCTTGCTTGATCGACAGACCTAATTCCTTTTCTCTTCCATTCACGGAGAATACGATCAATATACCGGAAGTTCAGCTTACCCATTAGAACAGCTTCTCGTAGAGCTGCTTTGATGAGTGAGGGTACCTGTTCCTCTTGATCTATCCAAATGTTAATCGTTTCTATTTCAAAAGGCGATAATGGTCGTCCAAATTCTTGCTCAAAAAGAATAAATATGTTCATTTCTTTTTCTTGAGCACTATTGTCACCATTAAAGTCCTTCTCTGTATATATTTTTTTCCAGAAATCTTCTAAAGAATAGGATTCATTTAAAACATTTATATCATTGTGGGACTGATCAATTATAAGTATGTTTTTTTGAATTAATTTACGTAATATTGCAGAACATTCTTGAACATCAAGTGTCATACTATCTGCCAGTTCATTTGGAGTAGGAAAACTATTACCATCCATTTGAAACCGGTGGATTTGTAATAATACCATAACCTCAGTTTCATTCAAATTAAATTTGGTATAATTCTTTAGAAGAATTGCTGGAATGACTAATTGATCTTTCATGAACGACTGGAAACTATATTTATATGTCATTTAGCATTTCACCTCAAATTTATTATATCATGGACCAACTAAACAAAAGGACATAAAAATACAAATCCCTTGTCACAAAATGTGGCAAGGGATCGTTAAATTTTGTTTTTTGTTGAAAATTAAGGATATAAGCGATTAAGCAATCTAGGAAAAGGAATAGTTTCTCTGACGTGCTCTACACCAGAAATCCATGCTACTGTTCTTTCAAGTCCTAATCCAAAACCTGAATGTGGAACACTACCGTATTTTCGTAACTCTAGATACCACTGGTATGCATCTCCTGTTAGGTTATGATCCTTATACCTTTGTTCCATTAATTCTAGATCATCTATCCTCTGTGACCCACCAATCATCTCTCCGTAGCCTTCAGGAGCGATTAAATCGGCGCATAGTACCACTTCTGGTCTATCAGGGTCTGGCTTCATGTAAAAAGCTTTAATCTCAGCTGGATAATGTGTGATGAACACGGGTTTATCAAAACTTTGAGCTATTGCTGTTTCATGAGGTGCTCCAAAGTCTTCTCCCCACTCAACGTCATCAAAGCCATTCTTTTTTAAAAGTTCAATTGCTTGGTCATAAGTAATTCGTGGAAATGGCGCTTGGATTTTTTCAAGTTTTTCAACATCTCTTCCAAGGGTATTTAATTCTAGTTTACAATTTTTTAGAACCGACTGAACGATATGACTTACATATTGTTCTTGCACCACTAAACTATCCTCGTGATCCATAAATGCCATCTCAGGTTCAATCATCCAAAATTCGATTAGATGTCTTCTTGTTTTGGACTTCTCGGCACGGAAAGTAGGTCCAAAAGAGAATACCTTTCCAAAAGCCATTGCAGCAGCCTCCATATATAGCTGACCACTTTGGGATAAATATGCCTCTTCTTCAAAATACTGTGTATGGAACAGCTCAGTTGTTCCCTCAGCTGCAGAACCAGTTAGAATAGGAGGATCAATCTTAACATAACCGTTATCATTAAAGTAATTATAGGTTGAACGAATAATTTCATTACGTATTTTCATTATTGCATGTTGTCTCTTAGAACGTAGCCAAAGATGACGGTGATCCATTAAAAATTCAGTGCCATGTTCTTTAGGTGTAATCGGATAATCAACAGCTTCATGAATTACTTCAATGTTCTTTACTTGTAACTCATAACCAAATGGTGACCTTGCATCTTCTGCTACAACGCCTGTTACGTATAAAGAAGTTTCTTGAGTTAAATTCTTGGCTATTTGAAACGTTTCTTCTGATACTTCTGCTTTTACCACAACACCTTGGAAGAATCCTGTTCCATCTCTTAGTTGAAGGAATGCTATTTTACCACTTGAGCGTTTATTAGCAAGCCAAACTCCAATTGTTACTTCTTCCCCTACGTGTTTAGAAACTTGATCGATTGTTGTCTTCAAAATAAATTACCTCCGAGATACTATTGATGATTTAATACAAAACGTTTAATCCGGTTAGCCGCTTCTTCCAATTGATCAAGTGAAATAGCATAAGATAATCTTACGTTATCTGGAGAACCAAATCCAGAGCCTGGAACAAGAGCAACCTTTTCTTCTTCTAATAATGCAGTAACCCAATCATCTACATTGTCATATCCATTATTCTTAGCCGCTACACTCACATTAGGGAACAGATAGAATGCTCCTTTTGGTTTTACACATTCAATTCCTGGGATATCAGTAATCCACTCATAAAGTTTAGCTAGTCTTTCTTTAAATGCAACTCGCATCATTTCTACATCATCCTGAGAGGACGTGTAAGCTGCTTCTGCAGCATATTGAGAAATGGAAGTTGGATTCGATGTAGAATGGGAAGCTAAATTTGTCATCGCTTTAATGATATCCTTATCACCTACAGCGTAACCAATTCTCCATCCAGTCATCGAGTGTGATTTAGATACTCCATTGATGATAATAGTTAATTGTTTTAGTTGCTCTGAAACCTCGGCAATAGATACGTGAGGCTCGTCAGTATAAATCAGTTTTTCATAAATTTCATCTGATACAATTAGAATATTGTGCTTTACGCAAATTTCTCCAAGTGCGCTTAACTCTTCTCTTGAATACATAACCCCTGTCGGATTGCTTGGTGAGTTAATAATTACCGCTTTCGTTTTTGCTGTAATCACAGATTCAAGTTGGTCTGGTGTTAACTTAAATTCGTTTCGTTCAAGTGCTTCAACGATAACCGGCTCACCTTCAGCAAGCTTGATTTGTTCTGGATAACTTACCCAGTAAGGGGCAGGAACGATGACTTCATCACCAGGATTTAATAAAACCTGAAATAATGTGTATAAGGCATGTTTTGCTCCGGTAGTGACAATAACTTCATTTGATTGGTAAGAAAGTCCTTGATCCTGCTTTAACTTGTCAATAATTGCCTTTTTAAGTTCAACTGTTCCACCAGAAGGTGTATATTTTGTGAATCCATCTTTCATTGCTTTAGTTGCAGCTAATAGTATGTGTTCAGGCGTATTGAAATCTGGCTCACCTGCACCCAGTCCAATAACGTCATGACCAGATTGCTTTAGTTCTTTAGCTTTTGCTGTAATTGCCAGCGTTGATGACGGGGTTAAAGTTTTGACGCGAGTTGCTAGTTCCATTTGTTAATCACCTTTCTAATATAAAGATCGTTGTAATCGAAAATAGAGTTCATAACTAGAGCCATCTTCTACTGTGTAATATTCAAAGACGTACCGATCTTTACTATCTATGTATTTTATTTCCCATAAGGGTTGTTCCTTATCAATTGCTAAGTTAATGTCTAGAAAATTGCATCCTGAACAAGCATCTCTCCAGTTGCTTAACATTTCTTCTTCAGAGACAAATGAGTTTAGATCAAAATAAAGGACCTCTTCATCATCATCTTCCATGGAGATATACACAACACCAATATTTCCATCATCATTTCTTCCTAAAACTACGTGATAGTACTTTTCACCGTGAAATCTTGATACGACATCTATGGAAACTAATTCAGTTTCAGTTAATGCTACTTCTTTTGACTCATCAAAGCCGGAGACTCTGTTTGCTTGAACCTCATTATACGTATCAATCAAATATGTTATTACTCCAATGAAAATTACAAGCAAGGCTATTACAGCCCACTTTAGCCAATTAGGTGCGGTAAATGGTAAAAACTGCTTTTCCATCATCGTCCTCATCTAATGCTAGTCCAAACATTAAATCGTCTTCCTTCAATGTGCGATTTAGACAGTCGACAATTTTATATAAATCGTCACTGTGTTGTATTCTTAGTGTAGAAAGTGTCTCAATTTTATTGTTTTCCATATTATAGCCTCCAATTGTTAAGAAGATCTTTTGTTACTCACAAAATTTGTTACACATAGTACTTTAATTTTAACCAATAATACAAGTAAAGTTGAAAACAATTAATTCTTTTTGATTATAACAGTTTTCACCTTCATTTTGATGTACAAGTGTATTTTTTTCAACAAAAAATCCCTAACCCACATTTTTACTGTGCGCTTATTATAGCGCACAGTTTTTTTTTGGTAACACTACTTGGTTGCAAGGGTCTTCAGTCAGGACATCTATTAAGACAAAATTTCATAATCATGTAAGTTCATACGAATTATTGTTGTTCCTACGTGATCCAACTGATAGACATCAATCCAAGATTCATTCATTCGTTCAATTATTCCTGAATTTTGCTTACATTGTTTACATGGAAAAATAATACTTAGGTGTGGATCCACCTTCTTTAAAAAATCATTACTCGGTGAGTTGCCTTCAGCGTAATCACCAATTTTCAAAATCTCAGGTTCAAAAGAGGATTTTAGAAGCTCCTCTTCATCTTTGATATCACTATTACTTAAATACATAATTGAAGTCTTGCCATAAGTTATACCCAATGACATGCTTCCATTCAACCCAGCTTTTAAAACCTTAAAACCTAAGTGTTCTCCAAACTTATATGTTTCATCTGAATTCCATTTTTTCAAACTTGAACCCTTTACCTGCTCCTTGCATGCATCGCTTAATTGCCCTGAATAAACGATATTTTTTATATTATACCGTTCAATCAATCTCTCTGCATTCCCACAATAATCAATGGTCTGTTTAGTCAATATTAGTGTATCAATATTGCTAATGCTCAATTCCTTTAATTGAAAAATTAATTTTTTTTCACTTTTTAGTGACCCTGTATTAATTAAGATGTTAAAGTCATTTGCTGTCTTTAGTAAAGATGATTCGCCATCAGGTAAATTAAAAAAAGCAAAATACATCTCGTTCTTCTCTATTTCAGGTATTTCTGCTTCGATTTTTGAAAAAGGAAATAAGAAGAATATGATCATTAATATCCCTATGGTGCTAATTGTTGCTCTTTTATTCATGATTATCCATCCCCCAAAATAACGTGTTATTTTTATAGGGTATGTAGAAATTCAAAACGTATCATAACCAATCAGATGCTTTTTGGATTAAGTTATGTGTATTGCTGTATGTTATTGGTATATCGGGTATAGAATCAGTGAAATATTTTCCATATCTTGCCTTAATAATTCTATCATCACATATAAATACAATTCCACGATCTGTACTGGATCTAATTAGCCTACCGAATCCTTGTTTAAAACGAATTACTGCATTTGGTAATGCTAGTTCCATAAAAGGATTCTTACCTTCTTGTTTTAACCTCTTTGATTTTGCCTCATATATAGGATGATTTGGGGGTTGAAATGGTAAACGGACGATAATTAAACAGGAAAGATCACTTCCTGGTATATCCACTCCTTCCCAAAATGAACTTGTACCCAACAAAATGGCTTTTTCAAAAGCTTGAAAGTTCTTTTTTAGCCTAGACCTACTTCCACTTGAGATTCCTTGTGCAATAAGCATGAAATCATCATTCACCATTATTTCCTTTAGTATGCTGTATGATTTTTTTAACATATCATAAGATGTGAAAAGAACTAACATTCGTCCGTTTGTAATATCAGCTAATGAATAGATAGCCTCACAAGTAGCATAAATAAAGTCTTGTTGGTTTCCGTATCTGCTATCTGGGAAATCATTAGGAACCATCAGTTGTACCTGAGTATCATAACTAAAAGGGGATTGGATTTTTTTCTCGACCAAATTTTTATTATCTAGTCCTAATCTTTCTTTTATATAACTAAACGATTTTTTCATTGTTAACGTAGCACTAGTCAGGACAACACTTTCCTTTTCATTAAATAAACGTTCATTTAAAATTGTCGATATACCTATTGGTTCACAGAAAAGATAAACTGCATTTTTGGCTCCATAGGCGTCTATTTCTATCCATTTAACTAATGAATTATCATTGTTTAAAAATAAGATCTCTAAATCATCAATAACGGCTTGTAATTTATCTATATTTGGCTTGATTTCTTCTAAATCATCGCTCTGGCCATGTGAAAAGTCCTTATTTTCAGTTGACTCTTTCTGGATGATCGACAAAATATGGATCAAATCTCGAATATCAAACGAAAGTCTAGTAACCATTTCTTTAATTGTATTCCAATTTTTGTTGTTATTACCTTCTTCATCGTCCACCCGGTATTGGTATCGTCCAGTATCATTTAAAGTGACTTGATTGCTATGTTGATCTATAACATAAGTAAAAAGAAAACGAAATAAATCATCCAACTCGTTTTTGGTTTCTTGCCACCATTTGTCCCATTGGTTATTATTAAGTATTTCACTAATTATTGGAAATTGATCACTTATCTTTTTAATCCAATCCCCATCTTGAATAGTGCCAATTTGGTTTAAAAGATATTGAATAGTTATGTAATCCAATCTAAGTCCAAAGTGTTTTGCTGCTGTTTCCTCAAGATGGTGTGCTTCATCGATAATTAGTTTCTGATACGATGGTAATAATTGGTAATCACTTGTAATGTCTGTACAAAGAAGAGAATGGTTGGTGATTACTAAGTTCGCTTTTTGTGCTTTAGTTCTTACCTTTTGGTAGAATGATCTGCTAAACCAAGGTGATTTGGGATCTACAAATCCTTCAGAATCAGTTGAAACCTTTCTGAAAAATTTCTGCCCACTTGAAGGTAACTGTATTTCATCAATATCACCAGTTAATGTTTCTGTTAACCAAACAAGAAGAATAGCTTTAGTTAAAGTGATATCATAATTATCTTGTTGAACCGAAATGAGTTCCTTCTCAAACCTTTTTAGACTTAAGTAATGTTGCTTTCCCTTTATTAAAGCGGTTTTTATTTCAAATGGTAGCAAGCTCTTTAAAACCGGGATCTCTTTTTCTAATAATTGAGTTTGCAATTGAGTAAGATGGGTACTAATAACTACCCTCTCTTGTCCTATGTAGGCTTGATAGGATGCTGGGATCAAGTATGCCAATGACTTTCCAGTTCCTGTTTCCGCTTCAATTACAGCATTTTGCTTTGATTGGAAAGAATCAAATATTACCTCTGACATTTCTCGTTGACCTGGTCTATCCTCATACTTCACCATTGACTTAACTAAGCTTCCGTTTGGTTGATACATTTCATCAAGTAATTCACCAAATGAAATAGTAGAATCATGTTTCGGAGCATCCAATTGTTCTTCCTTCTTCAGTGCTATTCCTCTAAAAATCTCAAGATCATCTCTTAAAAGGGGCTGAAATGAAAGCTCATCCATCCGTTGTTCTAATACAAGATCTAAATCACTCTTCAGTCGTTTTTCCATTTGTTTCAACTGAAAGACTGTTTCATATGGTAATGTATGTAATTTATCAAGTAAATACAACAGTAATTTCGCAGTTACAAATGCGTCAGACAAAGCACGATGTGGATCATCATGCTGTAATTCAAGGTATTCAGACAATTGACCTAACTTAAAACCTGGTGCCTGCGGTAATAATATTCGAGATAGTTCCACAGTATCAATCATTGGTTGGTGTAAGGGATCTAAGCCTACTGATTTAAGTTCAAAATTCAAAAAACCTAAATCAAAAGGAACATTATGAGCTACTATAAATGCATCCTTAAATATATTTGCTACTTCTTCTGCTACTTTTGAAAATTTTGGGGCATCCGATACATCATCTTCTGTAATACCAGTCAAATTTGTAATAAATGGTGGAATGGAAATGTTAGGATTAATTAATGTTGAATATTCATTTATTATTTTACCTTCAGATAACACAACGATACCTATTTCAATAATTCGGTCTCCTTTAGAAGGTGTATGCCCAGTTGTTTCTAAATCAACTACTACAAACTTCCTCAAGATTTCACCTCCATAAAGGTTAACAATCCTATTTTTCGTGCGATAAACACAATTGTTACACTAGGTACACGTCGCAGCTACTACTGAGAGTGTTTTGTCACAATTGTTCTCGCCTATAAAGAAAACCCCTATCAAAGCCTATTCTCCGATAAGAGTTTTTTCATTAGATTTAAGGTTTAGTGCTTACTAAGAATACTATCTTACTGTAAAAGGTGGTTCCTCTTCTATCAAATCTATAATGTCGTTGTCCTCGTTCATTATGGCAACTTTAGGTTTAAATGTTGATAATTCTTCATTTGAGAGTAGTGCATAGGAAACAATAATTATAATATCACCCTGTTGAACTAACCGTGCAGCTGCACCGTTTAAACAAAAAACCTTACTACCCTTTTCACCTGGGATTACATATGTCTCCAGTCGTTCACCATTATTATTATTAACAATTTGCACTTTTTCGTGTGGTAAAATACCAACTTGTTCTAATATCTCTTCATCAATAGTAATACTTCCGACATAATTTAAATTAGCTTCCGTCACCCGGGCACGATGAATTTTAGCTTTCATCATGGTACGTAACATAATAGTTCCCCCTACTATATCCTTTCAGAAACTGACCCCTGACCATTAAAAACAACGTTATCAATTAAACGTGCACGTTCAAAATGAACGGCCGTAGCTAGGATAACTTGTTCATTTATGGATGTAATTGGAGTCAACTCTGGATAACTTAATAATTCAACGTAATCAATTTTACCATGAGTGTTAGAAAGAATAAAATCCTTAACCTCCTGTACAATATTATCAGGATTTTTCTCACCGTCAACAACTAATTTCAGACCAAATTGTAATGCCTTATAAATATTGTTAGCCTCATCTCTTTCTTGATCTGACAGATAAACGTTTCTACTACTTTTTGCCAGTCCATCGAGTTCTCTAACAGTTGATACTGGTATGATTTCAATTGGGTAATTTAAATCGTTAATTAGAGCATCTACAACAGCCACTTGTTGAGCGTCTTTCATTCCAAAGTATACTTTATCTGGCAAAGTAATGTTAAACAGCTTAGATAAGACTGTTACAACACCTTCGAAGTGTCCTTCTCTACTACGACCACAAAGTACGTTACTTCTCCTTAAGACATGTAAAGATATTGATCGTGGACTAGGATACATATCAGCTTTTTCCGGAATAAATAAAACATCCACCTGATTGTATTCAGCAGTCTTTATATCACGTTGCTCATCTCTAGGGTATCGTTCAAAGTCCTCATTTGGGCCGAATTGCAAAGGATTAACAAAGATACTGACAATTAATATATCATTCTCTTGGCGGGCTTTACTCATCAATTGTTGATGACCCTCGTGTAAATAACCCATTGTTGGAACAAAACCTATTGCTTGTCCTTGTTTTTTTAATTTGGATGCATGCTGCTTCATCTCTTGTATCGTACGAATAATTTTCATGCCTATCCTCCAGCTTTAAAATCAATTATCTATATTCATTGTAAAAGAATGATTTTCAGCAGGAAATGTACCATCCTTTACTTCTTTAACATATGTTTTGATGGCTTCTGTAAAACTACTATTTGCATCGTCATACGTCTTAACAAATTTGGGTAGTCTGTCAATGCCATATTGTAACACATCATGTAATACCAAGACTTGTCCATCACATTCAACACCTGCCCCAATTCCAATAGTAGGAATGGTTAATTCTTTTGTAACAAGTTTTGCCAATTGTTTGGGAACACATTCAATAACCAAACCAATTGCTCCGCTTCGCTCCAATGCCTTCGCATCGTTAATTAACTGTTGAGCGGTTTCCTTATCTTTGCCTTGAACACGATACCCACCAAGTACGTTGACAGATTGTGGAGTAAGACCTAAGTGAGCAATGACAGGTATACCTCCACTTTTTAATCGTGAAATTAGTGTTAAGATTTCCTCGGAAGCCCCTTCAACTTTTAATGCGTGTGCATTTGTTTCTTGAAACATTTTTTTGGCATTAGTTAGTGAATCTTCTAATGAGATGTGATAGGACATAAAAGGCATATCTATTACAATAAACGTGTCTCTTGCCCCCTTTGCCACGGCCTTACCATGGTGGATCATATCATCTAGAGATACCTGGATTGTTGATTCATAGCCTAACACTACCATTCCTAATGAGTCACCAACCAAAATCATATCGATTCCTGCTTCTTCAGCAATTTTTGCGGAAGGATAATCATAGGCAGTTAGCATAGAAATTTTTTCGCCTTCAGTTTTCATGTTTTGTAATTGAATTGAATTTTTCACATAACTCTCTCCCTACCATTGGATTTCGGCAGAATATAGTGATTCATGACTACCATCTTCATTCTTAATTATTAAAGCACCATCTTCTTTGATACCGATTAATTGTGCCGTAGTTTCCTTCTTAAAAGTTTTTATTCGAACGCTTTGTCCAATCATGTAAGCGTAACTTTCCCATTTGCTTTTTATGGGAGAGAAACCCTCATCAATAAAAGAATCATAGGCCTGTTCAAAGTGTGCTAGTGTTTCCTGTATTAGATCACGTATATTCCATTCAATCGTTGATTCTATCCTTAAGGATGTTGCTGAAGCCTTAATATCATTTGCTAACGTCTCTACTGATTGGTTAATGTTAATCCCAATACCTAATACCATATACTGAATACGATCCTGTTCAGCTTGCATTTCAGTAAGAATACCCGAAACTTTTTTGTTGTTAATTAGAACGTCATTTGGCCATTTAATATTTGGTGAAAGGCCTGTCTTGCTTTTAATTACATCAGCAATAACCGTTGCAGCAAGTAATGTTATTTGTGGTGCTTGATTTGGAAGAAGGTTCGGGCGCAAAACAATACTCATCCAGATGCCCTTGTTATTGGATGAATGCCATTTCCGATCAAACCGACCCTTACCTTCAGTTTGCACGTCTGCAACAACAACTGTTCCATGGGGAGTTCCTTCAACAGCTAATTGATGACCTATAATTTGTGTGGATCCCGTACTGTGTTTATGAATAAGTGTTTTACCTAACCATTTTGTTTTCGAACCCCATTGTAACGTATTTACACTTACCTTTGATGGAAATTGAGTGATTTTATAACCCTTTTTAGAAATCCCTTCTATCTCATACCCATCCTTTTGTAATTCTTTCATGTGCTTCCAAACAGCAGTTCGAGAGATCCCTAACATTTTTGACATCTGTTCCCCAGATATGTAATTATTCTTGTTCTTTTCTAAGATTTCTATTAAAAGATTCCGGGTGGATTCCATTCTTGGCCCACTCCTTTAATTCATTTTTCTGATTATTTAGGTGACCAAGTACAACATAACGTTCTAGCTGATATAAACAATTGTTAATCCAAGCTCCCTTTGGCACATCAGGGAATAGATTTGTAATCTCAATCCCGTTAAGGTTTAGATCTTTCCTACTATGGATAGGTAAATCCATCTTCATTTGGTTTAGTTGCTCTAAGTCAAGATTGGATTTTGGGAAAAAGATAGAATGTAAACGAATAAAAGCTTTGAATAGGTTAGTTGGCAAAGAATAAATAAGCCAATTGTCCAAGCTTTTTTCTCTATAGTGATCTATTGCATTTACCAAAATAGTTGCTTCTTTTTCTATTTTATTTGAGAGCTTCCACTCACTAACCCAATCTTTGACAGATATATCCTGTTTAATTAGATGAAACATTGCGATAATCTCCGAGAATGAACATAATGGAACACTATGATTATTCAAGTCATTAATTAGGTTTAGGTTATCTCGGAAAATAGGTAAATAATGCCCGATATTTGATTCTACAAATAATGGGATTGCATTAGAAATAAAATAACCGTTAAACATCTTTTCAAGCTCAGTGCTTATTCTCTCTATAGCAATTTTCTCTATCCAAGCGATATAGTTTACGAGTGCTTCTTTGGTACTTTGATTGATGGTAAATCCTAACTGACTACTGAATCTTAACGCTCTCATTATCCGAAGCGGATCTTCTTGAAAGCGATCAACTGGGTTTCCGACTGTACGGATTTGCCTCAATTCAATATCTTTTTTTCCACCAAAAGGATCAATCAAGTTTCCTCTTTTGTCCATTGCGATAGCATTTATAGTGAAGTCTCTTCTAGCTAAATCATCCTCAATTCGATCAACAAACCGAACACGATCTGGGCGACGGAAATCTGAATATCCTTCCTCCACACGAAAAGTAGTTACTTCGTAAGATTCACCCTCAATCCTAACGATAACTGTACCGTGTTCAATCCCTACAGGAATAACTTTATCAAACATCTGTTGAATTTCAACTGGACTAGCTGAAGAAGTTATGTCAATGTCGCCAATCTCTTTACTGAGATACTGATCCCTAACGGCACCACCTACAAAATAGGCTTTGTGGCCGTGCAATTCAATTCTCTCGATAATAGTAATAGCTTTTCTAAATGCATCATCTAGCATTTAATCACCGTCATTCAAAGTTTTGTCATACAATTGCTCATACTGATGAAGAATCTTCTTCGAATTGAAGTTTCTTTTTACATGTTCTATTCCATGTTCGGAGAATTGTTGCCATAACTTATCATCCGTTAACAACTGAATAGCTTTATTGGCCACCATATCAATGTCACCGAGTTCCGTAATAAAGCCATTGTAATTATTTGTTATAACTTCAGGGATTCCCCCGACATTTGATCCTATGCAAGGAACACCACATGCCATTGCCTCTAGGATAACTAAACCAAAACTTTCTTTCTCTGATAATAATAGTTTTAGGTCTGCAATTGAAAGTATTTCTGCAACATTCTTTTGCTTACCTAAAAATAATACATTATTATGTAAGTTCAAGTCCTGTACTAATTGGTATATCTCTGAGTATTCTGGACCATCACCAATTAACAGTAACTTTGATGGTACTCGATTAGTAATTTTTTTGAATGCATAAATAACATCCTCTACACGTTTCACTTTTCGAAAATTAGATATATGTACAATAACTTTTTCGTGATTAGCAATTCGATATTGAGATTTCAAAACGGGATTTTCTTGGAAATGATATTCATTCTCGTCAACAAAATTATAAACAACTTCTATATCTTTTTCTATTTCAAGCATTTCTTTTGTTTGTTTTACTAAACTATTTGAAACTGCAGTTACCGCGTCAGAATTTTCAATACCGTGTTTAATCATTTTTTTCAAGCTTTTATCTATACCAAGAACCGTAATATCTGTGCCATGTAATGTTGTCACAATTTTAACGTCGTGTTTAGCTATGTCTCGTGCTAATATCGCACAAATGGCATGCGGCATTGCATAATGAACGTGCAGTATATCTAATTTTTGCGTGTCAATTACCTCCGCCATCTTACTAGCCAAAGCTAAATCATATGGTGGATATTGAAACACAGGATAATGATTAATTTCAACTTCGTGAAAATAAATATTAGAATACACACTATTAAGTCGAAATGGTAAACTTGAAGTAATAAAGTGAATTTCATGTCCTTGCTTTGCCAATAGCTTACCTAATTCAGTTGCTATCACACCGGAACCACCAACAGTGGGATAGCAGGTTATTCCGATCTTCTTCATTATTTATTGCCTTCTCGGTTATCATCGGTATGGATTATCTCTCTCCATTGAAAAAATCCACTCTCTAGTGCACGTATTAATACCTCAGCGCCACCGATATTCGTTGTTAATGGCACCTTATAAACGTCGCACAAACGCATTAGAGCAATAATATCTGGTTCATGAGGTTGTGCTGTTAATGGGTCCCGAAAGAAAATTACTAAGTCCATTTTATTTTCAGCTATCATTGCACCAATTTGTTGATCTCCACCCAAAGGTCCAGATTTAACTAGGTGTATATCCATTTTAGTGGCTTCATTAATTCTTGTTCCAGTTGTACCAGTAGCAAATAATTTATGTTTTTTTAAAATATACGAATAAGCAATGGTGAAATCAATCATTTCGGATTTCTTATTATCATGAGCTATTAATGCAATATTCATTATGGTTCCCCCTTAGTCTAGTAAATTCTCAAGTCCATAAACAAGTATATCTAATTTTACTACTTGATCTATTGCTAATTTAACTCCTGACATAAATGATTCTCGGTGAAATGTATCGTGTTTAATCGTTAAGTTCTGACCGGAAGATCCAAAGACAACTTCTTGGTGTGCGATTAGACCTGGTAATCTGACACTATGTATCCTCATTCCGTCGACGTCTGCTCCTCTTGCACCTGGCAATGTTTCCTTCTCATCTGGATGTCCTTGTTTCTTGCTTTCTCTAACCTCTTGGATTAGTTCTGCTGTTTTAATTGCTGTCCCTGATGGGGCATCAAGTTTTTGGTCATGATGGCGTTCTATTATTTCGACATCTGGAAAATACTTGGCAGCCCATTTTGAAAATTGCATCATAAGGACAGCCCCTACAGCAAAGTTTGGTGCGATAACTGCTCCTATACCCTTTTCCTCAGCAAGTTTGGTTAATTCTTCTAACTGTTCTTTAGTAAACCCTGTAGTACCAACAACAGGTCTAACGCCATGTTCAATCGCTGCCTTAGTATGAATGTATCCTACTTCAGGTGTGGTTAGATCAACTAATACATCAGCATCAACGGCTTGAAAACATTCAACTACATCATCATATATATAAACATCGAAGCTAGGAAGATCTTCTACTTCACTCACTTTTTTACCGCTGTTCTTTCTATCTAAACAGGCCACTAGTTCTAGTGAGTCATCTTTTCTAATCATGCGTAATGCTTCACTACCCATTTTTCCTCTAGGCCCAGCTACTACAACTCTAATTTTACTCATTTTCATTTACCTCCGCATCTTTTCGTGTCCAACGATCTTTATCTCTTTTTTCTATTTTACTCATAGCACGATCAAAAGCTTCGGATAAATCAATATTCAACGAGTTGGCAAAAGAAATTGTTACAAATAATAAATCTCCTAACTCATCTTCAATTGTATTTTCTTTTTCCGTCGGCTTTTTTGGTTTTTCTCCATAATAGTGATTAACTTCTCTTGCTAATTCTCCAACTTCTTCGGAAAACCTGGCAAGCATACTTAAAGGTGAAAAATACCCTTCTTTATATTGAGATATGAAGTCATCTACTCTTTTTTGCATTTCTGCAGTATTAAATGGTTTTTCTTCATACATAACATATGCTCCTTCTGTGTCCATTTACACTTACATGTTAGCTAAAAGCTTGTATTTTGACAAATATTTAGTCTAACAAATAGATTTCGTTGTTACAAAAGTCATGTTTTACTATAATATATAAATCAAACAGTTGATTTAATAAAATAAAAGGATTGATCATAATTATACTAAAAGCAGCAGTAAACCTGTTAATATTTAGAATTATTCAGTAATCCATCTATTCTTAATAAGCAATTTCTACCTAATAAAATGAAGAGGTGCTCAACATGACTTTTGTAGGTCTCAAATTAAAAAATATAATATTTATTATAATTGGTGCAGCTATTTTTTCTTTTGGTATTGTCCATTTTAATATGCAAAATAATCTAGGTGAAGGTGGATTTACTGGTATAACCTTATTATTTTATTTTATATGGGATTGGGATCCAGCGATTTCAAATATTTTATTAAATATCCCCATATTTTTAATTGGTTGGAAATTTCTCGGGCGAAATTCATTTATCTATACAATTGTAGGAACGTTGGCAGTTTCTCTTTTTCTTTTTATCTTTCAAATAGAACCTTATCAATTACATTTGCAATCCGATATGACCCTTGTAGCTCTTTTTGCAGGTGTAACGATCGGTGTTGGTCTTGGAATTATATTTAGATATGGTGGAACTACAGGCGGTGTAGATATAATAGCGAGGATTGTTCATAAATATATTGGATGGAGCATGGGGAAAACCATGTTCTTGTTCGATGCGATAGTTATCACTACCTCAATTATCACCTATTTGGAGCTGGTAGAAGGAATGTACACTCTAGTAGCTGTTTATCTAGGTGCGAGAGTAATTGACTTTATTCAAGAGGGTGCTTATGCTGCTAGAGGAGCTACGATCATTTCAAGTCGTAGCAGTGAAATATCGAATAAAATAATGAACGAAATGGAAAGAGGAGTTACAGTTTTACAAGGAAAGGGCAATTATACCGGTGAAAGTCGTGATGTGCTCTATTGTGTTGTGGGAAGGAATGAGATTGTTCGGTTAAAGAACAAAATAAATTCTATTGATCCTCATGCTTTTGTTGCTGTTACTTCTGTCCATGATGTAATAGGTGAAGGTTTTACCCTCGATGAAAATAAGAAACCATTATCTGATTAGGATTAACTCATAACGTAAAACAAATAGCGTTATTTTAAAAAGAGATCAAACAATACTAAAGTTTGATCTCTATTATTATTAGGTTCCATTTTCCTAAGAGAGGATTTTTTTAATAATTCTTCGTTGTTGTTACTTAGCAATTCTGCTGACTTTTCTATTTCCTCAGTGTAGCCGTTAAGTTCATTTGAAACAGCCTCAAGTTGTTTAATTGTTTCCTCGATAGCAACAATATCCTCAATATTGTAGCCAATGCCCAAAGCGCCAATAATATTACCGTTTCCGTTATGAATGGGCATTGCTTTGCCATAAAAGTGGATTCCATAGACACTAAATGGAGGTCTTCCCGCCATTGTTCTGCCATTGAGCGCTCCTTGTTTTACTTGATCATCCTTTGAAAGAGGGTCCCCTGACTTAATAGGTACAAACGTCAATCATAAAATCTTCTTTGGCTATTTGTTGAAAAAATGGAGCAACAAAAACAATTGCCTTTAAAATCTCTTCGTCCGACATGTTTTTGATGTTTAAAAAATCCAACATGAGCATTCCCCCGGTCTCTTTGATACTAATTATTTGCATTATTCTTGAATTTTATGAAATTTATGTCGAATAGTGCTATTTAAATAATACCATTATTATTTATATGTATTTTATTACTTGATTGCATGAAAAAAAGCAGGTGACGATATCGTCACCTGCTAAATTATGCTAATAGAATAACCACTTATTTAATCATCAGATACAACGAACATTAGAATAAATCTAATCAGTTCTGCAAGTGCTACTAAAGCAGCTGCCACATAAGTAAGAGCTGCAGCATTCAAAACTTTTTTCGTTTGTCTCTCTTCGTTGTTTCGAATAATTCCACTAGACACGAGTTGTCCCATTGCTCGATTTGAAGCATTAAACTCAACAGGTAATGTCACTAACTGGAACAAAACTGCAAAGGACATAAATACAATACCTGCTAAGATTAGGTTCATCATATCCATAAAAATACCAGCTAGAATTAAAATAAAGGACATATTAGAGCCAAGGTTTGCCATTGGCACTAGCGAATGTCTAAAACGAAGAAACGCATATGCCTCTGCATCTTGAATAGCATGACCTACTTCATGTGCTGAAATAGCGGAAGATGCCATTGAGTGTCCATGATAATTATCACTTGATAAACGGACCACTTTTTTTCTTGGATCATAGTGATCGGATAATTTTCCTTTTGTTTCTTCTATAGTTACATTAAATAATCCATTGTCGTCCAATATTTTACGAGCAACCTGTGAACCTGTCATAAATGAAGAAGTGGCAACTTTTGAATACTTTTTGTAGGTCTTTTTTACTCTTGATTGCGCCCATAATGGTACAATTAATAAAAGCGCGATGTAAATAAGATAACCACCTAATGATGAGAACATCTATGCATTCCTCCATTGTTATTTATCTCTTCTAATATAGGTCAATTTTAGTCAAAGATAAGCAAATAGTCAACAAAATTAATTTAAGGTTTGTTTCTGACGTTTTTTCTTCTCGCCTTTATATTTTTGCCAACCAACATAAGATAATGTAAGGGTTATAAAACCGCCTACAATTAAAATCATCCAAGTAAATGTTAATCCATCCTCTTCATTGTCCACATCACTGATCACTGTTTCGTTCATCTGACTGAAGGTTACTTCGAGTTGTTCAGATTTATTTGATTCTGTAGGAACTTTTGCTAAATTGCTATATGTTTTATCCAACTGGGTATATTCTTCGTCAGTTAATATTGACGCCATGGATAGTTTCATAATGTCCCAGTTAGTAGTTATTTGCCTAATTTGCTCGTCTGTCACATTTTCACCTTCAAGGATTGTACTTATTGAATCCTCTAAGGTTGACTTCCATTTCTTTACAATAAGCGAATTTTCATTATTAATTGAGTCAATCGCTAATAGTAAGGACAATGCGTGATTTTGTTTTGTTTGTTTGTCAATTGATTCATCACTTGCGGCTGATAAATTCTCATCCAGTAACGAGAAGAAATCATTTTGTAAGTCCTCTGGTACTTCGTTTACAATAAGCTCTGATATCTCTTCTTTATGTTCAGATAACAGCAAGCTTGCCTTATCAAATCTTTCCTCTGCAATATACCTTTCGTACTGGAAAAGTGTCTCACTTAAATCTGTATGGTGAGCTAGTATTGTTTTTAAGGAAAGATGATTCCCTATACCAAGGCATACTCCTATTAGGACAACTATTAGTAATAGTTTTTTCTTTATATTCATAGAGATCTCCTCTCACGTACATTCTCTTTGTCAATGTATGATAGAGGAGACAAGTTTAGACCATCATTTTTTCATGTTATTTAAGAGTAGGAGTATTCTTTTTTACTGACAAAAAATAGGCTACGCCTATCGAAACAATACTAAGCCAAAAAGTAAAATAACCAATTTGGTTCATATAATCAGATAAAGTAGAATACCTAGGCATCATACCGAAGACATAATCAATAAAATCGTTATGTAGCGTCCATATAGCTGCAACAATAAGGTGTCTCATCTTAATTTTATAAAATGGTGAATATAGTAAACCTTGAATTGCCATAGCACCGTGAGAAGCAATTAACATATAGCCGGCCCAGGATAAATGGCCACTCACAATTAATGTTAATATGTTCATCCCAACAGCCCATATCCCATATTTAAATAGTGTAATAATAGCTAATGCTTCAATATAAGGAACGTTTTTTCCTTTTAAAAAAAATAATAAAAATATAACGAAAAATAAACTAGCCGTAGGACTATCCGGAACAAAGATTAAAAATTTAGCAGGAGTTATAGTTAATTGTCCTTCATACCATATATACCCGTATATAGTTCCAAATATATTAATTATCAATAATAGCATTAAAAATGTGCGATTAAGTAACATTTGTTTAATCATTTTTATCATCCTCTCTAGTCACATATACATAAAGTATATATGGAAATGCTGTATAAAAATCAACTAATAAAAACTAGCTAAAGACATAATAAAATGTAAAATTAACCCCCGTCAATAATTCGACGAGGGTTAAAATTAATTTTAATGATCTTCAGCCGCTTGTTCATTAGTAGCAACAATAAACTCAGCAAGTTGTTGTAACTCTTCTTCAGTTCCATTAAATTGACCAGGAGGCATATCACCGATACCTTCTACAGCAATTTGTTTTATCTCTTCAACACTGTACTCCATTCCTATCAATGCTGGTCCGGCAACACCTTCAAGCTGACCACCATGACAAGATAAACAGTTATTTTCATAAACGGCATAACCTGGGTCCTCAGTATCAATTTCGACTGTTGAACCTGGCGGTATTGGCCTATTCTCTTCTGCTTTTGCTTCCCAATCTACATGAGATGCTGCTTCCCAAGTTAACCAAAATACAGCTATAATACCGAGTAGCATTAAACTAACAGAAATTGGTCGTTTGTTTGGTCTTCTTCCTTTACCTTTATCAAGAAAAGGAGCTAGCATAAGACCACCAAAAGCAAGACCAGGCATAACTAGTGCACCGATAACAAAGTATTGCGCACTTGCAAATTTATATTTTAAAAGTTGATATAAAAATAAGAAATACCAGTCTGGTAATGGTAAATATGCAGCATCCGTTGGATCCGCTGGTCCCTCAAGTGGAGCAGGATGTGCTAAGACTAGACATAAAAATCCAACAAGGAATACAGAACCGGCTAACCATTCTTTTAAAAGAAAGTTCGGCCAGAAAGCTTCCGTTTTTCCAGGGTATTCTGAGTAGTCTTTAGGTATAAATCTTACTTTTTCGGCAGTTATACGGGAATCGCCAACAAACTTCATCCCTTTACCCTTTTTCACTGCTTTCCCTCCTTATTAGAAATACTCGGCATTCGCCTCGACCTTTAATAGTTTTAGTCAAAGTTAATTTTATACTGTTTTCCGTAAACCTAAAGTATAAAACCTAAACTTACATCGGTCCTGAAATACCCTGTTTACGTATCAGAATAAAGTGAACCGCCATTAAAGCGAACAACGCTGCAGGTAAGAAAAACACATGAATAGCGAAGAATCTTGTTAATGTTTGAGCCCCTACAATTTCAGGGTGACCGGCAAGTAATGTTTTAGTCATCTCTCCAATATATGGAATGCCTTCTGCTATCTCAAGTGTAACAACTGTAGCAAAATACGCCTTGTTATCCCAAGGAAGCAAGTATCCTGTTAATCCTAATCCAAGCATAATAAAGAAGATTAACACACCAACGATCCAATTAAGTTCACGTGGTTTTTTGTACGCTCCTTGAAAAAAGACACGCAATGTATGTAAAAACAACATTACAATTACTACACTCGCACCCCAGTGGTGCATACCACGAACAATTTGTCCATGAGCGACTTGTGTTTGTAAATAATAAACAGATCTCCATGCATTCTCAATATCAGGAACATAATACATGGTCAAAAACATTCCTGATAAGATTTGGATAACAGTGACGAAGAATGTTAAGCCTCCGAAACAATATACAAATGCTGAGAAATTATGCGCTGGATTAACGTGCTCTGGTACTTCATGGTCCGCAATATCTCGCCACAAAGGCGTAATATCAACACGCTCGTCTACCCAATCATAAATTTTTTGTAGCATTAAATTACGCCTCCTTTCGGCTTAGCTTTTCCAAGGTACAAAGTTCCTTCTTCAGTTTTAAATTCATATTCATCTAAAGGCGCAGCTGGTGGTGTACCTGGTACGTTTTCACCATCTTTGAAATAACGTCCATCGTGACATGGACAAAAAAATTGATCAGGATAGTCTTCACTTCCTGCCCAAGAAACAAAACATCCAAGATGCTTACATACAGGAGAAAGAGCTATAATTTCATCATTATCATTTCTATACACCCATGCACTTTTTGTTACTGTAGATTCATACCATCCATCAACTTGATCCATCGTCCAATCAAATCGTTGAGGTTCATTTGTAATCTCGTCCAACTGGGCAACGGCTTGGTAGTTTCCTTGTGCGGCCGGTTGTAGAACTGGGTCAATTGCAAATCTAACCATTGGTGCAAGCATTCCAGCTGCCATAAATCCACCAACACCCGTAAGTGTGTAATTTAAAAATTGGCGGCGCGATACTTGTTGCTTCTTTTCACTCATCTTTTACCCCCCTCTGTGCTTTATACAACCTTCATGGTATTTTTTTCTCACAGTTTACTAGGACATTACCATGATAGCGCAAAGTATTAATCCGGTCAATAAATTATCTCTACAAAACAGACTATTTTGTCTACCAATAGGACCTAATTAATTCACTTAGCTGATTAATTTGATCTTTTATAATTACTTGGCTTTCTTTAGACGAAACATTTCCTGATTGAATTGCTGGAAACCATAACAAATTTCCGGCTAAATCTCTTTCATGTTTTTTCCACTGGTGATCTAGGGTTAATAAAAATATGTGTTTAAAAGGATTTGCTTCTATTTTATCAACCCAATTATTCAATCGAGTTAACTCAAGACTACTTTCTTCATTGAACATATAGTTATAAGTAGGCATCAAAAAAATTCTTCCCTTAAACTGTTTTTCAATTTCATTAGCAAAGATAGTTAGTAACTCACCCTGAACTGTTAATTTATTAATATCAAATTTATCATCCATAGATAGTGGCATCAAAGGTATCAAAAGCGTGTCTACGTACTCTTTAGCACCTATGTACAGGTCTATATCTTCTTCTTGCCATCTCATTGTTTCAACTCCACCTTATTCTATTATTTATCTATTTATTAAATTTATCACAAGAAAAAACGAATTTCACTCATAAATGAGAAATTCGTTTCTTTTTTTATTGATTATTTTTCTATTTTAGGCAAATGAGTAGTTTTATTAAATTTTTGTTCAAGATCATACAGCTGTTCAGAATATTTTTTAAATTCATTCTCATCTCGATTGTCTAGAGCATTGTCAATCTTTAATTGGAGGATAACTCTTTGGTAATCAAATATGGATGTATCTAATAATTCTTTCGCTAGCTTTTGATCTTTCTCAGTAATGAAATAGTCATCTGGCAGAAAGGGGTTTTCTTCCAATACCGCCACATAGGAAGGGCATTGATTTGCATTTTTAAAGCTTAACTGGATATAAATGGCATCATTTCGATTAAGTCTAATATCATGAAAGGACTTTTCTGCATCTGTTGTAACAATATGATTTTTATAAAAACGGAAAGGAACATCCTTTGAGCAGTGAGTTGAGATTACGATTCCTCTCGGACAATAACGTGCTTCTCTAATAAAATGAACATTCTTTAACAATGAATCGTGATTTATTAAGTAGTTTAATATCCAAACGCTTTCTCTTCTTTTTAACTGATAATTACTTAAAAACCAACGAATAAACTCTTTCTTTTCTTTAATTGAAACAGAAGTATTCAAATTTCTGTCCCCTCCTAGTTAAAAGAGACTTATATTCACAAGCTATCTTCATTTTGTTTTAAACGACTTACATATTCAGCAACTTCATTATCAGTTGGTTCAATTGTTAGGTATCTTGAAAAGGTAGCCTTAGCTTCATCTATCCTCCCTTCTTCAATTAGGAAATATCCATATTCTTTTAGAAAATCAGTATCATCTTTAAAGTTATTGTATGCATCTTTATAATGGTTTAATGCATCATCATATGATTCTATTTCATTATAAGCCTTTGCAAGTTCCCAATTATAGTTAGCATCCTCTTCCCCTAAATCGATTAAGTGTGTTAGTAACTCAATAATTGCATCCAGATTGTGTTCTTCCTTATAATTTTCAATTAAAAATAAAACAGCTTCTTTAAATCCCGGATCAATCGCAACGGCTTCCCGTACTAATTGATAACTGTCTTCCCTATGTCCAAGTTTACGAGCTAATACGCCTGCTAAATGAAATAACTCTTTATTAAACTCATCAACTTTCAATCCCTTTTTCGCTGTTTCAAAGGCCTCTTCAACCATACCTTCGAGTTCATATGATTGGGCTAAATATAAATATACTGACTGGTAGTTAGGGTCTTTTTCGATTAACTGTTCCCAAACTTTAATTGATATATCTAACCGATCTGAACGATATGCAATAAATCCGTAACGGAAAAGACTATCTGGATCTTCATTTTGACTAGCTTGGAAAAACTCAAATGCTTTTTCAAACTCCCCAGTCGATGCATACGCTTCAGCAAGTCTTACTCCAATTTCAATGTCTGCAATTACTTCTTGAACATGATAAGCTTTTTCATAGTATGGTATCGATTTAATGTATTCACCATTAGAGAAAGACAATTCTGCTAAAGCAAAATCAATTAGAGGTTCTAATGGATCAGCAGTCTTAGCCTCCAACAGCTTCTGTTCAGCAACCTCAAACAATCCCTGCGTCTGATATAAATCAGCAAGTTGTATTAAAGCCCCTATATACTCTTCATCGTCGGATGTTAATCGATTTAAAATAGTGATCGCCTCATCATCCTCTTGTAAATCAATATGAATATCAGCGAGCATTACTTTAAGCTCAGACTCATTCGGATACTGCTCAGAAAGCTCTAATAAAATAAACTTGGCTTCTTCGAGCATACCCCATTGCATATAAAGCTCTGCAACGGTAAACTTCTCTTCTTCGTCTGCACGAGGTAAAAATTGTTCTAATTTTTTTATTGCGTCCTCTGTTTTATTCTGTTCCATTAGTGTTATTGCCTCATGTATTTCTTCCATGTTATTATCCGTCCTTCCAAATCTAACTTACTTATAAGCACTATACACTTGTCTAAATAACCCTTTTAAGTTGAAATAAAGTGATTGGGTATAGACACCTGTTTTAGTTCACCTTTAGCTTTTTCTGGATGTATTAAGTGATTGTATTTAATCACTTCTCCCTTAGAAACAGTAACCACTGGGATAGCTTTATGATATCTGAATTTTGGTCGTTCATCAACGGATGGGATTTCATCCATCTCAAATAAGTTGTAGTCGGCACTACTTTGATGTAAAAATTCGCCTTTGAATGGGGAAATTCCTGTTTGTCGAAGTGTTTCTTTTGAAAGAGGATATTCAGAGATGTTCTCTTCTATTGTATTAATCCGATACTTTTTACAAATGGAAGACCATGTGGATGTTAGTTCTTTACGTTTATTCTTTGATCCGTCTTTGTGAAGAACAAACGGAATACCAGAAAAGTATTGCGCCGACTCAAGCCATTCCCATTTAACTTTTAATAACTCGTGTTTACTATTGGTGTCTATTAAAACAAATGGCATTTTTTTTGTACCAAAGAATTTAATTATATCAGGCTGCAATAAATGTGTAGGAATTCGAGGTACAATCATGTAGTCAATCGGGAGAGAGGAAAGGTGTTCTCTAAACTGTTCAAATTTCCTTTTGAAATGTATATAACTCCTTATTGGCAATTGACAGATTAGCAGTGTACACCCTCTATATATATATTTATTTACCGTATTGTCAACAAATTTCCGGTCATATAAAGGCTCTTCATAATCTATATACACTTTACCAGGACCAATCCAGAATTTATCAACGTTCATTTCTATAGTTCGTTGTTTATTTATTTGTGTAATTACAATTCTTTCATTTTCAACCTGAATACTTTTACTTATCCATTTATCTTCCTCAAAAACATAATCACTCCGAAAATAGTAAACCCCCATACTTTATCCTCTCCTTATGGATTTCTACAAAGTATGAAGGTTTTTACAATACTATGATGATGTTTTTAAAATTTCTTCTAAATCACTGAAAAATTTTGGATACGAAACAGCTATACATTCTGCATTCTCTAAGGTTACAGGTCCATTTGCTATTAGTGATGCTACCGCAATCATCATACCAATTCGGTGATCTCCATAGGAATCCACTTCAGCACCTTGTAATGAGCTTTCACCAGCAATAATCATTCCATCAGATGTACCCTCAATTTTAACTCCAAAGGCCTGCATAGTTTTTACAACAGATTCAATACGATCAGTCTCTTTATATCTTAGTTCCTCTGCATCACGTATGATAGTTTCACCTTCTGCTTGTGAAGCCAATAAGGCAATAATTGGTATTTCATCTATCATTCGAGGGATAATATCGCCTTCGATGACAGTCCCTTTTAAAGAAGAAGATTTGATTGAAATAGAACCAATAGGCTCCCCACCAATCAACTTTTCCTCAACTATGGTTATATCTGCACCCATTTTTTTTAGTACATCAATAATACCAGTTCGGGTGGGGTTAAGGCCGACGTTATTAATCGTTAAATTACTCCCCTTGGATATTGCAGCTGCAACTAGGAAGAATGCTGCTGATGAAATATCACCAGGGACTTGAATAGAAGTACCCTCAAGGCGTTGTTTCCCTTTGATGCTAATCTTGTCTTGTTCTTTTGTAACTCGACCTCCAAAGGCTAGTAACATGTTCTCTGTATGATCTCTTGTTGTTGTTCTCTCCGTCACCTCAGTGATACCTTCTGCCAACAAACCTGCTAGTAATACCCCCGATTTAACTTGAGCACTTTTAATTGGTGTTTCAAAAGAAATACTCTTTAGTATTCCTCCCCTAATTGAAAGAGGTAAGTACTTACCATTATCACGACCGTCAATAATTGCCCCCATTTCTGATACTGGTATAGCAACTCGATCCATTGGTCGGATAGTTAATGAATCATCTCCATAAAGAGTGAAGTGATATGGAAGTCCCGCTAGTACTCCTATTAACAGCCTTGCTGTAGTACCTGAGTTCCCCAAATATATAGGCTGCTTTGGCTCTTTCAACCCCGCTAGTCCTTGCCCGTGGATGGTAACGGTATGTCCTTGTACCTCTATTGATACCCCCATCGCTTGAAAAGCAGCAATTGTTCTCAAGCAGTCTTCGCCGTCTAAAAAATGAGAAACAGTTGTTATGCCGTTAGCTAAGGAACCAAATATAATTGCCCGGTGAGAAATTGATTTATCTCCAGGCACCTCCATTACGCCTAGCAAAGGTCTATGTACAGGTTTTAAGATTTTTATACTCATTATCTATTGCACCTCAATCTCCGACCATAGTTTCATAACCTTGATCTTTTAATATATAGTTACTTTTCTCTTGTGCACTTTTACTTTGAAAACTTAATCTTAATACACCTGTTATTCCTTCTCGTATTTCTAAAATTTCTATGTTATTAATACTAATTTCCTGCTTCGCTAGTAATTCAATTACTCGCAATAGTGCTCCAGGCTGGTCGTGAATATCTACGTATAAATCATAAAAGGAAGGAATAGCACCTTTTTCTTTAGCATCTAGACCATCCCTATATTCCTTAGCTTGTTCTAGGTAATGATACATTGAAATTTTGTCACCTGTCTCTAATAGATTCTTTAGTGACGTCATTTCTAAGATCCAATCATTTAATAGGTTACTTATTCCATGTCTATTATGAAAGAATATATCCTGCCACATCGCAGGATTACTAGATGCTATTCTAGTAATATCGCGAAATCCACCTGCAGCTAATTTAGGAATGTGGGCATGTGTTTTTTGCCAAGATTTAGCCTGGTGCACTAGTGAAGAAGCAATTAAATGTGGGAAATGTGAAATGACACTAGTCATTTCATCATGTTCCTTCGGTTCTAAGATAAGAAATTTACTACTAGTACCTTGCAATATAGTTTTAAGTTGTTCAATTTTTTCGGGAGGACAAGAATGGATTGGTGTTAATATGTAGATTGCATTTTCAAACAAATGCCCCTTTGCAGCTTGAATTCCCTTTTTGTGTGACCCAGCCATTGGGTGACCACCAATAAAAGTAATGAAATTAGATGTCAACTTATTAGCAGCTTCCATAATTGGAGCTTTTACAGAGGAAACGTCCGTTATAATAATCGGCTTTCTGAAATTGACAGTATTCAATTTAGCTATTAATTCTACAGTTTTTGATACAGGTGCAGCTAGAATAAGATAGTCCGCCATTAGGACAGCCGTTTCAAAATCCTCAATTGCTTCATCAATAATTCCATTAATTAAACAATAATCTAATGTTTTTTTATTAACGTCATATCCGATTAGGTGATGATTGCTCGTTTGTTTGAGATTTGTTGCGAGCGAGCCACCAATTAATCCAAGGCCCGCTACTACAATTGTTTCTTTCAATTTGTATTCTCCTCTTTACGAGCAGTTAAATACTCTTCAATTAGTCTTTGTATTTTTTCCATATCTTCTTTTTTCCCAATTGTAATTCGAACGCCGTTTGGATGTCCTAAGGCTTCACCGGAACGAACGATATATCCTTTAGAGAGTAAATACTCAAACATTTCATCACCACTTACGGGTAGTTTTACAAATACAAAATTGGTTTCTGAGTCATAATAATCTAATCCTAATCTATCACAAAATTGCAAGAATAAATTTTTGTTTTCAATTGTCTTACTAACAGTCCCATGAAGGAACTCTTGGTCATTCAATGCTACAAGAGCAGACCCTTGAGCCACAGTTGTCGTATTAAATGGTCCTCTAGTTATATTTAATAAACTTATTATCTCTTTATTTGCAACTCCATAACCAATTCTTAGCCCAGCTAATCCATAGGCCTTTGAAAAAGTACGCAAAACAATAAGGTTTTGATAGTTATTTAATGCTTGAATGGTATTTGGTAAATTACTTGTTTCAATGTATTCAAAATAGGCCTCATCAATTACCACCAAGACATCAGAGGGGCACGTCTGCATAAATTTTTCAAAGTCAGCCTTATTAATCAAACATCCGGTTGGATTGTTAGGTGTACAAAGCCATACTATTTTAGTATCCTTGTCGATTTCATCTAGCATGCCATTTAGATCGTGATATCCATTAACTAGGGAAACTTCTCTAATTTCAGCACCTTGAATTAGGGCATTATGTTGATATTGTGGAAAGGTCGGTGTTGCCATAACAGTGTTCAGACCAGCCTCCAGGTATGTACGACAAATAATATCAACTACTTCATCAGAACCACAACCGAATACCAACTGATCACCAGCTACTCCAAGTTTTTCTGAAAGAGCATTTCTCAACTCAGTTGAATTTCCATCTGGATAAATCTCTATATTTCTGATGAAATTTGAAATTGTCTCTTTAACTTTGTTGGAATAACCAAAAGGATTTTCATTTGATGCTAACTTAACAATTTTGTCTAGTCCGTACTCTTTTTTTACATCCTCTATCTGTTTGCCTGGTTTATAAGGGGTCATTTGTTTAAATATTTCTTTGCCTTGCATGCAATTCTCTCCTATCTCTATACCAATAGAGGGTAATTATTCAATCATTTTAATTAGAATTTTTATTAGTTTGTGATAAATCTGGACGAAGTTTCCTTGCTTCATTTTGATATATATGAATGATTTCGTTTTGTTTTCTCTCGGTATTCACTGTCATCATAACTCTAATACATTTCTCAAGACTGTTTGGAACTTCTATTTCCTTCATACACATAACAGGTACATATGTCCAACCGTCTATTAACCTCAATGCTTTAGCAGGAAATCCATTATTGATATCTGGGGTTACTGATATTAATACAGATGCTATATCTTCAGGAACTACTTGGTTAGTATGAACCATTTCCTCAACTAATATTTTAGTGTTTTTCACAATACTGTTTTCAAGATTTTCATGAACCGTAGTGGCTCCACGTATGCCTCTAATCAATGATTCACCAACTCTCTCATAAATTCATCTAATTCACTTTTTAATAACTCATCTTCTATTTTCTCAACAGTTGGTTGGCCCACTGATTTTAACAAGACCATTTGAACTAGGTTATTTATTGATTTCTTATCTTTTTTCATGCGGTTTACTAATGGATCAATTTCTTGTGTCGGTAAGTGTAATGGATAGTTATTTGTAACTAACCAGTTATGTAGAGGTTGATAAGGGAGTTTAACTCCATAAACTTTTTCACTAACACGAAGGGCAAATAACATTCCAATAGCAACTGCTTCTCCATGAGTAATTTGACCGTACCCTAAATTTGCTTCTAATGCATGCCCCAGTGTATGGCCAAAATTTAAATATTTGCGAACATTATTTTCTTTTTCATCATTTTGAACGATTGTTGCCTTTACATTTATCCCTTTTAATAAATGGTCTGTAAGCACTTCATCAGGTATTTTAGATGACAGTTTTGTATCAAGTACTTGATGAAAGAAAATTTCATCACTAATTAGTCCATGTTTCACTATTTCGGCATAGCCTGACCGAACTTCTTTTTCAGGAAGTGAATGGAGTGTTTCTACGTCATAAATAACAGCTTGTGGTGGATAAAAACTTCCAATCAGATTCTTTCCTTCTGTATGATTAATGGCCACTTTCCCGCCAACACTACTATCATGGGCTAAAATAGACGTTGGAACCTGAATATAATCAATGCCTCTCATATAAGTCGATGCAGCAAAACCGGCTAGATCTCCAACCATTCCTCCACCTAATGCAATGATTAATGATTGTCTATCTAAACCGACCTCTATTGCTCTAGATATAACGTTGAAGTATTGTTCTTGGCTTTTAGAGGACTCTCCAGCAGGTACAACAACAGAATAAAGATTTATTTCAGTACTAAATGAGTTTTTAACATCATCTAAGTAATGATTTGCAACTTGATCATCTGTAACAATTAATATGTTTTTGTATTGTTTTTCCAGGAAGGAAGCTGTTTTGAAACGCAATTTAGTACCAACAAACACATTGTATTTGTTGGTACTTGTATCAATGGTTAAAGAATTCATTAAAAACACCTTATTTCTTCTCTGTAATCATTAATAGCAGCCTTTAGTTTCGGAAATTGATCATGTGGAAATTGCTCTAGTACTGCTTTTGCCAATTCAAATGCGACAACATGTTCCATCACTACAGCAGCAGCAGGTACTGCACAGGAATCTGAGCGTTCAATGCTTGCATTAAACGGTTCTTTTGTTTCAATATCAACACTTTGTAATGGTTTGTATAATGTAGGAATAGGCTTCATTACACCCTTAACTACAATTGGCATTCCAGTGGTCATGCCGCCTTCGAAGCCACCTAACCTATTTGTTTTCCTGTAGTACCCTCTCTCTTTATCCCAAGCTATTTCATCGTGTACTTGGCTACCATTCCTTCTAGCAGCCTCAAAGCCAATTCCAAATTCAACACCCTTAAAAGCGTTAATGCTTGAAACAGCACCCGCTATTCTACCATCTAATTTACGATCATAGTGAACGTAGGACCCTATTCCAGCAGGCATTCCTTCAACATAAACTTCACAAACGCCACCAATTGAATCTCCATCTTTTTTAGCCAGATCAATAGCGTCCATCATTTGTTGACTAGCTTTAGGATCCAAGCTTCGTACTGGTGATTCTTCGGAAATTTGAGCTCTATCTGACATACTCATTTCAGGGAATTCTTCAGCCTTTATCCCTGCTATTTCTCTTACATATCCAATGATGTGAATATCTAATTCAGCTAAAAGAGTTTTTGCGACAGCGCCAGCCGCAACACGAGCTGCAGTTTCACGAGCAGAAGATCTCTCAAGAATATTACGCATGTCACGGTGTCCGTATTTTATTGCACCATTTAAATCAGCGTGACCAGGACGTGGCCTCGTTACCTTTCTACGGATATCTTGATCATCAGAAATTGGATCCTCACCCATAATATCTTCCCAGTGTTTAAAATCATCGTTATGTATGACCATTGCAATTGGTGACCCTAACGAATACCCATGTCTTACTCCACCAGCAATATCAACTAAATCTTTCTCAATTTGCATTCGCTTACCGCGACCATGCCCTTTTTGCCTTCTTAGTAAAGATTCATTTATATTTTCCTTTGTTAGAGGCATTAAAGAAGGAACACCTTCTACAATAGTAGTTAATTGTTTACCATGTGATTCTCCTGCAGTTAAGTAGCGCATGTATTTACCTCCATTTATTATAATAATTTTGTACTACTATATCATACCTTATTTATCTTGTGTTCATTTAAACGCTACATTTTTAGATTTTTTAGAAAAATAGAAATTCAAAAATTTATGAACCACCTTCCCTACAAGGTGGTTCATAAGTTAATACTTCGTTGGTTAAGGCTACTTCTTTTGATAGAAAAATGTGTCATAAACTCTTAATCCATAACGTTCTGGACTAAATATTTGTTCTGTGCTTCCAACAAAAAAAATACCTTCTGGATTTAATGATTTACTAAATTTATTATAGATTACATGTTTTGCATCTTCAGTAAAGTAGATTAGAACATTTCTGCAAACTATCAAGTCAAAGTTATTGGAATATGAATCTGATAATAGGTTGTGCTTTTTAAACGTAACACAGTTTTTTATTCTGTCATCAATTTTATAACTTACACCATCTTGTGTAAAAAAGGTCTTCTTCATTGAAATTGGCACTTCTTTTAAAGCACGTTCTGCATATACGCCTTTTCTTGCATAAGAAAGTACTTTTTCATCTATATCAGTGGCTATAATATCGATTGAGTTCAAATTTACTAACTTGCTTAAAATCATAGCAATGGTATAAGGTTCTTCACCTGTAGAGCAAGCAGCACTCCATATTTTAATTTTCTTTGTTTTTTTTAATAGCATCGGTAAAACTTTGTTTTCAAGGATTGTCCATCGGTTATAATTTCTATAAAATTCGGAAACGTTAATAGTCACTCTATCGATAAACTCGTCAAATAACTCTTTGTTTGTCGTTACTGCATTAAAATATGTATCAAAACTTGAGAATCCTCTTTTCTCTCGAAGTGAGGTTAATCTCCTTTTCATTTGAACTTCTTTGTACATTGACAGGTCGATTCCAGTCTTTTTCATTACAGATAAAGTGAAATCTTGATAGTCCCCCATATTCCTTTTCCCCTTAACTATCTTTTTTTCTATTTATGTTAATAGATTTTAATTTATTATACATGAAAAAACCTCATCCTTATAGACGAGGTATTTAAAAAAATATTAATATAGCCATTTCTCGTTAACTTTTTGATAGTCTACTAACTCAGAATCATTGAAGAATAATCCTATTTCTCGTACTGCACTCTCAGGTGAATCCGAACCATGAATAAGGTTTTTACCAACACTTAAACCAAAATCACCTCGGATAGTACTTGGCAACGCTTCCTGTGGATTCGTTTTCCCCATCATCTGGCGAGCTCCAGCAATAACGTTTTCGCCTTCCCATACCATCGCAAAGACAGGACCAGAAGTAATAAATTTAACTAAACCAGGATAAAAAGGTTTGCCTTCATGCTCCCCATAATGGACAGAAGCTAATGTATTACTAATATTCATTAATTTTGCGCCAGCTAGTTTATACCCTTTAGTCTCGAATCGTGCAACTATCTCCCCGATTAGCCCTCTTTGTACACCATCAGGTTTAATCATTACAAATGTTTTCTCCATATTTCCACCTCTTTAGTAATATGTATAGTTTTCTCGTTAAATAACGAAATCCTGGTCTAACGCTGTTATTCTGAGGATGTACTTAAATTAGTGTGGGAAGAGAAAACCCTAGCCAAAAAGTTTATGTTATGTAAGCGCTAATAAAAAGAATTTTATCAAATTATTAATACAAAGACAACTATTTTAAGATTGTCTTTTACCAATGTAAGTAGCGATGTCCTTAAGCATCTGTTTAGCCTTAATATCTGGTAAATCCTTTATTGATTCATATGCTTTTTCCAAGTACCTATTGCTTATAGCAAAAGATCGTTCAATAGCACCTGAATCTTTTATTTGTTGCAAAAGTGGTTGAATATCCTCTTGGGTCAACGTCGATGGATCATTAAATAAATCTTGAATTTGTTTTGAAAAGTGGTAACTGCTATCCATTGCGTAAAGTACTGGTAATGTTAAGTTACCTTGTAACAAATCACTTCCAGCCGGTTTGCCCAATTGTTCTTCAGTAGATGTGAAATCAAGAATATCGTCAATAATTTGATACGACATTCCGATATAATAGCCATATCTGTAAAGCGCCTTCTCTTGGTTTGGTTGGACATTTGTAGAAATCGCTCCCAGTTGGCAACTTGAAGATATTAATAATGCTGTTTTTCGCTTAATTCTTCTAAAATAATTTCTTACATTTTGATTCAAATCATATTTATCTTTTATTTGTTCCATCTCACCAATGGTTAATTCCACAATTGTTTCAGCCAAGATTTTGTGGGCACGTGAGTTATCTAAAGACGTTAAATATTCTAAGGATCTAGCGAATATATAATCACCGGTATACATAGCGATACGATTGTCCCATTTAGCTTTTACAGTCGGCTTACCTCGACGTAACTCAGATTCATCGATTACATCATCGTGTACAAGAGAAGCCATGTGAATTAACTCTAAAGATACTGCTACGGTTTTTATCTTCTCAATATTATAATCACCAAACATACCAGATAACAAAACAAAAACAGGACGAAGTCTTTTTCCTCCTGCATTCAAAAGTTGTATAGAAGCTTCCCGTAAAACCGGGTGTTTTGCATGTATCGTTTGGTTCAATGCCTCTTCAATTATATCGAGATCTTGTTTCAAGTAAGAATAGGTCATTGCTAATTTCATTCAGTTCACCTTTAATTTATGATTTTAGACAGGTTTTTCACCCATATGCATCGCTGCAACACCACCAGTATAACTTTTGACAATTATATTGTGAAGTCCAGCCTCTTCAAACATTGTTTTTAGTTCTTTTTTTCCAGGAAAATCTTTTGCTGATTCATGTAACCAAGCATATTCATTATAACTCTTTGCAAGAAGCCTTCCAAATATGGGCATGATGAACCTAAAATAAAAATAATACAGTTGCCTAAATCCAATCATGGTAGGTTGTGAAGTTTCAAGGCAAACCACTTTCCCGCCAGGCTTCACAACTCTCCTCATTTCGTTTAATACTTGGACATAATCTGGTACATTTCTCAGACCAAACCCGATAGTAATATAGTCAAATGAGTTATCTTCAAATGGTAACTCCATTGCATTTCCATGAACGAACTCTAAATGGTCCAAATCTAACTCTTCTTTTTTTTGTTTACCAACTGATAACATATTTTGACTAAAATCCAAACCAACTACTTTACCTGATTGTCCAACAGCCTTGGCCAAAGAAATAGACCAATCACCAGTACCGCAACAAACATCTAGTGCATTTGAACCTTCAGGAACATCCATACGTTTCATTACATCTTTTCTCCATGCTCGATGTCTTTGAAAGGATATTATTGAATTCATAAAATCATATCTATTATATATTTTCTCGAATACGTGATGAACTCGTTCCTCTTTTGATTGTTGTTCCATAAAAATTAACCTTCTTCCACTACTATTATGTTCTTATCAAAGTTGTCATTAAGGATGGTATTCACGTATAATTTTATCGAATTAAAATGAAGAGGTAAATGACTAACTGTATCTTTCGTAAGAGAAGTGTGCTCTTGAATCGTTTGTTCAATAGTATTAATGATTTGATCGTTCCTGATGTTAAAGGCTGGGCCTTTTGTTAACAATTCAAAAATTGGTGAGTTTCCCTTATTTATAAATGAATGTTTTTCTCTCATTAACTTTCTTAGTAACAACCAATTACCTGTAACTTCAAGTACAGAGGTCCCTTGTAGATGTTCTGCTACACGCCGGATTAATAAGGATTCTAATTTTTTAAAAGAATCCATAAAATCTTGTACAGAATCATATTCATTATAATAAATCGTCATTTTAAGTTCATTGATTTCCTTAATGGCAGACGCTAATGTATGAATCATTGGGATATCATTTAATTTAGATAATAAATAGTAATATAAACCACTATAGTAATCACCGGCTAATACTGTTAATTGACGTGTTTTCCTATTTAAATCAGATTCACCTTTTGCCGCATTTTCGGTTACTAAATCATGGGTATCCAATGCAATTTGAACAAGCATAGTAGTTATTATATAATTTTTCTTTTTATGATCTGAGAAAGTTGTATTTTGAATAATTGAAGACAGAATGAATAGTTTATCTTCATCAATTACGGGCTTCTGGATAAACTTTTCTAAGTAAGTATGTCTTAATTGACTTTCAATCGCTTTTTTTAATTCTTTAAGCGTTAAATCAGGTATGTTCAAGTTAATCACCTAAGCCCTTCTTACATTTTCCCCATAGCTCAATCAAAATTTATTATAACATAATTTTTCAATTTTAGCCGTTTAATAGCTTGTCAACGGTGACCTTGTCATTCGTCATTTCGTATTTCACCATAGCTAGATTGTATCAAAGCCTTTCCTCTAACTTTTACCGCAGATGTGTGTTCGGTAAATTGAGCAACCATGATTTCACCTTGATCTAGTTTTTCAGAATGATGGAATCTCGTATCCGTTCCTCTTGTTAGGCCTATTACTTGAACACCATCTTCTAATGCTTTAATTACAATATAGTCCCTACCATTATTACTAGTCATATATTATCCTCCCATATACTGTTCATTTAATATTCTCTTATCTTTATATGTATGTCAACGGAGGAACAAGCAATAAATTTTTCCAAAAAGAAAAAGGGTGCATTTGCACCCTTTTTTTTGCCCATATGTAAAATTATTACTTTACAGTATCTTTTAGGGCTTTACCTGGTTTAAAAGCTGGAACCTTACTAGCAGGGATTTCGATTTCATCACCTGTTTGAGGGTTACGTCCTTTACGTGCAGCACGTTCACGTACCTCGAAGTTTCCAAAACCAATTAATTGTACTTTTTCTCCATCTTTAAGTGAATCCATGATAGATTCAAAAACTGCATCAACAGCTTTTGTTGCATCCTTTTTAGAAAGTTCACTTTTTTCTGCAACTGCATTAACTAGGTCTGTTTTATTCATGACATTCACCTCCTCCCAAGTCATATATCCAGTACTTTCGAACAAATTTGGATTATTTCCATTTGTTCACAGTTTTTCTAGATTTTATACTCTTTACCAACAAATAAATGATGGTAAGGCTTATATTAAACGAGTTTTCGAGGAAATTCAACAAAAAGTAGCAAATTTTATTAAATTTTATTCTTTAGTCCTACGAAACACTCGACTTAATTTAAATGAATCGTATCACAGTTGGAAATCTTATGCAAGATGTTCGATGACTTGATATACAAGGGTTTATTAACATTTATAGTTTTTACTTTTAATTAAACTAGATTAGTAATTAAATTTATACTCAAATTGCAAAAAAATTCACGTAGATTGTCTATTTAGGAGCAAGAGAATAGCCATGACTAAGGATTAAAACCTTTCAAACATAAAAAAAAACGGCCTGTAAAACAAGCCGTTAAAGTATTATTGCTATTAATCCACCCGAACCTTCATTAATAATCCGTTCAAGTGTCTCTTTTAATTTGTATCTTGCATTTTCTGGCATTAACGAAATCTTAGCCTGTATTCCTTCTCTTACGATAGAACTTAAAGATCGACCGAAGATATCAGACTCCCAAATGGATAATGGATCTTCTTCAAAATCCTGCATTAAATATCGAACTAGCTCTTCGCTTTGTTTTTCGGTACCAATAATAGGTGCAAATTCAGATTCCACTTCTACCTTAATCATATGGATTGATGGTGCAACGGCTTTTAGTCGCACTCCAAATCTTGAACCTTGACGAATTATTTCTGGTTCATCTAGTATCATGTCTTGCAGCGTAGGAGCTGCGATACCATAACCAGTCTGTTTAACCATCTGTAAAGCATCAGCAACCTGGTCATATTCTCTTTTAGCATTAGCAAATTCTTGCATTAATTCCAACAGATGGTCTTTTCCTCTTATTTCCTCACCAACAATCTCTTTAAGTACTTGATCATATAGGTAGTCAGGAGCTCTTAAATCAATTTCAGCAACCCCTTCTCCCATCTCCATTCCAGCAAGTTGTGCATTTTCAATGTAGTCATAAGCATCAAAATTACCTACCACACGATCAACATCACGAAGGCGTTTTATATCTTTGACTGTCTCTTGAATTGCTAACTGATAATTTTGTCTTAACCAGTGGTTCTCATTTAATACCATAACCCAACTTGGCAGGTTGACATTTACTTCAAGGACAGGGAATTCATACAATGCCTCTCGTAATACATTATAAACATCATGTTCACTCATGCTTTCTACACTCATTGCTAGAACTGGAATATCATATTTGTCAGACAATTCCTGTCTTAACAGCTCTGTTTCTTGATTATATGGTTGAACAGAGTTAACAACCATAATAAATGGTTTTCCTACCTCTTTTAACTCATCCACAACTCGCTCTTCTGGTTCTACATAATCTCCTCTTGGAATTTCACCAATTGAACCGTCAGTCGTTACGACAATGCCCATAGTAGAGTGCTCTTGAATTACTTTTCGAGTACCTATTTCAGCTGCATCATGAAATGGGATAGGCTCTTCATACCAAGGTGTATTAATCATTCTGGGTCCATTTTCATCTTCAAAACCTTGAGCGCTGCTAACTGCGTACCCCACACAGTCAACTAATCTAACATTCACTTCAAGACCATCATCTACTTGAACCGATACAGCCTGATTCGGAACAAACTTAGGTTCAGTGGTCATGATTGTTTTTCCAGCAGCACTTTGTGGTAATTCATCCTGTGCTCTTGCTCTGTCACTCTCATTAGAGATATTCGGTAAAACAACTAGTTCCATGAATTTTTTAATAAATGTTGATTTACCAGTACGTACTGCACCTACTACGCCTAAATAAATATCTCCATTGGTCCGTTTCGAGATATCTTTAAAAATATCAACTCTTTCCAAATGATCCCCTCCCGATCTGCTTCGCCATAGAGCTTTACGAATCTTTGACATTTTAAGTCTATGACGTTGTCCTACTAAATTATGACTTGTTTAGTTGTAAAACATAAAAAAAACATATAAATCATTAAATAATTTGCTTTTTATATCAATAATTCAATTAAAAACCCTTGCCACATTATATGCGACAAGGGTAACGATATTCTTATAATTTAATTTTAATATATAATCATTTTTTTAAGTAAACCGGTTCTCCATCCTCTATCGTATATGGTAATGAATAAGCTGGTACAAATGGGTAGTTTTCAGCCAGAATATACCTAATGTCCTCCCCTTCAGAATACGAGTGTTCAAACTCGTTAAGTGCTTCATACAGGTCTAAACTATAATCAATATAGATATCACCATATACATCCATAATGATTGGAAGATTTTTCTGAGAATATGGACTCACTACAAATGGTGGAGATTCTAATCCGATTTTTTCATAGTTTATCTGATATATACTATCTTCTACTTCTTCTCCAAACGGTGGATACGTATTTTCACTTCGATAAATATTTATCTTACTATATACGGATCTTATTGTTTCAGCATTACGCAGATCAATTAGTTTGACTGTAGGACTTTCTTCCGGAGTAATTAATACATATTGATAAACTCCTCCATTTTCAAAAGCTGTTCCAGGGATGCTTGCTAATAGATTTTGTTGTTTAAGTTTTGAAAAATCGATAATGTATTTTTGGAAAATCGGTGTATCACTTGGTTTTGTTAGTACTGGAATTAATCCCTGATTATCCTGCGCGTACTGGGTGACAGCATCTTGAACTGTTTTTAATTGAAGCTCATTAGGTACATTATTCTTCGTTAAATTCTGACTTGGATAGAGGCAACCACTTAATATCAAAATTGATAAAGTTAATGGAATAATAGCCAAATATCTCATAAAAAAACCTCCTGTAGTCTAAGCAGTAGGACCACTAATTACAATATAAAATATAATGATGCCGCCAATTACTAAGAAACAATAAGCTAGGAATGCTACTACAAATGCTACTATTCCCTTTAATTTATAACGGCTAAATAGGATTAACCCGATAGATAAAAACATAAAAATTATTCCTGCAAAAGAAATATACATATTCAACATTGACTCAGACATTATAATTGCTCACTCCTTCTAAATAACAAGCATGTCCACTTTAGCTTCATGTATTATACCATAATCCATTATTGGTTAAAGAAAAACGGTTTGTGGCATATCTTGGAAAGGGATAAGGGTTAAAAATTGTTAGACTATTTTTTTGAGTTGATTTAATTGCCGGGAAATTATATAAAAAAACCGAGATAGAAGGGGCAATCCTACCTCGGCGATGCGACTAAAAAATACCCAAAGCAACCCTAAAATGAATGCTTGTGCGATTTATTTTATGCGAGAAGTTTGTTCTTTGTATCCTCATATGCCCAGTTATATCTATTTTTTAAAAATATTGCTTAGTGTATTCATATCTGTTGGCATGTTATTACTCGTAATTGATTTTACAATTTTATCTTCTTTAGCTTGTGAAATTGGCTTATCGGCCATTTTCGCCAGTTGCTTTACTAATTTTCTAACTGTTTTTTCATCAGAAAAATCCGCATTCTGGACAGAATTTGCAACTTTTAATATTTCTTCTGGATTGATACTTGAATTATTTTGAATCTGATCAAACATATTCTTTTGAAATTCGCTCACATACACTCCTCCTTGCATTAATTACTCAAGGTATTATATGCAAGCTAAGAGTGCATCGTGTTTAACTAGAATACTTATTATTCAAGATGTTGGACAAATCTTCCATTTCATGTCTTCTCATTCTAGTCATTAGTTGATCGACAACATCTTTAGGCTTGGCCTCTTCAAATAGGATACGATATATCCCATTTGTTATCGGCATTTCAATCTTTTTCTCTTGGGAGAATTGATAGGCTGCTTTAGTTGTTCTGGCACCTTCTACAACCATGCCCATCTTATTTAGTACATCATCAAGACTATTACCTTTTCCTAGTAAACTTCCAGCTTTCCAGTTTCGACTATGAACACTAGTACATGTGACAATAAGGTCACCAACGCCAGCAAGTCCTATAAAAGTTAATGGGTTTGCTCCCATAGATGTTCCTAACCGAGCGATTTCGGCTAGACCTCTAGTCATTAATGCCGCTTTGGCATTATCTCCATAGCCTAACCCATCCGAGATTCCAGAGCCAAGAGCAATAATATTTTTAAGTGCCCCACCCAATTCTACACCAATCATATCAGGGCTAGTATATACCCTGAAATTTTCATTTATAAATAAGTCTTGGGCTTTTTCAGCTTCGGCAATACTGTTGGATGAAGCTGTGACAGTTGTCGGCTGCCTGTCGCTTACTTCCTCCGCATGACTAGGCCCGGATAATACAACTACTTCTTCGTAGTATTTTCTGGGCAATTCTTCTTCTATCATTTCGGAAACACGTTTAAGTGTTTTAGGTTCTATTCCCTTTGTTCCGTGAATAATAGTAACCTTATGGTTAAGAACCTCTCCTAACTGCTTACACACCTCTCTAATCGCTGTTGTGGGCACAACTAAAACAACTGTTGAGACTCCATCAACAGCCTGTTTTAAATCATGATAGGCACGAATTTCATTAGGTAGTTTCGCATTAGGTAAATACTTACTATTTATATGAGTATGATTAATTTCTTCTGCTTGACTCTTGTTGTGTGTCCAAAGTCTCACTTCATGTGAATTATCAGACAAAACTAACGCTAGTGCACTTCCCCAGCTACCGGCTCCAATAACTGCTATCTTCTCCAAATTACTCCCTCCCCATGTTAATTTCTTTTTCTAGCAAAGATTTTAATAGGAGTACCCTCGAATCCAAATGCTTCTCTGATTTTGTTTTCTAAAAATCGTTCATATGAGAAATGTAAAAGGTCAGGGTCATTAACAAATACAACAAAACTAGGAGGCTTAACTGCTACTTGAGTGGCATACAAGATCTTAAGCTTCTGTCCTTTAAAAGTTGAAGTAGGATTCATCGCAATTGCATCCATTACTACATCATTTAATACATTTGTCTCGACACGTTTAGCATGGTTTTCACTTGCTTCTAATACTTGAGGTAGTAAAGTATGAATACGCTTTTTAGTTTTTGCCGATAGAAATACAATTGGTGCATAGTCTAAAAATTGGAAGTGAGCTCGAATTTTTTGTTCATATTCTTTAATAGCTTTATCGTGAGAGTCAATTGTATCCCATTTATTAACGACAATGACAACAGCTTTTCCTGCCTCATGTGCGTACCCAGCAATTTTTTTATCTTGTTCAATTATACCAGTTTCCGCATCAATAAGAGTCAATACAACGTCAGAACGTTCAATTGCTTTTAATGCACGAAGGATACTGTATTTTTCAGTAGTTTCATAAATCTTGCCTCTTTTTCTCATTCCAGCAGTATCTATAATTACAAAGTTCTGCTCGTCCTTTGTAAAGGGAGTATCAATCGCATCTCTTGTCGTACCAGCGATATCGCTGACGATAACACGTTCTTCATTTAAAATTGAATTAACTAGAGATGATTTACCGACATTTGGTCTTCCAATTAGACTAAAATAAATTGTATCGTCGTCAGGATCATCTTGTTCCAACTCTGGAAAATGTTTAACCACGTCATCCAGCATATCACCCAAACCTAAACCATGAGTACCAGAGATTGGGAAGGGTTCACCGAATCCTAAAGAGTAAAACTCATAAATTTGATCTCTCATTTCTGGATTATCAACTTTATTTACTGCCAAGACAATAGGTTTATTTGATTTGAATAGCAACTTAGCTACTTCCTCATCTGCAGCAGTAATTCCTTCTCTACCATTTACCATAAAAATAATTACGTCTGCTTCTTGTATAGCTACTTCTGCTTGTTCTCTCATTTGTACAAGTAGTGGCTCATCCCCAATTTCGATCCCGCCAGTATCAATCACATTAAATGAAGTAGTAAGCCATTCAGCTTGTGAATAAATACGGTCACGAGTCACTCCTGGAACATCTTCTACAATTGAAATTCGTTCTCCAACAAGTCTATTAAAAATAGTCGATTTCCCCACATTCGGTCTACCGACTATTGCAACAACTGATTTTCTCATGAAAGGTACATCCTTTCTTCCTTATATACTTTTACCTTTTACAAAGGGTTAATTATACTTAACTTTTACATTTTAGCAAATGAGGTAATTTTAAACAATTGTTTTCTTTTGATAGAGTTATACTAGTGAACTTATAGTTCGTTAATATTAACATTTTTGTAAGACAATAACCTAGTGCTTTACAATAATATATAATTCATCACTAAGTGCATGGCTAATACCATCCAATATTGCTTCTAAGTTTGCTGCGACATTATCCATTTCTTCTTTTGTCTTACAAATAAAAATAGGAGCACCACCTGATATTTTTTCTTTATTAATTGTAATAACTGATAATACTGCCTTTTCGATATTCATTAGTTGGCCCCCTTTTTCTTGTTCGCTTTAGATTCAGAAGGCATACGAATAGCATTTTCTAATACTGGAACTGAACCGATAACTCGTTTGGCTTTCTCTATGTCCTTATCTTGTGGCAAAATGAGAACTCCTATCCTTCCATCATCCAAATCACGCTTTATCAATGGCACAAGAGCAGGAGTACCAGAATCTCTAAAAACCCCCATTGAAACAGAAACATCATGCAAAATTGCTTGTCTTTGGCCTAAATTAGCAATTGTTGAACGAACATTAAAATTTTTGGGTGTAAGTATAAAACCCATCCCATATTTCAAAATTTCTTTCTGACGGTCTGGAAGTCCAATATTCATAATATATATGTTATCAACATATAGGCCCGCTCCGTCAAAATGGGGTTGTTTAAAATCAATATCAACTAGATCTTTCATAGTAGAGCCGCTCATAAATTTTCTAATAAGAAGATAACAACCTATTGTAGCAAGAATAGCTATCCATATATTCCAGGCCAAATAACATAAACTTGCTACTAGTGATGTGAATATTACTAAATAATTTCTACCCTCAAAAGCAATGGCTATACCTTCTATATAGCCATTTCCCCTTGGAACTAGCTCAAAACTATCTAATTCAGCCAATGTATTTCTTTCCATATTGCGTACTTCTCTAAACTGTGAGGCTGCGATAGTTAAGAAAGTAACTGCCGTAAACTCCTTTTCCATTATTGCTGGTACAGCCACAGAACCTAACCCTGCAGCAATAAAACCAAGTGCTAAGTGAATTACTTTACCGTGAAGATATGTAGGATACTGACGATAATCCGTTCTGAGCATCATCAATCTTGCAATAGTTCCCACTACTACGCCAAATAGTATCGGATATGTATACTCATTCATTGTGACCACCTCTTTTTTTGTTTTTCAATGAGTTCAATCATATGATCCAGCTTAGATCTCACTTCGAGTAAGAATGCTGCAGCTACTATTATGCCAATTCCGGTAATTAATATATCAAAAAAAGCCATGTCACCTATGTAATCATTAAAGCCATAGCTATTAAGAATGAGGCTATGTAAGACCTCTCCCGTTGTAACACCTAAACACCAAATCGCAATCCTTTCTACATTGTTCTTAGTTAATAGTATTAGTAAAATAAATCCTAGGAATGGGATCATAATAACTCTGGGAATTATTAGCCATACAGGACTTATTTGTTCCCAAAATAGCAACCCTACATAACCAAAAACAAAACAAAGTGATCTCATGACGTTTAATATCCTACTTGATGTAGAGGCTAATAAAAGCAAAGCACCAATATACAATACAATAATTGAAACATTAATTTTTGTGTTACCTACAAATAGTTCGGAGCTTGAAAAAGCAATTAGTGATAGCACCCATAGCGCTAAGTAAATACGATAAGTATTTTTTTTCATGAAAAATGTTATTATTATCCAGACTATCCAACTAATCCAATAAAAAATTAATCCATCCATGTTCCTCCACCACCATTAGCATTATGGCATAATTCTTGAATCTTTATACCCTTGCACATAGTCGCTTTGACGCACTTGCTCAATAAAAAAAGCAAACTCATAAATGAGTTTGCTTACAACATAAAATTTTATTTATATTTATCCAGCTTATTTCCAATCATGTCTCCTAATTGGAAACCGGACTGATCTTCCTCTCTCTTGTATTGCTTCAATTCTTCTTGGTTACGATCCAACTCAATTTCCTTAATACTTAGTGACATTCTTTTTTCTTTTTCATTTACTTCTAATACCTTAGCTGAAACGTCTTGACCAACCTCTAAAACTTCCTGTGGTGTGCCAATATGTTCGTTTGAAATTTGCGAAATATGAACTAATCCTTCTACGCCAGGGAAAACTTCAACAAAAGCACCGAAGTTAACCAAACGTCTAACAGTTCCATCGATAACATCACCAGTTTGAACACGTTCACTAATATTATCCCAAGGTCCAGGTTGCGTTTCTTTCAGCGAAAGTGAAATGCGTTCATTATCCCTATCAACAGATAATACTTTCACCTTAATCACTTGTCCCTCTTCAACTACATCAGAGGCTTTTTCCACATGCGAGTGAGATAGTTGTGAGATATGCACTAATCCATCAATTCCACCAATATCAACAAAAACCCCAAAATTTGTTATTCGTTGAACTTTTCCTTCTAAAACCTGTCCTTCATTAATCGATTGGATTACTTCTTGTTTTTTAGAGGCCTGATCAGCTTCTATTACAGCACGGTGAGATAAGATAACTCTATTCTGCTCACGATCAAGTTCAACTACTTTCAAACTGATTGTCTTGCCCTTATAGTCTTCAAAATCCTCCACATAATAAGTCTCCACAAGGGAAGCAGGAATGAATCCACGAAGTCCGACATCAACTACTAATCCACCCTTTACGACGTCGTTTATTTCAGCATCGAAGATTTCTTCATTACTAAACTTTTCCTCTAAGTCTTCCCATGCCTTATCTGCATCCACAGCACGTTTCGAAAGGACTATCTCATCGTCATCAATTTTTTTAATTTTAAGTGTAAGCTCTTGTCCCTCAGTGACTACATCGGAAGTTTTTTCTATATGAAGACTTGATAATTCACTAATAGGTACAATTCCTTCGACTTTATAACCAATGTCTACAAGTACTTGTTTTTCTTCAACCTTAACAACTTTTCCAGTTACCTGATCTCCAACAGATAACTCTTTAAATTCTGTAGTTTCATTATTCATTTCGTCCATAAAAGAGACCTCCTTCGATTTCCGATACAATTAAATGTAAAATGTCCTTTTTTCTAACTTCTAACATTTAGCCTTATTTGTCAAGCAATAGGTGATTCCGAGCGATTATTTTCTATTAATTTCTTTATCTCTTCCATGATTGAGTCTGTTACTTCTTTTGCTGAAGTTTTGTTTGCTCGCAACTGTTCCATATCGATTGGCTCGCCGTAAACAACCTTTAATGGTTGGAACGCTTTATATGGTCCAATAATAGCACAGGGTACTATACTTGCTTCAGATCGTGAGGCAAAAAAACCAACACCTGCTAAACCTTGTCCTAGTTCTCCACTCTTACTCCTAGTTCCCTCTGGAAACAAACCTAGCGTCCTTCCTTCTTCTAGAATACCGAGTCCCTTTCTCAAGGCATTTCGATCCTTCATACCTCGTTTAATTGGAAAAGCATGGACTCTAACTAGTAAACCAGCCAGAAGCTTATTTGAAAACAACTCCTCTTTTGCCATAAAGTAGATATTTCTAGGGCAGGTAATACCCACAATGAGAGGATCTAAATTTGAGATATGATTTGAACATATAATTACTGGTCCATTGTTCGGTATATTTTCTTTCCCAAGAACTTTTACTCTGTATAATGGAAAAAGCGCAAGAGCAACTAGCCCCCTAGCAAATTTATAAATACTCATCAATTCATTCCCCTTTTTACTTTGTAGCAACCACTTGCAAAATCCGCTCTACCACATCTTCTATTGATAGAGAAGTAGTGTCTATTTCCACGGCATCTTTTGCTTTTACCAACGGCGCAGCCTCACGCTCAGAATCTAGTTTATCTCTTGTCTCGATCTCTCTTTTTAATTGGTCAAGGTCAGATTCGAATCCTTTTTCTAAATTTTCTTTATGTCGTCTCTGTGCTCTTTCTTCAACGGAGGCAATTAAGAAAATTTTAACTTCAGCATCAGGGATTACGTGTGTACCGATATCCCTTCCATCCATCACTACAGCTCTTTTCTCTGCTAGTAGTTGTTGCCTTTTTACCATTTCTCTTCGAATCAAAGGGTGTTTCGCAACAATTGAAACATTATTTGTAACTTCTTTTGTTCTGATTTCTCTTGTTATTTCATTATTATCTAAGTAAACTAGTTGTCCCTTATTTGTTTGTTCTAAGTCGATACTCGTGTTTTCAAGTAAGTTACTTACTTGGTTTTCATTTTCTAAATCCACTTTATTAATAATAGCCTTATAGGTTAGGGCTCGATACATTGCCCCAGTATCTATGTATATGTACGACAATCTCTGTGCCACGTGCTTTGCAACAGTACTTTTCCCTGCAGCAGCTGGTCCATCAATTGCAATCGCTAGTTGATTAGTTGCCATCTAAAACAATCATTCCTCTCTATCTTTTCAGTACTGACATGGAAAAAAACGTTAATATTTTTCTGTTAAAAAATAAGAATTATCCTTTAAAAGGATAACACATTACCCAAAAATTGGTCTAATGTTTTTAAAATATTTTCGTCTTCATTCTTCAGAACTCCCAAATATTGATAAATAGGGTCTACATACATACGGACATCTGTATGTTCAATGGTTAACTGTGTGGTAATTAGCAATAAACCATGAATCACTAGCATTGTAAGAATCCATCTTTCTACTCGTTTCATAGCCTTCAACCTTTTTTGGTTTTATTGTTTCAAGTACTGGAAAAATTATACTAAAACTTCAAACCTTTTTTTCTGGTTTTAAGCTGTTTTTCAAAGCAATATCGAATAATTGTTTGCCTATCCTTATCCGTAATTGCTATAAACTTTAATGATAGTAGATCTTTTTGTCCTTCTCTTCTTTTTATCACACGGATAACCTCGGCCTCTGCGAGGACATATTCAAATGTTCCAGATTCCATAGGAAAGACCATACATAAGTCGAGTAGCATACCAGATTCAAATGGGTAACTAGTTGGAAGAACAATAGAAATGCCTCCGCCACTTATGTCATTAGTTACTGATGTAATCGTGGGGATTTTTAAGGTGGGGTCATCCACAGAAATATCAACAGCAGTATCTACACGGACATACTCTCTTCTTTGAATCCTAACAAGATCTTTTTCAGGATAATCAAGAATCAGAGTAGGTATATTAATATTCTTTTTCCCGACGATTTCTGTATTGAATTTATAAACAGAATTATCATTGCCAACAAAACTAGCATTAAATTCTGTTCCTGTTGGAAAGATATCAGATCTCCCTGTGATTACATTGATAGGGTAGTCAATAAATAAATCATTATCTTCATACTCAACAACCTTACAACGGTACCGGCTAATATCCCCATTATTATTTAATTCTAAGGCGAGTGGTGTTCCGATCTTAATCAATAATTCCGCCTCTTTCCTAAACATATTAAAAACCTTATAAGAATTAATTAGATTTTCATTTTTATTATCTCAAAAAAAATAAAAAAGGGAAAGGTTAATCCTCTCCCTAAACAGAACCTTTATATTTTAATTCGGCATTTTTAAGTTTTTCAACTTTTGCCTCTATACCGGTTATTGCATCAATAAATATTCTATATGTGTCATCACCTAGAACACCAAGAAACACGTAAGCTAATACTTCTTCACCTAAATCGTTCTCTATCACTGCAATATTTTGATCTTGTATTTTTACATTTGGATTTACTTTTTCTTTAGCATCTTCAACGGTTAATTTAGCATCTGGAATATCTCTCTCCTGATGATTTCTAAAGTAGTCTTTAGATGAAAAAGCAAGGACTTCTCCATTATCAAGTGCAACTTTTATTTGAATAGCATCGGGATAAACTCTGACATCTCCTTGTTTATAAAGAAAGTTATAAACACCGTAATTACCATATTGACTACTTTGGAATATTTCCATGTCATCAAAATTATGTTTTTCTAAATATTTTTTCGCATTTTCCATTCCTTCATTTAGACTAATTTTAGGTTCCTTTACCTCTCTATTAATCATTAATGATAATGGGTGTCCACCTTTTTCGGATAGATCAAGATACCCGTGCGTATTGTCTGCTTGGTAAGATGCACTATAAACCGGTACTTCTGCGCCTTCACCAGATTTAGCGATTGTAATTTCTATATCATCCTCTACTTGAAATAGATTCTTAGCTTGATTTAGCGCTTCTTTTTCAGTAAGATCATCGCCGTTAATAAATTGATATGGATGATTTTCTGAAGATGTACCGGTTAAACTAGGGCCAAAGTTTCCTTCCGTATAACCTTTCACATTTTCTTCGACTGTTTTAAACCCATCAATGATTGTATTATCTGACTGTGTGTCATTCGTAGAAAGAGCTAACTGTACATCCATCCAACGAAGATTATTCTCCAAAACTAAATGCTGGACATTACGTAATTCATTTTCTATCTCGCCAGCTTGTTTGTACAATGTTTCTAATATTTTAACCTCATCCTCTGATAGCGGCTCACTTTCTAAATCTCGGACAGCAGTTCGGTAACTAAACTCACCGATATTGGATAAAAACTCTTCCGTTTTGTTAAAAGGAAGTAATGCTAAAGGTAATTGTCCTACGTCATTATGAGCTTCTGAAGTTATTCGCCAAATATCAGCTAACTGTGGAGAAATTTGTTGTCTAGTGTTCATTGCTAATGTCGTTCCTAATTTATCATGTAATAAATCCATATGATAGGATAGATCATGAAAAGCACGCTGATAAGTGTTTTCAGCTTGAATTAATATAGCATTTTTTTCTTGATGTTCCTGGTACCCCCAAATTCCTGTTGCACCTACACCTACTACTAGTACTGTTATTATTATCCATCTAATCATTCAATATCAACCTTTCTCACATACAGAATACGTGCTTACCGATTCGTTTAATCTGAGGCCTTCCCCATATCCAACTGGAAGTTGCGGTATCAGGATTAAAGTAATAGATAGCATCACCGGTAGGGTCCCACCCATTAAGTGCATCTAAGACTGCCTCTTTTGCTGTATCATCTGGGGTCAGCCATATTTGTCCATCCGCTACCGCAGTGAACGCTCTTGGCTCAAAAATAACACCTGATACGGTATTAGGAAATGTAGGACTTTCAACACGATTTATGATTACGGCTGCAACTGCAACTTTTCCTTCATGTGGTTCACCGCGAGCTTCACCATAAACTGCATTGGCCATTAGTTGAATATCATTCTGCGAATATCCACTTGGAACATTTACAGAAGTTGGTTGTGCTGGCGCTCCTTCATTATTCCCTTGATTCTCTTGTTTTGGTTGTTGTTGTTGTTGTTGTTGATTCGTATTCCCTTGATTTCCTTGTTGTTGATTGTTATTCTTCCCTTTCTTTACTTGATTCTCTTTTGGCGTTCCACCATAATAAGTAAAATCATTTCCCGCATTAATTTGTTGTCGAATAAAATTTTTATCATACTGACTTGCTTTTACGAGTTTTTGCTTAGTAGTGGGACCGGCAAGTCCGTCAATTTCCATACCAAACTCATATTGGAAATTTCTTAAGGCCCAATAAGTTCCCCAACCAAATACCCCATCAATCTTTCCATTGTAAAAACCTAAATACTGTAATCTTGCTTGTAGCTCAATAACATCCTCTCCAACAGCACCTTGTTGGATTATTTGTTGACTAAATGCTTCGACAGGTTTACTTGTGTGTGTTGCTGTAACACCAGTAATTGTTCCTACAGCTAAAAATAAAATAATTAGTGTCTTCTTAATGCCCATGAGTTTTTTCCTCCTAAGAACGATTTAAGCTGAAGTTTGTTTTGTGTTCTCTATTTTTCGAAAAAAACCTCATTTTTATACATGTTTTCTAATTGACAATGAAACTTATGTTGCTAGAACGACATAACAATAAGAATACTAATTACAAAAAACCATTGCTGTTAAACAGCAATGGTTAAATAGATATTTTTTTAATTAGTTGTTATTGAGATTTACTTTCTGATAAAATCGCACCTTCAATATACTTATGTTGATTAGCTAATTTTACTTTTCTTAATCCTAAGCCCCATAAAACAACCATAAATGGAACAATAATAATTAACCAACCGTTAGTTATTTTTTCCAAGATATAATCATAGGAACCATGCAATACCACTGGAATCACTAATGCGATAAAAATGGTTGACTTAGGATGTAAACTATTATATTTTGATTTCCCTAAATAGTACCCCATGATCACACCGAATAGTGCATGTGATGAAACAGGAAATATTGCTCTACTAAAAGCGTACTCTATACCGTGTGCAAACAGATAAAGTATATTTTCTACTGTTGCAAACCCTAAACTAATTGATACACCATAAATAATACCATCATAAAGAGAATCAAACTCAGTGTACTTGTAAACGGTATATAAGAATATAAACCATTTGAAAAATTCCTCAAGTAATCCAGTTAGAATAAAAGAACGGATAAATGGAGTTTGTCCAACTCCTTCTTCCATGAAAGCATATTGTATAAACATGATTGGGAAAACAAGTAGTGCTCCGTAAAGAAATGTTTTTAAAAGTGCGCTTAATGGCTCTGAATTAAATTGATCCTTCAAATAAAAAAACGACATTAGTGTCAGTGTTGGAGCAATTCCGGCCGAAAGGAGAGCTAACATCATGATACCCTCTTTCAATATAATTACTTTCATCGTATCATGAGAAGGATATAAATAAAATACTCAAATTAAGTTGGTGAAACATTTGAAAAATATTCTTATAATTCATACAGGCGGTACTATATCCATGTTAGAGGATAAATCAACTGGAACTGTATCAACAACCAGTAACCACCCGCTTGTTGATATGAATCCGATTTTCGATCAAATTGCTAATATAAAAGAGGAACATTTATTTAATCTTCCCTCTCCCCACATCACACCTAAACACATGTTAAAGTTAGGTGAAGTAATTAATGAAAAACTCTCTTCTAACTCCTATGATGGTGCAGTAATTACACACGGCACAGATACATTAGAGGAAACAGCTTATTTTCTCGACCTTTTTTTACAAGTCAAAAAACCAGTGGTACTAACTGGAGCAATGCGTTCCAGTAATGAAATTGGATCAGATGGATTATATAACTTAGTCAGTTCCGTGAGGGTTGCCACCAATGTTGACGCTAACGACAAGGGAGTATTAGTCGTGATGAATGATGAAATACATACTGGTAAATATGTCACTAAAACGTCCACGAGTAACGTAGCAACGTTTCAGAGTCCTCAGTTTGGTCCGATTGGAATTATTACCAAGCAAATGGTCTATTTTCATCAGAAACTCATTGCATATGAATCTTATCCAATTAAGAACCTGACTAAAAATGTTGCCTTATTAAAAGCATATGCGGGTATTGATGGAATTCTAATTGATACTATTTATCAATCCAATTTTCACGGACTAGTTATTGAGGGGTTTGGACAAGGAAATCTTCCAAAAGAGGCTATTGAATCAGTCCATTCTCTTATACAAAATAACGTACCTGTTGTTTTAGTTTCAAGATGTTATCAAGGAATTGTTCAGCCCACCTATTCTTACGAGGGTGGTGGTAAGCATTTAAAAGAATTAGGGGTAATATTTGCAAATGGACTTAGTGGTCCAAAGGCAAGAATAAAGTTAATGATAGCTTTAGAAATGACTAATAATATGACAGAACTTGCTAAGATATTTAATGTCTAACATGTATAAAAATATTTGAAAACCAACAAAACCTTTGACTCAATTATTGCTTACTGCTGTTAGATGCAGATCATTTTTGAATTGAGACAAAGGTTTTTATCTATCCTGAGATTATGGCATTAGCGATGTGTTCTCCATGAAAACGCCCATTCTCAATAAAAATTTCGTTGTTATTATATCCTGCAGCAATGACGCCTGCAATAAAGATACCTGGTATATTTGTTTCCATTGTATGTTCATTAAATTGTGGCCGCCCTGTATTATTATCAATACGAATGCCAATACTTGATAAAAATTCCTGGTCAGGTCGATAGCCTATCATCGCAAAAACAAAATCGTTGTTAACCTTTTTTTGTTTGCCGTTAACAGTGTAAAAGACCTCATTCTTAGTAATTTCTTTTAATTGTGCGTTAAACTCCATTTGGATAATATCTTTACGAACTAATGATGAAAATTCAGGAAGAATCCAAGGCTTAACACTCTTTGAATAACTGTCACCTCGATACAAAACAGTTATGTTTGCCCCTGCCTTATGTAGTTCAAGCGTTGCATCAACCGCTGAATTTTTACCACCAATAACAACTACATTTTTATCATAGTACGGATGTGCTTCTTTGAAATAATGACTGACTTTCCTTAATTCTTCTCCCTTAACACCAAGCTTGTTAGGCTGGTCATAATAACCAGTGGCAACCACAACCTTGTTAGCACTATAACTAAAACTGTCGTTGTCATGAGCTGTTGTCTCTACCCTAAATTTACTTCCCAAGTTAGTCACACTTTTCACAAGTTCAAAACTATTTATTCTTAAATCACTCCGGGCAGCAACTGTACGATAATATGCTAATGCTTGGTTTCTTACAGGCTTTTTCATTTCTGTAATAAAAGGTATATTCCCTATTTCAAGTTTTTCACTTGAACTGAAAAAAGTTTGATGTGTAGGATAGTTATAAATCGAATTAACAACATTGCCTTTTTCAATAATAAGAGGGTCAATTCCTCGTTTTTGTAGTTCAATAGCAGTCGATAAGCCACATGGTCCGGCACCGATTATTATAACTTTTTCATTTTGCAAAATGGACACTCTCCTAGCACTGAAATCAATTATTCCATTAATTGATATTCCGATATCTAATAAAACATAGTAGTAATAGTAAACTATTTATTTGTTTCAATAAAGTATTTTGAACCGAACCTTCTATCGATTGCTGTTAATAATTTTTATATAGGTTAAGTACAAAGAAAAGTACTTATCAACTATGATTAGCTAATAAGTACTTCAATATTGTATCATATTTTTTCATAACCTAGATCCAGCCGCGGAATCTAGCTGCTTCAGCCATTTTTCTAACACCAACCATATAAGCTGCTAACCTCATGTCAACTCTTCTTGTTTCAGCAGTGTTGTACACAGAGTTAAATCCTTTTACCATAACTTTGTGGAGTTTTTCCTCTATTTCCTCTTCTGACCAGTAATAACCTTGGTTATTTTGGACCCACTCGAAATAAGAAACTGTTACGCCACCAGCTGATGCAAGTACATCAGGTACTAACAAGATACCTCGTTCAGATAATATTTTGGTTGCTTCTAGTGTTGTTGGTCCATTTGCGGCTTCAACAACTATTGAGGCACTAATCTTATGAGCATTTTCTTCTGTAATTTGATTTTCTACTGCAGCAGGAACTAAAATATCACAATCTAATTCAAGCAATTCATTGTTGGTGATTGTGTTGGAAAAAAGCTTCGTTACTGTTCCGAAACTATCTCGACGATCCAATAAATAATCAATATCGAGACCATCAGGGTCATGTAATCCACCATATGCATCGGATATTCCAATTACTTTTGCCCCAGCATCATTTAAGAACTTAGCTAAGAAGCTTCCGGCATTACCAAAACCTTGAATAACTACACGAGCTCCTTTTACTTCAATACCTTTTTTCTTTACTGCCTCATCTATACAAATTGTAACTCCCTTAGCCGTAGCGGATTCTCTTCCATGTGAACCACCAAGAACAATTGGTTTACCCGTTATAAATCCGGGGCTATTAAATTCATCAATTCGACTATATTCGTCCATCATCCATGCCATTATCTGAGGATTTGTGAAAACGTCAGGAGCTGGAATATCTTTTGTGGGACCAACAATTTGACTAATTGCTCGTACATAACCTCTACTAATGCCTTCTAGTTCTCTAAAAGACATTTCTCTTGGATCACAAACGATTCCACCTTTTCCTCCACCATATGGAAGATCTACGATACCAGCTTTTAAGCTCATCCAAATAGACAGCGCTTTAACTTCTTTTTCAGTTACATTAGGATGAAAGCGTACTCCACCTTTAGTTGGGCCAACTGCATCATTGTGCTGAGCACGATAACCAGTAAATATTTTAACAGAATCATCGTCCATCCTTACTGGAATTCTAACTGTCAACATTCTAATCGGTTCTTTAAGTAATTCAAATACTTCTTCAGGGTAACCCAATTTTTCTAACGCAATTTGGACGACAGTTTGGGTTGACTTTAGTACGTCCAAGTTTTCAATTTGTTTATTTGGAGAATTTGATGCATTATCGGCTACCATGAACTTACCTCCCATAAAAATTCAGTACATTTCACCTTTATTTCACACATTAGTATACACGTTACATATGATTATGCAATATATTAATTTAGCTTTTAATGAGTTGATGCCTACTTTTTCTCAGTGTGAAAAGGCTAAGAAAAATATGTAATTATGTTAAACAAATAGTCTTTCCTATCACTTAACTTCCCGACAATCAGGGAAAGCAAACAATAAACTAATATTTTTTCTGAGTATTTACAAAAACATGTGTTGACACTACGTTATATGTAAGGTCGGCTAAGATGAAGCCAACCTTATATTATACTAAAAATAAGTAGTTATTTGTTTAACTGCATTACCATTAGCAATAATTTTACCATATTCTTTGAGTCTATAGGAGGTAATAATACTAGCAGATGAAAACTCAGACATAATGGCAATAATACGCTCTCTATTATAACCATCTACCTCTTCATCGTTTATCTGCATATAGTACGTACCATTCATATGATACACGGAACCACCATTAATACCTATGTCATTAAGGTGAGTACAAACTTGAATAATGTTTTCAAAATCAGTGAAAGAAAAAATCAATTCTCTACTTTCATCTAAGGTAACTTTCATTTCAACGTATTCATCATCTTCGAGTTCTTCTATTTGGTCGTTCTGTGTAACAATAACTAGCATTCCCTGAGCTTGTAATAAATGTACTTGAACAAGTAGCACTCCCTCTAGCTCAATTCCAAGTTCATCACTAGCCTCATACATCATGTCATGGAATAACTGGTGTACTCTGGGTAGGTCGTGCCAAAGATCTTCTTTCGTTAATCCTCTTTCGATTAGATCATCAAAGGTTAAAAATATTTTAAACTGATTTGTTGACAGACGTTCTAATCGCATCTAGTTACCCCCTTAGAAATGCCTTTTGTTATTATTAATATATGTAGATAATCTCCTTTAGTTTACTTCTTTTCAGATAAATAGGTTCCACTAATTTAAAGTGATTACATGACACTCTGCATTGGTCCCTAAACGAAAAGGTAATTTAGTATATCCATATCCCTCACTTACCATTACAGTTGTGTTCATAAATTGTGAAGTGCCTCCCCTAGTATAGAAACCCAAGCCGAATACTCGAATTTGTCCGCCATGAGTGTGGCCACTAAGGACAAGATCAATCTTACTCATTTGTTCCTCACTAAATTCGCAAATAGAATATGGATCGTGAGTAATTAGAATAGTGTAGTTTCCACTTGCACGTTTCAGTCCTTGCTCTATATCTGGTTCCCCTCTATGGCAACAGTCAGATCCAATAAAACTAAAGGTGGAAGTATCTAACTCTAAAGTTGAGGAGTCATTAGTTAAAATTGTAACTTCGTTTTCTTTTAACGTATCGGATAATTTACAGTGATTTATTTCGTAATCATTGTTACCCCAAACGAAGTATATTGGAGCCCGAAGGGATTGGAGAATTTTTATATTTTCTTCTACTCGTTCCATCGGTACACCTTTTTCAGTCAAGTCCCCTCCGATAATTACCAAATCAAAAGTTTCGCTTATTTTCTTTAGAGTTTTAACTTTTATCTTTCTTCTATGAATATCAGAAATAAAAAACAATTTTAGAGGTTTGATCAGTTTAGATGTCTTCGTTAAATTTAAAGTTCTATAATCAATAATATCATGATATGCCTTAAATACCATGTAGATAACAATTAGAAGTGAACAAACTAACAGCAAACTGATATAAAATACCAACTAATTTCTCCCTTTCTATTCCGGAAAACAGCATGAAACAAAATGTATTCAGATCATATCATAAATAGTTGACATTCTGAAACAAATTATACTTAACAAATTAGAATTCGACTAACGATTATTTAAGTGTTTGGCTTAATATACCTTCAAACTAATTTGAATATAGGCTAAGATTTTTTTTTTTAGTAGAATTAAGGCAATTCTAATTGCCTGGTTAATTTAAAAAGGACATCCCTTCAAAATATACTTGTGAGATGTCCTTTCTAACTCTATACCTCTTTAATATCCAAAACTCTGAATCCGGAGTTTTCGAGTTTTCTTGCGAGCTTTTCAACATTTGCGCTTTCATCAACCTTAATAACGATCCTTCGTGCCAGTTTATCAGTTTCATCGAATGTTGCTATAGAAATGATGTTGACATGAAGTTGTTTTATAATGTCTGAAAGACGAGAAAAACGACCCGAGGATTCTTCTGACGTGAAAGCAACTCGTATTCCTTTTTTCTTAGTTCCAAATGCACTCTCGAATTGTTCTAATACATCATATCGAGTTATCATACCTAAGAATTTTTTACTCTCATTTGCAACAGCTAATATAGGAAATCCTTTGAAAGCTGTAAATGTTTTTTCGAAAACTTCCTCTTCGTTGATGTACAAATCTCGGTTAGAAACAATTTCTTCAATTTTCTGATTAGCGAGGAAGTCCTCCTTCGTTCTGTTACTATGAAAAAATGCTCTATAAATAGTTTGTTTAGATACCATACCTTTAAAATATCCCTCATTTACTACTGGCATAGCTTGGATATCTTCTTTATCCATTATACTTAAAACAGTCCCTATCGAATCTTGTGGTGTAGCAACAAAACATTTATAGCTTGGTATCATTATACTTCTAACAAACATCTTTTTTATCCCCCTTATTATCATATATCTTATTATAAATTAATGTGCTTTTTATTTCTTAAGGCTGATCGTGTTGAGCCCATTGGTTTATTGCCGTCCATCGTACAATTTAAACTAGAAAATTCATAAAAACATAAAGGTAATACTGAACTAACATGATAATTACTATTTCTCCATTTAATTGTACTTTCCTGCTGAAAAGATAGAATGAGACAAGTTTTATTTCCATACAATCGAATGAACACTTTTATACCTTAGAAAGGAGGATTTTAATGCAACCCACATATACAAAATACTATTATCCTTATGTTAGCCCATTTGATCCTTGTAAGCCTATTTTGAAAAAAAGCTATCCAACACCTCCACAACTCTATATGGGATTTCAACCACCAAACCTTCCACAATTTAATCCGAAAGAGGCCTTATATCATGGCACTCTATGGCCATCTTTGTACGATGAATATAACAAAAAGGATTACAGAGGTGATGAGCATGACTGATGTAAAAAAAATGCCACCAGAGTACTATGAATTGCTCGAACAAATTCAGGCAATTGATTTTGTTCTCGTTGAATTAAATCTTTATTTAGATACACATCCACAAGACTATGATGCAATTTTACAGTTTAATAATTTCACTTATGAAAGTAAACAACTTAAAAAGCTCTTTGAAAAGCAATTTGGACCTCTAATGCATTTTGGTAGAAGCTACTCAAACTACCCATGGAATTGGGACGATCAACCCTGGCCTTGGCAAGTGTAGAAAGGAGATAATCGTTGTGTGGTATTATGAAAAAAAATTACAGTATCCTGTAAAAGTAAGGGAATGCAATCCCAGACTCGCGAAATATCTGATTGAGCAATATGGTGGTGCTGATGGTGAACTGTCCGCAGCGTTGAGATACCTAAACCAAAGGTATACAATCCCCGGTAAAGTGATTGGTTTGTTAAATGATATAGGAACAGAAGAATTTGCGCATCTAGAGATGATAGCTACTATGATTTACAAATTGACAAAGGATGCAACGCCTGAAATGTTAGAAGCGGCAGGGTTAGCACCTCACTATGTTAACCATGACAGTGCACTCTTTTATCACAATTCAGCGGGAAATCCATGGACAGCTGAGTATATCCAAGCAAAAGGAGATCCAATAGCTGACATTTATGAGGATATTGCTGCAGAGGAGAAAGCAAGAGCAACATATCAATGGATTATCAATATGTCAGATGATCCTGAATTAAACGATAGTTTGAAATTCTTAAGAGAAAGAGAAATCGTCCATTCTCAGCGTTTTAGAGAAGCGGCAGAGATACTGAAGGAAGATCGCGATAAAAAGATTTTCTTCTAGAATATTAGGGTTAGATACAAATCTAACCCTAATATTATTTTACATTTTGATCTGCTTGAGGAATAATAAGCTCCTGCCCAATAATTACTTGTCTGTTTTGGAGGTTATTTGCATCGGCTATTAACTGTTCTCCTTGTTTGCTACCATAAATATCCATGGCAATTGAAAACAGTGTATCCCCTTGTTTTACTTTGTAAAACTCTACTTTACTATTGGAAGTATCTCCTTGTTCATTGATCACATCAACATCACTAAGTTGTTCTTCCTTCTTTTCTCTTGAAGCTTCCACACTTACTTCAGTATTCTCAATTTGTAGGTTTTCCTCTAACCCTTGTCCTTCCAAACGATCCACTGTATCGATTATTGTAACTATCTCTCCTGCAGAGTTCTGTGTTGTTGTTTCCTTATTCGTAGTTGATTGCAACAGTTCTTTCCCCCACATAGGATATGTTAATACCATAAAAACAATTAATATAAAAAGAACAAACAGGAAGCGTATAAGAAGAAAACTTATCTTCCATTTTACACCTGTTTTCTTATTATCATGGGTTTGACTTCTAGGGGGTAAATCTAATATATTAACGTCTTCTGATTCTGTTTGATTTTTATTGAGTCCATCATTCACTTCACTTACTTGATTCAATCTACTTCTAAGTTGGTAGGCTTGGTCTGTATAGTTTTTATCCTTAGTCACTAGAGAAAATCCTCCCCTTACTTTTTAAAACGAATAATTAGAGCTAAAAAAAAGTCAATAATAAAATGAGCGATAATTGTAACAAATAAATTATTCGTTATTTCGTACATGTAGCCTAAATAAAAGCTGAGTAGTAGTATGGAAATTAACAAGACAGGTTTGGATAAGTACCGAATGTGCACTAAAGCAAACAAAATGCTAGCAAAAAAGTACCCAAAGATAGTGTGAATTACCCCGCGAAACAACATTTCTTCTGAGATGGCAACAACTAATGAAATTATAAAAATTTCCGTTACAGTACGGTTCTTAAATATCTTCTCATTAATACCGCCATCATCATAAAGCTTCTTTGGTAAATTATACATTAGAAACAAATCAATTAGTATAACTATAATACCTGGTAAAACTCCATATAAAATGAATTGTGTCGGTTGCCATTTAAACAAATCCAACCAATCTTTAAAAGAATCAAATAGAAAAAGACTAGCTATTAGGCTAAGTGTAAATAAGATAAATTGAGACAGTAGTAACTGTTGTTTTAACTGGTAATCTGACAATGAATGAATAAGATCAATTTGTTTCTGCTTAATGGTAATCACCTTGTAACATTAATTGTTTCCAGGTTTCTTCCCAGTTTTTAGCCGGTAATCGTGTGTTTTCCTCAGAAGTTAGGGGTTCCCAGTTAGAAATGAAAAAACCACAAACATCACAGCATCCATATAATGGGTCACTTATTGTATTTTGGAAAGATGAAAATAAAGTTTTACGGCGGCACATATCGTCATTACTTGCCCATTGGAGAAGCTCAGATAACTTCTCTTGCTTGTATTTGTTTCTAGACAAAATCATGTTGTTAATTATAGTTTTTATGTTTTCCCAATCGGCAAATTCTTTTAAAATTCGATTTTCTTTTATCATACCATGTTTTTCAAATTGGAAAACCAAAAATCTCCATTGTGTTTCATTAAGATTAAACAAATTTGTCAAATCTGTTTCTTTTAGTATCAAGCGTTTATTTTCTAGATTCCGACTAAATAGGTGGTCTACAAGATTACTAACATCTTGTACATTAGGTAATTCATTTTCAATTAATTTTTTAGGCAATAGATGATCATTTGGACCAATGAGTACCAGACTCAAACTAGACTGTCCGTCTCGCCCAGCCCTACCGATTTCTTGAATGAAGGATTCAATTTGTGTGGGTAAATGAAAATGCAAAACTAATCGGATATCCTTCTTATTAATGCCCATCCCAAAAGCACTCGTACAACAAATGATGTCCAATTGATTGTTCATAAACTGTTGTTGGATTAAAATACGATCTTCTTGTTCCATTCCTCCATGATAATAGGCTATTCGGTGGTTTGGTAAATTTATTGATAGCTGTTTAGAAGCTTTTTCTGTAGTGTTTCTACTAGAAAAGTAAATCATTGTCGGAACAATATATTTTTTGAGTAACTGAGTTAGATAATCCATTTTCTCTTGGTAGTGATTAAAACGTTCAACCATAAAAGCAATATTTTCTCGATCCATCGGATAGATATGTTTTCTCATCTCTTTGCAACCAAGCTGCTTCTTTATATCGCTTTGCACTTCTGGTGTTGCCGTACCCGTCAAAGCCAGTACGGTCGGAAAGCCTAATTGATTTATTATATTATTTAGTTTTAAATAATCCGGCCGGAATTCGTGTCCCCACTGTGAAATACAATGAGCTTCATCAACAACGAATAGTGATACATCTATTTTTTTAAGCTTCTGTACAAATAACGGGTTTTGGAGCATTTCTGGAGATACATAAATCAATTTGTACTCATCCAGCTTTTTAAGTACAGAGGTTCGATCCGATATTTTTAAAAAGCTATTTATTGCAATTACCTCTTTAAAGCCACTTGCTTTTAACTCCTTTACTTGATCGATCATTAATGATATTAAAGGTGAAACCACAATTACAGTTCCATCTAGCAAACGAGCAGGGAGTTGATAGCATAGCGATTTTCCAGTACCGGTGGGCAAAACACCCATAACGTTGCACCCATTTAATATGTCAGTTATTATTTCTTTTTGTCCTGTTCTAAAAGTCGAGAAATGATAATGACGGTTTAATTCAGCTTCCAAATTACTGACCATTCTCCTGTTTCTCCTTTACATCAGGGGGGTGAATTGCTAAAACTAATCGAATTTGAAAAAAACTATACCTGTTCTGTAAGTCTTCTTTAATTACTTTTAGTTTTCTAGTTTTAAGATTGGTAATACAAGTTTTAATTTGTTCAACACCTTCATTTGAAATGAATTTAGATAGATCATATTCATTGTCAATATAGGCAATCTCAACCAAGTGATCATGAATGGTATTTACTTTTAAATGTCGAATTTTTGCAATTTCCTCAACACTATGTCCTTGACTTAATAACTGGTAAGACTTTTCAGCCGATTCAGTCATAAATAAGTAATTTGTTAAATCCTCAATAAATTCAGCAAGTAATGGTACATGTTGTTTATTTTTAATAATAAAAGAAATTAGCTTATGATTAATGAGTTCAGTTTTAATCTCTACATCATGAAAAGTTAAATTATAACGTCTAGATATTTGTTCTTTACTTAGACCTACACTCGAGCTACCCGTAAATCGTTCAACAAAAATTGTTGCTTCCAGTTCTTCTAAACCTTTTAAAAAGGTGTACAACTCCTGATAAAGTCTATTGAGACATAGCTTTAGATCACTTTTGTTTTTATAGTACAGTTTTCTTACCCATCCTTGAATTTCTTTATTATCATTAATGGCAATAAATGTATGGTTCCCAGCTTCTATATTAGTTACTGTTTGAACAAATAATTTCAATCTTTGGATACACAAATGAGTCATTCTATTATAATTGATTCCATTAAATTCCTTCAATCTTTCAACGCTATTCTCTTTATGAAATAGTTCTTTACCATTTCTAGTAAGGGATGCTACTTCATCATTTCCTGCAATATAGCCCTGATCTCTTAATTGAATAATAAAATTCCGAAAATCGTTTCTATCAAGAGACTTGTATACACCAAAATAATGGGATAATTTATACATATGTGCATCTTGTAAAGTTTGAGCCGACCTTTTGCCGGTTAACAAATGATAGACTGCTGATATACTTCTTTCTCCCTTGAATCTATCAACACAGTCCAATAACAGTAAAGTAAACAAATTTGGATCCCCTTTTTAAAAGTTTTAGATTAAAGTAATTAAAGTAGTTTCTTATATACTATTGAATATTTAATATAACACCATTACAATACATGAGAGACAAATTATAATAAGAAACACTCCCTAGTCTTATAGGAGGATAACAATATGTCAAAATTCACTATTGTTGATAAAGAAACATGTATTGCTTGCGCAGCTTGTGGTGCAACAGCACCTGATATATATGATTACGATGACGAAGGTATTGCCTATGTTGTATTAGACGATAACAAAGGTACGGCTGAAATTCCTGAAGTATTAGAGGAAGACATGCTGGATGCGTTCGAAGGTTGTCCGACTGATTCCATTAAAATTTCCGAAAAAACTTTTAATGGAGATCCATTAAAAGTTGATTAGATTGATTGGATACTCTCCTTCTTGGAGGGTTTTTTGGTTAGATACAAATTTTGAATGTTTTTAAATTCCACTTCATTTTTTCATGGAGGTAAACTACCATTTATTAGTGCAGTCCAGTTATTACTGCTTATAAGGTTTTTCGAACACAAATCATATTTTCTTATTAATATTTTCCCACTATACTTTCTCGGTTTAGATCTTTTTTCTCTGGTTGTTCAAGTTGGTGATGGGCGATAGTTTTTATGAGTTGGAATACATCACGACCAAAAACACTATGTAAAACATCACTATCGTTAAATAATGCGCAAATAGCTATTACGGTTGTCCAATTAGCCCTAGCGCGTTTCTTTTCTATTTGGACTAATGTTTTTTTAGATATACCTAATATAGAGGACATCATTTCTTGTGTATATCCTCTTTCCACTCTAATTAATTTTAATTTTTCAGATACATGTACTATAATAAAATTTTGATCCATTGATTGTCATCCCCATTATCTTACTTTTGCCAAAAAGTAGCCATGTAGAGAAATCTTCTTTTAACTAGTTTATCATGTTATTAATCTCATTCCTACTCAAACACCTATATAGGAGTTGTTGCTCGGTATGGAAACAACAATCCCCCTGTCATGGGGGATCAACTAGTTTATATAAATTGGATTTACACCTTCAGGTACCATTATTGGATTTCTAAGGTCATATCCAGGTATTTCTTTAACAGGAAGACTAAATAATACGGATGAATAATCGAAGCTCTTAGTAGTTGCCAGTATTGCCTCTACCATGTTTACATAGTCCTGACTAGTCAGTTCTAATTCATTGCTACTATTAAAAATTAATTGGTTTCCATCAATATCGACTGTGAAAATCATATCCTTCGGGATAGATGCCCGTAAATTATAGTCAGTTTCATCGCTTTGCATATCGATAAAAGCATCATTTATATTATCATATTCGGCTTCTGGAGTTGGAACAAGGAAATCTTTATAATCATTATGAAACAGCTTATAACTTTGGTCCACAGGTTTTTCCAGGATAAAACTGTCTATGTCACCAAACATTCCCAACTCTTCATTATTACTATTATAGGGTTCTAATATTACTTCATTTATTTGATATGGAGCGAACATGTGTGAAAGAATCGTTTCAAACATAGTAGCATAAGTACTACCATTTGGAAATTCGTAGTTTTCAGGAAATCCTAAGATTACTTGATTTTCTGCTTCTAAAATATTAAATGTAATATCATCAAATGGAAACTCGATTACTCCCCATTCATTCTCGTTAATGTACATTCCAATCTGATTATAATATTCATTTAGGTCTGTTGATGAATTAGAATCGATCAAAGTAATTGGAATTATGAAAGTAGAGTTTTCATTCATTACTGCAGTATGAATAAATATCGAGTTTGAATTTTCATCGTAGGCGACTTTACTTGAAACATCTAATCTTAACTGCGTATCACTTTCTTCAATTTCGGCTTCTTCTGTACCGGCAGATGTGCCACTATCTTCGTCGTTTATGGCGATATCTGCACTTTCCATTGTTGATTCTTCACTTCCGGATTCATCATTAGCCATGTCACTGGATTCATACATCATATTGTTAGGAAACGAACCTTGTATTAGAAAAACTAATATAAAGACAACTGCAATAGACGCAATAGAGGGAATTACCCAAATATGCTTCTTTTTATATACTTTTTGTTTGTTTTGATCTAATTTCGACGAAATCCGGTTAAAAAGTTGGTCTTTATTTTGTTTGTCTTCAATAGCTGGCATCCGACTTAACAACTCTTTCAATCGATCTTCGTTAAAATTATTATGACTCATATTCAGCATCCTCCTTTCTGTTTGCGTCTTCTAGCATAGTTTTTAATGTCTTCATCGCTCTATGCTGTGTCGTCTTCACTTTACTTAGAGTCCAGCCTAACGTTTCTGCGGTTTCTTGGATAGAAAATGATTGAATGTACCTTAAAATAATGACACTTTTTTGATCAATACTGCATTTGTCGAGGTATTTATATACCTGTTGCATTTCGTCATTCAATACTGTAATTTCTTCAGGTAGGGCATTATTATCACTGATCAGATGACTCTTCTCTCCCCAATCAAAAAATTCCAGTACTCGCTTCCTATTTCTTTGTTGTTTTCTAAAAAAATCAATAGCAACATGTCTAGCCACAGAGAATAGCCATGTTTTTGGAGAACTTTCTCCTTTGAAGGTGTCATAAGAGTTTAGAACTTTAATATAAACTTCCTGCACTAAGTCTTCTGCTTGTTCTTTATCCTTAACCATATAAATAAGAAATTGAAATAAATCCTTATGGTAGTTATCATAAAGTTCTTCAAACGCGGTCCTCATCAAAGACCCCCCGTTCATTTATTTAGTCGAATGTATCTATGTAAAGGTTACACTATTACTTCAATATTGGAAATAAAAAAAACACCAACTTGTTAAAAACTAGTTGATGTTTTTTTTCAAAAGCCATTGCTTGTTATAATTTGTGAAAACTCTTGTTAGAACTGGATACAAAACAATCATAAATAATGCATTACCAACTGCGTGGTAGGTATCAAAAGGTAAACCTGCTATATAATAAGGCAAAAATTTACCCGCAACAGTGAATGTCGCTAATGAAACGATAAACCCATAAAAGTAACCACAAAAGATTCCGAAAGCCACAAGTAAAAAGATCGGCTGTTTAAGATTAGTTTTCCCTATCCATCCACTTAACAATCCAATAGCAGCCCAGGCCACGATTTGCCATATGGTCCATATTCCCATACCTAGAAACAAATTTGATAAATAAGTAACTAACACTGCAAGTATAATAGCGGATGCAGGCCCCAAAAAAAAACCAGAAATAATAATTAATGTTGTTACAGGTTGAACGTTCGGTATGAATTGAAACATAAATCTACCTACAACAGCAAGAGCAGCCAACAAAGCAATTAAGGTTATTTTATAAGTATTCACTTAAATTATTCCGTTGCTTGTAAGTCAAAAGTAATTTCGTCTCCTGGCTGTAGTTCATATTCATTGGCTCCAACTGTTGGCATTTCACCGTTGACGTCATATAACCAATACTTTCCTTCCTCTTCATTTTGTCCAATTCCTTCAATTGAAGTGATGAATCCTTGATCTGCACCTTCTACTTCAAAGTTTTCCACCATTACATCCATTAAAACTGCGCCTTCTTCAAAAGATATCTCTTCTTCAGTGATAACTTCTTCCCCTTTATCTTGAGAAATTGTGATGACAACCTTCTCTTGATTTTCAGTTTCACCGGCTTGTTCTGATTGATTTGTTTCATTTTGGTCAGCATTTGAGTCTTCCTGTCCACAGCCAGAAAGGACCATAACAGTAAACAATAGTGATAGAATACTTAAGTAAAATTTCTTCATTGTATAACCTCCATTAAAATAAATGAGGAACTTGTTGTAGTTTTGTACCAGTTTCCGCTGGAAAACAAAAAAACTTATCCTGAAAAGGATAAGTTTAAGACATACTAGTCCTATAAAAAGAGCTGATCATTCACTCTAAAAGTAATAAAACTAGTTATCTCAAACGCTCACCCCTCGAAGCTTTGAAATTTGAAATTTTAGCAGGTCTACTGACTTGTGCCTTAACCTACTTTGAGCCCTTCCCATATTAATCTAATACAGTGGGTATCTCATTTCGTAAGCACATACAGTTGCGAGGACAGTTCTGGCTTTTAACCAGATTCCCTTTAATATAAATTAACTTTTATTTATATTAAGCAATTGCACCAAAATCTCATATATTCAGTTAGCAAAAATATTCTACCATAGTAATTCTACAAAATAAAGGCATTTGTTCCATAAGAAACAAGATTATTCTCTCTTATTTATGTTAATTCGCTATTTTTTGGTATTCTGAACGTGAAGGTTGTTCCTTCCATTTGTTTGCTCTGGACTGAGATTGAACCTCGGTGTGCTTCTACAATATTTTTAGCAATAGCTAATCCTAAGCCGGTACCAGTCTTTCCCTTTTTTCTCTTTCTAGACTTATCTGCTTTGTAGAAACGTTCAAATACAAACGCTAAATCTTCCTGAGGTATCCCAGAGCCATTATCTTTAATTGCAAATTGGATTGAATCATCAAATGATTCTGCATGAATAGAAACGTTACCTCCACTACTTGTATGATTAATGGCATTATCAATCAAATTCGTAAACACCTGTTCAATTCTGTCAGGGTCAATAGATAAAGTTTCTATCTTTTCATCTAATTCTAGATGTAAGGAAATATTCTTCTCACTAGCCATTCCTTGAAATTTCCTTAGAATACGGTCGAGAAATAATTTGACGTCTACTTTTTCTATATTGAGGTTCATATGGCCGGCTTTCATTCGTGCTAAATCAAGTAGTTCATTCACTAACCGTCCTATACGTAGCGATTCTTCATGTATTATATTTGCTAACTCATTCTTTTCTTCTTTACTTTCTGCAATGTCATCTACTATTGCTTCACTGTAACCTTGGAGCATTGATATTGGTGTTCGCAGTTCATGGGAAACGTTAGCAATAAAGTCTTCTCTCAATTTGTCCAGTCTACGTTCTTCAGTCATATCTCTAAAAACAGCAACTGCTCCTCTGACATAAGAGTGATCGTATAAAGGAGTCATAATCATTACCCAATTCCTGCCCTGAATAAAAATTTCACGTGATGTTTCTTTCTCAGTAACAATTACTTCTTTTAGAATATCTTCAATATCGCTAGGTAACTTATGTTCTCTATTAGAATCTACATTGTTCTCATAGTGCCAATCTTCGAGAAATTTTTGCGCAGGAGGGTTGGATACTATTATTTCTGCTTTCCTGTTTAAAGTTATTACGCCATCTGCCATAGAGCTAAGAATACTATATAACTGTTCCTTTTCTTGACTAAGTGCATTAATATGAAATTTCAATTGCCTACCCATTCGATTAAAGGCCATTGCTAATTCTCCAATTTCATCATGGGTAAGAATAGGTACTTTAGTGTTAAATTCTCCTTTTGCTAACTCCATAGCCCCTTCTCTCATTTTAATTAAAGGAGATGTGATTCTTGTGGACAGGAAAAAAGCAAAGATGGTTGTTAAAACAATAGCTATACCGGCTGTAAGTAGTATAATTTTAGTTGTTTCTTGTGTCGTTTCTTTCACTGCATTTAAAGATTGGTAAACAAAGACAGCACCCTCATACTCATCATGAATTGAGGTTCCTACTATCATAACTTGATTATTACTTTCAGGAAGCTCTTTTTGTTGTTTGGTCTCAATTTTGTTTATAATACTATCTGCTAGTCCTTCTTCATTTAATAACCACTGATAAGAAATCTTTGGCAAATTTATATCTTCACTTTCCGACAGCCAAAAATCACCATTGTTAAAAACAATTGCAATACGGCTAAACGGATCTTTTACTCGTTCTGCAGTCTCTATTATAAGATTTCTGTCATCATACTGTTCAACCATAACAGAAACTTTCGTTGCTGTTTGCATTAAGTCCTTTTCAGCTTCGTTAACATGAAAATTTTCGAAGAACTCTAATAGCAGAAAAGTTAAAATTGCTAATACAACAGATACCAACAATATAATTGTAATCCATAACTTACCTACTACACTTCGTAAGAACATTATTTGTCGGCTACCTCGAATTTGTAGCCAACACCCCAGACTGTCACGATCATTTTGGCCGCATCGGCTGAAACCTTACTTAGTTTTTCCCTCAAACGCTTGACATGGGTGTCTACTGTTCGCAAATCCCCAAAAAATTCATATTTCCATACTTCTTTTAACAACTGTTCTCGGTCAAATACTTTATCTGGTGCTTGTGCTAAGAAATACAATAATTCATATTCTTTTGGTGTCAAAGCTACCTCCTTGGAATCAGCAGTTACACGATGGGCATCATTGTCTATCGTTATATGCGGAAACTCAAGAATATCTTTTGCCACATTATCCGTAGCTAACAGTTTAGATGTTGATGTTCTTCTTAATAATGCTTTTACTCTCAGGATGACTTCTCTTGGACTAAACGGTTTTACAATATAATCATCTGTTCCAACTTCAAATCCTTGTACTCGGTTCGCCTCTTCCCCTTTTGCCGTGAGCATAATAACAGGAGTAGTTTTTTTCTCTCTAATATCTTTACATACCTCAATGCCATCTTTTCCAGGCATCATAATATCCAAAAGAATTAGGTCATAATCATTTTCAAAAGCTAATTCGACAGCTTGATCACCATCTTCAGCTTCATCTACGATATATTCTTCTCTTTCCAAATACATACGTAGTAACCTTCTGATTCTTTCTTCATCGTCGACAACTAATATCTTAGCATTTGAGCTCATCCGATAAACCCCCTCTTAGTTCTCTCTAAAGTCTTGCCTCATTTCTACGCATAAGAATGTAAACCAGCAATGATTAGATTTACGGCAATTAAATTAAACATAATTATAGCAAATCCTCCCACAGCTAACCAGGCAGATCTTTCTCCGTGCCAGCCCCTTGAGAGTCTTAAGTGTAAAAAGGCTGCGTAAAAGAAAAAGGTGATAAGCGCCCAAACTTCCTTTGGATCCCAACCCCAAAAACGGTCCCAAGCTTGTTGAGCCCATATCATTGCGAATATTAACCCCCCTAATGTGAAAATAGGAAAGCCTATTGCAACCGCACGATAAGAAACTTCATCTAATAAATCGCGATTTACTTTACTAAGCAGTGGTTGTATTGCGGCTCCTACTCGTTTTCTTAAAACAACTCGAGCGATAACATATAGACCTAGACCAGCAATAACAGACCAGAGAATCGTGTTAAACTTCCGGGCAGCATTAACACCCTGCATCCAACCTGGTGCTTCAAATAACGGTGATACATCATTATCTGATACTAAAGTGGCCCCAGATGGTCCAGCGATAGGAGGCAAGTGATAGTCTACCGTTGATACTTGATCATCGTATGGAAACTCAAATGTTACTGAATAGTCCATAGCGTTAAACGTAGAAGAGATAATTATAAAACCCAATGTAGTAAATATAGAGTATATGATTATTTCCAGCCATGTAGTTTTTTTACTTTTTTTTGATTGATCGATCTCTTTAATTAAATAAATGAGGCCTGCCACAAAGCTAACCGCTAAGATTGCTTGACCCAAGGAAACAGTTGTAACATGAATATATAACCAGTGACTCTTAAGAGATGGGACCAATGGTGAGATTTCAGTTGGAAACATACTTGCATAAGCTATAATTAATAATGCAACAGGTAAAGCAAAAAGTCCTAGTATATTTAATCGATAGATAAAATATATAATAATAAAGGCAAAAACAAGCATCATTCCAAAAAATGTTGTGTACTCGAATAAATTACTAACAGGAGCATGTCCACTTACAATCCATCTAGTAATAAAGTAAAAAATTTGCGAGGCAAATCCAATAATGGTAAGAGTAATCGCTATTTTGCTAGAAAAAGTTTTTGATCCTTCCGAACGCTTGTCACGAATCGTACCTGCAAAGAAAAAGGTAGCCAACAAATATAAGATAAAGGCTAAGTAAAGAGAATTACTACTTAGCGTAACTAAATCACCCATTTTATTCCTCCTTAAAACCTTATAAACGTATTATTGTCCAATTTAATTATTACTTTGTCTGTTCTTCTGGTTGGTAGTTGTTTTGGTCTTCCTCTTGATCCATAACCATTTTAATGTTTGTGTCATTTATAACCTTTTCAATATCTCGTTTTATACCGAACCAGTTCTTATTAGTATGAGCGGCAATCCATAAACCATTGTTTTTTGGATGTAACCATATTCTTCTATGTTGCCAGTACATTCCCTGTACAACACCTATCATGAATATAAGTCCACCTAAGGATATAATGGGTAAGGTGTAGTCTCGCCTAACACTCAATCCGGTAACATCACGAACTTCAAAATCCTGAAGACCCAGCTTAAATTCATTATTCCCTGTAGGATCGACGTTTCGCCCAATTCCCGCAAAACTAATTTCATAATCATCTTGACCAGGAGGATATACTAAAAATACATAGGCCGGATTTCTAGGATATTTTGATTTAGACCTCGGTTCACCGTCATCTAGGTAATAATCAGGGAAATATTGATCTATAACAACTCTGGTTCCATTATCTAAGATGTATTCATTCTCGGGGTTTGCTAGATTTACAGAAAAAGATCCCAATGATTCCTCTTCAGGATCATCTGTTCTATGGAGTTTGAATGACATTGATTCAAATTCATTTTGCTGATAACTGGATTGATATAATGCAAAATCATCAAATTTTATCGGGTGATTCACACGAATACTGTCTTCTTTGAACTTTTCTAATTCTGGGTCTAATCCAAGAGCTGATGGATTTGTGTTTTTATAAATTACTGCATCAGTCTGATAATTTTTAGCTACCATTCCACCTTGTTTTTGAAGGGCTTCTTTGAAGCGTTCATCTTCCGGGCTATCACCATAGGTTTCTAAGATGAAATCTTTATTTTCTATGTAATAAAGACCCTCTGTTCCAGGTATAAGGACTGTTTCTCCCTCACGCACCCAAACATATTCATCAATATACATAAAAGGTATAAAGCGAAATAAGCAACCTAGTAAAAAGATGATTAAACCTATATGGTTAATATAAGGACCCCAACGCGAAAAGCGCCCTTTTTCAGCTAATACATGTCCGTCTTCTTCAGTCACTTTATATCTAATTGATTTAAGAGTAGTTATCGCTTTTTGTTTATCGTCCTCAGAAACTTGCTCCGTTGAACTAAACAATCGTTGTCTTTTCAAAAAAGACTCATGTCTTTTTGGTTTTTGCATATTTAATGCTTTGTATAAAGGAACTACACGGTCAATACTAGCAATCGTAATTGAAATGCCGATAAGTGCAATTAATATCATGTACCACCAAGAGCTATATAAATTATGAAACCCTAACTGATAATAAATCTGACCGAGAATCCCATATTGATCACGATAATGTTCTGAGGCACTAACATTTGGTGGTATGTACATCTCCTGAGGGAAAATTGTACCCACTGCTGAAGCAATTATTGTAATTGAAATCAGCCATATTCCAATTTTTACTGAAGAGAAAAAATTCCATGTTTTATCGACTATTGATTTATTGTGTGTCTTAGACCGTCGTGCACTACCTTCATAACGCATATTTATAAGTTTTGAATTTTCATTACCATCAATATACTGATTTTGGTCAATTGGCTTTCCACATTGCTGACAAAGAACGGTTCCTTCTGGATTTTGGTGTCCACAGGAATCACATACTATTTTTTTCATTAAAACACCTCACTATAACCGCATTGATCAATCAGGTTGGATTTGCTTTAAATAACCATCAAGTCTATCTAAAGTTAATGCACCCGCGACCTTTTCAACTACTATCCCATCTTCATTGATAAAGAATGTGGTAGGTAGTGGCCCGATGTTATATCGATTCAGAACTTGACCCTTATTATCATGTAATACGGGGAAGCTTAATTCGTATTTATCTATAAAACGATCGATTACCAGTTCAGTTGCATCTAAGCTAACAGCTACAATTTCTACGTCTTTATCCTTGTATTCTGGATATAAGGCTTCCATATAGGGCATTTCTTCTTCACATGGCTTACAATAAGTTGCCCAGAAATTAAGCATGACACCTTTACCCTTTAATTCATCCAAGGTTAAAGACTGTTTATCTCCGTTCATTTGTTTTAATTCAAAATTTGGTGCTTGATCTCCAACACCTATAACAGCATTATCTTTGTTTAAATTTGAAACAAGAGCAAAGACTACTGCGGCAAATAATATCAATAAGACAATAGATCGAAAAACAAGTCTATTTTTTTTCTTCTTGCTTTTTTTTACTTTTGCCTCCTCAATTCTCTTCAAGCTACTCACTCCCCTAAGCCATTGTAACATTTAAATCAACGGTTAATTTCAACGATTCTATGACAATTTTGTGGCAGAAGCACGGAGCTGTTTTACCTCATGTGGGGTTAACTCACGAGACTCACCAGGATTAAGTCCTTGCAAGGTTAAGAAACCATATCGTTCCCGCTTTAATTTGTCAACCGGGAAGTTAATAGCTTCCATCATCCTTCTGACCTGTCTATTTTTCCCTTCATGTAGAACAAGCTGAATTATAGCAGTATTTTTACGAGTATCAGCTGATAATAATTTAACATGAGCAGCCTTTAATTTATCGCCATCAACAGTTACTCCTTTTTTCAACTTCTGAAGATCCTCTCTCTCGGGAATTCCTTTTGTTTTCGCAACATAAACTTTATCAATCTCATAACTTGGATGCATAATTAAGTTAGCAAATTCTCCATCATTAGTTAAGAGCAATAAACCTGAGGTATCGTAATCTAACCTTCCTATAGGGTATATTCTTTGTGTTACTTCAGGTAGAAAATCGGTTACTACTTTTCTGTTTTTGTCATCCTTAACACTTGAAATAACACCTCTGGGTTTGTAAAGCATGAAGTAAACTGGCTCTTCCTTTTCTAATGGAACTCCTTCTACTTCTATTTTATCGTCTTGACTCACCTTTGTTCCTAAAGTTTTGATTACTTGTCCATTCACTTTAACTTTACCGTCTTCAATTAACTTTTCTGCTTTTCGTCTTGATGTTATTCCACTTTGTGCAATCACTTTTTGTAATCGTTCATTAGAGTTTGTCATTATATCACCATTTTTTTTGAATTTTTTTTAACATAAAGAAAACTTGGCAGTGGCCAAGGGAAGTAAAATCAAGCCTTAGTTAACCAAAATGTTTGGTTAAGCTTCAAGACTCTTAAAATATTTGTTAAACACTAAAACTCTAGGGTACAACAATAACAGAATTTTCATTGAGAAAGAACTGTTTAATATATACTATCACCTGATATCTTTATAAAATTCCTTAAACCAAAGAAGACAGACTCTTCATTCATCTAAAAAGATATACCTTAATAGCATAGCAGAACTAATACATTCTTGCTAAAGCCTTAAGCACCAAAGACAATCGTAACAATCACGATTGAGGCTATTATACCAATAAAATCTGCTATGAGTCCAACTTTTAAAGCGTCTCCCATTCTTCTTATTCCGACTGCACCAAAATAAACGGTTAAAATATAGAGCGTAGTATCTGTACTCCCTTGCATTGTTGATGCGAGCCTTCCAATAAAGGAATCAGGACCATATGTTTTGATTAACTCGGTTGTCATGCCAAGTGCTGCAGTTCCTGATATTGGCCGGATCATAGCCAGTGGTACAATTTCAGAGGGTACTCCTATCGTTGATAAAAATGGGGACATAAAATTAATCATTGCTTCCATCGCCCCTGATCCACGAAAAATCGAGATTGAAACCATCATCCCTAATAAAAAAGGAAGAAGGGAAACAGCCATTTTAATTCCCTCTTTCCCTCCCTCAACGAAAATTTCATATGTAGGCAGCTTTAACCACGTAGCAACTAGAAGCACGGTTAATATTATACAGGGGATAATCCAGGTACTAGCAGCAGTAATTATGCTCATTTTTTAGCTTTACTCACCCTTCTATAGTAAAATAATCTATCTACTGTAATCGCAGCAATCGATGTTATAACAGTCGCCATTATCGTGGTACTAACAATTTCTGTAGGAGCAATCGAATCATATTGCATTCGTATGGCGATTACTGTTGAAGGTATCAAAGTTAGACTTGAAGTATTTATAACTAGGAAAGTGATCATTGAGCGACTAGCCTTATCTGAACCACTTAACTCTTTCATTTGTTCCATTGCTTTTATTCCCATAGGCGTTGCCGCATTCCCTAATCCAAACAAATTTGCAGTGAAATTAGACAATATATAGCCCATTGCAGGATGGTCCTTTGGTATTTCAGGAAATAGCCGTGTAACTATTGGCTTGAAAAGTTTGCTCAATAGTCTTAGTAGCCCAGCTTTTTCAGCTACTCTCATTAAGCCTAACCAAAACACTAGGACACTTATTAGTCCTATTGATAACGTAACTGCATCATCCGCGCTTTCGAATAAAGCCTGGTTAACCTCTTCCATTGTTCCATTAAACATAGCATAGACAATCCCGATGATTGCCATGAATGCCCAAATAAGATTAACCATTTAAAAAACCCCAGTCATTTTGTTAAAGGTGTTGATTAGGTTATCTAACAAACTAATGGATTCCTTTGGATTATCAGAATAGATGGACGTTTCTGCAATAGATTCTCCATTTAATTTGAAAATTTTCTTCCCTATTTTTTTTGAGGTATCAGATTTTTCTATTGAAGCATCTAAATAGGTTGATTTTTTTAATTTATCTTGTTCATCTTCAGAGAGTGGAAATAAGATACTTTCTTTAATTAATCCATTAGTAATAATAGACGAATCATTAATAATATAAGTTTCTATACCTTCTTCTTGAATAGTTTTGAGTTCATAATTTTTAAATGCCCAATCAAACAATCGCATATGATCATTCCAGTCATCCGGAGCATTTAATGTAACAGCAACCAACCCCATGCCATCCTTTTCAGCAGTAGATACTAACGTTCTCCCAGCAGCTCTTGTATAGCCAGTTTTACCTCCTGTCGAGAGTTCATAAAAACTGGTAAGTAATTTATTCTTATTTCCCCAAGCATATTCCCTTGTCTCTGCTTTATAGGAAGTGGAACCGGTAATCTGTTTAAACAAATCATTCTCCATTGCATATCGAGTTAATAAACCCATATCATAAGCAGTTGAATAATGTGCGTCTGAATCGAGCCCATGTGGGTTGTCAAAGTGAGAGTTTGTCATCCCGAGCCAAGATGCCTTTTCATTCATCATAAAAGCAAACCCTTCTAAACTACCACCAACATGTTCTGCTATTGCAACAGCCGCATCGTTCCCCGATCGCAGCATTAATCCATATACTAGATCCCTTAATTTAATTTTTTCCCCTTCTTTTAAATAAATAGAGGAACCCTCTGTATATACCGATCTATGACTGGCGGTGACCATTTCATCCATTTTTCCTGATTCGATTGCAATGATTGCGGTCATGATTTTTGTAATACTTGCAATAAGGTGTGGTTCATGTGCTGCCTTCTCGAACAGAACTCTTCCAGTAGATTGTTCAATTAATACGGCATTTTGAGCTGAAACTCCTGGCTTAGCAAAAGCCAGAATTGGAAAACTAAATACGAAAAAAATAAGACAACTAAAAACTAATAATGCTTGTTTCACACTGCTACCTCCCACCAACTAATGTCTGTACAATTTTATGCAAAAAGGACATGCATATGATTGATTCATAGAAATAGCTCTCAATTTTATTTTAAATTTTTTCTTATATAACAGTTATTAGTTAAATGTAAAACCCCTTACCAAAAGATAAGGGGTTTTACATTTAATAAAGTGGCCATTGTAGTTTCTGAGCTTTTTCTAGACGTTGCTTCACATTTTTCCAATTAACAATTTCCCACCAGTTTTGAATATATTCTGCTCTCTTGTTCTCATATTGCAGGTAATAGGCGTGTTCCCAGACATCCAAAACCAATAAAGGAACTGTATCCCACAAGCTAAACATTTGATGTTTTTCTACTGTTTGCACCCCAAGTCGAGCAGCTCTCGGTTCCCAAAGCAGAATTGCCCATCCAACACCTTCGACAGATTCAGCTGCTTTTGAAAATAATGTCTGAAATTTTTCAAAAGAACCGAAGTCCTTTTTAAGTTTTGATAAAAGAATACCATCCGGAAGACCCCCACCCTTTGGAGACATATTTTCCCAAAAAATGGTGTGTAAATAATGACCAGATCCATTAAATGCTTGCTCTCTCATCCAATGCTTTATTAATTTATCATCAGGACTGCTTTTATAAAGTTCTTTCTCTGCTTTATTTAACCCATCAACATAAGATTGGTGATGTTTATCATGATGTAATTGCATAATCTTTTTTGAAATATAAGGTTCTAAAGCATCGTAGGCATAAGGTAGTGGAGGTAGTTTATGGTTGCCAGGTTTCAAAGTTTCGTCAGCTTGTCTAGGCTTATTCAATAATTCTGTAAGCGAATTTAATAGTTTTTCACTTTTTATTTGCAAATCTTCAATTGATTCATCCGTAATTTCATCGTCAGATTCTTTTTTTTCCTCTACGAGGAGTTTCCAATCATTAAATTTATTCAACCAATCAGATAGATCTTCTTTTTCTAACTTTATAGTATTTATTTTGCCTTCAACATCATCTGCCCAGGATAGCAAAGATGTCAGGTAGTCCTTCTTTTTATTTTCCATATAATCACCTCAAAAATATCCTATGTAAGAAATTGGATGAGGTGATCAAATTAAAACATCAAAGTAGTTCGCCTGTTAGTTATTTTCTTCTAGCTTATCTTTTAGTTTATCAAAAAACAAATCAGCTTCTTGTTCGACATCTGATTCCTCTACACCTTCAGGTAAAGGGGGTAGTTCTTCAATTGATTTAAGCCCAAAATAAGTCAAGAAATCCATTGAAGTGCCAAACATCATTGGTCTTCCTACTCCATCTCTTTTTCCAACTTCCTCAATTAATGACCGTGAAATTAAAGTCTGTACAGAGCGATCACTCTTCACACCTCTAATTTCCTCTATTTCAGTTCTCGTTATTGGTTGCTGATACGCTATAATCGCTAATGTTTCAAGTGCAGCTTGAGAGAGTCTGGTCGATTGAGGTGACTCTACTAATCTCTTATAGTAAGAGGAATGTTCAGGTTTAGTCGTTAAATGCAAATAATCCTTCGACTGCATTATGGTTATTCCTCTTTCAATGTGCTCATAGTCATATCTTAATTCATTAATAATATGATCGATAGTCTTTACATCTACTTCAATTAGTCGTGCCAGTTGTTTCTTCGTCAAGCCTTCGTCTCCTGCAGCGAATAAAAGTCCTTCTGTAATAGCTTTAAATTCAGTTATTTCCACATTTCACCCTCCATGTCAAAAACAATTAATTCACCAAAATGCTGTTCTTGAATACAGTAGATCTCTTTACTTTTCATCAACTCTAATATAGCTATAAATGTCACTACGATGTGTGGTCGAGATGGATATGGAAATAGTTGATCAAATTTAATTCCTAATCTGTTTAGCTTAACTTGCGCCAAAATCTCTTCCATCCGTTTTTTAATTGGGATTTCTGTCCGTTGTACTCTTGTTTCTAATGGTTGATCCCACTTTTTTCTTTCAAAAACCTTATTCATCGCTGCAATCATTTCATAAATTGAAATATCTCCCTGAACTACAGGTTTTTTAGTCGAAATTTCTTCAAATGCTTTTGGAGGTCTCGTATATATTTGGTTTGCATCCAGCTCTTTTTCTTTTAACTGAGTAGCAGCATCTTTATATTTGCGATACTCGATTAGCCTTCTCATTAATTCATCCCTTGGATCTTCTTCGTAGCCTTCATCCTCAACCTCAAGATCTTGAGCGGGCAATAAAAGCTGACTCTTGATCGCTAATAGAGTAGCAGCCATTACTAGATATTCACTTGCAACATTTAACTCAAGTTTTTGCATTGTATTTATGTAAACCATATACTGTTGAGTGATTTGAGCAACAGGTATATCATAAATATCAATTTCATATTGATTAATCAGGTGTAATAACAGATCCAAAGGCCCTTCAAACGCATCGATTTTAACATGATATGACTGTTGCATATAACCTTTCCTCCTAGTAAAATACTGTATTTTCAATGTTATGTAATTATTTATTTATAATATTAAATTAAAAAAATTCCTGGTATCTTTGCCTATACAAAAATATAAATCCTCACATAGGTTGTTACTGTAAAGAATATATAGTTATTTTTAAAAAGGAGGAGTTAAAATGTCTGCAACTTATGGCGGTGGATTCGCGTTAATTGTTGTATTGTTTATTCTTTTAATTATTGTTGGTGCTGCTTGGTTATAAATAACAATTTTTGACCTTTGCTATATTTAAATATAGCAAAGGTCATCTTTCTTAGGAAATGAAATGTTAATTTTCATCTCAACTATAAACGTACACATGAAAAAATGCCAACCCTAAAAGAGCTGACATTAAAAATGTTATTCGTCCTCGTCTGCATCCAATTCACATTTTTCCAGAAAATCATTGGTCAAGTCATCAGCCCTAAGATTTGCTTGAGCCTTGTATAAATCTTTTACAGCAAGAATCATTTTTTTGCCAATGCCCATGTTTCTATGTGAAGGATTCACTGTAATGTGCTGAACCACTAAACTATTTTCGTTTTCAAAATAGACGCCAACTGCACCCAAAATGTCCTCTTCTTTCCATAGAAAAAGTTGCCAATCAGGATTAGTCTCATACTCCTTAATGGTATGTTGCAATTTTTTAACGTCTTTTTCTTCAGGCATAAATGACAGAAGACCCATAGCAATTTTTTCAAAGTTCTTTTTATAGCGAATTAACATATTTACCCCTCATTATAGAAATAACTTATCTGCTTAGTGAAAGCTTAAATAACCTGACCTCTTAATATTTCATAAAATCTATAGTCCTGTTGATAAAAATTCACACAGTCTCTTCGAACACACTTAATTAATGACTTATTATTCTATAATTGTCAATAGTTTCTAAAGCCATCACAAAACAAAAATAAACCAATAGGCTATACCCCAAATTGTACCTAATAGTAAAAGTACTCCAAACAAAATCCAGTTTTTCTTCTTTTGATCCAATTTTAAACAGTCCTTTATGAACACCATTAACGAATTGATAAAAATAGTAGTGTTTTATCTAATTGTTACTAGTTATTTATACATGATACCTCATCCATTACAAATAATACTACTATTTTTTAGAAAAAAGTCATAATTTATGTGAACAATTTCTTTAAACTATAGCTAAAGATGTGATCTTGTCTATGTTAATTTACAGCAATTGTAAAAAAAAAATAGCAAAATAAAAAACGAGCCTAGGATTCTCACCCTAGGACTCACTTTTTATTTTTCCTCTACGCGAACCTTTTTCATTGCGTCACCTTGTTTAATACGTAACACCGTATCCAATCCTTCTGTTACTTGTCCAAAAACAGTGTGGACTCCATTCAGATGTGGCTGAGCTTCATGAACAAGGAAAAATTGGCTTCCACCAGTATCTTTACCTGCGTGCGCCATGGATAATGATCCAGCAACGTGTTTGTGAGGATTTCCTTCTGTTTCACATTTAATTGTGTAACCAGGACCGCCACCGCCAGTACCAGTTGGATCTCCACCTTGGGCAACAAATCCTGGAATTACTCTATGAAAAATGACTCCATCATAAAATTCACTATTAGCTAGCTTTTCAAAGTTAGCTACAGTGTTTGGTGCTGCTTCTTCATACATTTCAATTAAAATAAATTCTCCATTTTCAAATTCAATTGTGGCTTGTTTCATGTTAATTCCTCCTTGTTATTCGTATGACAAATCATTACGTGCTAAATCTTGATACGCTTCTCTCTGAATCACTAGCTTATCTTCCCCATTTTCAACAAATACAACAGCTGCTTTTGGGAAACGGTTGTAGTGATTAGACATGGAATACCCATATGCACCAGTACTAAAAACCGCTAAAAAGTCACCATGTTCAATTGAGGGAACATCTAAGTCCCATATTAACATATCTCCAGACTCACAGCATTTACCAGCAATAGAAACTTTTTCAGTTAATGGATGGTCTGCTTTATTAGCAATCAATGCATCATACTTAGCCTGATAAAGAGCTGGCCTAATATTATCTGTCATACCACCATCAACAGAAACATAGTTCCGAATTCCAGGAATTTCTTTTTTTGAACCTAAGCTGTAAAGAGTTATTCCTGTATTTCCTACAATAGAACGCCCAGGTTCTATCCATATCTCAGGAAAAGGCATTTGGTAGTGATCCGTTTGTTTTTTTACTTCTTTTACGAGTGCTTCAACATAATTTTCTAGTGGTAACGGATCATCTTCATCAGTATAACGTATTCCAAATCCACCACCAAGATTTAACACTTCTGATGTGAAGTGATATTTTTGACTCCACTCACTTAATTTTTGAAATAATCGTTGAACAGCCATGACAAACCCATCTGTTTCAAAGATTTGTGAGCCAATATGACAGTGTAATCCTTTGACATTGATTGAGTCGATTTCATTTAATATTGTAAATGCCTGTTCTGCTTGCCCATTTGATAAATCAAATCCAAATTTAGAGTCTTCATTTCCAGTTAAAATGTAATCATGAGTATGTGCCTCAATTCCAGGAGTAACTCGAATTAATACATTTACTGTTGTTTGGTTTTTTTCAAGAATTTCTCTCAGCAATTCGATTTCAAAGAAATTATCAATAACAATGCAACCAATATCATGCTGAACAGCCATTTCCAATTCTTGATAGCTCTTATTGTTTCCGTGCATGTGGATTTTTTCTACAGGAAATTCTGCTTGAAGAGCTGTGTATAATTCTCCTTGAGAAACAACATCAAGACTTAAATTTTCTTGCTTAGCAACTTGCAACATAGCAACGGAAGCAAAGGCCTTACTAGCATATGCGACTTGTGCTTTTACTCGTAGGCTCTCAAATGTTTTTATAAAAGCCTGAGCATTTTTTCGTATCGCTGTGACATCATACACAAATAGAGGCGTACCATATTTTTCTGCTAAGTAAGTAGTATCTACTCCATCTATCATTAAATGACCTTGTTCGTTTAACTTATAAGGATGGTTCATTTGTTACACCTCCAAAGGATAGGACACACTGTATAAGAACAAATCAAAATCCCTTATCACCACTAGCTATTATTAGTTAAAAATAATAGAAATGGTGTGGACAAGGGATAATAGTAATGTTGCCATCTTTTTTAACTTTTTTTAAAAAACACAGTGTTTATAGATAGAATTAATTTAACACATCAGTACAAATGGTTCAACTCTTAAATTTCGGTTGACGATAATTATTTTTAGGATGTACGATGCTCGGCCTATCTTTTGTCATAGGGACAGAAATACGAAATATAATCTGCATTAAAGCCTTCGCATTAAATGGCAGAAAAGGCCACAAATATGGTGTATTTAACGACCTGATACAAGACAAACCAATAATGTATATAGTAGCCCCTATCACAAAACCCTTTAAGCCAAATATACCAGTAACAATTAGCAGAAAAACCCTAGCCATCTTGTTGGCAATACTAAGTTCATAACTTGGAGTCGCAAACGAACCGATTGCAGCAATTGCTACATATAGAATTACTTCCGCGCTGAACAAACCAACATCAATAGCTATTTGACCTATTAATACTGCTGCTATTAGACCCATAGCAGTTGATAGCGGAGTTGGTGTATGAATAGCAGCCATCCTCAAAAATTCTATCCCTATATCAGCTGCTATTAATTGAAATACAATTGGAATGTTGCCTAATTCATTGGGACCGATAAATTGAAGAGGTTCAGGTAATAAATTTGGTTCTTGAACCAATAATAACCAAAATGGCAATAAAAAAATTGATGCAAAAATACCAATAAACCTTACCCACCTAATAAAAGTACCAACAGTTGGCGACTGCCTGTATTCTTCGGCATGTTGAACGTGATGAAAGTATGTAGTTGGGGTAATAATCATGCTTGGTGATGTATCTACCATAATTAGTACATGACCCTCAAACAGATGGTTAGAAGCCACATCTGGTCTTTCCGTATATCTTACGAGTGGAAAGGGATTAAACCTTTGTTTAACCAAATATTCCTCAATGGTTTTATCAGCCATGGAGATGCCATCAATTTCGATTGCTTTGATTTCTTTTTTTATAAGGTCAACTAATCCATCATCAGCAATATCTTTAATATAAGAAATACATACATCAGTCTTTGATCGTTCACCTACTTGGATAATTTCATGACGCAAACGTTCATCTCTAACACGCCTCCGAGTTAACGCAGTGTTTTGGATAATATTCTCAGTATAGCCATCCCGAGCACCACGAACTACTTTTTCAGTATCCGGCTCTTTAGGGGAACGACCAGGATAACTTCGAACGTCAACTATCAAAGCTTCATCTTCTCCATCGATAAAAATAACAATTAATCCAGATAAAAGCTGATCGACTACATCGTCCATTGATTTTGCTTTTGTCACCTGTTGATGAACTAGGCGATTTTCTATAATCTCTGGTACTTTTCTTATGTTTCGTTCATTATCATTTATTTCTACAAGTTTTTTTATTAACTCAACAATTATTGCGGTTTCGCAAAGTCCAGTTAAATAGTATAAATGAGTTGTCTTCTTTAGTATGGTTAAGTTTCTAAAACCAACATCAAAAGAAGTCCCAACTCCCACGTTATCCTCCATAAACCTTTCTACTTCTTTTATTCTAGGTGGGATAGTTTTTTTTTGTTTATCTTTATTCATTGCTTCCACCTCTCTCAATAATTATTTCAATTGCTTTTTTAGTGATTGGTGATCCTTTTTTTATGTCATCTTTTCCGTACATTTTACCTATATCCCCAATGGCAATTACTATTGGTAAGTTCAACTGATCTAATAAATATACTGTGTCACCGTTTATTCTGTCGGTATCAGGTACAAGAATACCTTCTTTATCTACTGCATTTGGAATTAATTCCCCATTATTATCAATAGCAAATGTAAAACGTGACCATTCCATATTTTTCGTATGAGCTGCCACAGCTACAGCACCGATAATTTCTGTAAAAGGATCGTTTGCCAACGCCAATAGGACTTTCTCACCAGCTCCTACACCTTGAATTCCAGCATCATCTATTAGTACATACACTGGATCTGCATTAGCTTGATGGACTGCTTTTATTACTTCTTCTGGAGTCACATGCGTTGGATTGTCAGATAAATAAGCTAAGCAGGTACCACCGATATCCTTTGATAAAAATTCAATGGTTTTCTTCGCATATTCATCTCCATCAGTGATAATGATTACTTTTTTCTTATTTTGTTTCATCATGACTGTCCTTTCATACCAAAGAAATCAATGGTTAAAACGTTATAATATGATTATTCTTTTCATTTAACAAAAATAATCCACTGAAATAAAGAGCCAAATACTTTCCCGAAAACTAATGCCATTAATAGCCAAAGCAAATGATATTCAAGCCCTACCCTTTTGGCCAATAGCGGAAAAACGTTTAATACTTCTGTGAGAGCGGCTGCTAGCATGCCTATAAAAACGCCATGAAAAGCTCCCCAGATTATAATTGCTATTGTCGAAATATTAAAGGATACCCCGCTAAAAGAGAGAAAAATACCAAAGAATGCACCAATAATTACTCCGGATACATAAGTTCTCATAAATTGCTCAGTCTTACTTAATTGAATTAATCTTGGGATAATTCCTAAAACAGTTAAAAACGCCACAAATCCAGTGCCAACTATGAGGCCAGAAGCAAAACCGATAAATACTTGAATTAAGTTAGTTAGTATCATTGTTTTGTTCAGTCAATGTATTTTGATAGTAAGAAGCATAGCTATCAAGATCTTGCTGGTACTTAAACATTTCGATTTCAAGAGGACTTGGCTCCTCGTTAAATCTCTTTTTAAATAGATGATTAAAAAATAAAATCATTCCAACACCTAAACCGAGTGAGTAAGGAACTTGTATCCATAGTGGATACTCAGTTTTTTCTCCTGTCATAAGAAAGTGAAGCTTTTGTTGGACTTCTTGCATACTTACATCGTAATGGAAATTCATTATTGCCATAGAAGCTCCTATAAATAATAATAACCAAATCAAAATTACTAATATTAAGGAAGGTGTTTTAGTTGTCTTTTTTATATTTATAATAGATTGAGTTGGGCCAATAAGCTGGATTTCAATTTTGGGGAATAATTGGATTAATTGTTGTACAACGGTAAAACCTTCAATAACTGAAATAGTTTTGTCTGAATCAGTTATTTCATATATAAAAGTTTTTCCTATTTGATTAATGGTGGCTGAATCCCCAGTAATATAAGCAATGTCATTAAGGTGGATTATGTCGTTACCCTTAATTTCAATGTTTTTTTTCAGTCTTAAATAAATAATTCCTCCCATTATAAAATTTCCTCCTTTTTCGGAAATTCGTTTGCTTAGTATGGGTAGGAATCATCCTAATCATTCATTTTGGTTTAACTTTGTTATTCTTAAGAAAATAAAACCTTGACCTTTGAAAATAGGAAACAAGATATAGTTGGATACTATGACTGTAATTTGCTTTCTACCTTCTCTTTTATGGGATGACATACACCGTTTCGGCAGAATACTTCGCTTTCCGTGGGCACGACCTCAGCCTCCTCAGAAGTAAAAGAACGCTTCTTCCGGGGTCTTCGGAACACGCTGTTCCCACAGGAGTCTACGTATTCTGCCTTCACTAGTAGTAGTGTTCTGATTATAGAAGAATAAAACCCATGGTCGCTAAGTTTCATGGAATATATCTAACTGAAAATGAGTGTTTATCCGAAGCTTAGAGAGGTTATCTGTTCAAGTGAGATTTTACACCAATAAACCTTTAGTTAATGAAATTAACTCTCTCTAAGAATAGTGGTTGTATTTTTGAAAAGTCTTTATTTATCTCTTACGTAGTATAATGTTGTGTTTAATAACTTCAATATCACAACAGCTGTTTACTCTTATATTATGGTTGATTGGAGCGCAGGGCAGTCGACTCCTGCGGGAAAAGCGACGGCTGAAAATCCCTCAGGACAAGAAAACACTTCGAAAGCGGTACATCGCACGCAGAAAAAGTGTTTTCCTTTTTCAAGGAAGTGGTATTCTTCCGAGGAAGTTGAAGCGTTGCCCGCGGAAAGCGACTGCCCGGAGCGCAAATCGCAGCCGATTAAGGAAAAGTGAAAAAATTATCAAAAAGTTATGACGCAATCTATAGATATTGTGTCAGAGCATCAAACTTTATAATACAGCCAAATTAAAAAGAAGAGTTGTCATATGACAACTCTTCTAAATACCAATCTGCTCTTTTATATATTGGAGAATACGCTTTTCTAATCGAGAAACTTGAACTTGAGAAATACCTAAGCGTTCGGCAACCTCAGACTGTGTTTTATCTTTATAGTATCTTAAATATACAATCAATCGTTCTCTTTCTTCTAGTTCTCTAATTGCTTCTTCAAGAGCAATTTTGTCAAACCAGTTCGTATCTTGATCAGCAATCTGATCAAGTAGTGTAATTGGATCGCCATCATTCTCATAAACGGTTTCATGAATGGAATGTGGTAATCTGGCAGCCTCTTGAGCATGGACTATTTCTTCCGGTGATAACTCAAGAGCTAAGGCTAATTCATTAATTGTTGGTGTTCTACCCATATCCTTTGTTAACTCATCTTTTTTCTTCCTAATTCTGTTTCCAATTTCTTTTAAGGACCTACTTACTTTTACACTACCATCATCTCGAATGAAACGCTGAATCTCGCCAATAATCATAGGAACTGCATAAGTAGAAAACCGAACATCGTATGAAAGATCGAACTTATCAATTGACTTTAACAACCCTATACACCCGATCTGAAATAAATCATCAGGGTCGTAACCTCGATTGATAAAACGTTGAACAACTGACCAAACAAGACGAACATTTTTTTCTACAAGAAGGTCTCGTGCAGATTGATCACCTTTTTGACTTAAGAGTATATAATTCTTTACTTGAACATCAGTCAGTTGCTTGTCTTTTTGTGATTTTTTCAGTTCTATTTCCATAGGCATCCCCTTAGTTGCATAAGGTTTTACTTTTCTTAAATTGTTTTATTAATTTAATTGTCGTACCTTGATCGGGGTTTGAGATAATCTCTACTTTATCCATGAAATTTTCCATTATTGTGAAACCCATGCCAGATCTTTCTAATTCTGGTTTTGATGTAAATAGCGGCTGAATAGCTTCATCGATATTATCAATTCCAACACCATCATCTTGAATGATTAATTCAACTTCATCATCATTAAGAGTGCATGATATTAAAATTTTCTTATCATGTTGATCGTTATACCCATGAATAATTGCATTTGTTACAGCTTCAGAAACAACGGTTTTAATTTCTGTTAGCTCGTCCATAGTTGGATCTAACTGAGATACAAAAGCAGCCACAGTTACTCGAGCAAATGATTCATTAGAACTTATACTAGAAAACTCTACAGTCATTGTGTTGCTCATGAGGCCACCCCCAAACTTATCAGGGCAAATTTTTCACTTTCTTCTAATCGGATAATCTTGAATAAACCTGACATATCAAATAAACGCTTTACAGCAGGTGAAATTGAACAGACCACCATTTCCCCTCCCAATTGCATGACTTCTTTATACCTACCTAAAATAACTCCCAAACCGGAGCTATCCATGAACGATAGTTGTTCGAGGTTAAGAATCACATGCTTCACTTTTTTCTCTCTTAACGCTGTTTGCCATTGATTTTTTAAGTTTTCTGCTGTGTGGTGGTCTAATTCACCTGAAAGACGAACTAACAATACATTTTCTTTCGTTGTTAATTTAACAGTAAGACTCACTACTGATTCCTCCTAACATATTTCCTGTAGTAAATCTTTTTCTGTATCCAACGATCAAATACCTTCTTGTCGACAAAAGAAGTGTTTATTCGAACAAAGATTATCCTTTTATTCCTTTTTCACCAATTCATCCATAGAACGTTTAAATAACTTCCAGAAACCAGCTTTATCGACATCGTTATTAACAACTAATGATGTTTCTGAAAGAATTTTACCATCTAATGTGACTTCAAGTTTACCAACTATGTCTCCTTTTTCTAAAGGAAGTTCAATATTACTATTTATTTTTACAGTAGTCTCCACGCCATCTAGTTTTTCACCTTTCTCATGGACAACTGATACAGATTCCTCCGTCACAATATCAACGTTATCTTTGTCTGCTTTGATCAACTTAAGTTGAGAAACAGGCTGGTTACCTTTAAATAACAATTTTGTTTCAAAGTGATTAAACGCATAGTCAAGCATTTTTGTTACATCACCATTTCTTTTTTTAGGGGATTCGGCACCCATAACAACTGCTATAGTCCGCATATCATTTTTTTTCGCAGTCGCTGTTAAACAATATTTTGCTTCCGAAGTAAATCCAGTTTTTAGTCCATCTACACCTTCGTAAAATTTGACTAGCTTATTAGTATTTACCAACCAAAATTCATCCTCTGTATCTTTACGTAGGTAATCATCATAGATACTAGTATATTCAGTTATTTCCTCGTGTTTTAATAGTTCCTTTGCCATAAGCCCCATATCATAGGCAGTACTATAATGATTCTCTGCAGGTAGTCCTGTGGTGTTTTGGAATTTTGAGTTTTCGAGACCAAGCATTTTTGCTTTTTCATTCATCATAGTGACAAAAGCCTCTTCACTTCCTGCAATTCTTTCAGCTAAAGCAACACTTGCATCATTGCCAGACGCTACAGCTACTCCTTTTAATAAGTCTTTTACAACCATTTCTTCACCAGCTTCTAGAAAAATCTGGGATCCTCCCATTGAAGCTGCATACTCACTTATTCTTACTGTTTCATCTAGTTTAATTTTGCCTTCGTCCAGTGCTTCCATTATTAATATTAAAGTCATTATTTTAGTCATGCTTGCTGGTGGTAATTTTTCATGAGCGTTTTTTTCATACAATATTTTTCCGGTATCACGCTCAAGTAATAATGCAGATTTAGAGTTTTCTGCTAGATTTAGCTTATCTGTTGTATTACCTTGTTGATTATTTTCTTCTTTAGAGTCCTCCTCCGCATGTATTGGTAAGGCTCCTATAGCAAATAGAATCGTAAATATCGTTAACAATGTTAAAAAATACTTTTTCATAGCAATACCTCCAAATCATTTATTATTCATATATTTTCCATTAAATGAATTTTTATACTATCTTAGAAGATCATTTCAATGATAATATGTTTAATTTTTCTTGTTAGAAAACTTTAAAGCGTACTAGATAAGAAAATTTTCTATAAAAAACCAACTAATTTAGTTTTAAAGAACAAAAAAATAACCCGAAAATTCGAGTTATTTTCAAAAAAATATTAAAGTTCCTTGCTATTTCCGAGAAATTACTGCATAAGATGTGAATTTAATTTAAATTATTTTATGACTTTATATATTAATTTATTTTCACCTTTATTAGTAGATTCGATTTTATAGGCGTCTAACACCTTTTGAGTTGAGTCGCTTGTTGATTCTTGGTCACTATGGAGAATAACCAAAGTTTCACCGTTTTTAACCTGATCCCCAATTTTTTTCTTTAAAGTGATACCAACTCCGTGATTAATTTGATCATCCTTAGTTGATCTACCAGCTCCTAAATACATAGCAGCTACTCCAATAGACTCTGCATCTATTCCAGTTACATAACCGTCTTGTTCAGCTTTAACTTCAAGGTGATATTTTGAAGATGGAAGCATGAATAGATCATCTATCATATTGATATTACCACCCTGCGCTTGCACAAATCGACGAAATGCCTCAAATGCTTTGCCGTTTTCAAGATTTTCTTCTAAGGTGTGATACGCTTGTTCATATGTTTCAAATACCTCAGCTAATACGGTCATGTGAGATGCAAGTTCTAATGACAAACTTCGTAAATCATTAACTTTTTTTCCTTGCAATACTTCTACTGCTTCCTTAACTTCATTGGCATTTCCTACTTCATAACCGAGCGGTTGATTCATATCACTTATAACTGCTACAGTATTGCGACCTAAATTATTACCGATCGTAACCATTGCTTTTGCCAATGCTTCGGATTCGGAAAGAGTTTTCATGAACGCACCTGTTCCGGTTTTTACATCCAGTACAATGCTATCGGCACCTGAAGCCAGCTTTTTACTCATTATAGATCCGGCAATTAATGGGATTGAATCTACTGTTCCTGTCACATCTCTTAACGAATATAATTTTTTATCCGCTGGAGCAAGATTTCCTGTTTGACCAGCAACGGCGAGTTTATTTTCATTTACATTTTTAATAAATTGTTCCTTTGTCATCTCAATTTTAAATCCCTCGATAGATTCTAATTTATCAAGAGTACCTCCTGTGTGGCCCAATCCCCTACCAGACATCTTTGCAACAGGGACTCCTACGGACGCTACAAGTGGGCCAACGATGAATGTTGTTTTATCTCCTACCCCACCTGTTGAATGCTTGTCTACTTTATGGCCTTTAATTGGGGACAAATCAATCGTATCTCCGGACTCTACCATCGCTTTTGTCAAGGCTGCGGTTTCCTGTTCAGACATACCTTTAAAATAAATAGCCATCAATAGTGAAGATGCTTGATAGTCCGGTATCGTTTCATTTGTGTATCCTTCAATAAAGAACTGAATTTCTTCCTCTGTTAGTTCCTTACCATTACGTTTATTTATAATGATGTCAACCATTCTCATTTTATATCACCTTTATTTTTTAGAGTCTCAAACAGGAAGTGTTTGGATTATCTTTTTAATAAATTTCAAAAAGTCTTCCCGAACTTTTGCGGTTGTTTCTATTACTTCATCGTGTGATAAGGGTTGGTCTAGGATACCTGCTGCCATATTAGATATACATGAAACTCCTAATACACGAAGCTTGGCATGCTTAGCTACAATTACTTCTGGAACTGTAGACATACCGACAGCATCGCCTCCAATAGTCCTTAACATTCTAATTTCTGCTCCAGTTTCATAGGAAGGCCCTGTATTACCCACATATACTCCCTCTTGAATTTTAATATCTAATTCCTTAGCACACTGTTTTGCATGATTAACTAGCTCTCTATTATATGCCTGTGACATGTCAGGAAAACGCACGCCTAATTGTTCGTCATTCAATCCGATTAATGGGTTTGTTCCCATGTTATTAATATGGTCATTAATAATCATTAGATCGCCAGGGTTAAAAGACTCATTAATCCCTCCAGCAGCATTAGTTACTACTAAGGTATCTATTCCTAATTGTTTCATTACCCGAATCGGAAATGTCACTTGATCCATCGTATATCCTTCATAAAAGTGAAAACGTCCCTGCATGGCAATCACTTGACACCCTTCTAAATCTCCAGCAACCAATTGCCCCTTATGACCCTCAACTGTTGACACTGGAAAATGAGGAATATCCTTATAAGAAATTGTAATAGGATTATTAATTTGATCAGCCAATACACCAAGACCTGAACCAAGAATTAGCCCCAACGTAGGGCCATCATTTAACTTTTTTTCAATAAATGAAGCTGCTTGCTTAACCTCCATGTTTTTCATCACACATTCCTCCCTATTTTATATCCTTCAAAAAACTGGTTCCATACTCTGGCATTTTACTTTTGAAGTTTTCTGCAATAGTTGCACCTATATCAGCAAAAGTTTTTCTAATTGGTAGTTCATTCCCCGTTTTAATACCTGTGTGATATACAAGAAGAGGTACGTATTCTCTTGTATGATCTGTTCCTTGGGCTGTTGGATCATTGCCGTGGTCTGCCGTAAAAATGAGCAGGTCGTCTTCGCCTATTTTACTTAATATCTCGGGGACACGAGTGTCAAAAAACTCTAAGGCTTCTCCATACCCTTGTGGATCTCTTCGGTGGCCGTATTTAGCATCAAAATCAACTAAATTTAAAAAGTTCAATCCTTTAAATTTCATATCCATCGATTGAATCATTTTTTCTAAGCCATCTTCGTTGCTCTCAGTACGTATAGATTTTGTAACACCCTCACCATCATAAATATCCGAGATTTTACCTAAGGCAATAACATCATATCCATCATCTTTTAATTCATTCATCACCGTTCTACCAAAAGGCTTTAAGGCATAATCATGTCGGTTGGACGTCCGTTCGAACTCACCAGGCTTACCAATAAACGGACGAGCAATTACTCGACCTACCATGTATTTTTCATCTAGTGTTAATTTTCGAGCAATTTCACAAATTTTGTATTGCTCCTCGATTGGTACAATTTCTTCGTGAGCTGCAATTTGCAATACAGAATCTGCTGATGTATAAACAATTAATGATCCAGTTTTGATATGCTCTTCCCCGAGTTCTTCCAGTATCTCAGTTCCTGACGCCGGTTTATTCCCAATAATGGATCGACCGGTTTTTTGTTCTAATTCATTGATTAGTTCATCCGGAAATCCATCAGGAAAAGTGCGGAATGGATGTTCGATATGTAGTCCCATAATCTCCCAATGCCCTGTCATTGTGTCCTTGCCGTTTGATGCCTCTGCCATCTTAGTATAATGGGCCTGTGGTTGGCTTGCTTTTTCTATACCCTTAATCTCTTTAATATTACTTAAACCCATTTTTCCTAGATTAGGCATATCTAACCCTTTCATATGTTCAGCAATATGTCCAAGTGTATCTGCACCTAAATCATTAAATTTATCAGCATCTGGCGCCTCACCAATACCGACAGAATCTAAAACAATTAAAAATATGCGTTCAAAGCTTTTCACTTGTATTCCTCCTTTACGTTTACTTTCCCTAATTGAACCGGGATTATGCCTTTAATTAGGATGAGTATATTGAGAAATTAGAAGAATGCTACGCTCTAGGATGATAGGACTTATAGATGTCTTTTAATCTAGCTTTTGTTACATGTGTGTAGATTTGAGTAGTAGATATATCAGCATGTCCTAACATTTCTTGCACAGACCGCAAATCAGCACCATTCTCTAACAGGTGGGTAGCGAATGAATGTCGTAAAGTATGTGGCGTAATTTCTTTAGTTATCCCGGCTTCACGAGAAATCCCTTTTAGAATTTTCCAAAAACCTTGTCTTGACAATTTATTTCCATGATGATTTAAAAAAAGAAAATCACTATTTTTCTTTTTTAATAAGCTATCTCTACTAAATGACAAATAAGATTCTACCGATTCTTTGGCCAAATCGCCTAAGGGCACAATCCTTTCTTTAGAACCTTTTCCAAAACACCTAACAAACCCCATCGTTAAGTGAAGATCACTTACTTTTAAAGACATCAATTCTGATACGCGCAAACCAGATGCATATAACATTTCTAACATTGCCTTGTTACGAATACTTAGTGGGTCCTTTACATGTATAGTTAAGAGTGTTTCAACTTCATCAGCAGATAATACCTTTGGTAATTTTCTGTCTTTTTTGGGTGTCTCAATATGTAAACTTGGATCATTAGTTAAATGATATTCACGGACTAAAAATTGGTGGAATAAACGAAGAGATGACAACGTCCTAGCAATAGTTGCTGAGGATTTTCCTTGGTCCTTTAGTTGATAAAGATATTGCATGACATGATTTCTAACTACGGTATCCCATTTTTCAATTTTATACGTAGAAACTAAATATTTGTTATAAGTAACTAAATCACGCTTATAAGACTCCAATGTGTTTTTGGATAGTCCTCTTTCTACCCTTAAATAATGAAGAAAGTCGTTTAACATATCCTGCATCGTATATTACTCCCCTAGTCGAAAAAATATGGATAATCGATCAATAACATCTTGTTGGTTATAATTAAAAACCTTTACTGCTTTACCTTCTGGTTGGTCATAACGATGATATTCTTGATATTCAGCATGCATAGCCTGCAACCCAAAGTAAAAGAGAAGTGTACATGCTGTAAATATAATAAATATTTTTATTGTTTCCTTAATTAATGTGTACATTGGTTTCATGAACATATCTCCTCTTCATAATACAAAGTCTCAAAGTATTGATAGAGTACTTTTTATTAATTTCAAGACTATAGAATAGAATTAGTTTTACTATCCTAGCTAGTACAAAGATATGCCAAAAAACCATCAAAATATACGTAGTTGACCTAAAGATATCGAACTTTTTTGTGTATGTAAATGTTTGTGCTAAATTTTTGCTATTCGATATATCTATTATATACTAAAAACAAAAAAAGCCTTTTTAAAAAGGCTTTTAGTACAAACTATGTTGTTGGAACAACTTCTATCTGACATTGTTTACAGACACCGTGGAAAGTGAGCCGATGATCCTTTACTTGAAAACCCCAATCGTCTTGCACAATTTTCTCTACATCATCTAGTAAGTCTTCAACAATTTCTTCAACTGAACCACATTCCATACAAACAAGATGGTGGTGGAAGTGAGCTGCACCCTCTTTTCGAAGGTCATACCTTGATACACCATCACCGAAATTTATTTTATCAACAATCTTTAATTCTGATAACAATTCCAGAGTTCGGTAAACTGTAGCAAGACCAATTTCTGGTGCTTTTTCTTTTACGAGGAGGTATACATCCTCTGCACTTAAATGATCCTCTTCACGTTCTAACAAAACCCGTACGGTAGCTTCCCGTTGTGGAGTTAGTTTATAACTTTGTGAATGTAATTGTTTTTTTATTCGATCAATTCGATGCTCCATGTCTGAAACCTCCCTCATAATCCCAATTTCATTATAAGCAGACATCAAACAGGTGTCAATTACAATCATTATAATTAATATATAATAATAAATAGTTAATAATAATTACTATTAACTATAAATCCAACGAATAACTACTTGCATCGCTTCATTAGAAATAAACGACTCTATGATTGCGGCTAAACTACCTATCACCAGTAGGGTTAGATACAGAGATGTGTATCTTAAGAATGGTTGTAAAATAGGTTGTTGTAATCTTCGAGTAAAGAGCTTTCTTAATAACGTTAAAGAAAAAATCATCGCTAAACTTCCAGCAACCAAATAAATAGGAATGATTAAAAAATTCTGAGGTGCGATCGAAGCAGCAGCAAAGATAAGCCCCTGCCACCCCATCTGATTTACAAAAAATCCTACTGAAAAACCTATTACCAATCCTTTTACAAAAAGAAGAATCCAGATAATTGGTAAACCAATTATAGATAGCCCTAGAATAAACAAAAGAAGCAAATATTTAAGATGATAAAACAAACTACTTCTTAGCATTTCCTGTTTATCAACAACTGGTCCCTCTAAAAGTTGACCAAAAAAACGATCTAAATAAAAAAATAAATCCTGTTTTTGAATAAAGTTCATGCTATTTACAATTACTGCTCCAAAAATAACACCTATTAAAAAAAGTACTAACATGAAAAAGTAAATAACGGCATGATTACTAAAATGCTCGGCTATTAATGTTCTTTTTTTATACATGAGTTTCCCCCGCTTTTCTACCAAAATAATACGTTTAGTAAAATCTATGAGAAACTCATATAAAATAGACCAAAAAGAGTTAATTCTACTAGAGTAGCTTTCCGTATCTACCTCCCCCACCTATTTGAAAACGAAGCTCCCCCGCTCTCATCTTTATAATAATATTTGTTATCTTAGGACCAGCAACCTTATCCAACTCATGTTCAGGTACCTTATGAATAATCTTCATCTCAGTCCCAAAATAATTTAGTAGTTTTTCGAAAGTTTTAGGTCCTAATGATGGTATGTATTCTAGTGGTACTTGGTATATATATGGAGGCCGCTCCCTTTGCAAGGGATTAAAATTATCTCTCAATTCTGAAATTCTATCAGCTACTCCTTTCGTTACTTTAACTGAACCACATATTTCACATCTATCCTCGCCTTTGTTGGGATTTAAGCACTTTCTACATACCGAATTGTGATATTTTCCTAATAAGGGATTCATCCCGTAATTGCTTTTAATCTCCCTGGCATGTATTTGGTGTAACGCCCAAGATAGCTCTTTGAAGGTAGGTTCTTTCATCCTAATCTCCTGATATTCACGAGCAATCTTAGCCAATGAGTGTGCGTCAGAGTTTGTGACAAAGGTATAATTATGAAGTTCGCTTATCTGATCTGCCATTATTGTATCCGAACTTAAACCTAATTCGATAGCATCAATTTGTGTTTCATCAAAAACTTCAGTTAGCGATTGGTTAACCCCTTTTCCGTAGAGGCTTTTATAGGGTGTAAAGACATGGGCTGGAATAAATAGACCATTTAATTCTTTTACCTTCACTTGTAGTTCTTTTCCTGTACCATAATATCGTTGGGAGCTTAAATTTATATTTTTCATTTTTGTTGATAGCCATTTAGAAAATTTTTTCATTGATGAAAGATTTGGCATATAGCATAAGACATGGATAGGTCCACGGCATGTTTGATCATATACTTCAATTTCAGATCCTAGAATTAAGGTTACATTTTCGAATTGAATACCACCATCAGTTAACTCTGTAGCACTGCCACTAACAATAAGTTCTTCGATTTCCATTAACACAGCAGGTGCGTGGCTATCAATAACTCCTACAATGTCAATACCCTTATTGCGACTTGACTCTTGTAATATGTTGGTCAAAGTAAGAGCTTTTGAACCAGTAATCTTTACAGGTTTATTAAACATGTCCCTTCCAATATGGACATGAAGATCCGCGAAATATGACGATAGAATCAAATTAAATCATTCCTTCAGATTTTAAATAAAGAACTGCATAAGCCGTTTTTGCATCATGAATCCGTTGCGTCTTTACTAGTTGCTCCGCTTCTTCCAATGAAAGTTCCATTAATTCAACAAATTCATCTTCATCTAGTCCTTTTGCTTGTTCGAGTTTTTTTAGATCATTGGTTATGTACAAATATATTAATTCGTCTGCAAAACCCGGAGATGTATAAAATGAAGTTAAAAGTCTCATGTTGTCAGTTGTATAGCCAGTTTCTTCTTCTAGCTCACGTAAAGCAGTCAACTCCGGTTGCTCTCCCTTTTCTAACTTTCCCGCTGGTATCTCAACCAAACTTTTTTCCAAAGGCTTTCTATACTGTTCTACAAATAAAATTTTATTATCAGCTGTAATCGCAATCACTGCTACAGCCCCAGGATGAGTAATTAGTTCTCGCTTAGATGTTTTTCCGTCTGGTAAAGTAACACTATCAACTTTCAAATTGATAATTCTTCCATTAAAAATGACTTCCGAGTGGAATGTTTTTTCTTCGAATTTTTTCATAGACGATAATCTCCTTTTAAAACAATATAAGTCATTTTAACATAGTTTAACATTCACTTTAGTTGTGTTTGATATGTATTGTTCCTACAATGTAATAAATAGTGTTTAACTGAAAGGATGATTAAATATGAAGAAAAATCAGATTGGCAAATCCGATCTTTACGTATCTGAATTGGGACTTGGGTGTATGTCATTAGGTACAAGTGAAAGTAAAGCGAAAACTATTATTGATCACGCTCTTGATTCTGGAATTAATTACTTAGATACAGCAGATTTATATGATCAAGGTCAGAACGAAACCATTGTCGGGAAGGCAATTAGAGGCAAAAGAGACCAAATCGTACTAGCAACAAAAGTAGGTAATCACTTGAAGGATGATGGAAGTTGGTTTTGGGATCCTTCTAAGGCTTATATAAAAAAACAAGTAAAAGACAGTCTAAGCAGACTACAGACTGACTATATTGATCTCTACCAGCTTCATGGTGGTACAATTAATGATCCGATTGATGAAACAATTGAAGCATTTGAAGAGTTGAGGCAGGAAGGTCTCATCCGTTATTACGGAATTTCATCAATTCGACCAAATGTGATTAAAGAATATGTAAAGAAGTCCAATATTGTAAATGTGATGATGCAATACAGTATGTTTGATCGAAGACCTGAGGAAAGTATGTTAGATTTTTTAAATGAAAATGATATAAGTGTAGTAGCTAGAGGTCCAGTTGCGAAGGGGATGCTAAGTGACTATGCATCGGAAAAAGTACAAGGAAAAGGAAAAGATGGATATTTAGAATATTCCTATGACCGATTGCTCTCAATGATCGAACAGTTAAATACTCTTTCTAACGAAAAAGCAATGACTGAATTAGCTTTACAGTATGTTCTTTACCATCCTGCTGTTGCAAGTGCAGTTGCTGGGGCAAGTTCGGTAGAACAATTAGATAACAATTTAATTCTCAAAGAAGCACCCGCTTTAACTCAAGAAATGTACCAACAATTAAAGGAAATAACCTACCCAATCAAATATGATAAGCACAGATAACGATATTTCTTATTTCTGGAGTTAATAGAACTATGATGTGATGGAGGCGGATAAAGTGAGAGAGGATATTATCCTTTTTGAAGATTTTAGTAAAGCTGAATATGATCAAAAATTAGAATGGTTCGAGCAACCCAAAGAGTGGCGAATTGATTCTACTAAATCGGAACTAGTAATTGAATCTGAAAAAGAAACAGACTTTTGGCAAAATACACACTATGGTTTTCAAGCTGATAATGGCCATTTTCTACATTGCAAACTAACAGGAGATTTCACAATCACTACTAAAGTAACAGCTAATCCAATTAATCGATATGATCAATCTGGACTTATGGTTCGATTTTCAAAAGATAGTTGGATCAAATCTTCAGTTGAACATATACCAGATGGCAATGACAAACTTGGTGCAGTAGTAACTAACTATGGTTACTCAGATTGGTCAACCCAAGAAATAGAAAATAAAGATAATACACATTTTTTCAGAATAACAAAAGTAGACCATGACTTCTATGTAGACTATTCAAGAGACGGATTAAACTGGAAACAAATTCGAATTGCTCACCTGTTTGAAGATCAGACAAATTCGATTGATGCAGGAATCTATGCCTGCAGTCCCCAAGGTAAAGGATATCAAGCTAATTTTGACTTTATTAAAATACAATCAATCAAGGATAAGGACTCATCAGTTTATTTATGATACCTTGCGAGGTATATTAACTAGGATTGAAATGAGGTCTAAATTTCTAATAAGAAATTTAGACCTCATTCTTCATTCAACATTGCTTATTTAAACTTACGCCAATCCATCTCACTATCTGATAGTAGTTCTTCAAAACTTTTATTGGCTTCCTTCCTTTTTTGCTCTGCTATTTTAACTTGTTTTTCTTTTTCTTTTTCTTTCTGTAATTTATCTTCCTCTTGTTTTCTTAATTCCTGTTTTTTTGTAGTTAGTTTTGCTAATAGTTCATCATTCAATCGATCTTTTAGTGTATTTGACTCTTGTTTCTTTTTACTCATACTACTTCCTCTTTCTGCAAATCAAATTCTGAAATGATAGGATTTAACATTCCCTCAGAACTAGATAATCGGAAGAAATTTTCTGTATAGTCAAGTTTCATTTCTTTAGCAAAGAACACTGCTTGTTGTTTATGGATAATTACCTGAAGTTTATTAGATTCTACCAGTTGATAAGAATCGTTTTTTGAAGTTGCAAATCGCACACTAGGCAATCCGCTCACACCGCAACCACAGCCTTCTGTGTCGTAATAAAGCCATAAATAGTTCTGATCAGACCCTTGCAATTCAATAACTCGTTCAAGAGCCTGTGGAGTAATAGATAATCGCAACTTACTCCCTCCTCTTTTAAAATGTGTACTCTTTTCAAATATTCTAGAATCTATGATAGTAGAAAATTGAAGTAGCTTCAATCTATTCGCTAACTAAAGCGACTACTACTTTTTCAAAAATTGTTTCCGTAGCAATTTTTCGACAATACTAGGAAAAAGTTGATAAAGTTTACTGCCAGCATCCATCCAGCGTGGAAGATTAATTTCTCTTTTATTAGTGAATAAATACTTAACTACCTGTTTAGCGACCTGATTTGGATTAATCATATACTTATCTACTGCCTTTTTGTATTTTCCTGTAGGATCTGCAACATCAAAAAAGTTGGTTCGAACCGGACCTAAATTTACAGTAGTAACAAATATCCCTTTATTTCGAAGTTCTAATCGAAGGGCATTGGAAAAACCAATAACAGCATGTTTAGAAGCACTATAGACTGCTGACTTGGGTGTGGACATCTTACCCGCTTGAGAACCAATGTTAACAATATGACCCTGTTTACGATCTAAAAAGTGTGGAAGGATTACCTGGACACCTTTAATGAGCGAAAGCACATTTAATTGAATCATCCGCTCAGTGTCTTCCCAGTTGGATTCCTCGAGTAAATTAAATATACCGACTCCAGCATTGTTGACTATTGCATCCACAGACTTATGGTCGAAAATAATATCAGCTAACACATTTTCCCAGGTATCCAGATTAGTTAAATCAGCGACGTAATAACTACAATTTATTGAGTAATTAACAGTTAACATTTGTTGAAGATCAATTAATTTGTCCACTGATCGTGCAACTAAAATTGGAAAACCACCTTTTGAAGCTATTTCCATTGCTATTTCTTTTCCAATACCGCTTGAAGCACCTGTGATTATAATATTTTTTCCAGTTACTTTTGACAATCTGATCACCTAATTCGTTTTTGAATAGAAAAGCTTCCCTTGTTCTATATATTTCACTATAAATCCCTTATCTTCTAAGTAATCCAGTTGCCCCATTGTTTCTGACATCGTTAATCCAAATTGCTGTTCAATGTGATTTGGAAAAAGGTTTTGACATAACATGAATGGTGTTAAATCATTACCTTTAAATAATCCAAAAGCTAGTCTTGCTCTTTGTTCCTGTTTCTCAAGACGCTTAGCGACTAACTCGGAAAAATTAGAAAAAATCGGTCCGTGCCCTGGATAAACCTCTCCAATCTGATAATCTAAACATTTTTGCAGTGAATTTCGATACTGCAGCAATGGTTTAGGCCGTTCTTGGTCAACTGATTCAGGTGGTTCAAGCAAAGGATTTGAAGAACTGTTTGATAACAGTAAATCTCCACCAATAAAAGCTCCATCCGTTTCTCGGTAAAACGCAAGGTGACTTTGAGCATGACCAGGTGTTTCAATCACTTTAAATTCTGGATGCCCCGGTAGTCTATCTCCATCCACCAATTCCTCTAGCAAATCTGATTCCCCCGCAAATTTTAAAGGAGATCTTAATGTTTTTAGAAACGATTGATAAGATTTTGGTGTACCACTTAACTGATATAATTCATAAAAGTATGCTTCATATCTCTTGAAAAATTCTTCATCACGGACTAACCACGGTCGATTCAGGCGATGCCCATATATGTTGTGAACATTTGGAAAATGCCCAACTAATCCAATATGGTCTGGATGATGATGTGTTAACACAATTTGTTCAATATCGGCTAATTTGTAACCGAGATCATCTAATTGTTTAGTTAATAAATTCAAAGCCTGTTCAGTTTTCACCCCCGCATCAACTAAGGTGAGACTTTCTCCTCTAATTAAGTACATATGTACATCACCTACAGGGAAAGGGGTAGGTACAGTTAATTTTAGTATAGCTTCTGATTGATTAGTCACTTAAATGCCTCCAAAAATGAATTGTGATTCATTCTTAGGCTATTGTACCTTTTTTCTGCTCATTTGTCTCTCTTCTTTTCGAGTAATCCATGAATCGCTGTCGCTAAAAGAGTAGGTAACTGTGAAAAGCTATAGTTCAATTCTAACCTCTCAGTCCATTGGTGTGGATCTTTTCCTCTTGGTCCTATATTAAGAATAGGCATAGTAATAGCTTTCATCACTTCTTCTGGAAGCTCAAATCCTTTATTTTGAATCGGTAGATTTGAAAGTAGAGCTGACAAGTTACTACTTGAACTGACGGGGCCTAGATAACTTAAATCAGATAAACCAGGAAAAAACTCAACTTCCTTAATTTCCATACTGAATTGATTGGTTGCTTCATTCTTCACCCGATTAACCACCCTTTTTATAGTTGGGTCATTGTGTGAAGAAACAGATGGATAAAATGGTGGGCTGTAAAACAAAATAATCATTGGTGCTAAATCTTTACATAACGAAGCTAAGTCTTGTACAAGCAATGTAGAGAAATCTCGATCTCCTTTATCACGGTTACTAATCAATAAGTTTTGTCGGCGCTCCACTTCATGCTGACCAAACCGTTCTACTGCCAAATGGTACAACTCATCGTACATAAATACTTGAACATCGATATCGGGTTTAATAAATTCATTTGCAAACTCTGAATACTTATTTACTTTTTCATTAAAGTGTTCTTTAATAGAAACACTTGCTTGTTTTGCTGCACGGAACAATTTCTCGTTAATCGTCTCAATTGATTGTTTTAGGTATAAAACGTTATACATTGCAACAGCAGTAGTTGGAGTTTGGACAGAATAGGCTTCTTTTAAATCTCTTTGCATGAGACTTACCGGCGGAGGCGTTACCTCATCGCCTACCTTTTCAACAAATGCTTCACTTAGCTCTAACTGTTGAGAAATAAAACTAATCATAAGATTGGCATTTAAACCTGCAAATGGTTCCCCAACGTGAGTTTCTTTTCCATAGCAAAAAAATCCAGGTAAGACCTTACCGATGGAGCCTGTGTATAAATAATTACTAGGATCACCCGGGTATTTACTAAACATAGGTTCTCCGTTTAAACAGGCACTGTAGTTTAGGTTATGTTGTTTCTTAAGTTTCTCTAATATCGGTAATGCCGTTATCATTCCAAGTGAATTAACCTCCTCATCTGGAACTGACAGCAATAATATATTGCCCTTAAATTCACCTGACATCGCTTTTTCTAACATTGAAAGATGTACAGATATGCCTGCTTTCATATCCATGGTTCCTCTGCCGAACAACCAATCCCCGTCTTCATTTTCTAAGTCTTTTTGCACTAGTGTCGGTAATTCATTTTTCATTTTATTCATCTCGGCAGTTAGTTCATTGGGATGAAATGCTAAGTTTCGTAACGATCCATAGTCTTCTATTCCAACTACATCGAAGTGGCTTAAAAGAATAACAGTATCTTCGTAATCGCTCTGCTTTACTAATGAAGTTAACAGTTGTCGTCCATCCTTAAGTGGATGTAGTTGCACATGACTTGGATTATGATGATAATATTCACGGTTAGATATTAAATAATATAGATATTCTGCTAATGCAATTTCTTCATCATCGCCTGTAATACTAGGGTATTTAACAAGCGAGCATAGTAAATCCGTTAATTGTTTTTTTGTTTGCCAAGTAGTTTTCATCATAATACCCCTCTTTCAAATTGACTTTTTTGGTATACTGTAGCATAGTATATCCTTGCAATGAACTTTATTGGTAAAAATTTCTTGATTTTCATATTGATTGTAAGATATAAAAACAATTACTACAGAGGTGATGCTACTTGAAAACAATCGTGTTTGCCCACCGTGGCGCTAGTAAACTAGCACCTGAAAACACAATGCCAGCTTTTGAGTTAGCCTATCAAATGGGTGCTGATGGTATTGAGACAGACGTTCAATTAACAAAGGATAAAGTACCTGTTTTAATCCACGATGAAAATGTGAGACGGACTACTAATGGTACAGGGTTTGTTCAAGATTATACCTTCGATCAATTACAAAAGCTAGATGCCGGCTCATGGTTTTCTACTCGCTTCGCAAATACCTCTATTGTATCACTTGAACAATTTTTGCAATGGGCACAAAACAAAAATTTGAGATTGAACATCGAATTAAAAAACAATATCATTGACTATAAAAACCTAGAAGAAAAAGTGTACTCGCTTCTTTCAAAGTATAATGTGATTGGTAATACCGTCATTTCAAGTTTCAGTCCAAATAGTATTAAGAAACTAAATAAAATTGACCAAAACCTTTCAACTGCATTTTTAACATCAACTAAAATCAAAGGGCTCGTAGATTATACAAAAAGTCTTGGGGCGTCAGCATTACATTTGAAATACCGATCGCTTACGAACTCTCTAGTAGAAGCTTGCCATAATAATGACCTAGACATTCGTATTTATACGGTTAACAGGCCAATCTCAATGATGCGTTGTTACAAATTAAAGTGTGACGCTATCTTTACAGATGTCCCACATACTGCTATAGAGTACTGGGAATTGTATAAACATAAACACACAAATAATAGATAAACAACTAGATATTAAATAATAATTTTTTGGATACTAAGTGAATAACACAGATACATAGAAAAAATGTAATTGAATTTTCTATTAGAATATTGTAGGCATTATTTTACTTTGATTTTTATAATGCTGAAATTTAGGAGGTAAATAATGAGACTGGTTTTTTTAGGTACCGGTGCTGGGGTTCCTTCCAAACAAAGAAATGTATCTGCCATCGCATTAGAGATGCTTCAAGAATTAGGCAGTATATGGCTGTTTGATTGTGGTGAAGCTACACAACATCAAATTTTACACACAAATATTCGACCAGGAAAAATAGAGAAAATCTTCATCACCCACTTACATGGAGACCATATTTATGGCCTACCTGGTTTTTTAAGTAGTCGTTCATTTCAAGGTGGAGTTTCTCCACTAACTATTTACGGACCTAAAGGTATTAAAGAGTTTATTGAGACTAGTTTAAGAGTTAGTGGTTCAAATCTAAGTTATCCTTTAATATTTGAAGAAGTATTTGAGGGGCTTATAGAAGATAATGATAGATATCAGGTAGTTGCTAAAAAATTAGATCATGGGGTAACAAGTTTTGGTTATCAGCTTATAGAGAAAGATAAGCCAGGGCAGTTACAACCCGAGAGATTAATAAAAGCAGGTATTAAACCCGGTCCAATTTTTCAGAAGATAAAAGAAAATAATACTGTTATCTTAGATAATGGGGATGTATTGCTTAGAGATAACTATATTGGCCCAAATAAACCAGGCAGAAAAATTACCATTCTTGGTGATACTAAATACATTCCCGAACATTCCCATTTCGTGAATAATTCCGATGTACTGGTACATGAAGCAACTTTCGCTGGTGATTCAGAAGAACTCGCCCAGAGGTACCACCACTCAACAACGATACAGGCGGCTATACTAGCAAGAGATAGTAGTGTAGGACGACTTATACTAACCCATATATCTTCTCGTTATCAGAAGGAACAGCAAGATGAATTATTATTCGAAGCGCGAAGCATCTTTAATAATACAGATGTCGCATACGATTTGTTTGAAATAGACATACCTGCTAAAGAATAAAAAAGTCAACCATGGTTGACTTTTTTTATTTACTTTGAAAACTGTTACTTAAAAGATTGTTTATGACAGAATATCTATAAACTCCGACGTAACTATCTGACTTCCTTACGGTCTTTATTGGGAATAGTGCTATTTCGCCGCTGCGGAAAAACACTCCCTTTCCATGGGGAACGCCTCAGCCTCCTCGCTCGTAAAGAACACTCACTGCGGGGTCTTCAGACTGTTCCTTTCCCATAGGAGTGTCG